>NZ_VXKZ01000105.1:0-201411 GCF_008693195.1 Paenibacillus sp. UASWS1643
AGGCATCGTATTTGGTACATTCGGTGACCAACCCGCAAACGTATATCCCGCTCTTGTTGGAACTGGAATTCGATTAACGATATTTTTATAAATTAGATCTGTTAGTTTACCTTCTGTTGCTCCCTCATAACCTAAATTAAAAGTTAGTGTCCGACTTATCGGTTTGTAATAAATATTAACAACCGTCGAACCATCGCCTTTAATATGGATACCTTTTACTACAACTTCATTATAACCACGATCCCTATATTTGTTAGAGGTTATACGAATCTCTGTATTTGTTGTTCCCGTCTGCGTTTCGGAATCCGCAAGCACAGATAAATTCTGTGAATTTGCATCTATCAAATAATGATTAACTTTGTATGGTGTATTCGTGTTCACAGTCCAATGTGCATACAGTTTCGAAATACCTGCTGGCATCCGATTGGGAATTTCCACTTTTGTTCCATTATATGCATCGGTATACCATCCATTGAAAGTATATCCCGGATTTACTGGGATTTTATTTTTCACATGAATGGCTGCATTAAAGGCAGCAGTCACAATCTCAGACAGTTCACCATTCCTTGGATCTAATTCAATCGTAAGGTCACCATCCTCACTCTTAATCCAGTTCAGTGGAAATGTACGCTGAATTGGATCTGACGTGAATGACATCGGCGCTCCCTTCCAAGTAATAACTAATTTAGCCGCACTCGATGGAATCGTCTTGTTTCTAACTTGTACCCCTTTTTTATCTAGCAAAAATCTGAAATTATCACCGCTTAATTGAATATCAAATTGTGAACTATCATATGTTTGTTCCGTAGTTATACCTGTTTTCAAATCAAGAGTATTCATCTTGAAAAATGACTCTGGTAAATTGCGAGAGTCAGCATTTCCCCTAAAGAGCAACCCAAGCTCATCATCCTGCGGATAGGCGAAATCATATACGTTCTGCTGCTCACCTATCGTGTATAGCGGCCACTCTTCATCGACCAGCTCTACACCGTCGGAAAGCGCTCCATCGCCTAATTGAGCGCCGAGTTCGACCTCCAGATAGATGCCGATCTCAACAAACAGGGCGCCTAAAGACTTCGTAGTCTTCACCCCGCTAATATTTTTTAGCTGATAATAGAAGTAGCCCCACAGATTCACATACACACCGGGTTCTACAGCAAGCCCGATACTATTCAACTTGACGCTTCCAATCCCCGCTTTGACCTCCATATGAATACCAGCTCGTAAACCGATCGTCCCCATCACATAGAAGGTAAATTGGTAATCTCCGTCTCCCGGCAAGCTGACCGTATTGCTCGAACCACTAAAACTCAATACGCGCAAGCTAACCGAGTAGCGCTTGGCCATCTTATAGTAGAAATCTGCCCCCACCGTCAGGTTCACCTGGGCGCTGACCACAAACTCCGCTTCAAATTTGACTTCCACAATACCTAAAGCCACGCGTACGCTCTTTTCAAAGAGCTCTTTCTTGATTAACGGAACCCACTCCGTGTCTTGCTCCAACATCTCTTGATACTTTTCCTTCAACGATTCCGCATCTACGGCAGTATCCTGCACACCCGCCATTACCGCTTTAATCTGTGTCGCAATGTCCTGAACCTTTCCCAACCTGCCAGCGTTCTTCTCGCCCAACCAGTCATTCAGTGCATCATTTAACTTATCGTGTTCAACGAGAGCTATCTCTGCCGTGATGTTCATCCCGGTATAGCTATAAGCATCCAGATTCGCCGTAATTACATAATCATCAATGCTGTACCAGTAAGGAATTCCCCACTTTTTCAACCAATGCCCTTGCATATCCCCATTAATACCGAGATCCAGGCTCATCTCCTGAACGAATGTACCCGTCATATGGATAACAAGATCGCTGTCTTCATTGATATTGACAACAATATCGGCACCCACTTGTAATGTAGCGCTTACGCCTGAGGTTCGGCCGTCAATATTCTTCAGCCTCGTGCCGAGTGAAGCAACAACGGTCAGATTCTCCACACTTACCCGGCTCCCTTTACCGGACGCAAGGGAGGACTGAGCCTTGATCTCCTGAATTTCCTTCGTCTCCATGGCGATGTCAGACAGATAATCCGCGGCTTCATTGACGAATCCGCTGTCCCTCGCTTGCTGCTCAATTTGCTCTTCGAGCTGTGCAATCTGTTCTTCCGACAACAGATCGTCGCCGTCAATCGCTTGCTGCTGATAGATGTTGAAGACATTCTCAATATCTCCAATCGTGGCATCAGTATATTCGATGACGTCCATCTCAGCTTCAGGCGTAATTGAAGTGATACGTCCATAACTGACAATTCGAGAACCATCTTCAGCAAAGTTGCCTTCATAAAAACCGATAAAGTCACCCACATCCACCGTGGTTAACTCATCCAAGCCAAAAGGCTCATACAGGCTGTCGCTGTAGTTCATCTGGGTATGCTCAACTGTGATGGAATTGTTGTTCCGATCTCCATCTGTGTCCGCTTCCACACTCACCGGCAGAACATCCGGCTTGAGCAATACTTGTTTGATATCCGCATGATCGTAGGTATAAGTGCTTCCGTCTACCGCCGTAATCTGGACATAGGCCACATCGCCGTCGTCAGCGCCGGTGGTTTCTAACGTGCGTCGATCGGGACGAACCCCTTGATATATGGCGACAGTATTGCCGACTTGAATCACGGTGCTGCCGGAATACACGAACGTTCCACTGCTCGCATTCGCCTCGGCAAGCGCATTTTCGCTACCGCCCACCGTCGTGGCAACTACCGAAATCGCAGGTGAACCCACAGCTTCGCCATTCAATATCATATCCGTGACATCCGTAAATGGAAGGTAGATCATGTTAGGGTTCAGCGGAATGTCCAGAACCTCTTGCTTAGCGACACTAAAAACGTAAATACTCGTCGTCGCATCTTGGCCTTGGAAGGACAAACTGTTATCCGTCAACGTAAGTTGATACGTATTGCCTTCAACGAATTTTCCGTCTTCAGCTGCGGACGCTACCGTGAAAGCACCGTTCCCGCCAGTGACGGTAACTCCAGCAAAGTCGGGATTCGCCGTGTCTGTGAACGTCATGCCCGCTTGAACCTCGGATACTGTCAGGTTTCCTGATGCATCGTGTACCGCGATCGTGAAGTCTGGTGCCACATCCAGCACCGAATAGCTTGGTGTGCTCTGTACGGCATTATCTATGCTATCCGTATACTTCGCATACAACTTCGTATCCGCAGTCAAGGTAGTGCCACTTGCGAAGATGAGTGAAAGGTCACTATCCACAAACCACCCTTGGAAAATGTAACCTTCCTTTGTTGGGGCAGGCAGAGTACTTAGCGCTTGGCCTTTCCGCACTTTCTGCGCGTCAACTGGCGTACCTCCGTTGCTCTCGAAGGTGAGTGTGTATGTAGCCTCACCGGTGTTACCGCCTCCGTTGTCTCCAGGCGTTCCACCACCATTATTACCGCCAGGCGTCGGCGTTGGTGTTGGTGTTGATGTCGGTGTTGGTGTTGGTGTCACCGTTGGCGTTGGTTCAGGTGTTGGCGTCACTGGCGTTGAATTCTGCTGTTTCCACGCCTCTACAACTGCATTGTTGCGCATGAAAAGAACCGCAGCTTCCGAGCGAGTTGCTTGCGCACGCGGATTGAAGTTGCCCTTGGCGTCTCCGGTGAACACACCGGCTTGCCACAGCTTGACGACCGCGTCAGCCGCCCAAGGCGATACATTCGCGATATCACCCGGCTCTTTCGTGACCGGATTCTCGGTCTGATATGGAATCTGTTCGCTTTCAAAATACCGCAACGTCATCGTTGCCATTTGCTCCCGAGATACGGTAGCATCCGGCGAATATTTCCGATCCCCCGTGCCATCGGTAATTCCCTTCTTAACCGCCCATTCGACATATGGCGCATACCAGCTGCCCGCCTGTACATCAGCAAAGCTCGAAGTGGAGTACGCCCCCGCATCGACTCCGGCCATCCGTCCAAGTGCCGTTACATACATGGCACGTGTCATTGTCCCCTTAGGAGAGAAGCTACTCGCGTTCGTTCCGCTGAATATGCCCTTCTCCTGCACATGGACGACTGCATCATAGAACCAGTCGGTGGGACTCACATCCTGGAATCCAGTGGATGTGGTTACTTTTGTCTTTTGCATCGGCAGTTCAGCCGCTACTGCCGATTGCGCTGGTAATAGGGGCACGGCAGAAACTATTAAGCTGACCACCAGCATCCACATCAGGATCTGCCGGCTCACCTTCCATCCCTGTATTACTTTCTTCACTTTTATTCATCCCTTCTATGTATAGATCAAACTAAAAAAAACCATCCAAAATTGGTTTCTAACCAAGCTAATCAACAAAGCCAGACTAATAGCCGAAACCACTGACCCAGATCGGGGTCAGTGGTCTCCTGCGAGTCAGTTCGCTCGGCACGTGGAGATCAAGCGAGGAAAAACTTTACAACCTAGTTGCGGCGTTCAGCACATTCAGAACATCAACGTCAGCTCAAACATCCAACTGGAGAGATCCGACTGCTTTAAGGTACGATAATGCCAACTTTACAGATTGAATTCGTTCACCGACCTTTCTGATCAGTCGCAGTCGAATTGTGACACCGACACAGCAAATTATGTCGTTTTTTCTTCCGTATTTTATCATGCGAGATAGGGACACTTGTGAATTATAAAGAAAACTTTAAGTAAGCAACTACTCGCAAACGAGAACATCATAGACATCAAAAAATAGCGGCTAGGGAAGGTAACTCCCCACACCACTAATTTTCATGAATTCTTTTAGCTAGTCTGTAAACCATCCAGATGATTCGCGTCTAAACGATCCATATACCAGAATCAAATATATCAACTGCTCTCCCCCCAAAGCAGTCTTTGAGAAAGCAAAAAAATACTTCTATGCTTCTTGGAATTTAATGAAATAAAATTCTTCTGCTGATTCTTCGCCACATTGTGGGCGATGTGCCGGAAACGCTGCCCACTTTCAAACTCGGGATCAAGTGCAATCGGGATGCCTTTATGTACGGAACGTATAACTTCTACATCGCTATGGATCACGCCTATCACACCGATATTGAGAATATCGATGATATCCTCCATCTTTACCGTTGCCGAACGAGCTTCCTGCCTGTCGGCCATATTAATGATGAGCTGCGGAGGAGCCTGAAATATATTTTCTAACAATCCGATTACGCGATCAGCGTCCTGAAGCGACGTACGATGAGGGGTAGTGACGACAATAGCTTCATCTGCAGCTAAAGCTGTATTCCAGAATCCATTTTCAATGCCTGCCGCCGAATCAATCAGCACATAATCATAATCTTGGGCTATTTGCTGCACGACCTCGCGAAAAACTTGCGGATCATCGTGATGCATCACGTCGTTACTACAGGAGATGAAGAACAAGGTGCTAATTCGCTTGTCTTTGACAATCACTTGATGTAAAGCACATCGACCGATCAGAAAATCGGAAATATGATAGTTTACCCTATTGCTCAAACCAAGTGGAATATCCAGATTTCTCAATCCAAAATCAGCGTCGATCAGGCAAACTCTGTTCCCCGATAAGGCAAGGGCAGTCCCCAGATTAGCCGTCACCGTCGTCTTGCCAACGCCACCTTTCCCTGATGTAATACATATAACTCGTGCCATTGGAGCCACTTCCTTCTTCAAATACTAATGCGAGACAGCATGACAACCATTTCTTCACTGTTATCGTTTGATCCGGCTTGAATGTACCGTTCTCGTAGCTATTCTTCAGTTACAATTTGATGAAATATGTCGTTATATCGACCACTGTAATTTTATCATGATGGATTATCCTACTGAGAAACCTAAAGAAAACTTTAAACCATGCGTGTTGGATCGTTAAATTCCTCTGAGAGATGGCACATCATTTTGACGAGGATGGAAAAGCGCGGACTTCTGTCGAGGGATTCAATATCTTGAGTCGGTTACGAAGCTAGTGGAAAGAACAAAAAATGGGCCAATAGCGTCAGGTACTGCTCCAACGCCATTTTCCCATTTAGAAAAAACTATCCCAAACCCGGTTCGGGCAAATTACCCCTAATATTTTACGAATATCTCGCCCTACTTATGGAAGGCTACCATCCTTACCGCTGTATTCATGCTTGTGACACACTGGTAGCAACCAGCATATATCCACTCCCCCGAACCGTGATGATTCGTTCAGGATCAGCGGGGTCAGACTCAATTTTTTTGCGTAAATTACTGATATGTACAGCAACCGTTCTTGTATCCTCCAGACTTTCCATTCCCCAGATGATTTGAAACAACGTATCGACACTGACGACACGATTCACGTTTTGTGCCATATAGGACAGCAGACTGAATTCTTTTTTCGATAAAGAGATAGGTATACTCCCCATGTTGACGGACTGCGTGTAGAAATCCAGTGTCAAACCCGGTAACTCCAGCAGTTGTTCCCTTCTACCCGTCGACACTCTGCGAAGGTGAGCCTTGATCTTGGCCATGAGCACTCCCGGACTGAACGGTTTGGTCACATAATCGTCCCCGCCATAGGATAATGCGCTAATTTTTATTTCGTCTTCCTCTTGACTGCTCAGAAACACAATCGGCGCACTGGTGAGATTACGCGCATTCCTGCACCAGTCAATACCGTTTTCATTAGCCAGTAATATATCCAGTATAATTAAATCCGGCTCAAACGATGCAAGCAGCTCCATCGCTTCTGACCCGCTATGACTGCAGGTGGAGACAAATCCCTCCCTATCACAATACACCTGCACAATCTCGCATATATGAGGATCATCATCAACGATCATGATTTTGTGCGTGTCCATCTCATCACCCCTTTCCTTCAATCACCGTACAAGGAAACGTTATATAGAATGTCGCCCCCATCTTGCCGTCGCTCTCCGCTCGAACCATGCCTCCGTGCGCTTGTACGATTTCCCTGCAAATTGCCAGCCCCAGTCCACTGCCCTCTATGCCCATTCCCGGCCGATCGTATCTGTAATTACGTTCGAAGATTTGCTCAAGCTGATCCGGAGGAATCCCCATGCCAGAATCCTGTATGCTAATAACTGCATGAGGAGCATGATTCACCATTTCCACAACTAGTGCAATACGCACCAGCCCCCCGCTGGAGGTGAACTTCATGGCGTTAGATACTAGATTAAATAAGGCCTGCTCTACTCTTTTCGCATCCATCTCGACAACTGGCAAAATAGATCGTCTATCCTCGGTATCTCCGATATCCAGTATGAAGTCTAATCCTGCGTCACGCACTACCAACTCATACTGTTCAAAAAAACCATGCAAGAAAGGAATCATCTGAATCGGCTCCATTCGGTACGAGACCTGTCCGGTCTCCAAATGAGACAAGAAGGACAACTCCTCGATCATACGGTTAATCCTTATCGTGTTCTCCCGGATGTACTTCAGATATTGTTCATTGCGTTCCGGCTTGACCCTGTCCTGTATAGCTTCTACATATCCGAGCATACTGGACAACGGCATACGCAGATCATGCGTAATATAAGCAAGAAGCTTCTTCCTCCCTTGCTCGGAGTGAAGCAGTCGGTCATACGAGGTTTGGAGATCATCATGCACTGTAGATAAGGCCTGTGTTCGCTCCTGAACGGTCTGTTCCAGATTCATATTCATTTCAATCAGCTTGTCATTAACGTTCTGTAATTCACGTGTAATTCTCTCTTCGTTCGATGCCGTCCTCGTAGATCGCGAAGACAGCAGAATCAACTGCGCAATCGTAAATATCAATAACCCAAGCGGAGATGTATTTCCAATCGGCGACCATCCGTTAAAATATAAAAAATCGTTGACAACCGTGACCAACGTAACCACCGACACCAGCAGGAAGATCAACGCTCCCTCCATACGTCGCACAGCCGCCTGAACCAGTCCGATCATCAGATAAATCATATGTAGAACTACCATCACACCGATCATCAGCATAAATTTCGAATATATAAGTGCAGGAGTTACCACCACAAGGACACAGAATACGCCGGTTGTGATCAAGCTAAAAAGACGAAACCATCGTGATATGTAATTGGGAAAAATGCTATCAAAATACATGCTGATGATATAACCACTGACACAAAGAATCAGATATTCAATCTTGAACTGCAATTCCCAAGGAAACTGAGGCAACCATTGTGTAAAGATAAGCTCCCCGTTGAACAAGGATCGAATACCAAGCAGTACAGTAAACAGGCCAAAATATAACGGAGCCCTATCCTTACGTCGCAGCATGAACAACAGCAGATTATACAAGCCGATCACTAGCAAACTTGCCGTGATGAACATATCCCTGGCAAGATTCAGATTGGTCTTGGAAGTTAGTACGTCACTACCACCTAGCTCGATATCCTTGGTAATGCCGCCACGCTTATGATTGAAGTTGGCTACTTGCATAACCAGCTCTATCGTATCGTTTTTAGGCTGAAAATACACCAGTTTCGTCTCCAGATGCGGGGTCACGCGGCTCTTGTCCTGACCCACCTCACCAACTTCTTCTAGAAGTTCGCCATTCACCCATAATTTGTACGCATGAAAAATGCTCGGCAACCGCAGAGTAAGCTGCTCGTTTCGATCGTTCTCACTTAGTTGTATGACCAGTCGAAAGGTTGCGTAGCCTGTACCACTCAGCCGCTGACCTTCTAACGGATAGCCAAGCCAGGAGCTTGGGATGCTGATCCAGTGGTCCTGATTTCCTTCCCTTGCCGAACGAACCCGTATGTCCTCAGGCGACAGTAGCTCTTGCCAGTAGAACGACCACTCCCCTGTTAACTTTTGTGGATTCGTACTGAGCTGAACCTGCCTTAAATCCAGAATACCTTTTTCACTTTGGAACTTAGGAGAGGCCGGCTCAGAGAGGACGACATAGCCTGCAACCAAGCCAACAATAACGGCAACAACGATATAAAACCACACCTTACGAGAACCAACTCGGAGAATTCCCCTCATGATGAATCCAACCCCAATCTCTACAAGCGCAATAAGTAAGTTTATTTATCCAAATGATATCATCATTACAGGAGAATGTACCCTGCAAATTTCTAGGAAGAGACAAGAACAATCATCACGATGAAGCCCTTTTGACGACGCACGCTTAGCTGTACACACCCACAAAAAAGTACGCACTTTGAAGTGCGTACTTAATATGAAAGAGCTTATTCGTAATGGTTAGTGAATTATTGATGATGTCTGCGAATGCATCCCTATTGTACGTATCATCCTGAATGCGCCATTCTCCCTGATCCTGCAAAAAGGTGATATCCCCCGATAACGGAATGGACTTGAACTCCTTGCCGTTCTCGTCTGTAAATTTCAGATCGAGCGTATATTCCACAAGAATCCAGTCGCTCTTGTTATCTTTGATCTTGGTTTGTATATTTTCAGGATGCAGTTTCGCTTGTTCAATGTGTGCAACCTGAAGAGGCAAGACAATATATCGATTAGCCATATAAGCCTCATAATTCCTGGAGGTCAGGAACGGCTTCATGGTGTCTCCTTTGGCCAATAACCCTTCCATCTCTAACGTATCCTCATAGTCCTTACCATCCACAGTCAGTTCTGTTGTCTTATACTCCAGCGACATTTCGAGCGCTTGTTGCTGCTCTTCCGCCGTCGCCTTCTGGTCCCCTGTATCACTTGGCTGTTCCGTTGCTGGTGGAGTGATGGGTTCAGTGCTTTCCGCTGGTTCAGATGTTGTACATCCCATTAACATGGCGGCGGAAAGAGATAATGTACCCATCACATATGCCAACTTGCGCATGGTTAATCCCTCCCTTTCTCGTCATTATCACTCTCAATTATCTCTTCAATAGGATATAATGTCCAGTTATTGGGCACATCTGAACAGGCATCCAGTGAATTACATCCATTGGGTGTCATCTTCATAACAAATTGTGTTATAGTCATCGGGAAGTGATTTGGAGGAGATAATGATGATGATCAAAATTACAACTGGACCAACTTTCGAAGGATAGCGCCTGCGGGTCCAATAACTGCGTGTTTCCTTCAACAATGAAGGTGTAAAAGCTATGTCAACTTATCAAGTCGTTCCTATGATCTATGATTCCAAGGAACAGATTGAAGCTATTATTTTACTCGAACAACAATGTAAGCAGCTTGATTCCATTCATCTGAAAGCAGACCTTGACCATATCAGCAAAAAAGACGGAGACCATGCGCTCCTCTGTTATCGCCACGGTGATCTGGTAGGACTCCTCAGTTGGTATCCATCCGATGGTGTAACCGGGAATATTAATGCCATCGTACACCCACAGTATCGTCGCCAAGGTGTGTTCAGCAGCCTACTGAAAAGGGCCATCATGGATATGAAACCACAAGGGATCAACCAACTCAGTTATCGTGTTCCTCAGGGCTTATCTCCGGGCCTTCTCACTGCCCAATCTCTTGGAGCCATTTATGATCGTGCGGAGTACTCGATGCAACTTGTGAATGAGGTCTTTTCGGTTGTGGAGCCGCATGAAGTAACGTTGTCCGTAGCAGAAGCCGAGGATATGGAATTCATGGTCACTTGCTCATCCCAAGCCTTTGAAGATTCGGAGGACTGGACACGCGAGTACTTTATGCAAACAAATGAACCCAGCCGAGTCACCTATATTGCATGGCAGAATCAAATGCCTGTTGGGCTGGTACGGGTCAACTCCATTAATGCAACAACCGCATTTATTCATAACTTCTGTATCTTGCCTGCTTATCAGGGACAGAAACTGGGGCGCACTGCGCTTAGCATCCTGGTGAATCTCCTAAGAAAACAAAGTTACACAGATATTCGCCTGTCTGTGGTTACTGAGAACAAACGTGCTTTGAATCTGTACCGCAGTGTTGGTTTTGAAGTGAATTCTGAGTATCACTATTTCAACGGTAGTTTATAGAAGGCAATGGAGAGGGATCGTTTTCCTCAAAGGGAGACGGTCTCTCTTTATATATTGGAGAATTGAAAAATCAATTTATAGCCATCAAAGGTATGCCCGTACATTTCCCGATAGTTACCTTCGGTATAATTAGCCACTGTTTTCCGCCAGAAAGATTGGCCAATCTTATTTTTCTCCGATGGATTGGTGAACAACTCCCAGTTTCCTTTAAACATTCCGAAGATCGTCGATGCCGCGTGTTCAGCAACGCCTACACCTCGAAACGGCTGCATCAGAAAGAAGTCATGTACAAAGAAATTCGTGCCTTGTGAACAATATGGCGGAGTAGCTATGAACGCAAAACCTGCCGGTATGCCATCCACAATCATGAGGAATGGATAAAGACACTCCGGTTTTTCCCACCACACATTCTGTACATTATACTGATCCTGTAACGTTTTATAATCAGGACTTGGTTCGAAAATGCCATGTTCGTTCGGGGTATGCTCTCCACCCAGACCATAATGTCCGGATAGATCATGAAGGTATAGCGGGTACATATTTTTAATCACATACGCCTCGTCTTTATTCGTTAATTTCAATTCTATATTCATATTATTCATATTCACCAACCTTACCAGATGATTTGAAAACTTGTTTCAAGAACTCTCATCGCGCATCCTTGCACTGTCAATTTAATTGTAAGCGCAGTTAACAACCTCGAATATGTAAAAAACCTTTAATAACCATTTTTTATTCTTACAGGAAAAAGCCACATTCGATTGCTCGAACATGGCTTCTATAGTTTCATCCCTTCTTGCAATACACAATTTTCTTGATGCTATCAATGGATAGACAATATTGGTCCGCAAGCTGATCGATGGTTGTTCCGGCAGCGAAAAGCTGGCGGATCCCGTCGTTCCGCTCCCGGACAATCCTTCTGCCACCCGAATTCTCGCCCCACTTCTTGTGGCCATCCTTGGGCCTCGGAATATAGATCAGGCCTCCGGGGATATGACGCTGTATTTCTCGCAGCAATTCTTCCGGGAAGATGGTATCCGCATTAATATATTTCACGTTACTCCACTCCTTAAAAGTTAAAATCTTTAAGGCAGCAGAGTCGTACAATGAACGCATTGGTTAAGCAATAAAATGATGTGGCGGAAAAGAAATTCAGGCTCTATGCAAACAACCGCCGTTGTTCATCGCATGGACTCTGCATAGAGCTGATCGTAAAACTTCTTATGAATCGAATCATGGTAGCCCCCCATTCAATCATATTCGTGTTGAAGAACTTTCAACTATCCATACCATAATAAGGTTTATTTTCCTAATTGGCAAAATCTACACGTCAAATCTGTAATAAACCCCTGTTAATTCTTCTGAAACGCTCCATAGCTTGCTTGAAATGTTGGCATCATATAATTTTTCAATAATCGTAGCGCTCTTGGGATAGCCCCTAGTGCCACCTATACCGCTGGGAGCAATATACTCTCCTCCCGTAATTGTCGGATCTGTTGCAGCATACAAGGTAGGTAATGCCCCCATATGTGCAGGTTGACTAATGATTTTCAATAGACTGCGCATGAAAATATTGGCCTGTTTCCCCGAACCGAAGGAAAATAGATTGGTATGCGAAATTCCCGGATGAGCGGCGATACTCATGGAATCAACATGAGCGGAATTGAACTTATTCTGCAGTTCTCTCGCAAACATCAGATTGGCTAGCTTGCTCTGACTGTAGAACTTCATGGGAGCATATCCTTTGGAGCCATCCAAATTATTAAAATCAATTGCACCATTTCCAGCTGCCAAACTGCTTATAGTAACTATCCTCGATTTCGGAGTAGAAATCAATTGTGGCAATAACAGGCCCGTAAGCGCAAAATGGCCCAGATGATTACTACCAAACTGCAATTCAAAGCCATCCTTCGTTAACTGGAATGGAGGATTCATAATTCCTGCATTATTGACGAGAATAGACAAGGAATCGTATTGCTCAAGAAAAGCGGCTGCAAACTTACGGATACTGGCTAAATCACTAAGGTCAAGCTGCATAACGCTTACCTCTCCAGCGACATGGACAGACGACTTTATCTGATTAGCTGCCTTTTCACCTTTTTCCAAATTACGAACTGCAAGGATAACTCTCGCGCCTTTTTCAGCTAACGCTAATGCCGTTTCATACCCCAATCCGCCATTCGCCCCTGTCACAATTACTACTTTATCGGATACAGTCGAGATGATGTCTTTCGTCCAAACTTTGCTCATTCCTCTACCACCTCTCTTATCTTTTCCTGGATACCCAAATATCGAGCGTATATAACTTTTATCCCCTACTATACTGGCTTAGACTTCGTTCGAGCAGCTCTCTAACCTGTTGCTTCAATTCAGGAGGTGAGATCACTTTCACTTCCGGGCCATAGGAGAGTAACTTTCGCGCTGTAAAAGAAAACTCCTCAGGCGGAACCAGTCCGAGCCACTCATGGCCATCAACCGACTTGAACAACACATCGGACGCGGCAATCCTCGCTCCAAATTCCGTGAATTGCAGCACCACTTCTACGCTTGCTCTGTCTTCTTTGGCATCTAGCCACGCCTTCAGGCTCGGAACAGATGCATCCACCGATTCCATAACAGCCAATTGCTGCATGCGATCCACCCGATACAACAATACGCGATCCTTATTCCGGGCTGGCATGTACCAATTTCCCTGCTCATAGTAGATACCATAGGGGAAGACTTCGACTTTTTTGCGACCACTGCGGGCATGATACATAAATTCGATTTCTCTCTTTTCTACCGCTGCACCCAATATCTCGGTTGTTAAAGGCTCGGAATGCTCACCAGGATGCTGGACAAAGGTAATATGCTCTCTCATTCGCATAATCAGATCCTGTACATCCTCAGGCAAAGTAGAGAAATACTGTTCAGCCAGATGTTCACGCATTGATCCATATGGAAAATCCGGGACTTGCTGTAGATATTCCAGCATCATAAACAGTCCTAATGCCTCCTGCTGTGTCAGTTGAAGAGGTGGCAAAATCCGATTGGGCAACACCCGGTATCCTCCGTTCACGCCAACTTCTGTGTACAAAGGAAAACCCAGCGCCTGCAATGCATCCAGATCTCGCTGGATCGTACGAACCGAAACGTCGAACCGTTCTGCCAGTTCCCGGGCAGTGAATTTCTGTCTGGAATCCATGAGACGCATGATAGCCAGCTTCCGATTATTCATGAATTCAACATCCTAACTACGTCAACTTTTGTCATAGTTAAAGTGTATCATACATTTTAGAAGGGAGCGATGAATATGTCTGATAACAAAACAATTTTGTACATTGCTATGAGTTTGGATGGATATATCGCAAGACTGGATGGTTCGGTCGATTGGTTATTTGATGTGGAGGGTGACGGTGGAGACAACGGGTATGCCGCCTTTTATCAGACGATCGGTAGCGTCGTTATGGGACGTTACACGTATGAAGAGGTGCTCACACTTTCTGAAGAATTCCCCTATGCGGATCGCCCAACGTATGTACTGACCCGCTCAGAACAGCCGCCCGCTCCGCATGTACAGTTTACAACCGAGACGGTAGATACGCTCATTCCCCGGTTAAAACAAACTTCTGATGGAGACGTGTGGATTGTGGGTGGCGGAATACTGGTTGAAGCTGTGTTAGCAAAAAAATTGCTGGATGAGATTGAAGTTGCCATCATTCCCAAAATTCTTGGCGAAGGCATTCCCTTATTCCCGACAGGCACTGTGCCAAGCCAATTCAAAATGATCCGAACCCAGACGCTGGGACAGATCATTTCGATTCGTTATGAGGTACAGAACAGCGGCACAACGGACACACCCTCGAATGTCTAGATAAGTAGAAAAGGAAAAAGACCATTCTTATGATGAAGGGACCCATAAAGTTAGACACAATCTAACCATCGGGGTACATTTCATGAAAGAGTGGTCTTTCCTTTACCATATTTCAAGCTATCCTATCATTCCTCGTACATATTCCGCTAACACCTCTGCCGTCCTACGGTGAGATAACTCGCCAGGATGGGTGCGCGCCCCTACCGTCTCTTCGGTAGTATCAGGAAGCTGGATGATTGAGACCTTGCGGTCCCCTGTCTCCTTTGCATACGCATCAACCGCACGGTAGATGGCGGGCATCATGGGAAAACCAAGCATGCCATATGCCCATACGAGATGTGCCGCCGGATTGTTTTTCCGAAGTTTGAACAGGAACTGTTCCACCGCTTTCTCAAAAGCAGCCAGATCCTCCTCATGATACGTACCATCTTCGTTCAGCCGCTGCTTGTACACCTTGCCAGTGTCGGGGTCTTTCCACTCAGGTGACTGAAATGCGCCCCCATCATTGCTGCCCAAGTTCACGACCACCGCATCCGGCTGCCACGAACCAAAATTATGCTGATCTCCTGCACCGAGCGCTTCGTTACGCTCACCAGTAAGCAAGCCACAGACCTGTTCGTAATACTCGGGGATGTTCCCTTTTGGATTGTTATCCCAACTTGTCAGCACACCCCAGCCACTTTGCGAGATGACCCGATACTCCGCATTCAGCGCTTCTGCTGTCATGGATGTATAATTATGTATGGCGCTGAACCACATCGGAATCCAATCTTCCTCCGCTTTCGCTCCAATCGCACCTTCGCCAGATGTAATACTGTCACCAATGAACTCGATCTTGTACGGTTTTTCCTGAACAGGCAGGAACGCTCCATCGGATTTCACCGCATGAATCTGCAAGGCACAACCCGGGTCACCACTCATCGCTTGAACATCTTTGACGATCCGTACATTCTTCACCACATTCGTGTTCATTCCTCGGAATATACAGACCCAGTACCTTCCCGCCGTTAACATCTGTCTGCTCACTGGAACACCATTGATCAGAATGCTGATCCACGACTCATACATGTCATACTGTGACTCTACCTCAACCCATAGTTCGGAGCCCCGTACATTGAGTTCAACTGCACTCCCCGTCCAAAATAACGTCAACGGCGATCGCTCTTCAGTTGTTCTGCCATGCACTTTAAGATTTCCGATCTCAGGCAGAGCATATACCTTTAAATTCTCATTAGATATCACGGTGCAAACCTCCTACGTTTGGCTCAAATTATAAGCAGGCTCTCTACATGTCTCGGATGTACCTTAACTGATACTATGCAACTTTTGAAGCGCTTCCTTTTTGTTTTTCAAAAAGAAAACATGCTTGCCATTGTTGCACTCATAGATGAAATCTCTCAGGCTTTTGCTGTTATGTCCTTCGAAATCTCCCACAATAGCAAGCTTAACATGATAGTTCACGTATTTCTGCAAAATCTCGCCTGCAAGCTTGGTTTTCAGTTCGAAGAACTCTTCCGTGATGTTCGATTTGTCGATAATGAGTTTATCAGCATCATCGGTATACCTTACCGAAGCCATCAAATCCAGTGCATCTTGAGCATTGTTGATGACGATGTCATTACTTTCAATTATGGCGACCTTAGAATTGCCTTGTTGATCAATAGTTATGTTCATTTCACTTTCTCCTCCTCTGAAATTCGGCTTTGGGTTAAGAGATAACATATCTCAGCTATTCAGTTGTTCAATTATTCATCTTTTCAATTGTCTCCATGTAGAACACATGCAGGAACTTTTTGATATTAACCTTGCCTTTGTCACCTGCCTGATCTTCTTCCATGGCTCTCATCTTCATTCGAACATCCTGGAAGTCAAAGTAGAGGGGAGCATAATGTTCAAACTTGTGGTTGCTATCAGAATGCTTCTTGCCGCATCTCGCACCGTACGACCTTGAGCAGGGGCCGCCGCTTCCACCAGATTCAATCGAGCCATCGACTGCTTGATCTCCAGCACGTAACGTTCGTACTTCCACTGTTCATTCACTTTGTTGAGCACATGCTCCACTTCCACCCGATTAATCGGTTTATGAATGAAGAATTCAATGCCGTTCTGGTAGGCCTGCGCTTCAGTTTCGCTACTATCTCAATTCCGTCCTGATCCGGCATCAGCAGATCAATCAGCACCGCATCAGGACGCAGATCCATGATCATCCGCGCTCCTTCTATGCCGCCCTCAGCCATGCCTGCAAGCTCGCCGATTCCACAGGATTCAATGATATCATGCAGCATGCTCCGGCTCACCACATCATCATCCACGATCATGATAGAAAGTGTCATCGACATCGGCCCCCTTGATTAAATTCATTTTGGGAAAAGCTATAGCAAATGTTGTCCCTGTCTCTCCTGGAGGCGCCGACTCTACCTTAATTTGTCCCGCCAATGACTGGACGATATCACGCACATGGGACAGGCCAATGCCCGTCGCGGCAATGCCAACTTCATTGAACTTTGTTGTATAGCCCGGTTCGAAGATAACATCCCGTTTGGCTTCAGGTACGCCTTTACCAGAATCCATCACGACAAAATGCACGTCACCTTCCTGTTCATACACACGAATTCGGACCGCCCCGTCATGCTCAATCGCTTCTACCGCATTGGCAATCAGGTTATTCATTACCGTTAGAAGAGGAATGTAATACGGAGACTCACAATCATACTGTTGCTCAATATCGATCTCGACCTGCTTATGCAGCATTTCGCTATATTTTCGATTTGCTTTGCTGGCAAAGTTCAGTACTTCAGACAGGCTCATATTAACCGCTTTTTCGTTATCATACAGCTTCAGCAGACCCGCGAGAATGCGTTGTGAATCCTTCTTCACTTCATGAATCTGCTGAGCAATGCCCAGCGTGCGCTGACTGTATTGATTCATGTCCTGCTCCCGGAGATCGCGATATAGATCATAGCTGTCTGCCGTAATGCCTTCGATCGTATTCATCGCTTTCTTCAGATAAAAGACCTCGCTATACAGACCCGAGTTCACACTCAGCATCTGCTCCATCCGCTTCTCCTGCTCTGCATGTAAAAGCCGCATCTGCCTCACCGCAATGCTGTTATATAGCCCAATCACAAAGTAACTTCGCAGACCACCTACCACAAGCAGATACAACCATTCCTTCATATAAAAGATATTGGTCCCGCTTAACATTCCGCGAAAAAGAAGCTCCACAAGATTAGAGGAGAAATCGATACATGTGATTAACCCGCCGAGCAGAAGAGGCTGTATCTCATGGAATCGATGCTTGAATTTGCTAAGCCCATAGGCAAAGACCACATAATACACGCCTGCCCCCAGATTGTCCCGCATGCTTTCCAGTATGGACACGGTCTGTACATGATTGATAAGATCTGCCGACTGAAACAGCAAATTCGCGATGCCTGTCAGGATTCCTGTCTTCACATAAGACAAGTGTGGCATGATCATCAGCAGAAATAAAAGGATGCTAACCCCCAGCCCGATTCGGAAGTAATCTTCCCGGAACGGATTTATCTTGAATTGCGCCCCTACCGCTGTAGCAAAGGCAATAGCCATCATCTGTACATTTTCATTTTTGACCCAATTGCGCATCGATCTCTTCACCCACTATAACAACGTTTAGCGCCTACTGCCGGAACTCGCGCTTCTAATGTTAAACATACTAACATATGAAAGATGCATTAGAAATAATTAAAAATAGGGATTGAATGCGCAAGCAAAACAAAAAGGCCGGAAGTCTTCACTTCTGCGGCCTTCTCCTTATATCTTATCCGGAATATCAAATGATACCATCGTGCCCTCACCCGGCTCACTTACGATCGACAATCCCCGACCATACCGTTGCAGCAATCTGCGGTTTGTATTCACAATGCCTATTCCGCCTTTCCCACCCGGCGTAGCATGTAGCAGTTCTGCAACCTTCTCCGGTTCCATACCTTTGCCATTATCCTTCACCTCAATACGGGTATAACCCTCATGACGAGTGATGGATAGGCATAACGTACCACCTACATTGCGGCTTAATAGACCGTGTCTGACAGCATTTTCGATTAAAGGCTGGATCGATAGCGGCGGGAGAAGCAACGGAAGGTCCGGCTCTACGTTTAATACCACCGACAATCGATCTTCAAATCGTGTTTTTTCAATAAAAAGATAGGCTTCAACGAGTTCCAGCTCGTATGATAATTTCACCAGTTCCCCTGTATTGAGATAGTTGAAGCTGATCCGTAAATAGGACGAAAAAGCTTCACCAAGTTTCCGCATATGCTCTGTATCAATATCGCTTAAAACCATAAGTGAATTCAGCGTATTAAACAGGAAGTGAGGCTGAATCTGAGCCTGTAAATAAGCGGCCTCCATGCGCAGGCGCTCTTGGATAGACTGATTTAGCATGGTCAATGCACGTATCCGATATTTCAGTTCTACCGCATCTACAGGCTTCGTGACATAATCATTGGCCCCCGATGCAAACCCCGTGTAGATGTCTGGCGGCTGACTTCGTGCCGTCAACAGAAGCACAGGAAGCTCAGACATCGAGAACTGTTCCCTCACCTTCTGGGTTAACTCATATCCAGACATATTGGGCATCATCACATCTGTAATGAGCAGATCCCACTGACGTGTGCCGAGCAATTCCATCGCTTCCTGACCCGAACCTGCTGTAGTTATATCATATGGTTCGGTCGAAAGAATGCTGACCAGCACATCCAGATTCACCGGATCATCATCGACAGCCAGAATGGTGGCTTTTCCCTCTTTTAACAAAGGAGCCATCTCTGCCGTCGCCAAGGCTTCCGCGTCCCCCATACCTGGGCGGGGTAACAGGAATCCGCTAGGTGCATCTTCCATCATCTCCATTGCCTGTTCCCAGATTAGAGGTAGCTGTGACTGAGCCTGATCGGCGGCTTCATCCGCGAGTGGCAGATCGAAGCTGAATATCGAGCCCTTTCCGAGTTCCGAGTGAACCGTAAGTGCCCCGCCGTGCAGTTCTACGAGCTCTTTGCAGATGTTCAGTCCAAGTCCGATGCCTTGTCCATCGCTTATTCCATACGACCCTTGTTCATACGGAAGGAAAATGCGCATCCGTGTGTCCTCATCCATGCCAATGCCTGTATCCGTCACATGAATCAGAGCATGTTCTTCACAAATTTCGGCACTTACGGTTATCGTTCCTTCCTCTGTATGTTTAAGCGCGTTATGCAGCAGATTATACAAAATCTGAACGAGCCTTTCTTCATCAGCCATGACCAGTGGGAACGATTCCGGAATCTCCATATGAAGGTGGACTGGTTTTCGTTCTGCCATGAATTGCAGCATGGCGATAATGCCAGGCACAACCGACTGTATGGAAAGAGGACTCTGACGCAACACAATGCGGTGCTCCTTCAGTCGGACTACATCCAGTAGATCACCAAGGAGATGTGACATCCGTCGACCGATCGTAACCAGCAACTCCATATCCTCCAGGCTCCGTTCATCCAACCGGTTTTTCTCTCGGGTGACCACGTTGTGAGCGATGTTAATAATCCCGTGCAGTGGGGTCCGCAGTTCATGTGATGTATTCGCCAAGAATTGATCTTTAATTTTGTCACCCTTCTGCAGTTCTGTATTCAACTTCATGTTCTCCTTGGCATTTCTGAAGTATTTCTTGAACCAATAGGCGGAGAAGCCGGTAATGGCAAAGATGATGTCAATTGGATAATAGACTGTTGTCACATCTTTCGATGTCTCACTTGTACTCCACAACATATTGGATATGATGCCTCCGGCTGTCAGGAGTAGAAAGACCATATCCCGATCAGCCTGTTTCCTAAAGAGCATGACACCTACAATGTACAGGAACCAGAGAGAAGAGACGAGAAAGAATACGTCGATGAAAGCGTAATGAACCATGGTATAGACAATGTGAATGGGCACAGCCAAAATAACAGCAATATAAGCCATTGTCGTGACAATACCTAATTGAAGGATCACTGTTCGTATATGTACCAAGGTCAATCTCTGGAACAACAGCAGAATACAGGCATTTTGCAGCAGCAGACCAATCAGACGAAGCTTGATCCCCCACGTATAGTTAATAGGGAGCCATAACATCAGAATGTTATCATGACCAGCCATAACCACGATGCCCACAGATAAGGTTAATATAGCTGCAACAAGTAAGGCCCGCTCCTGGGGGTTGAACACAAACAGAATACAGGCATACATGCCATGAAGGAGTAGAACGAGAAAAATGGCCAGTTGAAAACCAATGGAATACCAACGTGCGTAATCAACCGCCGCTTGAGAACCAAAGCGAACGGGTTTACCGATTCCGCCTATGTACGGGCTATCATAATTGGCTACACGAATGAGTAATTCAATCTCGGTGGTTCCGTCATGTTCATAGGTCGCCGTATACGAGTTACTTCTCGGTACATATGTATCTGCATCCTCCGATATCCTCCCCATTCCACCTGTGATATCCCCATTGAGTTCAATCTCCGATGAACTTCGAATGTTTTTGAACCAGAAGCCCACAGGTGTTTGGAGGGGATCCGTCAAAATGCGTAATCGGTATGTGGCATAGCCAATTGCACTCTCCAGACCCCGATTCTTCTCGGTATTTTCCCAATTGCCCGGAACTTGAACTACGCCTGCCGTAGCTCCTCCCCTACCTGAAATATCCTTACTGGTCAGTAATTCATTCGAATATAGTTCCCATTCTCCATTCAGATACATGATCGGCGTTCGCTCCAGATCAACACCTCGCAAGTCAAGTACACCATTCACAGCGTGATGCTCATCCAAGGCAGGGAAGAACTGCGACCAGACCCAACGCATGCCAACCAATGCCACTAAAATAATCGACAGGATCAGAACATATTTGAAACGGCTTGCGGACTTTGGTTGTCGTAACTTCATTGGATACGCTGCCCTGATTTGATCAGTCCCAGCTTCCAGTCCCTGTACCATTCGCGGACCTCTTCACTAATCGGTATCTCCAAATCTTGCTCCATTCTGGTGGTTAAGAGACGATACTGCTCCTCTACACCGAGATCGTTGTGCATTTCATCATATAACTTCATTAGCATAAAATAACTTTCTTCTTCATCCGGAAGCATATGCTGGATACGTTGTGTACTCTCGATCACTTTCTCCACCAGCCCATGCTGCTGGTAATACAGACTTAGTTGTCTCATATGATACAGCCACAGATAGCGTAATCTTTCCCGCTCAGGTTCAGCCCACATGTATTCATAATTGCCAAGATAGGTACCCTTATATAGATGAAGCGCTTGCTCATAGGCATGAACGGTACTTGCGTCTACGACTTTCCATTGCCTGATTTCCCGTTCCCACTGTTCACTATCCAGCTGAGCCTCACCCAATTCGAGTCGATAGCCTGCCTCCAGGTGTCCACTCTGAATCGTGATCATATCCATATTGCAAGTTTTTAGGGTTTGGCGGACATGATAAATCGCAGTGTAGAGTTGGTGTGCCGTTTTTTCCTCTTCCATTCCCGGCCACAGAAGCTCCAGCAGAACACTGCGATGAATAACCTGGTTCCGATGGTGAAGCAGGTATGCAAACAGCTCCTGCGCCTTGCTTGTGCGCCATTTGGCAACCTGAATATCCTTGCCTGGAAGCTTAAACTGAATCTGATTAAAACAGCAAATTAAAGGTACGTTTGTATCTTTTGACCGCTGCTCCCGTTTTACGCTCAGTTTCTCTCTTACTCGGCTTACCGTCTGCTTCAATCGATCCTTTTGGATGGGCTTCATCACATAGTCCAAGGCCTGTAGTTCGAAAGCATGCACTGCATATTGATCGTAACTGGTCACAAATATAATTTCGGTGCCCGGTGTTGCCGTCTGAATCTGTCTTCCCAGATCCATACCATCCATCTCCGGCATATGAATATCCAGAAATACAACATCAGGACGGTGCTCCACAATACCCGCCACAGCCTCTGTTGGATTCATATATGTAGCAATAATTTCGATGTCGCTTACTTCTTTTTCTAGTGATTTTTGAAGGCCTATCAACGCTAGACGTTCGTCGTCAACCAATATCACTTTCACAGGAGCTTCCTCCTCGACCCTGAGGTCTTGAGATTTATTTTCACTATTATATCATAGGCATTTTAAGTATTATGGTTATCATTTCCCAATTTCAATTTCTAGAAATTTAATTGTATAATATTAAATAGAAGACAGGTTAACAATCCGGTCTGGAAGAAAGGAAGGTTCCATATGTCAGATGTGAATCAAAGCTTCGGGCAAGCCCTTGTTAAATCATTAGTGGGGGAACGCGGTCATATCCGCATCGCCCATGCTCTACCCGATATCGATGTCACACTTGCTGCTCGTACGCACGAGGCCATGCCTTATACGATCTATCAGTTGGTGAAACATATGCATTATTGGCAGCAATTCATGCTCGAACACTTGGAAGGACGCAAGCCACAGCCCCCTGCTAACGCGAGTGAGAGCTGGCCTGAAGAGAAAGGTCCTCAGGACGAAGCAACCTGGAAGGCAGATATTCAGGCATTCCTGGATGGGGTTGATCAAGCGGTAACCATTGCAGAAACAGCACAATTAGATGAGCCACTACTTTATTTCCCGGGGGAAACCAAAGCAGGACTTCTGCGCAATATCGCCTCTCATAACTCGTACCATCTAGGGGAGATTGTTCTGCTGCGTCGCTTCTACGGTGCATGGCCGCCTCCAGGTGGCGGATATCCAGCGTAAACCATAGTTACATCAGATCTAGTGAACGAATATACACACACTCTAAGCTGTGAAAGGAGCGATTGTTCCTTTTACAGCTTCTTGTCGTTAGAGGCAAGTAACAAATAACATCCATTGAACGTACAGATTATAAAGCTCGTATCCTGCTCCAGGCTCATATATTACTTCAAAGTACGTATATGACTTTGAGGTGCGTACTTCTCATCCTTCTTTTTCTGACCCACAATATGAACAGAAGAAGAGAGGAGCATGTCCATTGAAACCCGAACAATCCGTTACCCGTTACACCGCACTTGTCATTGGTGCTGGAGGCGTCATTGGAAGAAACCTTATTGATTATCTGATGACACTTCCCGAGTGGAATGTCATTGGTGTATCTCGCCGCGGAGGGGAAGATGCCCCTGGGTTACGTTATATATCAGCTGATTTACTGAACGAAGCAGACACACAAGACAAACTAAGTCATTTAACGACGGTTACGCATATTTTCTATGCCGCGTATCAGGATCGCCCAACCTGGGCCGAATTGGTACAGCCCAACTTGGCCATGCTCGTCAATGTGGTGAATACGATTGAACCGATCGCTCCAAATCTCCAACATATTAGCCTAATGCAAGGTTATAAAGTGTACGGTGCGCATCTGGGCCCATTCAAAACACCTGCCAAAGAAACGGATGCACATCATATGCCCCCTGAATTCAATGTCGATCAGCAACAGTTTCTCGAGAAACGGCAACCCGGAAGCAGCTGGACCTGGTCAGCCCTTCGCCCGTCTGTGGTGTGTGGATTTGCCCTGGGTAATCCAATGAACCTTGCCATGGTTATTGGCGTATATGCGGCTATCTCCAAGGAACTTGGCTTGCCACTTCGATTCCCTGGGAAACCAGGAGCGTATCATTCGCTGCTTGAAATGACGGATGCCACATTGCTCGCTCATGCAACCGTATGGGCAGCAACCGATCCGCGATGTGCCAATCAGGCATTTAATATCACCAATGGCGATCTGTTTCGCTGGAATGAACTATGGCCCAAAATCGCTGCATTTTTCGAATTGGAAACAGCACCTCCACTGCCCCTTTCACTTACAACCGTGATGGCAGATAAAGAAAATCTTTGGAATTCCATGATTGGAAAGTATGGTTTGGTAAACACCCCTTATGACGACGTCTCTTCTTGGGCATTTGGAGACTTTGTCTTCTCGTGGGATTATGACTTCTTCGCGGATGGTTCCAAAGCTCGCCGCTTCGGATTTCATGATTTCATTGACACTGAGGCTATGTTTATGGATATTTTCAGAAATCTACGTGATCGCAAGATCCTTCCGTAACTTAGATAAATGCATAATAAGCCGATTCCTGAATTCCAGAATCGGCTTATATAAGTCACTCAACGTCATTAGTCGTTGGCGGCTTAAACAGAATTTTCCCTCGATCACCATAAACATTCTCCACGTGTATATCGCCCCACCTACACATTAGATGAAGAATCTCTTTAAGACTCCATCCATACTCTGTTAACTCATACTCCACTTTAGGTGGGACTTGGTGATGGGAAATACGGACAATAACCCCCGCCTCCGTTAGTTCACCAAGTTGCTGAGTCAACACTTTCTGAGTGATCGCAGGGATCAGTTTCATCAGCTCACCATTACGTTTCTTGCCAAAGGTAAGATGGAATAGAATAACAGGCTTCCACTTTCCCCCGATTACCTCAAGAAAAGCTTCAACTGCGGTGTTATATACTTTGAGCGGTTCCTCCATATCACCTTCTGTCTCCCTTCCAGGCTATGGCTCAATCTTCCCGATTCATCTTCTCAAAAATATGGACTAATTGCGCTCGATCCTCTTCGTTTAATTTCTGGAATAAATTCTTACGCAGCTTCTGGCCCTCCAATATTGCTCTTCCGAGGACTTCGGCCCCTTTATCCGTAATGTTCAAATAAATAATGCGACGGTCCGCTTCATCTACCATTCTGACGACTAATTCCTTGGCTACCATCTTGTCAGATAAATAACTGAGTGTAGGCGGCGTGAACCCTAACATTTTTGCAATATCCGAAGGTCGGCTTTTTCCATTTTGATGGAGATGGCTGAGTACAAGCACATGAGAGACACCGAGGTCCTCATTGAATGATTTGTTCCATTGTATGATTAATTTATTGGTGAAATTATCCATGTTGTGTATAAGCTCAAAAATGTTCTGTTCTTCCATTAGATCCTCCTCGAAAAAATAAACAACAGCCCTCATTCAACTTAAGGGCTGTCATCATTTTACACGCTATTGGGCTGAGTAGCCACCATCGATCACCAGTTCAGATCCTGTAATGTACGAAGAATCATCCGACGCCAGGAACAACGCGGCTTTGGCAATATCGATAGCCTGGCCCAGACGCTGCAGAGGCGTTGCCTGAATTAATCGTTCAAGCAGTTCCTTTGATGTGTTCAAGGATTGGGTCATTGGTGTTTCGATGATCCCAGGAAAAAGAGCATTCACCCGAATACCTTGACGTCCGAAGGTCGTCGCAGCGGCTTTGGATAATGCACGTACCGCGCCTTTGGATGCCGAGTAATGGTTGAATCCTTGTCCAATCAAAGCGGTGTACGATGAGATATTGACGATGGAACCTTTCTTCTGGGCCGCCATATAAGGAGTGACATGTTTCATGCCAGCGAATGGGCCGTAACCGTTAATGGAGAGCATTTTCTCCCAATCCTGTGCATTGATTTCCTCAAATGGCTTCTCTGAAGATATGCCTGCATTGTTGACCAGAATATCAATTTTCCCAAAACGTTCATTCACTACTTTCGCCAGTGCCTGCCAACCTTCATCCGAAGATACATTCAACTTCATTCCGTACACATTCTCTTTTTGGCTTGCTTTCTCCAGAGCTTCCTCATTAATGTCTGCTGCAATGACGATGGCGCCTTCCTGTGCAAAAAGATCAACCATGCCCTCCCCGATTCCCGAGGCTCCGCCAGTAATAATGGCTACTTTATTATCTAATTTTCCCATGTAAAATGCTCCTAACGTATTTTATTTATTTGGATGAATCTAATCCAGTGAAATTTCGCCTGGAGAAACCATTATTATTTAGATCTCTAAAATTTATATAATTAAATATTAGATGTCTAAATATTATCAGAGTAACTGCCTTTATGCAATGCGAACGCCTCTATATGCTTATTTTGGATCTTTATAACAAATCTAATTCATCTATTTTCATTCTTTGACAAAAACATAGCTCGGCAACATGGCCGTTTATACAACTAACCAGGCAGCAAAAAAGGCTGCTCCCTTCGTTAGGGTGCAGCCTTTTCAATTTCAACGATTTGTATCAAGAGAAGCTCATACCCTTACTTACAGTGAACCTTCAAGGTTTGCAGGTTGATTTTCCTCATTCACCAGACCTTGAATAAAGGTTTCAAAATTGGGTGCAAGCCAAGTAATCTTGTAGCTTTCTTTTTTATCCACATGAACAACCTCGGGCTCACCAGCATTGCCGGATTCACGATAATCCAGCATCACGATCTCCGAATCGGAAGGGCACTCACATAACACAACACCAATCTCGGGGTACCCGCCCTGCTCGATGATGTACCGGCTACCCGATTGACCACCTAACGAATGTGCTTTCTCACGTCCAATACCCAGTATTCCCTTGACCTCAACGCGGATTTTCTTGGCAGCCTCTGCTTGGCTAACAGGATAATACCGATAGTGGGGAACACCGCCATTATGTAATTTCATCATGTTTATATAGGATGTTGGCAGCTTGAACACCAACTGCTCCTCCATTGACTCGATCTGTCCATCGGTAGGCGGGGCCAACACATATTGATCCACGGCTTCAGCACTGTCATTCCAAAAACCTGTTGGTTCCAGATGGCTATCCCTAAAAGGTGCGGTTGAGATCTCAGGGACAGCTGGATCTGTACTTACCGATTCGTCTAGGGATTCCTCTAAGAGTTCCTCTGAGGGTTCCTCCTCCATTTTACTTCGAATCCATCCCAGAAACTCCAGCGTATCTTCATCCTCAGGGTCCAATTCATCCGCTCTTTCGAACGCCTGCAGCGCATGCGCATATTGCTCGAGATAATAATAAGCCAGTCCAATCCGATAATGCCAGAGTGGGTCACCTGTGCCCTCTTTAGCAACCGTCAGGAATTGTTCAACCGCTTCATCATACCGTTCCAGGTTATTTAGCGCTCGTCCCAAATGGTTAACCAGCTCATAATCCCTTTCTTCCACAGGAATCGCTTGGATTGCATCTACAATTTCCTGAAATTCATCTTCTTCATGCCACTCTTGCAATTGAACCAACAGATCGTCTCTCATTCTCTTTTCCTCCCCGTTCATTCACTCATGATTACGTATTGAAAATTATACCACTATCCGGATCACCATCTCCAGCAAAGCAAGATCCTTAGGGATATCATGAATCGATATCTTTTCATTTCCGATGACAAAGCTAAGAGGTAACCTGAACCCGGTTAAGAAAACCAGGCAGGCTACCTCCTCTATTCCTTCCACTATATTGAATTCTTCATTCAATTCAGCAACTCAACACAATCGTAGACCCAACCTGCACTTAACCAGTTACCCAAGTCACTGGAACCGCTGATTGGCGTAATCGTGATGGTATTGGAACCATTCACGAAGTAGGATGCTGGAACATTCCAGCTAAAGGTTGTGTTGTTCCCACGATACGTACCAATGGTGAAGCTACGAGAATTGGGCTGTGAAGATGCAGCAGGATTGGTTAAAGCATGTCCATTAACCGTTACACTAGGTCTGCCATTATTGTAAGCTGCGGTAATACCGATGTTGAGCGTATGAGAAGATGCCGCTTGAGATGCATTCAAATTAAACGTTATTGTGGTTGGAGAATTCTGACCACGGAACTGGATTGCCGGGAATCGATTGGTCGCGCTACCGGTAGCATAGGTGACAGGCCCCCAGCTTGGATTACGACTATCGGAAGGGTGACGGATCGGAATCGTCTGTCCATTCAGGAGCTCCCGTGGCGTACCATCCCAGTTACCGATTCGCCAGATGTTAGAGGCTTTACTTGGGTCATTGTTGATCGTACGTGTATTCAGAGTCGTCGTTTGCCCTGCCGTGACATTAACCGTTTCCGTATATACAGCCAGTTCTCCCTTATATGCTGTCATGGTGTACGTCCCCGGAATCATGCTATATTTGGTGGCTGCCCCACTTGAAGACGTCCCCACCCAATACTGGGCATTGCTATTAGCGAACCCAATTGTGTAAGCATATCCGGTATCCATCCCGGAGAGACCATTAAGCACCACGTTCCCCCGACTGGATACCCAACCCTGCAGATTCAGACCAGACATCCAGCTGAAGTCGGGTACACTCGGCGTACCGCCCGTTGTAAAGATCAAAGCATACGGCCCATGCAGACCCAGGCGCCAATTCTCCGTCTGTGCATGTCCCGAGTTCATATAGTTATATACTTCCGTCTCTGTTCCGCTTTGGAACTGGATATCACGGAAGAATGGACCACCCGAGCTTTTTTCCCGATTGCCGTAGGCCATAAATACACCGACGCCATTACCCGTAACTCCACGAACGGATAAGTCTTTGGCCTGATCATTACCATAATATTTCGAGGCACTCTGACCGTTTGCGAAACCAAATACATCCTGACTCTCGATTGCTCCTGTGTTACCTCGATTATTGGAATTCGCCGGAACACCTGTCAACACACTACCATTACCGCGGAAAATGTACCGTAACTCTCCGATCGAAGGTTGAGCCGTGATATGCGTTGCCATGTATATGATGTTCTCGCCACCACGCGAAGCATAATAGTGAGTTAGTGTGCTAGTGGATACCGTGATTAACACGGTTGATCCTGAAGGAGAGGTGTTCCACGTCACATTGGCGGAGGAGCCCAAACCTGAGCCGATATGCGATCCTCTATTGCTGTTCAGCTCCGTACCGTTCATTTTGGCCGATATAATATCGCCATTGGTTTTGTTCACCACATAGACTAATCCTGAACCGGTGTTTACTTCGATTCTTGAGCCGTTATCGGAAACATTAATGGTTGCCGCGTGTCCGGTAGATGCAGGGTATACAGCAGCTGTTGCAATCATGACGACAATTAAAAACAAACCAAGTGCCTTTCTCAATATACTTTTAGTCATGAGTAAATCCCTCCTTGGAACTCATTCGATAAAGCGCTTACATTATAATGTATAATAACTGACACTTCCGTCTCATATTGATATGTCTGCTATGTGAGCCTGTCTATAATCAATGGAATGTTATGTCTGCGTGCGTATAGAATAGAGTCATCACTTCATGTAAATCTAATCTCGCCACCCCCTTTTTAAATCACTCTTCTACATACAAGTATTCTTACAATTCCAATAAAATAATACCATTATATTACATATGTTCGCAATGAAAACGGCTCTTATATCTGATAGCAAATTCTGAAAACAAAAAAACGCAGCTTCAAAGGCTGCGCCCGCAGATACCAAGCTAGAGACGTATCATCTCTTCCGAATAGGTATCCATATCTCACTTCTATATTGCTCTACAGTAACATCCTTGTGCTCATTCCATAGCATTTCCGGACCCTCACTCAACTCATAGTCCGATGAAGGAAACCACTCTGCGTAGATCCGGCCCCACACCTCCTGAAGCGTACCAGGAAACGGACCCACGACAGTAAATACTGCCCACGTTGAAGCAGGAACCTCAAGCTGTGCCAAGCCCTCAGGTGCTTCTTTTGTCGTAGCTGCACCAATGTAATGATCCAGTTCTCCCTGTTCTGCCATCCGCCCCTCACTGAAATGGGCCGAAGCACTGATGAAGCCCAGGGGCTGGACGTTCGATGCCCCCTTGATCGTATCAATCAATTCCGGTGTAAGGCTCTGGTACATCGCAGCGATCTCTGGATTTACCCCGTGAAATACAATTGGTACCCTTTTACGAATACCCACAATTCGAAACGCCTCTTTATCCTCAATGCGGTAGTTCATTTCGCTTCCTCCTTGAATGGTCAGTTGAAATGTCATCCGTGGGAAGGCTTTAAGGGATGGGCCATGGTTTCGCGCTTCGGAGGGCGTAGTGCCATGCATGCTTTGAAATGCCCTAGTGAAAGAATCCGGCGATGTATACCCATATTTTAGTGCAGTATCAATGATTTTGCTGTCACTCTGGCTTAACTCCATGGCTGCAAGTGTCAAGCGGCGACGTCGAATATATTCCGAGAGCGTTACACCACTAAGAAAAGAGAACATGCGTGTAAAATGATATTCCGAGCAGCAGGCAATCCGGGAAATCTCCTTCATGTCCACGACGTCCATCAGATGCTCCTCAATATAATTCAAGGCTTCATTTAACCGCCTCAGCGTATCCATATCATCCCTCCCACGTTAATTTAAGCTTAGCAAAGTCATTCTCTTTGCATCCGACATTACCTGCACCATTCTGTAGGCTCTTTGCACCCAAACCAGAAAAAAGAGCAGCATCAGCTACTCTTTTCTAATCTTGATACTCACATAACGCCAGTATTTAAGTCAAACAGGTCAAACCAGATACTCCGCCATAATTTGCTCGATATCGTACGGTGTAATGCCTTGATCCACCGAATAGATTGTATCCGCCTGATCTATTGTATCCACCAGTTCTCCTCTAGCTTTGGCATGGAGCATGAACAAGTCATGCAGATCGGGTTTGCGTAAAGTCGTTAGTGCTTTACCCATCAGCACGATACCTTTCTGATTCCCCTCTACGTTATTGTAGTAGTCCGGATATCTGGTCAGCGCCAGGTCTGTCCAGATGACGGTGCGTTCGACCAGATCCATAATGACAGGGATCGCAATCTGCGTATCCGCTGTAATATCGATTTTGTTAGCTACGGTAGACGGTTCGAAAATCTCGCCAGACCCCGGCTTCTTCCGCATCATCCACCCTACAAAACATTCGGGCAGATCACAATACGGATGGCTTGTAAACGAAAGCAGTGTTGCCACCACATATCGTCCTCCATAGGCCACGATGGATGGAATATGCAGATCAATAAACTCACTTGCTCCGTTAGGTGCAGTCACGATATCTCCGCTATGGACAGCCTTATAGTTAGAGGATCGCAGATTCGTATAGGAAATATGCTCCACATAGTTCCAGTCCTTATCATACATCACCGCAGACAAGTCAATGTCCACGCGCCCTGTAGACTTTCCATCCACGTCCCCCTCTTTCCACCAGTTGAAGAAACGAATGGTATCACCCTCTGCCATCGGCACACGGCTTCCACGAACGATGGTATGCAGAGCCTTGCTTGCCGATCTCTGGGAAAAGGGCACCAGATAATCATGAAGCTGCGGATCGACATAGGTCTTTCCAAGCGTGGGAAGGGTTGCGAAGCGCTCTACCAGTGCCCGCTCGCACAATTGCACGACATCACGACACGTGGCTTCATCGATGTCTGGCAGCTCATTCGGGATGCCAAAAGCCTTCGCTACATTGCCTTTCGGGAAGAAGACACGCAGATCCTGCCGTTCATTACGCTGCGCAAAATGCTGTCTCACCTGCAATAACACCGGGGTAGAGACTTGCTCCAATACCTCACCAAATGCCAGCAGTACATACGCTTCATCCTCGGTCATCCGCAGCAAGTGATCCAGTCTTCTCGCGAATTCACCTGGACGCTGTGACAACAGATCAATCAGACTCCAGACATTCCGATATTGGAAGGCAAGCTCCACACTTCCGTTGAAGGTCGAATACGGTTTATTATTACGCAAAATATCAAAGGCTTCTTCGCATCGTGGATACCGAAGCTTATATTCCGAAGGATGCAGAATTTCGCCGAGACGAATCCAGCGATCTTTATAACGCAGCATATCCTCCGTGATGGAGCCACATTGCTCCAATAATCCGAGCAAAAGGCGTCTCTCACGGCGTTTGAATTTTCGGAAGGGAGAAGCCGCAGCGAGGCTGACATCACCATTGGACCAGGCAACAGCCAGACGGAGAACATCACTTGCGGTTTTAAAATACATGCCGATTCGGTCGATGTTCGCCTTTTCATGCTTCAACAGCGAGGCAACCACAAAGCCTACATTTTCTTTGAACGGAATCTCAGCGGGTAATAGCGCATCCACGTCTTCCGGGTCTGCGTGCTCCAATACCGTGTCGATATCCGCCTTGTCCGTTTCAGAGATGGAACCTTTTGCTTCAATGATCTGACGAATGAGCGTCTGGAATGCTTGTTTGTTTCCCAAACCAATGACTTTCAAGTCCGTCTTCTCCAGCAAAGGCATTCTCTCCACAGATGGTTGATCCGGGTAGACCACAGTCAGGTTGGTCAGATAATGAATAATCGCATTGAGATATAACTCCGCCTCATCCGCTTGCATCACCTGCATCGGGAATCCTGCGTACATCGGTGTGTACTTCACATGTGCGCCGACCATGACTCTCAGATCAGCCACAAGTTGAATATATACGGTTCCAAACTGTTCCATGGACAGCTGCCGCATCGCCTGCATTAGCTCATCCGAGAAGGTGTATCCGAGTGCTTCAATATTTTTGAGGGCAGTCGCCAGGTGTGTCTTCGGCAACTGTTGCTTCCCTTCGTTGGGTTCAATAATGAGTTTGTTCGCTCTGCGCAAATAGATCGTATTGTTCATGATAAAAGAGTCCAGGAAAGCCACATCCCTATATAACATGAAAGGTTAGGGTTAGAAGGAAGGAATGTGATAGCCTGGACGCCTCCTCTCTGATAATGAAATCTTCAGGAGAGCTGCGACCCTATGATCTCCAATGATGTAGAAGGAAGGATCGCAATAGCCTGAAGGCCAGCGATTCGAAGTTCGTCACCCGAACCTCTGGTGAACCCATCATCTCAGATTCCACGATCTGCCAACAGGGCGAAAGTATTACGACACCCCATTGAAATTCTTTTTTATATCCACCAAAAGATATATGTGGTTTATGATCTTTCCCAAATCCAGGGGGAGTGCTCAAAATTGTGTCGAATATAACGAAGAAGAACCCTAGAGAATGATGCAGAAACGAGGTTAGGACGATGGAACTTCAAAAATTATATTCTGATTGTATACGGCTCAAATTCAATTGTGGAGTTAAGCCTGAGCCTTCGTGCACAGATTATATGGAGTATGGTTTGTATGAGGATAATAGTGCCGAACTGTTTATGGTATCCCACCCAGATGAGACATTTACAAGCTGGATGTCGAGACTGCGTCCGAAAGATCCCTATTATGGATCAAGGCCAGACTGGAAGCCGACTCTCTCAGAACCATTTGAACAGCTCGATGTTTATGACGAAATGATTATGTATTATCTGTTATTTACCATCAACACCACGCTGTCGATCAACACGTATAACACCTACAGTGCCATGAATGAATTTATGAAAAGCTATAGCTTCTTCCAATTGTCTCAGCTAAGCGAAATTCCCCAATTCAGCGAGGAACAAAAGCATCTGTTACGTGACTTTTTCTTCTTTTTTTACCTCTATGCACACCCGGTTAATGAAGATACATTATATGCCTGCTCATTCAGCGAACAACACCTTGTACATACGAAGACCGACATTTCATTGGAGGATTATTTTTCGGCATACCATGATCACTACACCTTACTTCGAAATGAATACAGGGAACAAATCGTAATCACTGCTGAAGAGATCCAAGCCTGCAAACGCCTGACGCTGGAACTGCTATATACCATTGAAGGCCGATCTCCCAAGTTAAATATGCCTTCAGAGGAAGGTTTGGAACCAATCATCATGTTAATCAACAACGTGAGTCAGATGTTACAGTTGTATACAGAGGAACCGGAGGCATTATTCCAGATCATGCGGGATTTCCTTATTCAAGCTGAAGGTCACTCCAGTACATACGCTAACCACTGTTTCAAGACACTGCTTCAGAACTATGCTTCATATATCCTGTTTTTCCGATTTGATGAGGTTCAATTGCTGGTAGATGCTTTCAGGCATACCCCGGCCTGGTGCGAAATAATTGTTAGTAAACTGTTCAACGACTCCATCTTCCTTGAAAAGATCATGAGACTACAGCAGGTCAATCTTGACGCTTATCCAGACGTCACTATGTTCTTTAATGAAGAGGCACGAAAGATGATTTTGTAGCAACGATCTGGCCCTACAAAAAAATGCCTAAAAAAGCCTTTGCCGACCCCCAATGTCAGCAAAGGCTTTTCATTTTAAATTGTGTTTATTGATCAATCAAGTTTGTTACTTTCAACATTCTTGCAATCAATGCAGTGACCTCAGCACGGGTCATCGTAGTCTTCGGACTCAGAACCTCTGGTCCATTACCTTGGATGATTCCGGCTGCAATCAACTGGGCTACATCTTCTTTCGCCCAATTTGATACATCCGCTGCATCACTGTAACGTTCCAGTTCAGAGTTCATCTGATTCGGGCTAATTGCCGCTTTCGGTTCAATCAGACGATACGCACGAGCAACCATTGCAAATCCCTGCTCGCGTGTGATCTCCTGATTACCGTAGAAGTTCCCATTATCGTAACCCCGAACGATACCGAATTCATTCGCAAGGGCTACCGCGGAGCGGAACCATGCGGAATCGTTAACGTCAGGGAATAGATTCTGTGGTGCATCCTGACGCATTAAGCCCAGTCCAAGCACAACAATCTCGGCAAACTCGGAACGAGTAACCTGACGGTTCGGTGAGAATGTGTTATCTCCGTTACCTTTCAAATCCAGTCTTGCAGCGATGTTGTTCACATCAGTTTTACCCCAATGAGATCTGGCATCTTCAAAATCCTGCGGGTTCCAGATGACCGAATAACTTCCGCTGCTACGCAAATCATTAATGAGTGCATAGTAACGACTATCGATCTTGGTAACAACCGTTGGTACATGGAAGATGCTACCGTCCGGATTAATGATTACGCCTGTAGTAATCCGGTTCGGATCGATACCTTCTGGAAGTGCAATATACTTCGGTGCATAGCCGTTCAACTGGCCGGATCTAACTGTCTGTCCATCTTTCGTAAATGTAAGATCCAGATCGACCGGATTCACCAGAAGCTCATACCCTTCGGTTGCAGCCTTGTTTTTCGCGTTGCTGATCAAGGCATCCGAAGAACGTGCAATGTCGACATGTACAGCAATATCTTTCATTGCAACGTTGCCCAGTTGCTTGGACACACCGTTCAGGTCCATTTTGCCACCAGGTACCGGATAGATCGCCAACGGATTGCTAATGTTCAATTTGGAACCTTGATCTACTAATTGTTTCAGTGTTTCGAGGGTTAAACCATCCACCTTCATATCCCCATCATTCGGCGAATGAATGGCAAACTGCTGACCTGTGCCTTGTGACATGGCAACATTCAACTTGGCTGGATCAACTTGAACCAATGTTTCTTTGTTGTCAGATGGTTTGGATGTAGCAAATGGTTGATGACTGCCATCCCGAGTTGTTTCCAAATTATCCTTCACGGGTGCCGTTGGTGTTGGTACTGGCGCAGGGGCAGGTGTGCTTCCACCGTTACCTCCCGTATTTCCACCGCCATTGTTCCCGCCGCCGTTGTTGCCTCCACCATTGTCACTGGATGCTCTGTTCACGTTGATTTTGTACGACGTAACATGGCCAAGTGAATCTGTTACTCTAACAACGATCTTATTTCCACCAACTTGAAGTGGTAAATTCCCACTTGCACTACCACTTGTAACCTCATTCCATTCTCCATCTCCAACAGCTATTTCAATCTTCGCAAGTGGATCAAGTGCCGTTGGCGTGAGTTGGAATTGATATACGCTATTCGGAACAGAAATGGTGTAGGTATCTTTAGCCGGATCAAAGGCTGGAGACAAGCCTCCCACGGAAGGGACCAGTGTTTGCAAGGTAGATGTATCCGTTCCAATCACTTTGGTAAGGCCCGTTCTCGCATCAGTTAGATCTTGAAGCGCCTGATCTACCTGTGCTTGGGTTGCCGTTGGATTATTCAACACTCGCTCTGCTTCGTTCATCGCATTATCGAGTGCTGCCCAGCTGCCTGGCGTATATTCCGCTTCAGTTAGATTTTCAGCCTTGATTCTATCATATTCGCTTTTTAGCGCTGACGTGTCGATGCCAGTACCAGGCTCCTTGGTAAGATTCTCCTGCGCATCCACCAAATCCTGATACGCTTTTTCCACTTGTTCAGGTGTTGCGTCTTCATCGTCGAACACGGATTGAGCAACTTCTAGGGCATCTTGTAGCGTTTGCCATGATTCAGGCGTGTACGCCTCTTTGTCCAGTTCGCCTGTTTCAGTCTTCCCGTTAATCTCATCAATTTTGGCTTTCAACTTCGCCTTGTCAATAATAACAACATAACTTTTCGCATTTGATTTTTCTGAATCTGCATATGCTGGATTGTTCGTCTTCGCTGTGAGTGTCACCGTGTAGGTGCCAGCTTTCAGAGATGGTTCCAATTGCGACAGGTTAAGCACTGTTCCGGTTACCTCCACCGTCCGCTTCGTACCATCTTCCAGTTCAATTGTTACTTCATATTTATCTGCATGCTCAACTGCTTCCCATGTCAACTCATCTTCGGTCAGTGTGATGACTGGCGCCGACAAAGGAGTGGTAGCAGTTGCAATGGTAAAGTACGAATTTGGACCAAAATTTGAGGTATTCAGGGTTACTTGCCCATTCTCAATTAAATGTAATGAGTTTGGATTACCAAATTGAGTATCATCACTGATCACAACATATTGAGGCAACGCCGGGTTACCTCCCGTTACATCTACCTGAAGTGTTATTTGTGATTCAGTCCAGTTTGCTTTCTGTACTTTGTAGATGCGCTCCATCCCAACTAGTTTTTTCTCATCTTTTGTGATCGGTGTTTTGAATTCAGTACTTGCTCCATTGTCACCAAACGTAAAGAAAGAAGAATCGTTTGAAATATTATTTTTATTTGCAGAATTGGTATCCTCAACACTGTTGCCCAATGCAATCGTCAACGTTGACCCCTGTTCCTGCGCTTTGGCTTGTTTTTGCATCAAGCCGCTCTGATCATCTCGACCAATGCTTGTAATGCGATGGGTATAGACTGCGTTCACATTTGAATCCCAAATCGTAGCCATGTTTGAATCGACATATGAATTGGCTGTCGTCTGATCCAGCGTATAGCCGTACTTGATCGCCAGATATGTGCTTATTTTTTGGCGTTCCTCGTCCGTCAGAGCATAATCGTATACGATAATTTCTTCAATTGTGCCCTGCCAATGTTCAATGCCTGTAGCTGCTGGGATCAGCTTACCGACTACTGCTCCGCCAGAGTTACCAGTATCCCATAGCTTAACATTATCTTTTCCCCAGTCATTTAGTTGCTGTACCTGTTTCATTTTACTGTACAATCTAGCTTGGTTTATACCAGTATCCCCGCCTGTCCAAGTAACAAATTGCTCGTTCGGGAACGTCGTTCCCATAAATCCTTCGGCAGTATATAATGTCTGGTTCTTATCACTGTTAAATGTCGTCAAGCCGCCTCTTGTGTTATTCTGAAGCATCCCTATACCAGTATAACCACTCGTTTGGGCTCCCCAGGAAATGATATAATTGAGGCCTCCAGGTTTACTGGTTCTGCTAACCGTAATAATTGATCTGGGAGTCTTCCCTTGTGGAAGCTTATTTACATCCAGATTCATAAAAGTTTTTGTTCCGTCATATTCCAATACAGGATTAAAATTAATATTATGATTCTTGTCATCCCAATAAGTCGGTTGGTTATCGACCTCAACTTGTGTTGCGTTATTTCCTTTATTACCTTGATCTTCCCAAGTACTCACCTTCTGGCCGCTGGTAACTTCCATGCCCAGATCAGATCGAAGCCATAGTGAAGGAGCACCAACTCCACCTGGACCGGCTGTGCCTCCAACTGACTTATCTACTACAGTAATATCCCTGCGTATTGGTTCAGCAGAGATTCCGTTATTCGTTGCTGCGACCCTCAATGTATATTCTCCAGGTAGCAACACAGAGGAAGGTGTGAATTCCCATGTCCCGTCTGGGTTCACAGTAGCTTCTCCAACTATGTTTTTAGCCGGATCAGATTTGTTCACCATTGTAATGGTCACCACGGCCCCGGCTGTAACTGAACCTTTCAAAGTAGGTTTGACACCCACAGTAGAAAGATCCTGGGGAGTATCCAGTTCCAGGTTGACTGGCATTCGGTATGTTAGAACAACTTTATTAGCTTGATTATCATACGCAACCGCTGCCGTCGTATTGATATCTGATACAAAATAGGATTGATCGGCTGCTTGTGCAAGGTAACTTCCTCCACCAATAGCAATATCAACGACTGGATTCGTCACGTCATCAGGCATAATATTGGCGTATACACCAACCTTCGCGCCAGTCTGCAAAGGGTTAATCAGTGTCAAGTATGCACTGCCGGTGGCCGACGTGTTTTTTAAGTAAACGTTACGCTGTTCACCTCTGGTATTCAGGTTATCATACACATAGGCTGTTCCTCCGAAATCAAAACGAGCATCGGCGGCACTTCCCCGCATATACACAGCAACATTCCCAATCGTTTGCCCATCAGCATCTAATCCATTACCTGAAAGAATATTTCCCGTAATCTGCCCGCCTGTCATAATAAACTTGGGTTTGCCGGATAACCCAATACCAACAATGACACCATTGCCATCCGCAGAAATTTCATTTTCAGTAATGATTCCCTCTTGAATCTCTACAACTCCCCCACTACCTGCACCAAGGAGAGAAGGAGGGTTACTTGCCAGCGTCCCCGTGATCCGGTTGTGGTGAATCCGACTTCCCTCCTGAACCACTACCGTTCCTCCAAGTGCTGCGATGACGCTTGCGGTGCTTGAACCTCCAGTTGTGACATAATGATTTCTAACCTCAACATTTTTTAACATCACCTTACCGCCCGTTACTTGCATCCCATAGATCGCTGGGCTAGTGGCAACATGATTACCGTCTATATTCACATTCTCAAATGTAATGTTTCCATTTGACACCCGAATCAGATCTCTGTTCTTGAACTCCTCATCTCGAAGAATAGAGTATCTGTTACCTTCCTCAGATGTGATAGTAACCGTTTTTCCTGAAGCAGCAACAGTCCACATTTCATTCAGTGAAAGATTGCTTAGTAGAACAATCTTCCCCGAGCCTGTAATTTCAGTCAGAGCTCTATTCATTGTTAAAAAGGGTTCTGCCTCTGTCCCCACGTTCTCGTCATTTCCGATCGATGATACGTAGAATATACTGTCCGCCGCCATGGCAATAGGCATTGGTGTGAACGCAGATGTGGTCACAATTACAAGTGACAATATCGACATTAGAATTACTTTAATTATTCTCAACGTTGTACAGCCTCCTTTTGCTCACTATTATTTATTATTCGATTCAAATGCACTTCTGATGGGACTCATCTAGCTGAAATGGCTCCTTTGCTTAATGCACATGCCTCCCTTATTTAAAATGTTCATCGCTTCTAAATGGATCTTGTGCTCGGTTGCGGAATCTTACCACATCGCACTTATTCTACACATAGTCTCTTACCAAACTCTTACCAAACCTTTCTCTAGCAAATACAACAAAAAAACAGCCCTGCAAATGAAGCTGCAAGGCTGTTTATATCCAATTAAATATTCGATTGTTTCCATTGTTGGTACCATAACTCAACTTCCAGGCCAGGACGTATACCTGCCTCTTGTTCTAACGTGGTAACCAACTGATTATATTGAGCGATCACAGGATCTTTATTACCTAATCGATCATAGGTCTTCATTAAGGCCAATCCGACTTGCTCCAATGATGGCTCGAATTGCTGTACCCGATGATATAGCGTGAGTGCTTCCGTATTCTGTCCCAGATCGATGTAATATTGTGCAAGTTGCATGGCATGATTACGCCATAGTGCATGCAATCGCTGGCGCTCCAGCTCAGCCCATACGTAATCGTCCTCGCCATAATATTTGCCTTCATATTGATCTAAGGTCTGCCGATGTTCAGCTATTGTAGACGAAGATAATAGAGGCAATCGGTTAAGACGACTTTCCCATTCTTCCACGTCAATCCTGAATTCACCCGTTTCCAATAGATATCCAAACTGTTGATAACGAATGACCATCTTGTCCTCACCCATGAATTCGTTCATCATGTTGCGTAAGCGATGGATGCCACTGTGCAGATTGGATATACCTCTCCGCTCATCCAACTCTGGCCACAACAGTTCAAGTAGCTTATCCCGCTTAATCGGTTTGTTCCGATGGTGGAGCAAATAGGCAAATAACTCTCTAATCTTGGTTGTTCTGAACTTCATATGTTTTGGCGGCTCATTTGGGTGCACTTGGACTTGGAGCATCCCCAGACAACGGATTAACATGGATGGCCCTTCTGCTATATTCAGACTTGCTGACACCGTTCGGCGTTGATACATCTTCATCGTTTTTTCCAAGCGGTCACGCGTTACAGGCTTCATAATATAGTCCAGTACTTCAAGCCCATAGGCCGTCAGTGCATGTTCGTTATATGCGGTTGTGAAAATAACTTCTGTTCCAGGAGAAACCTCATGGATACGTTCCGTTGCCTCGATCCCGTTCATCCCCGGCATTTGAACGTCCATGAAGACGATTTCCGGCAGATGAATTTTGATCTGATCTATGGCCTCCTGTGCCGTCAGAAAAGAGCCGATAACTTCGCAATCCTCTCTCTCTAGCAACAGTTTGTTCAACCTGCTCAGAGCGAGATATTCATCATCTACCAAAATCACTCTCATATGCACAACTCCTCTGGCTCACTGATCACCCTTTAATCTATAATTTTACCATAAATCCTGATGTGGGACCGCTATCATTTGAATATAGAATCTATGTTCCGGTATTCAAAAAAATGTTCTTCTTTGGCAGAGGGCATGCAGGAATTTGAAATAAACTGTCGAAAACTAAAGTCTGCCATGAAACCTATAACCTATAAAAAGATACCCCGATATGTATTGCTGTCGATTCTATTTCTGACTATTTTGCTTGGCTTTCGCTGGATATGGTCCGAGTCTTTCGCTATACCCGCACATCCTGAACCTACTAAAGGCGTGTTGGATCTTCGAGGTTGGGACCTCGCCAACGCTTCACCCATATCCCTGGATGGAGAATGGGAGTTTTATCCCCAAGCGTTAATCTCTAATTCTGACGCGAAAATAGCGGATAACCTATCCACACGGATTCAAGTTCCCGGTGACTGGCGTAATGCATTACCACAATCCTCATCATCGTTCGGATATGGGACGTACCGTCTTCGCATACTGTTAGATCCATCTGTGGAGGAAGTCTCTCTCTGGGCTCAGAAAATCCAGACATCATCGATCATCGAGATGAACGGGACCATTGTTGCCGAATTCGGCCAACCTGCCACTCATGCCGAAGCCTATCGACCAGAAAGGACTGCATTTACAACTTCCTATGTGCTTGACGGTTCTACCGAACTCAATCTTTTGGTGCAGACAGCCAATTTTGATGATCCTTATAGCGGAGGGATCACACGCTCTCTCTATTTTGGTTCTCCAGAAGCCATTGGAAGTGAACGAGGACTATCCATTGACTTGCAAAAGATTACATTCGCCATACTGATTTTGCACAGCCTATACGCTTTTGTCATGTTTCTGTTTATCCGAAAGGAACGAGCTCTGCTGACGTTCTCGATGCTAACACTGGTAGCTGCCCTAACGGTCGCTTCCGACCATGACAATCTGTTATTGAGTTGGATTCCACTCAACTTCACTTGGATCGTTAAGGCCAAAGCGTTGTCCTATCCGTTGTTCGCATTCTTTCTTTTACAGATGGCTAAGAGCTTCTCCCATAATCTACAATGGCGTAAACTGTTCCGTATGTATGCCAGCGTGCTTGGCGTTTACTGTTTATTTTTGCTCGTCGCACCAGTGACCCTAATCTATCATGTACTTGAGATTGGGCTTTCTGATTTCCTTTACCTGTTTGCCATTGGATGGTCTGTGTACCTGTTCTTCCGAATGGCAGCAGAGAAGCGAAGTGACGCAAGCTTTCTGCTCTTTGCTGCAACCAGCAGCTTATCCAGCGTATTGTGGGGAATCGTGAATTCGCGTAACGAAATTACCAACGTGTATTACCCAATTGATGTGATTGCGGCCATATTCGGCTTCTCCGCCTATTGGTTCAGAAAATACTTCCGCAATTCAAGTGAGATCGAGAAGTTGTACGAACAGCTCAAAGAGGAGGATCGCCAGAAGGATCAGTTTCTTGTGAATACGGCTCATGAATTGCGTACACCGCTGCACGGGATCATCAATATTGCGGAGAGCATCGCGGTCCGTGAACGACGTAAATCAGGCGGACAGCAAGCAGAAGACATGAAACTGTTGGTTACCATTGGCCGACGCATGTCCCAACTGGTTGATGATCTCCTTGACGTGATTCGCCTGAAGGAGAAGCGGATTACGCTTCAGAAGAAACCCTTATCTCTTGCATCTGTCATTCCAGGCGTGATCGGCATGTTCCGATTCATGGCAGAGGGCAGGCCTGTCCATATGGAGGTGGACATTCCAGATACACTACCACTTATTCAGGCCGATGAGAGAAGACTTGTTCAGGTTCTCTACAATTTGTTGCATAATGCACTCAAATTTACTGATGAAGGTACAATTACCGTATCTGTCCGGGAACATGGAGAAAGCATTTTAATTCAAGTCTCGGATACAGGCGTGGGCATAAGCGAGGAGATGCAACAGCGAATATTCGAAGCGTATGAACAAGGGACCCCAGAGGCTCGATTAAGTGGAGGAATCGGCCTTGGTCTCCATATCAGCAGGCAGCTTACCGAACTCCATGGCGGCCAGCTCACTGTGCAATCTGTACCTGGACAAGGTTCGAGCTTCCAAATCTCGCTTCCACGGGAAGATACCACATCGCAAACGGATCAGACTGAACAGCGATGGGAGGATCACAGCTTTGACGAAATCGCGATTGCAGAGCCGCAGCAGCAGACCTTGTCCCATTCTCATGACAAGACTGTCGCCCGCATTCTTGCCGTTGATGATGATCCTGTAAACCTGCGAGTGCTAATCTCCATGCTGGGTAATGAACCCTATCATATTCAACCTGCGGCCTCGGCCCTTGAAGCACTCCAATTGCTGGATCAGGAGCCGTGGGACTTACTGATTGCCGATGTCATGATGCCTCATATGTCCGGTTATGAACTGACAGAGAACGTACGCAAACGTTATTCGGTATCAGAGCTACCCATCCTGTTGTTGACGGCTCGTAACGAACCAGCGGATGTTTACGCCGGATTCATGGCTGGTGCAACGGACTATGTTACCAAACCCGTGGATGCCGTTGAGTTAAGGCATCGCATCGGATCACTAATCGTGCTGAAACAATCCATCGATGAGCGACTGCGCATGGAGGCTGCTTACTTACAAGCACAGATTCAGCCCCATTTTCTTTTTAATACGCTCAACTCAATCATGGTTCTTAGTGAGATGGACACGGAGCGAATGCAGAAACTGGGCGATGCTTTTATCGAGTACCTTCAGACCAGCTTTCATTTTGTTAATTCGGAGAAAATGGTTGAGGTCACTCATGAGTTGGATCTCTCCCGCGCCTATCTCTACATTGAGAAAGAACGATTCATGCATCGGTTGAGCGTCATCTGGGATATTCCCGATGATCTTGATCTATCCCTGCCGCCACTCACCATTCAACCGCTCATTGAGAATGCTGTTCGACATGGTATTCTCAGCAAAGTTGAGGGTGGAACCGTGCATATCCGAATCATCAACCAAACAGTGTCCACCTTGATTGAGATCGAGGATGACGGTGTGGGGATGCAGCCCGAGCAGATCGAACGGGCACTGGCGTGGCCCAAGAAAGGCCCCGGCGGAACCGGAGGCATTGGATTAACCAATACACATCGCCGGTTGACCCAGATGTACGGACAAGGTTTGACCATCGTCAGTTCGCCGGGCCAAGGTACGAAAGTTTCCTTTGTCATCCCTTTCGACCGCAGCATGAGAGCCTGAGCGATATGTACGTTCTGCGACTCTACAACGGGCGATACTGTACTGTACGATCCGTATCCAGATGCTTAAGTGTAAGGTCTACGGGGAACGTAATGATAGCGGGCATGTTCAAGTTCAATTCCAAGCTCAAGTTCAGGTTCTGACGTACCAAATAAACCAAAAGAGAGCTAAGCACGGGTTTCGTCCCGGCTTAGCTCTCTTTTCTATGGCCTAATTATTATCTAACACGATAAGCTAAACGTTATACGTGCAAGACTTGTTTTTCATCCGATAATCCCAGTGCCTTGGCTGTTGAAGAATGAACCTCTTTGAGAAGATCCAAGTTCTCCACAAGGGATATGCCGTAGGAAGGAATCATTTCCTTGATCTTTGGCTCCCATGCCTCCATATGTTGCGGGAAGCACCGCTGAAGAATCTCAAGCATGACCTGAACCGCGGTGGATGCACCCGGTGATGCACCTAACAAAGCCGCAATCGTCCCATCTGCAGACGTGACCACTTCCGTACCAAATTGCAACGTGCCCTTGCCACCTTGAACGGTATCCTTGATCACCTGCACACGCTGCCCCGCCAGAACCATATCCCAATCCTCGCTCTTGGCGCCCGGAACAAAGTCACGCAATTCAGCCATACGTTGTTCTTTGGATAACATGAGTTGTTGAATTAGATATTTGGTCAAAGAAATTTCTTTGACGCCTGCTGCGAGCATTGTAAGCAGATTATGCATCTTAACCGACGTGATTAAGTCAGCATTGGAACCCGTTTTCAGGAACTTTGGTGAGAACCCGGCAAACGGTCCAAATAACAGCGACTTCTTGTTGTCGATAAAACGGGTATCCAGATGTGGTACAGACATCGGCGGAGCCCCTACCGAAGCCTTGCCATATACCTTGGCGTGATGCTGTTCCACAACTTTTGGATTTTTGCACACCATAAAGATTCCACTGACCGGGAATCCGCCGATATGTTTACCTTCCGGAATGCCCGTCTTCTGTAGCAGATGCAGACTTCCGCCACCTGCACCGATAAAGACGAATTTTGCCTTATGGCGTTCGACTGCACCGCTCTTCAGGTTTTTCACGGACAGTTCCCATTGTCCATCGCTGGTGCGTTTCATATTCTTCACGCTATGTTGGTAGTGGATGCCCACGTGTTGTTCCTTTAAATGTTTGATCAGCATACGCGTTAAAGCACCAAAGTTAACGTCCGTACCGGAGTCAATTTTGGTCGCTGCAACAGGTTCATTACTGGTACGATCTTTCATCATTAGCGGCATCCATTTCGCCAGCTCTTTCTTGTCATCCGAGAATTCCATGCCTGCGAACAGCGGGTGATTCGACAAGGAGTCATAACGTCTTTTCAAAAACTGGACATTGCTCTCTCCGTGTACATAACTCAAATGAGGAATCGGCATAATGAAGTCCCGTGGATTACGAATCAGACGGCTATTGACGAGATAGGACCAAAATTGCTTTGAGATCTGAAATTGTTCATTCACTTTAATCGCTTTGCTAATATCTACGGTTCCGTCTGGTCGTTCAACGGTATAGTTAAGTTCGCACAATGCAGCATGCCCGGTTCCGGCATTATTCCATTCGTTGGAGCTTTCCTCTCCTGCAGTGGCTAGCTTTTCGAAAACCTTAATATTCCAGTCTGGTGCCAATTCTTTTAGCAAAGTTCCCAAAGTTGCACTCATAATTCCGGCACCAATCAAGATAACATCTGTACTCGTTTGTCCCTGGCTCATGTCTACCGTCCTTATATCCTATATTTGCCAAAAGGATGTAAGCGTTATCGATTTGGCATTTGCAGCAAGCCCATTCTTGAACGGGATCGCACCTTCTCTGAATGATTATAACCTTGATCTAGTGTATCAATAATATAGAGCAATTTAAATATGCAATTTCAAGATATTTGCTATTCCATCAGTATACGCTAGTTTACATCGGAACGTTAGCCCGGTTATAGGCCTGAAAGATATATTTGTTCAAAACAAAGAAAGGAACCCGGATTTAGTGGGACTTGGTACATGAAATTTTGTATAGCCGTGAAAATGGATGCGCTAAAGAGCCGCTCTCGAATGTTTCGCTAAGCGGCTCTTTATTGATTTGAAAAGACTATCACAGCCAACGGCGTTTCAGGAAGTACTCAGAAGATCGAAATCAGTTCCTTCGTGTACGGATGGCGTTCTTCAGCGAACAACGCATCTGCGCCAAAGCGGTCAACGATCTGACCTTCCCGCATGACGATGATGCGCTGGCTCATGCGATGTACCGCGGCCAAGTCATGCGAGATGAACACGTATGAAAGACCAAGCGATGTCCGCAGATCGGTGAGCAACTGCAAAACTGCACCTTGCGAGATCACGTCCAGGCTGGCGGTCGGCTCATCCAGAACGACGACGTCCGGCTCAATCCCAATGGCACGCGCGATCGTGACCCGCTGACGCTGTCCACCACTTAGCTCGTGCGGATAACGTCCAGCCAAATCGCTTGGAAGCTCGACCGCTTCAAGCAGCTTTTGGACGTAAGCGTCCTTCGAAGTATAGGTAAAATGGGACAGTTCGGCGTTCCGTCCAAGTTGTTCGTACGGATCGATTAGCGAGTCGGCAATCTTGAGCTTTGGATTCAGTGCAGCCATCGGGTTCTGGAAAACAATCTGGATTTTCCGTCGATGAGGTCGCAACCGTCGGCCGCTCAGCCGCGCGATATCCTGTCCGCCCAGTATAATCGAGCCCTTATCCGCATCTTCGATCCGTAGCAGACAGCGGGCGAGTGTACTCTTCCCACAGCCGCTCTCGCCAACCAGGCCAAGACACTCGCCGCGGTTCAGAGAGAAGGAAATATCATTCACAGCAGGGCGGTCTGCACCTGCATACGTTCGGCTGAGATGTTCTACGTGAAGCACGGGGTCGGAGGTGATGCTGAACGATGAAGAAGTCTTTGCATCGGTGGAATCTATATTCGCATCTGTATCCGCTTGATCTGTATCTGTAGTATCTATGACTGCATGAGCTGCAACGGCAGTATCTATGACTGCATTGTCTGTGTATGCAAGGTTTACGTCTTTTGCAAAATCGTGGCTTCGCACACCAGATTCTTCTTCGGACCGCACGAGTCCACGGCGTTCATCATTTGCGGTCGTCTTCATTCGATTCCTGCCTCCTTCAATCCCGACTTCAGCGAGCGACTCAGGACGGGAGCCGCATCAATCAGCTGACGCGTATATTCATGCTGAGGATGGTCGAGAATGCGATGCTTTCCGCCAGATTCGACGATCTGACCTTCCTTTATCACAGCCAAACGGCTGGCATAGCGGCGTACATGACGCCAATCGTGTGTGATAAACAGAATCGCACACCCCGTCTCCGCTTGCTTGCGTGCCAGCAGCTCCAACACACGATGCCCAGACACACTGTCCAGTGCTGTTGTTGCTTCGTCAGCAATCAACAGGCGAGGAGACAGCATCAGCGAGGTGGCAATCGAAGCCCGCTGAAGCTGTCCACCGCTCAACTGGAACGGATAGCGGCGCAGCAATTCAGCGCCAAGCCCAACCGATTCCAACGCTTCCTCCGCCCGCTTCTTGCGGGTGGCAGAAGACTTTTCCCCATGTACCTTCTGGTATTCATCAAAGTGTCCGCCAATACTGCGAAAGGGTGTAAACGCTCCCTGATAGTCTTGAAAAATATATGAGATGCGACTTCCCCGCAGGGCGCGCATCTCCTTCGGCTTCCGTTCGAGCAGGTTACTGCCTTCGAACATCACTCGTCCTGACGCATGCAGGTTGGGCGGCAGTAGACGACCAATCGCTTGCGAGAGCAAGCTTTTGCCGCTACCGCTCTGTCCAACGAGTGCCATGAACTCACCTTCGCGAACAGCCAGAGAGACTTGATCTACAATTGTGCGATCCCGACTGGAGATGCTCAGTTCCTCAATGGAGAGAATCATGGCTGCACCTCCTTCTTCACGTCAAACCGGTCTCGCAGATAGTCGCCCAGCATGTTGGCTAGCAGGACTACCGAGACAATAGCGAGGCCCGGATAGATCATCAGCTCCGGCCGAGACTGGAAGTAAGGCCGCGAGTCGTTCAGCATCGCACCCCATTCAGGTGTTGGCGGCTGTGCGCCAAGCCCGATGTAGGACAAGGATGAGATGAGCAGGATGATTTTGCCCAGATCGAGACTGGCTAACACGAGCACATGCCCTGCGATATGCGGAAGCAGATGTTTCCTCATGATTCGACCGTCCGATAGTCCGTTGGTGCGGGCGATCCGAATGTAATCCTTTTGTGACTCCGATAAAACCGTACTTCGAACGAGACGCGCATAGCTGACCCACTTTACAATCACGATCGCCAATACCAGATTGCCGATTCCGGCCCCTAGCAGACCACTTAGTACAATTGCGACGATGGTATCAGGAAAAGCAAGAAAGGCATCGGCGATCCGCATGAACAGTTTATCGACCCAGCCACGTTTGTAACCCGCGATCAGTCCAAACGGAATGCCAATCAGCAATGCAGCACCGAGTGCCAGCAAGCTATAACCCAACGTTTGGCCGCCGCCAAGCAGCAGACGTGTGAGTACGTCACGACCCAGATGGTCCGTGCCAAACGGGTGGAGCGCACTAGCATCCTGCAATCGTCCGCGCAGATCGGTTAACGTGTGATCATGTTTCAGAACTAAAAAGGCATATATGGAGGCCGCGATGACTAGCAGTGCAAATAGCAAACCAACGATCGCCTGCCAGCTATGTTTTTTAGATTTTGTAGGTGGAATGGGCAGGGGTATGGTTTTCATTGGTGGGCCTCCTTTTCCTTGAGTTTCATTTCAGGATTCAAATAACGATAAGACAAATCAACCGCCGTATTCACGAGGAATACCACGACAGCCATGATCAGGATATAACCCTGAATCAGTGGATAGTCCCGCTGGCGGATGGCATCAACGACGAGCTTGCCGATGCCCGGATAGGCGAACAACACTTCGATTACGACAACTCCGCCAATCAGGCTGCCAAGACTCACGCCGAATACCGTAATGACAGGCGGCAGACTATGCCGAAACGCATGTAGCATGAAGATTCGGCCTTCGGACAACCCTCTTGCCCGGGCAGACCGAACGAACTCCTGGCTAAGAGAATCTAATAGGCTGGAACGCAAAAGACGCACATAAACGCTGGAGATGGCAAGTCCCAGCGTCAGAGATGGCAGAATAAGCGATGTGAATCCATCCCGGCCCATGGTCGGCAGATTGCCGAAGCGTACGCCGAACATATCGATCAGGATCAGACCCAGCCAGAAGCTTGGCACCGCCGCACCCACAATGGAGAGCATGCGGCTGCCCCGGTCAATCCAACTTCCGCGATGGAGCGCTGAAAGCGAGCCGAGCGGGATCGCTATCACGAGCATGACCAGCAGAGCGCCTATCGTCAGCTCAGCCGTAGCCGGCAGCGCACGCATCAAGGTCTGCATGACAGGCTGACCTGTCGAATACGATACACCGAAGTCGAGCCGAACGAAATCGAGCAACCAATTGCCAAACTGGACAGGAAGCGAATCGTTGAAGCCCATTTCTTCGCGTACAGCTTCGACCTGCTCCTGACTAACGGACAGTTCGTCCACATTCAGGATCGTCAGTACGGGATCACCGGGAGCCAGACGAATGAACAGGAAACTCACAAACATAATGAACAACAGAAAGATAAATACCTCAAGGAACTTTCGAAGCAAAATGCGAAACATTACATCACATCCAGCTTATTGGTAATCATGTAATATTCACTGCGGGTGGTAACCCAGTTCTTGATCTTCTTGCCGTTATAGGCAACGATCGTACCCGGATGCAGCACGAATGAATTCAGCACGTTGTCATGCACGTAGTTGGCTGCCTTCTCGGCAAGCTCTGCGCGTTTCTCAGGTGCAACCGTGAGATTCAGTTCGTCGATGATCTTGGTCAATTCCGGGTCTTCCGATCCACTGAAGTTAAGAGCACCCTTCGGATGGTACGTTGCATTCAGGTAGTAACCGGCATCCCCACGCGGGGCTGTCAAATTACTGTACGTCGCAATATCCCAGTCACGGTTGGATGCCATATAATCTTCTGGCGTGTCAATCTGGCGAATCTGCACGTCGATCCCAATCTTCTTCGCATCAGATTGGAACACTTGGGCAATCAATGGCAGATCGGCACGAGCCGAATACGTCAGCAGCGTCAACTGCAACGGTTTGCCGTCCTTGGTCATCACGCCGTTTTGTAGGGTGTACCCTGCTTCGCCAAGATATTTTACAGCCACATCAGCTCCGGATTCTGTTGTAGTATCCGTATAGGTTGGCGCGAACGGCAGCGATGGCAGGAATGGTCCGATGGCCGCTTCCCCGTAGCCGAGCAGGATCGTGTCCACGATGCCCTGACGGTCGATCAACGCATCCACCGCACGACGGACGTTAATGTCCTTCATACTCTCCCGCTGCATATTCGTCGTCATCTGATGCACACGGAACGTCGACGTGGACTCCACAGTCATGCCGTCCATTGCTTTGAGCGATTCGAGGCTCTCGACCTCTGGACGGTATACGATATCAACCTGACCAGATTTGAGCGCAAGTGTGCGGGCATTAGCATCTTCATTGAATGAGAATGTAATGGAATCCAGTGGCGATGCTCCGTCCCAGTATTCATCATAGCGGTCCAGTTCCAGCTTGCTGCCTGGGGTAAAAGAAGTCAGTTTGAACGGGCCTGTACCAATGGGCTTGTTCACAATATCCGGCTCACTCACGTCGATAATCGCCGTGTTGGGGTTCACCAGTTCTGAAGCGAACTCCGGGAACGGCTGAGTTGTGGTAATCTCCAGCTTGTCGCCTTCAGCTTCAATCGTATCAATCTTCAGCGCGTTCTGGATGGCTACATTCTCTTCCAGTGCCCGCTCAAGCGATGCCTTAACGGATTCACCCGTCATCGGCTTGCCGTTCTGGAAACTCACATCATCTCGCAGGTCGATTGTCCAATGCTGACCATCTTCGCTCTCCCAGCTCTCGGCGAGCCATGGAGCAACCGTCAAGTTCTCTTCATCAAGGCGAACCAGCGTTTCCGTAATGCCCGCGCGCAGCGGCACATAGCTGGAATCCACATGCGGATCTAGCGAACTGGTGGAGAAGTTATATAGGAAGTGAACATTTTTATTGTCGGTGGATGGTTGCGCAGCGGGACTGGACTCAGATGATCCGCAGGCGCTCAACAGTCCAGCGCTTAAGGCCAAGGAGACCAGCGCTAACAGTGGCGTCTTTTTATTCAAGGTAATGCCCCTTTCTCTTAATCGTAATTATTATTATTTAAACACAATGAGTATTATCTTATCGTAATGATTACGTTTTGACAAGAGTTATATTGGTGTTAAAACGAGAAAAAATCCGACTCTCAGATGAGAGCGGATTCTTCATGTTTTTTGTTACATATGAGGACTTTATTATGATTAATTCTCTTCCCGATTTGGGATTGTTTAAATCTAGCACCATGCAAGATTTTTCGCAGAGTTACAATCCAGTTTCGTAGTCTTCCAGCATATGTGACCAGTAACCTTCGTCCTTCTTCATTGCTATCGGATCAATCTGCTCAAAATAACCACGAAGTGCTCTGGCATACTCATCTGAGGTATATGTACCTTCCAGTCTCATTTTAGTTGCCAGTTCACTTCTAATTAGATGAAACAAAAAGAAGGTTCCCAAATTCTTATTGAGCATATATACGTTGGACTTATCCAATGATGACGTTGCGAAAAACATATCGCTCCCTTGTTTTAGATAGAGACCATACGAGTCACGCATACCATAACTTGCGAAGTGACCAATCTGAATATATTCCTCTCCTTCAATAACTTTCACTTGGAAAGCTTCAGATTCATAAAAGGAAAAATCATCATATTGTTCTGGAACTCCTATGTCGATTAAAAAATGAGCATTCTCTTCACTTATGCCCCAATCTTTTAGATTAGTAAAGTCATAATTAATTATTTCCGTGTCATAGTAGTCCTTTATCTCAACGATATCAAAATTCATGCTCTCACTCCTCTAACTTTTAAAATGCTTGAGCTAGAGCTATACGACTTATCTAAGAAATCAATGGTGGTGCATCCAGGCTTCCAGTCCCTCATCACTTATATCAATTGGTGCCTGTTTAGACATGTATTCGGCATTTGCTAGAGGAAATGCATAGCCACCTGTAATAATCTCACCATGCTTTCTTCTAATGGTTCCTCCTCTTTCAATTAAAAGAATCAAAGGTTCATACAAATCATGAAACTCCGACGCAATTTCATTTCCGGAATCAAATAATAACAACCATTCCAAAAATGCTTCACACATTCCTTTTAGGAAACCGTTTTTCAATTCCTTTAATTGAGGACATTTTTCAGTTATATCCAGATCAACGTCATATCCGAACGCACGAGAAGCGTTGAAGAAGGGATACGATGTTTTCAAATGGTATGTAGTGGTCAATATTGCTGCTCTTCTAATATACTCCTGTAATAATGCCATGTTTGGGGGCTCATCTGTTCTACCGGAAGTACCCCAATTGATGCTGTTTATTCTTTCTATACCTTTACATAATTGATTCATTAATACCTCCTCCTATAGAGACAACTACTCAATTCTAATAAGTTCCCACATCAAGCTATCACCCTCAGAATATATACAGAATTGTACTTTCACTAATAGATGCGCTAGGCAATATATCTAGTAAATTTTCAATTCTACCCGTCATATACTCTAGTTCACTCCCGTTTAAATGTTCCTTTGCCCACTCACTTAATCGTTTTAACTCAACCAAAGCAGCTTCTAATTGGTGAAAATATATTTTAGATCCATCCCGAATCAGGATTATTCCTAATTCATGTATTGCTGCCTCCCAGTACTCATCATAAAATTCCTGAGTAGCAATATTCTCCCCCCTTTGATCAAACATGATCCTAATTGATGTCGCTAATATCTTGAACTGAAATATTTAAATGTCTCCAATAATTAAGAGGATAAGCTAAACTACCTACAACCATTTCGCCTTGTCTTATGATGAAACTCCCACCTCGTTCAAAGAATTTTATCATCGGTTCGTAGAGGTCTATGTATTGAATTGCCTCATCCACTCCTTGATCTGCTAATTCGGAGATTTCTAAATAACAGTAGTAAATTAGCTTTACATAAGGATTTCCTAGTGTGTCCAGTTTTGAACAAGCTTGATATACCTCTTCATCTATAGCTTTCCCAAGAATTTTAGCCAAACTAAGTAGGGGATATTGATCTATTGAAGCATCCATCTCGTTTAATAATTGATTAACGCGTCTAAGATATTCTTTAATCAAAACATGAGATGAGGATTCTAGTGAGCTATCTTCTGTATCCTCAAATGAAATAGACGATAATCGTTCAATAGCTTTGGTTAGTAGCTGCCCCATGTATTGCTCTCCTGTCGATTAACTATTAAACCTATTAGAGTTACGTACAAGGTAACGACTAAATAACGCAGCCCTGGCAACTGCGTTATCGTTTTAAAGTATGTTCTTTAATCTCAATCAGTCGTATTCAATATACACGCTGCAACCGTTCGTTTTGGCTAATTCTAAAAATGTTGATATCTGATGTGCTACTTCTGGGAGAGTAGGAACAATGTTCTTAACATTCACTATTTGCTCATCAGTTACTTTACTCACATTGAAGGACTTAAATAAATGAATAGCTGAATCAAGGTTCTGTATTTCCCATGGACTTCCCTCATACCAACCTTCATGGGCATAGTATGCTTGTAGAATATCATTGTCAGTAGACTCATACTGGCACATAAGATCCAATAATGTCTCAAAATATCCAATCCATATCTTTAGAACATTCTTTTGAGTAGTTCTTTCAAAGAGAATTAATATTTCCGGATGCCCCTCGTATCCAACATAATAAAAGTCATTAACTTTTTCTTCTTTCATAGTTCATCAACGCTCCAACGCTTTTAAAGAGCATTACCCTCGCTCTACCAGAATCAACTTAGGTACTCGCTTATAATACTCATCTTCCTCTTCAAATGAGATCATATCTACACCTTTAGGAATTTTGGTACGAGAGATATGAATCCCATGAATACAAGAATCACACCATATATCTAAAAACCCTATTCTTGACCGTGTATCTCCGACATACTGAAAGTGTATATTAGAATGCCCACAATTAGGGCAATTTAGTTCATTTTCGTCCTTACCTACTTAACCTCAGCCATTTACTATGTTGTGTTTTAGCCATTAAATTACCTCGTAGTATATGACTTACTATCAATTTCGAACTTTAAAGACCATTCTCCCTAAGAAACCGGTTTAATAAAAATGTACTCTGACCGATTCTATACATTAACCCGTTCGAAATGTGAAGATACCCTTTTGAAAGTGAGCTTCCAGCTTCCTTAAATCAACCCTGCCATATCCTTCTCAATAAAGTTTCCATCCAGTAAATCATAAGGCCAATCATAGACATCAGGGTTCTCTCTGCAATGCGAGTTAATGACAAGTTGACCATCAGACCGCAGAAAGATCACACCAGTTTCACTATCTGTCAATGCAATATCCTCATCTAATTTGTCTGTTAGAGTATCAATCGCTTGGAATATGATTTGTAATCCCTCTTCGGGTGAGCGTGAGAAAACGGAAATATTGATACAATAATTAATATTTAAATTCAACTCTTTTCTTGTAAAACCCACTAACTCATCATCGTCTTGTACGATAACTGAGAAGTTAGGATTGGCAATCGTGTAATAACCACCCCTCGATTTCATAAGAGTCTCCTGAGAAAAATCTTTTAGAGAACTCAATAGTAAATCTGCTAATTGCTTCGTGTCTTTTTTATAAAATAGATACAATGCTAAATCCATACTAATCCTCTCTAGAAGCATACTAAAATCAAAAAAATAGGTGGATTTTTCATTATACTCATTTCACCTATTTTAACCCCTTAAGAAAATCCTCTAGAATCTTTTTGCTGGCAGTTCCTGCTCCTGAAATTGCATTATGCACACGATCTAATATCATTGGATGATTTAAAATTCGTTGCTTATATTCAGTAGATGTGTAACTTCTTAATGTATCTATACATATTTCAAACAACTCGCTGTCTTCAACAGAAAGTAGAGAAAGCAAGATTTCAAATTCTTGTGTGTGCTGTGTACTATCCAGACAGTAAGCCAGCTTTTTCTTCCAGTACAGTGGCTTATCCAGCACCTCAATGGTTAACTGATCCCAATCACTTTGTCCGAAATCCTCCAATAATTCTGCTGCTATAATACAACCGTCATCATACCAGGAATCAACTGTGGTAACAGCTGATAATAGATTATCTAATTGTTTGTACATATTAAAAATTAACCTCTATCTTAGTCATCTCCCAGTTTGATCCTGTCTGGATACCGGTAAGATTAATCCATGTAAGAAATGGCCGTCTTGATAATATTCGTTAATTTTAATTCAGGATATTTTTTATCATATTCCTTGAGGGTGTTGATATATTCTGTACTGTGGAGATTATAAGCTATTTCTTCAAACACCTCACTAACCCAATTAAGTTCGTCCTTACTACAGTTCTTGAGGAATTGAATCGTCTCATCTTCATTTTGGCTTAGTATATTAATTAGTTCAACTCTGTAATGCTCGATTACTGGATCGTTCATATGAAGAGCCGCTCTTTTTCGTATTACTTCTCTAGACTCTACAATCATTTATTGTGACCTCCATTTAGAAGATCCAGCCCAATCGATTTATTCAAATCATTTTAGGATCTTTATAGCACCAATCAGAGTCATAAGTCTCTGAATATATCTTTTGTATGTCTTCCCAAGTGTAGACCCAATCGTAATCAGACACCCAAAAATAGTCGGATCTATTAAGATTCAGATATTCATAAACGAAACGAAGAATGACCTCTTCTGCTCCAAACACTTCTTCTATTGTACCTACTCGAATGAGTTCGTGATCAGGATCCAAATCAAGATCTCCATAGTCACCGAATATTCCAATCTTATTTTCCTTTGCCTTCACATACATAATGAATTGATGATTATTATCGTCGCTGTTGTAGGAATGAGCCAGAATGTTCAACGTTGTAGAAGAGAATTTTCCATTTTTAAGGTTTTTATGATTATCAAAAATAATCCGGTTGTCGGAGTTAAATGCTGCAATCATAGTGTCAGACAAAAACTTTTCTGGCGTATACTTTTCACGCTCCGTTAAGAAAAATGCAGTGGTTCCCATTAGTTATCCTCTTCTTTATTAGTTTAAGGACTCTAGAACTGCTATGAACGGAGGATGTCCCGTTTCTTGGTTTTGTAACAAACTTGGTTTACGAAATCTTAAACTCGTCTGCAGTTCAATTACAGGTGCTTCCGCCCTGACTTCTTTAAGCAAAACTTTTACCCAAAGGGGGCACAAGGGTACTCTACAACCCAACATCTTTATAACAGAATCAATATCGAACTCGCGTCCATCTAAATTATTCGAATTTAACATTCCCCGGTAAAGATATTCGTCTGTAGAATTTAAAGATTTACCCCGCTCCTCAATCGGAGTAATTATGAATTTACTGTTTTCACCCAGTACTTCGTTATGATAGGTGGATAATTCATCTACAGTTTTTAGTAAGTATTCCTTAAAAGAATCTAAGTCCATATATGTTATCAACATGCCTACTCCGTTAATTTAAATTCAGTACTTGTCTTTAAGATATAATTTAAAATTCATTCTCCCACGGTAGCTTCTCACCATTTTGCTGCATCTTGACCTAGAAGGACTGTTGGGTTGTCAGGGGTACCGACATTAATGCTATGGAAATTCGCAAAGTTGCATTAGAAAATTCAGTATAAGATAGGTCCGACTTATAAAAATCACAATTTACTAATTCTGCGTCGTTATAAGTTGACGAACTTAAACCTGAGGCATGGAAATCCATGTTGTTCAGACTAAGATTATCAAAATTACAGCTAGTCATATACGATTGTTCCAAACACACACCAGTTAACTCATAATGTTGAAAATCAGCTTCCTGTAATCGTAGCTTCTCACCTTCTTGACCACTAGTCTCAACCCATTTTTTATGAAGCTCAAATTTAAGGTCTAAATTTTTTTTCATAACTTTAAAGGCCAACCTTTTTCAAAAAAAGTTCTAATAACTCAGCGTACTCTTCCTGATCTTCTTCATCAGCCCATTCGAATTGAGAAAGATCTCTCTTGATAGTCTGGAGTAATCTTTTTAGTTGTGATAAGTCTCTGAAATTATTCGTTTCAATAGAATAAAGAAGCTTCAACAGATGTCCATCATACATCTCCCCAGCAAGAGGATCTTTTGATAAAATTTCTATAGCCTTTTCTATACCAAGATCTATAAGCACATGTTGGCCCAACATTCTACTAACATCTTCTAAGTCAAGCTCACTCACTTTCTTATTAATAAGTCTATCGTACCAATGATCCAAAGGTGAATCAGAGTTATCAGTCTGAATATTTTGATCTATTGAATATATTTCTTTAATTAATTTACTCATTTATTTTATTCCTCCAAATGGTTCAAATAAATCCTCGATTTTTTTTAAATTAGTATTGGCCTTGTCCAAGGCCCCCTCCAATGTACTTTTCAGTGAAGGCGATAGATTAGGGTTCTGTAGAGAACCTTCCAATCCGCGTTTTATTTTACTTAATCCTTTGTATGAGTCCTGCATCTCTTGTAAATGATTCCAATACCCACCTGTTTTTTTGTTCGGCACTGGGTTTCCTTGTAAATCACGTAAAGTACCCGAAAAATCCATCTCAGTAAGATGCTTATCAACTATATTATCTAATGTTGTAAGGTTTCTTTGTTGCGCTCTAGAAAGGTCCCCGACGATAGGCGAGTTCAGTGTTCCCTCTGCCGCTCTCTCCGCTGGCTTATTAACTACTTTCGCTTCCGATTCAGCTTTTTCAATATGCTGCTTAATTTCCGCCACAGCAGGATTAGAAGAAGGCAATCGAAACGGCCCTTTACCACCTGGCATACTCCCACGAACCATCTGAATCCCCATGAAAATCTGACTGAACTTCAGAGACGCAACCATCATCTGAGCATATTTATCCGATACAGGCTCTCCTGTCGTAGGATGAATGCCCATCTCAAACGCCTTGATCTGTAACGCAAAAATATCTTCCCCAGGCGGCTCAACGTTCACAGCTTGCATGCGATTAAAGTCCAGATTTCCCTGATCCCTCTGATAAGCCTGAAGAGCAGCCTGATCCGCAACACCATTCTCGTTGACAGGCATCCAGACCAATTTACCGAACATATTGATTTGCGCCATCCGATAGCCCTTGTCACCCGAACCGGAATCACCTGTTGATTTGGTCATCATAGCTGCGGCGCCGATAGCTCCAATTGCACCGCCCAGACTTCCCTTCTGAGCATCTGCATCTTGGAAACGCGTGGCGATATCCTTCAATTCCTTGGATGTATTCACCATACTCTCCAGCGCTTTATTCAGTATAGGTCGTGACTGCTCGAACTCATAGTAAAATCGCTCCTGCGTCGCGCCCATCCACATCATCTGAACAAACATGATCTGTCTCGTCAGATCACTTCGTATACTCTCCAACTGTTGTCTGGCTTGATCCACCTGATTCGATACGTGATGTAGTTGTTCAGGGGTAACTTTGATTGTACTCATAACGTTTCTCCGCTCATTCGAAATAAGATTATCCTATGTTAGCAGAAGTGTAATATGTAAACTATCCGGCTAACATCCTGATTTCACCATGGTAAAAACACACTCTATGCTCCTCATCGGTGCTATGGTCCTATATGCATATACCCACTTCAAGACATATCCTACCAGTTTCAGTAAATAGCTTTCCTACTTCATTTCCTCTAAAAATACAAGACACCGTCAAGCTTATCTGATTGCCAGATCCCTATTCTTATTATCCGTTTGAAAGTTTTATTAAAAAGGCTATACATAAATAGAACTATAGGTCCTCACAAACAGCATCTAACATGGATTAAAATATAGTATAGATCAAGAACTGAGGATTGAGACGATGACAAAGATACAGATCCCTGTGGATCAAATGACACACACGATTGGCGTGTTTAAGGTAGGACACGGGCACTTGCAACAAACTCTGGCTAGATTAAATAGCCAACTTACTCCCCTACTCGATGGTTTTGAAGGCGAGACAGCCGAGCGCTTTGCCCACTTATACCGCTATGCAGAGAAAAACCTGAATACCACTCTGGAGCTACTCCATATAATATCTCTTCGTTTGGAGCAAATCCGGGAACGCTTTGTGGATACCGATTCCACTATGGTTAACATCTCTGCTTTACTACAGTATCAGGCCAATCCGGGCACACCTCGTACTAATGATCTTGTTTGCGGCCCAAATGATCCCCCTCCTAAACGAAGCGTTGAGGAACATGTGGATGCCTTTTTCAATCAGGCCGGAGAAAACATATTAGCTATTGGTGACTCTGCCCTGCAACTAGGTAAAGACCTTATTGAACATCCGGTGGATACCGCGGGTAACTTTTTATATGATAATACCATTGGTACAATTAAAGACGTAGGGAACGGAATCGCCTTTAGTTGGAACTATGTGTGGGATAACGGAGATACCCGAAAACAGGCAGAGAAGCAGATTTCAGCCGAGTTCGATAAAATGAAGCAAGAAGGCGGAGCAGAGTACGCTGCAAATATCACAACTTCTATGCTCCTCGGAATCTTCGGTAGAAAAGTCGGGATCAAGTCCATTGATGGCAAACAGCATCACTCGCCCCATACGGATACTGGAGGGGGAAAGGGAAAAGAAGCAGATACGAATTTAAATAGTTATTCTGGAGCTCCCTTTCACTACAGCCAAGAGCCTACAAAAAGAGGTGGCAAAAGTATTGCAGATCAAATTGCTGAACGTGGTTGGAATGATCAACGATTGGGTGAAGCTATGCATGAGCCGGCAGGCACAGTGGATTGGATTGACCAAAGAAAAGGACAGAATAATGCGCCCGTCACTGTATACTATCATGAAGATGGCGGTTACGCCGTTAGAAGAAACGACACGGGAGAAATCATCCAAGTTAGTCAGGTAGATGATCCTAATTGGAGCACATACTGGTCAGATGATGATATAAATTGGATTAAATAGCTCCAGGTTTAAATTCAATTATTAATAGGGAGTAGATCAAATGGTCGATAATAATAATGCATGGAGCACGGAGTATCCTCCTGTTGATATTCATACCGTAAAGACAGTGGAAAAGACTTGGGGGATACAATTCCCCTCTGAGTACATTCATTTCATAGAAAAATATCACGGTGCAGAACCTGCCCAACGGACGTTGAACATCAGTGGAAAAAAAGTAATGTTTTCTTCCTTCTTAACCTTCATCGCATTTGATGAGCTTGATATATTGGATGTATATAATGAGCAAAAGAGCAACCTTCCTCCTAATCATTTTCCTTTTGCTATAGATTTAGAGGGTAACCTGTTTTGTTTTAATTACAGCCACAATTCTCAGCCTAATATTATCTATATTGAAACGATAAATTCTGCCAACCCCTTGGGTGGTCATGTGGCCGCCACAGACTTTACATCGTTTATCCAACAATTTAATTAAACAATCTGACTTCATCCAGTAAGGATGGGGTCTATTTTGGAATCTTGAAAGGATGCTCTCATGATAACCGATAAAAGCTTCTGATTCGGGAAAATATTTGTGTAATGACCGGCCCCGTAGGATCTATAAAGGATTTTAAAAGAGGTGTTACATATGTTAGTTAAAAAAATAATAGACGAATGGGACCCCATTGATCTATTCCCCTACGCTCCTGAGGATGAATATGAGGATGAGGTAAAACAAATTGAAGAATGTACTCGTAACGCCAACTTGGATAAAGATGACTTAGCTAAAGAAATATACACGATGTTCAGGGGAAAATTTGGGAGCGATATATTCACTGAGAGTTTAGAGTCATGTACAAATATTGCGAATAAAATTCTGGAACTGCCGCACTTCATAGGCTATACATTATCTAAGCTTCGTACCTACGAATGGGTCAGATATAATATGTTTGCAAGAGAGGATCTTTATCATCACACGCCTGGATTTTATTTCAGATTTCTCAATCCAGGGAAAGTGTACAACGAATTAGCTACATGTATAGATGCTTTCCAGGGCGAGTTACAATGGAAGTTGTATCTTGGTCTTGAGACTCGCAACCAGAATTACAGCTTGGAACCATATGAAGTATATCAGGCAAGATTAACGGACGAATATAAGAAAAATTATAATCTAAAAGAAATTTTAGGCGATAAGTATAACGAAATATGCGAAAAAGGGATCAACGACATTCCATCTTTAAGTGATCATATTGAAGATTGGTTTAATTTAGTAAATAAAAAGCCAATCTTTCCTGACCGTGACTAAGTATACGACTGTGACTCAGCTAAAATATAAACTGCGTATGATCAATTAAATCGTAGGCAGTCTTTTCAACGCTCAGAGTGTGTGTCTATTTAATCAACTTAGATACGCTCCTGTCCTATCCCCTCCAACATCACCCGATACCGTCCAATCTGCTCCGCTGTTGCCTCTTCCCGCAATGATTCCAACAATGCCGTGCATCTTATAAAATACCGATCCATCCCAAGCTTATCCGCTAACCGAATCGCCTGAAAAATGAACTCCACGGCCACCTGTGGCCTTCCCATCCACTGTTCATACAAAGCCCGCTGATAACAGTGATAGTACATATCGTCGTTGTTTGAAGAACCATTTTCTCTGCCATCGCCCTGTATCAGATCCTCGAATACCTGTAAAAGCCGATCAATCTGCCATCTATGCCGCACTGCTGCTTCCGTAATCACTTTCAGACCCACCAACCATTCCTCCGGATGCTCAAGCAAAAAGTTTACAAACTCCTCCAGCAGTTCCACCTGCCCGGTTTCAATCTCAAGAGCATACCGATTCACCTGTGCCTTATGCCTGAACTCCTGCACCGCCTGCATGCCTACCTCATCCAAATCCTCCATCCAGCCTAGTTCTGCATATTGATCGATACATGCTCGCGCCTGATCTACCTGTCCCATCTTCTGGTGAGCCATACCCCGCATTAATTGACTGCAACCGTAATAGTAGACCAGCGGATGCTCGGTATGTATATGTGGTGCAGGCACTCCCTTTGTCTGATACTCCTGCCGCTCTTCATGGATCGACTGCACACATTGATATAACATGTCCGCCCTCTCCATCACCTTGTTCCAATTTTCAAAAGCCACAGCATCTCCAACATTTCAACAATAATGTCCGGTTTGAGTGATTTCAGGATAGATTTCCGCAAAGATAATCCTCCTTAATTATCGATTTTCTTATAATTGTATAGATAAACCAAAAGAAGATCAATATAAATTGTACTTATAAGTACTGTTTAATAATATTCTCCTTTGCACATATTAGTCTGTAAGGATTCTATAACCTCTTCTAACCTTAAGTGGAGGTGATCAAATGAGTTTACCAGAGGACGTAGGAAATCGAATACGTGAGTTAAGGAAGGCAAAAGGCTGGACTCAGGAACAACTGGCGGAAGCAGCAGGTCTTCATTACAGCTATATTGGTGGGGTTGAACGGGGAGATCGTAACATTTCTTTGGAAACTCTTGAGAAAATAATGAATGGATTGCAGGTCACTGCTGAAGAAGTCTTTAAATTCAAAGAAGACTCTGAGTACAAAAGAGCCTTGGACGAACATATAACTTTAATAAGTGGAAAAAGTACAGATACAATCGTATCATTGACCAAAATTAGCAAAGAAGTTTTAAATGCTATCGAAAAATCACATAAAAATTCCGAATAAATATCTCTACATCAAAATCATACGTTAACACCAAAAAGAGTGGAGTACGTCTCCACTCTTCTCTTATTTCTCTTTTCAAATAACTTCCCGCTCAAACTCCGCAAACTCCACTCTGTTCCGCCCATTCTGCTTCGCCTGATACAAGGCCTTATCCACCGCAGCAAACAGCTGGGTCAAATATCCCTCCGGATTGTCTGGCACATGCTCCACTTCAAAGTCCTCAAAGGACAGAATCCCAATACTAATCGTAATCGACACCTGCATAATCTCGTGATCCACCATGATGCGGTTGGACTCCACAGCTGTTCTCACGCGCTCCGCGATCTGGTTCGCCAAGTCATGCTCCGTGTGCGGAAGGTAGATCATGAACTCTTCCCCGCCATAACGCGTCAGGATATCGGTGCTGCGAATCGATTGTTTGACGGCCTCCGCCGTGCGGACGAGCACTTCATCCCCGATGACATGTCCGTAGCGATCATTGATCGCTTTGAAGTAGTCGATATCGAGCAGCAGGAGTGAAAATGGTGTTTTGTATTGAATATTGGTAATGACCTCGTGATTCAGGTGTTGGGTCAGATAACGTCGGTTGTAACAGTTGGTTAAACTGTCCGTCAGCGCGAGTTCCTCCAGTTTGCGATTGGCCTCGGATAACTCCTGACGTATCAAGTCTAGCGCCTGATTGCGCTCCTGAAGCGTTACGTTCTGGCGATTCATCTCTTTCACATAGAAACGCTCCTGCGAGACATCCTGGAACGTAAGAATATGGCCGATCGGCACAAGAGCCGAATCCACAATCGGAGACGATTGCAGAATATAGTGCCGAATGTTGTTGTCCCGCTCCACGATCACTTCAATGTGAGATAGGGTATTTTCCTTTTTCTTATAATGATTCACGAACTCCCGACAGCTGCCCACAACTTGAACAGACTCCAGAAATACCTCCATATCAAAAGAATCCCCCACATGCAGATCCATAAAGGATCGTGAGGCTTTGTTCGCTTCAACAATAACTTCATTCTCATCCAGTACAAGGATGCCATATGGAATCGTATTGATTACGTCCTCATGCGCGATGGAGACCAGATCGAACACATTGTATCTTTTGATCACATAGACAAAGAACAGGTCTGACAGAAAGATCCCCAGCGATGTCATGCCAGGAATGATCGGCAACCAGCGGGCTAGAACAACATTCAGAATTGCATCAATGGTTGCAAACACAGCCAACACCAAGATGCCCCATAGGGTGATCCGCACCTGTTTTTTGATCATGGCAGACGTCTGTGATGAATACACCGCCCGGAACAGAACGACGAGGGACGCCAAGAAATAGCTCACCAGAATAACCATTACAACCCAGAACCAAGGGCCGTAAGCCCGCTCGATGTACCCGCCCTCCAGGGAAATGACGAACTCGTTCCATGGATTGGCGACCACACCTATAGCCCCGATCACTGCAGGGACAAATAGCAAGAAAGTTCCTTTTGCACTCAACCGCTCCGCATAACCGGTAATGAAGATCGTCAGTAGAAGCCACCCGCTCCCAAGCAGAGAGACCGCAACGAAAGACAACGTAACATAGAACAACTGCAGGCCGGAATCATCCGTGAGCGTACTGGCGAATTGACAGAAAGGCCAGAGCATCATCAACCCGTGAAACAAAAAATACACCTTATGTAAGTTCGTAATTCTAACCGTAGCAAACACATATACACCTACACCGAACAATAGGACAAATAAAAAAAGATCATACCATACTAATGGGTTCACGAATCTTCTCCTTCTTAGATGCTACAATGACAACGTGATTGCTCATAATTCTATGGGATACTTATATAAAACTTCAATAAACACCTATACAATACTGCTACGCCAAACTTATTGGTTAATTTAACCATATCTTATCACACCACCATAAGGGTGAGTAGCCCATACACTGGAAGTCCGACCAACCTCTGATCGAAATCCTGATCTATTTTGCGTTTTTGTGAAGGAATCTGACTGACTGTTCCACAAAAAAACCGCCCATATCCAACGGAGCGGCCAGCCAGCAATTAGTTTGATTCAAATGACCCATATCATTCGCGGAGTTCATCTCTCCGACAGTAGTACTTAACCCTATGACCAGGAACATCTACTCTTCCCGCATTTTGGCTATGACTTGTTCATGATCAAGTAAACGTCCGCCTTCAGCGACCTGCTTCTCAGCGATCAACAGCTCCAATTGTTGCCTATAACGTGCCTCGTTTCTGAGATATGCTTCATGACTCATTCCGACCAGATTAGCTTCATATTTAGGAGAATAAAAGGGTTCGTTGTCCGAGAATAAATCTGGATTGTCCTTCAGCAACTCCGTAATTACCTCTGACGTCTTAGCCGCATCACACACTCTAACAACCGCATCACCGAACTTTCCTTTACGCATCGCACCTTCGCGAACCAATACCTCGTCTATTTTCCAGAAATGCTCCGACCATGGCAACCCACTATGTCTGCGGGACGGTACTGAAATCTGGCTTCCATCTGGTAAAACCGTATACAGCATCTCATGCTCGTCTGTCATTCTGCCTGGAATGTCCACCCACTCTTCGACCCCATGGATAAATGTGTTCCGCTTCAAGTCAACGCCTACTAACAAGATCGTCGCTTTCTGATCGAGCAATTTCCCCCATGCGGAACCTCTCGCACATGGTGTATCGAAGAGATGATCGTCCTTAGTAAATACCTCTGCATCTCTCCCGAGTGCCGCTACTGAGTGCGTAGGATGCCACGAACGAACCACGCCCGGACGTTTACGGAAAAGTTCAGGTAGAATACCCACACAGCATACAGAATTTTCCACGTGGAACATTGGGTTATCCGCATTAATGGTAGACCACGTATGGGTGGGAAGCACCAACAATCCGTCTTTCATATAGTCGCTACAGGCATCCAGCACCGTATCTGCTCCACCTTCAACCTCGCCCAAACTCTTCATTGAAGAGTGCATAAGCAACGTACCTTGGCGATCCAAACCAAGCTGCTCTAGTTGCTGCATCAAGCTTTCTTTTGTGTACATATCCTTTCCTTACCTCCTTCATTTCTTATCTCTTTTCGATGGAAAAGTAAACCCATGCTCAGTTTCACATCATGCTTCTCAGCATAACAAACAAAGGGCCGAGGGTTAACCCCCGGCCACAGAGAAAAATTGTATAAGTTCATGCAGTAGCTGCCAATCTACTTTTACTTAATAATAACGTACTCCAGATTCACCAGCTTCGCATATGTCACGATCTGATCTGTCGTCAGGTTCAAGGATACGACCGTATGGTGACCGCCACCATTTTCGATCCATGCTCTAACGCCATCCTGGAAGTTCGGCTTCACGCTCCACAATACACGTGCTACCGGCAGGTTAGGTGCTGGGACGGTAGGCTCGAATGCAGAGACTTCATTGATCAGCAGTTTGTAGTGAGTACCGAAGTCTGCCATGGATACCACGACACCCTCGCCTGCTTTGCCATCGAATACAAGACGGGCCGGGTCTTCACGATCGCCAATGCCCAGTGGGGACACGATAATTCTTGGTTTCGTGCTAGCCAGTGTAGGATCTACTTCAAGCATGTGGGATTGCAGGATTGCTTCCTGTCCAGCAGCCATCTCGTAGGTGTAGTCTTCCATGAAGCCCGTGTTCTCGTTATGGGCCATGATTTTCAGCAAACGATCCAGTGCAGCTGTTTTCCAGTCACCCTCACCGGCAAATCCGTACCCTTGCGCCATCAGGCGTTGCACTGCCAGACCCGGAAGTTGTTTCATGCCATGCAGATCTTCGAAGTTTGTCGTAAAGGCACTGTACCCACCTTCGTCCAGGAAACGTTTGATCGCAATTTCATAGCTCGCTTGCACACGTACGCTGGCTTCCCAAGCTTCCTTGCTGTTCGTACCATAATCAAATTCATAGAGGTCTTTATACTGAGCAATCAGATCATCGATTTCCTGCTCCGTTACGGCGTTCACGTATTGCACGAGGTCGCCAATGCCGAAGTAATCAACCGTCCATCCGAATTGGATTTGTGCCTCTACTTTATCACCTTCAGTTACGCCAACGTTGCGCATGTTATCTCCGAAGCGAGCAACTTTGAGGTTGAAGCCTTCGTTAAAGGCAACCGCTACGTCCATCCAGTCTGCAACCTGTTGTTGAACTTCAGGGCGCTCCCAGTAGCCAACCACGATTTTGTTTTGTTTTTTCAAACGAGCATTGATGAAGCCATATTCGCGGTCACCATGTGCTGCTTGGTTCAAGTTCATGAAATCCATATCGATGGTTGCCCACGGAATGCTTTCGTTGAATTGGGTTGCCAAGTGCAGCAAAGGTTTTTGCAGCAATTTTGTACCACGAATCCACATTTTCGCCGGGGAGAAGGTATGCATCCATGTGATGACACCTGCTACTTCGTCGCGATAATTGACTTCCTTCATGATGCTCGTGATTTTATCTGCGGTTACCGCCAGATCCTGCAATACAAGCGGGTACGGCAGTACGCCGCTGGCGTTCAGGGCATCCGTAATTTTCTGTGCGTTAGCTTTTACTTCGCCCAGTGCTTCTTCTCCGTACAAGTGCTGTGAACCGACCACAAACCAGAACTCTTTTGTTGCTGACATATAATCATCCTCATTTCATTTTTTATAGTTGAACATTATGGGTTTACACTTACCACTCCGATTGCAGTACCATCTTCCGATCGCTGGTTATCCCTGGATTTTTTTGATCAATTTTAATAAGGATGATATCCGGTTATAAAGGCGAGCGCTTCGCTTCTTCAGATTGGTTCTGCACTCTCCGTTATCGTGTAAAAAGTATAGTTGAACAAATGGGTTACACTGGACCGCTGCGAAGCCAGAATAATCTTCCGATCACTGTTATCCCCAGATTTTTTTGATTCCCTTCTCTAAAGGGAAAATCCGGGGATAAAGGTGAACGCTCCGCTTCTCCAGCTTTCTTCTGTCTTCTCCGTTATCGTGTAAAAAGTTTTATACAACTTCGTTGGCAGTAGTAGCACAAGACCTTTTCGATTGGATTAGTGTCATCCGATCGATACGCAAACTAATCACTTTTGTCCGTAATACGCGTCTTTTCCGTGTTTACGCAGATAGTGTTTATCCAGGATGCCTTGCGGCAGTTCCTTCGCGAAGTTATTCAACTGCCGCGCGTACAGGTTCATTTTGCATACTTCCTCCAGTACAACACTGTTCACCACCGCTGACTTGGCATCTTTCCCCCACGTAAACGGTGCATGACCATGAAGCAACACTGCCGGAACCGCCATCACATCAATCCCACGTTGTTCAAACGTTTCAATAATGACACGTCCTGTCTCCGCTTCGTATCCGCGATCCACCTCGTCCTGGTTCAGGAAACGTGCGCAAGGCACAGCCCCATAGAACGTGTCCGCATGTGTGGTTCCCATTACAGGAACATCCAGTCCGGCTTGCGCCCAGATCGTCGCCCACGTGGAGTGTGTATGCACAATACCGCCAATCTCCGAGTAATGCTTATATAGTACGGCATGTGTTGCGGTGTCCGAGGAAGGTCTCATCTCACCCTCCACCACGTTACCGTCCAGATCAACCACAACCATGTCGCTTGCTTTCATCACATCGTAGCTAACGCCACTTGGTTTAATTACGAACAGACCGCTTTCCCGATCAATTGCACTGACGTTACCCCAAGTGAATTTTACAAGTCCGTGCTTGGGCAGTTCCAGATTCGCCTGGAATACCTCTTCCTTCAGTTGTTCTAACATGTTATTCCCTCCCGTTCTCTAATAGTGCGTGTTCAAAAAGTCGGTTTTCAGTACCGAGAAGATGGGATGAAGCTAGAAATGGAGTAGCGGAGCGTAGATAGAGCTACGTGAGCAACGGACATTTCGGCTGAATTCCATATTCGACGTTGATGATGCCATTAGGCATCCTTCGTAATCAAAAGCGGTCTTTTTGAACAACCTCTAGCAGATGATCTACAGCTGATTGCTCAATCGTGAGCCCACTCCGATAGCGTTCGATAAATGTTTCAAACCCTTTCACATCCGATGCATCCGGCGCCACTTCGACTCCCTCAACATCGTTGAAGACTTTCTGCTCCAGGAATACATCCAGGCTCTCCTTTTGATCCTTGTTGATCATGTACGAAGCCAGTAGTGCCATGCCCCATGCGCCGCCTTCACCAGCGGTAGACATTACCGAGACCGGTACATTCATCGCAGCAGCTACAATCCGTTGTCCGACGACAGGGGTCTTGAACAGGCCACCGTGAGCCAAAATACTATCAATGGCTACATTCTCTTCCTCCGTCAAAATGTCCATGCCAAGCTTAAGTGCACCAAAGGCACTAAACAGATGTGTCCGCATGAAGTTCGCCAGACTGAAGTTGCTTTCCGGGGAGCGGACAAACAATGGACGGCCTTTCTCAAGTCCCGTAATGTTCTCACCGGAGTAGTATCCGTAGCTGAGCAAGCCACCCCCATCAGGGTCTGCCTCCAAAGCCTTGTTAAACAACACGCTAAACAACTTGCCGTTATCCACTTCATATCCCATCGCTTGAGAGAATTCGCGGAACAATCCAACCCATGCGTTGATATCACTGGAACAGTTGTTGGCATGCACCATGCCTACTGGGCTACCATCTGGCGTGGTGACCATATCAATCTCGGGATACACTTTGGATAATTCCTTCTCCAGTACGATCATCGCAAATACGGATGTGCCGACGGATATGTTCCCCGTACGTTTTCTCACGCTATTTGTTGCCACCATACCCGTTCCGGCATCGCCCTCTGGCGGACAGAGCGGAGTGCCTGCTTGCAGATCTTGCGAAGGGTCGAGCAACTTGGCTCCCTCTTCCGTCAATGCTCCTGCGTTCTCACCAGCGAGATATACCTTCGGAAGTAGGTCCTCGACCTTCCACGGATAACCTTTGCCTGCGATCCGTTCATCGAACTGTTGGATCATGGATGGGTGGTAATTATGCGTAGACTCGTCAATTGGGAAAATGCCCGAAGCATCGCCGATACCAATCGCCTTATTGCCTGTCAGCAACCAATGGATGTACCCAGCCAAAGTAGTCAGATGATCGATCTGAGGTACGTGTACCTCTTCGTTTAAGATGGCTTGGTACAAATGAGCAATGCTCCAGCGTTCAGGAATATTGAATTGCAGAAGTTCCGTCAGCTCCCTTGCAGCTGCTCCCGTCGTAGCGTTACGCCAGGTGCGGAAAGGTACCAGCAGTTCGCCCGTGCTATCCAATGCCACATATCCGTGCATCATGGCTGAGAATCCGATCGAGCCGACTGTTCTCAGCGTGATTCCGTATTTCTGCTCCACATCTTGCTTCATCTCACGATAAGCCGTTTGCAGACCTGTGATGATATCCTCCTGGTTGTAGGTCCAATATCCATCTTTCAGGAGGTTCTCCCATTCATAACTGCCTGAAGCAATGGTTTCAAAACGCTCGTCAATCAACACAGCCTTAATCCGCGTTGATCCAAATTCTATTCCGAGCGAAGTAGCGCCCTTGGTAATGGCTTCTTTCAAGTCCAATTGACTCATAATCACGTGTATCCCCTCTCCGGTCGCGATTTCACATCCCTAAGGATGCATATATAAGGTGAAACCCTTACTTATGACAGTAGCTAATAATGAATTTTGTATAGATGCGTTCTGTTGTGTTTTCAAAGAATGCGCTTTCCTTTTCTGACAGCCTTAGTATATTTTTTGTACGTACATTTGTCAATAATATATAATAGTTATACTTACAAGGGACACATATTGTACTCTAATTGAGCATTCAAAGGTCGTATACGGCTATAAAATGGCTATGCTGTAAGGTACACCTCTCTGCTAAAAGGCAGGATATGTACGGTTTATTTCGAAAAATGTGCTGTTTTATATGCATTCAAACTGAATCATGCTAAAATATGTACGTACAACTATTTGAACAACAAGGTTGATATAGATGAGTAACGATGAAAGAAGTGGACTACGTGAAGCCAAAATACCAGATCATCATTGATGATATAAAGAGTCATATCCTCTCGGGGGCATATAGCATAGGCGAACAAATTCCAACCGAGTTGGCATTACAGGAAAACTACAATGTAAGTCGCCAGACGGTGCGGAAGGCCATTTTGGAGTTATCAAACGAAGGGTTTTTACGAAGCGAAAAGGGTTCAGGGACCTACGTTAGCAATCAGTATCGATCCCGATCAGGCGGTAATACATCGAAGAAAACGATTGGAGTAATCACGACATACATCTCGGATTACATCTTCCCGTCCATTATCCGCGGTATAGAGAGTCGTCTGAATGAGGACAACTACTCATTACTGCTCGCCAGCACCAATAATGATGTGGCACAGGAGAAAAAAGCACTCGAAATGATGCTCTCCTACGGTGTGGATGGCCTGATCGTCGAACCGACCAAAAGTAATCTGTACAATCCCAATATTGCGTACTACCTTTCGTTCAAAGAGCAGGATGTGCCATTTACGATGATTAACGCGTTCTATGAAGAGCTGGAGGTTCCTTTCTTCTGTCTGGATGACGTGCAATCCAGTTATCTCGCCACACGTGAATTGATTGCCAAAGGCCACACCCAGATCGGCATTATTGCCAAAATGGATGATTTGCAGGGCAAGTACCGGATGAAGGGGTACATCAAGGCACTTGGTGAAGCGAAGTTACGGTTCCATCCTGATCAAGTGCTTTCCTTTGATACCGCATCGAAACCGGAGTTATCCTCCAATGTAGCCACGTATCTGGACGAAAACAGGGATGCGCTCACCGCGATCGTCTGTTACAACGATGAGGTGGGACTGGAGGTCGTGAACGCCTGTAGGCAACTCGGCATCTCGATCCCGGATGAGTTATCCATCATTGGACAGGACAATTCGTACATCGCCAAGAACGCCAACATCAGGCTCACCACGCTAACCCATCCTCAAGAGCAGATGGGCCGTGATGCTGCCGATTGGGTAATCAAGAATCTGCAAGGCAAAAAAGATTTGCCCACCAACACCTACTATCAACCAGTGCTGGTTGAGGGAGAGACGGTGAAGGAGATCGAAGTGGAATAGTATTCGTACGGGAACGGAGTAGCGTTAAGGTGTTACTGAGCGTTTCTTTCCAGCATACCTAAAGAAGACCGTCAGAATATCTGCGGCCTTCTTTGTTTTTTACAATATAATGAAGGATCAACCTTTTCGTACATATACATCTTCTCTAATCAAAACTACTTCGCCTGATCCGCTTCTTCGCTTACCAAACTTACAACGACGCCTTTCTTCTCCAGTTTCTCTACTACCTGCTCAGCACGATCATTCAACGGATTGTTCCCCAGATATACCTCTGTCAGATGTGGGATGGTCTCGAGCACTGCAATATCTGTGATGAGGTTATCTTCTACATATAGATACTCCAAGGTCGGATGATTTTTTAAAGGAGTCAGATCCTGAATTTTATTATCATTCATAATGATCCATTCCAGCTTTAACTTCTGAAGAGGACTCAGATCGGCCACCTGATTTCCACTGGCGAGCAGACTGGTCAGCTTACGCATATTTTTTAATGGAGCCAAGCTTTTGATTTTGTTATCGTCCATAACCAGATTTTGCAGATTAGCCAGACCTGAAAGTGGTGAGATATCTGTAATCTGATTTCCTTCAACAGCTAAGAACGTCAATTTCTTCAACTTGTTAAGTGGTTTGATATTTTTTATATTTTGGCCAGGCAAGAATAAATCCGTCATATTAACGGCATGTTCAAGCCCCTGCAGATTGGAAATCTTACTTTTCGTTTCCATAGCATATATGGATTTTAATTTTTTCAAATCGGCAGCCTTTAGTTCCTTCTTAGCCGACATCTTCAAATCTGCTCGAATAACTTTGGCCAAGACCGGGTCTTTGATAAGCGATGCAGCCGAGATAATAGTGGTCGGTAATAGCACAAAAACCATACATACAGCGATCATACTTTTGATGAATTGATTACGCATATAGATTCTCCCTACATTATTTAATACTAGAAATATACCATGATCTGGAATGAAATACATGGATAACATCTCTAGCTCTATTTAATATCCCCCTCTCTCTCATCCTCTAGCTGTTCCGTTAAGAACGGATAATGGACTACTTTCCCAACGAATGTAAACCGAATATAATATGGACGTTTACAATTTTTTTATTGACACTGTCTTTAATAAAAAGATATATTTATTGATGTTGATAATCATTATCAAATACATAAAACGTTTTACATCCATTTCATCAACATCTCAATGGATGTAACGAACCAATCGGGATGTTAAGCACCACCCAATACATTTTAGGATTCAGGAAGGGGAAACACATGAATACAAAGAGAAAGTTTCCATTAACAGCATTACTGATCTCACTGGTCTTTATCCTGGCACTAGTTGGTTGTGGAAATAAGACTGAAGAACCAGCAGCAACTCCTGCTGCAAGTGACTCAGCAGCTACCGAAACACCAGCCGCTACAGATGAGAATGCCGGATATCCAATTACAATCAAGCATGCTTTGGGTGAAACGGTTATTGAGAAAAAGCCTGAGCGTGTAGCTACTGTTCAATGGGCGAACCAAGATGTCGTTCTCGCGCTTGGACAAGTTCCTGTAGGCTTTTCGGCAGCTAACTTCGGTGTTCAGGATGACAGCGGACTGCTGCCTTGGACTGCGAAGAAACTCGATGAACTCGGTGTAACCGACCCGAACGTTTTCCAAGATACAGACGGACTTGATTTTGAAGCGATTTCCGATTCCAATCCGGATGTTATTCTTGCAGCATACTCCGGTATCACTCAGGAAGACTACGATCTCCTTAGTGAAATTGCTCCAGTTGTAGCCTATCCAACGGCTCCATGGGCAACAACATGGCGTGAGCAGGTTACTTTCAATGCGAAGGGTATGGGGATGGAAGCAGAAGGTGAGCAATTGATCAAAGATACGGAGGCTATGGTCAACGAAAAATTAGCCGCATATCCTCAGATCAAAGACAAAAAAGTGGTTTGGGTTAACTTCTCCGCTGAAGACATGTCCAAACTCCATATCTATACACCTGTAGATTCACGCGTGGCCTTCCTTGGTGAGCTAGGGTTGGTTGTTCCAGAGAGTATCACTAGCCAAATTACAGACCCTAACAGCTACTCCCTGAGCTTAAGCGCAGAGAATGCTGAAGCCCTTAATGATGCAGATATCCTAGTTGGATACGGAGATGCTGAGTTGCTGAAAGCTATTCAGGCTGATCCTTTGCTGGGTAAAATCCCTGCGGTTAAACGTGGTTCTGTAGCGTTCATTGAAGCAGACACACCATTGGTTGCTGCTGGAACGCCAAACCCACTGTCCATTTCCTACACGATCGATGACTACCTGAAACTAATTAGTGGAGCAATCGACAAAATCAATGAATAGTACATCGCTTTCGAACGATAATCGAATACGAGCACATGTCCCCAAGAACTTCATCTTGGTGTTAGTGATTTGTTTTATCCTCCTCGGTGCAACTCTGATTGCCTCACTGGTCTTTGGCTCTAGACCCGTGAGGTTTCATGAGTTAATCGACGGATTATTCCACCCGGAAGTAGACTCATATGGGGCAAACATCGTGCGCAAACGGATCTCCCGAACGCTCTTCAGTTTGTTATGCGGAGTAGCACTCGGTGTATCAGGAGCACTTATGCAAGCCGTTACCCGGAACCCACTTGCCGACCCAAGTATATTGGGCGTCAACACAGGAGCGTCCCTGTTTGTGGTGATCGGTATTGCCTTCCTGAACATCAGCAGCGCCAATCAATATATCTGGCTGGCACTGGCCGGAGCTGCAATAACGGCTGTGTTTGTATTCGGAATCGGCTCAATGGGGCGTGGCGGGGCCACGCCCATTAAGCTTGTTTTGGCCGGAGCGGCCATCAGCGCCGCGCTCTCCTCACTCGTCACCGCCATTATGATCCCTCGTTCGTATGTCATGGACCAGTTCAGGTTCTGGCAAGTGGGCAGCGTAGGATCGGCAACCTGGAGTGGAATCAGTACATTCATCCCGTTCCTGCTCATCGGCATACTCATTGCATTTCTTACAGCACCGGCACTAAACGCCTTAGCTCTGGGTGACGATGTTGCAACAGGACTCGGTGTTCGCACAGGAACACTTCGATTCATCGCGGCCCTTGCAGGAGTTTTATTATGCGGGGCAGCTACTGCACTGGCTGGACCGATTGGTTTCATCGGATTGTTATCTACCCACGTCATACGCCTTATACTGGGTCCTGACTTACGTTTTGTCATACCTATGTCAGCCGTAGCTGGAGCCATCATTCTAACGATATCCGATGTCGGTGGCAGACTCATCAGCAACCCTGGAGAGCTTGAAGTCGGCGTCGTTACTGCCTTTATAGGTGCTCCAATATTAATCATCCTTGCGATGCGATCGAAAGTGCGTTCATTATGAGAGATCAATCGATTGAATTTATTATGGCGGGCAGACGTCATCGACGTCGCCGCTGGATAATTGTCACCAGTCTCCTTGCCATACTTGCATGTGCTCTTTGCTGCGCCATGCTTTTACTCGGCAACACAATCTATCCGGTTAAAGATGTCATCAGCTCCCTTTCTGGAGAGAAGATCAAAGGTGTGTCTTTTGCCGTAAATACGATACGTCTACCAAGAATGCTTACAGGTCTCTTTGCCGGATTTGCGTTCGGTATTGCAGGTTATACCTTCCAGACCATGTTGCGGAACCCGCTGGCGAATCCTAATGTTATCGGGATCACGTCAGGTTCAAGCGCTGCGGCTGTGTTCTGTATCGTCGTACTTCATGCAAGCGGCGCTATTGTTTCTTTGGCTTCAGTGATTGCAGGTCTCGCAACGGTGTTGTTCATATATGTACTCTCCAGAGGAAAAGTATTCTCCATCGGAAGGTTAATACTTATCGGAATCGGTATTCAAGCCATGCTTGATGCGGTCATCTCCTATCTCCTACTGGTTAGTTCTGAAAAGGATATTCCTGCTGCAATCCGCTGGCTCACAGGCAGTCTGAACGGATCTCAAATGAGTGAACTGCCACCTCTCGTGATTACCGTACTGATCTGCTCACCCATCATCATGATGCTGGGCAAACACCTCAGTATATTGGAACTCGGAGAACAATCGGCATTCTCACTAGGTGTGGATACGGACAAAACCAGAATTGCGCTTATTGTGAGTGCTGTCTGCATGGTTGCCATTGCTACCGCGACTACAGGTCCGATCGCCTTTGTCTCCTTCCTTGCGGGACCTATCGCAAAGAGGCTCGTAGGTGTTGGCTCCTCGAACATCATCCCAGCAGGTTTGGTTGGCGTTAATCTGGTTCTGGCCTCCGACCTCATCGGACAGTTTGCTTTTGAGTACAGATTCCCCGTAGGCGTCATTACCGGATTACTCGGAGCACCGTATCTGATCTTCCTGTTAATCCGAATGAATCGTAAGGGGGAGTTATAATGAAACCGACACATGTATTTGAAGCGAAACAACTCGTTGCGGGATATGAAAATAAAACGATTATCCACGGTGTGGACATCGTAATACCGAGTAATAAAATAAGTGTCATTATTGGTTCTAATGGTTGCGGTAAGTCTACCCTTTTGAAAACGATGGCCAGACTCATTAAGCCTACATCCGGCAGCATTACACTGGATGGCAAAGGCATTAGCAAGATCCCGCCCAAGCAATTGGCCCGCGTGATCGGGTTACTCCCGCAGTCTCCTATTGTTCCGGAAGGCATTTCGGTAGCGGATCTGGTTGGCCGTGGAAGATTTCCACACCAATCCTTGTTCAGTGGATGGACCAAAAGGGATTATGAGGCTGTCGCTGAAGCCATGACCATCATGAACATCACCGAGTTTGCTAATCACAATATTGATGAGCTTTCAGGCGGTCAACGCCAGCGTGTCTGGATTGCCATGGCGCTGGCACAACAGACGGATATCCTGTTTCTCGATGAGCCAACGACCTTCTTGGACATCACGTATCAAGTCGAGATTCTGGACCTGCTTACGGAGCTGAATCGCAAACATGGAACGACCATTGTGATGGTACTGCATGACATCAACTTATCGGCACGGTATGCGGATCATATCTTTGCGCTCCATACCGGTAAACTTGTGGCTGAGGGTAAGCCTGCAGAGGTAATAACTGCACCACAAGTGAAAGACATCTTCGGATTGGAATGTACTGTCATTGAAGATCCCGTTTCAGGATCACCAATGGTGGTGCCCAAAGGGCGATATCATGCGAAGTAGACAAATAGCGACAGTTGAGACAAAGATCCCTTTGTCCTAACTGTCGCTATTTTATTTTGTCCACCACAACTCTTCCTCAGTCATGCCGCATCCTGACCGTTATTCTCATCTCTACCCATTGCTTCACTCTCTTGGCTGTTATGGGCTCTGATCAAACATACACTCAAAAGTGAGGATTACACCAAAAAGCCATACGGATGATGGTCCGTACGGCTGATTCGGCAATTTTTTTCTTATACATAACACATGCGTAAATGATGAATGACGCTGCAAATGTTACTTCCAGAGCTCTTCAGCAATTTCCTTAATGAAGGCAAGCTTGCGCCATTGCTGTTCCTCGGTCAGATGGTTGCCTTCTTCCGTAGAAGCGAAGCCGCATTGCGGGCTCAGGCAGATTCGATCCAGATCAACATATTGTGTAGCTTCCTCAATCCGTTTCAGGATATCTTCCTTGTTCTCCAACTCTCCGAATTTGGAAGAGAAGAGGCCAAGTACAACCTGCTGATTGTCCTGCAGGAAACGAAGTGGCTTGAAGTCACCAGCCCGTTCCGTATCAAACTCCAAGTAAAAACCAGAGTAGTTATCGATGCTCAGAAGTGTCTGCGCAATCGGCTCATAACCGCCACCGACTCCTGCAAATGTCGAAACATAATTACCGCGGCAGACATGAGTCGTTACCACGAGGTCTTCCGGCAGGCCAGATACCACTTCTTCGTTCAGTTTTGCAAGTTCGTTTGCATACTCTTCCACATTAACGCCAATCTGCTCCATCACCGCGATGAACTGTTGGTCACACAATGCACCCCACGTGCAATCATCAATCTGGATGCTGCGGCAGCCGGCTTCATAGAAAGCCAGGATGGATGCTTTGTACGCCCCGACAATGTCCGAGAGAAGCTCTTGGCGGTTCGGATAGATGGCCTGTGTGCTTTCCTTATTATCTGCCCGGTCCAATTCGAATAGGAACTGGGCTGCTGCTGGAATGGATTGACGGGCAACAACGTCTTCCCCAGCCGCTTCTTTCAAGAAGGCATAGTGCGCTACAAATGGATGACTGCTGTAGCTGATTTTGCCGCTCAGACGAGCTGTTTCCGGTCTGGATGTCGCACCATTGAATCGGTATCCTTCCTCAATGATTGTCCGCTCTACACCATCCAGTCCCCAGAAAAAGTCCAGATGCCACCAAGAGCGGCGGAATTCGCCGTCCGTTACAGCCTGAAGTCCAACCTCTTTCTGCTTCTGTACAAGTTTCACAATCTCGGCATTCTCCACTTCATTCAACTGTTCCGTGGTAATTTCGCCGTTCTGGTATTTTAATCGGGCATCCTTCAACGCACTCGGGCGCAGGAAACTGCCCACAATATCATATCGAAATGGAGTGACTGTTCGTTGTTTAGATTTTGTTTGTAGGCTCATAGTTTAATCTCCCCGTTTATCATTATAGAATTAAATATAACATATCCGATCGGAATAGCTGTTCTACGAAAGAGTTATAGCCCGCTATAGGTGTTAGCTATAGCGGGCTATATTTAAGGAAACTCTATATACAATCATGTATTCAATCTTACCTGACCGGATACCCGGGCAGGATCTCAACATCTATGATCTCAAGTCAACGTAAGAACGATCTGATCCCCGGAACGGGTGATTTTGTAGATACCCTCTTGCATGTCGATGCCATAATGCTTTTTGAGCAACCACTTGGCATTGAGATCCGTCTCGACGACCACTAGATAATCGTAGCCGCTCAGAAGGTTGTCCATATTATCCTCATAGAACAACACGATTCCGTCCACATGAGGAGCATACAAGAAATACTTCCCTACATATTGCATGTAGTAGTTCGTGACCTGTTGGTCCCTGTCTGAGGCGTAGAAGAGATATCTGTTATTATCCTCTTGCCCACCTGAGTACCATCGATCACCAGTAACCGCATGAATCTTGTAAGGGAGCGTTGTATCATAGCTTTGGGCGATAGACACGATACCATTGTATTCGGACAAAAGGATGGTGGCCGCAACCGCCATACAGCCGATAATGCCTTTTTGATAATGACCTTTCGTCTCAACCGTCTTAAAAGATTGATAATCAGGCACTTCACCGATCCGATAGTGGAACGAACGCTCCAGGTCGATCGCAGCGCACAACACCAGTCCACCGGCGAACAGCACCACGATACTGGACGCATAACGCTCAAATCCAGCCAGGACAATTGCTTCATCCAATGGCATGGAGAAGAGATACAACGCCAGAATACCCGCATAGTACAGTAACAGAACAACGTCCAAAGCAATCAATGCTTTCCACAAGTTCCACTTCTTCTTAAGCACAACGATGGCAAATACAGATGCTGCAATCGCGATAAGCTGGAAAATAACAATGCCGATCACTGGCCGTGTCGTCAGATCCGTACTGGCCTTGAGGAAAGTCCACAGAATATCACGCATCTGCTCTGGCGTTTTGCCGGCTTGAATCCCCGAGGTAGCCACATCGAACTTGTTATCAATCCCTTGGAACACCGTTGCCATTCGCCAGCTCCAGCCGAAGTAGGGAATCAGCGCACCACAGATCGTACCCACTACAGCGAGCGCTGTTTTCCAACTGAGCTTTTGCTTATGTTTTAGCCATGTATACACTAGGAAAATCAGACCGATCGCGGCGAAAATAATTCCTGTGCTTTTGATGATGGTCAGTAATCCCGCAAGCGGAAGAACAACAATACATGCTTTTTTGATCTCATTACGATATTGGTAGATCACCGCCAGGATTGCGAGCGCGTAGATCGGAAGCAAGAAATCCACGAGCAGATTGGTGATCCGAATCGTAAGATTGAAAAAAGAAAGTGTAGATAATCCGAGGCCGAGAAAAGCGTACAGAAGAAAGCGTTTCTTCTCCGAAACAATGCCAAACATGGCATAAAAACAAGAAAAGATAAGCAGACCTTGTGCCAAAAGCATCACGGACTGGGAGTGCCCCATGAAGCGACAGACATAATAAATAAACGACGAAGTCCCCAGCGGATAGTTTTTAAAATCAATCAGGTTGGAGTCTGGCGTCGGAAAGGCATCTGTACTCAACATCTGCTTCAATACGATAGCCCAGTGTGAGAAATTATCGTAATGTGTTAATTGGTTCTGAAAGAGTACCAGCAAGAAAACAAAAGTCCCTGCCAGGAATGAAAATTGGAATATGGAAAAGGACATACGTAATGATGCCCCTCGGCGCAGCCTGAGAAACAGCATTCCCCCATACAAAAGTAAACCTACAATTAGAATGACAAGGCTGCCCGTAAAGAGCTGCCCTGCCAAACCACACAGAAAAACAAAGCAGGCAATCGAGGAAAACACAAATACAGGGATGAACTCCCAACGTAGTGATAGTGCCTTCCGTACAAACTGCATATAACCAAGAAAGGAGAATATCAATAAAACTCCCATCACAAAATGAAGCACAATGAGCATCTCTATCTCTCCTAACCCTCTCTGGTGGAACGATCGGAATGTGGCTGAATCAGATCCGTCAGCAATTGGTCGATCAGGCCCTTCTCCACAATATCATCGATATTCTCCACCGAGAGAAGCACTTCGCGCTCACGGGCTGTCGTTTTTCCCGTATGTTGCAGAATGACTTCAATATTACTCTTCGTATAAAAAGTAACCACCGCTCCTGCCGCAATATCACCATGGAAACCCGTCGCGGAAAAGAAACGATAATTGAAGCTGCGCAGCGTACAGCTAGCATCATTGGTGAAATGAACTGGAAGCTGAAGGGAAAGCCGCGGCATTTTTCGCTGATCTGATCTGGGTTGAACAATCCGTTTTTTCACATTGCGTAACATATCGTCATAAGCCGTATCCCACAGATTCATCTGCTCTGGCAATGAGTGTTTACGGTCGTAGATGATTTGCATGTATTGGCGGTTATCATTCTCATCAATCGGCTGAACCGTTGCGGAGTAACGCCAGCCCTCTCCATCCTGTTTCACATAAACGATGACTGCATCGAGATTGGCCTCATACCGGTCGGTTTTGACGACCAAAGAGATGATTTTCTGTTCAGCCAAATAAATGGGATAAGGAACATAGAAGGCAATACCTTGCTCAGATACATCCACCGTCTTGGCCTGATATCGCAGATTGTTGGCTTGGTCGTGAATCGTGACATCTTCCTGCGCCCGAATCCGTTCTGTCTCCCGATACGCACGACGGCCGATCATGAAGAACAGGGCATAACACAGCGCAATCATGTTATGAATCAGCCAGAAAATAATGATACTGCTGAAGAACAATGCAATGCCGTACTTGCCATTGACATACCGAATCACGGCTGCAATGGAAAGCAACAGCAAGAAGATATGCGGAAGTGCATATAACAGAGCAGACATCCATTGTCGACCGCTTGCTCTGCTTTTGTTGGTAACCTTGAATTTTTTCTCACGAATACCCAGCGTCTCCAGGAGAACCGGCCAGATCAGATAAGGCATAAATATGGTATCGATAACCTGACTCCAGCGCTGATTCCGAATATTGCTGGACAGATATCGCATGGATACACTGTAGAAGAAATAAGATGGAAGCCAGAATATTAAGATTTGCCAGAAGGTTGTGTTCACAATCTGGAAGTCGAATAACGCAAATAAAATAGGTGCCAAAATGAAAATCAACCGATTAAAGAAGGACCACCAGTATAAGAAACTGCTTAAGTAAGTCACTCTCGTCCAGAAAGGAAGCTTCCCAGACAAGGGTGCACGCGTATTCTGCAGGCTCTGAATGATACCCCGTGCCCAACGAATCCGCTGCTTAATCATGCTCTTCACTGTTGTTGTTGTCTGCCCGGCAGCTTGAACCTCTTGAGTGGCATAGGTAATGTAACCTTCCTGCTGCAAGCGGATGCTTGTCTCAAAGTCTTCGGTGATCGTATTGAGTGGAAAACCTCCGATGTCTTCCATGCCCTGCCGGGAAATGATCGTATTACTTCCTGTATAGGCTACCGCATTGGAGGCATTACGCAGGATGTTCACTTCTCTGGAGAAGAAATCCTGTTCATTCGGAATGCCTTGCTCTGCATACAGGTTAAACTGGAATAGATCCGGATTGTAGAAGCTTTGCGGGGTCTGTACCAGACCAAGCTTGAACTTAGGGTCCATCTCGTCCTCTCGGCGAGGACGCCATACCTCATTCTCCTTAATAAACGTGGAGAGCATGAAATAGGGTACCGTTTTCATCAAAAAGGTGTGCTGTGGAATCATATCCGCATCAAACGTTGCAATGAGCGGCGAAGAGCTTTTGCTCAGTGCATTGTTCAGATTACCAGACTTGGCATCCTTGTTTCCGGGGAACCCCAGATATCCCACGCCAAACTGTTTGGCAAGCTCCTCCACCTCTGGTCTCGCTCCATCGTCACAGAGATAGATATGAACCTTCTGCTTGTCCGGGTAATCCATGAACGTACAGGCATTAACGGTTTTATATAACAGATCAACAGGCTCATTATGCGTAGCAATAAATACATCCACATCCGGATAATACTCCGGCGGAACGATTGGAAAATCGAGCTGTGTACGTTCTTTTTGCATCTTTTGAAAGAATAATTCAAAGGTTGTCAGTACGGTGACCGTTTCAGCCACAATCAACAGCATACCAAAAATGACGTTCAGAACGCCCTCACCCCATGGCAATGTAAAGAACGTACGCCACACCAAATAAATCGACATCAGGATCATCGTGATGACAAAAAAGATATTCTGCCTTTTTTCGTTTTGCACTACAACTGCTTCCTCCTTGCTGCAAATACCCATCTTCGCTGCAATTGGAAACTGAGCAGGAACAGCAAGGCATCACAGACGAATTTCGCCAATTTCTCATCTACGAAGAGAACGGTATGGAATATATATACACCGGTACTGGACAGCAAGATCACTACTCCGCATAACGTTAGATAGCGCCATAGACTTCCCTGGCTATCCTCCTTGCGGAATACAAAGTGTCTGTTCAGTACATAGTTGACTACAATGGAAATAACTCTCGCAATCACGGTTGCAAGCAGAATTCTTAAATAGTGCTGCTCACCCAACACGGGCCGCAACGCGTCTATTAAAAACCAGGCAATGCCCAAATCCACAACAGAACTGGCCACCGATGATGAGATGAACCGCAGGAAATTGGAGAACAACACCCCCATGACCCGAGCACTATCCTGGATCGCTTTAAAATGAGTGCCCGCATTGCCATTCTCATAAATGACTTGGATTGGCATGGTATGAATCGGTATCCCAGACTGAATGCACGAGATGAGCATCTGCAGCTCATATTCAAATCGAGTGCCGCGAACATCCTGCATAAACGCAAGTAACCCTGGACCGAAGGCACGAAGCCCAGTCTGGGTATCTGACAGTTTTTTACCATAGAGCATGGCAAAAATAAAGGAGGTCATCCGATTGCCTAACAGGGACTTTGGCGGTATATTCCCCTCACTGAAGTTCCTTACCCCGAGCACCAATGAGTCCGGATGAAGCCTTGCTTCTTGGGCTATGCGGTATACATCCTCAGCTGCGTGTTGTCCATCTGAATCAGCGGTTACGACGAAGGAAGATGCGTCGAATTGTTGACCAATATACTCAAATCCGGTCTTGAGTGCCGCACCCTTCCCCTGATTTTCCGTATGTGTCAGCAGAGCACAACCGTTCTCACGAAGCTCCTCGAAAATCGACTGGTAGACATCACCAGATCCGTCGTCCACAATAACAATATTCGTCAAGCCATACTCTCGCAATTGTCGTACATAGGCTGGAAGTCTCTCATCCGGTTCAAGCGATGGAATGAGGATGATCGTTTCGCCGTTTTGTTTACCCATAATCATCCTGATAAGCCTCAATTCGACATATTTTTGCAAAATCTTTTTTGAATATTGTGAGTATAACATCGAAAAGGGATACAGTAAACGAATAACTTGTCTATATATTGGTAAAAAAGTTGCACTCTTTTATAAGCTAATTCATAGGTGAAAAATACTAGTTGAGGGTTAGTCTAACACTACTCGAACAATTGCACATTCGGCTCTCGTTTCAGCCCATGTACCAGCATGGCATGCAGTTGTCCACGGTGGTGATAGAAGTGCGCCTGCGTATCCAGAAGCCACTCGAAGCGTGAATGAATGCCTCCCCAGAATGCAATCGTTTCTCGTAATAGTTCATCTTCTGTCTCCATCGACCGATTGGACATGCTTCGACTTACAAATCTAGACGGATGGCCACTTATGCGAATCACGAATTTGAATTAGAATTACCGTAGACGATTGAAAAAGGCTGTGGTTCCAATGTTATTCGAAAGAGACAAATGGTTGCAGTATGGCATTCTGCGCGATGAGCCCTCTCTTGCAGAACGGTTGCCAGAAACACAGTTGCTTGAAAAGGATACGCTAACGGAGATGCTTCTTCAATATCCCAGCGTTGTACTGAAGCCTCGCAATGGGAGTTACGGAAGGGATATCCTGTTCATTAGACGCGACGGGGCAAAAGCCTATCGTATTCAAAATGAAAATAACACGGTCACCATGAGAGACAACGATCAGTTACTCGAATGGCTCGAACAAACAAACAAAAGTGATGAATATATTGTCCAAAAGCGTCTGCAGCTTGCTCAAATTAAACACAGGCCGTTCGACATTCGGATCATGGTTCAGCGCAAAAAAGGCCCCTCGTCCACTTGGAACGTGACAGGTTCCTATGCTAAAGTTGCGGCACGAGGATATCAGGTTACCAATGTGAATAACCGCCCCATTCCAGTGCTTAAGGCATTAAAATTGGCTCGAATTGGAGATAGGCGCTTGCTTGTCAAAGCGGAACAAGTTGCACGATTAGCCGCGATACGATTGGGAGAGCATTACCCCATGCTTAGACAAGTCGGGTTCGATATTGCCGTCGACAAGAAACGGCGAATTTGGATCATCGAAGGAAACTATCAACCGGATTTGCGCCCTTTCCGACGTATGAAAGACTCCTCAATGCACCGCAGAATATTATGGTACAAGAAACATTAAAACGAAAAGAGACGACCTGCCTGCTAGCCCGGGCAAGTCGTCTCTTCATGTTTCGTACCTAATCTCGATATTAACTCTCTTCGGTTATTTCCGGCATTTTCTAATCGCACTTGTAACACGTGTCACTCGGAACTGATTTACCCCTACCTGTATAATGGCGAACTGGCTGTACGACGTACCAGAAGAGGTATACGGTTCAGCCTCAATATTTCCACTCGGTGTTCTAACCGTCGCGGTGATTCTAGTTATCAGGCACACACCACGGTCGGAAGATCTCCAAGTCTCGTCACGCTGAACACTATATCTATCGTTGCTACAAAAGATGGATGCATACTCCACTACTCCAATCGCATTAAACGAAGTAGAGTTATAGATCTGAACAGGGTCATAACCACCTCTAGGTGCTTCAGGTCTTCTATTTCCCATTCTCAAAACCTCCTTTTTTATTGATAGTCTATTAAATGCAATTGAATGGTTTTGGTAAGGTATAGATGTGGACAAGGTAGAAAAAGTGTGTTTGTACAGTGGTAGAGGGAAACTAGTAGCTTGATGTCATGACTCAAACACAAAAAAACCACCCTTTACTATACCAAGGTGGTTTGCAAATTATAGAACTACTGTCAGTATCATCTTATTGGCCAATTGAGTCGAAACGATATATCATAGACGGTCAAAACTCCCCACATGCAGATGCTACTATTCTGCCGCTTCCGCCAACCATGCTTGCATAACCGGAGATTCTTCCCGATTCAAACGTAAGGCGATTTCAGTATTGATCTCATCCGGCGGTATGACTTCAACAAGGACACATACGGACTCTCGCCGTTGATTTAAGGCAAATATGCCTTTATCATTGAGCATTTTCATCGCCAGCTCCATGGCGTTCAGCCTCACATCCAATTCGCGATTCCAATCATCACTCTCCATTTCCGCAATGAAAGGACGCTTGTTATATCGTTGTTTGACACCGTCAAAGTGATCATCCCCAAAACAACATAGGGCGAATCCGCATACGACCATTTGATGAGATCTGCAATCGTGGATACCGGCGTATCACTTTCCTCTGCTTGCCTAGCTGATTCCAACGCCAAAGCTTCCCACGACCATGCAGAGATGCTTGGCGCATGTCCCTCGCCAGTAGTGTATTACGTACAATAATAGTAACGTTCCCCATTTCATTCGTTGATCATTTGCCCCTTCGATATGAATTGGCTATTTGGACTAGATACCAGACACCTGCACCCACAAGGGCAGCAAACACCAAATTAATGCAGCCGAACACGATGAGTGACTTTGCTTGGCCTGGACCCATCCGGAAAGCGGTAACAAGCTGGAAGACAGCAGGTAGCAAAAATGCCAACCAGGAGACGGTTATAAGCTTTTCTGTCCTGAAGCTCCACCATACTGCTGAACATGAGGCAACTAGCAGTACCCAGGTACAGATAAGCTTTAGGGCGAACATCATTCCGTCCCCCTCCTATCTGCCATGAATCACAAGTCTATATTTACCGAATATCCACGATTGGCTCAAGTCGTGGACTGCATCATGGCTTATACGCACAGAGGGCTTCTGCTCCTTCATCGCATCTGCATCAAGGGCTGAGAAGCGAAGGGGTTTAGTTATTTTTTTGATAGAGTCTCTTATTTCATCGAAAAACGCATAAGTTGCCGGTTTATGTTCCCGGATATCCTCATATATATAGTACTTTCCTTTTTCATCTTCCAAATTAACTTGGAATCCTTTCGGAAATGAAAGTAAGATACACGGCAGTTCATCCTCTGCCCATTGTCCATGATATGGAAAAGAAACCCCTTCATTTCTCACAAAAAATCCTGAACTTTCTTGATCCGATGCAATAGAAATAGAGTAAACAAAGAAGGGATGGATGTCATCTCTCTTTTCTCCTGCCACAAAATACTGATAGAACGTCTGATACTCCTCGTACACCTGATTATAATCATGCTCTGTTCGGGCAGCATTGGTACGATAGAATTGCGCTTGCCGATGCTCCAAAAGCTGCAAAAGGCTTTTAAACTCTTCAGGAGTGATGAAGAATCTCAGTTTATAGAATCCACTATGCTTTAATTTGTCCATTTCTTTTCGCTCACCGCCCTGTTTAGAAATGTTATGCCAATGACCTTAGCGGTTCAGGTTCAACTATATATGTATCTTATTTCCATTATAGTGATTACCTTTCCTGAGTCTACCTACTTTACACCTGAATTTTGCGAGTGAACTTTGAAAGGGTAACGAAATATCAGGATCATTTGCGCCTGTACGCGAGCAAAAGACATACGTGACGTGAATTCCAGACTACCCACCTTGTGAGGATGGAAGCACGCGACACCTCGTAATCAACACAAATTAGCCGTACGGATTATCACCCGTACGGCTAATTTTGAATTATTCAGCTTTGAAAATTTGGAATTGTTAAGGTTTAACTACAGAGAGTAGAGACTCATTCCCCTCAGAGATCACCGTCACATCTGGTGCAAACGTAGCATCACTTACATGTAGCGTTTCTCCAACTTCCATAGCACTAATGTCAAATTCAATCGACGTTGGCAAGTGTCTCGGCAATGCCTCCACTTCAATAGAAGATAATTGAACTTGCACGACTCCGCCCTGCTTTGTGCCAATCGGCGTGCCATTGAACTTGACAGGAATTTTTGTCCGCAAGATCTCATTGGTCTGCACCTGTTGAAAATCCACATGAATCAAATCTCGTGTAACCGAATCCCGTTGAAGGTCTTCCAATAATACGGTCAATGAGCCTTTCTCTTCAAACTGCAATTCAATAAAACCAGACGCTCCATGCTTCAACCATTTTTGAAATTCTATTGTTGGAATATGAATCATCTCATTCTCCGTATTTTTGCCAAACACAATACCTGGCAAACGCCCGGATTTACGTAGATCCTTAAGTCGAGAAGAATTTAATGGAATGCGGGTCTCCGCCTGAAAACTAGTAGTCATGCTATGTTCGCTCCTCTTTATTAAATGATATTTTCACATTTTTCATACGCATCCAACCATCCCCTGTTGGGGCTAAAGAGAGAAACATAGCATCACCACCTCCATATACGATCCAATTGATTTTAAAATACATTTAATGTAAGCACCCATGATATACATGAAGGCACTCTACTCGGAAGAGTAGAATGCCTTTGGGTTGCCTCAACCCTATCATAGAAACACTCTTTTGTCGATCAACCTGAAGTAAATGATAGAGCATCGTCTACCTCTTCCAGACGCCATATGGAAAAAGGAAAAGGGGCTCTTCCTTTACCAGGAAGAGCCCCTTTTAATATAAGGTTTGAATAAGTTCTACATTATGAAGCTTTTGCTGCAACAGCTTTTTCAATCAATGCTTTTGCATCGTTAGTAGTCAGACCTTGTTTAGGTTGAAGTGATTTTTTATCTGTTCCAGCAAAAATACCTTTGTCAATCAGTTTTGCCATAGGTTTAATTGCATAAGCAGACACGGATTTACCATCTTCAAAACTAGCAATAATCGTAGCAGCATCTTTATCAGTCGCTTGATCTTTTACCAATTTAGCAAGAATGGTAGCAGCTTCTTCACGCGTGATATCCCGATCAGGATAGAAGTTTCCACCATAACCTTGAATGAATCCAGCATGCGTAGCTTCAGCAATCGCATCTGCATATGCAGCATTAGCCGCAACATCCTTGAATGCAGGTGATGTAGCTACTTCGTTAAGTTTCAACATGTCGACCAGAGCACTTACAAATTCAGCACGAGAAATGACTTCTGTTGTTACAGGTGTTTCTGTTGGCTCGGTAGATGCAGCCAGGTTTGTGATACGTCCTTCATTTTTAGCTTCGATGCTACCGCCTTTATACGTGTCTACGATGTATTGGTAGAATACATCCAGATCGATAGGACCTGCCAGGGATGATTTAGCATCCAGCAGCACTTTATAGTTATCTCCACCTGCAGCCATAAAGTTGTTAACTACAGCCGTATATGTTTTTGCAGGATCAATCGTTGTTCCATCTTCCAGACTGAGACCAGTAACGCGTTCTGCGACCGGCTTATTGAAATCTGCAGTGTATTTTAAACCAGAGATTTGGAGTGTTTTGGTATTAGGTGTACCGTCAGCATTGGTACCCCATTGCTGCTGCAACAAGGTTTTAACCTGTTCGCCAGTCAGCTCCAGTTTTACTAGAGTATTACCAAATGGTTGAATTTTGGCAAGATCAGCAAAGGTCACATCGCCTTGTGGCAGATCCGCACGAATACCGCCTGGATTCATAAATGCAAAGTCAGCAGCACTGGCCTTATCCCCAAAGTCTGCTTCACGCATTGAATCTGCAATGAGGTTACCCAGAGGGGCTTCGTTATTATAAGCATCTGTACGGGTAACAGAACCATCCGTTGTACCTACTGGCTTTGTCAGCTCAGGATGCTTGTCTAATGATTTTTTAATAATAGCTAAAGATTCAGGGTCTTCTTTTACGCCCTCTTGGAAAGTCGTTGTAACAGTCGCTGATTTTTCAGTTACATCCCCGGTGGCAGGATCAATCATCAGCTTGATATCTTCAAACGCCGTACCATAGGAATAAGCCTGAACGATCAACTTTCCATTCACTACACCGTTAGCCAAAGCATGATTGTCACCTGCAACGATAACGTCAACAGGGGAGTCCGCCGGTAAAGCTTTTGCCAGATCGGCTGCTTCTCCAGTGGTTACGCCTTCTTTGGTTGTTGCTGGATCATGTGCCAAAACAATGATCGTTTCTACACCCTTATCTTGCAATTCTTTTGCATATTTATTAACGGCTTCAACTTCTTCTTCTACGCTTAAGAAGCGCACACCAGCGGTACCCGACGGGGATACTTTAGCAGGAGTGGACTTCGTCACTAGTCCGATGAATCCAATTTTGACTCCACCCACTTCTTTAATCACATAGGGCTGAATCAATGTTTTTCCTGTGGCAGTTTCAATCACGTTTGCATTGACGTAATCAAATTTTGCACCGGCATGCGTTACCTTGCCTTCTTTTGGATCAAGGCCACCAAAGATCTGTGCCTTTAAAGCAGCGACACCTTGGTCGAATTCATGATTCCCTAAGGATCCTACATCAAAGCCCATCATATTCATCCATTCCATGGTAGGCTCGTCACGATCCAAAGATGAGGCTGGAGCAGATGCACCAACAGAGTCCCCATTATGGAAGAGTAGGGAGTGTTCATATTTGGCTTGAGCTTCTTTGAGATAGGTTGATAGAATTGGAGCCGTTCCTGCCTTCTTATCACCCACGATTGATGTGGTATCTAACTGACCGTGGAAATCATTGATTCCAATCAAGTGTACTTCTACATCGTTACCTGCGGCAGAGACAGAACCCGCTGCGCCCAATAGTTGCGTGAGTAATAGTGCGGCAGTAGCTACACGCAGTGTGCTTTTGCCCAAAACTTTTTTCCAAAACATGAATGAAAAAACCCCTCTCCAATTTTAGATCCTGAGATATTTTACCATAGTTCAATTCATAAAAATCATTAAATATATAAAATTGATGTAAAAAAGTTGGGAGATTGATAGAGAAGAGGTTACGTTCAACATAGTACACTGGCTAAAGAAAAGGCACCCTGCAGGGTGCCTTAGTTTCTTCATATAATAGCTCAAAACACTCAGACTCAAGGTATCTTTCACTCCAATTTGCTTTCCTCTCTACAGAGTTAGAGATGTTTCTCGGTTAACCACTATTCCGCTTTGGTTTTATCTAACATGTTCATTAATATAACAACAGCCTCTGCTCTGGTGGTTTGTGCTTTAGGTTTGAATTCGTTGTTACCCATTCCTTCTACAAGACCAAGTTCCTTCAGAGTTTCCACAGAGGTTTTCGCCCAAACAGGAATAGATTTGTCATCTGCAAAAGACGTTGTAGCATTGTCTATATTAGATACCTTGAGTGCATTCGCAACCATCACTACCATCTCGGCACGTGTGATATTGGCGTTCGACCGGAACGTGTCGTCTGGATAACCGCTAATAATGCCTTCTTGCACGGCTTGCGAGACTGCCATTTTGGCCCAAGCTCCGATCTCGGTTTTATCTGAGAATACCAGTTCCACTTCTTCTTTTTGTGAATTCAACGCACCCATCAGCATGACTGAGAACTCGGCACGTGTGACGTTCTTCCCCGGATTGAACGTTCCATCCGGATAACCGTTGATGATGCCGTTGCTTGAAGCCTGTTTAATTCTTACTTCAGCCCAATGTCCCGAGATATCGCTAAAACCAGGTTCCGTGGTGGGTTCAACTGGATTATTCAAGACCGGCTTTCCGCTGGTTTTGTCTACAACAAGGACGGCGAACTTCGTAAAGTGATTGACCTCGACTATGATTTGGTTCCCTTTTATAATACCTCCATCTACTTTCTCCCATGTCTTGTTCGCTTCATCAAAATAAAAAACAGCTGCCGAATGATGACGCTCAAGACCTGTTGAATCAAAGGTAAATGTCAGTTTTACTGGTACGAGGAAGTTCTCCGTAAAATTCTTCAGAAGTTCAAATACCGGGCTGGCCAGAATTTCTTTATGTGTTAGCAAAGGTTCCGTATTGGAAACTTTATCAATGGATAATGTCAGCTCGCGAGATGATGCCCCTGCTGGAATTGAGATTTGAATCTCTTTGCCCAGGCTAACCAACCCTGACTTACCAATCGGAACGGTTATTTTACCCGTTGTTGATTTGACTGTATTGTCTATCGGGGCGATTGGTGCAGAAGAACTGCTCGGACTTGTTGTTTGTACCGGCTGTACAGTAAAAACAGAGTACGGATTCGACTCCGTTATTCCCTCTCCTGCGTTACCTGCACCATTGGACACTCCCGTATTTTGAAGGGTGATGACATTGAGCGATTTGCTCACATTCGCTTGCGGGGTTAACGTTGCTGTCCACGTCACTCCCCCATCGGTTGAACGGACAGTATTCAGTGTACCGCTTGCGATCGTCAGATCTGCGTTATTAAAACCTGACACTGCCTCAGAGAATGTGATTGTTACCAAGGATGTTTTGCCAAGAGTAAGCATTCCATCAGCTACAACAATCGTTGCCGTTGGTCGGGAGGTATAGACTGCGTAATTATTCGAAGCAGTAGTTCCTGTGCCTGCGTTGCCTGCCATATCGCTAATGCCCGAATTATCAAGCGTGATGACATTGGTTCCATCATCAATTCCTACAGTTGGTATCAATGTCGCAGTCCATGTAACCCCCTCATCAGATGTATGCACAGCACTCAGCGTGCCGTTTGCAACAGTCAGGTCCTCATTGGTAAAGCCTGTAATTGCTTCCGAAAACGTAAAGGTGACCTCTGATGTCTTGCCGGCGGTCAGGATCATATCGGCGACGTCAATCGTTGCCGTGGGTCTGACCGTATCAATGGCGAAGTTATTGGAATCCGTTGTACCTATACCTGTTATGCCACCTTGATTCTCTATACCCGTATTATGGAGTGTAATCTTGTTCGTTCCGGCAGTGATGCCGGGAGTAGGGGTCAATTTTGCTGTATACGTAATATTATCGTTCGTAGCCAGATTGTTAATGTTTCCATTCGTCACCACAAGGTCGGCAAGCGTAAAATCGGTCACTGCTTCAGAGAATGTGAAGGTCACATCAGACGTCTTGCCAATATTCAACGTTGTATCGGCTACGACAATCGTTGCCGTTGGCCGGGCGGTATAGATCTCATAATTATTCGAAGGCGTTGTCCCCGTGCCCGTATTGCCTGCATTATCACTAATGCCCGTATTATCAAGCGTGATAATGTTGGTTGCATCGGTGATACCAAAAGCTGGCGTTAATGTCGTGGTCCATGTTATACCTCCATCGGAGGAACTAAGGCCACTAACCGTACCATTCTCAACTATTAGGTCGGCAACGCTAAAGCCGGTCACTGCTTCGGAAAATGTGATGGTGATCAGTGATGTCTCCCCAGCGGTAAGGACCGTATCGGCTACGACAATGGTTGCTGTCGGTCTTAATGTATCAATAGTATAATTACTCGAAGTGGACGTGCCCACACCTACAATACCGCCTAGATTCATCACACCTGCGTTGTCCAGGGTTATGACGTTGGTTGCATCTGTAATATCTGGTTTAGGTGTGAGAGTTGCGGTCCAAGTAGTGCCTCCATCCGAAGATGACGGTGCAGTCAATGTAGCATTTGGAACCGTTAAGTCTCCAGTATCCAACCCTTGTACCGCTTCCGAGAAAGTAAAGGTTACCTGTGATGTGCTGCCAATTTTCAGCAGCGTGTATTCCATCGAAATCGTTGATGTTGGAGCCGCGGCATACACCTTATCTGATACTTTGAGACACAACAATCCTGCCATTAGGGATACCACCAGAACAATAATTCCAATCTTCTTCCTTAAATACATATGACCCTCCTCGTATCTTTCCTCTGGATGAAAAAAATCATCTGAAACTCTTTTGAAATACTTCAATTTTAATCTAATCAATTCGACACATACGTTCGAATTCCTACACCCACAAATAAAAATAAATCGTTCCCCAAGCTGAAATTACGAACCGTAAGTCGAGATCGAAACCAGTAGCATTATTCATTGATGTCTTCCTCTATTGAACAGATAGATTTTCATAGAAAATAATGTATTTTATCTTTTTAGTTGCTATAATGGAATAAAAAGTAATATATCCATTTACATATAGTGCATTGAAGCAACTAATTTTGTCTATTAAAGGAGGTGAACCGGAGAGCATTGTATATCTGATTTCCCTTTAATTATCATTGGGGGATGTGTTGATTGCTCTTTCACCACTCCTAACCGAACACTGCGTCGCCATATGCAATATCTGTAAGGGTTTATTGTATTACGTATGAAGCCTTAACCATTCTAAGGAATATAGGAGTGTGTCCAATGAATAATCTATTTTTCCCCAAATCTTTTCGAGTTTTTTTGGCTTGCTTGTTGATTCTTGCATTTGCCGTACCAGCGACCGCTTCTGCCGGCTATCTTGGAGATAAGCTCACGATCGGCCAAAGTATGGCTAAGGGAGACTATCTCACTTCGCAAGATGGCAGATTTTCAGCCATATGGCAGAATGACGGGAATTTTGTCATCTATCAGAATGGTTCTTCTCTTTGGAGTAGCGGTACCAGTAACAGTGGGGCTCTTTCGTTCAAGTTTGAACCACAATACGGGAAACCCGTCATGTATAAATATGGAATGAAATATCAAGATGTGTACCAATATGGCTATCGCTATGGTTTCAACCCGGCTACAGGAAAATTCGAATATTACACCGGTTGGGGATGGGATAAAGTTCTGATGATTGATACTTCTGTACAGGTAGATGCTTGGTCTCCCAATACCACCTCATGGATTCCAGGTCATCACGGGAGCAGCTTACCAGCTAACACAACGGGTGACACACTAGTCATGCAAAGTGATGGCAATTTAGTTCTGTATAACACAACGCTGACCAATAGCAATTATCCGAACAGTTGGATTCCTGTCTGGGCTTCGAATACGGGCGGGCGCTAAAAGAGAAGAGAACTGGAACGGAATGAACTAAAGTACGATGGAGAGCTGCGTGATACGCGGCTCTTTTTTTGTTTTCCGAGGAAGTTGATAGACCCATCACTTAACAAAAAGAGGCCAACCAGTAAAAACGGTTGACCTCTTTATACTGTCGTATGAACTGTCCCGATCTCTATATTACGGGGAACTATAAAAGGCTAGAGATTCTATTACTTTGCCGCCTGAACCTTTTTCAATTTATCAGCAACGGCTTGAGTGCTGGATTGGATAGCAGAAGTTGCTTTGTCCAATGTTTTCTTCCCGTTTGCTACCTGTGTCAATTCTTTCAATACAATTGACCGAAATCTCAATTCAAAATTTGGTGACTTGTTCATGAGAACATAACTTGTTATCGATGAATCCAAATTAGGTTTTAATTTGTAGAATGCATCCAACTTGTAACCGGAGTACTCTTTAATCATGCGAGATAGAGGAGCACCGATACTATTATTCGAGTTCTTGGGTTTATAGTATTCATTAGCGTATTCTTCTCCATTGAAATATTTGATGAAATCCCAAGCGGCATCAACATGAGATGCGCCTGCTGGAATCGCGAATATCTCATGAATATATACGTTGCCTGTTGATTTTCGGTCCTTAGCCGCAGGGCCGGCAGCAATACCAAGTGTAAAAGGTTTGTAATTCTTCACACTATTTTTTGCTGCTTGCAGGGACTCCAACTGACTAATAGAGGCTACTTTCATAGCAGATCGTCCCATAATGAACGAATTACTTTCCAAGTAACTTTTGCCGGACAGACTGATCTGCTCGTCAAGTACTCCGGACTTCGTTGCCTCACTCGATAGACGATAAGCATTTTTCCATGCAGTTGTATTTGCAGTAGCCTTTAGGGTGTTTGGATCCAAGTACGTTAATCCTTCTGTTCTGGCGATATCCATTACCAAATTGCTGGATCCAAAGGAACTTAGGCCCCAAATTCGGGAGTTCTTATCTCCCTTGGTTGGGAATTTCTTAGCAAGATTTAATATCTCTTCCCATGTCATCCCATCCGTTGGTGTTTTAACATTGTACTTTTTAAATAAATCAGCATTATACAGAAGAGCGTACGAATCCGCTTTTGGGCTTAACCCATAAAGTTTGCCACCGCCTTGTTCCTTCAATTCATCAAGCAAGCCGGGGTATAACGTTGTCGTGTCATACGTATCTCGTTTAATTAAAGGTTCTAAATCGACCAGTTTTTTATCTTTAGACATTTGTTGGTATTGGTAAGGGGGTATCATCACAAGATCCGGTGAAAACTTTTGGATGGCCCCGTTGTAATCCTTAATCGCTTCCATACCTCCAGGTGTAACTACTTCAATGTTTACATTCGGGTACTTCTGACTAAACAGATCTCCATACGTCATTTTGAAATCATCTTCATTCCAGTACAATACTTTTAAAGTACGTGTCGAATCTGCCTCGTTGTCCGAATTTGCAAAAACTTGCCTGCCTGTGCTAAAAACAGTTGAAATACCGATTAACATAACACTTAGACTAACAAGCATGGCCTTCTGTAATACCTTATGCTTCAAAAATAAAACCTCCACTCATGTATTGTTCAAACGATTATTCGCTTGTGTTGTACTCAGTATAGAAGTGAAAGCTTATCATCTCACTACCGAACTTCTTATCATTTCCTTAAATCATCCTGACGTTATTCAATGCATAAGAAATATCGCTTATAATTATCGTGTTACTCTTCAATTTAAGGAAGATACAGGAACCAAGGGAGGATCTATGGCGGAAAGCACAATTCTAATGGTGGATGATGAAGCAGAAATTATCCAATTAATGAGTATTTATTTCAATAACGAAGGTTACAAACTTCTACAAGCAGCGAATGGGATGGAAGCGCTGAAGATTCTGCAGACCAAGCAAGTTGATCTAATTGTACTGGATCTAATGATGCCCAAGATGGATGGTTTGCAGGCGTGTATGAAAATACGAGAGACGAATCCAATTCCCATCATTATGCTGTCCGCTAAAAGCCAAGATATCGATAAAATATCCGGTCTCAGCATCGGCGCTGACGACTATGTAACCAAACCATTCAACCCGCTCGAGCTGATCGCACGGATCAAGTCGCAGCTTCGAAGAATGAACCAGTTCAACTCCGTTTTGGGCAATGCGAACGAAATACATATCGAAAACGTAGTGATTAATAATGCATCCCACACGGTAACGGTCGATCAGCAGGAAATCAAATTGACTCCCCGCGAGTTCGCGCTCCTTCATATGCTGGCTGTCAATAGAGGGGTGGTGCTGAGTATGGATCGCATCTACGAAGAAGTCTGGAACGAGCCTTTTATGGAGTCGAAGAATAGCGTCATGGTTCATATCCGTAAGCTCCGTGAGAAGATAGAATCCAATCCACGTGAACCGCGGATCATTAAAACCGTGTGGGGGATTGGATACAAAATCGAAAGTGATTTAAAAGCAAGGGGTGAGTAGGATCCAACCACAGTGGCTGTATACGATTCGGTGGAGATTAATGCTGATCATGGTTGCAAGCCTGGTTTTAACAGGCGCAGCTATTTTTTTGGGGTATGTCATGGCGGGAGCGCTGCAAAAAATTGAATATGTGGCTGTCCCGATTAATTGGCTCATTGAATATGCCGGGTCCGTTCGCGTGATGATCATTACCGGTATCGTTCTGTTTCCCATCACTTTCTTCCTAACCAGCCTCCGCTTGGTTCGGGATTTACGCGAAATCACCACAGGATTGCAGGAAATATCGGCAGGACGGTTTGGGCAGGTTGTAAGGGTTAAGGGCAAGGATGAGTTAAGCGTCATCGCGGAGAGTATGAATCAATTGAGCAGCGAATGGGATCATTATCTTGCGGAAATCACACGCGGTCTGGGAGAGATTGCGAGCGGGCAGTTTGACCATCAAATCCCGGAAATTGCCGATCATCAACTGGGAGAGGTAGCACTCAGCATCAATCGGATGAGCATGCAGTTGAAGCATTCGATTGCAGAGGAACGCAAGGCGGAAAAGACCAAAAATGATCTGATCACCGGTGTATCTCATGACCTGCGAACTCCACTGACCTCGATTCTCGGTTTTCTCGAAGTCATTGAGAACGATCGTTATCAGGATGAGGTAGAGATGCGTTATTACGTCAACATTGCATATGAGAAATCTTTGGCGCTTCAGCGATTGATCGACGAATTATTCGAATATACACGGGTCAACAACGGCATGCCTCTGGAACTCAGCGAGCTTAATATGACCGGGTTAATTGGCCAGCTTGCCGAAGAATTCGTGCCGATTACCGAGAGTGCAGGCATGGAAATTAGGCTGAACGTCCAAGAGGGAGACTTCAAAATTCAAGCGGACGGAGCATTGTTGGTACGGGCTTATGAGAATATACTCGCCAATGCCATCCAGTATGGGCGGACGGGCAAATATATCGATATTGATATTGCACAAGATGGAGATATGCTAGTTGTGCGAATCCAAAACTATGGATCCCCTATTCCCGAGCGGGATTTACCCTTTATTTTCGATCGTTTCTACCGCGTAGACAGCTCCAGGTCGAAGCAGACCGGAGGTACAGGTCTCGGTCTCGCCATAACAAAAAGTATTGTCGAGGTGCACGGAGGAGGCATCACTGCGCAAAGCAGCAAAAAGGCAACCTGGTTTGAAACACGGTTATCGAGGTTCGGACCTAATCAGACGCAAGTGGCTGTTGCGGAAGAAGCCCAAAACGAAATCAATCGGATACCGAACGTGCTTCCGGAACAAGACCTTTTACCAAAACAAAGAATATTTCCTCAGCTTCGATACCTGTCTCTCTCCAGGATATCTGCTGTACCCATGATCTTGTTACTCGTCTGTTCGGTGGTTCTATTCAGTATGAAGAATTCATTTACCTCTAATCTAGTGGTGAAGTTGCCTTCCATCTTCTCTGAAAATGACGATTCAACGTTGACGTCAACAAGCGGAAATAACGAGATGGCTTTAATAACAGGCAAGACAGACAAAGGCTATACACTTCTCATTCATGATTACCTTTTCGACGGTCAGAGCCTGAGTATCCAATACTCAATGAAGCATTCTAACCAGATATCGGAGTTGCAGTGGGTGAAAAAAAAATCGGTCAAGCCAACTTTTACTTTGGATGCTTCAACTATAAAGGCGGTTCCCGGCATCGCCACGGATTCAGGTGTAGTTTTGGCCAAAAACGGAACGATCCGATTTTACTTTATTGGGAGCTTGCCACCTCCAGACCAGTTCCTGTTGAAAGTCAACGTATACCAGTTAATCCTATCCGATGGCCCGGGTCAGCAGGATCTGCTCCCCGGAGACTGGAGCTTCGAAATTCCTGTGAAGAAAAATTATGAACGAAAAGCTAATGGCCAAAGCGCACCCTTACAAGATTCAACTTAAGATTCTTGAAACAAATATTACATTTCAGAACCACAGAATTACAATAAGAGTTTCGCCAGACAGACCCAGCTAAGGGAATCAGTATCGGCATGTTTAACCCTGCAATATTATGCGAGGAAGAAATTTTATTCTTATTCATTTGATACCACAGCTCCTTTACTAAAGCGCTGTTTCATATATACCAGCTTTCGCCTTCTTGGAAAAATCATAGTACTGATCGGCAGGCAAGTATTACGATAAACGTAGCTAGAAAGGAAACCCCATGAATAGTTCCTTAAAGCAACTCATGAAATCACCCGTATTTCCCGGTGGAATCATAACCATTCTGATATTTTATCTTGATTATTTTCAATTCGAACTTGTTGAAAAATTTCTGCTGTTTGCGGCTTTCGTTATTGTGCCTCTTGTAATTTCGCTTTTGAACCATGACGTAAAAAATAAACATCAACGAGTGATTTATGCTGCTATGAAATGGCTTCAATTTCCCGCTGCGCTTCTTACTCTAGCTTCGGTAATGAGTAATAAGATGTGGGGGTTAGAAAGTACGACAATCCCAGGGATTCTGTCCCTTGGGTGGCTACTGTTCACACTGCTGCTTGGCATCTATGGCTTGACCACTATTGTGATCTCTAAAGGAAAAGCAGCGGAAATAGCGATTGGCGCGGGGCTCGTTTATTTTTTTATCGGGGGCATTTGGTTTACCTTATATCAATATCAAATAAACCTCTTCCAGGCTAATCCTGCAACGCATGCATTAAGCTCGGTTCACTTTCATTTTTCATCTGCGATCGTTCCAATTTTTATTGGTGCACTGGGACGCATCATGACGAAGAAAAACTGGTATCCTTGGGTTGTTGCCATCGATATCATCGGACCCATATTGATTGCTATTGGTATGATTTTCTCCAAGCCAATTGAATACATTGGTGTCACTTTGTTCGCCTGTAATATTGTGGTATACACCGCTTATCTCCTTACTTACTTGAGAAAAAACGCTTTGGATATTAAGGCAACCATCTTTTTAGGTCTTTCTTGCCTAGCCTTTTACACAGTGGTTGTTATTTCCATCTTCTATCCGTTACTGAAAAATATGTACTCCTTAACCATACTCGATTTTATTCCCATTTACGGATCTCTGTATGCGTTTGGTTTTGTTTTATGTGGACTGATTGGTTGGGTGTACATGGTGGACTTCATTAAGGAAAAGGCTAGCCAATTGGCATCATAGGAGTAGTTTAGTCAGGTTCGTGCTATAATAGTGATCACATAAATAACATTCATCATTCTGCCGAGATGGCGATGATTAAGGAGATTGAATTTTGACGAACAACCATGATACTGGAGCAGTTAACCAACTACCGGAAAACTTTGAAGAGCTCAAACGAGCGGCTAATCGGACGTCAAGCTGGAGAGACAGACTGAATGCGGTGAACGAATTGGGGAACTGGAATACAGAACCTACCATTAAGTTGCTGCAGCATGTTTTGAAAAATGATCAAGTGTTTCAAGTGCGCGAAGCCGCATATCTCAAGCTGAACCAGTTGGATGAAGATGTACAAATGCCTGCCAAAAACAAAGGTGAGCTGTTTAAAGGGACTAACAAAATTTTGCTGCGGATCAAAAAAAGCCTTCCTGAAGGTCATACATTTGAGGAATTTAAGGAAAAACTGCAAAAGACACGTCTGGATCTCTATGATACTTACGAGGGCGACAAAGATGCTGAGTTCGACTCCTGGCTCCATGGAATTTGGGAGACACTAGGTAGAAGATAGCCGCCGTTCACCGTGTAATAGCTGAATACAAAGCCACTCCAAAAATGGAGTGGCTTCTTTATTTCTTCTGCGTCATCTCTACCAGATATGGTTTTTTTCTCTAAAAAAGTCACCACAGACAAACTGATCTGACAAAAAAACGCCCTGTCTACTGATTCTTAAAAATCAGTAAACAAAGCGCAAAGTTAGAGCCTTTTTGAACAACCTCTATACCATTTATTCGGGTATATAAGGAAGATCCAGTGTCTTCGGAACGTTGATGACATGTTTTTCTGTATACGTGCGGATACCTTCCGTGCCGTATTCACGGCCAATTCCCGATTGCTTGAAGCCACCGAAAGGGAAGCGAACATCGAGACCCTGCACAGCAGCGGTATTGATCATGGTCGTTCCAGCTTCGAGTTGACGTGCGACGGAGATGGCATCCTCTTCTTTCCCCCACACAGAACTCGTCAATCCATATAAGCTTTCATTGTGTAGATGAACTACCTGCTCTTCATCGTCAAATGGCAGAATCGGAACCGTAGGGCCAAACTGTTCCTCTACGACAATCGGATCATGAACATCGCAACCTAAGACAAGCGTAGGTTGTAGGTAGTAACCTTGGTCAAACAGTTTCTGATCCAAAATTTGGCCGAGAGGGATGACCTTAGCCCCGCGATTTTGCGCATCTTCAACCAAACCAAGCACGACATTTTTCTGTTTCAGGTTATTAACCGGACCTACTGTCGTATTTGAATCAAATGGATCACCAATTCGAATCCAGCGATTCGCCGCTTCTATATATTTTTCCACAAACTCATCATAAATAGAACGGTGTACATACACACGTTTGGCGATCATACAGATCTGGCCTGTTGTCAAAAAGTTAGAAATGACAATCCGGCGCATTGCTCGCTCATCATGAACATCAAAACTTTCCAAGAAAATCGCCGCATCATTACCACCAAGCTCAAGCGTCATATCCTTAATCGTTTCCGAAGCTGCTTTGATAATATGCTTAGCGGTCGCGGTTCCACCTGTAAAGGCGATCTTCGTAACATGAGGATTCGTAGTCAGTTCAACGCCCACATCCGCATCACCATGAACGACATTGATTACCCCAGCCGGGAACTCACTCGCAATAATCTCTGCCACCTTCGCTGCCGCCAGCGGCGCATACGGACTCGGTTTAAGCACAATTGTGTTTCCCGCAAGTAAGGCAGGAGCGATCTTAATCGTAGATAAAGCAATGGGATAGTTCCATGGACTAATCGCTGCTACCACACCAATGGGATCATAGGAAAGAATCGTTTTACCATTCTCATGCGTTTTGATCTCTTCCTGTAGAGCCGATGTAACTTCATTACAAGCAAACTCCATCCACATTAAAGAAACATAAATTTCACCGTGCGCATCATACAAGGGCTTGCCATGCTCTCTGGACAGCAAATATACAATTTCATTCTCAGCTGCTCTAATCTTCTCGATCGCCTTGCGCATCATCATAATGCGTTCATCAATGGAGGTCTGCTTCCAGGTTTTAAAAGCCACTGCCGCCGCTTCAATCGCTTCAACGGCTTGTTCTTTCGTAGTGACAGGGAAATAGCCTACGATCTCAGTTGGGTTGGCCGGATTCTCTTTTGCTAACTGCGAAAGGGATTTTACATATTGACCATTAATGAACGTTTCAACGATAACTGTCTCTTGGTCTGCTTGGATCGTCATTTTACATCCCCTCCGTTATTTAGATGGATTAATTCCAAACTTCTTCTGCAATTTCCTTCACATAACGAAGTTTACGCCATTGTTGTTCTTCCGTTAAAATATTGCCTTCTTCCGTGGAAGAAAAGCCGCATTGTGGGCTCAAACAAAGTTGCTCAAGAGGAACATAAGTTACCGCTTCTGCAATTCGGGCTTTAATCTGTTCTTTATCCTCTAACTCGCCTGTTTTTGATGTGAGTAAACCAAGTACGATTTTCAAATCTGTTCGATTCACATATTTTAATGGCTCGAATCCACCTGAACGCTCATCATCAAATTCTAAAAATAATCCATCTACGTTTAAGCCTCCAAAGATAACTTCAGAAGCGTACTCGTAACCACCCGTTGAGAAATAATTTGATTTATAGTTACCGCGACAAATATGCATCGTCACAACTAAATCTGCCGGTTTATGAGACAAAGATTCATTAATCATACGTTGCATCGTTTTCAACTCTTCCGCCGGTTCCAGACCTTTGGCACGCAGCTTATCGTGACCAGCGTCTGAGAATAGGTCTGCCCAAGCGGTATCATCTAATTGCAGGTATCGACATCCTGCATCATAGAAGGCTTGAATGGCTTTTTGATACGCCGCAATCGTATCCTGAAGGAATTGCTCTCGGTCCGTATAGATATTAGCGTCATTTTCCAATCGATATAGAAGCATGTTAGGACTTGGAATGGTCTGTTTCGCCACTGCGTCACCTGCATGCTTTTTCAAAAACTCAAAATCCTGAACAAAAGGATGACTCGAGAAATCAACTTTACCAACAACACGAATCCCGCCCTTACGCGTTTGCATATTATGGAATTTCGGTCCATCTATTTGCTCATACAACTCTACGCCATCCAAGCCGCCCAGAAAATCAAAATGCCACCAACTTCTGCGGAATTCACCATCCGTAACGGCGAATACGCCATTTTCCTTCTGCTTTTCAATAATTCGAATAATCTCTTTATCTTCCACAGCTCTTAATTCTTCATATGTGATGTTGCCTGATTTATATTGTTCACGTGCCTTACTTAAGTCTGCAGGACGTAGAAAGCTGCCTACATGATCATTACGAAAAGGTATCATAACTATTTCTCCTTCTAACTTTTTGGTTCACTGAGTATAGCATGATTGAAAAGATAGCATGTTATATGAAAAATGCATGGCTGGTTATAGCTTTTAATAATAGCTAAAAGACTTTAATACGCAAAAATCCACAACCTTATATGGTAGTGGATTTAGGGTGGAGCGAAGTGCAGCAGTCATAATAATAATTTCATTATGTTGATGCTCATCCTCGGATTTCTCAAAGTATTTTATATCATAAATATTACTACTATTTGTGGTACGGTTCACCGTATCATTTGTAGGGCGAAATCAGGATCACCCGTCCAACGGGTGGTTTGCTCTTGGGGTATAACCCCAATGTCAACTGGAGATTGATGCAGCCCACAAATTAGAGGGTTCTAACTCTAATCAAATTCTCAAAATATCTCCTTCTCTCGCCGTTATCCTTTTTTGAGAATTCAACGGTATTGTACCATTCAATCATGTGCTCAAGTTGTCGTTCTGACACAGCCTCATTTTTAAGGTAAACAAAAACCCCTAATAAATATGTTAAATAATCTATTCTATTAGGTTGCTTAAAATTGTTTTCCTCAATAAATCCTATAGCACGGTCTAGGGCGTCTAATGTCATGCTGAATAATTTCCTTATATCTTCTTTATTTAATTTGCTAATTAAACTTGCCTTCACATCGGAGGGCATGGGACTAAAATTTGCCTTGTGCTCTCTGTCTTTAAGCACCTCATACGCCGGGTTTAACGCCGCTAAAGGAATAGAAACCTCAGTAGCCTTAAATACAATTAGTTGGTCTAAGCTTGACTCTTTTAATTTCTCAACAAACTGATCCGAATACTCCTTATAGAAGTCTACACCTTTTATAAGCATCTCGGTAAGATTAACCTCGACATCTGTCACCTTACTCCCAGCAAGGTTAAGTACTTCAAACCATTCGCGCTGCTCTTTTTCAGACAAGTCTCGAGCATAGTTTACAGTGTAATAGTAACCCATAAATTTATTTCTAACCTTAGTAAGTAGATCCTGAACCTCGAAAACTTGCAGATCCTTATTTTCTTTCAAATATTGCGAGAATACCTTTGGGTCTTTATTGTACAGTTTTCCAACTGGAATTTGTGATTTTCTAAAAGCGCTAGTATTCATAACGAACTTCCCTGTCGTAATGTCGAGGACAACACATTTAAACTCTTCATGGTCAGTATACGCTTTAAAATTACAACTAAGTCTTTGTTGACCATCATTGACAGAGTGTTTACCGGCTGATTCTTCAATATCGATGCGTTCCCTTTCAATAAATGAAACTTGCGGTACAGCAAGCTCCTTATTTTCAATTATGTTAATCGATATGGGAGCAACAGCAGCTTTACCGCTCAGTTGAAAATTTAACAGGTCAATGGATTTTTCAACTTTCCATCTAATGTATGTCTGGAAAATTGGTAGGCTTAGTCTCCGCTCTTCAATATCCTTACACAGATTTCCCAATGAAACTGGTTTGGATTCCTTTGTCGGATCGAAAGTCGAAAACATCTCCAAATTCTTATTGATCTTAATAGCCATAGTTTATCCGCCTCTCGTCTTTATAATCGGATAATACTATGCTCCGGATTATTCAGTCAACAATAATAAAAAAAGGAAACGCTTACATTTTAGCAGCTAAATAAAAATGGGCTATTTTAAGGATTTTTATCCATTTTTAATTTAGCTGCTATTTTTTAAAGCTAATTACATTCGGTTGATCTAATCGTTACTCCTCCAAAACAATCACAATTAAAAAACCTTCTGTCTAGTTCACAGAAGGTCAACCGTATCTTGTATAGAGCGAAAAGGACGTCCTCTGAAAGAAGTGACTGAAAAACTAACTGTTTTGGAAAAATCCAAACTTTGGAGGGTCAGATATAACTCACAGAACGCAAAACAAGCCTTAGAAGCGATTCTAGAGGCATGTTTTTTGAAGGAGTCTTTTCAGTGAACTCTCGTGAAAGATGTCCTTTTCTTCTTTTCTTCTTTTCTTCTTTTCGGAAAATAGAACTATAAAAATCACAATCATACTAGCCATTAAATAAGTGCTACATAAGGTGCTGATCTATTTTCAAAAGCTGCATCTTCAAACATTTCTTCCATATCCAATAAAGAGGTTAAAAAACCCAAAGACAAGAATGTAAAAATGTATTGAATGCCCATGTATAAAGGAGTACTGGATTTAATTATATCTATTACTTCAAAGATAGAGAAAAAACCACTCACCTTTAAGTCAGTAAAAAGCCGTAAAAAGATGGCATTCCTAAGGTAAGTGCACTGTAAGCCAATGCTCCCCATGCCAATCTAAAACTGTATCATCAGTTACCACTACAACGAATATTTACCTTACAGCGTTGCGAATTTCTTCCTTTAAATTTCCAAAATATTTAGAATAGTTATTGGTAAGATCTTTGAACTCTAATTTGAACTCTTCCGCAAGCTCCGTGTCTGTTGAACGTTCATTAATTTCTGACTGATCACCGTATTTTGATAGCATATCTTGAATATAAAGGCACATACTACTGAGGGCATCATGTAGTTCTAAATCACATTCAATTGCGTCTGCTTCCAGTAGAAACAACTTATCTTGTAATAAAATAGCCTCATTTGCTATCGCATCAAGAGGCTCCTCTTCATGAAGCGTATATAAAATCTTATTCCTAGCCTCAGTCATTACGATAAATGCATTAACTACAATTCGATATCTACCCTTGTTTAATACAGGCTTGTTTCTTTTGTCTTGTAAATGAACCGTCAAGTAAACAGCCCCTAGAGCTCCTAATGTACCAATAATTGCACTAGTGAATCCATTCAAATCAAATTCCATATATTACCTCCTGTTGTCTGCAACGCTAACTATAAATAATTACAGGCTTTCTGCATCCAACGGCTACTTAGATACTTTCGATTTAGGAATGTTGTTTAACTTTTCTAAATGACTTTGAAACAAAATTCATCGCACCGTAGTAACACATTGAAAAAATCAACAAAACGTGCCAATTCTCTGATAGTTTAAGAAAAACTTACTCATGATATTTTTCTACGAAAAGAGAGGCACAGTTAGCGCCCCTCAAAAGGTTTATTTTTCAAATTGCTTTCCTCGATAATTCTTATAAGCTCATCTACTGAATATGGTGGGTTTCTTTTATGAAGCATCGCATGACAGTTAGGACATACTGGAACCAAGTCCTTTGCAGGATCAACTCTATAATTTTCTCCTAAAACTGAGACAGGCGTTGTATGATGTACATGTATAAAGTCTTTTCCAATAGAGCCATACCGGGATTCAAATGAAAATTTGCAAATTATACAATCAGTCCCGTGAATTAAAAGACATGCCTGTCTATTAATTAAATTCCTTTCGTACTTATTCACTTCAATTCTGCTTAAAGAACCTTCCATAACTCCTTCAAATAGTTCCTCCTCTTCAACCTCCATAGGAATCAGCGGAAGGATCAATGAAATCATTGCCCCTCCCCAATCTGTAACCACATGGTCGAGATCCGAAGATTCCATGTTTTCAAAGACAAATGGCATTACTGTGAAGGACAGTTGTATGTTTCTCCAAGTGGACGGCCATTCCCACGCCTTTTCCGGATCAACAGGTATTTTATTTAATTTCATTTCTAAGTGAACCGAGGATCTCCGCCTTAGAGAATTGCAAATGGTTTGAAACAGATGCTTTTGGTCTTCGGATGCATCACCCATAGCACTTATCAAAGCAACAGCATAGTTATCAGGTAGAAATTCGCAAGTCAAGCTTCTCCAAGAAAAATTAATACGAATTACAAAACCTTCTCCCAGTGCAAGGTCAGACGGACGAAGATCAATATAATCGTTCCCTTCACTTATCAAAAACTCAATGCCATATAACTCAGTAAACAAACGTTGTAAGTGTGGTTTATCAATACTAGTTATCATCTTTCAACACCGGCTCAGGAAGATCCTCTACAAGTTTCCGTAGGAGCCTAGAAACCTCATATCTTAATTCTTTTATATAATGTTTTGTCTCATCATTGATGGTCCCCAGTTCAGCCTCACACATAGACCAAAGTAACGAGTCCATACCTTGAATCGTCACTCCTGATGCTAAGTTGGGGACATAAACTTTATGATAATAAGGATGAGAAGTATTAATTCTTACTGCATTATGTTTATCAATTAGGCATGGTTCCCATAGCAGTCCATCATCTACAGAGTCAGCAGTAGTTACATGTACCTCCCCTTCCTTGACGGAATCAATTACAGGCAACTTTATCTTAAATATCCCTTTTTTATTGGTAACCTCAACTTCATTTTGGTCTGCATTTGTAATTTCTACTTTTGCAAGTTGTACTGCCTTTTCCTTCGATCCAATATTGGTATTGGAGCTATCATGAGCACCCTTTGTGACTTTGGCTACTCCATTGTTCACACCTTTCCGGTAGCGATCATCAGCAGCTCTCCGGGGAGCAGGCAAAAATTGATCTTTGAGCCAGTTATACAAATCATCATTTAATAATATCTTTGATTTTTTAATATCTACGTTAAAAGCATCGTCCAAAGTGTGATCAAAGGAAAACTCCACTCGTAGTAGTGTACCGTGTGGTTCGTTCCTGAACATGCCCAGCCAATCACCAAAATGAATCAGTCTATTTTCTCTATATATATAGAAGCCTTGACGATCATTAGTCAATTTTGCCTTCTTAGCTTTTTCTTCATTACTGAATTGCTCTTTTCTCGGGATAACATAGGCTTTAATTGAAAATGATGTCATCTGCTCATTAGGAAGTTCAACTTCCTGTATTCTTTCAGCAACTATTTCTGTAAGTGGTTCATTGGAACAAAAGGGATCCCAAGCTTCTATGATTTCTTTATCAAGACGAATAGTTACCTTAGGTGCTTCTATAAATTCGGAATTAAGAAATCTTTGATATACCAAAGATATATGATCCCTAAGACTCTCCTTAATACGTTCTAGGGCTTTCCTTGCATATGATCCACCTTGATCTGAGTATGATTTTAGTATACGATCGACCTTTTCCCACGTTACAATTGTCCCTGATTTTCCATCAGTAACTTCATTAAGTAAATCCAATTCTTCAAGCTCCGGCTCCAAAAACAACAACTGCCATTCTTGGATTTCGCTCACATGATCTAAATCCCATCTGGCCTTTGAAACAGTATTACTATCCTTAGATCGACTAGTAACAGAAAGGCATCTACAAAAGGCAGTTGAGGCGGTCTTTAGGCCCAACCCAAACTTACCAAGGCTTCCTGGGTCTGGCCTTTGATTCGAACCATATCTCATTGCATTAATGAGTCCGTCCTCGTCCATCCCCGAACCATTGTCAGCAATATAAATACTTATTTCACCCAAATAATCCATTATAAATCTGATATCAACAAGGGTAGCTCCCGCAGCAATGGAATTATCAATAATATCCGCCATTGCCGTGTTAAATTCATACCCAGTATCTCTCAAGCCCTCAATCATACGGGTTGCATCTGGAGCTACTACCACTGATCTTTGCAGTGACATACTCATAAATTTACCACCTTCCAATTATTACCTAGTTTTAGAATGCTTGAATTATCTTTTGTTGTTTCGCTCATTCGTTGATGTTTAACCAACAATTTATCATCACTAAGGCGGTGAAAAGTTATCTTGTCGCCAGTTCTCAAATTGTTTCTTTTAATAAAAGCTGTCATACCAGTTAGTCTATATTCGTTTCGAGTACCCCCAAAAAATTTACCATTGTAATAAATAAAATTAAATTTCCATTGCTCTCCTGCGATATCCTCGAAAATCAGTACTGTTCTCGGATTTTTTACCTCTTTCCCTAGATTAGGGAAAAAAGATAATATCTTATCGTTCTTTGGGACTAAAATACCCGCTTGGTGGGCCCTTGTTTCGCCTGTATCGTTAGCACTTAAAATTTTTGAAATAGCCTGTGTTCTAGGTTGTTCCATATACGTTTCAGCTCCTATGTTTAGGCGTCATTGTCAATGCTTGCAAAATATCTATATAGTCGTCTGCTGTACCATCATTTCCAACCACTGCTATCTCAGAAAGTTCCCTTTTTCTGTCCAAGCGCATATTGATTGCTTCTTCTACTGTGTTGGCGTAAAAAAGCCTGTATATATTAACCGGTCTAGTTTGTCCCCTTCTATAAGCCCGCGCCGAAGCCTGATCCTCTATGGCTGGGTTCCACTCAAGGTTATAATGAATTACATGATTAGCAGCTGTAATATTAAGCCCTGCACCTGCGGCTCGCGGATTTAGTATTAAAATTGCCGAATTCACTTCATTTGTAAATGTATCAATCTTAGCTTGTCTCTCTGAAACTGAAACACGCCCGTCAATGAAATCGCAGTAAACCCCAAATCGCTCCGATAAATCTCCAACCATAATATCGGCCATTTGATTATATGATGTGAAGATTATTACCTTTTCTTTGTTTTCAATAATTTCTTCAGTTATCTCCAACATTCGCTGATACTTGATAAATCGTGCAGGATCTTCAAATTTCTTCGATTGAAGAGCTGGATGAGCGCAATACATTCGTAGTTTTACTAATGAAATCAGTGATGCACTCCTACCATATTCATCGATAATTTCTTGTCTCAAATTTTCGTAATCGTTAATCTCAGAGTCACTCATCTCAAGAACCTGTGGGATATCAATACGAGCTGGAAGGTCTTGTGCAACTTCAAGAACTCTTCTTCTCAACATAATAGGAGACACAAACCCTTCCAAAGATTGAGCGCCTTCACTATCATTTGTAAATCTAGATTCAAACTCTTTTAAATTACCTAAATAACCAGGGAAAGAAAAATCCAAAAGTGACCATAAATCAACTAACTTATTCTCAACTGGTGTACCTGTGACTGCTATTGATGTTCTCCTTGGGATCTGTTTTACAGACAGCGACCTCTTCGCTACAGGATTTTTTATGGCCTGTGCCTCATCCAAAATCACAACATTCCAATTTACCATTTGTAACATCGACAAGTCTCGAACAACGGTATCATAAGTGGTGACTACGACGTCAAAGTCTAAAAGTTGCTGATAGAATCCTGTACGACCATTGCCCTGATGTATGTACACCCTCAAATCTGGGGCAAATTTATTCAGCTCTCTTTTCCAGTTTTCCATAAGGGAGACCGGGGCAATTACCATTGATGTATAATTCAAACGCATTTTTTCAGCTGCAATAATTGCAATTATTTGAGGTGTTTTACCCAACCCCATCTCATCAGCCAAGATACATCCAGCATCCTCCTCAGAAATCATTTTCAACCACTTATACCCTTGCAGCTGATATGGATAAAGTACTCCCTTAAATAATGGAATCTCATCGGGTTCACTTTCTCTTTGTACTGAGGATGCCCGATAACTTAACTGTGAATCATCAATTAGGTAGTAAGCCAAATTTTTGAGGGTAAGGTATTGCTTAAGTGATATGCGCCCGATCGAGAAAATTCCCGCTTTGTTTAATTTTTCAGTTATTTCCTCCAATGCCCCTTGTTCAAATGGGATCCATAAATTGTCGTGGATAAGGTAATCTACCCCTAATTTTTTAACAATTTGTACCTCTTTATTTCTAGGTAACGCTACTGCTAACTCTAAGCCAAGGGTAGTTTCCGATCCAACCATCTCGCTTTTCACCAAAATTCTTATTTTAGCAGGAACCTTTGAAAACTTTAATTGGGGAAAAGTAGAAGACGGGCTATTAAGTAAAGTATTGCTTAGAGGAGCCTCTCCCTTATACTCAGATAGAAAAATCTCCATTGAAGAAGGTATGTATACATCACCATTCTCCCTTTCAATTGCAAGAGTATTATCATTAGTTAACTTCCAAAATGCCTTTTCCATAGGGCGTCCTCTTTCTGAATACCTATTTAATAGTAGCAAAGAATATCGATCTAAAAACAAATTATATAATAAAAATACCATAAAAACCCTTCAAGTAGAAAGAGGATCTACATGAAGACTATCGGCCTACCATTTTCTAGTGATTAGTTTTTATAATCATAATATTTGGTTTTTCGGGTTACTGTGGTTCCATCTCTACAAGCAATAAATCTAACGATCAGACTCTGGAGGTTACAATGAATAACATGATTATAGATCCAACAAAAAAAACTTTAATTTTATCAATTAAGCATAAGAAAGAAAATTCCCATCTGTTAGATGGGAGTCCCTTTCTTAAGGTGTATTTCAAGCTAATAAAACCATCTTCAAACAATCACGTCTTAAAAGTTTATCTTAACGTTCCTAAACAAGACATGATAATATATTCTTTTGCTATCAATATAACTGACGAAATCCCAGCAGTTTTTAATTTCATATCCTCTTGTAAAATCTATTTAAATATTATCGGATCTGACAAATCAGTACTGTCCTCAAAGATATTTTTAAAACCCTTTATTTTACACGACTAGTCATCGAGAACGTATATTCCCACACAAGGTAGTATGGTATAATTAAAGCAACTATGCCGAAAACTCAGACTTAGCTTTAGAAAGAGGTCAAATTATGTATAAATTTATAGATCTTTTTGCCGGTATTGGAGGACTTCGGCTTGCATTTGAAAAGCATGGATGTGAATGCGTATTTTCTTGCGAGTGGGATGCCAAGGCACAAGAGACATACAAAGCAAATTTTGGAGAAACACCTCTTGGTGATATTAGGGATGTCCCAACTGACGTAATTCCCGATCATGATATCCTCCTTGCTGGTTTTCCTTGTCAGCCTTTTAGTCTGGCTGGTGTAAGCAAGAAGAACTCCCTTGGTAGAGAACATGGTTTCGCTGACGAAACACAAGGAACTCTTTTCTTTGAAATTGCTAGAATAATCAAAGAAAAAAAACCACGAGCTTTTTTACTGGAAAATGTAAAAAATCTTGTTTCACATGATAAAGGGCGCACATATCGAACAATCAGAAGAGTTCTGGAAAAAGAACTCGGATACAAACTTTATGCTTCAATTTTGGACGCAAAAGGACTCGTGCCCCAACATAGAGAAAGAATTTATATGGTCGGGTTCCGAGAGCCCCTTGAATTTGAGTTTCCAGAGTTGCCTTTGCGCAGCCTAGGGGTAGAAACAATCTTAGAGGAAACAGTTCCTGATAAATACACTTTGACTGACAAGTTGTGGAAGTATCTTCAGGACTATGCCAATAAACATCGTGAAGCTGGTAATGGATTTGGATTTGGTCTAGTTAACTTGCAAGCTCCCTCACGTACTCTATCGGCTAGATATTATAAAGATGGGTCAGAGATTTTAATACCCCAAGAAGGAAAGAATCCTCGACGCTTAACCCCTAGGGAATGTGCGAGACTACAAGGTTTTCCAGATGATTTCAAGATAGTTGTAGCAGACACTGCTGCCTACAAACAGTTTGGCAATTCAGTTTCAGTACCTGTTGTTGAACGAATAGCTGCCTGTATGATGGACTCGTTAATTGAGAGCAAACGCTCATCAGATTACTACAGGGGAGAATTTAACTTTGAAAACATTCGAGACGAAGTAATTGCGCGTGCATCTCAGTATAAAAAGTTTTACTGCAAATTCCTCTCACCGAATGATACTGGTCTGACCGGGGCTAATCAAAGTGGTTTTTATATTGCCAAAAGAGCTTGGCCTCTTTTGTTCGATGAACCAGGAATTAAGGGTATGAAGAAGGAACGGTCCGTAAGTATTTTTTGGGAACAACTAGATGCATCAACGACTAATATGTTTAAATGGTACGGGAGTAAAAGTGAGTATAGAATTACAAAATTCGGAAGAAGATTCCCCCTGTTTACAGAAAATCATGTTGGTGATCTGTTCATACTCATTCAGATTAACTCTGATGATTATTTAGGTTACGTATTGTCTGGAGAGGACGCAGAAGCATTTTTGGCCACATTTGCAATTTCTCCCGTAAAAAATTCCGCAACCTATGGACTCGAAAGTGAGGGGTTAGATTCATCTTTAAATGATTTAATAGATGAATATACGCTAACCAAAAGTAAATTTCCAACAACTGCTCAAATTGCAGATAAAGCAAGAGAAATTTACTTTTCCTCCTTTAGTCGACACAATGGTGGTAAATTTATAAAAGAAGCTACTGATGACATACTTCTAGAATGGATTGATATCGAGTACAGTATTTTCAAACGATTGGAAGTTAGTTTATATGAGGATACAATTAGTTCACCCTTTGAGAATACTGATGCCCTGATAACCTTCGCAAACTCAGCTTTGAATAGAAGAAAGAAGCGTGCAGGCCAATCATTTGAACATCATTTGGCGTATATCTTTTTACAATGGGGACTAAGTTTCTCTAATCCAGGAAGAACAGAACTTAAGAAGCAACCAGATTTTATTTTCCCAGGGAGTAACGAATATTTAGATTTCACATTCCCAACGGAAAAATTAACATTCTTAGGAGCGAAAACAACCTGTAAAGACAGATGGAGACAAATTCTTGATGAAGCTAATCGGATAGGAACAAAGTATCTAGCAACTATGGAAAAGGGAATATCAAAAGACCAGTTACGACAGATGCAAGAATCTAATGTGGTATTAGTAGTCCCTAAGAGATACCACGACTATTATCCTGAAGAGTTTAAAGATCAAATCCTTTCTTTGTATGAGTTTTGTGAGATGGTTTTTGAGAAACAACATTTATTATTCTAAATGTTATAGGCAACTAAAAGTAAATCGGTTAAGAAGAAAGGAATATCTCAAATGAGATATTCCTTTCTTTATTATCCCACATTTACTCCCAAGTCTAATTTACAAACTCGGACTCACTCTATCAGCTTTTAAAAAGTGATTTAGATTATCACTCAAAAATTTTATGAGCATGTACATTGTCCTTAGAATTTCCAAATAAATTTCCAAAAGTGGCCAAATTAAGTTTTAAGAAATAGTCATGTTATAGTTAATTCTCTTTAATTTTTGTTCTTGTCTCCCAAACTGAGCTCACTACTTCTATCCCTAGAGGGTACTAAGAATTTGTAATAAACCAAGTTTCATTTTTATATCATACCTTTGAATACAATCTATGGAGGTATACAAATGAAAATTACACAAAGAAAACTATTAGCACTATTGGAGTCAACCTTCAACCCGGAAGGCGATATTCATTTCCTGGCAATTGCAGAAAAACAAATCCAAGTACACGAGAAAGAGCGACCCGTGCATCAAGTGCGGGTCGCTCTTACGTTTCAGGAAGGAGACACACTAAATCTTTATTATGACGGTACAGATTTATTCGTACTCATGGGTGAGGACAACATCCAATTTACGCTGGAAAAAGAATGGACAGATGGACCTCCGACTATCGAAGGAAGTCCCATTGAGTTCGCGCTTGGCTGGGTAGCGGAACTGGCTGAACCGTTCTATGTTTCACCCGAAGCACTTGCAGCAGCGGAAACTAACAACCATCCACGCTATTGCAATAACCCACAAGGTAACAGCTATCAGGAGGAATCAGAAAAATGATCGACCTGACATTTGATATGCAGTTCACTACCTTAATCCAAACCAATGCACTTCCTACAGACTGTCTTACTTTCATCCACGATTACATGCATCAACTTCGCAATGCACATGAAGATGAAGCCTTCCCTTTACCCAGTCAATCGTACTTCATCCTAGAAACTGCAGATCAGCTGACTCCCATTCAACACGATGGAACTGCCTTCTCCTGTTCAGCGGGTACGTATTACCCTGAATACATCGAACATTACACTTTTAATAATGAATACACTTTGTATAAAATCCACGTCATGCTAGACAATGAGTGCAGCATGACGTTTTTTACTTTACAAGGTATCCATTCGACTGAGACTGAGCAATGGCTCCTTGCCAACGCCAACTAAGCCTACTCTACCAATGAAAGGAGCATCCTTCAAATGTCCTTGCAACTGACTGATGCCAAGAAAAAATCACTGACTGCCCTTGTGAAAACACATTATGAACAACACCTTAGCCGCTTTCCCTTTGCCAAATATCCCGTTGAACCGTTGGAGGCCTGGAAGCAACAGTTCACTGATCCTTCCAACATCGAAGCCCATACTCTACGCTCTGCCCTGTCATGGTCTTGCAGCAAGTGGCAGCAGCAAAGCATCCCTTACCAGTACAAAAAGCTCCACCTAACTGTCATTAGCAATTGGAAGAACTTCGTGGAACAGTATAAACCAGAATCGTCATCTGTTATCTCATACTGGAAAGACTTACTCGGAAAAGACGAATATGCGTTCAATACAATCACCTTTCTTACTCATCTTCTATGTCCCGATCAGGTCGAACTCACAGATTCCCGTCGAGTCAAAGGCATGAACGACCTGCTCACAGAAGCTGAAATGCCGAATGAGTGCGTAGTACTTGAAGATGTGTCCGCAACTATAGAGCAATACAGTGACTTTTACCATCAGCTCCTACCCAAGACACAATCTATACTTGGCGATCAGGCTTCCGTGAAGCTAGGTCGCTTTTTGTTTGCCTATGGATACCGTGATGTCCTCAGCAAAGTAGCTGAGAGCTCATCAAATCTACCCGAGCCGATCATAACCACACTGGACTGGGAAACCGCCAGCAGTCAACGATTCAATCTGAACCTGATTACCGAGAGGGCGAATGCAGACCGACTGTTCGCTTGTCTATTGCTTGCATTGGATAAGCAACCTGAAATGCCTGAAGAGATGACTATTCAGGACATCATGAATTTGATTCCTTTAGGCAGTGGAGGTATCTGCAATTCAGGCAGTTACAACTATGCCTTCATTGCCATGCTTGGTAAACAGAAGGACAGAGACTACTTTCTATTTGAAAATCCCTCCATGGCTGAGTCCTTTACGCATCAAGCAAACCAGTCCACTAGAAATATGAGTTTTCATAGAATTCATGCCACTCTTGGGATAAAAGTAAATTCAAAATTTATAGTTAGTTCCACCAATTAAATAAAAAACAGGCAAAGAATATTTATTTCTTTGCCTGTTACTCTACTTTCTACTGTAATGCTTATCAATAGTGTTGAAAAGATCTTCGAGAATTCGTTGTGCTAATTGTACATCCTCTAACGATCGACTTTCGAGTTTCGACCTTAAGATTTCAATAAGCTGTTTTTGCTTGATCATGCTTTCTGTTTCCGTAATCTCACCAAACGAAAAGAGATCCTCGACCGATACTCCCAGTGCACTCGCAACTTTGGCAAGCATTTTTAAGGAAATATTACGATTGCCGCGTTCAATTTCTCCGATGTATGTGTCTTGTGATTTAGCTTTTTCTGCAAGCTCTACCTGAGACAATCCCATTTGTGTTCGCAACGTCTTTATCCTGGCTCCTACTAACGTCAACAATACATCGCCTTCCATCGCATCCACTCCTACACCTTTAAGATTAGAGAGGATACATGAAAATTAGGAGTATACAGTAATGAGGTATTTTATTCAAAACCTCACAATTGTATGTTAAAATTAAAACGACCTTGAAACGAGATTTTACTAATATTTCTTTGTAACTCCCGCCTTACTACTTTCTCCTTCGAAAAGATTCGAATTAGTCCACAAAAATAACCATTTATAAAAAGGAGCTCCATATGACAACAGAAAATAACCCTCACCCTCATTCCTTTAAGCTAACCTGGAGAGGCGGGTTCAGCTATCTAATCTATTTGCTAAGAGAATCCAACGTGACGCTTCGTGAACAGGAAATTCAAGTACAAACAGTCAACAAAATCTTAGGCATCTTTTCTTTAGGTACAAAACATGAACAGCTCACCTATTCCGATATTCAAAAAGTTTCAGTGGGAAATAGTATTAACTGGTTCCAATTGTTATTTGCAATCCTATTTGCAGCAATCAGCGCAATCCTCTTGTCGACAGGGTCAGGTGTTCGCTGGCTCGCCTTGGTCGCTTCAGTCGTGTTCTTTTGGCTTTCCTTTCGAAGTAAGTATCTAACACTCACGAATCGAATAGGTGTTACGATGCGAGTGATCAGCAACTCCAAAGTGTCAATAGAAACCCTACTCAAACAACTGGTCCAACAACTCGATAACACAAGACCAGGACAAATCCAAGTTGTTCGTGAGGGCAAAACCAGAGTAGCAGTCATTGCCTCCGGTGCCGCGATCATCATTGCAGGGTCAGCTATACTTTCAATGACGATGAGTGAAAATCAGCAATACATATCTGTTGTACAGAATGCTTCATTTGGACAGTCGAAATACAAATTAAAGGATATTGTTGAGCATCCCAACTATTTCAGCAATGTTTCGTGGAAGAATGTTTCATTTGAAGGTTCATCTGATCTGGATCACTACGTTATGTATGAAGGTACATTTTCGGATTCAGGAGTGAATGTATTGGCTCGAACCGTGTTTCAGGTGTTTGGTAATGCTAGCTTCGATGTCATTGAATTCAGTATAGATGGAGAGCAATTTCAACCTGCTACTACGGAGTGGACTCTATTTGCAGCCCATATTCTGGACAGGTTAGAGGGTGAAGCCACTGTGATTGAATCTAAACCAAAAGAAGACACGACTTCTCAGGATGTGAGCAATCCAATTGTGGAAGAAGAGCCACCGACTGTAGTTACAACAGATCCGATATCGACAGTAACCTCTCCCGAGCAAACAGCAACAACAGAGGTAACCATGGCGACAGATAGCGCTACTCTAAGTACCTTTAGCCAATGGAGTCCTCCTAATGCTGATCTTAATCTGCCTTTAGTATTGGATGGGGAGTCCATAGACATCATGATTGGAATGGATTCACCGAATGGCGTTAAGGCTCTCGCCGTTAGTCAATCTCTTCAACAGGGATGGCAACTTCCATTCAATGCTCCACAAAGCATGTCCAGCCCTTTTGATGATTTTGGTGATTTGAGAGAAGGCTTCACTCTTTACGTAAAGGAGCATGACTTCGATAACGATTCCGTGCCAGAGGTTGTAATTGTGGCCAGTGACAGATTACTTGAAACATACGTTTGGGTATACAGCTATAACTACATTTTTAGCGAAACAGATACATCCCCTCTAGAACCGGTATGGTACGGGGAAGGGCAATCCGATGTTGTTCTAGAAGGGAACAAGATTTTTTTACCCTTTGGGTCACAGGGGCTTTTTGACGAATATGTATTTAACAATGGATCATTCATTAAAAACTAACCGCTGTTGATGCTTTACAGCATGAAGGGAAATTTTCGTTAATGGAAAAAATATATGAAAACTTTTCAAAAATAGCAATTGTTATTACACTTATTCTTTATGCTTGGACAAGTTTTTCAAACCTGGATGAGAAATATCAAACAAAAGTATTATTATCGACATTTTCTGTTCTTGGCGAAAATCAGAATTCATCCGCACTCACCAGTATGAGTCAAATGAACAATGATCAAATTGAAAATTCCAGCAAGGCGTTCTTTATCATGTACATGGACACATTTAATTCGGGTGCATTGGGTAAGGAAATGAGACAAACAGATGCGAAGTCCAAAAGGACAATCGCATTAGCTTACGGCGAGACAGATCTCCGGTATCATTTGAAATTCATTAAGGGAGCATGGGTGCCTGTAACGCTTGATCTGTCCACCAATGTGCTATACAACTTTTCATACATTGTGAACACCCCAAGTAAACTCATCCATAATCTAAAGATGAACTTTAATGAAACGTTACAGTTGACCAATTTTGAACGTATGACCTTTATTATTTGGGATGTCTTACACGCAATAAGCGGGATTTGGTTCGCTTCATTCATGATCTTTTTGGGAAGCATTATCGGACTGCTATTTCACCCCATACAGAGCTTACTTAACTTCTTCCCATCTCTATGGCTCATCATTACAACAATTTGGGAAGGTATTTCAAATTTCAAAAATCTCGGATAAAAAGCGTACAGAATGGTTACACACATGTAGCCATTCTTTTTTTTCATCAGTGTATGAGTTATTAGAAACAGTAGTAAAAATAAGTGTATATTATATTTTTGTATGGAGCTGTGACGCTCAGCTTACAACACGTAGGATCATAGGAGTAAAGAATCCTAACATAAAAGAAAATATTATAAATGGATTGACAAGGATTCTTCCTTGTGGCAAAATGTGATCTATAAAACATACACGTTGGCCGGGGCGATGAAGGAATACAACGTATTCGAAAAGCCACGACAAAAGCGAATATTATCGTAATGAAGTAACACTTCGGTGTTATCATACGATTTCTATAAACGCGCCAGTAAAATTACCTTTTTCAGGGTATTTTTGCTGGCGCGTTTTTTGTTTCGTGCCTTGTGTCTCTAACAGAATTATTTAAATAAAAGGAGAATGCACAATGACACAAAAAAATGAAACAAACGAAAAAGTATCTATCCTAACAGAGATGAATTTTCGCCCTTCTGCAAGCAGACACTCGGGTAGAAAAGTTATTCCAAACAGTGTTTTGACAGTAGTGAAACATAAAAGCAGTACACGCCTCACCTTCAGCCCTGAGGTCATACAGAAAATCGGCGCTACGGAAAATGTTCAAGTTGCTCTCAATCCCGAAGGAATTGCTATTGGTTTGGGGTTCACTTGTGACGAGAACTATTTTCCTTTAAAAAAATTCGGGAAAAAATTCAATATTTATTCCAGTCAACTTGTTAACGAAATAATTGACGCCTTTTCTCTTGATTTCTCCAATGTATCTTCCATCTCATTTCAGAGAGTTAGATATTTAAATATTGGATCACATAAGGTTGCTTTTTTCAAGATAATCCAAAATAAATTAAAGCCATCTCATGACATGACTAACCCTGCATCCAAACTCGCCAGTAATATTCACACTACGAACGATAATAACAAGGAGGGGGACTTTGAAACCGACCCAAATTTAATTAGCTTGGTCAACACATACGGCGATCCAAGCGATGAAGACGAATTGATCGACAACGATCTTGACCCGCGTGATATAGAAGAACTGACTGACGTGGAGTTTGAATTGAATGATGAAGATGAATGGATTGTCGCAGACCATGACCAGAACAATGATGGAGGTATGATCAACCGAGTACCAAAATCTAGTCCTTTTAAACACAAACGCAGACGTAAAGTCGTCAATGAATAAATCTCACGAACAACCTTTGATGAGAACATAATGGGGGGCTACGCCCCCGTTTGAAAACAATATGGAAGGTGAGTCCCGCATGACAACTCTTAAAACGAATACCGCATTTTCAGCAAGTATTTTAAATACAATGACTGTTCATACAGCAGCGTTAACTTTAGCCCAAGCTAACATGGGTTTTAAGTTTCTCCCATTGTGCCCGGCAGATCATAAGGGTGCTTCTGAAAAACATAAGCAGAACTGCTCTAGACCAGGAAAGGTGCCCCTGATCGCCAATTGGCCTTCCAAGGCCTCCGAAGATCCCGCTGTTCTCGAAAAGTGGTTCAACAACCGACCGAAATTGAACTTAGGCATGATCCTTGGCGGAGAAGTGGGAATGGTCGGATTCGACATTGACGGTGAATACGGACAAACCAAAATGGAGCAGTTATTTGATGGAAATATTCCTCCCACTTGGCATTTTTCAACTCCAGGAGGAGGGTCGAGATATCTGTATCGTGTACCGAAGCACGTGGCTTTGCGAAAACAAGCTGACGTCAATTCCGAAGTGGTGCACGAAGAATTGTCTCTGTTGGCTGATGGACAAATGACGGTCATTCCACCTTCCCGGCATCAAAATGGTGGGCAATACCTTTGGATTGAAGATAGAGGTCCCGGTGACCTTCCACTAGCCGACTTGCCCAAGAATGTACTGGATCAGCTAATCAAAGGAAAACTCAGCAAACAGTCAACTTCACCAAAAGCATCTTCGCTACTCCCTGCAAGGGCTGCTTCTGTTTCCAAGATAGCAAAGCCTGCACATACATTGATTAGTGAAGACAAGTTACAACGCCTTTCAAGTAAATGCAAGGTGATGAAAGAGGCAATGTCAGAACAACAACTACATGGATGCAGTGAAACTCAGTGGCTTCACATTGTGTCCATGCTGGTTAGGGCAGGATACAGCAAAACCGCCTTGACCTTTTCACAACTCAGTCAAAAGCATGATCATCACAGTGAAGATCGTATTCGGAAATTGCAAGCAGAACGTTCCAGTGCTCCCTACGGCCCTACCCGATGCGCCACATTGGGATGTGGCTTAGATCAAATTGCGAAATGCCATCCTAGTGTGAGTTTGGATGAGGATACTCAAGAGCCTAAAAACTCTCCTGTGACACTATTAATTTCAGCAAAGACTAAGAAAACTGTCTTAAAAAAAATGTCCTCCGAAGATTACATTCATTTAATGGGGGGCAATCATGCCATACACCATAATTCTCTTTGTGTGGCCAAATATAAAATTGACGGGGAAACAGAGCATGTCCCAATCGCTAACTTTGTCGCTAGAATTGTAAAATCCATTATTAAAGATAATGGCACCGATAAGAATATTTTTTATGAGATTGATGGGTTACTCATTGACTCACAGAGAAGGCTACCTTCCATTCAGGTGCCTGCTCAGGATTTCGAAAGTATGAAGTGGTTAACCATGTGGGGACCTGAACCGTCTCTCTTTCCAGGTTATAAAATCCGCGACTTGGTTCGCTTCGCCATTCAATCCACTTCTAAAAAGGCGATAAAAGAACGAATTTACACCCATTTGGGCTGGATTAACCTTGACGATAGGTGGACGTACTTACATGCTGGCGGTGCATTAGGCATTCCCAATGTCAAAGTTGAACTGGAAGCGCGGCTTCAAAACTATAATCTTTCCAACTTCAACACCAGTGACACAGAAGCAATGAAAGCAAGTTTGAACCTGTTAAATGTCGCACCACATCGGGTAACACTTGTCCTGTGGGCTTTGACTTACTTATCACCGCTCTGTGAATGGCTTCGCATGCTGGGTATTGAACCAAAGTTTTTGGTTTGGCTTCACGGCTACACAGGCAGTCGTAAAACAACCTTAGCCAAGTTGTTTCTCTGTCACTTTGGTAACCTGCTGGAGCACCCGCCAGCAAGCTTTAAGGATACAGCTAACTCGGTTGAAAAACGTGGTTTTGATACAAAGGATTCGCTTCTTCTCATTGATGACTATCATCCTACCACTTCACCCAGAGAGAAGAACAGCATGGAAACACTAGCGCAACAGATACTCAGAGGCTACGGGGATCGCGTAGGTCGGGGGCGTATGAAACAGGATACGTCTCTCAGACCAGACTACCCGCCACGGGGCAATGCACTCGTCACCGCAGAAGATTTAATTGGTGGCGGCTCAAGCGTAGCCCGTTTGTTCCCTGCTGAACTGCTTAAAACAGATGTAAATCTGGACCGTTTAACCCAGGCTCAGGATAATTTCGAAGAATTGAGTGCTGCAATGAAAGGTTACTTGGAATGGGTCGGACAGTCCATGAGTAAACCCGACCACAATGAACTGAAACAGTTGTTTAATGAAAGAAGAAAAGCAGCATCCAACTTAGGCGTACACGGCAGAATGGTAGAAGCAGCGGTTTGGTTGTACTTGGGACTGAACTCGGGTCTAGAATACGCTGAAAGTGTTGGAGCAGTAACTACCGAGATGGGAGATGAACTTCGTAGTGAGGGCTGGAATGTTTTTCTTGAGATCGCTAAAGAACAAGGCCAACAAGTTACTGATATTAAACCATCATCCCGTTTCTTAACTATTGTCTCTCAACTGCTGGCTAACCAAAGCATTCACTGTGATAACGTGCATCAAGATCTCGTCCCAAAGACCTTACCAAACAATAGTGCCCTTGTTGGCTGGAAGGATGAGAATTACTATTACTTCTTACCCGAGTTAATTTATAACGAAGTTAGCCGTTTTTTGTCCATACGTGGGGAGCATTTCCCTATCACCTCTGCTACTCTTTGGAAGGAATTAGCAGATGCTGGCTTGACACACACGGATGTTTCAAAAGAGAAGGGTGAAAATCGCCGCCACTGCCTCGTGAAAAAAACTATCAAAAAACATCGCCAGAGATTACTCTGGGTGAAAAAAGAGGCTCTACATGAGAATGTGGAGACCCACACTAAACAAAAGACTCGTGAAGAGATTCTGGCAACTACCCATGATGCTGAGGAACTTGCTCCATTGGAGGGATTTTAAAACGCTGCCCCAGAAGCGGGGGCTATGCCCCCTGTGATTCGAAAACTTGGGGTCGAAGAAGGCTCATGCAGGGCAGAGGATTACGGTCAACTGCCCCCATTGCCCCCGAAAAAAATAAGAAAAAAATAAAAAAAGAATCCCCCCTCTGACAAAAGTAATTGTTTCTTTCTCCCTTGAGATCCAGGGGGCACCGGGGGCATGACAAAGGAACCCATGTGCCAGATGGAGTTTCAACCAATGAGGTCCGGGGCGTGGCCAACCCTTCTGGGAAAACCGATTCTGTTCATTTTTAAAATATTTAATATAACCATGATAACGAATAACTAACTACTTTTTATCATGGAGGTTTCATATATGACGGGTAACCAAGCACCTAGTAATCAAAGGGTCAAGAAGGGAAATATCCCAGCAAAACGCATCCAGGTCGTCGGTTTACGGATGGTCAGGGAGTCATCATCCATCCTTTACCCTGGTCGAAAAATCCGCAAGCCTCAGGACGCCGCTGACTTGTTCCGTCAGTTCACTGGTGATTGTGATAGGGAGATTTTCTCCATTCTTTGTCTAAACGCCAAAAATGAGCCGATTGCGATCCATACTGTCTCTACAGGAACACTAAACGCTTCTCTGGTTCACCCCAGGGAGACGTTCAAGTTGGCAATCCTCGCTAACTCTGCCGCCATCGTTGCCTGTCACAATCACCCTTCTGGAGATCCCAATCCGAGTCCACAGGACATTGAGCTGACGGAGCGGTTGCGAGATAGCGGCTGCTTGCTTGGTATTGAACTGTTGGATCACATTATTTTGGGGAATGAATGCTTCATTAGTATGAAGGAGAAGGCAATGATGTAATCACAGCTACAACAACTAACTAACATTCACTACAGGAGGCACCTATACAATGAACCATTCCACGGAAAACAACAATCTCGATTTATTCATCGATATTCTTGCAGATATGATCTGCTGCTATCTTCAAGCTGAAGAAGTTTCCACCGAAACAGATAAGCTTGTCCCTGAGTCACAACCAGATGCTGCATAGAGGTGATACACATGATGGAAAAACAGGTTGTCGCACTTTATATTCGCGTATCAACGGAAGAACAAGTCCAAGGTTTTAGTTTAGAAGCACAAAAATCAGCACTCTATGATTACTGCCGAGAAAGACAGCTAGATATTTACAAACTCTATATTGATGCAGGGCGTTCAGGAAAGTCTATTTCTGGTAGACCGTCACTGAATGAATTGCTGGAAGATGCTCGTACAGAGCACTTTCAGCAGGTTCTCTGCCTCCGTTTAAGTCGGCTATCCAGAAGTTTGAAAGATTTATTATTCATCACTGAACTCTTTGACAAACATGGTATTACACTTCATAGCCTTACGGAAAATCTTCAAACCGTTACTCCCATGGGGAAGTTTGCGCTCCAGATGCTCGGCTCCATCGCTGAGCATGAGCGTAGCCAGATTACGCAGAACGTCCGTCTTGGAATGAACCGTCGTAACAAACTCGGTAAATGGAATATTGGGAATTTAGTATTGGGATATCGCTGGGTCTCCCATCCTGTGAACCGAAACCTCTCCTATGTAGAAATTATTCCTGATGAAGCAGAGCTGGTTCAAACTATTTTCACATCGTATGCCAGTGGTCTTGGTCTAAAAGCAATCGTGAATCGCCTAAACAAAAACGGATATCGAACTAAAAAACGAAAACTATTTCATATTGCGTCGGTGCGAGGCATCTTAACGAATGTTAACTATATAGGCAAGATAACCTATACCGACAAGTCTGCCTCGGAACACAAAAAAATAGTAGACGGAGAGCATGAGCCGATTATTTCAATAGAGCTGTGGGAGCAGGTACAGCAACAATTGGCTCACCGCTCCCACCAGCCTAATAAGCGCACTTCTCATGTCTTTATGCTAACTGGATTGCTTAAATGTCCAACCTGTGGAAACAGCATGGTTACGGCCCATGTATCCCGCAAACGGAAAAGAAAAGCCTCATACGTAGATCATTATTATGTATGTGGTAGATATAACTCTGGGGGATACGCAGCTTGTCAGCCTCATCACGTTCCTGCTGAACAAGCTGAGGACTGGGTAAACAAACATGTGCATCAGTTCCTTTCGCAGCCTACCATAGCAGAACAGTTGGCGGTAAAGCTTAATCAAAGACGAGACAAAAAACTGGAGCCTTTCAGAAAAAGACTTAAAGAGATTGAGACACAGAAAGCATTATTGAAGAAACGAACTCTCCGATGTTACGAACTTTTTGAAGATGGACATATTGACAGTCGGGAACTGAAGCTAAAACTCGGTAAACTTCAAAACCAAACAGCTATGTTTGAGCAGGAAAAAAAGGAACTGGAGAAAAGAATCGCTGATGATCCAGATCAACCTATTCCGCTTGGAAGTATAGGCCGTGTGCTTAAAGACTTTCAGCTTGTATTCCAAAGGGCAACGTCACAGCAACAAAAAGCACTTTTACGAAGCATGATTTCAAAGATCACCCTCCCTGCTGATCGTAATATCAAACAAGCAGTGATTCAAGGTTCTGTGGCGCTACTTAATCTGGAAATTCCAACACTACAACATGAAGGAGAGCTTAAGAAATGAATCAAGGACTACCGAAGAAAGTTGCTATTTACGCGCGTGTCAGTACAGAAGAACAAGCCGAACACGGCTATTCTATTGATGCACAGCTTGATACCCTGAGAAAATATTGTGAGCTGTATGGCGGAGAGATTGTCGATGAATACGTGGATCGTGGGGTCAGTGGAAAAAGCATCAAAGGACGCTACGAGATTCAACGGCTTTTGAAAGATGCAGAAGAAAATAAGTTCAATGAAGTCATCGTATGGAAATTCAATCGGATGGCTCGGAAGAGCATCGATCTACTCCATATTGTAGATTTGTTGGAGAAAAACAATATTTCATTCAGATCTTTTACCGAAAACTTTGAAACCAGTACCCCTATGGGACGATTCGCCCTCCAAATGATGGGTGCAGTAGGTGAACTGGAGCGAAATACCATAGTAGACAATGTAAAGATGGGACATAGGCAACGAGCCAAAATGGGACACCATAACGGTAAAGTTCCATTAGGATATAAAGTAATTGCAGGCACCGGCAGTTCGCGGGAGAGTAAATCCGTAGTCGTTATAGCTGAAGAAGAAGCAGTCATTGTACGTCATATTTTTGAACAATATGCCTCTGGTCATGGATTAAAGACCATTGCCAATGAATTGAACCACAGAGGGCATAGAACCCAAACTGGCAAGCCTTTCTCCACTACAGCGATCCGAGACCTGCTAGATAATCCGATGTTTGTAGGTAAAATCCGCTACAATCGTTACGAGAATTGGGCTGAACGAAGACGTAAAGGTAAGAATAAGGAGCCGATTCTCGTAGAAGGCCATCATCCCCCGATTATTAGCCAAGAATTATGGGATAAGGTTCAGCTACTCCGGGAAAAGAAGGCTACGTTGCCCAAGAAGCGGTTTGAAGGAGAATATCTGCTAACTGGACTGATTCGTTGTCCTGAGTGCGGTGCCGCCATGACCGCCAGTCGCACTGTCAATCGGTCGAAAGATGGCGAGAAGATCACTCGGATGTACTATTCCTGTGGTCGATTCCGAAGCCAGGGAAGCGCCGTATGCCACGCCAACAGCGTCCGAAAGGTGGAAGCAGAACAAGCGGTAACTGATCGTATCAGGCAAGCCGTGGTCAATCCAGAGATTCTGCAAAGAGTTGTTCGCAGCATCAATGAAAGACGTTCTGGACGAATGAAACCACTACGTGATGAGTTAACAGCAATACAGACACATATCACCAGTCTGGAGGATAAGAAACGTAAGTACCTCGAATTATATGAAATAGATAATATTGACCGCAATATGTTTTCTGAACGCCTGAGTGTATTAAACAAGGAGCTGGATTCCGAGCTAACCCGCAGATCAAAACTGGAATTAGAGCTTCGGGATGATCAGGCTGATCCAGTATCCTACGAATTTGTGTGTTTCCTCATGACGAAGTTCGATGCCCTGCTAAGTTATTCACCGTTCCAGCAGCGTAAAACGCTCTTGCACCTAATCGTAAAGAATATAACTCTAGATGACAAGAGGCGTATTGAAGAAGTTGAACTTGCATTTAGTAAAGAAACTCAAAATCATTTTTTAAGCGGAGCCCCTTCTGTTAAATCCATTGCAGAAGGGGCTTTTTCCTGTTCAAAAGATAATCTCTTGCTTAATCAGGTAATTACAATTGTTATCTAAAATTAGGAGTATTTTAATTTGAATGAGTATTCGATAAGTTCAACATTGTAGATAGACAGTCACTGTTTACGCTCGCCTAGAAATTCCAGTGATTTCTCGGCAACCACTCCTGATTGCAAGTCCCTATATAGATAAATATATGTTGTTTGCTTTCTTGACTATGAAAGGATATATTCTAAATGCTAATATAAACATTGCTATGTAGTATTACTTGGAAGGATTCATATACTAACCTGTAGAATATTCAATTACTAGCGAATAAACCTGTCGAAGGATGGTTGTAATATGAATATAGATAGTTTAGGGAAATTGTTACATTCCATGTACAATACGGCACCTCATGGTGATCAAGTTGCACATATTCATTTGTTTGGAGTTAAATATGCCGATCTTATACTCAAAAACCATTACAGCGTCAAAGAAATAGTTGCAGCCTCAGGAATTAACCCCTCATATGCCACAGAAGTTAGCAAAGGCATTAAGCTTTCACGTTATGTGATTGTAAAAGATTAAAGATAAAGGCATGTAGCTGATGAAGTAAGATAATCAACCCAGTTCAGTACCCTACAAACTTGTACCATCCTGATGATAAATTAGGATACCTTACTCCACCATCCACTGTCCCAGCAGCGAAAGAGACCTCTTCACATGTTTTACAAACTTATATTAACTAAAGGCGGAGAAGCAGTTTTTAAAGGTTACCCCTTCCAATAAGGCAATAACGGAAGGGGGGTTAACCTTAGAAGAGTAAAAAAAACCTAAGTATAGTTTCACTGTTGTCATCTGCAATATTGTGTACCAACTTAGTATAACTACATCGGACATTCAGATAAACTTAGAAGATTGTCAGGACTTTCTCCATCCGCTTCAGTTTTTAAGTATTTGTTTCCATAACGACTTTTAGATACAATTACATTCACAGTATGGCCTCCTCTACTTACAAAAAACTCCCATTTTCCATCTTCAATTCCCTCAATAGCTCGTTTTTGCGAGACCTTCCATCTTGTTCCGTCCTGATTTTTGCCTCCAATGCTTTCAATTCTCTCAAATGGATTGTACCGTTCTTTTTTGTTTACACAGAGTATCTCGTGTCTGCTTGCCATAATCTACTCACTCTCCTAATATTATTCTTTTGTAACGCCTTTGAATGGTTTGCTACTGCTAGTTTTTTGATCCATAAACTTACCTGTCGATGTGTCTCTCTTTACCCAGTTGCCATTAGGCGCTTTGAATTGACTTCTTCCTTTTACTGCACCAACTCTTCCGCCGCCTTTTGCTCCGTTTTTAGCCAAAATACTCACCTCCCTTCAATGTTGAGTTGATAATCAACTCAACATTATTATCAAAAAGATAGATAGCTCAAAATTCAAAAGCTATCTGACCATCGTATTCTTCCTTTGAGTTGTAAACTTGTCCTTTGTGGACATAAAGCAGTTCTAAGCGATTTAGCCTCACACAGAGGGCACTAATTGATACTTTAAAAAAACCTGCCAAAGTATATAAGCTACCCATATCTATATTTCTAGCAGCTTTAAGTTTGCCGACAAACTTCTCCAGTGCTGGCTTAGGCATAAGTATTGCACCTGCAAACATATCTGCTTGTTGTTCCACTGGAGGACGTGTGGAATGACTTCTGCAATAAAAGACCTCTTTACTCTTATTTAGATTCAAACTCGTCTGTAAATTATCTTTATCGTTCACGTGAAGCACCCAGTGCCCTAGTTCATGAGCCATAGTAAAGTTCATCGTTCCAATTTTCTCTTCAAAAAGTTCTTTCCTGCTTTCATTCATGATAATTCGCTTTTGACCAGGGAGTATGGCAGCCATCACAATTCCTGATGGATCAAAATGATCAATGGGTTCCCAAGCGAAATCCAATTCAAAATGAAACTCGATTATCTCTTCAATAGGAGTAGCCATTGGAAGAACCATGTTTTCACAATCAAATCCATAATCGGTGAGTATATTCAATGCTATGTCTTCCATTTCTTCTGCAGAAATATAGGGAACACGTGACATTACAACTACTCCTTTTCTTTAGTGGTCTCATTTATAATTTTTTGGATCTGAACCCACTGACTTTGTGATAACTTTGGTGCGCTCCTTAGAAAAACGGGAACCTCTTCAATTTCAGTAATAACCTTTTGAAGCTCACTCGGTATTTTATTTGCTGCTATCAGAAACCGATCAGGATCAATACCAAAAATCTCGGCTATCTTCACTATTTTATCTTCTGCTGGGGGAGTCATAGAACCATTCTCAATCTTGCTGATATACGTAAAGTCAATGCCGATCATATCAGCGAGTTTGCGTTGACTGATTTTACGCTCTTTACGAAGATCTTTGAGCATTTCTCCAAACTCGTTCAACGTCTCATCACCCTTCTAATATACATGATATAGTATGTTGATAAAAAAATCAACACTATATACACTAAATGTTTCTCTAATTCTTATGCATCAAAATTTCGCCCTACTTGTGGTACGGTTCACCCCGATTTATCTTCACCGCGCGATAAATCTGCTCCACCAATACCAGCCGCATAAGCTGGTGCGGCAGGGTCATGCGCCCGAAGCTCAAGCGCTGCTTCGCGCGGCGCAATACCTCATCGGAGAGCCCATGGCTTCCTCCGATGACAAACACGACATGGCTCGTCCCATACGTGCCGAGCTTGTCGATCTCCAATGCCAGCTCCTCAGAACTCCAGAGCTGGCCATCCAATGCGAGGGCGACGACATGCGCCTCGCTCTTCACATGCGCGAGGATGCGTTCGCCCTCGCGCTCCTTCACCGCCCGAACCTCAGCTTCGCTCAGGGTATCGGGCGCCTTTTCGTCTGCGACCTCGATCATCTGAAACTTGATGTACGGGGCGAGCCGCTTGGCATATTCCTGAATGCCCAGCGTTAAATATTTTTCCTTCAATTTGCCTACGCCAATAATCTGAATAAACATATCAATCCATTCCTCCTAAATTGTCCAATTCTAACGAACACCACACACCTTATTCAGCCCCATTTCGGCCCCTTTAAAATCTAACGAATCTGAAACACGCTATCCCAGTCAAAATGCGCATTCCCCACCTCTTTCGAGACCATTTCGGAAATATAACTTGTCTACGATTCGTTAGATTTCAACCAGGCGGTATTTGCCACAAATAAGGTCCGTCAGGTTCGTTAGCGCTACTCGGCAGATTCACACCCACATCCCTAAATTACCTCGCTACCTACCAACCACCACCGATTCCCCCACAAAGACAAAAAGAGCGCTCATCACGCTCTCCTTGGCTTCTTGCTGTGATGTTCATACCGGATGGAAAGTCAGCCCGAGGCGCCACCTTAAGTCACGCCTCCAGCCGTCTAAATCCTACAGTACGCTAAACGACGAGGAATTCCGCGTGCTGTTCGCACTCGGCGCATTTCGCAGGCGGGTCCCAATCGGCAAATTCCGTCTCCTTCAGATCAACGATATCTGGAGCGTCCTCATACTCATCGACAAACATGTCGATGGCAATGTCCACGTGTTCTTTGCATACAACGTACATCCGTTAAGCATCCTTTCTGTAACCAGCTATGTTCCCGATTCACAACCGCGTATCCCATTACAGGATAGCCACTTCTCAGTTCTATCACACCTGCCACCGAAAAGAAACCCCCAGTCCAAATTTATCGTGCCCAACATCTCCCAAACCCCTCCGTACGCCGTAAAAGAACACAAAAAGCATTCTTCCCGATACCTCCACGGTACCGAAAAGAATGCTCCTGTAACAGCAACAATCACTCAACATAGCGAATGAATCCTGCGCCTACGCCTGAATTGCGAAAACAGAGTTACGTATTCCCCTATTCTGTTCCAATCCATTCTAAGAATAGCCTCTAACCCATACTCTTTTAATTCAATCCCGACTGCGCCTTCGTCAACAGCTTGCCACCTTGGAAAGCAATAACAGCATTAGCACCGTTGCCGGCTGTACCTTTATAGTTGTACACCACCATGTTCTCCGCTTCACTCAGCGCTTCACCTTCGCCGCCAAGGATCTCAATGACATCTTCCACGGACATGCCAACCTCAAGCTTCTCATACTGGGCAAACGTAATCAGCACCCCATCGCCTTTCCCGGCCGATCCGTTGTTTCCCGATGTTACAGGCGTTTGACCACCAGCCTGACCTACCGCAATCACATTTGCACTTAGCTCATTTAACTTGGCCTCAAGCTCTGCGATCTTTTGTTCCTGCTCACTGCTCTTGGCTCCCTGTTCCACCAGTTTCTTCTCAAGCCCTGCAATCTTCTCTTGCAGAGCACTTGTATCCACGGATGCTCCCGTCGGAGCTACCTCAGATCCACAGGCGGACAGCACAAACAGTGACAGCGCCAAACTCGTTCCCCCAAGCATCTTTTTCTTCAAATGTTTCATTATAAATACCCCTTCCATTCTGAAATAAAATCAGATCGACAAACAGATGTTATTGCATCAGCGACCGTCTCCAACATATTGACAACAGTTTACCACAGCCCTAGTCTTATGTATCTGCTCCTTTGGCTCCGGGTCTAACTGATCATGAGAACATAAAAATGGTTGATCTACTCATTTACTGTCGAACGAACAAGTCCACCCATAATAACTAAAAAAGAGTGGTCAGTTGATCTGATCACTCTTCTAGCTTTCCCTGTTTCAATCAACGCAACAGTATAGGTTTCGTTGAACTTCCCTTATTCCGGTTTATCCGTCAGCTTCACTGATACTTTCTCCGCTTTGCCATCCCGGTAGAAGGTCACTTCAATCGTATCCCCAATCTTCTTCTCATCGTACAGATATTTCCGCAGATCCAGCGTAGAGGTAATTTTTTGCCCGTCAAATTCCGTAATGACGTCATTCAGCTTCATACCTGCATCAGATGCCGGACCGGATGCTTCCAGCACAACCACACCGCTGTCCACATGAGATGGCAGCTTCAGATCTTTGCGCTGCTCGTCATCCAGTGGTGCATATGGGTTGCTCAGATCGACCGTATATACGCCCAGGTATGGACGAGATACTTTGCCGTTCAAGAGCAGGGAATCTACCGTTTTCATCACTTCGTTCATCGGAATCGCGAAGCCGAGTCCTTCAACACCCGTATCCGAGATCTTCATCGTGTTAATTCCTACGACTTTACCGTTCAAATCGACCAAAGCACCACCGCTATTGCCTTCGTTAATCGCCGCATCCGTCTGGATTACGTTCTGCTCCCAGTCATAAACACCATCCTGGTTAATCGATACAGGCAGAATACGATCTGTGTAACTGACAATACCGGATGTCAGCGTACCGCCCAGACCGAGCGGGTTCCCGATCGCCAGCACCGTTTGACCGCGCTGAAGTTTGCTGGAATCACCGATCTCCGCCACTGCACCCAGCCCTTTATCTTCTGCGGATAATACAGCAATGTCGCTCACACGGTCCTTACCGACCAGCTTCGCTTTGTGTGTCTCCCCATCTACGGTCACAATCTCCAGATCACTCGCACCCTCCACGACGTGGTGGTTGGTCATAATATAAGCCTTGCCGTCTTCCTTCTTGAAAATGACCCCTGAGCCCAGCGCCGAATCTTCCATCGATAGACTGCTACCCGTTTTATGGTTCACAATGCTCACCACGGAAGGACGAACATGTGCTGCTGCCTGGATAATCCGGTCGTATGGATCAGCTGCCTGTGTTGCCTGTGCACTGCCTCCACCACCGTTGCCTGTAGCATTCGCCAGCGGTAACGATGTGGGCTGTGTGATGAAGCTAAACAGCATGACGGTCACGATGGAGCTGATCACCGAGCTAATCACAGCTACCTTCACTGTGGAACTGATTCCCGTACGCGATCTGCGCGGATTGCTCCAGCGGTCACGTCCACGTGCCCTGCCTCCAGGGCGGATGATCTGAAGTTTGCCTTTCTGTTCAGGTTCGGCGCGTCTTGATACTTTGGTTGAATAAAAATCGTCTCCAAACAATCCCATCGTGATCCTCTCCCCTTCGTTGTCACGCATCAAGACCCTGACTGCCGCCTAAGTTGTCGCATGGATCAACGATGGTTTTCTTACGTTACCCCACTCCAGCCACAGCCGAGCTTTCGATCGCTGTTACTCACAAATTTTCATCCCACTTTCAGGGTGAAATTTGTTCATCGCGTATGCTCCCGAAGTAGCTTTCCTTCAGAAAACTTTCCGGCGAACGCTACGCTTCTCCAGCCTCGTTCTGTGTCTTTCGTTACGTGCGTACCGTAAATAACCTCTCGCTTTTCTATGCTTTTTTTGCATTTTTATAAAATGGTCTTGCATATCGCCGCATCCCGGCATCAAATCAAGATACAGCGTCTATGTACAACAGAACGGACACGCCATTCTGTCAGTGACTCTATCAATCATGCTCTCGCATTCTATGACATGCCATTTCACACGCAAAACAGCCAAAATCACAATGCTCCTCATATACTAAACACGTCAAAACCCAAAAAGTTGCATATTTACGAAAATTAACGCAAATTTCAGCTATAACGCGCTTAACAATAAAGGTCCATAGTATCTATCACCACAAAATCCGGTCCGCTAAGCGCCATTTTGGTAAATTTGACGAACTTTTTCACCCCAGCATAGTCACAGGTTCAGCATACACGTCTCATCACACAAATGTTAGCGGCAAAAAGAGGAATGTTTTCCATCAAGCCTGACTACAATAATAGTAAAAGACAATTCGAAGCTTCATAGAGGAGGATATATATGGATCGCACGCGTACACTCACAGCCATGGATGAAGTTCATATGGCGGCCAAGCTGGCCGATCTCAAGGAAGAACACTATCGCAACACTCTTGCACTCAGTACCATCATTGAACTGCTTATTGATAAAGGCATCCTGACCCGCGAGGAAGTTGAGCGCAAAGCCGCCGAACTGGACAGCTTTATGGCTCACCCACCCTATCCCATGGCGTAGGACGGTCGTAATACGTATCACAGAGTTTGAACTCATGATCCCGATAAAAACATCCACGGCTCTCCATCGCGTCACGCACCGACATTTTCGCCAAGTCCATCATATTATGATCTCGGCTAAGATGTGCCAGATACGTGCGCTTGATGCGTCCGTTCATCAGTTCACTAAGCGCTGCCCCTGCCGCTTCGTTCGACAAATGCCCAATGTCGCTCAAAATCCGGCGCTTGGTGTTCCACGGATAACGCCCCATACGCAGCAATTCGACATCATGATTCGCCTCCAGCACCAGCACGTCAGAATCAGAGATGGCATCGCGAACCTTGTCGCTCATGTACCCAAGATCTGTTGCAACAGACAGCTTCTCCGTACCATCATCGAACGTATAACCTACCGGCTCAGCTGCATCATGCGATATCCCGAAGGATTCCACGCGCAGTGACCCAAAATCATGCTTTTCACCCGTCTCAAATACCCTCCGGTTTTCCTCTGGAATCGCCCCAACCGACTTCTCCAGTGCCGCCCACGTATTCAGATTCGCGTAGATTGGTAAATTATATTTCCGAGACATCGCGCCTAGTCCTTTAATGTGATCGGAATGTTCATGTGTAACCAGAATCCCGTCCAGTTCTGCCCCAGAAATCTCCCTTTCCTGAAACAGTGCATCCAATCGCTTCGCACTAAGACCCGCATCAATCATGAGAGAAGTCCCCCCATGCTGTATGACCGTGGCATTACCTGTCGAACCGCTGGATAACACGGTAAAATATATCCCCATAACGCATTACTCCCCTGATTTGTCTGTCTTGGGACTGAATACATCCCCACTGATGCCCTGCACGTACAACACTTCGCCACTTTCCAGCACGAACCGCCATGCCGGCATCGCTACCTGTATATCTGAATTGAACAACTGGCCGTAATAGCCCAGCTGAATATCTTTGACAATTGCATCATTTGGCAAAAAGTTCTCGATCAGCGTTCCCAGCGCCTTCGACGCCGGAAGCACCTGCTGATCGCTCTCCTCTGCGGTCGTAATCCGCACCGGAGTCTGACGATAACCCTTTATTTTCTGGTCGCTGTAGAATAGCTCCAGACTCACATTGAAGAGCGGCCATTTGCCATCCACCAGTGGGTGAAGCACAAAAGCCCCATCCTCGGCCATCAGCTGATCCAGCCGGTATGTCCCGATCTGTGGAATCTCACGCTCTAATGCATCTTCCAGCTCACTCTGCGAGAAGATCAGCTTGCTATCTACAGGCTGTTCCAGTTCCATATCAACGCCGGCCTTGTCCTCTTCGATGAACTCATAGGACAACTTTGGCAGCTTCGGCGTTTCATTTGGAATCGGAGCCAGCACCTGAATGCCCTTCTCTTCCATTGCCTGCTGTGTATTATCTGCCAGTGAGGTGAAGTCCAGATTGGCTCCGGCCGTCTCTCGTGCATCCATCCAGATCTGGTATCCCAGCACCAGATTAAGCAGCAGAAAGGCATAGATCAACACATTTTTTGCCCGTCCCCAATCCAAAACATCCACCTCCTTCAGTTAACTGGCTGAAATACTTTCTCAAATTACCTACCCTTCCACCGAAACTAGCCGTTTACTAGCCTTTGAACTTAAAGCTATACGACAACGGAGAGGGCAGAAATAACCTGAAGAAGCGGAGCGTTCGCCTAAAAGCTTTCTGAAAGAAAGCTACTTCGAAAGCATACGCTACCACCAGATTTCTCCCTTGTTAAAAGGGAATTCAAGAAATCTGGGGGTAACAGTGATCGGAAGGTTATGCTGCACGCGTAGTGATAAAGTACAGCTACTCTTTAGTTCAATGACTACAACCCATCAAGATACGGTGGTCTCTTCACCATTGCCAAAGCGGATCACCCATACCGGAATCAGCTTTAGTCCGTCCTCAATCGAAGAAGGACGATAAGCCGGGTATACGTCCACAACCTGACGATTCTCACCTGCTACCTTTTTAATAAGAGCCTTCAGCTTTTCTCCGCCAGGCAACTTTACCGATTTCTTCGTCTCTGCACCTTCGTTCAGGTATTCCAGCGATCGTTCATAGCTGGATACCGTCTCCTGCTGCATCTCCATGCTGATCGTGCCAAAGCGGAACTGCATGGAATCCATAATCGGATAACTGCCGTAATACTGCTGGAATTCAAGCCGTGTCTTGCTGTCGGCGGTCTCCAGCATCATGCGCGACCGGCCTTTCCAGCCACCATGCTGATTCACAAAATCAACCGCAGACAGCGCGTCCTTCGCGGGATCAATCTGTCCCGCAGGCGGTGCCGCCGGATCGGTGTAACTGATCCAGCGCTGTTCCTGTTTTACCTGCAGACTACGTTTACTGTCCGTGTAGATCTCCGATCCATCTTTTTCCCGGATATTCCGGGTCATGCTTGGATCGAAGAACAGACTGCGCTGCATCTGCTCAACCGTGAACTGGCCTGTTGGCACATCCGCCTCAATCGTCTCCAACGATTCCGCCGGGATATAATACCCGCCTTCCATCAACGTGTATGGCGTCCAGTTCGTACCGAAGTCAACATGCTGCTGCACGTCTTGTACTGTCAGGTCCGCCTGCGTTGCTTCGTATACCACGTCTCCCTTGGCGCTGAAGAACAGCGCATGGGCCTTCGTTTCATTTTTGGACGTATAGATCGAGATTCGGTTTATGGTCTCCCCCTGGAATAAGGAATCCGTCCCAAGCCTCATCACTCGCTGTAACAATGCTACTGGAATACCTTCTTTGAACGATAGCTCAAACCCAGGGTTCTCCTTGCGAATCTGATCCCAGTTCACCGATTGCACACTGCGGCGCTGAAAATCATCGAACGCCCGCCCCTGCAACCTTGAATAGATCAACTGATAGAACGTATTGCCAGGGTAAAACACCGTATGTTTATCCTGGCCCAGATGAATAATCATCTGATCGGGGAAAATCAATTCTTCAATATTGCGTTCCTGACCCATATTTTCCGTCTTCACATAGTTCGTCTCTGACGTCACGATGGAATCCCCGCCTCCGGGCAAACGGTAGATCAGAAAATAACTCTGAACCAGACTGGCTACAACAAGGGCAGCAAGCACCAAGGATTTAATCCGTTCCTTCACGGTGCTCACCCCCTTTCTCACGCATCGGCAGTGTGAACGTTACTGTCGTTCCCACATCTACTTCAGATTCCAGAGAAATGCTACCATCATGTGCCTTCACAATTTCCCGGGCAATGGACAGTCCTAGCCCTGTGCCTCCCATACTGCGGGAACGAGCCTTGTCCACCCGATAAAACCGCTCAAAAATGCGATCCAGATCACGCTGTGGGATACCCATTCCGGTATCCGATACCGAGATGGCAAGTGTGTGTTCTTCACTGCGTCTAGCCGCAATCGTAATGGTGCCACCTTCCAATGTATATTTCAGCGCGTTGGACACGACATTATCGAGCACCTGATCAATCTGGTCACGATCCAGTGGAACAGCCGGAATATCATTCTCCACAGATAGTACAGGCTGAATATCCTTCTGATGCATCTGAAATGAGAAGCGATCCGTCACTTCCTCCAACATTTCCAGAATGTCGGTTGGTTGTTTCCGCAGCAAAGCCTCTTTGGAATCAAGCCGCGATAAATGCAGCAGATCCGTAACCAGTCGTATCATTCGCTCCGTCTCGTTCTGAATAACACCAACAAAACGACCGGCAAGCTGCGGATCTTCCAGTGCACCGTCATCCAGTGCTTCCGCGTAACTCTTAATCGTAGTCAGTGGTGTACGCAGTTCATGGGATACATTGGCCACGAATTCACGCCGGGATGCCTCAAGCTCTTCCTGCTCGGTAACATCCTGAAGTACGGCAATCGTTCCCGTGATCCCCCGTTCACGCCGATGAACTGGTGTGAACGTCATCCGAATGACCACGGGCTCTTCTTGTCCAGCGGGTGCAATCTGCAGCAAAGTTGAACCTGTGAAACCACTCGCGAGGGCTTCCGCATCCTCCGGATCAATGCCGAGTAATATGGCGAAGTGTCTTCCTTCAATATCCGCAGGATGCATACCCAGAATGCTGCTGGCACGACGGTTTACGAGAATGACTTTACCATACTCATCCGTAGCCACCACACCATCACTCATATTCGTCAGAATGGAAGTCAACTTCTCCTTCTCCTCTTCATTCAGTGAAAGTGCATCCCGAAGCCTGCTGGTCATATAGTTAAAAGCCCGACTGAGCTGACCAATCTCATCCGTGCCAAATACAGGTGTCTGCTGATCAAAGTTACCTTCTGCGACCGCTGTCGCTCTCCGAGTCACTTCCTTAATCGGCTGCGTTATCGTATGGGACAAGATCACGCCAAGTACCGCCGTTAACACCAAGGCAATCAGAATGCCGGAGATAAAGATTTTGTTGATTCCCTCCATCGTGGAATACAGCTCGTTCATGGATGCCGCGATGTAGACCGCGCCAATGATCTTGCCGCCGGACAGCACCGGCTTGGCGACGACTTTTTTGCGAACATTATCCTCGTCCACGATATATTCCTCATTGTCCCGAATGCCTTGCAGCGCACGGCTGACAACGGTCTGGGTATTTTTGCGCCCCACATAATCCGAATGTGAACTTAGCGAGGTTGTCAGAACTTTGCCGCTGGCATCCAGCACCTGAATCTCGGCACCGTTAATGTTGAACAGGTTGTTCACCAGCACACGCAGATTTTCCGTTTTGTCCTCGCCAGCTTCTGCTTCTCCACCCGCCATCGTCTCCCCCACGAGAACTGATAGCATTTCCGCACGCGCCTGCAAGTCTTCCGTAAAGTTACTCGTTAGTGAGTTCTTCATCGCGCTCACAAAATAAACCCCGATCAATTGCATCGCAATCAGAATCAGCAGTACATAGATAATGATCAATTTCGCCTGAATCGTTCGGAAGAACGAGAATCGCGCGAATCGGCCCATTATATCCCCACGCTTTTGGCACTGCGCACGAGATAACCGAGCCCGCGGCGTGTCAGAATCGTTTCCGGTTTGCTTGGATTCTCCTCAATCTTTTCACGCAGACGACGGATCGTGACATCCACAGTACGTACATCGCCGAAATATTCATATCCCCACACCGCTTGCAGCAGATGTTCCCGTGTCATAACCTTGCCAGAGTGCTTCGCCATATAGTAGAGAAGTTCGTACTCACGGTGGGTCAGATCGAGTGGTTCCCCACCTTTGTAAGCCGTGTACATGTCCATATCAAACGCCAGATCAAATAGCCTCATGACCTGCTTTTCCTCATCTTCCGGCGCTTCTGCCGTAATCGCGAGCTTTTGCCGTCTACGCATCTGTGCCTTCACCCGTGCAAGCAACTCACGCGTACTGAACGGCTTGGTCACGTAATCATCCGCACCCAATTCCAACCCGAGCACCTTGTCGATCTCGCCATCCTTGGCGGTAAGCATGATGATCGGCATCTCCAGATGAGCGCGCACCTCACGACATACATCCATACCATCCTTGCCCGGGAGCATCAGATCCAGCAGCATCAGATCCGGTTTCTCGGATAACGCCAGTTCAACCGCACGAATGCCATCAAATGCACAGATGACCTCGTACCCTTCTTTTTCCAAATTAAACTTCAGAATGTCCGCGATGGGCTGTTCATCGTCCACCACCAAAATCTTCCCCTGCATCGGCTAAGTTCACCCCTATATCCTGCTTAATCCGCGTTAGCGTTTATATCTCTCTTCTATGTTTAGCTTGTACCAAGCCTGCTTGATTGGTTTCTCTAGTTTGTTGTATATACTCTCTAGTTTAACATACCTGAAGCACCGTCACATCCCGATCCGAGGCTTGTAAGGTCTTTCATTTGAAAATTTTTTACAGCAGTAAAAAACAAGGCCAGCATCATTGCCAACCTTGCCTACTTAAGCTCTATATTAGTTCAGATACGTTAACGGATTTTCTACCGTTCCATTCTTAATAATCTCAAAATGCAGATGTGTTCCAGTCGAACGACCCGTGTTACCCATAACGCCAATACTCTCGCCTTTTTCAACCACTTGTCCAACCTTAACGCCAATGCTGTTCAGATGTCCATACAGTGTTTCGTATCCGTTACGGTGGTTAATAATGATGACATTACCATAACCGCTTTTCTGTCCTGCAAAAGTAATTACACCCTCATCAGACGCTTTCACATCGCGGTTACCTACCAGATCGACACCTTTGTGCTGGCGACCCCAACGTTGGCCAAAGCTGCTGCTCATCGTTGCATTGGATACCGGCCAAGCAAATTCACCTGTGCCCTCACCAACAACTTTTGTTCCGCTAAGGACCACTTCAGTTACAGCCGCTTTAATCACTTCCTGACCAAGCCACTCTTCCTGAACGACTTCACCATTTTCTTTGGTTATACGGTACTGCATGCTTTTCAATCCACTTTGTCCTGGGCGCACAACTTTTGTGATACCCGCTTTCAACTCAGCACTTTTGCGTACTTCCACTTGCGGTTTAATCTCAATCTGTTCAACAACCTGCTCAACTGATTTAACGGTTACCGCTGGTTTCGGAACGGTCAAGGTCAGTTCGTCACCGATTTGAAGCGATGTTTCCTTGATGCCCGGGTTATGCTGGCGAATCTCGCTTTGTGTAATTTCATACTTGGCAGCAATCGAAGAGATTGTATCTCCTTCATGAACCACATAAGTTACAGGCGCGTCTTTACCAACGGTTAATGCTTTAACCGCCTCGGACACATCCCATATTTTGTTTGGATCAGCCTTCACCACATCTGTCGCTACATCTTCCTTGATGCCTACCGACTTCAGGGTTGTACTTGGTCCTTCGTTTTTCTTCGAGGAATTAGCCGATACCGACTTCGTCTTAAGCGAACTTCGCACAGCCGATGCCGATATGTATTTGCTCTGCACTTGTTCCAGGATTGCATCCGCTGTTGCCTGATCCTTCACAATACCAATGACTTCACCGTCTACCTTAAGCTCCACACCTTTAGCGTAGGCTGTCAGCATGTGACCCAGTTTGTCCAGCGTTTCGTCACTGTTCACTTCAGGTTTGTACGCTCTTACCGTTTCGGTTGTGATGCCATCCGTGTTCAGCACCATCTCTGCATCCGGATATTTATTTTGATATTCCTCAGTTTTGTCTGTAAATAGTTGTTGTAATTGTGCCTCATCTGCAATGGTACCAATTTCGCTACCTTTAACCATTACTTTATAGTACGGTACGGTGTTTGCAGTAACATATTGTTTGCCTGCGAACCCGAGCGATGCTGCGATGAATACACCACATGCTGCTGTAATGATCCATTTGCGCGAGGCCAGAACGCGCTTCTTATTCACACTGAAGGTGGACATGCTCATGTTGTTTTTGTCTTCGGCCGTCCGGTGTTCCCCGGATTGTTCGTGTACCCGGTCTTTGCCCGGTTGGCGTATGCCTCTGAAACCTTTCATGATTCTCTCCTTTTCAGCACTTCTCAGTTCGCATTTCTGTCAAGACATCACCCATCGTGTCTGTCCCATGCTCGTTGATAATTGTATTGGGTGTCCGCAAAATCAGGACTTTAACTGCGCTCGTAAAAGTGTCAAAATTTTAACATTTTATCACACCCGTATACTTTAACACAGGTTTTACACTCATTTCAACTCTACACGTCACACCTCAAAGCCACGCCCCGCTTGGTTTCCCTGAATTATCCATAAGGTGGCACAACTGGTCCATCACCCATTATGCCTCAACATCGGCTGTACTATGTACTTTTGTTCGCAAATTAAGACTAGGTTCTAAGACCCAGTGAAATATGCTTTATTTTTCATAAAAATACAAATAAAATCCCTCACCAGATCAACTCTGATAAGGGATTACGTAAACAACCTGTTTGTCGTTTATCTTAAACTGGATTTCATCTCATGCCACAATAGAAATTAACTTTCATGTCACTATTCTTTGACTGCAAGAATTACAAATCGCTTCTGCTGAACTTCCCAGAATCCATTTTGCTCCATCTCCATATGAATATCCATTAATGTCTCACGGAACCGTTCCACCTTGAAATCAGGTACTTGCCACGGGATGGTCTTTAGATAATATACCAGTGCGCCTATATCATAGAAGCGTTGTGCAGGGGTTGCTTCACGTTGCTCCAGAATACGGAATCCACACTGCTCCAGCTGAAGAACAGCACGATCCAGTTCCCATCCAGCGTAATCCGCTGGCATAGGAATGCCGAGCCGATCATTGATCTCCCTGCAATCTGACCAACCTACCTGTTGAGTCAGAAACAGTCCTCCTGCGGATAGAATCCTCCTAACTTCCTGCTCATCATACGACTCATGCCGATTAAGAATCAGATCGAATTCCTCATCTGTGAAAGGAAGTTGCGAATCATCAGTCACCGGGAGTACCTTCACACCGAGCGGCTGCAAACGTTCCTCTGCAATCGGTATATTGGGGAGATAGCCTTCAGTTGCACATGTGTATGGAGGAAGGGGGCGAAGTCTAGACAGCATTTCTCCTCCACCAGTTCCCATGTCGAGCATTCGATCTGTCTGATTCAACAATCGACGAGCCATCGTTCCATAGGACCAGGGCAACATTCCACTCTGAAGTCGCTCACTCCCTGTTACATAGCTAAAATCCCAGCCACTAAACGGCTGATCCGCCTCTTGCAACCCTTGCTCGTATCGCTCTTTCGCCGCCTCGGCAAACTTTTTTACTGATGGTTCTGAATTAGAATGATATAAGTTCATGGTCAATACAACCTCCAATTAGTGTATTCATAAACACAAGTCCATTGGTTCTCTTGAATGCACCCATGAACGGAGGTCCACGAATTGGACTGGAGGTTTCTACATTGTTGCCTGAACGTTTTTATATGTTGTGTTCTTTACCTTTATAGTTCATACACTTTTCCCTCCTACAGGCATTTCCAGTATTTATTTAAATAGATTATATTCAATCACCATCGACAAGTCCATTACATTATGAATCAGGCGATACCCGTCTATGAGCACGCCTGCTTTACCTTCCAATCTTATTCTGTTTGCAGTACTTCCATCAGGTTGTCGTACTCTTCACTGGTCAGGTACTTCGAAATCACCTGTTCAATCTCACGTAATTCCTGTTCCGTTAGGCCACCTTCCATGGCACCTGAGATCTGCTGCATTTCTTTCTGTGGCAGCTTGTTCATGAGCAGGCTGAAGATTTTTTCTTTCTCCTCTGCTGGCAGCTTGTCCTTCGCTCCTGTAATGTCATCCGGTGATACAACAATGGCATCATTGCCTGAAGAAGCACCGCCGCTGGCCGCTCCGGTTCCATTGCCTGAAGCTGAACCACTACCCTGATCTGTTCCTGAGTCATTACCCGTGCCCGTATCCGTCCCATTGCCTGCACTTGTGCCTGAGTTTGATCCTACAGTCGTATCTGTACCTGAACCTTCCCCTGTGCCCTCGTTTGAGCCGCTCCCTTGGGACGCATTGTTGCCCGCATCTACGCCAGATTGACCGCTCTCTGTCCCGTTCCCCATAACTGAAACTGCATCTTCCGGAACCTGCTCTTCGTCCGCTCCTGTCGGCTGATCTGTCGTCCCATTTCCCGATTTATTCCCCTCGCTGGTTTTACCGCCCAAGGCACCTTGGAACATGGCGGTTAACCCCATGGGTTGACCTTCCCACTGAATATTGAAACTCGCGAGTAGCGACTTCGCATATGACTGTACAATTAATCCGGTCGTGAGCAGTGTCAGTGAACTGACCAGCAACACGGTTAGCACGATTTTGACAAACCACACAAGCAACTTCATTCCGTTCTCTCCCTCCAATTATCCCACCCGTCTAACATGCACATATCCGGGTCTGTGACTCTACTGTTAACCAGTATTGACGGAAATCTCGGGATTATATCCGAAAAACATACAAAAAACCTCCAGTCATCGCTATAAAAGCAACAACTGGAGGCTTAACATGCCTAAGTCGGCAGAGGATCCTATTTTATAATTCAAGAAACAATCTCTCTATTTCTTCGATTACTCGTAGATTGGAAGAACTTGATTCGTTTGCTCACGGTTACGACCAACGGAGAAGATGGCAATTGGAATGCCTGTCAGCTCGGAAACACGTTTTACATAATTCTGTGTGTTCACTGGCAGGTCTTCAAGTTTCTTAGCTCCAGTGATATCTTCGCTCCAGCCTGGCATCTCTTCGTATACCGCTTCACATTCTGCCAGCATTTTGAGGCTTGCCGGATAGTGTGTGATGACCTCGCCGCGGAATTTGTATCCCGTGCAGATTTTTACGGTTTCCAGACCTGTCATTACGTCCAGAGAGTTCAGGGACAGACCCGTGATTCCACTGACACGACGCGCGTGGCGAACAACAACACTATCGAACCAACCTACACGACGTGGACGTCCAGTTACCGTACCGTACTCATGTCCAGTCTCACGGATTTGGTCACCGATTGCATCATGCAATTCCGTAGGGAATGGGCCATCTCCTACACGGGTTGTGTAAGCTTTCGCTACCCCAATGACTTGCTGGATACGAGCCGGGCCTACGCCAGAACCGATACATACGCCACCTGCGGACGGATTGGATGATGTAACAAATGGATAAGTTCCTTGATCAAGGTCCAACATAACGCCTTGTGCGCCTTCAAACAATACTTTTTTGTCCTCATCAATATATTCGTTCAGAACAACGGATGTATCACGTACGTAAGGACGAAGAATTTCGGCATATCCGAGGTAATCTTGCAGAATCTCCTCAACATCAACAGGCTGGCCGCCGTAGACTTGCTCGATGACACGGTTCTTTTCTTTGACCAGATGACGCAGTTTCAGTTCGAAATCTTCAGCATCCATCAGGTCAACCATCCGAATACCAATACGAGCTGATTTGTCCATGTAACATGGGCCAATTCCTTTGCCAGTCGTACCAATTTTGTTCGGACCTTTGCTCTCTTCTTCCAGTGCATCCAATACCATGTGATATGGCAGGATGATATGTGCACGCTCACTGATGGACAGGTTCTTCGTTGTAAAATCATTGTCATGAATATAATTAATTTCTTCGATGAGTGCCTTCGGGTTGATAACCATTCCGTTACCAATAACACACGCTTTATCCGTGTAGAAAATCCCTGATGGAATCATCGTCAGTTTATATTTTTTGTTATCAATCAGAATTGTATGACCCGCATTGTTACCACCTTGATAACGAGCCACCACATCAGCGCTCTCCGCCAAATAATCCGTGATTTTACCTTTTCCTTCGTCTCCCCATTGCGTTCCCACTACAACTACCGTTGACATAGTTAACATTCCTCCGTGGGTGCCTTGCGCACCTTTGTATTGGTCTGTCCGTCCTCTATCCCGGCAGGCATGTTACGCAATAAACCGACTGAGAAGCGTGCTAACGGACAGTAAAAATGTCCTTCCATTACATTCAAGGGAAGGTTTTCGCTGCTTTAACGCAGCAGTATTAGTGTACCAGTACCCTTTTTCAAAGTCAAATCAAATGGCGAACAATTAGATATAGTACAACTGTAATGTTCGGGATTTACCCGTAATTTCAACACAAAAAACCGGAGACTTCAGTCCAATCTTGCTTGACTGCTATCACCGGTTCAAGGATAACCATTTCAATGTGAATCTATATCTGGTAATTATAAGACATGTTTGAGTTCAGTTGCTCTAATGGTTGATCTTCGGGACAGACGGATTTGCTTCCTGATCGAAGCTGTCAGCATCTGCCCGTTACATCGCGAAGGCGTCATTGTGTGCCCTCTCGTAATTGACGAATTTATTAAAGTTTTTCAGGAAGACCAGTTCCACCGTACCTACCGGACCGTTACGCTGTTTAGCGATAATGATCTCGATAATATTTTTCTTCTCGGTCTCCTGGTTATAGTAGTCATCCCGGTACAGGAACGCTACGATGTCGGCATCTTGCTCGATCGAACCCGATTCCCGTAAGTCACTCATCATCGGACGTTTGTCCTGACGTTGCTCTACACCCCGGCTCAGCTGGGACAAGGCAATAACCGGAACTTCCAGTTCCCGGCCAATCTGTTTCAGTGTACGTGAGATCTCGGATACCTCTTGTTGACGGTTCTCCCCTGCTTTACCACGTCCACTAATCAGTTGAAGATAGTCGATCAGGATCATGCCAAGGCCTTTCTCTTTCTTCAGACGACGGCATTTGGCACGAATATCCGCTACGGTAATCCCTGGCGTATCATCTATGAAGATGTTGGCTTCTGACAAAGCTGCAATACCCATCGTCAGCTTTTGCCAGTCTTCATCACCCTTGAAGTCACCCATACGCATCACGCTGGCATCCAGGTTGGCTTCCGCACAGATCATACGTTGCACCAGCTGGGCAGCTGACATCTCCAGACTGAAGATGGCTACCGTCTCCTGTGCCCGAATGGCAACGTTCTGAGCGATATTCAGGGCGAAGGCCGTCTTACCTACGGAAGGACGGGCCGCTACAATGATCAAGTCACTGCGCTGGAATCCGGCAGTCATTTTGTCCAGATCGATGAACCCGGACGGAATACCTGTCGTTGTACCCTTATTCTGATGAAGTGTTTCCACACGATCGAATACTTCCATCAGTACGTCCTGAATGGCTATAAAACCACTACTGGAGCGTCGGTTGGAGATCTCCAGAATGCGACGTTCAGCTTCTCCAAGCATCGCTGCAACATCTTCGCCGCCTGTATATCCTTCGCTCACAATCTGTGTTGCCGTACGAATCAGGCGACGCAGCATCGATTTCTCTTCGATAATCTGAGCGTAATAGTCTACGTTCGCGGCTGTAGGTACACCATGGGCTAGCTTAGCCAGATAACTAACGCCCCCGATGTCCTCCAGCTCACCTTTATCCTTCAGAAGCGAAGTCAGTGTCACGAGGTCAATCGGTTGATTTCCCTCGCCAAGCTGGATCATCGCTTCAAAGATTAATTGATGGGGCTTATCATAGAAATCCTCGGTTTGCACCCGTTCCATCGCTGTAATCAGGGCCTCGCCCTGCAACAGGATTGCACCCAGCACGGCCTGTTCGGCTTCCAGGTTCTGCGGGGGAATCCGGTCGAATAACATTTCTCCGCCCATCTTACTCTTCCGTTACCTGTACCTTCAAGGTTGCCTTCACTTCAGGGTGAACCTTGACAGTTACTTGTGTTACGCCGAGTGTACGAATAGGCTCGTCCAGCTCAATTTTGCGTTTGTCTACTTTCAGACCCTTTTTAGACAAAGCTTCCGCGATCTGTTTGCTGGTAATTGCGCCAAACAGACGACCACCTTCGCCGGACTTGGCTTTCAGTTCAGTCACTTCTGCTTCCAGCTTCTTCGCAAGTGCTTCCGCTTCCGCTTTCTCTTCCTGTTTGAGTCTTTCTTCAGCCGCCTTCTGGTTATCCAGTGTCTTCATGTTCCCGTCCGTTGCCAGACGTGCGATTCCCCGTGGCAATAGGAAGTTCTGTGCGTAACCCTCAGATACTTCTTTCACTTGCCCTTTCTTGCCTTGACCCTTCATATCTTTTATAAAAATGACTTTCATTCGAACAGCCCCTCTTCCTTTTCGATTTCAGCCAGTACGTTCGTCAGCCGTTTTTCTGCCTCTCCAAGCGTTCCTTCAAGCTGCACGGCAGCATTCGTCAAATGCCCACCACCGCCCAGTCGTTCCATAACAACCTGAACATTCATGCGTCCCAGCGATCTAGCGCTGATGCCAATCAATCCATCCGGGCGCTCGCTAATAACAAATGAAGCAGCTACGTCAGTCATGTTCAGCAATGTGTCCGCCACCTGGGCAATCATCATCTGTGAAATCTTGCTGCCAGGGTCCGTGACCGCCAGCGCAATGTTTCCATATACCATTTTAGCATGCTTTATGATTTCTGCCTTAGCAATATATTCTGACAGATCCTCTTTCATCAACCGCTGGACCATAATGGTGTCCGCACCGCTACGACGCAGGAAGCCTGCAGCTTCGAACGTTCTGGACCCCGTGTGCAATGCAAAGTGCTTCGTATCCATCGTAATTCCGGCAAGTAGAGCCGTAGCTTCGAGCGGAGTGAACTGTACCTTGTCATGAATGTATTGCAAGAGTTCGGTTACCAGTTCGGCAGCAGAAGACGCATAAGGTTCCAGATAGATCAACACTGCGTCATTGATGAACTCTTCACCCCGGCGATGGTGATCCACAACTACGACACGGGTAGCAGACTGCACCAGTTTCGGCTCCATGGTCATGGAGGCCTTATGCGTATCCACTACCACCAACAACGTGTGCTCGGTCATCATCTGAGTTGCCTGTTCCGGTGATACAAATGCCTTGGATAACTTCTCATCCTTGTTCACTTGCTCCATCATGCGTTCAATCGATGGATTAATCCCATCCAGAACAATTCGGGCTTCCACATTGTACAGACTGGCCGCTTTCCATACGCCGATGGATGCGCCGATCGCGTCCATATCCGGAATTTTGTGCCCCATGATGAGCACCCGATCGCTCTCCTGCATCAGATCACGCAGCGCGTGCGCAATAACACGTGCTCTTACCCGTGTCCGTTTCTCTACTGCATTGGACTTGCCGCCATAGAATGACAGGCGTTGTCCGGACTTCACAGCAGCCTGGTCTCCACCGCGTCCAAGTGCCATGTCCAGACTGGATTGTGCCAGTTCTCCCATCTCGCTGATGCTATCTGATCCAAACGCCAGTCCGACACTGAGTGTCATTGGCACTTTGAGGTCAGCCGTCATCTCCCGAACTTCATCCAAAATGACAAATCGGCTCTGCTCCAGTTCCTGCAAAGACTTATGATTCAGCATCAACAGATAACGATCAGAAGACAGCCGACGCAGGTACACTTCATATTGCTTGGCCCATGATGTAATCTCGCTAGTCACACGGGCAATCAGTGCTGTACGCTGCTGGTCGTCCATGCCCTGGGCAGCCTCGTCCAGATTATCCAGAACGAGAATTCCCAATGCAAGGCGTTCATTTTCATATTTATCACGAAGAATGGCTAGCTCCGTAATCTCGTATACATATACATACCGCTCCTGCGGGTTATGAATAACTCCATAATGCCGATCATCCAACTGGAATTCGTCATGGAACTCCTTGGATGTATGTTCCTTCGTCCCATCCTTCTTCTCTTTAGGCTGAGGAAGTTTGGGAAACAAATTAAGTAGCGGATTACCCACCATTGTCTTCTCCTGGAACATCTCCGCGACAAAGCGGTTATGCCACTCTACCGTACGATCTTCGCTGTACAGCACAATTCCGAATGGAAGCATGCTGACCGCTTCCCCCTCCATCCGTTTGATCCGAATAGATAGGCCATTAATGTAGTCGTTAAGCTCACGGCGGAACGCGAGCTCCGCCTTAATCATGACGATTCCCAGCGCCGAAGCCAGTATCAGACTAATCAAACCAAGCGTCCAGTTATAAATGGTAACGAACATAACGAGCAACAGCAGCAGTATGAACGCCCATACGGTATAGTAGCCGTGCCAGCGTTTCTTCAGAAATTTAGGCATGACTCATCACCCTATCGTTTTGATTTCGATATTGCCTCACGAAGCGGGAACGCCAGATCGATAATTCCGATAATCCGAAGCGGACCAATGAAGAAGACCGCAGCCGCCAGAAAATATGGTATAACCGGATTCCATTTCTTTGTATGTGAGAGAAAGAAGAAGAAACCGATCGCTTGAATCATGAAGCCCAGATTAATTAACGGGGACAGATTCATGGCAATCATGGTCCAGTATGTTCCATCACTTTGTCTGGAGATCACTTCAATCAACAATGCGAGGAAATAATACCAGATCAACGCACGCGGCATACGCCATTCTCTCGCTGGTGGAAGTTTGGATACCACCACACCCATCACGTTCAGAATCGGACGAGCAATGGCGTGTGTAATAAAGGCCATTACCATCGATGTAACAACGAGAGCAAACGGAATCATAAGCTGTGTTTGTTTGGCAACATCCTCGGTCATCTCAGGTGTCCATGCAAACCCGTTGATCATCTGATTCGATGTATTGGTTAACGGTTCAATAGTCAATTTGACCACATCTTCAATATAACTGGACAGGTCGAATTGGAAAATGACACTGCCGACCAAGAGCAACAACAAGTATTCTGCCAACATCATGCCACTTCCCGCCATCAGCGCGAACAGGGCCGATTTGCGTGTTTTATACGCGTGACCCATAACGATCGCAGGCAGGGTAAAGATGAGTAATAGTAACAGATAGATGGGGTGGAATACGACCAAAATAACGGCTACGGGCACGAGATGCCATATAAATGATTTTAAAGATAATGAAGCATACAAAATAACTCCCGGAATCATCATAAAAAATATGGCAAGTACCGATAAAGGAGTTAACAGCGAAAGTAGCAAGAGCAGATAAACTGCGCTCCAAACAGCTGATTTAAAGCTAAATTTCAACAAATTCACCTCTTACGCATATGATCTTCTAGCGAGGAAATATCCTGGTACCAGTCTTCAAGCTGGTGACCTTCCTGTTTATGCTTTTTCAACTTCTCAACTAGCAGTGCATCCAGATCCTTGAAAGGAATACCGAGCCTGCGGCCCAATATGTAACTACTCATAATCAAACTGGCAAGACTGTCCCCGATTCGAGTTGTACTGCCTTCCCATAACGCCTTGAATAATCGGGATACCTGATCAAGCACTTCGGTTTTCAGCCATTCAATCACTTTAGCGCGTTTGGCTACATCCAGTTCTTTAGGCATTTGGCGAAAGTCACTCTCCCCGAAAAAGCTTTATTCTCGATTATAGCATAAAAAGAGGGCCCGCAAAATTACCCCAAAAAGCGGAGAAGTTCTCCGGAACTGATGTCAGGTACTTATGCGGAGTCCTCCGTACATCCTATCGACCTATATATTTGTAAAAAACTTCGAATGCGCCCTTGGTTCAGGACTTCTTAAGTTTAACATGATACCGGACGGCTGTGATTATCCCTAATGACACAATAATGTTTAAATTCGTAACAGCCTTACTTAGCCTTGATCGATTCTTTGGCTACAATACCCTCGCAGTACTCAATAATCTGACTCCGTCTGACAATACCAATGAACCGATCCATATCATCGACCACAGGAACAAAGTTCTGAACTTTAGCCAGATTAATCAGGTCCTCCATGTTGGCGTCAATGGATACGGGTTTAATATCCAAGCGAAGTGGAACGTCTTTGAGCAAGAATTTTGAAGCGTTTTCAAATGAAATCTTTCCCTCAGCATTCTTCATATACCACAGTAAGTCGCCTTCGGTAACCGTACCAATATATTTGCCCTCTTTATTCAAAATGGGTACCGCCGTAAAACGATGATATTCCATCCGTTCCAACGTTTGCCGCAGCGTAGAATCCGACGTCACGCACGTAACCTCTTGTTTGGGTAGCAAAAAAAATGCGATGTTCATACCCTTGTGTATCCTCCTTGTGAATTTCTTCGTTCAACTTATCTCGCTCAACTTATATTATACGGATCAGAACGCAGGATGTTCCAAAAGGATAATAGTTCTCACTACAAAGAAAAAAAACAGCAGCCCGCGAATAAACGTACTGCTGATTGTGGTCTACAACACATCATTGGTATGGAATTAGTTATTCAATCTTTTGCCGGTCAGGGATCATTACTTCACCGGCTGGGGTCGATTGATCCATCCAGTTGTTAATCAGCTCTTTGGCATATTGGACATCTTTCTCGTCAGCCTGACCATAATAGATACCGTCTTTTTTCATCCCCTCACCCAGAATGGTGAAGCTTGAAATCTGCGGTTTCTCCTGAGTAAGCACTTGTTTAGCCAGATCAATAATAAAAGAAGCTCGCATATCCGTCTGGAAACTGTCTCCCATGATCTGAATCAATTCCGGAATTTTGGCGATTTGATTCAAATTCAGCATCTCATTCGCCATCGCGTTGAGGAAAATCTGCTGCCGCTTGGTACGATTAAAATCGCTATCCTCACGATATCTTACATAATACAGTGCTTCCTGCCCGTCATAGATCGGCTTACCGCCTTCAATCGTGAATTGCACATGATCCGGGTTCTTGTTCACAATGTCCTCATCAATTGGCAGTTTTACACCACCAAGCGCATCAACCACTTTTTTGATTCCATCGAAGTTGATCGTTGCATAATAACCCACATCAGCATCAAGAAATTTCTCCACGGTATTGATGGACATATTCTCCCCACCAAAAGCATAGGCATGCGCCAGCTTATCATAATCATCTTCGCCGTCCTTGTTGGCATCCCGTCCTACAATCTGCACATACGTATCACGTGGAATGGATACCAACAGCACACGGGATTCCTTGGGGCGTACTACAGCATAGATAACCGTGTCTGAACGTCCGCGCGTTTTCTCATAGGCACGTTTATCCGAACCCAGCAGTAACACGGAGAAAGGTTCCTTACGGTATACCGTTGGATCAGGCGTATTGTTGCCTTCTTGCGGTACATAAGAACGGGATAACTGATCTTCCACCGAACCGGCGAGAAACAGATCAAATGCCGCTACAGCCAGTTGCTGACGGAACAAATAACCTCCGATTAACAAAACAACAAGTGAAACGAGCGTTATATATAGGCCTTTTCTTCTTTTCTTCTTCTTATCTTTAGTTCTGCTTTTCATCCATTGATTCCTTCTTCACTATGAAAATGATACTGCCTGGCTATATAAGTTTCATCTAATATTTACACAAATAACGGAGAGGTCAGAGAAAACCTGAAGAAGCGTAGCGCTCGCCTTTATTACCGGATTTTAACCTTTGGAAAGGAAATCAAAAAATCTGGGGATAACAGCGATCGGAAGGTTACTCTGAACTCGCAGTGATGCAGTGTAACGATTCGTTGAACTTATATAATACCAATTAAACGTCTGGGATGCCTTGTGACTCGGTGTTCACTGAAGTTTTCTCTCTCTTGAATCAAGACACCGCTTACGCTCGTTCTATTGTAATCATTGCGGGAGCAAGAAAAGTTACAATCCGGTTAAATTGAAAAGAACAGCGACTCCTTTTTAGCTACAAAAGGTACACTGTTCTCTTCATTTTCACACGCGATCCTATCCGTTCGTGGATACACTTTCCACATGATGACTCTTCTCTTTTTGACGCAGACGTCCCGTTATAAGCGCAGCTACCAGCGTAAGCACACTGAATACCACCGCAGACCAGAAAAGGCCATTGTAACCCTGCCCTGTCGTTTGATGTACTGCCTGGAGCAACACATCGCGGATACCTTCATCAGGAATCTGGGACAGGCCCTCTGTCAGACTGGAGACGTCACTCCCTGATGCCCCTCCCGAGGCATATTGTTGTAGCATCTCGGGCGGCACCTGAATTCCTATGTCAGCGAATCCTGCCTGAATGTTGGACCCCAGATTAATGAAAGAACGTGCCAGGAATCCGGCAAAAATGGTAGGTGCAATAGCCATCGCCATCTGGCGGAATAACGAGCTGGTCGCTACCGCGATGCCTTTGTTGTTCTCCCCTGCCTGTTCTGTGACAAGTACGTTAACTGGCGCACCAAGCATCATGCCGAAGCCGATACCTACGAGCGTACTCGCGATGACAAATTGCCAGATATGCTCCACCCATAGCGGGAACAGCAGGAATCCAATCGCAGATAATAGGCCCGCAACCGATAACGTCCAGATTGGACCTTTGCGGTCAACGAGGTATCCACCTCCACCTGCCCCGATGCCGGATGCCAGCGCGAGTGGAGTAAACCAGTACCCGGAAGCTGTATTGGATACGCCGAGATATTGCTCAACAAATCCGGGAATAAAGATCACCGAGGCCAGAATGGCTCCCGAGAAAAAGGCAATCAACAGCGTCCAGCGAAAGGACGCAATGCCCAGAAGCTGTGTCGATACAACAGGTTCACGTTCAGATCCTTCCAGCCTTTTTTCCATAAAGTAAAAGAGCACCAGAATGATTACACCTGCCAAGAAAAAGCCGTAGAACATCGGTGACCCCAGGCTTTGAAGCATGTTCACACCGTCCAGATTGCTGAAGCTATACATCAAACTGAGTACACCCAACGTTAGGACAGCAATACCGCTCCAGTCCACTGCTGCACGATTCAGTTCCTGCTCTTCCTGAATATATCGAATACCTGCAATGAACAGCAGAATGGCGATAGGTACATTGATCAGGAATAACCAATGCCAGTTTCCAGTCAGATCCAGTATAAAAGCACCGACATTGGGTCCCAAAATAGCGGCAACACCATTCATACCTCCGAGCAGACCCAAAGCTGTACCCTGGCGCTCCGCTGGGAACTTGCTTAATACGTATGAGCTGGCAATGATAAATATCCCCCCGCCGCCCAAAGCTTGAATGACACGAGCAATCAGGAAAAAGGTAAACGATGTGCTCAGCGCGACGAGCAGGGACCCGATCCCAAACAACGCCACTTCAATCAGAAATAGTTTCTTGCGACCATAACGGTCCGACAGTTTGCCCGCAATAGGCACACTCACCGCAAGCCCAAGCGTGTAAAGCGTAATCGTCCATGCTCCCCATGTTGGCGACACACCAAATGATGCATTTAAGGTGGTCAGTGAAGAGGTGATGATCCCGTTATCAAGCGCAGCCATAAATACCCCTATGGCAAACAGGATTAGCGGCCATTTCATTTGTTTTTGCATCACATGATACCTCCCGATCAGATCGTAAATTCAGTATCGTACAGTTGGTTTGGTACATATATATTAAAATGAGTTGAATAATAATGACTCACTGGTCATTTTAAAACAAAAGAAAACCATATGTCAATTTAATAATATGGTTATATGGTTCATTTTACCTCTGATCCGATAAAATAAGTTGCCCACAGATTCGGTCGAACCTGCGGGCCAGTCTTCAATGTCTAACGTACTATGGCTGCATCAGGTGACGATTCAGGAATTTCTCAATCGCACGGTACAGATCAAGCCGATTCTCCACGTTTGCGAAGCCATGACCTTCATTATTCTTTAACATATACGGTACATCAACTCCACGCTTGCGTAATGCTTCAACGATCTGGTCTGACTCGGCTTGTTTGACACGTGGATCATTAGCGCCCTGAACCACGAATAATGGAGCCTTCATCTGATCGATGTGGAAGAGTGGTGAAATGGCTGTTAACAGTTCCTTGTCCTTCTCGGGATCTCCTACACGTTCATAGAACATGCTGCGCTCCGATTCCCAGTAAGGTGGCAGTGAATCAAGAAGGGTGAAGATGTTGGAAGGTCCGACATAGCTAATGCCTGCAGCATAGACGTCCGGTGTGAATGCCAATCCTGCCAGAGCCGCATATCCGCCGTAAGATCCACCATAGATCGCTACGCGCTTCGCATCAACCGTTCCCTCTGCAACTAGCCAATTCACGCCGTCTGTGAGGTCGTTCTGCATGGCTTTACCCCACTCTTTATTACCTGCATCCAGGAATTCCTTACCGTACCCCGTAGAGCCACGGAAGTTCACCTGTAAAACGGCATAACCACGACTTGCCAGGAATTGAATTTCAGGATTGAAGCCCCATGAATCGCGTGCCCAAGGACCACCATGTGGAACAACCACCAGTGGCAAGTCGGAAGCCTCCGCTCCTTGAGGCAGTGTCAGATAACCATGAAGGGTTAGACCGTCACGTGACTTATACGTAATGGGCTTCATGTCCGACATTTGGCTCTCATCAATCCAAGGTGCGGCATCAGCCAATTTATCGAGTTTGCCTGTTTTGGAATCGTAGAAATAATACGTGCCCATCGTTTTGTCGTTATAGGCTACAAACAGTACCTGGCCTTCCTCGCTTATGCTGCTGAGACTAACTTCCTTACCCTGCACTTTCGCTTTGATATCCTGCACTAACGTTTTGAACTCTTGATCAAAGAATTCATAGTTCACTTTATCTGTCTCATACACAGCAGCAAGAATAGTTCCTTTTTCTTTGGAAGGGATGAAGCTGCTTACATCCACATCTTTATTCTCATAAATAGTTTTGGTTACCTTCTTGCTGCTTGGACTGTACTCTACAATTGCTGTTTTGTCCCGCTCCAAATTAGATACGGCATAGATGTTTTTGTTGTCATACGTGAACATGACTGGAGCAAAAGTCTCTCCCAGCTTCGTTGTCAGTAGCGGCTCAAATTCTTTATCCTCTGATTCACGATACAGTAACGAAGACACATTACCATCACTGGACACGGCAACACGAATTTTACCTTCGTGATCCGTCAGCCAGCCTGTAATATTACCCGGGTTCTCTGCGGCAAGTACAGCCTCCCCTGTCTTGATGTTAATACGGTATACATCGAAGATGCGTGGATCACGCTTGTTCATGCCTACCAGAATCTCATCCGGGATATTCTCAAGCGGATCTACCAGGATGGCTCTTGTGTTAGGATACGGTGTCAGATCCTTGCTATTTTTACCATCGATATCCGTAATATATAAATGATAGTTCTCATCGCCTGCTTTATCTTGCACATAGAGCAGCTTGTCATTGGTCGCCCATGCAAATGCTGCGATATTACGTTCTGTTTCGCTCGTAATGCGTACAGGCTTATCCTGGCCGTTTGCGGTAACTACGATATTCATACGGTTGTTCCATGGCTCCAGGTAAGCGAGATGTTTACCGTCAGGTGACATCTGGAACCCTGCCTGAGCAGGCTGTTTGAAGAAGTCTTCCAGAGGTGTAAGCCCCTCTGACTTTACATCGAGTCCGAGCGCAAGATACAGCGCATCTGCGAATTCGCCATGAGTCACCGATTGTTTGGCATTAAATGCACTACCTTCGATAATAAAATGCTGCTTAACCCGTGCAGCGTCATTCGCATGCACAACTGGAATCTGATCGGCATCGCTGTATACTACCTGAATTCCGTTGTCCTTCAGTTCAAATGCACGCGTAAACAACGATGCCATTTGTGCACGTGTAAGTGGCGCATCCGGGGCAAAGCCCTTTGCCTTCCCTTGAATGAGCCCGCCTTGCTTCAGAGCGTAGATGGCAGGCGCAGCTTCATTTTCCGGCAAAACATCTGCGAAACCTGTAAGTGATGCAGGCGCATCCATTTTAAGTACACGTTGCAGAATGATCGCTGCTTCGGCACGAGTGATCGGAGTTGTTAACTCTGTGATTTCATCTATGTATCCCAGTTGCTGTAGTGTTTGTGTCGCCTTGGAGGCAATAGCCTCCGAGACTACCGCTGTAGGTTTTACGGCTTCTGCCGCCTGTACAGCTGGTTGAATCAATGCAATGGACATGGCCATGGTAAGCGTGAGAGCGTATACCTTTTTGCTAATCGCGTTCAAACGATTTCCCCCTTTAAAGTGAATTGCAGAATAATATGGAATTATACGTAAGTTATTTTACCATGATTAACCACTATATAACAGCGAGAAGAGTCTCCTATATGATGTCCTTGTTCACCCTTTATTTTGAGCCCGAAAACCCATAGTTGAATAACTTCCGAGTCTCCACAAAACGCCCTTCACGAGTATCTGTTCCAAATACAACTGAAATCAGTCTTTTGCCATCACGTTCAGCTGTCCCCACAAAATGATATCCGGAATCTTCATCATACCCGGTCTTTAATCCGTCATTCCCATCGTAGGCATACGGCCCACCAATAGAGGACAACATCCAGTTCGTGTTACTCATGTACATCCCTTTTTGATGCATTGATACTTGCATTTGACTGGAGATTCTTAAAATCTCGGGATGGTTATTCAGCAGGTATCGCGCAAGCCTGCATGCATCTATAGCCGTCATTAAGGTCTGCCCTTGTATTTCCATCGGACGGTTAGGACCAAGTAGCTTTTCACTGAGGCCCGTTGAATTCGTGAATTGTGTATCCTCAGAAAGTCCAATCTGAGTTGCTTTCTGATTCATCTGTTGCACAAACCTCTGCTCTGTACCACTGATATGTTCAGCCAGAGCAACCGCTGCATCATTGGCTGAATAGACAGCTACGATCTCAAACAACTCCTGAACGGTGAATTGCTCTCCCTGTTTCAGGGTCAGTTGACTACCCCCCACGGAGCTGGCATACAGACTCACATTAACAAGATCATTCCAGCCTATATCACCATTGATTACGGCCTCCATCACTAGCAGTTCTGTCATCAACTTACTGACGCCTGCCGGGGCAATCTCATCGGAACCGTTATAATCCATTAAGATCTGTTCAGAGTTCATATCCATTAATACCGCAGATTCAGCTTTAATTCCCGGTTTGCCTACGAGCATGTCCGGTTTCACACCCAAATATATAATAAGCAAGAGAGCCAGCAGCATACCTGCCCGTTTCCACCATTTTTTCATAAGATGATCACCTCTTACCTATATAGACGAAGTAAAGAGGCATTTTGTCTGCACTTTTTTGAAAAAAAGTTAAATTTTTTTTATTTTTTGGTTACAAAAAAAACATGAACCCCATACACCCATGCCAGAGTGTACAGAATCCATGTTTTTAAAGACACTTTTTATTCATTTTCCCAGGAGAATTCTTCATTAATAATCTAGCAACCGACTTCTTAAAGGACCCCAATCCTTACAGCTGCTAATTTAAGAGTGTTACTCAGCTACAACTGCTTTGTCTGCATTAACTTGCAGGTCGCTCAGGTAAACGCCTGTTCCATCACCAATCGCATAGTTCATTACACGTTTGTTAACTGGTGCTACAACTGCACGATACAGTGTAGGGAATACAGGAACTTCATCTACCATGTATTGTTGCCATTGATTGTAGATCTCTTTACGCTTGTCTACATCAAATGCTTCAGCAGAGATACCTTGTGCCAGCAATTTGTCATTCTCTTCGCTGGAGAATCTGGAGAAGTTATAGAGTGCATCGCGGCCATATAGACCAGATGGATCTACGTCAATACCAACGCCCCATGCGGCTTGATACACATCAATGTTCGGATCATCTTTACCTGTATTACCTACACGGTCATAGAAGCTGTTGAACTCAACCATTTCGAGGTTTACTTTCAATCCAATAGCTGCCCATGATTGAACATAATAACGAGCCAATGGTTCAGCTGTGTCTCCACCAGTCATGGATACAAAGTTGATTTCGAGTGGTGTTCCATCCGGATTCGTACGGAATTCACCATCCAGTTTGTAACCAGCTTCGTCGAGCAATGCTTTCGCTGCTTCTGGATCATATGCTACACCCGGATTGTTGGAATCATGGAATTCTGGGTGAGACGGTGGAATCAGGGTTGTTGCATTCCAACGCAGGCCATTATAGAAACGTTTACCTACTTGATCGTTATCTACAGCCATCCACATTGCTTTACGCAAGTTTTTGTCGCCCATTTTTGCTTCGGCATTGCTTTTAACTTTTCCGTTCTCTTCATCCCACGTACCCAGCTTGAAACCGATGTACGTATAAGCACGATCGATTGTGCCCAGGAATTCTACGTTGGACAGGTTAGCATTGTCTTTGTATTGATCTGTCGGGAATGCATCCACGAGATCTACCCCGCCAGATTTCAGTTCTTGAACAACCGTTGTCGGGTTGATAACTTTCAGAGTTACACCATCCAGTTTTGGAGCTCCACGCCAGTAGTCATCGTTTTTAACAAAAGTTACAGACTCACCTGGAGTGATAACATCCACTTTAAATGGACCAAAACCAATTGGTTTTTCACGTACTTCTTTGGAAGAAGACATTTTTGCTACATCCATATCTCCGAAGATATGTTTAGCCAGCGGATATGTCCATACGCCACCTGTCAGCAGGGACGGAGTAGATTCTTTATACGTAATGCTGATTTGTTTGTCGCTCAGCACTTTAATACCAGAGATTGTTTTTGCTTTTCCAGCATGATACTCATCCATACCTACTACACTAGTGAAGTTGGAGTCGTAACGTGGACCATCATACGCTTTGTTACCGATAACTTCATAAGCAAACTGCAGATCTTCAGCCGTTACCGGCTTGCCATCATGCCAGTTTACATTGTCGCGAATGGTCAGTGTGAACGTTTTGCCATCTTCGGAAGTCTCATATGTTGCGGCACCATCATTGGTGTACACATAGTCTTTATCCCAAGTCAGCAAGCCTTCATCGAACCATTGAAGAACCTGTGCATCCGGGTTACCGGAATAGAAGTTAAAGTTCAATGTACCTTCAAAAGCAGTATCCGATACAAGTCCGAATGTAATCGATCCACCCTCGATCGCAGTACCCTCATTCGTTTTGACATTGTTGAAGTCTTCAATGGAGTAAACGCCCTCTTCATTAGCGGGTTTTTCCTCCGTTTTTCCCTCTTCTGTGTTAGAAGCTGGAGCTGGAGTAGTTGCTTCTTTCTCAGAGCACGCTGCGAGCACCAATACAAAGACCAACATCATCGTGAAAAATAGTCCCCGTGAAAATAATCCCTTTTTCATGAACCTTTCCTCCCTTTTTTTAACCTCTTCTTTGTCTTGCATCAGTCGCACGCTTTAGGGCTTGACCGACATTATTTATACTCAACATCAATACCAGAATCAGTACCGATGCGGGTAGCCATATCCACCATCTGGATTCCAGGGTTTGCGGATTACGTGCATAACTTACGAGTGTTCCAAGACTAGGCGTACTTTCGGGAAAACCAAACCCGAGGAAAGACAGCCCGGATTCGAGGCCAATGTTGGCAGCGAGATTCAATGTCATCGTTACGATAATAATGGAGCTCAGATTCGGAAGAACCTGTGAGAGCATAATCTTCAGATGAGAAGAGCCCAATGTTTTTGAAGCTTTTACATAATCCAGTTCCCGTTCCTGTAATGCTTTGGAGCGAATCAATCTGGCAATACCCATCCAGAGAAATGCCGTCATGATTAGAGAGAACGAGATGATATTGTATTTCGGTACTGCCGTAACAAACGCGATAACAATCATCAACATTGGAAGGATCATGAAGAAATCAACAACACGCATAAACAGATTGTCTATCATTCCACCGAAATAACCGGATAAAAGGCCAATTAAGATACCTATGAAGCCAGTCATTAACGTTACGATAATTCCAATGGTCAGGGAGTTACGTGTACCGATGACCAGTTGACCAAATACATCACGACCTCCATAGTCCGTTCCAAGCCAATATTTCGCTGATGGTGGTTCATATAAGGCAAACAGATCTACGCGTACGATATCATCCTGATTCAGAATGAGAGACGTGCCATATACCAGCAACATGACCAAGCCCAAGAAAATGAGCGAGATTAGTGCCACCTTATCTCTGACAAGCTCCCTCCATAAAATACTCAAGCTGGAGGGGCTTTTATCAACCTTTTGTGAAGTTACAACTACCTCGTTGGCCTTGCTCATCTTGTTTTCACCCCGAAATCTTCAAGTTCTTACTTGATCCGTATACGTGGATCTACAATTCCTAGAATTATGTCAGACAGCAATGCCCCGAGAATGGAAGCTACGCCATACAACAATACGAGTGCAGTCACAACGCTGAAGTCACGCAATGAGATGGAACTCAGGAACAACTGCCCCATACCTGGATAACTGAATATACTTTCGATAAATACCGTACCTCCGATAAGCCCTGTAATCTCATATCCGAAGAATGCGGCGATAGGTAATAACGAGTTTCTCAAGATATGTCTGTTATAGATCCGGGATTCCGAGGCACCTTTGGCTCTGGCAGTAATAACGAATTCCTTATGCTTGATATCAATGATCTCACTACGTAAATATTGAACCGTAGATACCGTTGTAATTAGTGCCATGGATAGTGCAGGCAATAATAGATGATAGAACTTACTCATTACGTAGCTGAATGTGCCTGGTGTAAGTCCTGGCGCAACGCTACCTCCTGTCGGGAACCAGCCGAAGTGGAATCCGAAGATCCATACCATTACCAGTGCAAAGATGAACAATGGTGCGGCAAAGCCCAGGTAGGTGTATCCCGTGATTAACCGATCAGACCAGGTATCATTGTAACGACCACTGATGATACCCAGTGGAATAGCGATCAGGTAAGTCAGTACAAGCGTCGCCAGTGCGAGCCAGAATGTGTTTGCTACACGCTGACCGATCAAGTCGGTAACCGGCATTTTGAAACGGAAGGATTGTCCAAAATCACCTTGGATGGCGTTTTTGATCCAGTCCCAATATTGCACGTACCAAGGATTATTCAATCCCAGTCTCTCTCGCTGCGCTTCCAATGCTTTGGGATCAACGCTTGGATCAAGTAATCCCGTTAGTGCATCGCCCGGCATGGCCTTGGCCATCAGAAAGACCAAAAGACTAAGTAAAAATATCTGAGGGATCATTATGATAATTCTGCGTACTATCGTTTTCCACATATGGCCTTCAACCTTTCTGAGGTAGAGCTACTCGGTGAGTATCGGAAATGGATTTGAGCGAGTATGCAAGCCCTTCCTCATCAAAGAAATTTCGGTATGAATGTTCATACTCGGACTTGACCTGTTGACGGAAGGCTACCATTTCCTCTCGTTTGGTTGGGTCCATATCCGGAATGGCTGCAATGAGACGTTTGGTATAGATGTGTTGCGGATTCTCAAAAATATCATTTGTTGTGCCCTGTTCCACATATCGACCTTTATACATAATTCCAATCTCATCACACATATGGCGGATGATGCCCAGATCGTGACTGATGAACAGATACGTCAGATTTAATTCTTTTTGAATTTCCTGCATGAAGTTGAGTACCTGAGCCTGTACCGATACATCGAGTGCAGATACAGGTTCATCCGCGATAATTAGCTTCGGCTTCAGTGCAATAGCCCGTGCAATGCCGATCCGTTGACGCTGCCCCCCTGAGAATTCATGCGGATATTTGTAGATTGATTCCGGACTCAGGCCAACCTTCTCAAGTAATTCTCTTACTTGTCTTTTCTCCTCGGTAGCTGTCAGACGCTCATAGTTACGAAACGGCTCAGCGATAATATCGATAACCCGCTTCTTAGGATTCAGTGATGAATATGGGTCTTGAAAAATCATTTGTACATCCCGCTGGAGCTGCTTGTTCTTACGTCGCTCCGTAGCCAAGTTTTTCCCGTTAAATAGAATCTTTCCGTCAGTGACATGGTTTAGCCCAATAATGGCTCTGCCTGTTGTTGTCTTACCTGAACCTGATTCGCCAACCAGACCATAGGTCTGTCCTTCTTCAATGGAGAAGCTAACATCATCAACAGCCTTTACACTGCCAATTTCCCGTTTAAGCAATCCACCGCGAATCGGAAAGTGTATCTTGAGCCCTTCTACTTCGAGTAATGCCATTATGTTATTCCTCCTCAGCTTTGGTCAGGGAAATGAAAGTGCTGGTAACAGGTACACCGTACAAAGTGACCTGGTGCAATTTCATGCATCTGTGGGTTCTCTTCATGAGCCGATTCACTAATCCATGGAATTCGGGCTTTGAATCTGCACCCTTTGCGAGGAAGATTTTTGAGTGATGGTACGATACCTTGGATGACATGTAATTTGGATCTTTCTTCAGACAGGGTGGGAATAGAGTTCAACAATGAGCGGGTATATGGATGCTTCGCATCGTTCATCAATGTGAAGATATCTGCGATTTCAACAATTTCGCCTGCATACATAACTGCTACGCGATCAGCCATCTCAGCTACGACACCCAGATCATGTGTAATCAGAATAATGCCTGCGTTAATTTCATTCTTCAGATCACGGATTAGCTCCAGAATCTGTAGTTGAATCGTAACGTCAAGCGCCGTCGTTGGTTCATCGGCTATGAGTAGTTCCGGTTTGTTGGCAATCGCAATGGCAATAACAATTCTCTGCCTCATACCACCAGATAGTTCGTGGGGATACTGCTTGTATATTTGTTCGGGACGTGGAATCCCTACCTGATTCAATAAGTGAATGACCTTTTCTCTCTTCTCTCTGGAAGAAAGCTTGGACTGATGAAGTGTGAGAATCTCTTCAATCTGTTCACCAATAATCATTAGAGGATTTAGTGCGGACAATGGGTCCTGAAAAATCATGCCCATTTCTTTGCCGCGTAGCTTGTTTAACTTGCTTGGGGAGATGTTGGCAATGTCTTGTCCTTTATAGAGAATCTGGCCTTCGATCTTTGCTTTGTTATGCAAACCCATAAGAGAGAATGCAAAAGCACTTTTACCTGACCCGGATTCACCTACAATCGCCAACACTTCATTTTTCTTCACCTTAAGGTTAACGTGATCCACTGCTGCATAATAGTCATCTTCAATTCTGAATGATGTTGTTAGATTTCTGACTTCCAATAGCTCTGTATTCAAATCAATCACCCTAACCCCATAATTTCCGTAGATTGTATTCGTGTGTAGAGGAATGCATCCACTGTATATTTCCAAGTTCTTGAAGATAACGAACAATAGCTTATACAAAATACCAAATCATTAGGAGAAACAAGTTTAAGAGACTTATATTTAGACCATTGGTCAATTAATGTTGATAATTCCTAGCGGAATTATATATCAAAATAATTAATGTAATCATACGTGTAATTTTAGCTAACGTCAATGCTTATTTTGAGATTTTTGGTATAAATGTTTTTTATACTACAGATTTGGATATTAGTAATACTATAAAGGCATATATCAGGAATTTTGAGAGGTGTTATCTTGTTTTTGGCTGTGAGGTGTACATAGGCAATTAGTCAAAATAACATATACATAACATAGTAGTTACATCTAATGTATATGTATGCTTTAATTTAAGTAGACAATCTTAATTTTGCGTGAGGTAAATGTTACATATATGAGTGATGATTATATATCGATCCATAGCTGAATTTTATTGAACCGGAGCTGTTATGCTTACAATTGAAATAATATGTGCGATCAAAGCAAAAAATCTAGTTAATCTAGTATAGTTTTATTTATTTGCTAATGTAAAGACCAAATTGTCATCTTTTATCATTTATTTTACAAAAGAAAGAAAAAAGCCCTGCAAAATGCAGAGCTTGTCTAATATTTATTCATTTAAATGTATATATAACACCCTTTACTGAGAATCAGGAGGTCTTTTACCACGCTTCAACTCATTGATACTCAAGCCAAAATCCATCTGCAAGTGAGGATAGTCCGGGAAGTTTGCCCAGTCTCCACCCCAAGTGAAACCTAACTCTTTGGCGAGATCCACAACTTCCATCCAGTCTGCCTTGCCATTCCCGTTATCATCACGTTCCATATCCCACACCACATCACCCTCAGGCGTCCTCAGTGCAAAATCAATTGCTAATCCGTAGTTATGATATGACTCACCACCACGTGCATTAGTAACGATATTGCCTGCGCTTGAGCGTCCTTGGTTAAATAGTACATCTTGTTCCTCGGAACTTCGGTAGCCGTGGGTGATGACAATCTCTATTCCACGTCTCGCTGCCTTACGTACCAATAATTTCTCATTTTCTGCTACCACAGGATGTAGGCCGGTGATTGGCAGAGCCTCTTGGATTGTTGTCCCAGGCCACATGTTATCTATATCACCTTTTTGCTGTAACCACACATATATAATGGAAAGTAAAAGAGTAGCTATAATCCAGGTTTTCAGACTGCTCTTTTTTCTCTGTTTGCCTTTACGTTTTGATGTATTCATATCCACTCCTGATGATTATTCTGAAATAAAGCTATTCTTGCTAACTGAGCCTTTTCAGTAGATTAGACTCTATTATAATCCATTTGAGCCTTGAATGCTTCTATCACCATAGTTTGGATTCTCTGATTAGCTAGAGTGAACATGTTATTTTATTCTATACATACAAAAAAAGCAGCCGGCTATAAGCCGACTGCTTCGTATGCAAGCTGAGTAAAAACTACTCAGTTGTGTATGGCAATAATGCGATTTGACGGGAGCGTTTGATTGCAATCGTCAGCATGCGTTGATATTTAGCGCTAGTACCTGTTACACGGCGTGGCAAAATTTTTCCACGTTCGCTGATAAATTTACGAAGCAAGTCCGTATCTTTATAATCGATGTGAGTAATTTTGTTAGCTGTGAAGAAGCACACTTTACGACGTTTATTACGGCCGCCACGACGTGCCGGTCTTTTATCGTTGTCTCCGCCTTCTCTTTGCTTGAAGCCCATGCTTTTCAGTCCTTTCCTATCATGTAACCCATATCTCTGAAGAGTATCAGCTCATGTTAAAATGGCAAATCATCATCCGATATATCAATCGGTTTTCCGTCATCGGAAAAAGGATCCTGATTGTTGCTACGCGAATTATTGTTATTGTTCGCGCGTCCGCCGCCTCCATAAGAAGGCTCTTCACGCATTGGTTGCCCACCGCCGCCACCGCTATTATCACGGTTAGCTGACTCCAAGAAACGGACATTATCGGCAATGACTTCGGTCACGTATACACGTTTTCCTTCGTTATTCTCGTAGTTCCGTACTTGAATGCGTCCTTCGACTGCAGCCAGGCGTCCTTTGCGCAAGTAGTTCGCACAGGTCTCGGCAAGCTGTCTCCAGGTTACGACCGGAATGAAATCGGCTTCCTTTTCTCCCCCTTGGCTTGTAAACGGTCTGTCCACTGCCAAAGTAAATTGCGTAACTGCTACTCCTGCTGGAGTGTAACGCAACTCAGGATCCCGGGTTAACCGTCCGATCAGAATGACACGGTTCAACAATGTAATCCCCTCCTTCAGAGCGTATTGGTGCGTTAATCACGAGTAGTATTAAGCAGACTTAACGTCGTTGGTAATGAGATAACGAATTACTTCGTCAGAAATCTTCATGAGACGCTCAAGTTCAGTTACAACTGCTGGTTCAGCAGTGAAATGTACCAGAACATAAAAACCATCACGGAATTTCTTGATCTCATACGCAAGACGGCGTTTACCCATAACGTCGTGAGCTGTAACTTCACCACCGCCGTTGGAGATGATGCCTTGGAATTTATCGACTGTAGCTTGAACAACTTCTTGCTCAATGTCAGGACGAATAATGTACATCACTTCATATTTGCGCATAATTTTCACCTCCTTATGGACTCTGGCCCTCAATCTAGGTTGAGAGCAAGGAACGAGCACAAACTCGAACTATATTAATATAACAAATACCGAGTTAAAGTGCAAGCAAACGTTCCCTGTACATATTGGCACATGATCAGCCCGGCTATGGAGCACACTACAGAAGCAACAAAGTAACATAATCTGCAGAGGAGGTTTTATCATGGGTGAAAAAACCGAGTTTGAACCAGGAGACAAAGCCCCAAACGATGGAGAGTACACGGAAGTTGGGGAAAAAAGTTTTGTCACTGAAATTCAGAACCCAAAGCGGGTAACGCTGCAAAAAGGTGAAGCTTTTCCCGAAACAAGCAATCATAATCGTAAGTGGAAGAAGCTGACCAAAGCCCGCGTCCATTAATCGCAATACTTTTTTCACAATCCATGTATACAAAACGGAATAAAGCACATAATACAATTAGGCGGTGCACGAGAGAGGTGTGGTTCCGTTGGACAACGAAGCCGATCATTCGCTGTTGGAGATTCATCACGTAATTTAAGAAGCAAGTGGTTATGTGTTGTAAGGCCCTTCGTCTGAAGCACGCGTATTGCTACGTGCAGTACACCAAGTGTCTGATTGTTACGACCGATTGTTTCCTAACAAACAAATGCACCGCCGGATAAAGAGCCCTTCGGGGCTCTTTATTTTTCGTTTTAGTCATTAATGATGCATCTGATATGGATACGTGGTCAATACATATTCAATAAAACGTTATACAAAAAAGACTTTCCTAATGGAAAGTCTTCTTATCGATCTTTTTATTAAACTCAATGTGTATTGAGTAAATTACAATTGAAGTGGCGGAAAGGGTGGGATTCGAACCCACGCACGCTGTGACACGCCTAACTGATTTCGAGTCAGCCCCCTTGGGCCTCTTGGGTACCTTTCCGCAGCAATATTGATTATAGCATGATCATTTACAGAACGCAACACCCATGCGGGGCCTGCATGTAACCGTTATTACGCGTACTACATACCGAATTATTACAAGATCAGGATTCAGTGGAATCGTCGGCTGAACGCAGTACCTTCTTCATGTTTTTCTCGAATTTCGCTCTTGGAATCAACACGCTGTGTTTACATCCGACACACTTGATCCGAATATCCATACCCATACGAATGATCTCCATCTCATTGCTGCCACAGGGATGCTGCTTCTTCATCTGCACGATATCCCCAAGCTGGAAACTTTTACGCTCCACCTGTGCCATCCCCCTCATCTTTCTCCAAAGCTACTGCCTGTTCCAATACGGCTTGATTGCTCATCTCATGATACTCCAACGTTTTTTTCACATCGCCCTGAATCTGACGTTCCACCGAAGCACGAGAGTTAGGCATACATTCAGCCACAATTCGCACCACATACTCAGATGTAGACATCGACTGAATACCGAGCACATCCGGCACCTTCACAATATTTAGATCACGCTCTTCAATCCCCACCAAAGACTTTTTCACCAAATGTACTGACTCATCGAGACTTAAGTCCGCCTTCATCGGAATATCCACTACCGCCAGCGAATTCGACATGGAGTAGTTCGTTACACTTGCAATCGCCCCGTTTGGGATAATGTGTACCTCACCTTGCCAGCTGACCAGTTTTGTTGTTCTAAGTCCGATCACTTCAACCGTTCCCTTGTAGGTTCCCGTCTGAATAACATCCCCCACAGCGAACTGGTCCTCCAATATAATGAAGAAACCGGTAATAACATCCTTGACCAGACCCTGTGCACCAAAACCAATGGCAAGCCCGAGCACACCGGCACTCGCGAGTAACGGTCCAACTTGGATATTGATCTCAGATAACAGTAGCAGAATCATAATGAAATTACATGTTATGGAGGTCGCATTTTTCAACAGTTCCCCTACGGTCACGAATCTGCGCGGATTCACGCGAATCTTGCCTTCCTGCTTGCGTTCCATGGAACGATCTATAATGCGATATACCACCTTAATGACAATACGGGTGATGATAAAAATAATGATGATCCGGATTGAGCTGAACATAATGTTAAGCCACATATCGGGATCTGCAATTTTGTTCCATACTTTATCTGTCCAACGAAGGGCTTCGCCAACGGCGGTTAAGGGACTGCTAGCCGTAGTCCCTTGAGCAAATTGAAATGGCAACATCCATCCTGCCTCCTCTACATCGGTATGTTATCATAGCTGTCTTCTGTTTTGAAATAGAGGCCTCGGATTTCTACAAACTCATTACGAATGATCTTCTGCACTCGCTCCAGATCCTCTTTTGGAAACTGAATACATAGCGCACACCCTGCTGTAATTTCTTTTGGCGTAGGGAACAAGTCGATTTCTATTTCAGCAAACTCCAGCAGCATTTCAGCACGCATTGCCTGCTGGGTTGAATCAAATGCTATCAGCATCCAATCGTTAATCCATTCGTCCATATCCGGCTCCTTTCGCCTTACGGCCAACCCTGGAGAAAAAGCTTGTCCTCGTGAAGTATAAAACGCTCTACCTTTCCATATACTGTTACTACTATTCCAAGGGAAAGGATAGATCCTATGAATCCTACTTCGCGTTCCTTTTCATCACAAGACATGACCAGTTTGAAAATCCCCCATACCGATCCAGGTATTCACTCGGCCATTACCCATCGTTTAATGTTCCATCTCTATAAAGCCCATTCTCTGCAAAATGTAGTGATTGTCTGCATCGGCACAGATCGCTCAACAGGCGACTGCCTTGGTCCTCTGGTCGGATCAGCCCTTTCCAAGTGGGACAGCCCTTTATTCCATCTATATGGTACCTTGGATGAACCAGTCCATGCGATGAACCTGCAAGATACACTCCACAACATACAGAAAACACACCATAACCCTTATGTGATTGGCATTGACGCCTGTCTCGGACAATCATCCAGTGTGGGATGCATTCAAGTTGTGAATGGTCCACTCAAGCCGGGTGCGGGGGTAAATAAAGAATTACCGCCGGTCGGCGATATCCATCTGACAGGTATCGTTAACGTCGGCGGCTTTATGGAATACTTTGTTCTACAGAACACACGGCTCAGTCTTGTTATGCGTATGTCCGAGATTATATCCAGCAGTCTGTACTCTGCCATCCGGGAATGGCATACACGTTCTACTCTGCTTGCTGTGCCAGAGTAATAGCTTCCTTTTCCTCTGGGGACAGAGTATACGTGGACTCTCCCCCTTTAAGAGGTTTGGCATATACGTAAGAACCGTCGCGGTTATATATCCCCGTAAGGATCATGCCATCCTGGCTATCATTAATCATGGCCATGGAGAAGCTCAGATCACTGCCACGCTCTCCATAAGCATTGTACCTTTTCACGCCAACTTTACCTTGAATGCGGGTCAGCTTTTGCATGACAACTTGCAGCTGATTCGTTTGCAGTTTGTGTTCATCCTCAATGCTGTCCATCTGAATTTTCAGATTAATCAGCAACGATTCCAGGTCCTCTACTCCACTGCCAGCCATCATGGCTTCATATTTACGTTTAAACTTTCGTAACTTTGCCCCTTGAACAATACTCACAATCAGCAAGATCACCGTAAGTAATGCCATTCCGCCAATAATCCATAACAGCTGTTCCAGAATCAGCTCGTTTAATTCAGCCATGTAATTGCAACTACCCCTCTATATTTTTGATCAGATTAACGTCTGTCCTGTAATATTATCATTCATTATAAATCAACCCGATATCCATAAGCTTAATCAAGCAATCCTGTATCCAGTGAGTTCATCATTTCAACTCTAGTTTAGTCTGCTCCAGTCAATTCCAGCACTGCCTTAACGAGTGCTTCCACATGTTCTCTAGTTGAATTGTATCCCACACTAGCTCTTACTGCTCCGGTAGCGGTTGTACCAGCAGATTCGTGTGCAAGCGGTGTGCAATGAAAACCGGAGCGAACCGCAATCCCATAATTCCGATCTAATCGGAAAGCGAGTTGTGCCGAATCATACCCATCTACAGTAAAAGATACTAATCCGGTGCGTGGCTGTCCAATCTCTGGACCAAGCATTCGAATGCCCTTAACGGATGATAGCCCATCCATCATATGTTGGGTCAGTTCCCATTCATGTTGGTAGATGACCGCTGGTGTCATCTCAAGTACATGCTTTACACCCGCATTCAGCCCTGCGATCCCGACTGTATTCGGCGTCCCCGCTTCATACCGATCAGGACGCACCTTTGGCTGCTCCAGAGCTTCTGACTGACTTCCTGTTCCTCCATGAAGTAAAGGCTCTATATCGAGCTCTGGCGCAATGTACAAGCCCCCTGTACCCTGAGGACCAAGCAGTCCTTTGTGCCCTGGAAAAGCCAACATATCAATGCCCAATTGTTGTACATTCACAGGCATAACCCCAGCACTCTGCGCCGCATCTACCAATAAGATCGCCCGATGTTTACGACATAGGAGCGAAATTTCTCCAATAGGAAGAATACTGCCAAGCAGATTCGAACTATGTGTACATACCACCAATCTGGTATTGGAACGAAACATACGTTCCATTTGCATCAGATCAATGGCTCCCGAAGCATCAACAGGTACATAATCAATCTCCACATTTCGGAGTCTGCGCATATACTCTAGTGGTCGTCTGACTGAGTTATGTTCAGCCATGGTGGCAATCACATGGTCGCCCTCTCTGAGCGAGCCTTGAATCGCCAGATTCAGTGCTTCTGTCGTATTTGATCCGAATGCAATATCATTCGCATTTTTGATTCCAAAGATATTGGATATGGATTTTCTCGTCTCGAACAATACACGACTTGCCTGAACAGCCATCCGGTGACTTCCTCTGCCAGGATTGGCTCCGGCAATCTCCAATGCACTCAACATCGCATCACCGACAGCAGGTGGTTTGGGCCAAGATGTTGCTGCATGATCTAGATAGATAACTCCCTCCACCTCACAACCACCTCTGTCCCATAATTTAATAATTCCCCTGCACATAGTGCACATATAACCCTATAAACAAAGAATGACATATCGTTTCTCCATGGTACAGAGGCGATATGTCATGACATGAGTAAGCCCCGCATGTTGTTAATGAATCATAGACCCGACTGTTATTGTAACAATTCCAATAGCCGTTCTAGATCCTGTTGACTGTAGTAGTTGAGCTCAATTTTACCTTTATCTTTATTGTGCTTGATTTTCACTGTTGTTTTGAAACGTTCACGCAGAGATTCTTCCAACGTATCAATGAATGGATCTTTCTTTTTTAACTTCGATTTGGCTTTAGCCTCACCTGTTTTGGATCGATCCAATTGTTGAACAGCTTCCTCCAACTCACGTACACTCCATTGCTGATCAATGGTTTGTTTGGCAAGTTGCTTCACCACAACCTCGTCTTTCACACCAACGATCGCACGTGCATGTCCCATAGATAATGTTCCACGTGAAACATGGTCTTTTACTTCTTCCGGCAACGATAACAGACGCAAGAAGTTAGCAATGTGAGAGCGTGATTTACCTACTTTTACAGACAACTCTTCCTGAGTTAACGCGAATTGATCCATTAACCCCTGATAAGCAACTGCAACTTCCATGGCGTTAAGATTCTCCCGTTGCAGATTCTCAATCAAAGCAATCTCCATTACCTGCTGATCACTGAAGTTCCGGACTACAGCCGGTACCGTGGCATTACCACAATATTGCGAAGCTCTGAACCTTCGTTCTCCGGCAATAATCTCATAACCTCGTAATACAGGACGAACAATAATGGGTTGTATGACACCATGCTGACGAATGGACTCAGCCAGTTCATGTATTGCGCCCTCATCAAATACTTTACGTGGTTGATAGGGGTTAGCCCGCAGTTGACTAATCGGGATTTCTACGACTTTATCATCGTCATTAATTGAAAGCGAAGGAATGAGGGCATCAAGACCTTTTCCAAGCCGCTTACTCATAAGAAATCACTTCCTTTGCGAGCTCTAAGTACACTTCCGCCCCTCTTGAACGAGGGTCATACGTAATAATGGATTGACCATGAGATGGTGCTTCACTAAGCCGTACGTTACGCGGAATAATTGTTTGATATACTTTTTGTTGAAAATACTTTTTCACTTCTTCAATAACCTGAATCCCCAGATTGGTCCGCGCATCAAACATCGTCAGCAATACCCCTTCAATCTGCAGGGATGTATTCAGATGTTTCTGTACCAGGCGAACCGTATTGAGCAACTGACTTAATCCTTCAAGTGCATAATACTCACACTGAATCGGAATGATCACCGAATCGGAAGCAGTCAACGAATTGATCGTTAACATACCAAGAGATGGTGGACAATCAATCAGTATGTAATCATAGTTTTTTTTCACCATGGCGAGTGATTTTTTCAGGCGAACTTCCCGTGATATCGTGGACACCAATTCGATCTCGGCTCCGGCAAGCTGAATCGTTGCAGGTATGATATGAAGGCCTTCAATTTGAGTCTCCACAATCGCTTCTTGAGGAGGAACCTCATTAATAATGACATCATATATACAATTAGCCACATCTGCTTTATTGATTCCGACTCCGCTGGTTGTATTCCCCTGAGGGTCAATATCGACAAGCAATACTCTTTTCCCGAGTGAAGCCAGTCCTGCACCCAAGTTAACAGATGTCGTCGTTTTCCCCACACCGCCCTTTTGATTTGCTACGGCCATAATCTTAGACAATTACTTCACCTCAAATAAAATAGGAGTCTTTTCTGTAGGTTGTGAGATATTGTTAACAAAAAGCAGGCGGCTATCGTCCACACAAACAACAACTACCGTTCCATCAATATACCGACCGTTCTTTAAAAATGTCAGACCTAACTTGCTTTATAGACATAAAAAGCGGCCTATTGCCGCCATAAGCTTCAATTATTTGCGTTTTGGAATATGGATAACGATCTCATAATGATCCTCATGGTCTGCTTCTTTTGTTTTGATGTCCAGACCAGAGCCAGTTACCATATCAATGGATTGGCGAATTGTATTAAGTGCAAGCCTTACATCCTTGGTAAAGGAAACACGTCTAGACTTTTTAATCTTAGAAGATTCCTTGTAGAAGGCAACACGTGCCTCTGTCTGTTTCACATTCAATTCCTTTTCGATAATCTCACCGAGCAACTTCATCTGCAGTTCTTCCGTATCCAGAGAAAGTAACGCTCTTGCATGCCGTTCAGAAATTTTGCGTTCCATCAATGCGGCCTTAATGCCTTCTGGAAGCTGTAACAATCGAATTTTGTTGGCGATGGTTGACTGGCTTTTGCCGAGTCGTTGTGCCAGACTTTCCTGTGTCAGTTGATGCAAGTCGATCAGCTTCTGATAAGCGACAGCTTCCTCAATTGAGGTCAATCCTTCACGTTGCAAGTTCTCAATCAGTGCAATGGATGCGGCCTGAGAGTCGTTGAATTCACGCACAATAGCCGGAATCGTATCCAAACCCAATTTTCGAACTGCACGCCAGCGACGTTCCCCGGCAATAATCTCATATGATCCATTTCGCACGCGAACGACAATAGGCTGAATTACACCATGTGTTTTGATCGTTTGCAACAACTCATCAATTTTATCATCATCAAAAATAGTACGGGGTTGATATGGGCTGCTCACAATTTCATTAACCGGAATCTGTTTGATCTCATCTCCGTTATTGCGCTCCGCCAAACCAAACAACTTCGAAAATTGTTCTTTCATTCCGCAGATTACCACCTAGTTTCGTAATAGCTCCCACAGTCTTTGCAGGTGCTTCTTATTCAATAAGCGACCTTTCACATGCATCGTTCTTGGAATAAGTTTTGCCTTTCATAACGCTTCCTGTCATACAACATCGAACGCATATCCATCTATCTATACATATAATCTATGATCGCTGTGACCCAGGATCGGATACTTCTATTCTATCATCTTTTCTATCATAATCCTATGCTTACCTATTCTTTAAACTCTGCTAATTTTCCTGCTTTTTCTTTGTGAATATTGGAAATATGACGACTTGCACACATTCAATTAATGAAATTGTTCATGAGTTAGTGTACGTAAAATTCATCATTACAGGTTCTTCAAGAGGTATGTAATACGGAGTATCTGTAATGTTGATCCAGTCCTCCATTTCAGAAAACAAAAAAAAGAGAATGTTTCACGTGAAACATCCTCTTTATCTATGTCTAAAATTATATTATATTTTGACTCACTTCAAAACCATCACGTAACTATATCAGTGGAGTCTTCATTGGAGTGCCTGGTTTGCGCGGATACTTATGGGGTGTCTTATCAAATTTCTGAATCAGAATGATATGACGCTCTGATTCTTCAACTGGCAGTTGGAATGGATGAACGGCCTTAACCCGTCCTTTCAGTTGATTGAAGCTGAACTCCGCTTCCTTCATTTCCCCACGGGGGTCTCCGCCCTTCATCGCAGCGAACATTCCACTTTTACGAACAAACGGAAGACAGAATTCATTCAGCACAGCCAGCTTGGCTACTGCACGCGCCGTAACGAGATCGTAGCTGTCACGATACCCTTCTTTGCGTCCAATCTCTTCAGCACGTCCATGGACCAACTCTACGTCTGTCAGGCCAAGGATATCTACCACATGCTGTAGAAAGCCAATGCGTTTATTCAATGAATCGATGATCGTAAGCTTAATGTGCGGGAAACAGATCTTCAGGGGTAATCCCGGAAAACCCGCTCCAGATCCAATGTCAGCAAGCTTATTCACTTTGGTCATGTCAGTATAAAAAGCCAGCGATACCGAATCATAGAAATGTTTGGTATACACTTGCTCACGATCCGTAATTCCGGTCAGATTCATCTTTTCATTCCAGGATACCAGCTCCTGATAATACAGTTCGAATTGCTCCAACTGGAGTTCGCCCAGTTCCAACCCATGTTCTTTCAAGCGCAGCTGAAGCTGCCGTTGAATATCGTCCATTATTGTCCCCTTGCTGCGGTTACACGGTTATAATGCTCCAGGTAGACCAGCAGAATGGAGATGTCGGCAGGAGTAACTCCAGCAATACGAGACGCCTGACCAATCGAGATTGGACGAATCGTAGCGAGCTTCTGCTTGGCTTCCATAGCAAGACCATGAATCTCATCATATACGATGGTGTCCGGAATTTTCTTTTTCTCCATCTTTTGCAAACGTTCCACGTGAATCAATTGTTTCTCAATATAACCCGCATATTTAATTTGTATTTCGACTTGTTCTTTCATATCTGCTGTCAGTTCTACCTCAGATGGTGAGAGCTGTTCAATCAGTTCATACCCCAGCTCCGGGCGACGCAACAAGGTAAGCAACGTACTGCCATCCTGAATAGGTGTAGATCCGTACTCTTCCAGCTTGGCATTCACTTCAACCGGGCGAGCTTTAGCCACTTTCAGACGTGCAACTTCCTGCTCGACTTTCGCCTTTTTATCCAGGAATTTCGCATAACGCTCTTCAGGGATCAGGCCAATGTCATGTCCAATTTCCGTCAAACGCATATCTGCATTATCATGGCGAAGTAACAGACGATATTCAGCGCGTGAAGTCAACAGACGATACGGTTCATTTGTACCCTTTGTTACCAAATCATCAATTAACACGCCAATATAACCTTGAGAACGATCAAGCACGATCGGCTCTTTATCTTGTACTTTGCGTGCTGCATTAATGCCAGCCATAACGCCTTGTCCAGCCGCTTCTTCATAACCTGAAGTACCATTAATCTGACCTGCTGTGAACAGACCTGGCAGACGTTTGGTTTCAAGTGATGGCCACAATTGTGTTGGCACCATCGCATCGTATTCAATCGCATAACCGTTACGCATCATTTCCACTTTTTCCATACCTGGAATGGAGCGCAGAACCGCAAGTTGGACATCTTCTGGCAGACTTGTAGATAGTCCCTGCACATAATACTCCGATGTATTTTTGCCTTCAGGCTCCAGGAAAATCTGATGTTTCGGTTTGTCGCTGAACCGGACAATTTTATCCTCAATGGATGGGCAATAACGCGGTCCAGTCCCTTCAATTACACCGGAAAACATCGGTGCACGATGCAGATTATCATTAATAATCTGATGTGTTTCCACAGATGTATACGTCAACCAGCAAGGCAACTGCTCATTATCAGAAGATTCCGTTTCATAGGAAAAGAACTTCGGCTCATCATCGCCAGGCTGAATTTCGGTTTTGCTAAAATCAATCGTATCCTTATGCACACGTGGTGGTGTACCTGTTTTGAAACGAACCAGATCAAAGCCCAGTTCACGCAGATGCTCTGACAATTTAAGAGATGGTTGTTGATTGTTTGGTCCACTCTCATACATCAACTCACCCATGATCACTTTGCCACGCAAGTATGTGCCTGTCGTCAGAACGACCGCTTTAGCCCGATACTCTGTTCCGGTCTGAGTCACAACGCCTACACATTTTCCGTCTTCAACGATCAGTCGATCAACCATACCCTGACGCATTGTCAGATTACGTTCATTCTCCATCGTTTCCTTCATTTTATGCTGGTAGGAGAATTTATCTGCCTGAGCTCGAAGCGCGTGAACAGCAGGCCCTTTACCCGTGTTAAGCATTCGCATCTGAATAAAGGTTTTATCAATATTCCGTCCCATTTCTCCACCAAGTGCATCAATCTCACGTACAACATGTCCTTTGGCCGGTCCCCCAATAGATGGGTTACAAGGCATAAAGGCCACCATATCCAGATTGATCGTAATCATTAGTGTTTTGGACCCCATACGAGCTGCGGCCAGCGCGGATTCCACACCAGCATGTCCTGCACCAACGACGATTACATCATAACTGCCGCCATCAAAAGCCATTCCCGTTTACCTCCTTATTCCGCTGTATTTGGTGTAACTCACACAGACGGATCATGTTCTACAATAATGAAACTACTTCTAACCGTTCCTCGGAACTTGCATTCCTATCTATATAAAACCAACACGTAATGGCTACAACATCATTCCATCCTTTGACAACAGGCAGAAATTGTACCTTTCCATCATACACTACGATTCAAGTCAATCCGCAGTATATTTTTTTACTTTCCTAGACAGAACTGGGAGAAAATCTGATCAATTAATGCATCATGTGCTGTATCTCCAACAATCTCGCCCAAATGCTCCCACGCCAAACGAACATCAATCTGAATCATATCGATTGGAATGAACTGCTCTGCTGCTTCATAGGCATCAACCAGGGACTGCTTCGCTTTCTTGAGCAAAGCAATATGACGCACATTGCTGACATAGGTCAGGTCTGCGGACTCCAGTTTACCACTGAAAAATAGCGTAGAGATGGCATCTTCCAGTCGATCCACACCCAGATCATCTTTCACCGACATCGGTACAAGCCGTTCTTCCGGAATGTAACGAAGCAGCACGTCACGTTCTACCTGTGGCGTTAAGTCCATTTTATTCATAATGATTATCGATTGTCTACCGCGGATTTGTTCCAATAATTCAATCTCATCGGGATGAAGTGGCTCCGCAGCATTGACAACCATTAAGATCAGATCGGCTTCACTTACCGCAGAACGAGAACGTTCTACCCCGATCTTCTCTACAACGTCCATCGTTTCCCGGATTCCTGCCGTATCAAGCAACTTGAGCGGGATATTATTGATCGTAATGAACTCCTCGATCACATCACGAGTTGTTCCTGGAATGTCCGTGACGATGGCCCGGTTGTCTTGCGCAAGTGTATTCATCAATGAGGATTTACCTACGTTAGGTCGTCCAACAATAGCAGTCGTGATACCTTCTCGCAGGATCTTTCCTTGCTCTGCTGTAGTCAGCAATTTATCAATTTCAGTCATAACCTGACTGGACTTTTCTTTAATAAAATCAGACGTTAACGACTCCACATCATGCTCGGGGTAATCGATATTTACTTCAATATGAGCCAGTGTTTCCACCAACGTGTATCGTAGATCACGCAACTTGGAAGACAGTTTGCCTTCAACCTGTTTCAATGCAACCGAGAAAGCCCTGTCCGATTTGGAACGAATAAGATCCATGACACCTTCAGCCTGAGACAGATCAATCCGCCCATTAAGGAAAGCACGCTTTGTGAACTCACCGGGTTCAGCCAGACGAATATCAAGTTGCAACAACAGGTCCATGACCCGTTTAACAGACACTACACCGCCATGCGCACTGATCTCCACCACATCTTCTGTTGTGAACGAGCGTGGTGCCCGCATTACCGTAACCAGTACTTCCTCAATCTTTTCCCCATTAACGGGATCTATGATATGACCATAATGAACCGTGTGAGATGCTGCCTGAGTTAAAGGGGTTTTACTACGAAAAATCTTTTCCGTCTCCGACACTGCATCCGGGCCGCTGACCCGGATCACGGCGATGCCCGCCTCTCCGACAGCCGTTGATATCGCTGTGATCGTATCACTGATCATGGTTTATCTCTCCTTGCTCTATTTTAAAATTGCCGCCCCTCGGGGGACGCCATATCCATTTTCAAATCTATTAATGATATAGCATATGACATGTTGCCTATCGTATTAAGTTCACTCTTGACTTGTTCTAACGCACCTTATCAAATTGCTTCTGTACGAAAAAAGCAATGGCTTCTGCACCGGGCAGGAAGCCATTGCGTCTTCAATTTCGTGTTATTTCGTCGTAATAACCACACGCCGATTAGGCTCTTCACCCTTACTTAACGTCTTAATCTGCGGGTGGTTTTGCAGTTTTGCATGAATGACTTTTCGTTCGAGTGGAGGCATTGGTTCCAGTACAACTTCCTTACCGGTACGGATTGCTTGTCCAGCCAACCTTTCGGCCAGGTCCTCCAGCGTCTTCCGCCGACGTTGACGGAAATTCTCCGCGTCGAGCACAATTCGAACGAAGCTTTCCGAATATCGGTTCGCTACAATGTTCGTTAGATACTGAAGCGCATCCAGCGTTTGTCCACGTCTGCCAATAATCATGCCCAGATCTTCGCCGGCAATATTGAAGATATGTCCATCCCGCTGTTTTTTGATATGCACTTCAACATCCAGTCCCATACCTGCTGCGACCTCTTTCAAGAAAGCAACCGCTTCTTCATAGGGATTTTTAGCTGCAACATCCTCAAGTAATGCATCTACTTCAGGTTTGTATGCAGCTGGCTTGATCGGCTGTGGAACAACTTCCGGTAAAGGCAATAATTTCACTTCTACTTTGGCCGCCCTCACCCCGAACAAACCCAGGAATCCTTTTGACGGCTGCTCTAACACTTGTATCTCGACCTTGTCCCGACTTACGCCAAGCTCGGTCAATCCTTGGTTTACAGCATCTTCAACGGTTTTTCCTGACGTAATGACTTTGGTCATTTCGATTTTTTGGCCCCTTTCGACCCTTTTCCAGAGACGGTCGCTTTGCCACCGTTTTTGCGTTTAGCTCCATTTTTGGAAGAGCTATTCTGCTTCACGTTGACCTCAGCCACGATTTTATCATTATTCCGGTAAAGGAAATAGTTTTGCACGATCGTGTAGATGTTACTGTAGAACCAGTACAGCGGAAGTGCTGACGGGAACTGGTAAGACATCACGAAGATCAAAATTGGGTATACCCAAAGCATAAACTGCATCGGACCAACTTGCTGTGCAGGGTTCATCCGCATCATCATCCATGTTTGAATGAATGTTGTGATGGCAGCAAGCACTGGCAAAATAAACAGGTGATCCGGTTCCCCGAGCTGGAGCCACAAGAAATCATGGGTTCTCAGACTGGAGTTACCATAAATTGAGTTATAAAGTGCGATGTAAATCGGCATCTGAATTATAAGCGGCAGACAACCAGCCATCGGATTAACTTTGTTCTCCTGAAACAACTTCATTGTTTCTTGCTGAACTTTCTCAGGTGTATCTTTATACTTCGCTTGAATCTCCTTCAGTTGCGGCTGAATTGCCTGCATGGCTTTGGAGCTACGGACTTGTTTCATTGTTAATGGTAAAATCAATGTCCGTACAATAAGCACCATCACGAGGACAGCCAGTCCATATTCACCGTTAAACCAGTTGGCGAATGTATCGAGCGCTAGTGAAAACCAATATACAACATTACTTTGCCAGAATGAGCCACTGTTCTTCAGATCTTCCGTAGTAACCCCGGCTCCTTGTGGAGTACATCCGGCGAGTACGGTGACCATTGCAATGACTGCAATGAGGAGAATCCACTTCCCCTTTGATGTCTTCAATCGCGACACTTCATAACCCCTCTCTTAACCATTCCATTCCACCGTAAATCATACCATAATTAGGAGGACAAATAAACCGAAGCTTACCGCTTACTTGACTTCAAAAGTGAGCCCTTGCGCATCGCATGGAGCAGGCTTTTTTCCATTTCCTTATAGGGCATGTCCAGCGCACCTTTTCTGACGATAAAAATCAGATCCATCTGCGTAACGATCTCATGTTCATGATGACGAACAATTTCCTTAATCATGCGTCTCATCCGGTTGCGTACGACAGCGTTTCCGATTTTCTTGCTGCAGGATACACCGACCCGGAATTGTTCCGTATCTTTACGGCGACAGCCATACACCACGAATTGATGATTGGCAAACGATTTTCCATACCGGTATACGCGGCTAAAGTCCGCCCGGTTTCGTAGACGCAGTCTTTTATACACGGCACTTCTCCTTGCTGTTCTCCATCATTGTTATTGACGGAGGCCTCATTACTGATTTAGTATAGGCTTTCTTGAATGACGGTAAACCGTCTTGGCGACAACTTCATTTGGACGAATTGTTGATCGGCTAATTGAACCGCATAATCATTCATCCGGGATAATTGCTACTCGGCCAAATGAAACGAAACAACATTCATCCTTATATAAAGGTAAGTTTTCGTAAAATGGAAAACTCACTCCACATACATCGTGTGTGTTCAGCACTTTTTCGCAGACCTTTCAGACCTGATCTGTACCAGCATCCAGTCTGAATTGAGCTCATTAAGAAAAAAAAGACCACCTCGGTGGTCTTCAATGCATTAAGCACTCAGGTTTTTACGGCCTTTAAGGCGACGTGCGGCCAAAATTTTACGGCCGTTGCTCGTGCTCATTCTTTTCCGGAAACCATGAACTTTTTTACGTTTGCTAACGTTCGGTTTGAATGTAGGTCTCAATGTATTGCACCTCCTCACAAGGAAATACTTATGTGATGAATCACTTTCATCTTCACAGAAAACACCTTTATATATTTAACCATGTCCACCTGCAAAAGTCAACTGCAAGACGCACAGCTTCTCCCTCTTTTATATATCCTCTCCAGCTCATCCAAAGTAATGACCACAGTCCGTTCACTTGAATCCCGTTACCAAGCCTCAAAGAGAGTCCTGAAAGTTATCCCCAGACCCTAATCAGAACACCATATTTCATCATTTATAGTTATCCACACCCTCCAATGCCTGCTATCTCCTTTATTCCATTCTGTTTGAAGTTATTCACATGTGGATAATGATTATAGGCTATTGATATTGCCGAATTCCAATAATGTTGTATCCGCTTCAATTATGGTTTACAAGCTTTTGAGAAAGGTGTAGGATAAAAATCACATCTTGTATACAAGTAGTCCTTTGAAAAAAACATTAGCCGTTAGCTTGTGGCTACAGACTATGGATTGAACTGAATGTCCAGTCTGCAAAATAGTTATGTTATGATCAGTAATGAACTGATTACTTATTAATAGGAGCGTTAGCCATATGTTATTTCCTTCTTCCTGGCTTCAAGGGGCTTCCCGTGGCGAAGCTATTGCCTGCGAATTAAGGCTGCGGATCATTAGCGGTACCCTTCGACCTGGAGAGATTTTGTCGGAAAATCGAATTGCGGCTGATTTTGACAGCAGTCGTTCACCTGTCCGAGAAGCGTTACGAACATTGTCCAATGAAGGACTTATTCGACTTGAACGTATGGGTGTTGTTGTCATTGGACTACGAATCAAGGATGTCGAAGAATTGTATGATGTCCGTTTCCTGATTGAAAGTTTTGTGCAGCAGCGACTCGCTGGTGAAGTCCCAGAATCATTAATCACCCAGCTGCGTAACGTGATCGACAAAATGCAACTTGCTGGACGGCATCAGGACGCCGTCGAATTTGCCTATCAGGATCTCGTTTTCCACGAAACCATCATTGAGGCTGCTCAGCATTCCCGTATTTCACATCTATGGAAGAGTATTCGATATGTTGTGATGACCGTTATGCTGCTCACGACGCGCAGAGTATTTGTTCAAGGTGAGCAGAAAGTAAGCGCTGTAATTGAAAAACACCGTTTGCTCGTTGAAGCACTTGAATCCGGTGACAAAATGCTCATTCAGGCTGGAGTCCGCACGTATTTCCAGGATTCCGGTAAAACCCTGCACGAAAGCTTTGATTCCTAAAAGGAGCAGGGTGTTTGCAATCATATCCGCTGTGAGTGATTGCGGCTTAACTTGTCGACAAGTATACAAAATGCGATTTTGTTTCAAATTTGGGCATGATAAAACTACATTTTTTCGCCAACACCTTCTGCAGTACTGGCACACAATTAATTGTTGACGATAATTTTACTTGTAAGCGTTCTATATCAGAAATAAAGGAGCACACAACATCATGAGCACTCTTTTTGGACTATCCCACAACGCAACATTATTGATCTGGACGTTAATTGCGATCGTTTTTCTGATCGTTTTGATCTCCAAGTATAAATGGAATCCCTTTATCACCCTGCTGTTGTCCGCATTAATGCTTGGTTTGCTTACAGGCATGAAACCTGCCGATGTAATCTCTTCCATTACCGGGGGACTTGGCGGCACACTTGGAACCATCGCAATTGTTATTGCTCTCGGTACGATGCTTGGTAAGATGATGGCCGAATCTGGTGGTGCCGAGCGCATTGCAACTACATTGGTGGATCGGTTTGGTGTGAAACGTGTGCACTGGGCCATGATGATTGTTGGATTTATCGTTGGTATTCCTGTTTTCTTCGAAGTCGGCGTAATTTTGATGATTCCGATCATCTTCACCGTTGCACGCAAAACTAATATGTCTCTGCTTCAGATCGGTATTCCCATTTTGGCCGGTCTGTCGACTGTTCACGGTTTGGTTCCTCCCCACCCCGCGCCAATGATAGCGATTGAAGCCTACAGCGCGGATCTGGGTAAAACCATTTTGTACTCCCTGATTGTTGGTATTCCTACAGCAATTATTGCAGGTCCTTTGTTTGGTAAATTTATAGGTAAAAGAATACACACCGAACCGCCAGCTGAACTGGCTGAACAATTCGCAACCAAAACAAACAGCAACATGCCCGGGTTTGGTATTACCCTGTTTACCATATTGCTGCCGGTTATTTTGATGCTGATTGGTTCCATAGCAAGCATCATTGACCCAAATGCCACGAGCGGCTTCACTGTTTTCAGTGAATTTATCGGTCATGAGATCATTGCTCTGCTCATTTCAGTTGTGTTTGCCCTCTTTTCACTAGGCTTTGCACGTGGATTCACCAAACATGATATCTCTCGCTTCACCAGTGAATGTCTGGCACCTACGGCGACCATCATTCTCATCATTGGTGGAGGCGGTGCCTTCAAACAGGTATTGATCAATAGTGGTGTAGGTAACGCCATTGCTGATGTCGCTACCCATGCCAACATCAACATCATCCTGTTTGCCTGGCTTGTCGCTGCGCTCATTCGTGTAGCTACCGGTTCAGCAACCGTAGCCATGACAACTGCTGCCGGCATTGTCGCTCCAGTGCTTGCACTCACACCAGGTGTCAATATTGAGCTGGTTGTACTCGCTACAGGTGCAGGGTCGCTCATCTTGTCTCATGTGAATGATGCGGGATTCTGGATGATCAAAGAATTCTTTAATATGAGCGTTTCCCAGACATTGAAAACGTGGACCGTTATGGAAACACTATTATCCGTGGTTGGACTGATCTTTATTTTGCTTCTGAGTACAGTGGTATAAATGGGGTCTCTATAGTAGAAAGAAATTAAAATCTCATCGCTTTCTGGAGAAAGAAGGATTAAATACATGAACAACTATATGATTGGGATCGATATTGGTACAACCAGTACCAAATCCGTGTTATTTACCGAGCAAGGCTCCGTCATCAGCACCTCAACACAGGAGTACCCTTTGTACACCCCTGCACCCGATGTTGCCGAACAGGACCCTGAAGAGATTGTGCAAGCGGCCCTCCGCTCTGTGCGTGGAGTCATGGAACAGAGTGGTGTTGCTGCCGAGCAGATCCTGTTTGTATCCTGCAGCTCGGCTATGCATAGTGTCATTGCCATGGGACAGGATAACACACCCTTAACCCGTTGCATCACCTGGGCGGATAATCGAAGTGCAGCATGGTCTGCCCAGCTGCAAGAGAATGGATTGGGGCATCGCATCTATCTGCGCACAGGTACGCCCATCCATCCCATGTCACCACTGACCAAATTAATGTGGCTGCGCCACGATGAGCCTGAAATTTTTGAGCGTACAGCGAAATTTATTTCTATTAAAGAATATCTGTTCTTCCGTCTATTCGGACAATATGTCGTCGACCATTCCATTGCTTCTTGCACAGGTTTGCTCAATCTGGAACAACTGGACTGGGACGTGGAAGCCCTTGAGATTGCAGGCATTACACCAGAACATCTCTCGAAGCTCGTGCCCACAACACATATATTAGAAGGAATGAATCACGAAGCGGCTGAAAAAATGGCTCTCTCCCCCTCCACACCCTTTGTTATTGGCGCAAGTGACGGGGTTTTATCCAATCTCGGCGTAAACGCCATTGAACCTGGTGTTGTCGCAGCAACCATCGGAACCAGCGGTGCCATTCGTACCGTTGTAGACCGTCCGGTTACCGATCCCAAAGGTCGAACCTTCTGTTATGCCCTCACAGAGAATCTTTGGGTCATTGGTGGACCTGTGAATAACGGTGGCATGCTGTTTCGTTGGGTACGGGATGAATTCGCTGCGTCTGAAGTGGAGACAGCGAAGCGACTTGGCATCAATTCCTATGATGTGCTGACCAAAATTGCCGAACGTGTCCGGCCGGGATCGGAAGGACTTCTGTTTCATCCGTACCTTTCGGGCGAACGTGCCCCTTTATGGAATCCCGATGCCCGTGGTTCCTTTTTTGGCTTAACCCTCCATCACCAGAAAGAGCATATGATCCGTGCTGTCCTGGAAGGGGTTATTTTCAACCTATACACGGTACTGCTAGCTATGGAAGAACAGATTGGGCAACCTACCTCTATTCAAGCCACAGGTGGGTTTGCGCGTTCTCCTCTCTGGCGCCAGATGATGTCCGATATCTTCAATCAGGAAGTGGTTGTACCCGAGAGTTTCGAAAGTTCCTGTCTGGGTGCCGTCGTGCTTGGTTTGTACGCTACAGGGCGGATCCAATCGCTTCATGCCGTTTCTTCCATGGTGGGTACAACGCATCGGCATACCCCTGTCAAAGAGAATGCTGTAGTCTACCAGGAGCTGCTGCCCATCTTTATTCGGATCTCTCGCAAACTGGAAGAGGAATACGCAGATATCGCTGAATTCCAGCGTAAGATGTCCCTTCCCCGTCTCTAAATCATCAATCCATACTTCGTCTCTGCACCAAAAAAAGAGGTTGTCGCCCAAAACCAAAAATCGGTTTTGGGCGACAACCTCTTTTGCTATACACGCATAATCTATCCTTTGAATTCATATTATACATTCATACACTTCAACCTCCATATTCGAGCATCAGCTTACCTCTTGATCCTAATAATTCACATACATATGTCTCAAAATGAAATCATCTATGTCCATTATTCTTATACATTGCCGTCACAGAATTACCATCTGCTCAGAAAATACATCACTGATCTTGTTCAATTAAAAGCATTGAGTTTACTCCCTTCTCCGTCTCCCATCCAGACACTGAATTCGTCGCTTTCATTATCACCCCATTGGCAAAAAAACACGAGGGTGAGGGGTCAGGCTTTTTCCGATCTCAATCATACTTCATTTTCACTTCATGGTTATCCACAGACAGGTTATTCACAAACGAAGAATACTTTTACACACAATTTGGCATCATTTGACGGATAACCTGTGTATAAAACATTTTTGGTTTTTGGGTCATTCTGTCGAAAATTAAACAGTTTATAAACAATATATTGTGTTGTGACTAAAAATTATACACAAGTTATTGAATTTGTGGATAAAATCACGCGATACGTTGAAATGCGGGGTTTCTTTTGCTATGATTGTATTACTTTTGGATGTGAATATGTGATCTGACCCATAATATTATCAACAGCCTGTGGATAAAGTTGTGAACAATTTTCCGTTGTTCATACTTTTTTTGTTTTCGACCTGCGGGGGTTTGGGGATAAATTCAACAATATATCTCGTATTTCGACACTGCATCATGGCTTAAGCCACACTTGGAACATGTAAAAGGAGTGACAGTCTGTGGACAGCCATACTTCCGATTTATGGCAGCAAATTTTATCAATCATACAAAACAAACTCAGCAAACCCAGCTTTGACACCTGGTTCAAAGCAACCAAAGCCACCAAGCTTAATGATCGTTCAATCGTCATTTCCGCACCAACCACGTTTGCCGTCGAATGGCTGGAGAGCCGTTACACCAAATTGGTTGGCTCGACGGTATACGAGCTGCTTGGCAAGCAAGTCGATGTGAAATTTGTCATCGAAGAGAACAAGCCTGCTGAACCGGACCCGCAACTGCCGGCACCAACGCCTACAGTTGTACAGGAAGAAGCGGTACTCAGCATGCTGAATCCGAAATATACGTTCGATACATTTGTCATCGGGCCGGGCAACCGTTTTGCCCATGCCGCATCGCTGGCGGTCGCTGAAGCGCCCGCCAAAGCTTACAACCCTCTCTTTCTGTATGGGGGTGTAGGTCTCGGTAAAACTCACTTGATGCATGCGATCGGACATTACGTTCTGGAGCATGATCCGGGCAGCAAAGTCGTTTATTTGTCGTCTGAGAAATTCACGAACGAATTCATTAACTCTATCCGTGACAACCGCGGGGAGAGCTTCCGTAACAAATACCGGAGCGTCGACATTTTGCTCATTGATGATATTCAGTTTTTGGCGGGAAAGGAATCAACACAAGAGGAATTTTTCCATACGTTTAATGCGCTGCATGAGGAACGGAAGCAGATTATCATCTCCAGCGATAGACCACCGAAGGAAATTCCGACACTGGAAGAACGGCTTCGTTCTCGCTTTGAATGGGGGTTAATTACGGATATCCAGCCTCCAGATTTGGAGACAAGGATCGCAATTTTGCGGAAAAAGGCACGTGCGGAAAACTTGGATATTCCGAATGAAGCGATGATGTACATTGCCAACCAGATTGACACCAACATCCGTGAACTGGAAGGTGCCCTGATTCGGGTCGTTGCTTATTCTTCACTGACTAATCAAGATGTAACCACTCATCTGGCAGCTGAAGCACTGAAGGATATTATTCCTTCCAGTCGTCCCAAAATGATCACTATTCATGACATCCAACAAAAGGTCGGCGAGTATTATAGCCTTAAGCTTGAAGATTTCAAAGCACGGAAACGGACCAAGGCAGTTGCTTTTCCAAGACAGATTGCCATGTATCTCTCTCGTGAACTGACAGACTTTTCTCTACCCAAAATCGGGGAAGCATTCGGAGGACGAGATCACACCACTGTCATACATGCTCACGAAAAAATCTCCCAAGCGATTAAAAACGATCAGGATCTCTATAAAGTTATCAACAACTTAACCGAAAAAATCAAGAATCCAACCTGAACAAGTCCCAAGCCTATGCACAACGTATACACATGTGGATAGGCTTGGGTGTACGGGTTTATACCCACTTATCCACATATTCAGTGCCCCTATTACTATTATTACTAAAAAGATCTTAAAGATATCATCTCCAAAATAGCCATTTCGGAGCTTAGCCTTCGGCCTTTGAAAAACACCTTTTAACACCCCAACACCCAAAAAATCAGCTAGGAGTGAAACCATGAAAATCAGCATAATGAAAAACTACTTAAACGATTCCATACAGCAAGTATCCAAAGCGATCTCGAGCCGTACGACAATTCCGATTCTGAGCGGTATCAAATTCGACGTGAATCATCAAGGTGTAACATTGACAGCAAGTGACACCGATATATCCATTCAATCCTTCATCCCGCTTGAAGATGGAGATAAAAGCGTAGTTCAGGTAGATCAACCCGGCAGTGTAGTTTTGCCAGCCAAGTTTTTCGTGGAGATCATCAAGAAGCTGCCATCACAGGAAGTGCACATGGAAGTCAAAGAGAACTTCAACACCTTTATCTCCGCAGGGGCTACCGAGATTCAACTGGTAGGTCTCGATCCGGAAGAATTCCCGGTACTGCCAAGCATCGAAGAAAATCAAACGGTCTCCATTCCAGGAGATTTGTTGAAAAATATGATCAAACAAACGGTCTTCTCCATTTCCACACATGAGACTACTCCAATCCTGACAGGTGTACTCTGGAGTTTGGGTGACAACGAATTGAAATTTGTGGCAACAGACCGTCACCGTCTTGCTACTCGATCAGCAATGCTGGATAATGCAGAAGGTATCCGCTTCAACAACGTGGTTATTTCCGGTAAAACGCTGAATGAGCTCAGCAAAATTGTTCCGGATCAAAATACCCTTGTGGATATCGTTGTTGCAGATAACCAGGTCCTGTTCAAAATCGACCGTGTATTGTTTTACTCCCGTATTTTGGACGGAACATATCCGGATACTTCTAGAATTATTCCAACGTCATACAAAACAGAACTTGTTTTAGATACAAAAAAATTAAGTGAATCCATTGACCGGGCTTATTTGCTGTCGCGTGAAGAGAAAACAAACATCGTGCGTATGCAAACGATGGATTCTGGATCCGTTGAAATTTCTTCAAGCTCTTCCGAGCTAGGTAAAGTAAGAGAAGAAATCGAACCTGCCGAGTTTACAGGAGACCCGTTAAAAATCTCATTCAACTCCAAATACATGCTGGATGTGCTGAAAGTTGTTGAAAGTGAGCAGCTGATGATCGCTTTTACAGGAGTCATGAGTCCAATCATCTTGAAACCGCTGGATGACAGTCACAGCCTTTACGTGATATTGCCATATCGGACGACCAACTAACGAAAGGAAGATCACAGTGAACCAAGTTACGATTCGTACGGAATATATTAAGCTTGATCAATTTTTGAAACTGGCTGATTGCATCCCAACTGGAGGTATGGCCAAAGCTCTGCTTCAGGAAGGACTTGTACGTGTGAATAAAGAGCCTGAGGAACGACGGGGACGTAAGTTATACCCTGGGGATATCGTTGAAGTGGACGGAGAAGGCACATTCGAAGTTGCTGCAGAATAAGAAGACCAGTTCGATCCTGCTGCCTCCTGACGGACGGGATAAAAGGGAGGTTACCGCGTGTTTGTGAACAGCATTGATCTGCAGAATTTCCGCAATTATGAACATCTGAGACTGGATTCTTTTGGTCCCGTAAACTTGTTGATCGGGCAAAATGCCCAAGGCAAGACCAATCTTGCAGAGGCGATTTTTGTACTTGCACTCACCAAGAGCCACCGTACATCCCGTGACAAGGAGTTAATCCGTTTCGGTGAGGAACGTGCCAGACTTGCAGCAGAGGTCGACAAAAAGTACGGATCGGTCAAGCTTGAGCTATCTTTGTCGCAACAAGGCAAAAAAGCAAAGATTAACGGCCTGGAGCAGCGCAAGTTAAGTGATTTTGTCGGAGCGCTCAATGTTGTGATGTTTGCACCGGAGGATCTGGAGATTGTAAAAGGCACACCGGGGGTCCGCCGCCGGTTTCTTGACATGGAGATTGGACAGGTTGCACCAGGTTACCTGTATCACCTGCAGCAATACCAAAAAGTGCTCGTCCAACGAAACAATTTGCTTAAGCAACTTTGGGGACAAGGGGCATCAGCCCAGACCATGCTTGAGGTTTGGAATGAACAACTGGTTGAGCATGGTGTTAAGATCGTCAAAAAAAGGAAACAATTCATAAAGAAACTGCAAAAGTGGGCAGAAACGATTCATCAGGGGATCACCGGAGGCGGAGAAGTCTTGCGCCTGGCCTATCTTCCGTCCTTCAGCGAAGCCACTGAGGAAGATGAAGCTGTCTTAATGGACCAATTTATGATAAAATTATCACAAATGAAAGAGCAGGAGATTCGCCGAGGCACAACCCTTAGTGGGCCGCATCGGGATGACCTGTCCTTTTTCATTAACGATCGGGAAGTACAAACATATGGCTCGCAGGGGCAGCAGCGCACAACGGCGTTGTCCCTTAAACTTGCGGAAATCGAACTGATTCACGAAGAAATCGGAGAATATCCGGTCCTGCTGCTGGATGATGTTCTGTCAGAGCTGGACCCTTTTCGCCAGACGCAGCTGATCGAAACGTTCCAGAGCAAGGTGCAAACCTTTATTACAGCTACGGGGATCGAGAGCCTGAACGTTGACAAGCTCAAAGATGCCAGTATTTATCATGTTCATGCCGGACAGGTTGAACGCTAAGGAGTGAGGGCTTATGTACATTCATCTGGGCGGTGAGAAGATCATCCGTTCTTCCGAATTGGTCGCTATTTTTGATATATCGATTGAAAAATCCTCAAAGATCTCCAAGCAGTATGTGACACATGCCGAGCAGGAAAAAACCGTGGAACACATTGGGGAAGAGGAAGCCAAGTCCATTGTGGTGACCAAAAACATTGTGTACTACTCGCCGATCTCCTCAGCCACGCTGAAGAAGCGGGCTCACATTTTTCCTGATCTCTAGCGGTTGTGTGGCATAAAAGGTGTGTCTTTTGCTGCTTGTCTTTAATTTGGACAGCTGGCTGGAATGAAGTACATTGCCTTTTTCAGTAAACATTCTTAGTTAACGCATAATTACGATATTGAATCTTATAGAAGTAGGTGAAAGCATGTCTATGAATCAACCGTCATATGGTGCAGATGAAATTCAGGTTCTTGAAGGACTGGAAGCCGTACGGAAACGTCCGGGGATGTATATCGGTTCCACCAGTTCCAAAGGTCTGCATCATCTGGTCTGGGAAGTAGTGGACAACAGTATCGATGAAGCGCTCGCAGGTTATTGTGACCATATCGAGGTTACTATCCATGAAGACAACAGTGTCACTGTTGTCGATAACGGACGTGGGATTCCTGTCGGTGAACATGCCAAAATGAAACGTCCTGCGCTTGAGGTCGTTATGACCGTCCTCCATGCAGGAGGTAAGTTTGGTGGCGGCGGGTACAAAGTATCCGGTGGTCTGCACGGTGTAGGTGTATCCGTAGTTAACGCACTATCCGAAAAAGTTGTTGTCACAGTTAAGGTTGACGGGCATGTCTATCAACAGGAATACCGTCGTGGTACTCCGCAGTATGACCTGAGAACGATCGGTACAACCGACGAAACCGGAACAACGGTTAGGTTCCACCCGGATCCTGAAATTTTCACGGAAACGAGAGTTTACGACTATGACATCTTGCTTGCCCGTATTCGTGAGCTGGCGTTCCTGAACAAGGGTATTGGTCTTACACTGACCGATGAGCGTACAGGTGCAACCAACTCATTCCTGTACGAAGGCGGCATTATCGAATACGTCTCCTTCCTCAACCAGAAGCGCGAAGTATTGCATGAGAATCCAATTTACGTTGAAGGTTCCAGAGATAACATCCAGGTGGAAGTTGCTCTGCAATACAATGACAACTACACCGAGAACATCTATTCCTTCGCCAACAATATCAACACGCATGAGGGCGGAACGCATGAATCAGGTTTCAAGAGTGCCCTTACGCGGATTATCAATGACTATGCCCGTAAGGCAGGGGTAATCAAGGACAGCACGGGGAACCTTTCCGGGGATGACGTGCGTGAAGGCTTGACAGCTATTATTTCGGTCAAGATTCCGGAACCGCAATTTGAAGGACAGACAAAGACCAAGCTGGGCAACAGCGAAGTGCGTGGGATTGTCGAATCCTTGTTTGCCGAGAAGCTGCAGGAGTTCCTGGAAGAGAATCCTTCCGTATCCCGTCGCATTTTGGAAAAAGGGCTGCAAGCAGCACGTGCGCGTGAAGCTGCCCGTAAAGCCCGTGAACTGACACGTCGTAAAGGTGCACTCGAAGTAAGCTCACTTCCAGGTAAACTGGCAGACTGTTCATCCAAGGATGCTTCAATCAGCGAATTGTACATCGTCGAAGGTGACTCCGCCGGCGGATCAGCGAAGCAAGGCCGGGATCGTCATTTCCAAGCGATTTTGCCGCTGCGTGGTAAGATTTTGAACGTGGAAAAAGCTCGTCTCGACCGGATCTTGGGGAATGCGGAGATTAGAGCAATTATTACAGCAATGGGTACAGGTATTGGTGATGACTTCGATATTGCCAAAGCCCGCTATCACAAAATCATTTTGATGACCGATGCCGACGTCGATGGTGCTCATATCCGAACACTATTGCTGACATTCCTGTATCGGTACATGCGCAAAATCATTGAGGCAGGTTATGTATATATTGCACAACCGCCATTGTTCAAGATTGAGCGTAACAAAGTGATTCGTTATGCCGGTTCCGAGAAAGAGCGCGATGAAATTATTGCAACGCTCGGCGAAAATGCAAAATTCAACGTTCAGCGTTACAAAGGTCTTGGCGAGATGAATGCCGGACAATTGTGGGAAACGACGATGGATCCGGAGAGTCGGACCATGATGCAAGTATCGATTAATGATGCCATCCTTGCTGATGCCATGTTTGACACCCTGATGGGGGATAACGTTGAACCGCGTCGTGACTTTATCCAGGAAAATGCAAAATACGTGAAAAACCTCGACATTTAACATATTCGAAGAGGCGCCTGCGAGGGCGCCTTTTTATATTAGGGGAAGTATGGAATAGGGAAGGCAGTAGACATAGACTTCCGTATCCCTTTGTTATCTGCGAACACGTTTTTTGGCAGATGAGGCCTGTGCTTTAGGGGATGTACGAGAGCTCCTACTCTTTTTGGAGGGCAAACGACCGTATGCAATCGCATAACGTTTAATCTTCCGGTATGCCTCCTTGTCCGGTAATAAGCCAAAGGCATAAATGCCTGGCAGTGTGTTGACTTCAAGAATCCAGGGACGCCCTGCTTCGTCTAGCGCAATATCAATACCAATCTCTTTGAGCCTTGGAAATGATGTTTGCAATTGCACAGCGGTATGAATACCTAAGCGGTACAGCTCTGTGCGAAGTTTTTTGAAGCCATCCTGGTGAAGATGGGGGAGTACGAGTTCTTCAAACGTGGCCAATCGCCCACCACCGTGAATGTTGGTGATAATTTTGCCCGGCGCAGCAACACGTCCCAGAATACCTGTTGTTTCCCAGTTGTGTTGCAGATTTTTCTGAGTTAACACACGCAAGTCAAAAGGCAAATCTCCATGCTTCATCAGCGATATTCCCTGTTGAATGATATAATCACGTTCCTGAATGCGATCATTCAGTGCTCGTTCGAGTTCGTCCAGGGAATGAAATGATCTCTCCTCTGTACCGTATTGGAGTTGATATGTTGTTGTGAGATAGGTATCTCTGGAGATAACAGCACTTGCTTCCGGTTCATCAGGCAGGTCCCGATCAGTAGGTTCTTCCGGAACCTCCGCATCTGTGGTGGAATCTTCTGAATGAACGACAGGTTCGTATAAACGGGTTGTTTTTACTCGCATAACGCCATTACCGTAAGTACCACGGTCCGGTTTGATATAGTTTGACTCAAATAATTCAGTCATTCGTTCGAGAGTTTGACGGCTATATTTTCGGGTCACTGGGATATATTCATTCACAATGCGACTGCGTTGTAACACAGCTGTTTTGGCCCATTTGCTGGAGACGCGTTGGATACCCAAGATCCATCAGTCCTTTCATGTTTTGCTCAGTTCTAAAGAGGGACAGACACGGAGAAATCAAAGGACAAGAGACGATTTCAGTGGTATAATAGAGAAATATGGCGTTTTGTGCGATGAGCTGCACAATTTGCAGTTTGATCGTAGGACGGGAACGGCTTTAGCCTCGGTAGGCACAGTACATATGCCGTTTTTCTAGCATTGTATGTGCAATTGGGGAGGAAGGCAGGGCGTATCCCCATACACGCAGAAGTTCCCGGAAGAAAGGCTATTGCCCAGCGAACGTTTAATTGTGTAACTTTTGTGAAAGTAATATAATAAAGAGTAACGTTCTTGCGCGGTTTTAGCCTTGTTAGGCTTTTCACATATAATCAATTTTTTGCATGACGGAATGGAACGTTTGTTGAAGGACAAGAAGGAGGTCCAGCATGGCGGAAGAAATGAACTCTCAGATTACAGATCGGGATATAGGCGTCGAGATGCGTGAATCGTTTATGGATTATGCGATGAGCATCATCGTTAGCCGTGCCTTACCTGACGTGCGTGATGGATTGAAGCCGGTTCACCGGCGTATTCTGTACGCGATGTCAGAGCTCGGCATGACACCCGATAAACCACATAAAAAATCAGCCAGAATCGTCGGCGAAGTTATCGGTAAGTATCACCCACACGGTGACTCTGCTGTTTACGAGACGATGGTACGGATGGCACAGGATTTCTCCCTGCGATATATGCATGTAGATGGACATGGTAACTTTGGATCGGTCGATGGTGATATGGCAGCAGCTATGCGTTACACCGAAGCACGTTTGTCCAAGATTGCTATGGAAATGCTCAGAGACATCAACAAGGATACGATTGATTTCCAGCCGAACTATGACGGTGAAGAACATGAGCCAATCGTTCTGCCTGCTCGTTTTCCTAACTTGCTTGTCAATGGGGTCGGCGGGATCGCGGTAGGTATGGCCACCAATATTCCTCCTCATAATCTGGGCGAGGTCATTGATGGTGTACAGGCCATGATTCAAAATCCGGACATTACATCCATGGAGCTCATGGATTACATTCAAGGACCAGACTTCCCTACGTCCGGCTACATCTTGGGCCGTTCAGGTATTCGCCAGGCGTATCAGACTGGACGTGGTTCTGTAACGATGCGGGCCAAAACCAACATCGAAGAGAATAACAACAAGGCGCGAATTATCGTTACGGAACTGCCTTATCAGGTAAACAAGGCGAGACTCGTTGAGAAAATCGCCGAGTTGGTACGTGATAAAAAGATTGATGGCATTACTGACCTTCGTGATGAGTCTGACCGTAATGGTATGCGGGTTGTAATTGAGCTTCGCAGAGACGTGAATCCGGGGGTTGTCCTGAACAACCTGTACAAACATACATCGATGCAATCCACTTTTGGGATTAACATGCTTGCGATTGTTAATAAAGAACCTAAAATCCTGAACTTGCGCGAAGTGTTGTATCACTACCTGCAACATCAGATTGAGGTTATTCGCAGACGTACGCAGTTTGAACTGAAAAAGGCTGAAGCTCGTGCACACATTCTAGAAGGTTTACGTATTGCGCTGGATCATATCGACGAGATTATTACGTTGATTCGTTCATCCAGTAATGCGGATGCAGCAAGAGAAGGTTTGATTGAGCGCTTCTCACTCAGTCATGATCAGGCTCAAGCTATTCTCGATATGCGTTTGCAACGCCTCACAGGTCTGGAACGCGAACGTATTGAAAATGAATATAACGAACTGATGGTCAAAATCAGAGAGTATCGCGAAATTCTGGCCAATGAGCATCTGGTGCTTGAGATTATCAGTACGGAGCTGCAAGAGATCCGCGACCGCTTCAGCGATGATCGTCGTACGGAGATCACTGTAGGTGAAGAGAGCATTCTGGATGAGGACCTGATTCCACGTGAAGAGGTTATCATTACGATTACTCATACAGGCTACGTGAAACGTCTGCCGGTATCCACATACCGCAGCCAGAAACGTGGTGGACGTGGGGTCGTGGGTATGGATACGAAAGATACCGACTTTGTCGAGCATCTGTTTGTGACCAACTCCCACAATTACCTCATGTTCTTCACTGACAAAGGTAAAGTGTACCGTCTCAAAGCTTACGAGATTCCAGAGCTTGGACGTACCGCACGGGGAACGCCGATTATCAACCTGATCCAGATCGAGCAGGGCGAATCGGTCAATGCCGTAATTCCGGTCCAGGAATTCGAAAGTGACCGATACTTGTTCTTTGCTACCCGCCAAGGGGTTGTGAAGAAGACGCCACTTGAGGATTACACCAATATTCGCAAAGGCGGCTTGATCGGTATTTCCTTACGTGATGATGACGTTCTGATCGATGTTAAGCTGACCGATGGATTGCAAGAGATCATTATGGGTACAGCTCACGGAATGTCTATTCGATTCTCGGAAGGCAACGTACGTTCCATGGGACGTAGCGCAACCGGGGTCAAAGGGATTACATTGGATGAACAGGATGCTGTTATCGGCATGGATGTAGTTGATAAAGAGCTTGATGTTCTGATCGTTACAGCCAAAGGTTACGGTAAACGTACACCTGTCAGTGATTATCGGATGCAGACTCGTGGCGGTAAAGGGATCAAGACTATTAATGTCACAGAGAAGAACGGCTCAGTAGTCAGCCTCAAAATGGTTAAAACCGAAGAGGATCTGATGATTATCACGTCTAGCGGTACGTTGATCCGGATGAGCATGGAAGGCATATCCACTATGGGTCGATACACGCAGGGTGTGAAGCTGATTCATATTCGTGACGAGGATTCAGTAGCTACAGTCAGCCGAATTGACAAAAATGAAGAGGAACCAGACGATGAGTCGCTTGAAGGCTTGGAAGGTGAGGAGTCCCAAGCTCCGGTAGTAAGCTTGGAAGAAGGCACCGTTTCTGACGCTGAGGTTAATGAAGTTGAGGGCGACGACGATTCTGGTTCGGAAGCATAAAATAGAATTTTATAAAGACTGATCTCTTTGAGATTGGAAGAAGATTGCGAGGGCTCCCACGGGGAGCCCTTTTGTTTGTATAAAGGAATCTATTCTTCCGAATCTGGGATGTACAGCCTGATTCCTGAGTAATATAATGGGAAATATCATGAAAAACCGGGACTATGGTCTTGTTTGTATTAACATAGAAGAACGATGAGTGAGGGGAATACACATGGGATTAATCACCCTGTCAGAAGTCAAACCAGGACTCAAACTTGGGAGTGATGTACAAACACTTCGCGGCAACGTTCTGCTTCAGAAGGGGAAGGTCATTTTACCCAAGGATATGGAAGTGCTCAGAGCCTTTATGATTCAACAGGTAGATATTGAACAAGAAAGAATGGCGTCGAGTAGTACAGGGACCAAAGGTGCATCTGTGTCCGCAGGAAGTTCTGCCAATGATAACAATGCTGAACGGGCAGGGAAGACAGGGAACGTCACTACAGCTTCTGTAGTAACGTCTTTGCAGGATGAGTATGAGAAGATGGTCGGACTAACGAAAAATGCTTTCCTGTCCTCTCTGGCGGCTGAATTACCGATCTATGAGTTACGTACACAGTTGGAGGCTGTGTTTGCACATCTCAAACAATATAATGTGCTTACTTTCAGTCCACGAGTAATGCAAGAACATGATTATGTATATCACCATGCCGTACTGAGTGCGATCACATCCTATCAACTGGCTCAATGGATTGATCTCCCCTCCAAGGATTGGATGCAAGTGGCTTTTGCAGGCTTGTTCCATGATATTGGTAACAACAAAGTAGATCCGCAGATTCTCCATAAACCATCCACGTTGACGGCTACAGAGCAGGAAGAGATTCGTCAGCATACGAAATATGGTTATCAGATCCTTAAACAGGCAAAGGCCATTAATGAGGGAGCCAGACTTGCAGCTTTGCAGCATCATGAAAAAGTGGATGGATCAGGCTACCCGTTGCAGCTTAGTGGGACGCAGATTCATATTTATGCCAAGATTGTAGCTATCGCTGATATTTTCCACGCCATGACGCTGGAGAAGATCTACCGCAAGGCACAATCACCATACCTAGTCCTAGAACAGATCCAAAGTGAGGCATTTGGGAAATTGGACCCTGCAATCGTAAGGGTATTTGTTCAACGGTCGACCCAGATCCATAATGGTATTCGAGTGAAACTCAGCAATAACCTAATTGGAGAGATTGTATTCTCTGATCGAGATCATCCTACACGGCCTATGGTGTCAGTAGAAGGAAACATCATTAATCTGATGCAGCAACGGCAGCTTCACATCCAAGAGGTTATCGGATAACAATAGATATTAGCGTAACTTGATGAGAGGGTCTTTCTTTTATAGAGAGGCCTTTTAAGTGAGATAAGGTGTGGAAATATAGAAAAAACAGAAAGATTAAAGAAATATATATAATTACTCAAAAAAAGAGTTGCATTCAAAATCTGTACATGGTATATTCTAATTCCGGCCAAGAAAACACGGTTTACACGGTGCGGCAAGCAAACGAAATAAGCTTCGAAAGAAACTTAAAAAAAGAGCTTGCAAAGTTGGTTCGGATGTGGTAAGATATAAAAGTTGCTGAAGAGAACGACATTCGGTAACGAAATAAGTTTGATCTTTGAAAACTGAACAACGAGTGAGTAAACATTCTGCTTGCAGAATGAACGCGAAAGTTTGAAACAAGCC
>NZ_VXKZ01000106.1:0-210104 GCF_008693195.1 Paenibacillus sp. UASWS1643
ACTTCGTCGCTGGCCAGATGATAGGTTAGATCTGTGTTGGCATCGGGTTGGGCATTGCTTCTGGACATCGATTCAAAGTCGGCAGGTGCATTTTCAGCAATATTGCGGAACTCCACTTGGTAATCTCCTTCGTCTACCCATACAGGCAGATAAAAGGTGGTATCGAGCACGTCCACCGGAATATCGATCCATGTACTACGCGGGTAAAACTGTGTCCGGTCGGCACTGTACACGTCAAACGGAAACCGCACCTGTTTGATTCGATAATATTTGGCATAATCCCGATCCCCATATCCCGGATACGAGTTGACATCCAAATGCTGTCCGCTCGTGGGGATACGGACTGTGAACGGCCGCTCCAAAATAAGGGCAGACCGAGCCATATTCGGTATTGTTTTCTGATTATGAGGCTGATCGTCTGAAACAAGAGAATAGTTCACGACTGGAGTATGAACAGTGACTGTGTTAATCCCGTAGATTTGGTATTCCAGTTCTTCTTCTTCAGCATCAATACTTCCATCGGCTAATATGTAATTAATATGCCCTTTGCTGGTTGTATCCTTCTTGTTAGTCTTTTCGATCGGGATGTAGTTATACGGGCTGTACAGTACGTCCTTCCCAATTTGCACCGGCGCTGGGATCTGTCCAGGCTGCGACCCCTCCTTGGCTGTGCGCTGCTTGTTCATGACCGTTTGACCCTTGAACACCAGTGAGTCGTTCTCAACTTGTACATCTGGAACAGCAGCTTCGGCCACTGCTTGTAGATTTTCCTCATCCATGGATGGTCTGCTTGTTCCTCCGTCCTTCGTTCGAGATGGTCCAGGAACGATACCCGGATCTGGAGCAGGGTAAATATCACCGGTAGTGTCGGCCGTAAAGTCTGGTGGCGTATAGCCTTCAGGCGTGATCATGATTTGTTCACCGCTAAACGCGTAGTTCACCAGCCTAGCTTCCATGATGTTGTATACTCCCAGTTCAGCAATTGTCCAGTACGAGTAAGGACGAATGACAGTGTACACCGGTGTCCGCTTATCTGGTTCGGATCTAGGAATGTCATACACCGTAGTTGTTCCTCCACCTGGCAAAGAGACCGTTCTACCATCCTTCCAGGTTAAGGTCCAATTTTGCAAGACGCTCACCTTATATTCGCATGTGCCTGTCATCTGTACGAATTTGTTCTGGAACAAATAATCTCGGCTGAAGACATTACCGTACAGGCTCTCCGATGTCGGAATACCCTTCAGGACATCGAACATCTCACTTCCGCGCTGATCGGCTTTGATCATGGCTGTGACGACTGGATCCATATACCTTCCTTCCATAACTTGCCCAGGTTCTGGTCTAGTGCATGTAGAACCAGTTGGTTCTTCTTCACCACCCTCACCAACTGTTATCATCACACTTTCCCAAATATAATATGGTTCTCCATTTTCATATGGCTTCCATAACGCTGTGATTGTAGCAGTTCCTTCCCCATGAGCGGTTACTACACCGTTTCGATCAACTGTGGCCACATTTTGACTATTTGTTTTCCATTCTGTCTGAGACCTTCTTGAAACATCCGTCCAACCAGATTCACTTCCCTTATAGTCAATAGTCCTGATTTCAGCTGAAAGCTGTTTAGTTTCGTTTTTCTCCATCGTGGCACTAGAGCTCACTTGAATCTGCTTTTCTTCATAGACGTGTCCTAAGTAAAATATCTCCATCGGTGTCTCATAATCTAACTGCCATTTTTTTAACCCATCAGGTCTAGTAGCATATGGATGTCCATCCGATGCTTCTTTAGGATATCCAGTTTCTACTGTTATTTTCGCTTTAGTGCCTCCTACGGTAAATACAGGCTTCGTTCCTGCTTCAAAAGTGTAAGAAACCGCTGGAACATATTTCATATCAGATATCCCCAGGTCATCAATAAAGTTTCTATTAAAAGGGTTCTCGGCTGTATCACTTAATGAATCTGGCGAATATCTCAAAACATCTATCGTGTCTGTGAATGCTTTTAATAAAGGAAATCCTCTTTTGTCTACTCCTGTACCTACCCAGTGAGTTCCCGTATCAACGCGGCTACTGGGTTGCTCACCAGTAGCCTGCCAATTTTCATAGTCACCTTGAGTCCATACAATCTTAGGCCGAGGTTTATCCTTCCCTTGAACTTTAACTTTTAGTTTTTGCCTGCCTTTAGATTTACCATTTGAATCTGTTGGAACCAGTTTTTCAATGTCAGTTGTAGGATACGGATTAGCTGGATCAGTACCAAAATCGGCATATGCTTGAAATGGAGATACTAAAAAGAATAATAGATAAGGTAGTTAACCATTTTGTTATTTTCATTGATACCGCCTGTTCTTAATTATTGTAGAGAGACAAAGCAGAACCATCGTCCATATAATACATACCAACTAACCCTTTTCGATCTACGTAAATATTTTCTTTGATCCACAATTTCACTCCTGAACTAGTACTATACTTTGCAAAGAACTGTTCTGAGTTATAGGCTGGCAGCGTCAGGTAACCATATTTTTCAGGTAGTGAAGAAGGTGTAATTCTTTGTCCGCTCAATGCAGTTCTCAATCCAGTCCTAATATGATCAGAGCTAAATTTTTTTGCTTTAGGATAGATTGTGATTTCATGGAATACGGGAATAACATTAGTGTACTCTTTGTAGAAATCTTTATTTTCTTCCGAAATAAAGAACGGAGCATAAACGCTCTTTTTGTTAGTCCAATTAGTAGTATTAACATAGATAGTTCGATGCAAGACTACTTTACCCGCACCATTTTTTAATGTTTTTGTTTTCCCAGAAATTACTGCATATGTTTTATCATTTGCTGTTGAAAAAGGTGTCACTTGACTCAAATTAGACTTAGTTGCCCCAACGGCTCTTATCTCATTCAGATCAGAAAATGAAGAAGCCTTTTTACCTTCCATATTTGCGATTCTCAGCAATATTACAGAAGCTTCTGCGCGAGTGGTTGTTTTGGTCATCCCGAATGAGTTATCTGGATATCCAGTCATCACTCCTGTTCCGATAACCACTGAAATGAATGGAGCTTTAGCTTCTGAAATTCCTGGAGAGAATGATTCCTTAACTGGTACAAGCGTTGTTTTAGTATCTTCCAATGCTTTTTTGAAGTCAGTGTCGGCGGTTGCTAATCCGGAACTAATCCACTTAGCCATTTCTTCGCGGGTAATAGGAGTATTTGGTTTAAAACCATTTGGATAGTCTGCAGGATTTATGAATCCCAGAGAAACTGCACGATCAACTTCCTTTTTGCTCCAATGATTGGATAAATCATTAAATACATTGGATATGTCGACGTTGGGATCTGCTTTAGACACACGTGCAAGCAACGAAGCAAATTCAGAACGTGTAACTGAAGCGGATGGTTTGAATGTCCCGTTGCTATATCCTTTGAAGTATCCTTTCGATACCGCTGAATCAATGGATGTTTTAGCCCAGTGATTGCTTGGAACGTCTTTAAACGATGCAGCTGCTTGTATGGACGCCCCCCCCATTATTGTTGTTACAGCGGTAAGTGCGGCAATAAGAGTAACTAAGATTTTTTTCATGAATTGTGTTCTCCCCTCATTTTTCATTTTCTTTCAATGTTTTCCCTTTACTTGAATGGATTGATGATGGCCACAGCGTACTCATCCAAATCACCATCTCTCAAGAGAATATAATCTGCTGAAGAAAGTTTGAACTTCGTGTAATCATAATTCTCTACGAATTTTCCATTTTGAAAAAGATCCAAGCTACTTACTACTGGATAGTTATTCATTCCTGTTTTATCACCATTATTTATAAAAGCCGCATCTAGCACCGAACGCCCCTTTGCGAAACTATTTTTCACTAGGAACGTTATGGGATTTCCTCTGACACTACTTCTAATCTGTACCACATCGCCGCTACGTCCAGGACCTTTTACCAAATTAATTCTGTACACCACTTGACTATTCCCTAGTTGAATCGGTGAATCACTTTCTTTGATAATCTTCACGCCAGGGTAAGTTTCTTTCTCCAAATTTTAAAAATATTCCGTGCTTTGTGTATATGCTTTAAAATCACTTAACTTGGTTAACTTAACGCCTTGTCATCTGTACTCCGGAAGTCTTTGTTACCGATCCATACCCAACGACCGATCTTATCCCACTCAACCTTTTGGCCAAGACCTTCACTCACCAGACGCAGGGGAACAAAGGTCCGGTTTTGCTCCAGAATGATTTGCGTCTCGCCTAACCAATTATTCCATGGATTTTCTTGTGATACATTAGACGCATGAGACATATCTTGTTCTCCTCTGCGGGGGGTGGTTTGTGGTACTTCTATTTTACGCAGAGAGTCAGGTTTGTCTTTATTCACATTTCATGGAACTGATTTTGAGCAAGTACAGAATATTATTATTTTCACGTGGTATGTATTGTGCAAGCACTCTCCAATAAGACAAAAGACGCAAATATATCAATACTATCTTGAGTTTTAGGACTCATCTGATATCAATTCTTCAATAAGTAAAAACTTGTCCTTCTATTCACCAATCTTTTTAAGATCTAAAGGAATACCAGTTCCTGTAACTTCCAAATCACGGTAATCCAAACTTATTTTAATCTTATCTTCTTCTTTACCTACAATATATCCGTATAGCACCACTCTAGTTGTAATATAAGAAGCCATAACTTGTGAGTCGACAAATTCAACCTCCACACCATAATTATCTATAAAGTACTTCTCGCCGATAACCGTAGCTTTTTCAACAATTTGTTTATCAGTCAAGTAATTCTTAACAACTAAAAAACAAATAAACATAACTACTATAGATATAAAAATCAACAGGACTTTAGAATTAATTTTAATAAGAATCCCCCTTTGATTCTATTAGGAATAATATGTATTACTTTAACAATAACTATATTGGAAAATAAATACAGAAATTTCTTAAATGATGAGCTTTTATATGCCAGGTCTAAAGACATCATATGTCGGAATTAGGGCTCCTTGTCCAAAAAGTTAGTCCGATTCAAACATCCAGTCTGGTCCAGTTACATAATTAACTTCATAAGTATTATAATTAATCGCAATAGAAAATGTCTCGTTTACATCGTGCTCCACATATCCATACAATACCACCTTCGAATCTATATAACCTGGAAAAACCTGAGAATCTGTAAATTTAACGGTAACATTATACTTACTTTTAAAATATTCAATTGCTATGGGAGTAGCCTTTTTGACAATATTATTATTTTTCACCTGGTATGTAATTGCACATCCACTCACTAATAAGACTAAAGACACAAATATTATCAATACCATCTTTATTTTAGGACTCACTTCCTACGTTACCCCCTTGAAAAATACATTATTTTCAATTAATATCTTCTACTATAATGTATTAAATGAAAGGAGAAATATAGATATTGTTCATTTCAGATGAGACTTACCATAGAATTTCCAGTGTCGCTTATGACAGGGAACTGAAAAAAGAGAATGCAAAAATTGACGACGACTGGTCTCGTGCTAGCTTGCCTAATTCTACTCTCAACGATACAAACAGTTCAGGGTTTGATGCAGTAGTGTACTATAACGAAAAAGAAAATCAAGTAGTTATTGGATATAGAGGAACTGAACCTGATCTATCATGGGGTAAAGTCCCAGACATTGCAACGGATGGCATTGATGTTGTCGGGGGACGGTACAAGACCCTTAGAAAGACTGTCGAAAACAACCCTGACATTCTGTCAGAATCATCACCAAAATATCATGCAACAAAAAGCAATTATGAGAACAATCAGTTCTATCAAGCTGAGAAGCTATATCGTGAAGTGAAAGAGGCTTATCCTACTGCGGAAATTTCTACAACCGGTCACTCATTGGGTGGAGCACTTGCGCAATATACAGCTATACATAACAACCTGTCATCTACTACATATAATCCAGCCAGCATTCGAGCAGTTGTATCCGATGATATCCTAAAGAAAATAGATGCCGGAGAATATGACAAGAAAAACACAGCTTATGTCAACCCAGGAGATGGTGTTGGAGCAGGTTTTTCCAATACATCGACGCGGCATGCAGCCAATACAATCATGATTAATAAGACGTACGAGGAAGCGAATAGACCCAAAATCGTTATACCTTTAATAACCAAATCAACTGATACTTCTTCCGGTTTTTTTACACCGTTTTGGAGAATATGACTTTTGTTTCAACTACGCTTCCATCTGGTACGCAAAACATGGGAGTCAAACTTTTCAATTCTTTCGGTGGGGAAAAGGCCCACGGTCTTGAGAACTTCGAGTTTGACAAGAATGGCTTTATTACAAATACACTTTATACACGAGATGGTGAAGTGATTGGTGGAAATCCAAGGTACACGGAATACATAAATACCCTGCTTGCCAATGAAAAAATGAAGGATACCGTAAATAAATTAATTGAAAAGTATGGTGCCAACCTAGGACCTCTTGGACAAATGGCTGCTGCCGGTGCTGGGGTTACCATCCAACTCTCACTAGAGAATCTTCAAAGAGCCGGACAAAAAATGCAGCAGCATGTAAATGAATTTCAATCTAGCCTTCCCACAGCAACCAATGCCATTCTCAGACTTATTGAGTCCAGCGATAGCCGCTCTCTTGAACCTATTGTGGATCGGTTAACAAGTGATTTGCACAAATTTAGCCGCTGGTATGAAGAAGAAGCAAATGTTATTGCAGAGTATATTAATCAAAAAGCGGAAGATTTCAGACAAGCCGACGAGGGTTAAAAAAGGAGCGACGAAGCCTATGTCACGGAGCATTGTTGTAGAATTAGTGGATCTGATGAATGCCGAGAAGGAAATCAATGATTTAATGGATATGCTTGAAGCTAACAAACGTCATGTAAGATCCATTGATGAGAGTATTGGAGATTGGAAAGGTAAATCTGCGGAAGAATTGCGAAGAAAGATGGATCGTTTCCAGAACATTTTAGGAGAATGGATTGCAGATTTTAAGCAGCAACAGATTGAGCTTGTGAAGTATACATATCGTATGGAGCGTGCAGATCGAGGCAATTAGGATAACGCTCAACTGATGAATGAGATCTGAAAAAGGAGGCTTCTTATCATGAATATGGTAAGGAGCCTCCTTCACTATAGATTTCATTTAAACGAAATACGACTGGACGGATGCTCAGGTAAAATGGACGATACCAACTGCTGCACAGCAGGATGATCCGACTGCATGACCGAATCCCCGGCATCACCGCTATAGACCAGCTTCCCCTGATCCATTACGGTAATACGGTCACAGATGGTCATGGCGGCCCGAATATCATGCGTGATAAAGAGGTACGACAACCCGTAGGACGCTCTTAACTCCGTCAGTAAGGATAAGATTTGTGTCTGGTGCACCATATCCAGGCTGCTAATCGATTCGTCCAGTACGATTAACTTGGGCTTGAGCGCGATAGCTCGTGCGATGTTGACCCGCTGTAATTGGCCACCGCTGAACTGGTGCGGAAGCTTGCTCCCATCCTCTGGTGTAAGTCCAACCTGCTCAAGCAGTTGTCCAACCACACGAAGTTGTTCTTTTGCCGACAAACGCTCGTAATTATCCAGCGGCTCACCGATGATCTGCGCGGCAGTCATAAGCGGATTCACAGCCGAATAACAGTCCTGGAACACGACTTGCAGATCACGTCGTAATTCCTTAAGCAGGGGTTTGCTGGATCGATAGATATCCTGACCTTGAAATAAAACTTGACCCTGTCTGGGCTTCTCCAGACCAAGAATGATTTTGCCCAAGGTACTTTTACCTGCTCCGCTCGTACCCAGCAGTCCCAGACAGACACCTTTCTCAATCGTAAGTGAAATGTCTGCCAGCACAGGAGGACGCGCCCCCGAACGATCCAGCCAATTGCGTTTGCCATAGCTATGGCTTACTTCACGTACCTGAAGCATCAGGTCATCCTCCTCTCTTGTACTTGGCAGAAGCAATCTCCGAAGAAGACGAAATTGCACATCACCATGTCCATTCCACCCCTACCCTACCCAATCAAAATACAGTTCATACCCGCTCTACACATACACTCACTGAACGATTCAACTCACCTGTAATTGCTATCGTCCCAAAGACATACTGGGTCTAGCATTTAACAACATCCGGGTATACTCATGCTGCGGCTGATCGAACAGTTGATACACATCGGCCTGCTCCACAATTCGACCCTTCTGCATAACCGCGACTTCATCTGCCATTTGCGAGATCACGCCCAGATCGTGGGAGATGAGCAAGATGGATGTGCCGTATTCGGTACGTAGCCGATCCAATTCCTGAAGCACCTTCAACTGATTCACAACATCCAGTGCCGTCGTTGGTTCATCAGCAATAACCAAAGCCGGTCGCAGGCACATCGATATGGCGATCATCACCCGCTGCAACATACCGCCACTCAGTTGGAAGGGATATCGCTTCATCAGTTTAGCTGGTTCGGGTAAGTTCATATCTGCCAAGGCAGCCATGGCCCGCTCCCGGGCAGCTGCTTTGGACATTCCCGTATGCGTACGCAAAGTTTCAATGAATTGAGATCCAATTGTATATACGGGTGTAAAAGCATTCATCGGATTCTGCATAACAAATCCGATGTCCTTGCCTCGGATGCGCCGCATCTCCTCACCTGACAACGAGCCAAGCTCCCGTCCATTCAGCCGGATGCTGCCCGACACTTCCATCCTGCGCGGATCAAGCAGATGGAGCAAGGCGTTACACGTAACGGTCTTGCCGCTGCCACTTTCACCGACCAGACCAAAGACACGACCCTTTTTCAATTCGAAATCAATGGGCGCAAGTAACGGGACTGAACCCTCCGCTGTTCTAAGATTCACTTGCAGACCACGAACTTCGAGTACCTTCGCTGCATCATCCATCGTTACGTTCACCTCCATATGCCTCCGAATTACTACCTTTTTGCAATGCCATAACGCTCGGATAACGCTTCACCCAAGATGTTGAACGTAATGACTACCAGTAGAATCAATGCCCCCGGGTAGATCATTAACTCCGGATGACTGCGAATATAACCTGTTCCTTCATGAATCATGGCGCCCCATTCTGCATTCGGTGGTTGAATACCGAGTCCGAGGAAGGACAACGCAGATATATCCATAATCGCCCAGCCCATCTCCAGCGTGCCCATTACAACAATGGGACGCTGCACGTTAGGAATGATATGTTTGCGAATAATCGTCCACGAAGAAGATCCGCTAATCCGCGCCGCCGCGATAAAATTCCGTTCCTTCAGACTTACGACCATGTTCCGACAGATGCGTGCATAATACACCCACTGTACCATCATGAGCGCTAGAAGAACCTGCATCAGACCTGGACCAAAAATCCCCACAATACCGAGCACCAGAACCAGATTCGGAAACGCCATAATGCCTTCACACAAGCGCATCAGCAGACTGTCCACCCAGCCACCAAGATAACCGGAGATTGAACCTACAATGACACCTATGAGCAAAGAAGACAGAAAGATCAAAGTAGCAAATCCAAGCGACACCCGCGCGCCATACATCAGCCTGGTGAGATTGTCGCGTCCCAGATGATCCGTTCCCAGCCAATGCTCAAGCGATGGACTCGCCAGCTTCTGCACCAGATTCACCTTCACCGGGTCATGAGGAGCAATCCACGGAGCCAGTATCGCAATCACGAAGAAGAGCAATATGATCACCGAGCAGATCTGGATGGCTCTCTGTCCTTTAAATACCGAACGCCATTTGTTTATCAATGTTCTGCCCGTCCTTTCGCTGAAATCCGTGGGTCCATAACGAGCTGCACCAGATCAACGAGCAGATTGCATACGATGAACAGGCATGCCGCCAGGAAGACATAACATTGAATCACGGGAATATCCCGGTTAAATATCGCATCTACAAAGTATCGTCCGAACCCAGGCCAGGAAAACACTTGCTCCACAATAATGGTTCCTGTCAGCAGCTTGCCCATGCTCATCCCCATCCCCGTAATGAGGGGCGATATAGCGATCTTCAGGACATGCTTGAGCATAATGACTCGTTCGCGAATTCCACGTGTTCTCGCGTACTGTACATATGTCTCCTGCAATTGCTCCAGTACACTGGAACGCAACAATCGGGTGTAGACCGCAATAAGAATCAAGGAGAGTGTAATCGTAGGCAAAACCAGATTCTCCCACGATCCACGCCCCTCCACAGGCAGCCAGTCCAGCTTCACTGAGAAAAAGAAGATAAGCAGATAACCTAGCCAGAATTGCGGAATAGATGCTCCAATATAGGAAATGGCCCGGCTGACCATGTCAATCCAGCTATTCTTGTACACTGCGGCCAGTATTCCCAAAGGAATACTCACCAAAGCCGATAACAACATACTCCAGAAGGCTAGTTCAGCTGTAGCCGGAAGCCTTAATTTCACTTCATCCCATACGGGTTTGTTGGTGAGGTAAGAGGTGCCGAAGTCGAGCTTGGCAATCTTCTGAATCGTATGCGCATATTGGGTTAACAAGGGCTGATCCAGCCCGAATTCATGCCGCTTTTGCGCAAGCAACTCCGGTGTTGGATAGATATGAGCCGCTGTCAGATAAGCCTCGGCCGGATCAACAGGTGAAATATGAATAAGCGCAAAGGTAACAAGTGTAGCGATAAAAACGATAGGAATGATCGCGATCATTCGTTTACCGATATAACTGATCACCAAACGTTCCTCCCTTTCATCAAGCTACATGGCCTTACCAAGGGCCATCCACTTCCCTAATTAAAGTTATTACTATTTATTGATTGCCTAGTTCAATGCCCACAAATGGATTTTCGTCACGGTTCGCCGGGAAAATAAAGTTGGAGATTTTCTTCTGATATACAGCTGTTTTCTTAATATAAGAGATCGGTACGATCGCCGATTGCTCCTGAAGTGTCTTCAGGATGGAGCCATATAACTCCTGGCGTTTCGTCTCGTCTGTAGATGACAGGGCTGCATGCACCTGATCGTCCAGTTCTTTTTTCATCGGCAACGCACTCAAGGTCTCGGAAATCCCGAATCCAGGGCTTGCCACAACGTTAATGAAGGAATGGGGATCATACGGAGCGCCATAGTTATACCAGAAATACAGGTCGAAATCATTGGCTTTCAGACGTTTGATCTGTACCGTCAGTTCCAGTCCCGTGAGGTTTACTTTAACCCCCAGCTCGCTCCACTCAGCCTGAATGGTCTCGGCCATCGCTTTCTGAATCGGGTCCGTTTTGTCAAAAATCATCTCGAAATCAAGCTGCTGTCCGTCTTTTTCACGAACCGTCCCACCAGCCGGCAGCTTCCAGCCTGCTTCATCCAGTAATGCTTTGGATTTCTCCACGTCATACGTGATCGGTTCCAAGTCTACATTGGTGTAAGGATAGTTTTTGGACAATACGGTACCGGCTGGTTCTTCCAATCCGGAAGTGACACCCTCAACCATCGCCTGTTTGTTAAACCCTTGCTGGAGCGCCATCCGCACTCTGACATCGGATAACTTTGGATTGGAAGAGTTCAGCAGCAGACTGCGTGTGCCCACCGGATCAGACAATTGGGTCACATATTCATCGTTGTCACGAAGCTGTTGGAATGCATCCAGACTGATCACACCTTCCCCGTAGATCAGGTCGAGATCACCCTTTTCAAAAGCAAGGACACGGGTCTCCCCATCAGGAATGATCTTAACCGTAATCTGATCTACCTTCGGTGCTGTTCCCCAATAGTTCGGGTTACGCTTGAAGACGGCATATTCGTCCTGCTTGTACTCAGCCAGCATCCACGGGCCAGTACCCACCGGCTCTTTGATGCCTTGGGACGTATCTCCGTCATCCGGGAATCCGGCTTCACCCAGGAAGCGGAAAGGACGAACTACAGACAAATCCTGCAAGATCGGATAATACGGCTCTGTGAGTGTCAGTCGGAAAGTCTGATCGTCCACAACCTCCCTCTTGTCGAGCACGCCTACAATGCCCAGCCAGCTATGTGTATCTTTATTTTTCATAACAGCATCAAAATTCTTTTTCACAATCTCAGCATTAAATGGCGTACCATCAGAGAATTTCACACCTTGGCGAAGCTTGAATGTATATACTTTGCCGTCATCGGAGATAGTCCATGATTCTGCCAGGGCAGGTTCCAGTTTTCCGTCCTTCTGGTAACTGATCAGCGGCTCATAGAGCATGGATTGGGCAAATAATTGCGAAGGATTGTACGTATGCGGATTCATTGTACCGATATCACGTGGCCATGACATCGTAATCGACTTCGTTGATGTTTGATCCGAAGCAGCAGATGAGGATTTATCTGCACTTCCTGTATTGCTGCAGCCCACGATAACCAATAGCAACAAGAGCATAGTTGCCAGTGTGAGTGCCGAAGATTTGCGATGTTGTACAGACATGGATGTTGAACCCCTTTTCTCTATTTCATGATAATGATTCTCATATTCATCCATTAAGAATAGGCAGGAGTCCTCCTTTTGTCAATAAAATTCGACATGGTATGTGTTGTTACTAAAATAGCCAAAGAACCTTTCCTGTGGGAGGAAAGGCTTCTTGATCTGGATGTGAATTACAACTGGAAAAATGAGCTCCACCATAATCTGCTATTCCTTGCTCACAGCATGGAAATCACGAAAGTACATATAGAGATATATCACTAAGATTCATCTCACATACACCTTCTTGTTTCTCGTTTAAACTTCTGCAGTGATGCCTTCATAGAACCGACGAATAATATTCTCCGCAGGCTTACCATATACCCCGTATCCGTCGTCAATCAGTGCATCCCTCTCCGCGTGCAGATGTGCGCTCCAATCCCATAGACCGAATCCGCGCACCCAGTCACGCTGACTGACATGCCGGAACATGGCCTCATAGAAACGCTCCTGTTCCTCAGCACTCACTTCGCCTTCCAGTCCCCAATCGTTCGGTACCTGGGCTGATCCACTGCGGCTGGGACAGCCTGCTTCCGCGAAGAAAAAGGGTTTGCCATATGGAGCAATCACCTGTTCAATACGATCCAGCTGTGCCTCCCAATCTCCGATGGGATAATAGCCACTGGAAGAGATCACGTCCACAGCATCCCACCATTTCACATGACCTTCCTGATATTTGTCCGTGTTGTATGACACCAGTCCCGTGTACACATCACGCACACCGGCGATCACCTCTCGCCACTCTTGATCCCGACGCTCGGATTGCACCATCTCACAGCCTACAATGAACATCTCACACTTTTCCTGCTCTGCGATCGCTGCATAATGCTTCTGAAATGCCGTGTAGCTGCGGAACCAATCCTTCCACTTCGGCTCACACGGCACATCAATATCAAAAAAGTTAATATGTGCACGCCATGTGCCATCGGTGCAGTTGACGGTTGGTTTCAGAATGACACGCAGCCCGAGTGTACGGGCATAACGAATCATGTCGACCAGTTCATCATCCTCGACCAGATGTTCACCCCGATACTTGACCTCTACCGCCTGCGGATGATCCTGCTGTGCCGCCAGTGCAAAAATAACATGCGAACTGCCTGTACGTTCAGCCATCAGGCGCAAGGACTCCCTCGCTTCCGGCTTGCGGAAGTCTCCCCTGCCACTCATCCAGCCAAATGTAAATCCTTTGATGTACTCCATGTGCATTACTCCCCTGTGTTCCATTCACTTCATTTAAAAAACAGTCGAATATATACACTTCCACTACGATTGCAGTACCATCTTCCGATCGCCGTTATCCCCAGATTTCCGTTAATCCCTTTATAAGGGAGGAATCCGGGGATAAATGCGACCACTTCGCTTCTTCAGATTGGTTCTGCACTTTCACTTCAATTACAGCTTGCCTTCCTCGTGGTCTCCGGCAATAACTTCATCCGTCTCGATCACATAGTTCACGATCTCTTCGATGGTGGTGTAAGCCACGCCCACATACGTGTCGGCAGCGCCATAATAGATGGCGATACGTCCGGTATCAGCATCATGCAATGTTGCACACGGGAAAATGACGTTATCAACGAAGCCTTGTTCTTCATACCATTTTTCTGGTGTCAGCACGAAGTTGGAGGAACGATATTTTACTTTGGATGGCTCATCCAGATCCAGAATGACCGCACCCATGCTATATACCAATCCGTTACAGGTCCCCGTGACGCCGTGGTAGAACATCAGCCAGCCTTCGGACGTTTCGATCGGAGCAGGACCGCCGCCAATTTTGACCGATTGCCACCAGCCCTGGCCGCCTTTGCTCATCACATGACGGTGCTTGCCCCAGTACACGAGATCCGGGCTTTCGCTCAGGAAAATATCCCCGAATGGCGTATGTCCACTGTCACTTGGTCTGGACAACATTACATAGTTATCGTTGATTTTGCGCGGGAACAACACGCCATTCCGGTTAAACGGCAACATTGGATTTTCGAGGCGGACAAATGTTTTGAAGTCATCTGTTTTGGCCAGGCCCAGTGCTGCACCGTAGAAGTCTGTACACCAGATGATGTAATACGTGTCTTCGACTTTGACCAAACGTGGATCGTACGCATAGTTCGGCATAAACGGATCGCCATTCTCATCTACAAATGCAATGCGCTCTTCTTCAATCGTCCACTCCAAACCGTCCTCACTCGCCCCCATGTGAAGGTGCGGACGGCCATTAACGGTTTCAGCACGGAATACCCCAATGAATTTCCCTTCATACGGTACAACGGCACTGTTAAAAATGCGGGCAACGCCTTTAACTGGATTACGTGGGACCACCGGATTCGCCGAGTGTCTCCATACCGGGCCTTCCGTTCCCTCCGGTTTGGCTTCCCACGGCATATTCGGCAAAGCGTCCCCAACAATGTGTACATTTTTCGTTTCAGAAACTGACATTTTCATTTCTCCCTTCGGTTAGGCTTTATGAAATGAATACTTAAAATTGCACCAGACCACTTTGATGACAGAACAACCTTCCGATCGCCGTTATCTCCAGATTTTTTTGATCCCTTATAAAAGGGGAAAATCCGGTTATAGCGTATGCTTACGAAGTGAGCTTTCTTTCAGAAAGCTTTTAGCGAACACTCCGTTTCTCCAGCTTTTTTCTGTCCTCTTCGTTCCTGTGCATTCTCAATATGCATTTCATATAGCCTCTCGTTTTTTATTTAACTGAGCCTTGCGCGAAGCCATTGTAGATGTACTTCTGTAACAACAGGAAGATGATCATAGTTGGTATAATGGCGATCATGATGCCGGCGCTGATGACTTCCCACTGCGATCCAAACGGTCCCTTGAATTTGAACAAGGCAGTGGATATGACCTGCAGATCGGTCTTCGGCATGTACAGGAACGGTGTGTAGAAGTCGTTATAGATGTTCACACCCTTCACAATAATGACCGTTACAATGGCCGGTTTCAGCAGTGGCAGAATGATTTTCCAGTAGATCGTGAAGTACGACGCGCCGTCCAGCATGGCGGATTCATCCAATGCACTGGAGATAGAGCCAAGGAACTGCAGGAAAATATAAACCGCGATGATATCTGTACCCAGATACATCACGATGGCCGCCCAGCGTGTGTTGAACAGGTCGAGGGCGTTGATGATCTGGAATGTGGCGACCTGTGTTGTAACACTTGGAATCAGGGTAGCGAGAAGGAATGCCGCGACCATGATTTTCTTGCCTTTGAATTTGAACCGATCCAGCACATACGCAATCATGGAGCCCGTTAAGGTCGCTCCTATAATAGAGATGACCAGGATAATAATTGTATTTTTGAAACCAACCAGCATGTTGCCATCCACAAAAGCCTTTGTATAGTTCGCAAAGTTCAGCCAGTTGGCTGGCGGGGCAAGCGGGCTGCTGGTCGCGTATTCCGCATTCGTTTTGAAAGATGCAAACAGGATAACCACGATGGGTAACAGTGCGATAAACGCCGCAAGCACCAGGGAAGCATATTTAACCACGCTCGCAAGGGTGTATTTGAGTTGTGTCACGTTTATTCCTCCCCTTTCATGGTGACGCGCTGCACGAGCGTAACAAGAATAACGATCAAGAGCAGCACCACAGCCATGGCGGATGCCAGTCCCAGCTTGCCATATTTAAACGCCAAATGAACCGTCTGGATTACAAATGTCATACTGCCGTTGGAACCATCGGTCATGATATATGGAATATCGAACGCACTAATTGCGCCGCTAATCGCCAAGATCAGGTTGAGCTGCAGGATGCGTGTAATGCTTGGCAGGATGATGTGGCGGAATTGCTGCCAGCGATTGGCACCATCAATATCGGATGCTTCATACACATCCTTCGGAATGGAGGAGATTGCACCCAGGAAAATGATAAAGTTGAAGCCCATGTATCTCCATACCGATGCGCCTGCAAGCGACACATTGATAATATTCGGATTACCGAGCCAGAGCTGCGTATATTGTCCAAGCCCTACAGCATGCATGAGCATATCGAGTGTGCCGTCCGGTTTGAAGAAAAAGAGGAAGATAAAACCGATGGCTACCCCATTCAGCAAATAAGGGAAAAACAATATGCCTTTGAAGAAGTTTTTGCCTCGGACTTTGAAACTCAGAATCGTGGCAAAGTAAAGCGCCAAGCCCATCTGTAAGAACGTAGCCACGAAGTAGTACAAGCTGACAATAAATACTTTGAAGTATTCCGGATCACTGAATATGCGCGTATAGTTCTCAAACCCAACATAATCAAACCTTTTGCTGTATCCGTTCCAATCGGTGAAACTGTATTTGAACATGTTGATGACAGGTAAGTATGCAAACGTGAACAGCAACGCCAGCGGAATAATTGAGAAGGCACAGATGATAAATATGCGTTGCGCTGAGTAACCCCAATTCGAAACCTTTAAGTACTTCATGCTCTCCACACCTCCAAGCGGTTGACCCGCCTATATATCGAAAGACTCCCGCCCAATGGAATCCTGGTGGAACACTGCCGGGGGAAGAGCATGGGTATTATGCTTTCAAATACCACATACTCCATGCTCCATTCATATATGGATTCCTATATCCCCGCAGTTCATTCATCACCTGATCCACTTACGTTAATCCCATTATTTCGTGAGTTCTGCTCGTGCTTTTACCCACTTGTCATTCAGGTCCTTCATGATGTCGTCATATGATTCCTTGCGGTTACCAATACCTGCCTCGATAATGCGTTTCTTGAAGTCAGGCTGCCAGAGACCGATTTCGCCTTCGTTATCAATCTTGTCAACGAGACCTTCCTGACCTTCTTTGGCAGGGGTAAGTGTGGAGAATTTAACGTCTTTATACTGATCCAAAATCGGTGGCAATTCAGCGTTTTTGTCGGCATCCATACCGCCGCCTTGTTCAACCGCGTAGTTTGATTTCGCCAGGAACCAGTCAATCCAGGCTTTGGCGGCCGGTTTGTTCTCGCTGTTCACGTTCATGCCGATGTTATAGTCGGCGGAGAGCGGAACCACAACCTCACTTGCATTGGTTGGGAAAGGTAAGAAACCAATGTCGTCCGGGGTATCCGTCATGCCTTGGATCTGTGTGATCGCCCAAGAGCCCAGTGCCATCGTAGCAATTTTGCCTTTGGCGAGATCCGCTTTGGAGCTTTCCCAGTCGGTTGTCGTTGGATCTTTCTCGATTAGCCCGTTCTTGGCTGCATCATAGAGCACTTTATATAGTTCATAGTGCGGCTGACCAGGCACAAAGTTTTCATCTGTATTCGGTTGATCCACGTTCACGTAGTCCACGCTGCCTGCAACCGTTGGCAGGTCCGATTCCCATTGGGTGAGAGCCCAGCCGGATGCATAGTTGGTGTAGAGCGGAACAGCATCTGTATTGTCTTTGACCAGTTGAAGCGCAGCCTGGAATTGCTCCGGTGTTTTTGGAACTTCCATAATGCCTGCGTCTTTGAAGACCTGTTTGTTATAAATGATTCCAGAGAACGTAATTACGGTAGGGATACCGTAGACCTGACCATCCACCATGCGTTCTTCAATGGCGGTGTATTTGTCTTTCAACTCATCGTACGTGCCGAGTGGCTCGAAAAAGTCTGGGATATCCGCGATCGGGACACTGGTCGGAATCATCAGTACATCACCATAATCCTTGGTGCTCATACGGATCTTCACTTGTCCTTCGTAGTCGGCCAGTGCCTGGAAATTTACTTTCACATCGGGATATTCCTTGTTGAATTCTGCTGCGTAGTCTTTGAACACGGTATCCACAATATCTGTCCGTTGCGTCAGAACGGTTATTTCACCTTTGATATCTGCCGGATCTGTACTGATCTCCTCCCCTGCCTGCGAAGATCCACCTCCGGATGAACATGCAGCAAGTAGCGAAGTGATGAGCAGCATCGTCAGCAACATCATCCAACCTTTGTTTTTTCTCAATTGTTTCGACCCCTCTCTTAAGTTAATTAAGTTATCGTTAAGGTTACAAAATGAATTCTATTATGGTAACGCTTACCTGTCAATTCATTTATTTATAACCTAACAATAAAAATTGCGAGGTAATTCGTTGACATCTGTTTTTCAGAGCACTAATATTATTTAATAAAGTTACCGTTAACTTAATTTAATTAGATTGATGCACTATTTAGAGGGAGCGCTCACTTATGAATACAAAAACAACCGAACTTCAATCTGAGATTAAGGCGCATTGGGAAAAGCAGATTTTACCCTTCTGGTCCAACCTTAAAGATACAACCCACGGTGGGTTCTACGGCTGGGTTGGCAATGATCTTCAGGTAAATCCACAGGCACCCAAAGGCGGGATCGCCACGGCACGGCAACTTTGGTCTTTTGCTGCAGCCTATCGGGTTACGGGAAACGAACGATGGCGCGATCACGCGGAGCACGCCTATCGTTTTCTCGCTGACCATGTGATGGATACCGAATATGGCGGTATGTACTGGATGGTAGATTACACAGGGGAAGCACTGGATACGAGTAAACATGTGTATACGCAATCATTCGGCGTGTATTCACTCAGTGAGTACTATCGCGCTACCGGGGATGCTTCTGCATTGGAACTTGCGAAAAGGCTTTTTGCACTAATCGAGGACAAAGGTCTGGATGCCGAACTACCTGCGTACAAGGAACAATTTGATCGTACATGGAAGGAACAACCCAATGAAATGCTGAGTGAAAATGGGGTGATTGCGGATTACACAATGAATACGCATATCCATGTATTAGAGGCCTACACCACGCTCTATCGAGTGTGGCCGGATCAACAAGTGAAGGCGGCGCTGGAACGCCTGCTCGGAATTTTGTATGAACGCGTGTATGACCAAGACACCAAGTTTCTCGGGGTATTTTTCAACAAACAGTGGGAATCCATCATCGATCTGCGCTCGTTCGGACATGACATTGAAGCCAGCTGGCTGATTGACGAAGCACTGAAAGTTCTGGGGATGGAACAACATCCAGAGTATGCGGCGATGGTAACAGATATTGCCTATAACATCTCCAATGTAGCCGTGAATGCGGATGGTTCCCTGCTCAATGAACAAGAAGGTGAACATTTCGATGAGAAGCGCATTTGGTGGGTTCAGGCGGAGGCGATGGTCGGTTTCTATAACGCGTATCAGCGCACAGGTGATCCACTGTTTCTGGAGAGAGTGGAACGCTTGTGGACCTATACAAAAGAAAACATCATAGACCAACGTGCCGGCGGGGAATGGTACTGGTCGGTTGATGGGAACGGAACACCGGATCAGAGCGAAATCGCAGGACCGTGGAAATGCCCGTATCACAATAGCAGATTCTGTATTGAACTAATTGAGAGGATGGGATCAGAATGATACACCCGAAATACAAGGAGTTACTGGAGAAACAGGAACAGCTACTTAGTCGCCCTAATGAGATCAATTCTTCCTTCTACAACGGCATATATGATCGGTACCAATATCCGGTTATCACTCGCCATCATGTACCGCTGCATTGGAGATTCGATCTGGATGAGACGACGAACCCGCATTTCATGGAACGCCTGGGCATTAATGCGACGTTGAATCCGGGAGCCATCTATTTCAATGGCAAATACGTCATGGTTATTCGTACGGAAGGATTGGATCGCAAATCAATCTTTGCGCTCGCCGAAAGTGACAATGGAATTGACGGATTCCGTTTCACGGGTAAACCATTGGTCTGGGATGATATCGATGCGGATGAAACCAATCAGTATGATATGCGTCTCGTTCAACATGAAGACGGCTGGATCTATGGCATCTATTGCTCTGAACGCAAAGACCCGGAGGCTCCTGCGTTTGATACATCAAGTGCAGTCGCACAGGCAGGACTGGTTCGTACACGGGATCTTACAAGCTGGGAACGTTTGCCCAACATCACAACGAATTCCCCTCAACAGCGCAATGTCGTATTGCACCCGGAATTCGTGGATGGAAAGTATGCCTTTTACACCCGTCCACAGGACGGATTCATCTCAACAGGCAGCGGCGGCGGAATCGCCTTTGGTCTGTGTGAGGACATCTTGAACCCTGTCATTCATGAAGAGGCGATTATCGACGAACGGCAATATCATACGGTATATGAGGTCAAAAACGGTCAAGGTCCTGCTCCGCTCAAGACGGATCGTGGCTGGATTCACATTGCTCATGGAGTTCGGAACACCGCAGCAGGCCTGCGTTACGTGTTATACACCTTCGCTACGGATCTGAATGATCCGGCGCGTATTATTGCCAAGCCGGGCGGCCACTTCATTGCTCCTTATGACGATGAGCGGGTAGGCGATGTGTCCAATGTTATTTTCTGCAACGGTGCTGTGGTCAATGAGAATGAAGAAGTCTTTATCTATTACGCTTCCAGTGATACCCGCTGTCATGTGGCAACAACCACGCTGGACAAACTAGTTGATTATACGTTTAATACACCGGCCGATCCATATCGTTCCCTGGATTGCGCCAGCCAGCGGGGTCAGCTGATAGAACAAAATGAGAAGCTTTTAGAGAAACAATTGACATAACATCGCTATAACAACCTTCAAGCAAGCCCAAAATATGCTGAAAATAGCGAAACAACAGCCAGAATTGCTTTATTCCAAGTGGGTAACGATGTATACTGATATGGATTGTTATTATGTGCGAAGAAAGCGCTCATCATAATGACAGCACATTGTGCCTATACCGGCTTGAAGGAGGCGACCATACTGAAGAATAATATCACCATGCGGGATATCGCCGACAGGCTCGGGGTCAGCAGTGTGACCGTCTCGAAAGCATTGAATGATAAAGATGGCGTTAGTGGCGAATTAAAGGAAAAAATTAAAGTGCTTGCTGCCCAAATGGGCTATCGGTATAATGCTGCTGCCCGTTCGATGAAGGAAGGCTTAACCCATAATATTGGCGTAATTATCCCGGAGCGTTTTACCGGGCCTACGCAGTCGTTCTATGTACGCGTGTTCCAGCGCATCACCAAACATCTGGAGGAACAGGGCTACTACGGCATTTTGCACATTCTGAATGTGGAGGATGAGGAAGAATTAACGCTACCCAAGCTATACAGCGATAACAAGGTCGATGGTTTCATCGTACTCGGACAAATCAGCAAAGAGTATATTGAACTGGTGCGATCGATGGAAGTTCCCAAAATGTTTCTCGACTTCTACGATGAACATTCCGATATCGATTCCGTCGTTACCGATAACTTCTACGCTGCCTATGAGCTGACGAACTATTTGGTTCAGCAGGGCCATCGTAACATTGCTTATGTGGGAAACCTGTATTCCACAAGTAGCATCCAGGACCGATTCCTCGGATATTACAAATCCTTGCTGGAACATCGGTTGCCGATGAATCCGGATCTGGTTCTGAATGATCGGGATGAACGGGGTACGTTTATTGAGATTGATTTGCCCGATCAGCTGCCAACGGCTTTTGTATGCAACTGTGATCAGGTCGCTCATCTGCTCGTTCAGAAACTGACTTCCATGGATATTCAGGTACCTGGCCAATGCTCGGTTGTTGGTTTTGATAATGATATCTATGCCACACTCTCCGATCCCAAGCTGACAACCGTCGAAGTGGATGTGGAACAGATGGCGCGCACGGCAGTTCAGTCCATGCTCAAAAAAGTCGACAACCCAAACCGCAGTTTCGGCCGTGTACACGTGAAAGGCAACATCATCTATCGTGACTCGGTGAGTGCTGTGTCTGCCTCATCAGATACTATGGATATTTGAATTAAAAAATGAAATAAACGAACACAGATGACTGGCCTGTATCTTACTGGCCAGTCTTTTCTGATGCATGAGGGCTTAAGGACGGCGACGATCTGTTGAACCCCTCAAAAATGTAGTCGTTCTCCAAATCGAGAGGATGAGGATCAGCTCATACACATTGGTTAAAGTTCCACTTTCCACTGGCAGGGAGATTAACTGCCCTGCAAACAACAATGCAGTTCCAACAAACAGCCATACCCATTTATGTTTGAAAAGAACGATCAGGCTAACAAATAACAAAACAATCCCAACGATGATCACCATCATCGGCGGACCTCCATGACCTTCTGCCATATATCTCAGTACTCCATACTCTTCTATAACCTTGAGATTTTTAACCTCGAATAAAGTAAAGCCTACAATCTGGTAGATAACCAGGCCTAATGTTATCAGCCATGCTACCACACTCGTTATACTTCTATTTGCAAACTTGGCACCTGAGCTGCGCAAGATATGGTAGCCAACAAGAATAAGGGTAGGGGTAGCAAAGGCATGCAGCCAAAATCGAAGGCTACTGAGAACCATTAACACTTCCCCATCCCCTATCAAATTACCTACAGCAATAATTCCATTGTCATATGCCAAGCTGAACGCTACAAATAGCTGGAAACTGGAATAATCGAGCCATTGCTTCCGCTGGGTTAAATAGACGGCCATCCGAACAACAAGTATCAAATAAACAAGAGTAAGTGCGGAGTATATCCATACATCCAAGCTGCTTCACCATCCTTTCGACAATCTTCAAGAGCTGGATCGGTTCTCCGAATTCAACTCCCCCCTTCTATGAGCCATTGCACAAGTGTTATATTTTTCAACTCATATTCACTTGCTCGTTTTTGTATATTGGTAAATAAGTGGTCAATTCTAATAAATTATATTTACCGGTAAGTAAAATTACAAGGTGGATTTGTAAAAATGGATAATTTGTCATAAATTACTCACTGGGGCAATGAAGATAAATATCAATTTACAACGTTTACCCAGGAGACCAACACATGCTGTAGCTGGAGATGATCCACCCTAACAAGGAGTCACTTTTCAAGTCGGCCCGCGAAACTGTTTATGGAGCTGATTCATATAAAAAGAGCACTCCCGGCTATTGTAGCTGCAGGAGCACTCTTTTCCTTATTTGAAGAACGTAAAAGCAACAGGTTACTCTGATATCAATAACTTGTCTTCAACCAATTATCCTTGGACCAGGTCAGTTTACCTGAACCCGCCCCATTGGAAGCAATGAGACGTGCATTCAACGTAGATGGATCATCCGTGGTATAGCTGTAAGGAAGTGTCGAGAAGCCGTTCCAGGAGAACGATTTTATCACCGCCGGGATTGGCGCCAGTGGACTGCCAGACGTATCACTGCTGCCACGGAATGAGCTTCCATCCAAAGAATACATGGTATCGGTCACTCTGATTTTGCCGGTATAGGTTGGGTCTGCCGGATCGGTCTGATTGTTGCGAACAGGATACAGAACGTCCTTGATGACTGATTTCTCAACCAATACGGCTCCGCTCTCTGTGGAGATTGCCCCATTGCCAATGATATCGAACTTATAACCTTTGGACGCAATCGCTGTTGCCATCGCCGTTGTAATTTTTGCTTTAGCGGCACGTGCCCCTGTCGAATCCATCACGATGTTGTAAGCATGTGCGTTGCCTCCACGCAGGCGTGGCATCCGGTCCTGAATATCTTTGTACAGATTATGGTGAAGCGTCATGGACAGGTTCGCGTTAGCTGATTCCAGGCTGGTCGAACCGACCAGATGTCCTTTCTTTTGTGGTCCTGAGATGGCGATAATATCGGCTTTGCTAAGACCTACCGCACTGCTGCGCAGGTAGTTATACATGGGATAGGAAGCCTTGTTTGCTTCCAATTCGTTAATCTGCTGGGTAACCCAGCTGTTCGAGCTGCCGTCATCCCCTTTCAAGAGGGACCAGGAGATGGTCACGCCGCTGGTTCCCTTTTTCGAATCCACGAGTCCGTCATAGGCTTTATTAAATGTGCAGTGATCAATCCATACGTTGCTGTTCTCCTCCAGGGTGATGTAATCCCAGTCATTCTTGTCGTAATCACCTTTGGTGGATTCATCCCATTCCCATAACTCATCGAACTCCAGATTACGGATGATGACATTCGAGCTTCGTTTCACGCTGATCGCAGCGTGTTTGATTTTGGAACCATTGGCGGAGAAAATCGTGAGTCCATTGAAACCGTCAATCGTGAGCTTGCTGACACCGGTCTGTTTTAATACGGGATGCGTCAGCGCATCATTATGCTTGGCAAAAGGAGAAGTCTGCGCTGCACTTGGAATTTCATTCCATCCCAGATTCAGATCGTTCATGATCTCAACAACTTTGACACCGGAGTTCTTTTTCAGCGCCAATGCCAGATCGGTCGCATTATACACTTTCTTATACGTGGCTGTGTTTGATTCGCTAATGATGCCACCGCCCGCGTTCCCTTGGGAGAAGCCTGTAAGATTGTAATCTGCGTTACCCGCTGCCTGCACACTTGCCGGTCCGGACAATAAAGTTAACCCCAACGTTAGAGCCAGGGCTGTGCTGCATAAGCTTCGAAATTTAGTTTTCATCGATTCCATTCCTCCCAATATATGATGATGACATTCGTCCATCGCTGCCATGCCAAGTTACGAAGGACATGTTCTCAATGTAAGCGTTGAAAGCGATTACAACAATAATCCCTATCTCACATGTGGTTAGGAAAGGCTGGTATGGTAAGGGTTTGTACTGTAAGCAACTTTGAATCGTACAGAGTTAACTTGGGAAGTGAGGTTTCAGGGATATATCGTGGTAACAAGAACATTCCAGATGGGATGAAATTAAAAAAGCAGGACTGCATCTGCCGCAGACCTGCTCAATTTTACTTTTTGATGGAACGTGTCCAGAAGCCGCCATGGAACTGTTTGGGCTCCACGGTGATGACAAATGCTTTGGGGTCCAGACTGAGAATCGTCTGATAGAGCAGTTTCTGGTTTTTTCGTTTCGCCAGAATCTCCATCACAAGCCGATCTCCGTCACGTCCACTACCCACCCACGCAGTAACACCGTATCCTTTGTCCCGCAGGGCATTCGCAACGTTGCTTCCCATCTGGTTACAGATTACTTTAACGGTAACGTAACCGAGGGCAATCTTCTCTTCGATCCAGGCCCCTAGTAATACACCGAGTCCATAACCTACCGCGTAGACGATCAGGGCAGATGGTTGGGTTAAATACTTGAGTACCAGATTCAGACCGAGCACATAGATCACAATCTCACCCATGCTGATCAGTGCGGCGATATATTTCTGGCCTTTGAGTGTCAGAATCATCCGTAATGTATAAGCCGATACATATACAATCTGGATCAAAAAGATAAATACCAATATTTTAAACAATCACAATCCCTCTTTCCTGGCCTTCACAACGGAATTGGCCCTTTGCTGCATATCCTCGACGATTTCGTATCATCTATGCTTCCTGTACGTTCGCTCTATCTCCATCATTGGACGTTATACCCTCATTCTAAACGGTTGGATGTAAATCCGTAGGCATTTTCTGCTCTCTGGCATGCCGGAACTGCCATTATAGAACCGTTTGTACCGATTATCAACCCGGCGGAGGTCCCAGGGTCGAAAACCGGTGCCTTTGAATATGCTGTATCATCATAAAGCCAAGCACGCTGGCACAGGATATCAGGTCAGAACCAGGATGGATGGGTCAAAACAAAAAGGGGGTACCGTCATGCAGCTATGGCAGGAGATGGAGCGGGAAGGCATGGAGGAACTCATTTTTTGCCATGATGCAGATAGTGGATTGAGGGCGGTCATTGCCATTCATAACACGGTCCTTGGACCTGCGCTCGGCGGATGCCGCTACTGGTCGTATGCGTCCGAGGAAGAAGCTGTTCGGGATGCTGTGAAGCTTGCAAAAGGCATGACATACAAAAATGCAATCTCCGGACTGCCGTATGGTGGCGGGAAAGTGGTCATGTGGGATGTGCCTATTGCGAAGAATGCAAAACAGGATGAGGATGGTTGCGGATCTCAAGGTGGTGAGCAGGTCGCTGGAAATCTAAGGGTAGAGCAGCAAAAGAGCGCTGCCACGGAACGAGAAGTCGTCACCGATCAGGTTGCTGATCGTATAGATAAAAGCCTGGATACTGACGTATCCAGGCGGGCGCAGCGCTTTCGCGCACTGGGACGTTTTCTGGAGCGGCTGAACGGACGGTACGTGACCGGTCTTGATCTGGGTACCACGGCGACAGACATGGACCAGATCCGACTGGAGACCGCACATGTGACGGACACCACGGGTTCGCTTGGGGCGCAGGATGACTTCACTGCCGAGATGACCGCCTACGGCGTACACATCGGCATTGTGACCTCGCTGCGCCAGCAAGGCATTGCATCTTTGCAGGGCATTCCCGTTGCCGTCCAGGGACTGGGCAAGGTCGGGTATGCCCTATGCCGTTACCTGCATGCAGCCGGGGCACGGCTCATTGTGGCAGACGTTGTACCGGAGCGTGTACAACGTGCCCTTGTGCAGTTCAGCGGCGCCATCTCGGCCGATCCGGCCCATATCCACGCCGCTGACTGCAAGGTCTTCGCCCCCTGTGCCCTAGGGGGCGTACTGACCCCGGCAACGGTGGAGGAGCTGCGCTGCTCCATCGTTGCCGGGGCGGCCAACAACCAGCTGAGTGAACGACAGCTGGTTGCAGGCCGCATGCAGGCGCGCGGGATTTTGTACGCGCCTGATTATGTGCTCAATGCAGGCGGAATCATCTCCACCGCCTACGAGCTGGAAGGCGCCGGCCCTGACCTGATCCGCCAAAAGGTGGCGGGGATTGCAGGCACGCTGAGCAAGGTATACGCAGAAGCTATGCAATCTGCGATCTCCACAGCGGATGCAGCCGATCGGCTGGCGGAATCCATCCTCCGAGCAGGCCATACAAGATAAGGTGCCCCCTCCTAGAGAACCTCCACTGCTTTACTTCATTCTAAAGAAACTGATACACGCTATTTGGTCCTTTTAGCATGGATCTAATATCTAACGAATCTCAGACACGTTATTGTGCCTAGTTTGGTCCTTTTTCAAGCTAAATATCTACTTTTCCGAAGGATAGCGCTCCTGAGGTTCGTTAGAATTTATATTTCATGTTTTTGCCCCGAATAGGTTGTCTCAGGTTCGTTAGCGCTGCGGCCGAAGATTTCTTTGGGTTAGTATCACCTATCAAAAAGAGCTAACCCCGACATCCGTGTCCAGGTTAGCTCTTTTACCCTCTCTTATCATTTCTCGTTCTTTCTATCTTTCTATCTTTCTCTACTACTCTATTCTCAAACTGCAACCGACCTCTTCTCCGATGTCTTCTTCCCTCGAAACAGCAGCGTCCACAGCAACACATTCGCTACGATCAGTAGCGCACCATAGATCCATACGCCCCCCGACACGGAACGGAAAAAGACATGGACTCCCCAAAACATGGCAAGCACAGGGAGGGCGGCGAATACATACCAACCATCACTTTGCTGCGCCACACTGAAGGATTGGGAGAACGGCGGCTTACGCAGCAACAATTTGCCTGCCAGTGGGACAAGCGCAGTAGCCGTCAGCATAATAATTGCAATATCCGGCAGTATCCGTAATCCAAATGTCCAGGTGAACAGAATGGCATTTGCCAGAAATATAGGCAGGAACATGTTGCACAGGAACGCCTTCAGAGCACCTTTATATAACGCGCTATCATTCGCCATCGGTGCAGCGCGAAAGGTCCAGAACGCCTTGTATTGTCCCGAAAATTTCAGCATAACCACAACTGTTACAACCAACATCAGCACGATGTAAAAGGTGTATACAAACGAACTTTGCTTAAACTCTGCCCAGGTAGAAGATTGCAATTCGGTAAACCAAAATACATAAGGTAAAACAAATGATAAACCAAGCGATGGATACACCTTCAGCTTGAATTCCCGTTCATTACGCATCATGCTGGCTGACAGACGGAAGCAAGCCTGCTCCTCTCTCGAACGACTGACCACCTTGGAGATCAACCGATCCCATCTTCCACGTCTGCGTCCGGAGGACTGACCCGAATGTGCCATTTTTTCCAAATACAACTCAAAGGAAGGCATAAGCATCACATATACGATCATACTCACCACCGGAACCAAGACTGCCAATGCTGTGAACGTATAGATCCACACATTCCCGCCCCCTGCAAATAACCATTCATATGCGGCCGCATACCATAACGGAGGCAACAGCAACTGCCACCAAGCCGGGGTAAATACCATACCAAAATCAATAATGCTGAATGAACGGATGACCAGCTGATAACCGATCGCAATCCCCACGGAAAGCAGAATCTGTACCATATTGATCATATCCTTCAGCTTCTCGCCATCCAAGAACTTCATCATGAACAGATAGATCAGGGACGTTGTCACCAGAATCAGCATATTGATCAGAATCAGTTCTACAAGAAAAATCAGAAAGAATCCGATCCCATGCGTCACCAACGCGGCAATTAGCGGTATACCGGTTAATGAACCCGTCAGCAATAGCAGGTATACGCCCGCATGGATGGCTCGGGCCATCCCCACCGTTCGCCCATTAACGGGCTTGGTCATAATAATATTGCGATCCCGGATGTCCAGCAGCACGGAGGAAAAATCCGAGATCATGGACGTCATGATCATAAACATTAAGATTCCAAACACAAGTCCCATCTGAAGCATGAAATGTCCCGTATCCCAGACGATGAAGGGAACCATCATCAATCCCATTAATCCATACAACCACAGGGAACGAAGAAACTGATTACCTTCCTTGCGCTCCTTTTTCCCTGAATTGTTGGATAAAATAGTAGGTACTCTACGTTGATCCATCTGGAACTTCACTCGCAAAATCAGGCGCAGCACATCATAATCAGCCCCTGTTCTGGCGATGAGCGGACGAAAGCGATCCAGGATCTTCAGCGTGCGGAAGTCGGAGGTTTCCTCCATATCAGTACACCTCCTGCACAATCGATACGAATCGCTCAGCAATGGCTATGTGCTCATTGAAACCCGTCAATTGATTGAAGACTTCCTCCAGCGTACCCTCCATGGACTGCTGTTGGAGCTGCTTAAACGTACCGTCTGCCACGACGCGTCCTTCAGCGATCAGTACAATTCGACTGCTGATCTTCTCCACCACATCCATGATGTGTGACGAATAGAAGATCGTTGTGCCTTTGGCTGACAATTGTGACAAAATCTCTTTGACCACCATCACACTATTGGCATCCAATCCGCTGAGCGGTTCATCCAGGAACAACAGATCCGGGTCATGCAGCAGCGCAGAGATCAACAGCACTTTCTGACGCATACCTTTGGAAAAGGATGCAATGCGGGAATGATATGATTTTTCCAGTCCAAAACAATCCATCAATAGCTTGGCTTTGTAATCCGCATCTTCATAGGACATACCGTATAACTCTCCCGTAAAAGTCAGATACTCCGCAGGCGTTAATTGTTCGTACAATTCCGCGACCTCCGGAACATAGCCGATTCTGCGTTTGTACTCCACATCCCCATCCGCAATATCTTTACCAAAGATTCGCACCGTGCCTACATATCCTTCAACCAGCCCGAGTAAAATTTTAACCGTCGTACTTTTGCCAGCCCCGTTCGGACCAATATATCCAATCATCTCACCGCGATTCACTTCCAGATCGATGCCGTTCAGCACATAACGTCCGTTGTATCTCATACGCAAGCTTTCAATGGATAGCACTTGTTGTTCACTCACTTCGTTATCCAGCTCCTGTCTCTATCTCTTTCTACAATTCTACTAGTTTACCACAGATTGGGATGGTAATGATCGGAAATAGGTCACGATATGAGCCATCAGCTGGATATCCCTTTCGAGTAAAAGCATCACGTAACATGCGTGAATACATCACAAAGCCCCTGTCCCACCTTATGGTAAGAGACAAGGGCTTCCACATTATTTTGAACCTTATTTTATAATATCTAAAAAGTCTTACTGCATCTTAACAATCTGAAAATGCTGATTCGTACCGCCATTATCCGTCCACTGGATGGCCGCAGCCCCATCTGCCAAGGATTGACTAGAGATATCCAAGACCTTGCCTGTACTGCGGTTCTTCAGTTTATAATAACCACCACCTACATGAACGAGCTGCCATTGCTGGCTATCCCAGCCACCATCATTCCACTGTTCAATGACAGCCCCATCGGTCGTGGCACCATTCTCCACACCAATTAGCTTGCCACTGGAACGGTTGATGATTTTGACATAGCCGCCACCCGCATCGGTAATCTGCCACTGTTGACTTGTCATCCCCCCATCTGCTCGCTGCTCCAGATCCGCACCGTTGGCGGAAGAACCCCCGATGACATTCAGTAATTTATTGCTTTTACGGCTAATCAGCTGATATGAAGCATTCGGGTCCCACACATCCGGTGTACTCACTCCGGTCACAGTCCCTGTTGCTGTATCCATTGTAATACTGCTGGCCCAGTTCATCGCCAGACTGGTTGCGCTTGGGAATGAAAGTGGCAGCCAGACATACTTGGAATCCTGCACAGGTCCGCTCCATGCACCAGCCCAGCGATCACCCATGTAGAGATAGGATGTGGTCTGTGAACCTTCTACTGGAACGACATAGGTAGATTGGGAGCCATACGTTGTGCTGTCTCCAAAATTACTAAGACCGCTCCATGTGCCTGTAATGCTGGAGGCTGTCGCATATTTGGCCTGATTTGGATTCCAGCCGGTCGCACCTGAGGTAATCAGGAAGTAGACGCCGTCTTTTTTGAATAGGGCTGGTGCTTCACGATATTGTCCGGGCCACAGCGTTGTGACAAGGGATTCAACACCCAGGAAATCCGGGGTCAGCTTATATATATTCAGATCTGCATTCACTCGGGTCGCGGAGATCAGATAAGCGGTTCCGTTATCGTTGTACACCGTCATATCTCTTGAATCATACCCAAGTGGACGATAACTGCCCACATACGTGTAGTTGCCATCAACCGTATTCGAAGTAGCTACCGCCACTCGGGCCTCGCCATAATCCAGACCATTCTCCTTGTGCATCCAAAGCACATATTTTCCAGTCGAACTGTTATAGATGACTTTTGGGCGTTCAATGTTGGAGATATTTAACTCGGCTGCCGAGCTGCTGGTGAGCACATCATTGCGATACTCCCAGTTCTTCAGATCCGATGAACGATACACCGATACCGCCTTGAATGTTCCATTCGGGTTGCGATTCTCCCCAAACCAGTAATAATACCCATTTGCCTTGATCATCCCGCCCCCATGGGCATGAACAACATTGCCATTGGTATCCTTGAACTGTATCCCGTTCATTACACTAAGCGGAGCAGCTGAAGCATCCGGTCCGGGTGCAAGCAGCATACCTATTGATTGCAGCGCCAACACCAAAGCAAGCAGATAACTTAAGCGGCGGGTAAAGCGACGTGAATGTATATTCTTTTTCAACCATCCATCGTTCATAGCCATATCGTAATGCACCTCCACGTTTTTTATGAAGCGCTTACATAAAATTAAAATCGATATGTCTCATCTGCCTCCGATCGATGATGCATTTCAGCAATAGAATTCCTGGCATTACTGGCTGGCCTTCACCTCCTTGATTCCGATTGTATCCGCCACGTTCCTGCTCGAATAGTGAACAATCCGGCGGAAGATGTACAATTATATACTTTGCTCTCTACATAAACAGCAAAAAGACGCTTCCCCCGAAGCGTCCTCTGCTATACCTGCCCTGCTCCTCCATGATGTAACGATCTCTAGCTGTGTGCGGCTGTTCATAGGCAGGTTTTTATATGATGTTTTTATCGGCGTATCCTCGCCCTTATTGCTTAATCTTGTTGCTTAATCTTGGTCGTCAAAATCCTGGTCGAACGATAACACTTTACCTGTGTTGGCATCGATATCTACATCTGCTTCACCTTGAGCAGTTCTCAGTTCGATCTCATACACATAGCGACCATCATCATGATCCAGCTCGACTTTGGTTACTTTACCACCCGAAACTTGTTTCAACGCAATGCTTGAAGCTTGGGATGCCGTCAATTTGACCTGCTTGGAAGCAGAGTTATTAGACGTGTTACCTGTTGCAGTACCTTTATAATCATCGTCGTCATCGTAGTCTTCATCATTCACGACCGCAAGGATTTTGCCTGTATAAGCATCCAGACGAACGACAACATCATTAGTTCCTTTTCTGTCGATCTCAACTTCATAGAACGTTTGGCCGTTTCTACGCTCCAGATCCACGTCATCCACTTTACCATCGGCTGCTTTTAACGCCAACGCTTTCGCTTGTGATGCATTCAGCATTTTACCTGTGCTGTTCTGATTCTGTGTTACAGATTGTGTTGTTGACGTTGGTGTAGTTTGCACCGATTGTCCGTTCACATTCCCGCTAGCCGCTACGGCCGATCCACCAAGTAATACTGCTGCTGACAAGCTGCCAATCCAAAGTTTATGTTTGTTCATCATCATCATTCATCTCCTCGTTATTGTTGTTTTCGTTCTCGTCTACATTTACAGAATAACCTGCAGGAATGAGAGATCAGCGAGAGTTAGATTAGAATTTGATGAGAAAATGAGGAGAGTGCTCATTTAACAGGTATCCATGTCCATCTAATTGAAAAAGATGACCCCTAAACTAGGAATCATCTCTCTAAAGCAGTTTAACACTATATCTAATGTGTTCCTTGCAACATGTTAATCCTCGTCCTCATCCCAAGTCACCGAACGAATCGCTCCCGAGATGGCATTCACCTGCACAATAGCCTCCCGGCCATCCGCCAGATCAATTTCAACCAGATAATACGGATTCCCGCTGTTGGTTCCACGCAGTTCGATGTCGTCCACTTCCCCCGGAACCTCCGCAAGTGCCTTCTGCTTGGCTTGTTTCTCGCTCAGAAACTGAGGTTTGGGATCATCCTTGGTTGGTTCAGTTGTCGGGGCTGTTATTGTTTTGGAAGATATCGTCTTTCCGGTATATGGATCAATCGTGAGTTCTTCACGGCTGTTATCCTTTGCCTTCACTACCGCGGTGTATACCGGACTGCCTTGCTGCTCCACAAGTTCAAGCGAGACCAATTGGTTCTCTGTTTGTTGTTTTAACAACACCGTCTTGATCTGCTCGCGGCTCCATAACGTCTTCTCTTCCGCTTGCGGGTTCGACTCCAGCCGTTTAATGGAATTCACAGCAGCTGTAACGGCATCCACTTGCACATCATATAGGCCGGTCTCCGAACGGAGTTGCATGATATACGTCCCGTCCTTCAACGTGGAATTCACAATCTCACCCGGATATTGATCCAGTACGGATTGGGCCGCCGCATCTGCCGTAAGTACCGCACCCGTCGATTGCCACGGCTTCCACCACACCACAGCTGCCACAATCAGCACAACGAGAAGCCCCGCACCCCACCAGAGTGACCTTCGCGATTTCGCCCATCCGCTATTCCCCTGTTCATGCCGTTTCATCTCCGGTGGTCGCTGCTCATGCTCTGTCATCACGTTTCCCCCTTATAGCTCTCCCCATAGCCCAAGTTCAAATGCTATATATTCGGTCTGAGTTTAGTTTCCAATGGCTACTACATAAAATGAACTAATCTTTTACACAGTACGGAGAGGACAGAAAAAACCTGAAAAGCGAAGCGTTCGCCTTTATCCCCGGATTTTCCCCTTTGAGAAAAGAGAATCCAAAAAATCTGGGGATAACAGCGATTGGAAGGTTGTTCTGTCATCGTAGTGTCAGTGTGAACAATCTTTAGTTCAGTTTATATAGTATATAAGAGAAGAATGAGAATTTCATGAGAGCGGCCCGTTCTGAACGGATATTGGCAAAATAATTGAAGCCTCGGTGCCTTCACCCTCGGTGCTGGTCAGTTCGATTCTTGCTCCAACTGCTCCTGCCAGTTCTTTGGCAAGCGACAATCCCAGACCCGAACCGCTTGCGCCCAAGCTGCGTGTTCTGGCCGGATCAACCCGGTAGAATCGGTCAAATACCTTCTCCAGCTCGTCTTCCCGCATACCAATCCCGGTATCCACAATCCGAATTCGGCACTCTTGTTCCTTGGCTTCCAGCCTGACTTCAATTGCATCTTCACTATACTTCCGGGCATTATCCAGCAAAATAAACAACAGTTGCTTCAGCTTGCTCTCATCGCTGATCGCCCAGATTGGACCTCGATCTTCACACCGGACTTCGCGGTGATAGGCTTCGCGAAACACACGTGCGGAGTCTGTTGCAACTCTCGTGATATCCACACGCTCCAACTGTACATTCCATTGCTCTGGCTGCTTCGCAAGCAGTAACAGTTGCTCGGTCATCTCTCGCATGCGAACCGATTCGGACAGAATCGCTTCCACCGCTTCATCAAATACCTCAGGCCGTTCTTTCCCTCGCCGCTGTAGCAGACTGGCATAGCTTTCAATAATGGTCAGCGGTGTTTTGAGCTCATGAGATGCATCGGATACAAATCGCTCCTGTCGTTCAAAGTTGGATTCGAGCAAATCCATCATCCGGTTAAACGTCTGCCCCATCGTTTTCAGTTCATCCTTCGACCCTTCCTCCAGTGGAAGACGCTTGAATTGGCCGCTGGACTGAATGTCACTCATCGTACGTGTCATCTGCTGAATCGGTCTGGTCATCCGGTTTGCGAGAATTCGGCTGGAGATAATGGCCGGAATCAGGGCAATAATCGTGACTGCCACAAGCACGGTACGCAGTACAGACAGTCGATTCTCCGTCTCTGCAATGCTCTCGGTAACCTGTACATTCACCACCTCGCCATCAGGCCAGATGACCGGGACTGATACCCACACATAACCAATCTGTTCCACTTGGGTATACTCCGATTTCTTCTCACTTTCGTACTTATAGGGCAGCTTGCTCAGCTGCTCGGAGGCTGATGTTGTCGTCACCGGGGAACTGGTGCCGTCTTCATTAACAATCCGAAGCATGCCGTTCACAGGCGCGTAGGCCCGCAGCAAGTCATCCGGCGGAATGGAGCCGGCAGACTGACGTACTCCTTTGACAATAGACTCCGCTTCCGCTTCCACCCGATTAACCTCGTTATCAATCGACATCCGTTCAAACACGATGTAGACCGACAGGTTCACCGCGATTAACAGCACAGCAAATAATACAGACGAATATCCGTAGATTTTACTGCGCAGGCTCATAACTGTTCCTTCAGGACGTATCCAACGCCCCGTACGGTATGTATTAAGGACGGTGTGAATCCGTTATCCACCTTTTTGCGCACATAACGGATGTACACATCCACCACATTGGTATCTCCATAATAATCGTATCCCCACACGGCCTGCACAATCTGGTCACGACTGAGCACCTGACGTTGATTCTGAAGCAGATACACGAGCAAGTCGAACTCACGTGGAGTAAGCTCAATGGCCACACCATCTCGGGATACCTCTCGCGTTCCTTCATTTAGTTTCAACCCGGCAGCCGTCAACCAGCCTGCCTCAGCTTCATCCTGATGCCCAGAAGAGTCATTCCCCGTATCAGCAGGTGTAGACGAAGAAGCGGAAGAAACAACAGACGCCACTGCACTAAGCCGTAAAGCCGCCCGAACTCGGGCAAGCAGCTCTTCAATCTGGAACGGCTTGGTGATGTAGTCATTGGCTCCGAGATCCAGGCCGGATACTTTGTCTTCCACGGAATCTTTGGCGGTGAGCATGATGATCGGAACCGTAGCATCTTTGGCCCGAACTCGCCGCAACACTTCAATTCCACTCAGACCAGGCAACATCACATCAAGCAGAATCAGATCCCACTGTCCTTCTGCATACTTCTCCAGTCCTTCTGTTCCACTACCCGCCTTGCCTACCTGATATCCCTCATACTGTAATTCCAGTTCCAGCAGACGTGCTATTTTGGGCTCATCCTCTATGACCAGCACAGCTTCGTTCATGCAGCGCTCCCCCTCATCCCCATCATTTCATTCTCCCGTTATCTTACAATAACATCTACAATTTGCCCAAGGCATCTTCAACCGGATGCTCCCCGGCAATCAGATCAAAGGCCATTCGGTACGTCTTCTCTTCCTGCAAAGAAGCCACAATTACACGGGCCACATCTTCACGTGGGATACTTCCCGGCTCCAGATCGGTTCCTACTGCAATCTTGCCCGTACCCGGTTCATTCTTAAGACCACCTGGGCGAATAATCGTGTAATTGAGATCACTTGCAAACAATGCACGATCCGCATAGTGCTTAGCCACGTAATATGGCTTGATGGACTCTGACCATTTCTCCCGTTGATCTGCGCCATACGCACTGACCAGAATATATCTGGAGATTCCTTGCTGCTCTGCGGCTTCCATCGTTTTCACCGCACCGTCGAGATCAATCAGCAGTGTTTTGTCCTGACCGGTAGATCCGCCAGAACCTGCAGTAAACACAATGGCATTATGATCCTTCATTGCTTCAGCCAAGTCCTCTACACTGCCCTCCAGATCACCGATCACCACATCTGCACCGAGTTCCTTCAGTGCGTCCTCCTGCTCCGGTTTGCGGATCATGGCCGTTACTTTATGTTTGCCTTCCTGTACCAGCTGCTCCACTACCAACTTGCCGATTTGTCCATTTGCTCCTATAACTAAAACGTTCATACGTCAGTTCTCCTCTCAGTTGAACGGATGGCTTGATGTGGCTCCCCCGTTCCTTTTATTTAAAGATGCTCATCCTATAATTTAAACGAAAGCCGGCGCTTCTAAGCGCCGGCTTCATGTTCATGCCCGTTCAGTACATCTATGAAATGTGATGTCATCCGTTGTCCCCATTAATATGCCATATCCCCTAGGTGGTTTATACGCGACCTCACATCGACCACTTCTGCCGCACCTTTTTCCCATCTGAATATCTGTTATTCTTGGTAATCGTGACAACCAAAAAGGACGCCCAAAAGGGCGCCCTTGAATGGCATTAAGATTAGTAAGCCAGTGCGAACAAACCGTGAATATGAGCCAGGTAACGGATGTTACTTGCTTCTTTCATCATGGTTGCAGGCAGACCTTTCAGACGAGTCTGGTTGCCACCGATCATGCCGACAGCATCTTTACGACCCAGACTTCCCAACGTACCGGAGAATACTGGTGTGAAGGATTCCATTGCGCCACCTTTGAACATAACACCCAAGTTGTGACCAATAGTCTCACCCATTTGCCAAGCCAATTGTGCTGTTGGAGGGTAAGGGCGAGCGCCTTCGCTAGGGAAGACCACTGCGCTGTCACCAGCAACAAACACGTCTTTGTGAGAAGTAGATTGCAGAACTTCCGTAACTTTCGCACGGCCACGATCCACTTCAATTCCGCTGTTTGCAACAACAGCGTTGCCTTGTACGCCACCTGTCCATACGAGTGTGTTCGTAGGGATGGAGCTGCCGTCTTTCAGCAGAACTTCATTTTCTTTCATCTCGGTAATCGCTACGCCAACGATGAAGTTAACGCCACGTTTCTCAAGACTTGATTTAGCACGCTCAACCAGCTCTGGCGGGAATCCTGCCAGAATGGAAGGACCTGCTTCAACTGTGTACAGGGATACTTCTTTGAAGTCGATGCCTTTTTCTTGACATACTGCAGGAAGCAGGTCAGCGAATTCGCCAACAAGCTCAATACCTGTCAAGCCGCCGCCACCAATAACAAACGTAGCGTCTGCTTTGTTGCCGGACTGTTTGTAAGCATCAAGACGTGCTTCAACGTGTGCACGAATACGGTTTGCATCGCTAACCGATTTGAGCGTGAAGCTGTACTCTTGCAATCCCGGAATTCCGAAGAATGCCGTTTCGCTGCCCAAGGCAACGACAAGTGCATCGTAAGAGTATGTGGAGCCGCTGGTCATCAGAACTTTTTTCTCGTCCGGCTTGATCGTATCCACCGTATCGATTTTCAAGTTCACGTTTTTGCCACGCAGCAATTTTTCAAGTGGAAGAGCAACTGCTTGTTCAGCAATGCTTCCCGCTGCAAGACGGTGCAGTTCCGTGATAATTTGGTGTGTAGGGTAACGGTTCACGACAGTAATTGTCGCTTCTTCCGGAGACAAGTATTGACGTGCAGTCAATGCAGTCAACAGACCGCCGTATCCTCCACCCAAGATCAAAATTTGCTTCGACATATCCATCCTCCGTTCTTCTAAGTCTTAACGTTTCTGTTGTTGACGCTCGTTCAGAATGCTCAGGAAAGATTGAGCAAAACGAAGCGATTGTTGTACGTTTGGATCTTTAAGCATTTTCAGCATAGCGAACAAGCCAACTGAAGTTTGCTCTGTTTGCGCACGGTCATTGGCTTCGATGGCAGCAGAAGCTACCCCTTTAGCTTTGTCTACAACAGGCTTAGCGAACTCGCCCATTGCGCTCATTGTGTCGCTGATCAGAACTTTGTCTGTTGCTACACTTTGTGCAAAGTCATAAGCTTTTGTCATAGCAGTAACCATTTCAGCCAATTTAGGCAGGTTCTCCACCAGAACGGTTAAAGACTCCTGTACCTCAGGCTTCATCAGTTGATCCAGAACGTCCAAGGACTGGCGCTCGGAAACGTTGGCACCTTCTGTAACTGGCACCTCTTGTTGAGTAGGCGATTGTGACATAAGAGAAAGTCCTCCTTTACTTTGGGATAGAAGTCCGCGACTTTCATGATGCCTGTCAAGCAGAGCCGAACCACAAAATACATCGAATACATCTAAATGTACCAAATTTCACACAATAGGATGAGCGTAGCTCAGGGCCACTCCCATATCATGCATTGTATCTTGGATCTATTGCGGACAACATGTGTTGACGCACAAAACGACAAGCAGGCCGAAACCGAACTCTATACCCTTATATTACACCTCTTACACATGAACATGAAAAAGAAATTTTTTACACTTGTGAAGATATTGTGAACATTGTAACAAAATCGATCTTTTTGTCAACCCATGAAGGCAGACTAAATCCGCCGATCCTCCTGTCCAAGATCCGTATTCCTACCACATGTGGTATTAAGACAAGATCACATATGACCAGATGTACGATATGTACACAAGGAAGGATTCGTTTATTCAAAATTTCAGGAATTGTTTTCCAATATCTTGATAATGATGCAACGAAATTGGTCACTGTCGTTATTATGCAGCGTTGGGCTCGGCCTTATTCCATCATTGAGACACTTTTCTATTTCAAGTATGAACCTCTTGCGTCACGAATGCAAAAAAGACAGAAAGAAGGCCTGACGGATCGCCCTGCCTCCTGATATTTGTTTTCGCTGTTTGCCCAATCTGATCGTTACAATTAGGTCACATCATAACTTTTTCTGGGGAATGCTGATCCATTCCTTCAAGCAACGCTTTTATTACAACGACGGCGGCTCGCTCCAATTCCTCTACTTCCAGAAGTATCAAGATAGCCTGATCAGCATGAAGCTTCTCATTGGGCAGTCCTCCATCTGGAAAAGGAAATAATGCCGCGAGTGTATTTAACTTTTGGGACATGTTTCGATATAACTCTTCTGCCTGAAGACAGAATGGAATCAAGCTGGAATAGCAGGCAGTCGAAGCCCACTTTAGAGAAAGTTCTTTGAAAAACTCACTAGCATAACGTCTTGCATCCCACAAAACCGCAATGTTATAGGCGTGACCGTTTGGTTCTACCCGTCTGTATTCTAAGGCTTCTCTCCAGACTGCATAGGCAGCCACACCACTGACTGTGTTAGGCAAGGTATACGGGTCCTCTCCACGATAATGAGCCAACACAGCTGTCATTGCCGCGTGCAAGTTCATTTCTCGTATCATGCCATCCGATTCCGCTGCCAGTACAAATACTTCCTGATTCACACCCCGGCCTACATGATCATAGGGAATTGTTCCTGATTTAATGAAATCGGTACCGTATAGGGTCCGGGCTGCATCATCATAGCCATAGATCAACCCGAATTCGGGAATATTCAGGTCCCACACAACGGCCGGAATCCCCCGATGAATGGCGTAACGTATCAGGGAGAGGGCCTGGACAAGTCTTGGATTAAGCAACCTTTTCCCTTTCGCTTTCTCCTCTAGCATCAAAGGATCGACCAGATTGGCATTGAGACCCGCTTCGCTCGCCAAAGCCTCAACTGCATGGGAACGATAACCCATATGTTGCAATCCTCTTGTAAGCACCTCTTTGAAGTTATAGGCGGTGGGTCCAGCGATATGTATGTCCTGAGGCAGGATGGTCAAACGAAAAGAAAGTCCACTCATCCCCATAACCTTGGGGAGAGACGGAGATGGACCGATATAACCTAACATCTCGTGAATGGACGCTGCTGCCGAGTTCCAGGTTTGGGGAGCCCCAAACGAAAGGGGTTCCTCCAGAGTCACTCGATTTTGCCCGAGTGAATTCCACTCTGCCAGCATTTCTTCTACAGATAAATGAATATGAAGCTGAGACACTTTTTTACGTGAACGGGACAGAATTTGATACACATTGGCACTTGTCAGATTGAATTTGCTGGCCATTTCTTGCGGTGACAGCTGCTCCATCCAATATGATGTGAAGACCTGTTGTTCTCTTTCATTCAGACAACCCAACAACCTGTGGAGATTGTTCCTCATTTCCTGCTGAGCAACAGCTTGATACGGATCATAGCCTGTCTCCTGCGATCTCTGATTTGAGTCATTCAAAAGATGATTCAGCGTTATGTCGAGCGAGTCTTGATCGCTCCATGAGGCATCATCGGCTCCAATTCCAAATGCAAAGAACGAAGAAAAATGTTCTTCCCGCTGCTGCTTTTGGCGCTGCATATGTGTGTATGCCTGATTACGCAAAATTCGCTGCATCCAGGCCATAAAACGCTCAGCATTCTGAAGCTGTCCCATATGAATGAACGCACGAATAAGCCCATCCTGTAAAATGTCTTCTGCGAGATAAGAATCATACGTAAGTGCTCGTACATAACGAAACAATTGCCCACGGTAACGGTGAATCAACTCTCCAAAGGCCTCTGTATCCCCCGTTTGGGCTCGTTGGATAAGCGTGATATCCGGCTCCTTTTGCCGATCCTCTAATATTTCATCTTCCCCTGGCCTGATATGGCGATTGTTAGTTAATCCATCCATTTATATCTCCCTTTCTTATAGCGTCGCTTCACTTTCATTACTCCATCTTCATAGCAGCTTCGATCATGGCTTCCGTCTCCGCGAGTGCCACCATGATTGTCGCAGCAGCCTCCCAGTTCCGAGAGACAAGACGGGATTGGCATTCCCCGAATTGGCGGGATTGTGCGTATTTCAAAGCAGAAAGGTCAGGATGGATTGTTTTAAAAAACAAACCATAATCATGGGCACGACGCGCGCCTACTGGCAGAGCAAAATACACATAATGAGCCCACTCATTATCATCGATTGCTCCAGTACGAACCTGTTCCGCCTTATGCAGAATGGCTGAAGCTCCGGTTCGTCCTTCCTGTGCAGCGATATCATGGGTCTGTTCTGTAAGGGTTGATTTGAACCAAGTAAAAGCCCGGCGGTTAATCTCCTCTAGATCAGGATGTTCAATGCGTTCAGGACTCCACCATCGTCGATACACACCGCTACTCCATGGGAATTCAGACTTCCATGCTTCCTCAAGTTTATCCAGTGTCAGGAAGACATTCGGAAATCCAGCCGGGTCATGCAGGCATACTTCATCGCCCCTCATATTGAGCGCAACTACATAATGATCGCTACCACCCAGGTTGGGAGAGTTGGGATTGTAGACGAGTTTGCCCATATCCAGCGGCCCCATCATCACAGGGCCCTGCTTCAAAGCCTCTCTTAGCTCGTCTACAGGCATCTCTGTACCCCGTGCTTGCACACTTTCACGCACACTAAATCCCAGAATGCTCATCGCCTTGCTGATCGCCAGATCAGGACTGGAGGTACAGTTATCAAAAAAAAGCATATTTTCCTGCGTTCGAAAGGCCCCTAGTGAAAAGCCACCGATGGTTTCAAGCAGACCGGGATCTATCTTTTCTCCAATGGACGACAGCAGCATTGAAGCTGAATTGGCATAGCAATACGCACCATTTCCAATATAATTGCTCATATCATAACATCCTCTCATTCCTTTAATGAAGCATGCGATTAAGCAATGCCTATAGTTATACTGACTCTTCGTACAGATCATTTCTGACAGAATATCCAGAAGTAATTTCTGACCGCCATGAAATAGTGAACGTTTAGAATCCGGACATCCCGGTTAATAAGGACTACACCAGAAACGAAGGAGATGTTCGATATGAGTAATTCAACTAGCGATAAAATCAAAGCAGGCGTAAACAAGGCCAAAGGCGAAGTGAAGGATCAGATCGGTAATGCAACCAATAACAGATCCCTTCAGGCTGAGGGTAAAAAAGACAAAGCCAAAGGTGCTGTACAGGATAAAATTGCCGACGTTAAAAGAGATCACTAGATCCTTTTGATGTAAAACTCAGAAAGCACGAAGATTTCGTGCAATAGATCGTTTTAAAATAGCATGACCGTCCGTGTTCGGAAGCTATCCGAAAATGAGACGGAGGCGCAAAAAAGCCAAGGAAGGTGTTACTCAATACACCCTTCCCTGGCTTTTTTTGTGCATTTTATACTGCTGGAACTGCGTATCTAGCCATATCGATAATGAAACTGCGCGTTTCTCTTGTTGTATGATATTCACGGCTGAACTGCCTTACCCATTCGGGATGTTCCTGGTACCAGCGGAAGGTTCTCTCCAATCCCTTTTCCAACGTGGTTTGCGGTAACCATCCCAATTGCGCTCTCAATCTGCCTGAGTGCACGACCAGACTGGATCCTCTGGATTGGGTAGGTTCCTGCTCCCGAATCTCTACAGCAGCTAAGGATCGATCCATTGGTTTCAATATCTCCCCGATCTCCTGCATGGTTGTTCCAAGCCCTGTCGATATGTTGTAGACCTGTCCGTCTTTGCCTTTCAGCATAATCTGTTCAATGGCCCGGAGGGCATCATCTACATACAAGAAATCACGCACTGCCGATCCCTGAATATCCAGAGTCAGTCCATCCAACATCCGACCAAAATTTCGGGGAATAATACGGTCTGGTAATTGCCATGGTCCATAGAGGTTGGTCAAACGAAAGAGTTTGACTGGAAGCTGGTAACATTGAGCATAGGAGTGAGCCAGCATTTCACAGGCAACTTTGGATGCAGAATAAGGAGAGACGGGCGCATACGGATCTGATTCATGATAGACTCTGCCCCAATCGCCGCCATATACTTCAACGGATGAAGCCAGCATGACTGGAATGTGATGTTCCGTAGCATATTGCAGGATAGCCTGTGTGCTAAGTGTATTATTGCGGAAAACTTCCCCTGGCTGATGATACGAATAATCCACGTGTGGCATGGCCGCCAGATGAATGATGTAATCTGTTCCCGGAGGTAGATGAATCCGGTCCGATGCAAGGTTACAACAGATGAACGGCATCTCATGCAGAGGAGAGATATGAACCAGCCTCTGACAATAATCATCCCGATCCAGAAGGGTAATTCGATGCCCTTTTTGCGCCAAATACTGTGAAAGATTAAATCCCACAAATCCAGAAGCCCCTGTAATAACAATGTTCACACACGATTCCCCCTTGCGATTTATACAACGAGTGCATTGAAGAGAGTTTATGTACTGAGTATAACCTTAAAATGATACATTTTGTATCATTTTACAATTGTTTTTTGTTCGTCCTTGAGGTTATCGGGTAATTTATTATGAGGTGATATGAGATGAGTAAATGGAAAAAGAATATAGAGACGTTATTTCTTCAGGATGACGGTGTAATTCCCAATCACCCGACCCTGCCTGTGCTTTTGTATAAAAACGTATGGGCTGAAGAGGTTCTTCATGCAGAATCGTTGCTGAACCGTAATGGATGGGGAAATAGCTGGTTGAATGGTGTGTTCAATTATCATCATTATCATAGTAATGCTCATGAAGCTCTTGCTGTGGTGAGTGGATTCGTGAAACTGATTTTAGGCGGAGAACATGGTCAGAAAGTTTACCTTCAAACAGGCGACGTTGTCGTGCTTCCTGCTGGAACAGGGCATAAACGTCTGGAGTCCAGCACTGATTTTCGTATTGCCGGTGCTTATCCGGGCGGCATGAGTTACAACACACGCACAGGTAAGGAAAACGATCGTGCCAAGGCTCTTCAGGAAATCCGAGAGGTTCCTGTCCCCGATACCGATCCTGTCTATGGTCAGGATGGGCCACTAATCGAAATTTGGAGTTGGAAGAATTCATAACCGATATGAAGATAATGAAGCAAAGAATACTATTGGACAATGCACAGTTGAAGTTGATTTATTTTTTAACGAGTAACAAATAGACTGTTCCCCGGACATGTAGGAGTTATCCACCGGTGGAACAGTCTATTTAAGTGGGAATTCTGAACATCTCGTATCGGAGACACTTCGTGATAACCTTCCTGATTGCGGAAGGAAATGCTCAGATCTTCCGTCATATTTCAAACTTTTCGATCACGTATCTTGATTTCTATCCGTACGTTTCAGCCTTAGGCCCTTTCAGCGTTCGGCAAGCCGAACACTGTAATACCTCATTGCAAGTGGCTTTCCATCCATCTCAAGTCGGCCTTGCAACACCAGTTGTCGTAGACGGTACTCCACGAACGCATCACCTATATGCTGGCTGCTCGTCCCAATCACTTCGCCCACAATACGAGCTGCTCGGATATACTTGCCTGGCTCCCAGTTCGGTGTCAGTTCCCTTACCTTCTGCATAATGTACTCGTCCAACGCATCTTCATGTAGACTTCGAATCTCACCATTTTCCATCATACGCAATAGTCCGGGCCGTACCGAAAGTTCCAGCCAATCCTGTTCCAGTTGGAGGCGTTCTTGCTTGGACAGCGGCTCTTGCTCAGAGCAGACTTGCCACATCGCCAGAAGCTTTTCCGGAAGAATCTCACCTGTGTGGAGCACATCATATTGAACATCAGGTCTATTGAATAATTGCTGATATAAGCCGCTCGTTTCGATCAGATATATAGGACTTTTACTGCTGCGCAATAGATGCATCGCATAGAGCAGTCCCGTCTTCTCACGTGCATTATCCGAATACCAGATGATGATTGACGTCTTGGAATCAATAGACTGCATTGTGGAGCTAAGCTCAAATATTGATTCAAGCTCATGCATGGCATAAGCCTCGCGGTCACTGAGACACATTCGTTCGGTCAGCCAAAGATGCCTGCGCTGCAAATCTGCACGATGGGCCAGATCACCTAACGGACCCACAGCATAATCATCATCCATAGAGAAGAAGCTCCGCTTTTCCTGATTAGGTAACGTGCTCATTCCCATTTTCAGACTACTCAGAGGTGATTCTCCAAACGTAATATGAATTTCATTTGGCTTGTCGGTCTCAGCCAAGGCTTGTTGTTCCAGCAATTCCAGATCAAAAGGGGGTTCCATATCCCGAAACAGAGACTGTACCGCATCCGCAAAATCCACCTTTTCGCCTTGCTCCTCCTGCCGCTTGACCACCTGTGCCGATTTCATATAAAGCACACGCAGTACTGAACGAAGTTCATTCTCATTCATGCGATTCAACAATCGACTGAAAGTAAAGATATCATCAATCATGCTGATCCTCCTTCAAGCTAACGTCAATATTGACAGAAACTATATCTGAACACTGATATTCCTTTGTTTATGAGGAAATCGATTTTCCAGTTGGTTGATTCAGATCATGCAGATTTTCACCATCTGACGATGACCGGGTAAAGTGTCGCTCCAGTTTGCGGCTTGCCCACAGAGATACCGCAATGAACAGTAATACACCTACCCAGCGTACAGGGTGCTCCAGAAATTGTTCCACATTGGAACCGATATACGTCACAGAGAAAATCATAATCGCTTTACCACAACCCACCGCAAGCAGGAAAGATAACAACCGCATTCGCGCGATTCCTGCCGCCACATTAATAATGACAAACGGACCTACCGGGAAGATACTCAGCAGAAAAACATAACTGAATGCATTCCTTCGAATCCATACCATGCTGCGTTGCACACGAGGTTTGCGTGCCCATCGTTCCACAAAAGCGGATTTCCCAATCTCCCGTACGATCAGGAATGTAACAGTGCAACCGAGGACCATGCCGATCCATGAATATAAAAACCCTGCCCACAGACCGTACACCGCGCCGTTTACGCCCACAATCAACAGCGTTGGAAGCGGCGGTACAAATGATTTCATAAACGTAAGCAAAATTCCCGGTAACGGGCCCAGGGAGCGAAACTTCTCCAGCCAGAAACGAATATTTTCTTCCGTAATATATGACATAATGTCTAATGCTGCTGGGTTCATCTGCATCCATCCAATCTATACAGTCTAAGTTCTTAGGCTTGATGTTCACTATACATTTCATCATTCATATGGATGATGAAGCTTCTTTAGCAACTCCCTCCCAGTATAACGTACATCTTCGATGAACACCGTTGTCAATTTGAAGAAATTATTGCACAGCAAACTCACTTCCCACCCAAATCAGAATTAAATCAAAAAAGCACACCTCGACCTCTCTGGTCTGGTGTGCTCTTCATATCAAAAGCCCGATTCCATCTTCGGGGGCATTTATCCTTCTTCCATTTGCGTTTCCTGCATGGCCAGTTCAATCAATTCTGCCTGATGGGCAGCATTCCATTCTGGAATACCGGAACGCATGAACTCTTCGGCATCCATCGCTGCTTTGGACTGGTTGCACAGATTACAGGCGCAGACACAGTTGAGCGGGGTGGTATGTCCACCTTTGGCACGCGGCAATAGATGGTCAATCGTATCTCCATACGATCCACAGAAGTAACAGGTGTAGTGATCCCGGGTCAGAATATACCGCTTGAAATCCTTGTTGCTGAACAATCGGCGAATCGTGTACCGATTGACCACCACAGCGGCTTTTTCCTTCACCAGCGTGACTGCAAGCTCCATGTCCACTTCCTGATGCCAGCGTCTGCCCTTGTCGGTCTTGCCTCGCATCCGTACCATGCCTTGTCGGTTGGTCCGGAGCGAAGCCGGATCTTCCGGGTCAATGGCCACCGGAGCCGCCGGCGTCTGGCGGCGGGGACGGCCATCCGTGCCAGCCCCGTGGCTGCGGCTGGCATGCGTGGGTCGCTGCCCGGATGCACCGCGGGCAGCGTCTTCGCCGTTCGCCTTGGGCGCACGCTCCTTGCGCGCCTGGCGCGGCTTGGACCCTGGCGAGCCAGGCTGGCGCACGGGCGCAGGAGGCCCTGCCTCCGCAGCAGCCCCCGGCGGCGCTTGCCCAAGCTCGCGCCCGGTGGCGGCTGGCTGTGCCTCCGCCGCCGTAGGTGCAGCGACCGTGGTGGCATCGCCACGGTCGCTCAGGGCCGGCGCATGGGCCTCAGCAGCGATGCTGCGGGCCTGCCCTGCGCCGGACGCGAGCGCGGCAGCACGCTTGCGGCGCCGCTTGCGCTTGCGTTTGGCTGCGGCTGGTTGATCCGCAGCCATGGGCTCTGCTGCCGGGCCTTGCGGCTCAGCCGGCAGCAGAGCTTGGTGGGCCGCCGCAGTCTGCTCGGCGGCCTGCACAGCAGCGGCTGCGCGCGCGCCAGCCCGCTGCTGTGCACTGCCTTTTTCATTCGCAGCAGCATACCCCTGCGAATGCCATTCTTCCCCACGGCAGTGCTCACGTGGCTGTGGATCATCTCCTACCTCACCTGCCGAGCCACCCTGCTCCAGACTCGTCTCTCTCAGCTCATTGCCCGTTATGCTCTCCGATCGCTTGCTCTTCCTCCGTCTTCTCCTCTTTTTGCGTATACCCGAAGAAGAGGGGGGCGAAGTCACCAACTCAGCGCCTTCATCGTCATTCGAAGAACTTGAGTCTACTGATGGTTGAGACACCAGAATTTTGTCAGACTCAGACACCGTAGCAGCTCCATGCTCCATGCCGTGGGAGGTACGACCTGCCTCATTTTTCGCAGATGCAGAGGGTCTGGCAGTAACAGCACGTGTCTCCAAGCCATCCTGTTGACGCTCCATCCGTTCATTCGTTCGTCCGACGCTTGAACCTGACTCGTGGTCAGCCTGTCCACCGAGCTGACGACAGCTGCGGCAGGCTCCCCGCCTGGCTCCGGGACCTGCCCGCTTTCCGGTTCTGCGCCGGAATTCGGACATCGGCCGCTGTTGTCCGCAATACATACACGTTTTGCTCAGTCGCGCTTCTTGTTCCGTCTTTCCTTGCCGGAAAGGGGCTGGACCCGTCTCCATGTTGTCACCTCGGTTCCGTATGAATCCGGTTTCTTTCTATTGTATCACATCTGCTCGCGAACACCCTCATGGCCAAAGGCCTGATAATCTTTCGAATTGTACTCCTGAGTCTGTTCACTGCATTCGTGAAGAATGTGTTCCACATATTCCAATATATCTTGCATCGGTCTCCCGCATTTTTCGCATGTTGTCATTATATTCACCTTAATCCTGTTATCCATAATGTATTATCGTTCCGCCTTATGATTACCCCTCAACCATGAAAAAGAAACACTCGTTCCCCACATCCCGCATATCTGTATAGACGAAAAAACCGCTCCCTGCTCTCCCCTAAGGTCGACCAAGAAACGGTTTATTATTCCTGTGTTGGAAATACATCTTAACGAACGTCCAGTTGGCCCGAGTTCTGTTGGGGGACGAGACGTGGTTTGGGTTTTGGCAGATTGCCAAAGATGACCCATGCATATGGAACAAACCTTGCCGTCAATCCAACGACGATCCACGAAGCGATTAGAGCTACACCGAATCCTCCGGCATACCATAGATGCACTAACCAGGAGACTCCTGTTTGCGGTGGAAATTCACGATACACCAACAGGAAGAAGGGATGGATCAGATAGATCCCAAACGACAGAGCTCCAAGCCGGTTTAGCGGCTTCACGATCAGTGATGGTCCTTTGCGATAGAGCAGATAAGCGACCTGGATCAGGACCAGCGCACAAGCGAAGGTATGAACATTCCAGAAGAATTCATACCATAGTGTGTTATACGTTGCGATCTTCAGACGAAGCAGATAATAGATATACACATGGCCAAGTCCGGCAATGATCCACACCGCCCAGAGCAGAATCCATGAAGCTACGCGCCCTTTGGTTGCATTGGCCCGACTGATGACGAACCATTGCTTGATTTTAGGGAAATACACCCCGATAAAGGCACCCAGCATGAAATAAGAGAAGTACGAGAAAGCCCAGCTTCCCTTGTTGGGTACCTGGAATCCATATTTATTACTTACGATGAATGCCCATTGAATCAATAGTCCAATCGGAACAGACCATTTTACCACAGAAGGATATTTCTTAAGCAACCATAACACCAATGGGAATAACAGATAAAATTGCATGTTAATAAACACAAAGTACAGATGTGTATAGGCCTTACCTGTAAACAATTTCGTGATAAAACTTACTGCCGATTCGCCGAAAGGTCGGCCCTGATAATGCGTGAAATGCAGCAACACAAAATACATTAATGAAAACAGGAAATACGGGAGCAAAATATACACAAATCTTTTCTTGTAGAAGTTACTCACTAGTTTCTTATCCAGCGGACGGGAATAATAGTTATAGAACAGTACAAAACTGCTCATAAAAATAAAGGTTGGCGTACCATATTTCATAAAGATATTAATAAAGTTGTACAGCCAGTAGTAGCCTGAACCCGTCATATCCACCGTGGCATAGGACGTGGAATGCACGCACAGTACGCCGATAATTGCCATGGCACGCACCAGATTCAGCTCCGGGATTCGCTCTCTTTTCAGTGTTTCACTCATGTTTACGTTTCTCCTTAATGTGTTCGTCAATATGTCAGATATGACTTAATACAATAAAGCTCTCTATCTATTAAAAGCCATAATGCTTAAGATGGATAGTCCATTTTCTTAACAATTCCTAAATTTTCAACACATTTCACACTATTTTCATGTCTATATATGTAAAAAAGACCGCGAGTACGCGGTCTGTGGAACATCCTGCTCACAACCAAATGAATATTGGATCAACCGGATGAGAATGGTAAATTTGGGTTTGGGCATGATCACGCCCCTGACTGAGTCTACTTTCCACGACTCGCCAGAATCTGTTTATATACGTCAATAGCTGCCTGTCTCGATGCCTTCAGATCAACAATGGCATCCTTGCGCGGCTGATGGATATCCTTGCTGTGCAGATCCTTCAATTCGGGTAACCACTTGCGAATATAATCACCTTGCGGATCATATTTCTCGGATTGCGTTACTGGATTGTTCACCCGAAAATATGGAGCCGCATTCTCACCAAGCGAAGCACACCATAACCAGTTACCACGGTTTTGAATGTTATCATAGTCACTCAGCTTGCGCCTGAAATAAGCTTCACCCAAGGTGAATGGGCATTGCAGGTTTTTGGTGAGAAACATCGCCGTGAGAATCCGCAGCCGGTTTGGCATATGTCCGGTTTCATTCAGTTCCGTCATCGCTGCATCAATAATCGGAATGCCTGTCTCCGCCTTGCACCACCGTTCAAAGTGATCATCATGGAGAGCCGATAGATCGTACACCTTTTCATATGTAAAATAGTGACTCTCATAAACTGCACGATACAGATAGAAGTCGCGGAAGCACAACTGCCTGATCCATTCCCCCGCTTCTGCCGTGCGACTCGCCGCATCATACATTTTGCGAATGGATACAGCCCCCACAGCCACGTAAGAACTGAGATGACTTGGCTCGTAAGCCTCATATTCGTCCCGATGATCCCCATATTCAGCAATTCGATCCAACAAAAATTGATCCAATAGCAGATGCGGGTCCTCGTCACTCGAACCACTGCCCTCCAGCAACTCCGGAGGTACCTCCATTGCATTCGGCCATTCAATCTGACGATCACTCACCTTCAGCTCTGCAACCGTTGTTGCCGAAGGAGGGTTGGGATGTTCATTCATGAATTCCACCCACCGCCGATGGAAAGCCGCAAATACCTTATATGGCTCCGACTTGCCTGTAAAATTGGCAAATCCATTCAGATCCATCAGCAGATGATCCGTCAGTTGTGTGAACGAAACCTCGTGCGCCTCACTGACTTTGCGTATGGCCCTATCCCGTTCGATTGCATATGGCGTCATGTCCCGATGGACCACAATCTCGTCAATCTCACCTTTGAATTCGTTCAGGATGAATTCAACCACTTCAGCGGGTTTGCCATAAGCAACATGCAGATTTCGTTTGGCTTCAAAATAACGTCTGCCTAATTCCGCTGCATGCTGCCTGAAATTCACACCGCTGTGTTCCTTCTCTCGGCCTTGCCGCAGGAGGAATGGATCATGGATGAGAACATGCACACTCTCTTCTTGGTTTTCCCGCAAATAATCGAATGCAGCCAGATCATCCGTTCGCAAGTCTTTGCGGTGTATGAAAAGCTTCATGCCTCACCCTCCTGTCTGAGCTTACGTTACATACATTTATTTGTCCGTCAGGTTCTGATATAACCTGCTTGTTTCGGGCTCCGGCTGATACCCCAGATCCTCATTTAATGTCAATGTAAATGAATGATACAAACGAAGTATGCCTTGCTGATCATCCATGGATGCATACACTTCCATCATGAGTCGGCAGATTTCTTCAGAATAAGGCTCCCGTTCCTGCAATATCGTTAATTGCTCAATCGCTTCCTTGCCACGCCCATGCTCCATATCCCATCTCGCGATATCCATAACCAGCGCTGTATACTTGCGTCTGAGTTCCCTTGCTTTGGCCTGTGCCCAACGATAGTCATGCTCTTCCAGATAATCGCCACGATAAAGCGGAATCATATGCCTCAAGTCACCAATATTGTCTGATGTGATGACGTTGTAGACCATGGCTTTTTCAAATTGATCCACATCACTTACCAGATTGCCTGATAACAGACGATAACGGTTCATATTGTACTCCAGCTTGCCTGTCATGTTCCATTCCCTAAGCAGCTTTCGAATCTGGTACACAGAAGTATGTAGATGGGTTAATCCCTTTTCTTGGGAAACATCACCCCATAGCTTATCCAGCAGAATCTCCTTGCTTACCCATTCTTCCCTGTGATGAAACAAAAAAGCAAACAATTCCTGTGATTTGGTTGTGCGCCACTTATGTTTCTTGGCACCCTGATCCAAACTTCTGTAGATATCCAGATGTTTGAACGTTAGCAGCCCCGGAACTTCAGTATCCAACTCCACAGGTATGGGTTCCGATCCCTGTACCTCGGCGGTGGCTGCAACTTGGGAATTATGCGACATTATGCCCGCGATTCGATCAACGGTTTTGGCCAATCGGGTTGAGCTAACCGGTTTCAGTACATAATCCAGTGCATGCAGCTCAAATGCTTCCACTGCATGGTCCGCATAAGCCGTAACAAAGATAATACGAATACTCTGATCCAATTGCTGTATATATTCAGCCGCTTCCAGGCCATTCATCTCCGGCATTCCAATGTCCAAAAATACAACATCTACACGTTCCTTTGCCAGAAAATGCAGACCATCACGAGCTGTCGAAAAACATTGCACGGGTGTAATTCGTCCGTCCGTTCGTAGTAGTCGCTCCAGATGAAGCTGCGCTGGCTTCTCATCATCGATCACAATGGCTCTCACCGTTCTTTCAGCCTCCTGCCATGAAAGATTCAATAGGAATACCGATTTTATCGGCATCCGCTTATTAGTCTGTTAACCATAATTGCTTCACTCGGCACATTAATTGGATTAATCCACCTTTTGCACAGGGATACGGAATCGGATCTGCGTACCTTTACCCACATGGCTATGAATCTCCAGTCCCTGACCATAGAGAGACATCAGGCGACGGTTTATATTTTGCAGCCCAACACCTCCCGGACCTTCGGTGCGCCCAGACTTGACCTGAGCCATACGCTCAGGAGGGATACCTACACCATCATCCTGGACCTGTACGACTACATGCTCGCTCTCTTTGAAAATCCTAAGATGAACTGTCCCGCCGGCTGCCCGCTCCATCACACCATGGCGAATGGCATTCTCCACAAGTGGCTGAATACTGAGAGGTGGCAGATACAGATGAACGTCCGATTCCACCTCATACTCAACCACCAGTCTTTCCTCAAATCTCGCCTGTTCCAGATGCACATAAGACTCCACCAATTCCAGCTCTTTGGTCAAAGGAACAAGCTGCTCCCTGTTCTGGAAGTCAAAACTTCCGCGCAGGTAATGACTCAATTCAATCAGCAGATCGGTTGCTTTGTCCGGATTCACTGCACAGGTCGCGATAATGACATTGAGTGCATTATATAGAAAGTGCGGCTTGATCTGGGCCTGCAAAAAGGCCATTTCCGTCCGAATAGCTTCCTGCACAGAACTCCGCATCTCAATTAACGTCCGAACACGGGCACGCAATTCACCGGCATCCACCGGTTTGCTCAGGAAGTCATTGGCTCCCGCCTGGAATCCGTGTTTGATATCCTCAGGCAACCCGCGGGCGGTCAGCATCAGAATCGGTAACTCAGACAAGGAACTGTGCTCGCGTAGTTTACGACATAACTCAAGCCCGGACATCTTAGGCATCATCCAGTCCGTAATAACCAGATCAATGGACGGGAACTCCTCACGGAGTTTCAATGCAGTGGACCCGCTGTCCGCTGCAATCACACGATACCGTTCCGTCGACAATAGGTTAAGCAATACCTGTCGATTCACGGGGTCATCGTCTACAATCAGAATCGTATGCTCCGCTTCCATAAGATCATCCTGCTCATCTGACTCTCTTGTCACAAGCTCCTTCGCCCCTGCGCCCTGTGCAGCAACATATCGGGCTGCAGCTGGTTTCGAATGAGATTGCAGTAACGGCAGCTTCATAACAGGCAAGGTGAAATGAAAGGTCGAACCTTGCCCCGGCTCCGATTCAACCCAGATCTCACCACCGCCAAGCTCAACGAGTTTTCGCGTAATGCTCAGACCCAGTCCGGTTCCATTATTCAATCGCTCGATCGTGCCGTTACTCTGCTCATATGCCTGAAAGATATCCTCCTGTTTGTCCAAGGCAATACCTACCCCTGTATCAGCGACCGATACCTTCACCCAATCTCCTTCAACACTAGCGTACAATCGAATCTCACCCTGCTCAGTGTACTTATAGGCGTTACCCAGCAAGTTATACAAAACTTGTCGGAGGCGATCTTCGTCTGCCTCAACAAGTGGCAACGACTGGGGCCATTGCTGAATCAATATAACCGGCTTGTCCTCAAACGTGAAACCCGAGACTTCAACTACAGTACGAGCAACAGATTCCAGATCAACAGCTACCCGTTTCAACTCAATCTCACTATTTTTCAATTTGGAAAAATCCAAAATATCGTTAACCAGCAGCGAAAGACGCTTTCCGGTCGAAGTAATCATGGACAGATTCTTCGCTTGCTTGGGCGTGACTGCTCCGGCCGCCCCTTCCAGCATGGATTGCGCAATATTAATGATGCCGTGCAGGGGGGTTCGCAGCTCATGAGACGTGTTCGCCATGAACTCGTCCTTCAGGCTGTCGATGGCCAGCAAACGCTCCGACAGGGCTTCCACGTCTCGGAATGATTGTGCGAAACGGATTGCGGTGACAATCATCTGGGCAAATACAAATAATAAAAGTTCAATCAGCGCAAAGAACGCTGTGTCTAGGGTAGTGAACGCACCAAGCGTATACAACACAACAACCATGAGTATGCTCATCATGCTCACGAGTGCAAAGTGGCTATCATTCGGTCGTCCTTTTAACCAATAGAACATGGCTCGCAGCGTATAAAGCATGACAACAAGCGAGATCAGCAACATGGGAAGCTCAAGCATGGAGAATAGAGCCGGAGGAAGCGTAAGACCCACAATGGTCTGGGTAACGATTAGCACGACAGCCAGACGTACAAACCACTGATGAACTGCTCCTGGCACCCGGGCATCCATATACCGAAGCAAAAAGTAATAGGCAAAGGCTGAACTAAGAAGCTGAATCCGAAGCATCTCATTGTTGGTCAGGAACGGTACAAACGTACCCAGTAACTTCTCCCCATGTGTCAAAGCGTACACCGCACCAGAAAGGCTGAATAATCCGAGAAAACGAAGCTCCTTCTCCGTACTTCGTAATCTGAACAGAAGTAGAAAAAAGGCGGCAGGCAAGATAAAACCGAATAAGGCCATCAGATCCTTGAGCCAACCTTGTTGCTGGCTTTTCAGAATACTATGCTCGTCCCCAAACAAAATGGGCGCTATAATGCCCCCGGAAGAATAACTATAGTTCGATACCTGAATGATAATGTCAGCCGTGTTGCCCTCAATGGACGTGAATCCTGTAAAGGGCAGATTTAATTGTATATCTGTCGCCTTCGTCTTTCCTGGCAGGCCTTTACCACCTATCTCTTTACCATCGATAAATACCCGGTGAGCCATGCGTATATTCTGCGTGCGTATGCCATAATCGTTTTTCATCGTCCGGGGTGTAAGCTGAACTTGCAAATGATAGGTTCCATACCCATGGGCCTGACCCAAAGATTTGTTCCATCGGGCAGGAACCTGAGTGCCATACGAAGCCGGCAAAGGCTTGCGACCGGATACACTTGCTTCAATATCTGCCGGACTCAGCAACTGCCCAGGGTAGAAATCCCAGACACCCTTTAGAGACGCTGCACCATTGCGATCAAAGTCCCATTGGGTCAGGTCAATTTTCCCATTTGTAGCCTGGGGGTTACTCCGCTCGCTAATTAATGTCTGGGCGATCCAACCCAGTGGAACAATGACAATGCATATGAAACTTATGGTCAGCATAATCCAGTGTTTTCTCATCTATGTATTCCTTCCATCCACAATGGCGAGAGACGTCTAATTTTGTCGATTTATCACTATAATTCATGTTACACGTTTCTGGTGCTCACGGAAATAGTTTCCGTATCATAATCGGTCAACTTCTTTATAATTTGAAGGATCTCTATCTGTTTCCGCCAGCTCTTGGTACACCAAGAAACCCCAGGCCAAATTTCACCGGAATGAACGGGCGAAATGGCCTGGGGTTGATTGAATGAAGATTTATTTAACAACTTGGGCAAGCTTCTGAACGATTCCGGCCCATCCCTGTTCCATACGTTCGCGTACGATAGCGTGGGCCTGTCCAAACTCGGTCAGTTTATCCGCATCCCAACCGCTGTGAATCAGTGTGAAATCCGTACCTTCGGACTGTTCATCCAGTTGGAACGTCAACGTCCAGTCCTTACCCCAGCGAAATGACAGCTTGTGCAGCGGAAGAACTTCCGTCACCTGACATGGTGATTGGCCGAAGGGGCCTGCTTCCAATATAAACTCGTGACCTTCCACGGGTTCCAGATTGCCCGGCATGAACCAGGTTTTCAGTCCCTGCTCGGTCGAGACCATCTCCCACACTTTCTCTACAGGTGCATGGAGCATAAGTTCCTGCTGGATATCTGGCAGTGCACTTGATGATGAATCCACTTGTATCGCCTCCTTGGATATATTTATTCATTGTTTGAGATTTTAAGATTCATGTCAAATGGGTTCACATAACGACCAAAAAAGGTGTTGACCCCAACTGTGACACCACCCATAATTGGAATATACTACATAAAAGGCGCGTGATTCCTATGATAGTCTGCTCTGAAAATTCCAATTCCAACCGTTGCCGGAAGGGATAATCTTAACGAGTTCCCTTCCACGTTTGCAATTCATTATATCAAAATGTGGGGGACACCTATACTATGTCATTCAGTTATTACGGTCCATTATGCACCGCCGTTTATGATCTCACGAAACCTGTGGGACACTCCTTGGGAGGAGACATTGAATTCTATCGCCATTATCTTCAGCGCTGCAAAGGACGTATCCTTGAAGCCATGTCGGGATCAGGCCGAGTGCTTATTCCTTTGCTTGAAGCAGGCTTGAAGGTGGATGGAATTGATTCTTCAACCGATATGATCAACTCTTGCCGTTCTCGTTGTATGGAGCGGGCATTACCCATGCCTGAACTGTTCGTTGCCGATCTGGAGAAGCTTGACCTTCCATATCGATACGAGGCAATTATCATTCCCGGAGGTTCTCTGCTCCTCATCCAAGACAGACAGGCGTCGATTAACGTATTACGTAGTCTATTTCAGCATTTAGAACCTGGCGGCAAGCTCGTGTTTGATCTGTTTCTGCCCGATGTGACACAACCCTCTTCTGTGGAAACATCAACCGTTTCATTACCCGATGGCGATACAATCACGGTAGAAGTGAAAACCATTGAAGTGAACCTTCTTCAACAGTACAAAGTGAGTCTGATCCGCTACGAACAATGGCATCAGGGTTCTCTTGTTGCTACGGAGCTGCAACAACTCACTCTACGTTGGTACGGCATAGAAGAGTTACGCCTCATTCTCGAAAACATTGGTTTCTCTGACATTAAAGTGTACGCCGACTTTAACCCGGATCAGCCACCCACACAGTCGAATCAAAAATTCGTATATGAAGCAACTCGAAGAGCGTAGTCAACCATCCATAATTGGATGCTATGCTTCCCACTATACAAAATTAGGCCACAGCATAAGGTGTAACCCCTGCTGTGGCCTTTTTTACTATATAAATTTGTCCTAACATTTACACGAAAACGAAGAGGACAGAAATAACATGAAGAAGCGGAGCGTTCGCCTTTATCCTCAGATTTTCACCTTTGAAAAAGTGATTCAAAAAATCTGAGGATAACAGCGATCGGAAGGTTATTCTGTCCTCGGAGTGGCAAGTGTAAATATATTTAGAGCAAATTAGTATCCACGAGAATATTGCTCCGCAATGGCAGCTTGATCCTTGCTGACACCCAGTTCCAGAGCGGCATGGTTCGCCCAGTACGGATCACGCAGCATGCCTCTGCCCACGGCAACCAGATCCGCGTCGCCGTTTCCAATCACCGCCTGAGCCAATGCTGCATCCTCCAGCATACCCACTGCGATGACAGGAACGTTAAGTTCTTCACGGAAGCGACGGGCAAATGGTACCTGATACCCCGGATAGTTCCCCGGTTTCCGCTGTCCCGAAGGTCCTTCGCCACCTGAACTGATATGGAACATGTCTACCCCAGCATCTTGGTAGGCACGAGCGATATTGATGGTGTGGTCGATATCATACCCGCCATCCGCGTATTCGACAGCTGAAACCCGCATAATCAGCGGCATGTCTGCTGGCATTTCTTTTTTCACTGCCCGAATGACTTCAACGCCGAAACGGGACAGATCCTGCCCATATACATCCTCACGATGGTTCATCAGCGGGGAATGGAACTGGTGGATCAGGTATCCGTGTGCGCCATGCAGCTCAATGGTATCCACTCCAGCCTGGACTGCGCGGCGAACACCGTCTGCAAACTTCTGCACCATAGCTTCTACCTCTTCCGTGCTTAACGCACGCGGCTCCTTGTACTTTTCTCCCGGGAATGTGACTACCGAAGGAGCAACCGGCTGCGTTGCATCCTCTGCTTTTCGTCCCGCATGTGCGATCTGAATGGCTACTTTGGAGCCGTAGGCATGGATTCCGTCTACCAGTTTGGTGAAGGCAGGCACATGCTCATCTGACCATATACCCAAGTCATTATCCGTAATACGACCATCCGGATCTACATCGGTCATCTCGATTACAATCAGTCCTGTTCCCCCAACCGCACGGCTCACATAGTGAACCTGATGCCAATCGTTCGGAATGCCGTCCTTCGCAGTGACAGAATATTGGCACATTGGTGCCATGACGACACGGTTATTTAATTGCAGACTCTTGAATTGATAAGGGGAAAATAATTGTTCAGTCATTGATGTTACATCTCCTGTTCCATGATCATGATATATATGAAGCCTTTCTTATTTGTCTAAGTCCGAAAACAGTTTTCCGTTCTTACCGTAATTGTCCTTCTCCAAATCCTCAATGAAGATAAAGACTTTGCTCGGATCAACATCCAGTGTCTCACAAGCCACCTGAGTCATACGTTCAATCAACTGACGTTTCTGCTCGACCGACTTGCCTTCCAGTACCTTAACCGTGATAAATGGCATGTCTAGAACCCATCCTTTCTTCATCATTTATTATGAACCTGACGTATGGAAACACAAGTACGTACATTTTTGTGCCTTGGTACCCTTTTTGATACCTAATCATCCTCCTATTTCCGATCTACCCCATTCTGGAAATGACTGCAAAACATGATATGATAACCATAGAGAACCACAATAATTACTATACCCAATTTACATAAGTTGTGACTAACGGTTACACGATAACGGAGAGGGCAGAAATAACCTGTAGAAGCGGATCGTTCGCCTTTATCCTCAGATTTCACCTTTGTAAAAGTGGATCAAAAAATCTGGGGATAACAGCGATCAGTAGGTTATTCTGGCCTCATAGTGGATCAGTGTAAAACAAGTAGCTCAACTTAAATACTACTCAAGCTAGGGAGAGGTTATTATATGAAAGATATATTAATTCAAAGACTGAGTACTTATGTTCAGATGGATACCCAATCCGATGAAAATAGCGAGACATGCCCTTCCACACCCGGCCAACTGGCCTTGGGCAAACTGCTCGTTGAAGAATGTACCTCCATTGGTCTGCAAGATGTGACGATGGATGAGAATGGTTATGTCATGGCTACACTGCCATCCAATACCGACAAGGATGTTCCCGTAATTGGTTTCCTGGCTCACCTCGATACAGCGACCGACTTTACTGGCAAAAATGTCAAACCACAGGTTATCGATAACTATGATGGTGCTGACATTGTGCTGAACTCGGAGCTGGATGTAGTACTGTCTAACAAGGATTTCCCGGAACTGCACGAGTATAAAGGCCACACCCTGATCACAACCGATGGTACAACGTTGCTTGGTGCAGATAATAAGGCAGGCATTGCCGAGATTATGACCGCGATGGCCTATCTGATTGAACACCCGGAAGTGAAACACGGTAAGATTCGGGTTGCTTTTACCCCGGATGAAGAGATTGGCCGTGGACCGCACAAGTTTGATGTAGCTGCTTTTGGAGCCAAATATGCGTACACGGTCGATGGCGGACCGCTGGGTGAACTGGAATACGAGAGCTTTAACGCAGCTGCCGCTAAAATCACTGTACGAGGCACCAATGTGCATCCCGGAACAGCGAAGGATAAGATGGTGAACTCCCTGAAAATTGCGATGGAATTGAATCGACGCCTGCCTGTGGAGGAAGCTCCTGAATTCACGGACGGTTATGATGGTTTCTACCATCTGTTGTCTCTGGAGGGTGACGTTGAACTGACAAAGATGAGCTACATCATCCGTGATTTCGACCGGGAGAAGTTTGAAGAGCGCAAAACAAATCTATTGAATATCGCGAACGAACTGAAGACCAAGTATGGAGAGAAAAGCATCACGGTTGAATTGAATGACCAGTACTATAACATGCGTGAGAAAATTGAACCCGTACGCCAGATCGTCGACATTGCCCATGAAGCCATGACACGACTGGACATCGAACCTGTTATTCGCCCCATCCGGGGAGGAACAGACGGTTCCCAACTATCCTATATGGGCATGCCAACACCAAATATCTTCACTGGTGGTGAGAACTACCACGGCAAATTTGAATATGTATCGGTAGACAATATGGTGAAGGCCACCCGTGTCATTGTAGAGATCGCTCAATTGTTCGAGCAACGCGGAGATATCTAATTCACTTAAAGTGCAGAGCAAAAAGAGCACCCCTTGGTATATTCGGGAGGGTGCTCTTTGTTGTGCCGTATTGTATTTTGTTGTGTTGCGTTATGTCGCATAGATATTGCAGGCTTGGTCTTTATTTTAAAATGCCATCACTCATATATATTGCCTCCTGCGATGACACGCAACTGTTCAAGATCACAGATCACTAGCTTTCGCTGCACTTTGCGAATAATATTTCGATTACACAGATCTTGAACAACTCTATTAAGATGTCTATAGCTGGTGCCCAGCATATCGGCCAGTTCGGTGAGCTTGGAAGTCTGGATCTCTTCCGAAGAAGACTCGTCCTGGCCCATTGTGGACAACAGATAGCTGGCAAATCGGCTCTCGACCGGATATAACATATTCAGACTCGACAGGTTGGAAAAAGTATACAATTTGTGCGTAACTTGACTCAGCATAAAGTGGAGAAATTTAGGATTCTCTGCATACGAATTCTGGAGAGAGCGGTAGCTGATACCCAGCAGCAGGCTTTTGCTCACAGACTCTACCGTATTCATAGCCTCCTTGCCATTCACCAATTCCAAATCTCCCACAAGCGCAAGTGGTGTACTGAAACGAAGCAACAGAGAATTCCCGTTAGGCAAGGTGGTATAGATCTTGAGCTTGCCCTGCACGAGAAAATACAATCGCTCGGGTCGTTCACCTTTGGCACATATCATCTCGCCCTTCGCAGCCTCAAGTAGTCGCAACTCAGCGAGTGCAGGCTCGTCCAGCACCTGATCCAACCCATTCTCACGAGCGAGTTGCCGCACAAGTCCAAAGTCCATGATTTCTTTCATTCCGACTTCCCCTCCGTTGTCGTATATAACGTATGTAAAAGGACATATGTCCCATAATTAATATACATTCGTACAAATATCTTGATATAAAAATAGTTACAACTAACACTTATATCCAGTAAAACAGTTCAACTGGGAAATATTTTAAAATTTAATCATAAAATGTTCATTCTTTCATGCAAAATGCCGTTCACGAATAGCCATTTCCGTCCGATGAAAGATAGAGCATTCCATAGATCGTTAAAAATAATACATTCAAATATTGAAAGGATGGTCCTCTTCCATGAACGTTGTAGATGCCCTGCTTAAAGTAATGCCTTATATCAGCCTGATCCTTAGAGAACCAGCTAGTTTAACTGTATATGATCACGAAAAGGTATTGGAGGTTATTACCACCGACAAGTTTGACCTTGGTTTTGAAAAAGGAATGCCACTCTTGGAATCGTATCAAAACTTTGCCATCTTAAAAAACGGAAGAGAAGCTACCCTCGCTACTCTCTCTAAGGACGTTTATGGTATCGAACTGGATATTCTGAACATTCCGATCTTTGATGATCACCAGAAAGTTGTTGCTGTTTTCTGTGTATCTTACGACCAATCTAACCAGAACCAACTTGAGGATATTATACAAGAAAATCAAACCATCAATGGTAACCTCGTTGATATGGTGCAGCATGTCGCTGCTCATGCCGAAGAATTGCAAGCAACCAGTGAACAGATCTTGCAGAACACAAGACTTGCTGTTCAGAACTCTTCCCAAATCAACAAAGTAGCCGGGTTCATTCGTGAAATCTCTGAGCAAACCAACTTGCTTGGCCTGAATGCCGCTATTGAAGCCGCTCGTGTTGGTGAAGCTGGTGCCGGCTTCGGTGTGGTTGCTTCGGAAGTTCGCAAACTCTCTGTGGATGCCAAACAAGCTACAAGTGATATCGATACCAGTCTGAGAGATGTACAACTGGTCATCAAACAAATGGAAGTTGAAGTCTCTCAGATTGCAGCCTCTTCACAGGAACAAGCAACGCTTGTATCCTCCTTTACGGATGTGATTGAGCAGCTTAATGAAACAGGCGAGCGAATGAAAGCTCTGTCCGAGCAACTGATTAGCTATTCGGTTAATAAATAAATTATATGTATATCCAGATGGACTTCAACTCGTGTGAAGATACATCTTATATGCAACAAACAGGACTCGGGTTGCCCATGATGGATAATCCAAGTCCTGTTTTTTTGTTATGTCCATTTGTATATAACCAACGGTATTCAGATGAAATCTTAATTGGCTACATGTATTGATTTATCTCCAATAACTTCTTCTTCCGACTGCCAGCATTCCACTTCACCCGGAATGTGAATCCGGTCACGCGTAAAGACGGGGTCACGCCCTTCAGCCTTCTGTTTCTTGTAGTCCTTCAGCGCTTCAAAGGTTACCTTGGATAACATCAGGATGGCAATCAGGTTCACCACCACCATCAGCCCCATGAACAGGTCAGCCAAATCCCACACTAGCTGAACTTTGGCAACTGCGCCAAACACCACCATCACGATGACGCAAATACGGTATACCCACAGCCAAACTTTGTTGGATTTGATAAACTCAATGTTGGTTTCTCCGTAGTAATAATTTCCGATTAGTGTACTGAAGGCAAACAGGAATACCATAACCGCTAGGAATCCCGATGCCCATGAACCAATATGTACACTTAATGCAGCCTGAGTTAACTCAATGCCACCCAGACTGGAGCCTTTGTACACTCCTGATAGCAAAATAATCATGGCGGTGCTTGTACATATCACCAAGGTATCTGTCAGCACGCCAAACGCCTGAATAAGTCCCTGTTTCACCGGATGTGTCGTATCCGCTGTTGCAGCAGCATTCGGGGCACTACCCATGCCTGCCTCATTGGAGAACAATCCGCGTTTCACACCGTTCATCAGTGCAGCGCCCAACGTTCCGCCAGCCACCTGTTCGATGCCGAAGGCACTTTTCACAATTAACGCAATCATGGCCGGAAGCTGGGTAATGTTCGCCAGCACCACAAAAGCCGCCACCCCAATGTACAATACAGCAAGCACAACGACGATGTATTCCGACGCTTTTGCAATACGTTTGACACCGCCCATAATAATTCCTGCAAATACCACAGCCATAATGATCCCTATCGTTAAGCGATCCGTACCAAATGAGTTCTCAAATGCAACGGTAATCGTGTTAGACTGCACCGCATTAAAGACCAAACCAAATGAAAGCGTAATGAGAACGGCAAATAAAATCCCCATCCAGCGTTTGCCCAACCCACGTTCCATATAATATGCAGGACCGCCGCGGAATCCGCCCTTATCCTTCACTTTATAGATCTGAGCCAACGTACTCTCCACAAAACTGGAGGCTGACCCGATAATTGCAATGATCCACATCCAGAATATAGCACCAGGTCCCCCCAGTGCGATAGCCAGTGCAATACCGGTAATATTCCCTGTACCTACACGGGCCGCCATACTAATACAGAACGCCTGAAAAGGTGAAATTTTCCCTGGTTCCTTGCTTTTCGGCTCTAGAAGCACCTTCACCATATCTCCAATCATGCGGAATTGCATGAACCGGGTCTTGGTGGTGAAGTATATACCACATACTACCAATAGTATAATTAACACTTTGGACCATAGAAAATCATTGAAAATGCCGACAATATCTTGTATTGTTTGCTCCATCGGTATGCCCCTTTTTATGATGAATTTCAAGCACAGAGATGAGTCACGTGAAAAGTTTGTACCATTCTGCACAACACTAGCCCCAGACTTTGGGATGTTACTTATACTACAAGGGCATCTACGGAAATCGACAAATACCTACATGCAATTTATACATTTATTTTAAAAATGGGCTTTGATCGCCCAATCATTGTCATTTAACCTGACATGTCAGGTTCTATGCAAGAAGGAAAGGAACGATTACACTGGAACGAGAGTTCATGGCGGACATAACCGCCTTTACCATAGATTTATCAATCACACCATTCGCAGAGAAAGGGAATGACTGACATGCGTTATTTTATCGTGGATGATGATCCTGGCGTTCGTTCCATGTTGATGGATATTATTGAGGATGAAGGCCTTGGCGATATTGCCGGGGAAGCTGAGGACGGAGCACATATTCACGCGGAACTGTTGGAACTGCATAAGGTGGATGTTCTTCTGATTGATCTGCTGATGCCACAACGAGACGGGATTCAGACCGTGCAGGCGCTTGAAGGAAGGTTCGAGGGCAAGATCGTCATGATCTCCCAGATCGAGTCGAAAAATATGATCGGCGAGGCCTATTCGCTAGGCATTGAATATTATATTACGAAGCCGATTAACCGGTTAGAGATTCTATCTGTTCTGCGGCTGGTGAGCGAAAGGCTTCGAATGCAGCAATCCATCGCTGATATTCAGCGGACATTGCAGGGATTGTCCGGTTTGAATTCTACCGAACGTGCTGCTGCTCCGGTTCCGGACAAAACAATTACGACTGCAGGACATTTCCTGCTGTCCGAGATGGGCATGATCGGCGAAGCGGGCAGCAGGGATCTGCTGGACATGCTGGAATATCTGGAGCAGGTAGAGACAGATGAGCATAAGCTGTCCCCTTATACGTTCCCGTCTCTCAAAGACATCTTTCAGAACGTAGCGATACGCAAGCTGGGAGAGAACGCCACACTTGCAGAGATTAACAAGGAGATCAAGGCATCGGAACAACGTGTTCGCAGGGCCATCTTCCAGACGCTGAGCCATGTGGTTTCTCTGGGATTAACCGATTATACACATCCCAAGTTCGAGAACTATGCATCCAAATTTTTTGATTTTACCGAAATTCGCAAGAAAATGCTGGAGCTGCAAAACAATGTGGAGCCTTCCTTGTCCCAGACACGCATTAATACAAAAAAGTTCGTACAGGTATTATATTTGGAAGCCAAACGGTTGCTGCATTAAACAGATGCATGATGGATACGATACAAAAACAAACGGGCATGAATATTACGCCGGTAGGATACCGCCTCTTCAACTGAGGCTGTCCATACCGGCTATATTCATGCCCGTCTGTACGATCAAGCGTTACAATCTATGTGATTTGTTCCATGTATAGAATTAAAATCGCTTTGGGTTCAGACCCGTGAATGGTTTCGGCTAATTCGGTTATACTCATTAATCAATTCGTCCAATGCCATAGACTGCCGAATCACATCGGGATGCCCAAGACCACCTTTGTTATGCTCTACCAGCATATGAAGGTTATGTCTGGCCTTTTCTATTTTAATTTTCAAATCCAAACTCATAACCATGACCCCTGATACCTCCTTATTCTGTGAACCATTTTAGTTTTTCCTGTCAATCTATAGTTGGATTAACATATGGCATGGGAGACAAGGATGTTTTGTATTCTTCTCCAAATTTTGATAAAGATTATTCTATCATACAAGAGCTTATCCGAAAATGGCTGATATGACGCAATTTTAGTGGTATTATCGAGGGTTGGATTTTAGCGTCTGGCCCCATCATTCACCGCCAGAACGGATTGTGTCGTAAATGTGTATATTGAAAAAACCAAAAGTCTATTGGTTCAAAAGGTAATAAAATCCCTTTCCATAATGGGGTCATTCAGGTACAATAGGGCGATGTGTGTGTCCGGACCCGGCGGATACAAATGATGTAATTTAGAGGACGGCCAACGACGGCCATTGATCCTGATTTGATATTATTGGAGGCTTATCATCACCATGCAGACCGATTCACAGACTAAAGTCAAAATTGTTAACGCCGATCCCAGCGCAATGGGATTATTTGGGTTGGCTATCGTAACCCTGGTCGCTTCTTCCCAAAAGCTTGGCATTACAGAAGGACTTAGCTACGCTATTCCTTGGGCGATCTTCCTGGGTGCTTTTGCCCAGCTATTCGCATGTATTCAAGATTCCAAACGCAACAATACCTTTGGCACAACGGCTTTTGGCGCGTACGCATTCTTCTGGTTTGCCATGGCTGCCAACTGGATGATCAAAATGGGCGTATTTGGCTCCACTCTCGCTGAACAGGCCGATGGCAAGCAGCTCGGATTTGCTTTTGCCGGATACCTCGTATTCACCCTGTTCATGACGATCGGTGCGATTGAAGCGAATAAAGTATTGCTTATCATCTTCATTCTGATTGACTTCCTGTTCCTTGGTTTGACCTTTGACGCTTTCGGCGTAGCTCCTCACATTTTCCACACCATTGCAGCATACGCTGAAATGGCTATCGGAATTGTGTCCCTGTATGGTACAGGTGCTTCGGTACTGAACGCTCACTTCGGTTATGCGTTCTTGCCGATCGGCAAACCGTCCGGCATTTTCAAACCCAAGGCTTAATATACAGCAGTAAACCGCCAGCGCGCCGGTCCGCGCCTGGCGGTTTTTTTGCAGTCCAAACTTCATTTGAATATGTATCTGACCGACACCTATACTAGGGATAATAGATCAGAAATAGACCCTGCAACACCTGAAATGAAATGTCACAGCAGCCATACTGTAAGGAGGAAAAAACATGAGAGAGATACCGAAACCTACGGAGATGGATCAGGTGGAGAAAAAATATGTACGCGAAACACGTTGTTTCAAGACGGCAAGGGTGTTCCCAACCGATGTCAACAATCATAATACGCTATTCGGTGGCAAGCTGATGTCCTACATCGATGATATTGCATCCATCGCCGCTTCCAAGCTATGCCGGGTCAATACTGTAACAGCTTCAACCGACTCTGTCGATTTCCTGTATCCGATTAACCCAACAGATTCCGTTACACTTGAATCGTTCGCGTCCTGGACAGGACGAAGTTCCATGGAGATTTTTGTGAAAGTGATTCGAGAGGATCTGAAGACCGGAGAGAAGAAAATTGCAGCGACTGCATTTCTGACCTTTGTGGCCCTGGACGAAAATAATCGCAAACTGATCGTACCCCGCATTATCCCGGAGACGGAAGAAGAGAAGAAACTATACGAGACCGCTCCGGATCGGGCGGCCATGCGGAAAAGACGGCGGGAAGAGAGCAAGAAATTCGCTGACTTCCTGACCGTTACTTATCCTTGGGAATAAAAACACGCTTAACCATTACAAGATTGAACACCAGCATTACATTATCTGGACGATGCCGGATAGATGGACACTGCTCTGCTATCCGGCAGTTCACCACCCATGGAGACACACCACTGCTGATAGATGCGATACGCTGCACCACTCTCCAGCAAGCCCTGACACGTGTATATGCCCTCTTCGATGGAATTGACACGCCCCGCCGCATACAAGCGGAAACCTCCATTTAACAAGACCTGATTCACAAAAGCAATATGACCATCACCGCTTAACACACTTTCCGCCACTTCAAGCTGCTTCGCAGCCGTCCAGACCAGTTGCGGCACGGGCATATCCAGTTCATAGGCTGCCGGATCAACCAATTCCAGCTTCATATCGCCGTCTTCCACGGCGTATACGCGGGTTGGCCGATCAATATACAGGTCCTCAGAACCTTCCATCCCCTGTACAACATAAGCACGACGATAGTTAAACCGGGTGAGCAACTTCGCAATCCGATCCAGAAAGGTATTATGAAACACACCAAACACCAAATACGGTGAATGGTTATAATCAATCAGTTTCTCTGCTGTGTTAAACACCGTTCGAAAACCCAACTCTTCCCGTAACGGACGAAGCTTACGAAGAGGTGCGCACCAATCCTCGGAGGACACGTACATGACACCCGAACGCAATGCAGCGCTCCTGGCATCTTCCCGATCCATCTTGTGTGTCTCAATACCCACTTCCTTCAAAAGTACCGACAACGTGACGCCCCACTTGGGTGGTAAAGGATCACTCCCGTGCAAAGTCACCGGCAACCCGGCCGCCGCGAGTGCAAATGCAACCGGAAACGTGGCCATGAACGACTTTGTCCGTCCATCATAAGGACCCGCGCAGTCCAATCCATCCTGAAATATGGAGAAACGTTCCGCACTGTTACGACATGCATGAACAAAAGCTTCCAGTTCCTCAACGTTTTCCATTTTCATTCGTTCAGCCATTAGAAACGCAGCCGTCTGGGCAGGGGAAACCTCCTGTTTCAAGATTTTCTCTGCAACGGTCAGTGCTTCTGTATAATTCAGATCACGCGAGCCTCGTTTCCCACGTCCGACCTCTCGGAGTATCTGAGACATATCCATGGAGAATCCTCCTTCCAATTAAGACTGGAGCAGTTGATGGGCCTTCACAATCGCTGTGGCTACATCGACCATCCGTTTGCGTTCATCCATCGCTTTCTTGCGTAATAGGTCATAGGCTTCGGCCTCCGAGATCTGCTTCAGATCACTAAGAATAGCCTTCGCCATATCAATCCACTTCCGATCCTCCAGCCTGGATTGCAACTGCTTCCGTTCCTGCTCCCACTGTTTGCGTTCCATGTAGCGCCGGGCTGCAAAGTGAAGAGTCCAGTGAATCTCGGGCCCAGTCATGGATGGTGTAATTATTCCATCAAATGAAGTTTCGACCTCGCAGGATTCTGCGGAGGAAGAGGCTGTATCTGGCGCGCACCACCAAAGCAGCGGTGAATCCGACTTCCCCTTTCCCAGGCAGTTCACCCAGTACTCCACATCATCCAGCGACAGATGCAAGATGGACGCTTCGGCCGCACGAGCTAGCTTCACCGCTTCCGCTTCACTGCCCGCCACCTGTACATGGTACCCGTTTGCTCCCAGCAGCCTCTCCGGTGTCAGAGGGATTGCATCGGATGAGGCGGCTATCGTTGGTTGAACACGGATGACCAATAAAGATCGCATGATGGATCAATCCCTCCCTATTGCATATAATCAGAGTCCACAAAATTCAAGACGTTAATACATGAAAGCAATAAACATGTTATATTACCTAACAAAAATTAAGTAGTGATGATTATGCGTCTTATTTTTAACATTAGAATGATCTTTTCATGCCTCATCATGTTGCAATAAAAAAGGGTAAAGCACTATACGTGGCACCTTTTCTACAATATTTATTGTATCTAGCGCACTAAGTTTATCTAAATCCTTCAAACTAAGAAGATATACTCGTGAAACTTCGTCGTCCATTCGATATTCCAATAAACTCATGTAAACATAATTAACTTTAAATTTCAAATACTTTTTTATGTTAACTATCTTGACATGGTCAGATCGATCTTTTATAGTTAAGCCATAACAACTCCATATTTGAATCGATCACAGTTACAACGGCGTAGCTGGTTGAAACGGCAATGAAGCCTGTTTTGCAATCTCGGAGCAAGGGATGCGTATGTATATGCGCAGTCCTCCGAGGCATAACAGGCTTTTTCGATTTTAGAGACAAGGTTTTGAGGCAGTTTGCAGAATGGACCTAAGGGGGCTAATCATAATGAGTACAACGAAAAAACTGGTGCTGGTCGGCAATGGCATGGCGGGAATCCGCACAATCGAACATATCCTTAAGCTTGCTCCACACGCTTATGAAATTACAGTCTTCGGCGCAGAGCCGCATCCCAACTACAACCGGATCATGTTATCTTCTGTACTGGCTGGCGGAACATCCATCGAAGATATCGTAATCAATGAGTGGAGCTGGTACGAAGATAACGGCATTCGGGTGTACCCGGGTGACCCGGTCGTTCAGATCGATCCCAAGCGCAAAGAAGTTGTATCTCAAAATGGTGTACGCGCAACCTATGATGAGCTGATTATGGCAACCGGTTCACAAGCGTTCATCCTCCCTCTTCCCGGCGCTAACAAGGAAGGCGTTATCGGATTCCGCGATATTAAAGACTGCGAGACCATGATGGCAGCATCACAAAAGTATCGCAAAGCTGCCGTTATTGGAGGCGGATTGCTAGGACTGGAAGCAGCACGGGGGCTGCTCAATCTGGGCATGGATGTCACGGTCATCCATATTAACGGTCATCTGATGGACCGGAACCTGGATCTCCCGGCAGGACTGATGCTCCAGCGGGAGCTTGAAGAGCAAGGTATGAAGTTCCTTTTGAACAAACATACCGAAGAAATCACAGGCAAACATCGAGTAAAGGCCATTCGTTTCACGGATCAGACCGTACTTGAAGCTGACCTGGTTGTCATGGCTGTCGGGATTCGCCCTCAGATTGAACTGGCTCGGAATGCCGGCCTCGATGTCAATCGTGGTGTCATCGTAGATGATTATATGCATACCAGCATTCCTGGTATCTCTGCCGTCGGCGAATGTGCAGAACACCGCGGTATTGCCTATGGACTGGTTGCTCCATTATATGAACAAGGTATGGTGCTCGCAAAACGTCTGGCTGGTGCGGCAACCGAAGGATACGCAGGTTCGGTCACGTCCACGAAGCTCAAAGTATCTGGTGTGGACGTATTCTCTGCCGGACAATTCAAAGACGCTGCAGATACGCGCAGCATTCGCATTCAGGATGACGTTGATGGTGTGTACAAAAAGATGGTGATTAAGGATGGGCAGCTCATTGGAGCTGTATTGTTCGGGGATACCACGGATGGCGCATCGCTGTTTTCTCTCATTAAGAGTGGTGAGAACATCAGTGGTCGGGAGAAAGAAATTTTGCTCGGTGTACCTTCCGGTGGTTCAGACTCGAGTCCATCTGTCGCAGAACGCATGGCAAGTATGCCAGATGACGAGATCGTCTGTGGGTGTAACGGTGTTACCAAAGCTTCCATCGGGGACGCTGTTCTGAATAAAGGCTGTAATACACTCGGTGCAATCAAATCCTGTACCAAAGCTTCCGCTTCTTGCGGTGGATGTAAACCGATTATCGAAAACCTGCTCACGTATTATGCCGGTGATAATGTAGGTGAACAGACCAAAGAAGGCATATGTGGTTGTACATCCTATGATCGGGATGAGATTGTTGCACAGATCAAGGAAATGGGACTCAAAAGCGTCAAGGAAGTTATGAACGTTCTCGGTTGGGATGAGCCGGAAGGCTGCTCCAAGTGTCGCCCTTCCCTCAACTATTATCTCGGTATGATCTGGCCGGCAGAATACACGGATGAGCGTGTATCCAAATTCACCAATGAACGTTATCACGCCAATATCCAGAAGGACGGTACCTACTCCGTTATTCCACGGATCTATGGTGGTGTCACTTCCCCGGCGGAATTGATCAAGATTGCAACTGTCGCAGAGAAATATGATGTGCCGTTGGTGAAATTCACGGGTGGACAACGACTGGATCTGCTCGGTGTACAGAAGGAGAACCTGCCGAAGATCTGGGAGGAACTCGATATGCCTTCGGGTTTTGGTTATGGCAAGGCGCTTCGTACAGTGAAGACTTGTGTTGGTAATACATTCTGCCGATTCGGCACACAGGATTCCATTGAGATGGGTATTCGTCTGGAGAAAAAACTCGACAAGATGGTAGCTCCAGCCAAAGTGAAACTCGCTGTCTCCGGATGCCCGCGGAACTGTGCTGAAGCGACCATCAAGGATCTCGGTGTTGTCGCCATTGATGGTGCTTGGGAGATTCATGTTGGCGGTAACGCAGGAGTCAAGGTTCGTGCAGCCGAGTTGCTCTGTACGGTGAAGACCGATGCGGAAGTGGAAGAGTGGACTTACTCTTACCTGCAATATTATAGAGAGAATGCAAAATGGAATGAGAGAACAGCGGCATGGATTGAACGGGTAGGTCTGGATCATGTGAAAGAAGCATTGGCGGATCGGGATGTACGTCTCGCTCTGGTTGAACGTCTGGAAGTTACACTGGGTCACACGGTTGATCCTTGGAAAGAAATCATTCAAGACGAGAAATTGCGTAAAAACTTCACCCCACTGTCCGGTGCCGAGCCGGTAACCCACTAGAAGAGGAGGAACAGCGATGAACAAATTCCGGATTGGACACCTTGCAGATATTGATGAAAAGGGAGCACGGACCTTCCTGATACAAGATACCGAAATTGCAGTCTTCAAACTGAGCGACGGAAGTCTGCACGCCGTCGAGAATCGCTGCCCTCACAAGGGCGGCAAGTTGTCGGAAGGCATGGTGTGCGGGACAGCAGTTCATTGTCCTTTGCATGATTGGAAGATTGATCTGCGTAACGGTAAGGTACACGAGCCGGATGAAGGCTGCTTGAATACCTACAAAACAGAAGTGGACGGCAACAGTGGAGAAATCTTCATCACAATTGCGGGTTAAAGGCTACAGATACCCTGACATCAAGGAGGCGTGCGCTATGGATTTTGTTAAACCTGCAGAAGTGCTGCAATCGATGGTCGAAGCTGGTGAGAGCAAAGCCAGAATGAATCGGGTACAGATGCTGATCCGCGGTTTTCTGGCAGGGGCTATCCTTGCCTTTGCAACCACATTGGCATATACAGCTGTATCTCAAACTTCCGTTGGTTTGGCAGGTGCACTGATATTCCCGGCTGGATTTGTCATCATTATTCTGCTGGGTCTCGAATTGGTGACAGGAAACTTTGCGATGCTTCCACTCGCAGTGTTGAAACGCAGAATTACATGGATGGATATGCTCCGAAATTATTTCTGGGTGATCACAGGACATCTGCTCGGATGTGCATTCTATGCTCTGTTATACGGCTTGACCATTACCAAGATGGGTACGGATATGAGCAACCCTCTAATTCAAACGCTAATCCAGACCAGTGAAACCAAAACATTGGGATATCAGCATTTGGGCGGAGCAGGCATTGTTCTGGTGATCATCAAGGCCATTCTATGTAACTGGATGGTCACACTCGGGGCAGTGATGGCAATGACGTCCACTTCTACACTGGGTAAAATCGTAGCGATGTGGCTGCCCATTACGATATTTTTCGCTCAGGGATTTGAGCATGCTGTGGTAAATATGTTTGTCATTCCGGCAGGCATGATGCTCGGCGCACAGGTGAGTGTCGCTGACTGGTGGCTGTGGAATCAGATCCCGGTGTTGGTGGGTAACCTCATTGGCGGAGCTGTATTTACAGGCCTTGGTCTATATGCTGCCCATCACTGGGGGAAACCGGTGAAGCTATCAACCAAACTGGCAACCATTCAGGGTGGTCGTTCAGCATTGGCAAGTTCAGATGTGGCACCGAAATTGGGGACACGATCATGAGCCGGGGCCTGGTTAGTATTGTTGGCGCTGGTCCTGGAGATCCGGATCTGATAACGGTAAAAGCTCTGAAACGTATTCAGTCCGCAGATGTCATTATGTATGATCGGCTTGTGAATGATCAATTGCTCGCTGAGGCTCGCGAAGGAGCACTCCGCATCTACTGCGGCAAGGCCCCCGGCCTGCACTCCATGAGTCAGGAGATGATTGGACGGATGCTGGCTGCACATGCAGCGGAAGGCAAACAAGTTGTACGACTCAAGGGTGGTGATCCGTTTATCTTTGGCCGTGGTGGTGAGGAAGCGCTTGTGCTGGCGGAAGCAGGGATTGCATTTGAGATTATTCCTGGCATCACTTCAGCTGTAGGTACATCCGCTTCATCCCTTATTCCGTTAACCCATCGCGGGGTTGCTTCATCCTTCGCATGTGTCACGGGAACCGGCAGTGACGGAAGTGTATCTTCGGTACGCTGGGACCTGCTAGCCCATAGCGTGGATACACTGGTCATCTACATGGGCATTAGCCAACTCCCCCAGATTCAACATGAATTGCTTCACCATGGCAAAAGTGGACACACCCCTGCGGCTCTAATCGAACGGGGAACCACTTCGGAGGAACGTATTATTACCGGCACACTTGCCGAACTCCATTCCCTCGCCCTGTCACATCAAGTGAATAACCCGGCATTAATTATGGTCGGAGAGTCCGTCCTGATCCGCGAACAACTGCTTCAGATGCAACAGGCCGCGAACGCCTCCATGACCGGATAATCCGGGACTTTAATCCAACAGCATACGCTCGTGAATAGTCCGACCCTTCTGCCCTGGTTCAATCAGCAGACGGGTCGGTTTGATGTTAATCAGCGCCGTAAGTTGCTCTCCCATATAATGCGCAGAATATTTGAATCCAATCTCCGCCCAATGCATGATTACGCCTACAGTTGCAGATACCAGATAACTTAACATGATGTCGTAATTAATCGTCCACTCACTATCCTCGGTCACCAATACAAAATCTTCGGTTAGATACGTTCTAAACATATTGCACAGCCGGGAACCCATATCCGAATGCATCGTTATTAATGCACGAAAGATATCCTGATGGGCTTCAATATATTCGAATACAGGCATCGTGGATGGCAGCAACACAGTCATGTCCACTTCCTTGAGCTGTGCGTATGGTTCTGCATAAGCTCGCCCCACTCCCTGCATGAAATCATCCAGAATGAACTGCAACAACTCCGGTTTGCCGGGAAAATGCAAATAGAAGGTTCCACGGTTGTAATCCGCCCGCTCCGTAATGTCCCGAATGGTTAAAGCGTCTGCTCCCTTCTCCAATATCAAAGAAACCGCCGCAGCGATGATCGCATCCTGTGTTCTTCGTGCTCTCCGGTCCTGAGGATGTTCAATGATCAACATTCTCGCCTCCTTTGTTCATTATTGTAATATAAATAAACACCGCTTACACCTCTGTCCGATAGCTGACATATGCGCTGTCAATGATTATTGTCACATTGCTATGTATATCTTAACATTGAGACAGGAAAGATAGACGACAGGTTGAAACTTTTTTTGAGAAATACCTGCCAATAATGAATAAGGAGCGAATATATCATGAGTACAACGTATACACATACAGCCGTAATTACAGGAGCAGCCGGAGGCATTGGTAAAGAATTGGCACGCCGCCTTGCAGAGCGAAAAATCAACTTGGTTCTGGTGGACCTGAATGAAGAAGCCATTCAACAGACGATTACTGATCTGAACCTCGACAAAGAGCACGTAATCGCCGTAAAAGCGAACGTATCCCAAGAAGCAGACGTGAAAAACTATGTGCAAAAAGCATTGGATGCTTTTGGCCGAATCGATTATTTTGCCAACAATGCCGGAATTGAAGGTCCAACAGGGCTGATCGAAGACCTGAGTGTTGAAGCACTGGATACGGTCTATAACGTCAACATTCGTGGAGTATTCCTGGGTCTGCAAAATGTCATTCCGGTGATGAAAAAACAAAAATCCGGTGCGATTCTCAATACCTCTTCCCTTGCGGGTCTGATGGGTGCACCTGCTGTGTCTCCATATATTATGTCCAAACATGCCGTAGTTGGTCTCACGCGTACCGCTGCAAATGAATTGGCACCTTATAATATTCGGGTTAACGCTGTATTGCCAGGCACAATCAACACACGCATGATGCGCCAGATCGAAGCAAATTCCGGTAATGTGGAAGATTATCAATCAGCAACCGTGTCCAGCATTCCAATGGGCCGTTACGGTGAACCGGAAGAAGTTGCTGCGGTAATGAACTTCCTGTTGTCCGAAGAAGCATCCTATGTAACAGCTTCCCTCTACACTGTAGATGGCGGCATGATGGGTCAATAAGAAACTGTAAACTGTAGGAGTTATACCGACAAGTATCCCCCAAGGGATGCCTGGTCGCTACAATCTAAAAAAAGACCTCAACACCACAGTAACGTGGAGTTGAGGTCTTTTTTACAGTACGATACTTAGACTTAAACTTAGCATGTTGAAGGCTGCGCATATGAAATGTTACTTTTGGAACAGCCATTTAACGCCTCGCCGTTGCCCTTGTGATCACTCACGCTAACGAACCCAGAACACCTTATTTCGGCTAAAAGTGCTTATTCCCCGAACTAACGAATCTCAGACACGCTTATTCCGCGGAAATGCTTTAACTGCATGGGAAAGTCCTAAAATTCAGAGAATAACACGTCTCAGATTCGTTACATTCCCAAACGAGCGAGAAATACCCGTATAAGGCGTGTCAGGTTCGTTAGATTTTGCCTACGCTTAACTTAATCGACGTATCCCGCGTGACCCTTGTCCATCAAGTAGTCCATCTCAGCATCCAAAATGCTTTCCACGGTCAGCTCATCCAGCTTCACATCTTTGCGACCAAGGATGTAGTCAGCCAGATCATCGCCGTCAATATCCACATCGTTACCTTTGGCATTTTCGTGCGCCTTGTTGATGTACGCTTGCTCATGCTTCAGCACAAGAGCGATGTTCGCTTGGCTTGCCTTCGTTTTATCTGCAATATATTGCATCATTTCTTGTTCATTAATTGCGTTTGTTTCTGCCACATTCAGTCATCTCCTTGATTCATACATACTGTTGCCATTGTAGCATAGGTTAACCCATTACAGGCAGAACTTATGCCTGAACGCCGCGGCACTTTGCATATATCCCAAGAGGTAATCACTCTATCCTATGATAATCGCACGTAAAATGTAGCGCCCTCTCCGACTACACTTCGAGCGTACAGCTCTCCTTTGTGTTGATCCACAATAGAACGAGCAATCGCCAGCCCCAGACCATGCCCACCATGTTTGCGTGCTCTTGACGAATCGGTACGGTAGAATCGATCGAAGATTCGATCCAGATGTTCCGGTGCAATGCCTTCCCCTGTGTTGGACACGGCCAGCATAACATCATTATTTTGTCTCTGGAGCGTAACGTTAACAGATCCTTTGGGACCGGAATACTTCACAGCATTATCGAGCAGGATCAGAATGACCTGTTTGATCTGCTCACTGTTCCCATGAACCGTAAGATTCGGCTCAATGTTGTAGTCGAGGGAAATGTTTTTCTCAAAAATAACTGCTTCCATCGGCAAAATAATACTCTCTACTGCATCGCTCATATTAAACTTCGCATGAATCATCGTGGAGCGTGAGTCATCCATCTGTGTCAGATAGAGCAGATCATTCGTAAGTCCGGTCATACGCTCGGTTTCCGACTTGATATAGTGAAGCCACTTCGCCTGGTTTGCTATGGTATCCTCCTGATTCGCAAGCAGTACGTCGGTATTGGTATTGATGATCGCCAGAGGTGTCTTCAGCTCATGTGAAGCATCACCGATGAATTGTTTTTGCTTCTCAAATGCTTCTCTGACTGGTGCAATGGAACGATTGGCAAAATAACGGCTCAGGAAGTAGATCACAACCAACATGACCAGTCCGACAACAGCAAATGTATAGATCAGATTCGTCAGAATACCCTGTTGTGCCGTCACATCAATAAATACGATCATGTGCCCGTCACCGCTCGGATCAACCACATAGGCCCAGTCCGTTCCATCCAGCGCAAATTGTCCAGTCTGCCGTTCCGTCTCACCAACTTTATTCTGGTTAACCTTTTGCAACGCCTCGGTGTAGAACGTATCTTCCATATCAAATCGGGAATGCGTATCCGTAATCTTCCACTGGTCATCCGTCTTAATCATGAACGACACGGAACGGGCCGGAGGTGAGTTGGGATCACCTCCCGGGCCTCCATTATCACCATTCATGGCATTGGAAGGTAGCGAATCTGAACCGGGACCTGAAGCACCTGTATTAGAACTTGAACCTGATCCAGAACCCTGCCCTTCCCCGCGCGGCATCTTGGATGAATTATAAGGACCATGATAGAAATCAGACACCTTGTACAACTCCATATTTGTCTCACGTTGCACATTCTGATATGTAATCGTATAGATCGTCGCAAATGCCACCAGCATCATAATCGATATGGACACCAGATTCACGATCAGGAATCGATTCCGGAGTTTCTTGAACATCAGGACGTCACCTCAAGCACATACCCCACACCCCGAATCGTGTTAATGCGGACGGCAGAGTTCAGGAAGGTTAATTTTTTGCGCAAAAACGAGATGTACACCTCCACATTGTTATACTCCACTTCCGAATCAAATCCCCATAACTTCTCAATAATCTGCTCTTTGGAGGTAATCGCCTGTTTGCGAGCAATCAACAGTTCCAGTAGTTCATTCTCCTTCAGATTCAGCTTAATCTCCTTACCCTGAACACTCAGCTTCAACTGAGTTGTATTCAGCTCCATGTCGCCAAACTTCAGCCCATCCTCGGGAACCACTTCACCCTTCCGCCGTAAGGCTGCACGAATACGGGCCAGCAGTTCCTCTGTGGCAAAAGGCTTGGCGATATAATCGTCGGCACCATAATCAAGTCCTGTGACTTTGTCCGATAGTTCACCCTTGGCAGTAAGCAGAATGACAGGCGTATGATTGCCTTCACTGCGAAGTTTCTTCAGGACGGTGATCCCGTCCATTTCCGGCATCATGATGTCGAGTAGTAACAGGTCGTAGATACCGCTCTGCGCATAATCGAGTCCTGATCTGCCGTCGTGGACCATATCCACGGAGTAGTTGTTTTTTTTCAAAATCTGCGATACAGCCTCTGCCAAATGAACCTCATCTTCCGCAATTAATATTCTCATCATCTATTCATTCCTCTGCTTGAATTATTCATCTTCATGAACGCTGTATGGTATCACCCATTCTATCAATTAAACCTTGAATCAATCTTAATATTTTTTTTGGACAGCAACTATATAAACTGAACAAAAGAATATTTACACTTGCCACTACGATGACAGAATAACCTTCCAATCGCTGTTATTCCCAGATTTTTTTTGATTCCCTTTTGAGAGGTGAAAATCCAGGGATAAAGGCGAAGCATATGCTTCCGATGCAGCTTTCTTTCAGAAAGCCTTTAGCTCCGCTTTTTCAGGTTATTTCTGTCCTCTCCGTTCTCGTGTAAATGTTTAGTTCAATTTTTATATTATAGGAAGGTAAAAAAATGTTAAAGCAATGTAAACCATTTAAGATTCATTCAAGGTTGGCCCTCTAAGATACAGACATGGAAGCAATACACGATGGAACAAAACATACAACCCACCAACGAAAGGACTGAATCCCACATGGCAATTGAAGTATTCAACCGATATGAGAGCAAGTATCTTCTGACGGATGAGCAATACGCACACTTCTACAATGACCTGCTGAAATACATGGAGCTGGATGCCTACAACAAGAAACACGAGTATTACTCCATCAGCAACCTGTACTTCGACACTCCGCAGGATTCGCTGATTCGCGCCAGTCTCTCCAAACCAAAATACAAGGAGAAGCTGAGACTGCGGGCATATGGAATACCTGAAGAGAATGCCAAAGTGTATCTGGAGATCAAAAAGAAAGTCTTCGGCCTGGTGAACAAGCGCAGAACCGCCTTGAAGCTGGATGAAGCGTACGAATTCGTTCGTTCAGGACAGGCACCGGAGCTGGCAGATTATATGAACAAACAGGTTGTGGAAGAGATCAAATACTTCCTTCGCGTATACGATCTTGAACCGAAAGTGTATCTGGCGTATGAACGCAAAGCACTCTTTGACAAGAACAGCCGGGATCTCCGCATTACCTTTGACACCAACATTCGCAGCCGCAGATACGATCTGAAGCTGGAACAGGGAGATTACGGTGAACCGCTCGTGAAGGACGGTCGATGGCTGATGGAAGTGAAAGCCGAGAAAACCGTTCCGCTGTGGCTGTCGCAACTGCTCTGTGAGCATGGTCTCTACCGCACCGGATTTTCGAAATACGGCAACGAGTTCAGACATCTGGTGAGAACAACCAACCTGAATTACCAGTCGGAGCGCATTCTTGTACCAGGCACCGATTTCAACCCATTCATAGAAAAAGAACAAGATAAAACGATTATAGAAAGAGAGCGTGTCCTATATGCTTGATTCACTATTCAGTTCCGCCCTTACCGATACCAACCTGACGTTTAACAACGCAGTCATCACCATTGGTCTTGCCATCATTCTGGGGTTAATCATCAGCCTTACCTATATGAAGACTAACCAGAGCACATACTCCCAGAGCTTCACCCTAACGATGGTCGTCCTGCCCGTCATTGTCGCCATCATCATCCTGCTCATCGGCAGCAATATCGCTAGAGCATTCAGCTTGGCAGGCGCCTTCTCAATTATTCGTTTCCGCAGTGCCCCTGGTGATCCAAAGGATATTGCTTATGTATTGTTCACGATGGCTTCCGGTCTTGCCTGTGGTGTAGGCGCTTTTGGATACGCGGTTCTGTTCACCATTATCCTGTGTGTACTGATGTTTGTCCTGAGTCGCTTCAACTTCGGCGGCAAGAAAAGTCAGCTGAAAACGCTGAAAGTCACCATTCCTGAGAATTTGAGCTATGAAGAAGCGCTTAATGAAGTGTTCCATACATTTAATGTACCTTTTGACCTGAAAAAGATCAGAACGACCGAGCTCGGCAGTCTGTATGAGCTGGTCTACAGTGTAACCATTCACGAAAGTGTTAGCCAAAAGGAATTCCTTGATGCCATCCGCACACGGAACGGCAACCTGGATATCTCGTTAACCATGAGTCCAACAACGGAATATTAATTCTTAATTCGAAGGGAACGATCTATATGAAGAAAAACATGATAACAGGCAGCAAACTTTGGTCCATCGCCATGATTACCAGCCTACTCGCCGCATGCAGTTCACCTGCAACCACAAGCACAACCGCCAATGCCGCAACGTCAACGACAGGAACAACCAAAACGGTATCGGTCAGCGAGCAAACTTCTGTAAAATATGCAGATCTGGTCTCTCTGGATGCTGACGATACCAACATTAGCTGGAGCGAGGCAGATTCCACAGCGATTAAGTTGAACGGCACAACGGCAACGGTAACCGGTTCGGGAGCCAAAGCAGCCAATGGCTCAGTAACAATTACGGAAGCAGGTACTTATGTACTTAGCGGTGAGCTAACCGACGGTCAGATCGTGGTCAACGTTGCCGATAAGGGCACCGTACATCTCGTATTAAACGGAGCTACGATCCATGATAATGACAGTGCAGCGATCTATATTCAGAAGGCCGGTAAAGCGGTGATTACACTCGAAAAAGGAACCAAGAATACCGTTTCCGATGGTAAAACGTATGTGTACGCCGACGCTACGACAGACGAGCCGGATGCTGCGATCTTCAGCAAAGCGGATCTTACGTTCAACGGTGCAGGTCAATTGACCGTCACAGGTAACTATAATGAAGGGATCACGAGTAAGGATGATCTGAAGATCATCAGCGGTAACATCCGTGTCAAAGCGGCTGATGACGGCATCAAGGGTAAAGACATGGTCGCTATTCAAGCGGGTACGATCACGATTGAAGCCGAAGGTGACGGCATCAAATCCACCAATGACACGGATACCACCAAAGGTTTCGTTGCCATCGCAGGAGGTACCTTCGATATTCAAAGTGGTAACGACGGTATTCAGGCCGAAACCGCACTCGTTACGGATGGCGGCACATACAACATTGTGACTGCTGGCGGTAGCGCCAATGCACCAGCCAAAGTCGAAGAAGGTCCATTTGGCGGCGGCGGTGGCGGATGGGGTGGCGGAACACCTCCAACCGATATGGGCACACCACCAGATGGCGAACCTCCTGCAGATATGCCGGAGATGCCTAATAACAGCGGGACCAATGCAGGTGCTAATACAAACGGCGCAACATCCAGCTCTGCCAATACAACAGCAACTGCGAATACCGATACCAATGCCGATGCGGACACTGCTACAACAGCAACCGAGTCCACAAGTGCCAAAGCACTCAAGGCAGGTACAGACCTTACGGTGAATGGCGGTACGTATACCATTGATTCCATGGATGACTCCCTGCACAGCAACAATAACGTGACAGTTAACGACGGAACATTCAACATTGAATCCGGTGATGACGGCATTCATGCCGATCAGGAGCTGACGATTAACGGCGGAACCATCACGATTGCGAAGAGCTATGAAGGACTTGAAGGTGCAATCATCACCCTGAACGATGGCGATGTGGATGTAACAGCATCCGATGATGGTGTTAATGCTGCAGGTGGCGAGACGGAAACGGCGGCTAGTACAGATCGTGCTACTACTGCAACCGATGCTGCTACGGCTTCCAACATCTCTGTAACTGAAACGACGGGCACAACATCGACTACCGATCAGGCATCCCAAGGTACAGCTACTACGCAGCAAGGACGTGGACCGGGCGGTATGGGAGCAGCATCGAGCAATAACGAGTTCCACATTAATGGCGGTACACTTACTGTGAACGCTGGTGGTGACGGACTGGATTCCAATGGTTCCATTAACATGACTGGTGGTACGGTTATTGTAAACGGCCCAACGGATAACGGTAACGGAGCATTGGATTATGACGGTACATTCGAGATCAGTGGTGGATACCTCGTGGCTGCCGGAAGCTCTGGCATGGCACAAGGAACATCCGATGCGTCTACGCAAAATACCATTGTGATGACATTCCCTTCAACGCAAAAAGCTGGAACACTTGTCCATGTACAAGATAGCGAAGGCAACAACATTCTGACGTTCGCTCCGGCAAAAGATTATCAAACTGTGGTTGTCAGCTCACCGGATCTTGCAAAAGATGGTTCATACGTGATTTACTCCGGTGGTACGTCTACAGGTAAAGCGGTGGATGGGCTCTACACAGACGGTACTTACAGTGGCGGAACACAAGTGGTTGCATTCCAATCGACCAGCAATGTAACTTGGGTGAATGAATCTGGTGTAACTACAGCCAATTCAGGTATGGGTGGTCCAGGAGGAGGTCGTGGTCAAGGCGGCTTCGGAGGCGGTAGAAATCGGACGCAATCCGGTACAACCTCCGAGAGCACAGGCACTACGGATTCTGCAAAATAATCATGATGTCCTGAGCCATAGCGCATAACTCGCTTCTCAGGCGCAGGCGAAACAAAAAAAGGCTCCGAATTCACTTCCACAGTGAGTTCGGAGCCTTTTTCGTTATTCTTCTGGCACTAGGATTACAGGGAATTACAGTCCTCTGCCCAAGGGGAGTCAAAGCAATCCTTTTCCTCAAAAGCTATACACATACACCTTGGTGCGCAGAGCATCCCGACATGTAATGGTGCGTAGCGGTTCCTTACCCGGGAGGGCAAAACAGACGCTAATCACCTTGGCACCCGGCGGAAGCTCCCGACTGAACTTGTCCAGAAGCCGGGTCATGGCTCCTGGAAACAGATAACAGATTACACAATCTGCATGTTCATAGGAACTGGTGTAGATATCCCCGCGCATGAAGCTCAGCCTGCCCTTGAGAGAGTGCTTGTTCCCCTTCGCTCGACGTAAGCGAACACTGAGATAGGCAATCATTTGAGACGACCATAAGGGAATGACTGAATTCTCAATTCCAGTCAGCCTTTTACCAGGGCAATGCCTTACAACATCCAGCCCCAGTGTGCCCCATCCGGAACCTGCTTCAAGCACGTCACCGTACCCGGGTATACGATTCACCTCTTGAATGACCACCTGCCTGACGCTACTAGATGTGGGCATCGGTGAAATCCCGTTTTTCCAACTGACCAGTACGATGGATATGACACCTATTAATGTCACCACGGCAATCAGCCATGGAATCAGGTATATGATGAACATGAACTCATCCCTTTGTTATCACTCATTCATTCCGGCACATGAGACTTCATATATACACCCTTTTTATAAACGGACTTAATGGTAAAGTGTACACCCAACTTGCGATTCGTCCGATAGATTAAGGAGTTAATCTCGTCAATCCCTACCGCTTCACTCTCCAGCATGCTCCGCTCAGGCCATACCTGAGCCACAATCTGCTCTCGGGTCACAAAATGGTCCAGTTGACTATACAGCAGCTTGAACAGCTGATACTCCTTCTTGGACAGCGGAATCTCCACTTCACCGATCTGCACGGTTTGCAGGTGATCCTGCAAGCGTACACCCTCACCCAGCAGATCCGAAACCCGATATTCCCTCGTCTCTCCAAGATCACCTTCAGCGCGAAGCTGAATCAAGCCGTTGACGAGCGTCAGGCTGTCTCCTTCACCAAACGGATATTTCTCATAGGGAACGAGGCGCTGCCCGTTCAGTTCGGTTCCATTTTTGCTATCCAGATCTTCGATCCATAGCTGTTGCTGTACATCATAATGAATGCGGCAATGCCACTTCGATATCATCTGATTATAAACAGACAAGTCCAATTCACTACCGCCTGTGTAACGTCCCACCGTAATGGAGCGACCCTGGCTTACGTAAGCGAACGAGCCGTCACTTTCCTGCCCTGGCGTACGAATGACGATTTTTGCCGTCTCCCGCATATTATTCTCCCACCTTCAAACTCGGTCTCTATATACATCTCGTTAACAATAATGATAAATTCATCAGATTTGTTCCATTGTTTGCACCGCTATAGTTCAATATAGTGGTATACAGGAACGATTTATGTTCGGTTCTACTAACTCTACTATACCAGACGTTGTGCTTTTTTTCTCATGACGGCCGGATGTCTACTTTAGATCATTCAACAAGAGAGGTACCTTCCCATGAACAAAAAAAACATTTTCATATACGTATTGTTCGCCTTCGCTCTGTCCTTGACATTAACCGTGCTCTCCCGTATGAATGATGATGGCGGAGAACCACTGAAAGGCACCTCGGCTGCCGAAACCTCGTGGTTACAAATGAAGATCCAGCCCTAAGTCTACTCTATTATAACGCGATCTCCACGCAAAACGTTTCACGAATGTCATATTAGGCTATGGCACAGATGATATTTGATGCAGGGTTGTCCGACTTAATCAATGTAATATCAAAAAAGGCCCCCGATTGCTGATTTACAGCAGTCAGAAGCCTTATTTTGGATCGAAAAAAAGAACCAAATCTTCGAAAATTAAGAACAGGTTCTTTTGCTTTAACAATATAATTAGTAGCCAGAGCCGTGGTTATTCGTAGTAAAAGTTGTTGTTGTGTTAGTACCAACAAAGGAGATGAATGCAAAGCTACACATGACAGCTAATATAAGCATAGTTCTTTTCATTAGAAATAGCTCCTTTTAATATATTTTTGAATTGGTTTACCTGATTCTCTGAGTGTTTCGAATAAAGCACAAGACTTACGAAAACCCGCTTCAAGATCTATTTTACAAGAAACTGAAATTCCTCTAATTAATGCATCTATTGCATCACTTTTATTCAAAGGCATCTTGTATAGTGCAAGACAATACATATAGTGAACAAACAGACTTACATTCTCAGCTTCTTCAAGCATGGCAAATGATTCATTATAGGGAAGTATCCTATCGAGATACTCATCTATTTGCCAGCCATGTGCAATAGCTGCTTCCAATATGGTAATACATTCTGGAATAATCTCTTCAGGATGGTCTAGCAGGAAAGTAATATATTCATCTAGCACCTCTCTGTGGCCCATCAAAATATGGACAGAGTACCTATTTGCTTTTGCAAACATCCGGAAATCTTCCACTACAATTAAACCGTCTGCATCTAGCCCAATAAACCAGCCAAGCTCTTGGTACTTATCAATGCATTCCAGTGACTCGTAGTACTGTTCCAGCTTTTGTAGCGCAAGACCCTTGAGTAAGTGCGATATGCCAAAGTAGTAAACTAGAGGCCTGTTGATGCTAAGCCGCTTTTTCTTGCTTTTTGCTTTAAGAAATTGCACCTGTGTGTATGTATCTTGAGCACATGAATACAGATGATCGGCAATATGCAAAACGCGCTCGAACTGTTCAGTTTTGTATGCCATCTGTATCATCTGCACAAGGTAATCTAAGCTTGTTATATTTTGAATTTGTAAGTCACCCACTACCCATTCCTCTTTATTCCATTTTTAAACCCCATTATATTCCTGATTATTCCAATGTCAATAAAAAATCACAGGATAACATTAACGTCACAATTCGACGAATTAGTTTATGAGAAGAATGCCGAAATTTGATTTCTTATGTCTATTTATTTACCCTTAGAATCATTTTTACTTATAAGGATTATATTGTATTGATTTTGAATATTAATCCAAATATAGTTATATTATGAATCGAAGTAGGAGGTGCAAATTGTACATTAATGGATTCTGCTATGATCTACTGTTCTATGGGTAAAAATACTATTATAAGGAGATGTATTTATGAAGAAACCGATTACGTTGAAGGCGAAAAAGATCTTTTTGCCAGTATTAATGATTTTGGCTATTTTTTGTTTAAGTTTATCTCCAAATTTGAGAGTTGCAGCACAAGCGGATAACAGCAATGTTGCTGTAGTTATAGGTAATAAAGCCAAGGAGTTAATAAATGCAACGCTACATGGAGTAGAAGAAGGTGAAGTTGAGCATATCGCCCCTGTCTCTGCTTTTGATTTGGAAAAATCGAGTGTGTACACGGTTGGCGGTGGAGTTACGGTTGTGACAGTTCCTTTGCATGGTGATTACAGCCTTCCTAGTAACGTAACAGTATTCTTCGATGAGGATAATACCGTATTGCAGACAAATGAAATGTTGGTGACCAAGAATGAGGCAGGAAACTTCCGAGTTGAGACGTATTTGAATGGATCAGTTGTTAAATCCGTGGACACTGACAGACCTTATATCACAGATGAAGAAATGCTTGCAGAAGAGCCAGTTAACTCTGGAGTGCAACCAAATAGTGTAGGCGCAGTGGCAGGTTGTCTTGGAGCAGTACTTGGAATTGGTGGTACGGCGGCTTATATTATTGCGGTCGCATGTGGGGGTTCTTGTGCAGTACCGACACCAGTGACTGCTCCGATATGTGCTGCATGTATTGGTGCATATGCAGTTCTTGGTGGTGGTGCTATCGCTGGGGCAGTAGCTTGTTTCAATTACCTGTGAGGTGATTTGATGAACAAGATTTTAGCGATCTCGGTTTTGGGGATGGGTTTAACTGGTGCCGTTTTAATCATCTCAGTTGCTCTGTTGTTTAACTCTCCAATAGGCAATGTGTTGAAGATGGTTACCGCTGCTTCAGCAGCATCGTTTATTGTATTTGCTGTCTCGGCTTTGGTATTTCGTCGGAGATTAGATGATGAAAAAAGAGAGTAATATAGGGTTATTATTTACCGTAAATTGTTTGTCTAATGAACCGCCGACAATCGTTGGCGGTTTTCACGTATAAAGTTGTCACTGAATGATATGAAAATAGTTTTAAATCGATCTGACAGAATAACATATAATACGTAAAAACGAATACCGCAGGCGTCGAGGTATCTAAAAAGGACGGGGAGATTCCCTATCTTAGAGGGTACATTTTATTCTTTATACAACATAAATTTAACTTAAATTATAAATAATGTTAATTCTATGTCATTCATGGTTTCATGTGCTCTGATATAATTTCTGCTAGGTCTACGAAAGGAGATCTTACGGTTGAAAAAAGAGCTTGGTGTATTGATGGTGTTGAGTGTCGTTTTGCTTTCAGGATGTGGATCAGATAAGCCTGAAACAGTTTCGCAAGGAGCGGGTGATTCTCCCAGTAAACAAGTAACAACACATCCGGAACAAAATGCTGACGAATATTGTAATTTAGAAAGTAAAAGTTTAGACAGTGAAACTGAAAAATATTTCTATGGAACTTGGAACGTTGAGAAGCTTTTAGGATTTGCAAATTCATATAATGATGCCTCAGAATATCCAACAGGTCAAAAATTTATTGGTGATGAAATAATCATCAAAAAAGACTTATTTTCATCAAAAGGAATTAAAAAAAAAACTACAGTAAATATCAGACTGAACTAAGAAACCCATTATATGAGTTTACAGCGACATGCAATAATTCAGATTCTTTTTATAGATTATATAAATTAGATATTCCAAACTTAAATAAAAATGATGTCGTAAAAGTAATAGGTGTAAGTAACCCTTCTACAAAAATTAGTATACCTGTAAGTTTAAGTTTTTTTGTTGTTAATAACGAGAGGCTTATCTTGTTATCAGAGGCAACTATCTTTGAGCTTAAGAAAATCTCGGATAAAATGAATTAAGGTTATGTAATTAGTTTCATGCTAATATCCAGGAGAGGTTCCCTATAATTGATTCTGAAAATTCCTGTGAATATAATTTTCAAACCAGAAAGGGCCTTGGACAGCTCCAGTTCTTTTGAGGAGGCTATGTAAATGTTAATTAAAGTATATAAGGAATGGTCGGACCAAAATAATGGTCGAATTGAAATACTTGCTCCTACTGGGAAAATGACTGTTATGAATAAATTCAAACCAGGTGCATCTGAAGATAAAATTAAAGAGTTTTCGGAATTACCTCCAGATTACATAAGCTTTTTACAATTATGTAATGGAGCGTCCTTGTTTGAAGACCCTGAATATGGCGGGGAGAGCCTCTTATATTCAGCCCAAGATGTTATACATTACAATGAAGCATCAGATAATAAGATTGTGGTCGCCAATATTCTTGATGATCGAATTTTAATCGATTTAGAACGTTGGCGCTCTCAGGATCAAGATTACTTGCTGCTTTGTGAGAGTTTAAATCCTGTGGAACACGCACGCCGATTTCACTGTAATTTTAAAACATGGTTAGATCGCTTTCTAATCTCTCAGGGTGAGAAGTTCTGGTATTGGAAGACAGAACGTAGCTTTGAATAATAAAAAGAAATTTTCTTCAGTTAGGCTGCTATTAAAGGCGTCCCCTTTAACGGAGGTGTGAGTATGCTCGATGAAAGAGAGATTCAAATTAAGGAGAGGATACAAGAAAGGTACGATATTACGGAGCAAATATATTCAGCTTGGTTTACTGAAAATCCCGCGATGCTTTTACCGATAAATAGATTCTACCAAAAGGAAAACATAGAAAAGTACAGGGCCATCTCATATCTGCTAGACAGAGGATATATCGTTGCACAGCCCGTAAAGAATGATCCGGAGACAATTGCAGTAACTATAACCCCTGACGGGATAGACTACTATGAGCAAGGGTATCTTAATGGAAAAGCAAACGGCTTTCAAGTCGTCGAAGAGATTAAGAACACGAAGTAAAGAATTGTGGAAGGCCTCTGGATTTGAAACACTCCCAGAGGCCTTCCATTTAGTTCAATTGAAAACATACACCAGCAATAACGCAGTCCAAACCTCCCCAACACATCATGGGCTGGAAGTATAATTATTATATCAATCTTGTTCCTCTTTCGGCACAGTCGGCTCATCGTCAAGCTTCACTGTCTCTCTGGACTGTATTTCCTCCATCCGACTCGACACCTTCTGATACAGGTAAGAGATGCCAAGCAGCAACACACCAAAGCTGAAGTAGGCAAAGATTTTGCTGCCCGAGGTAAGCATACCCACATCGTAGAACACCATTTTACCGGTGGCGAACAACGTTAGGCCAAGGCCCAAACGCCGAATCATGACATATTTTCTACGGAATCCATAGGCAATATAGAGAATCGCCAGCAGCAGATAGATCAGGCTGAACATCAGCCCCACATCACCCCACTGGAACTGGATCGTCAGGAATACGGTGATGACACCTAGCAGATATACCCCTGCGATAACCGGGTACCATTCAATGCTCTTGAACTGCCCGCGGATGCCTGCAATCAGCAGATCCCTTCCTGCAAAGAATACCCCTACGTTAAAGATAATTAGCACCAGCAAACCAACAATCTCTGCCGCTGTATGCTGCTGAACTTCCGGCTGAAGCGCTGGCATGGTTAAGGTGACAGCCAGTGCAATACAGCAACCAATGGCATGCAGGAAAGTGGTATACATCTGTACGTATTGATCACGCAACAACTTCACTTTGCTCAATCCATAGGCCAATGCAATGGTCAGCGCTGCAAACATGAGCATCTTGTAGAACATGTATAACAGGAACGTCCCATCCACAGCTCTGGTATACAATTCATTCGATTCATACAGCACGTATAACCACAGATTGGCGAGTGTCACATACTTGAATCCGTTCAGTAAGCCCAGCTCCAGCGGGCTGTAGTTGAATCTCTCCCTGGCAGATGAGCTGCTGTGAACTGCCCAGGCATAATACAGTGTAATCAGCAGGGTCCCCAGCGTGATGATGGAATATTTTAACATAAAGTAAGAACGTTCCCCGATGAAGAATAGCGCCAGCAGGTCATAGTACACGAAAGTGATTAGACATAGTAGCACAATACCCCATCCGGCCCGTTCCACCGACTTGAACCGCTTCAGATGTCCAAGCGTAACCAGCAGAACACCTTCAATTAACCAGCCCATCGATAACCACTTGGCCCCGAACTGGAACGGAATAATCAGAATGGCAAAGGTCAGGGAAGTGATATAGAAGAGCAGAATGGTCTGTTTCTCCTGAGCCATATTGCGCTGAACGAATCGTGCGAGACCAAGATATACCAGGCAGAAGATTAATGCCAACAAGCCCTGAGCATCATTCCAATTCGCCACATCGAATAACACATATAACATCAGACAGCTGATACTCGTATTCATGGCCAGCAGAGCAAAATCCCACCAGGTTAACTTCATTCGGTGTTTGAACGGATATGCCAGTGTAATGCCCAGATATAATGCAAACGTCACAATGGAATACAACATGCCAATCTTCTCACTTGGCGACAGCCACAAGAGGATAAGCATGGATGGTGTGTTAAACAGGAAACTGATATAGTGCACTACCGGCCATCGTTTGCCAAACGAAATGAACACAATAATGCCGTTTAAGAGCAGCAGATAGATCATGGCTACATAGACAGCAGTGCCCTCAAGCCCAAACGAGAACATGTAGGAGAATAGCGGAAGATATCCACCTACCAGACCCAGTGAACAGATGGTCTTCGACTGATACCTTAGGGACAACAATACGGAGATTGCCGAAACCAATACAGACAGGGCAAGTCCCGTATATAACCCGATAATATGCAGCAAAAAGTAACTATAGAAGATGGAGCCGAACAAGACGGAGATCCCACCGCCAAGCAGGCCCATCGCAAACGTCTGCTTTTTACGGCGGAACAGCCACTCTCCTCCAGCAAGCATCAGAGCACCAAGCAGGAAAAAGGCTCCGCTCTTCATCTCGTCATTAAACCAGGTCGAGTACGAGTATCGGAACGCTGCTCCAACCCCCAGAATGAGGAGCAGGATGGCTACTTTGTTGATCCAGCTGAGTCCAATCTTCATCTCCATGCGATTCTGCTTGATCCGCCGTTGAATCGTCTCTTCGCTCAACCCTTCTTCCGCCATCTGCTCATATCCACGTGCCATGTGCCCACGCAGAGCCTCTTCTCTCTCCCGTACGGCTCGTCTGTGCGATTCAATGCGCTCATTCACCTCTGCCGCAAGGGATGCAATTCTCTCCTTCACCTCGTGGGAATCCTCTTGCAACTCCTGTGCCGCCTGGTTGTACAGCGCGTTCAGGTTGGACTTCGTTCGATGTTCATGGAACGCAATTCGATCATTATGTACTGCTGTTTTCCCTTGAAAATAGGTCTCCATCTTCTCCCGAGATACCCGGATCAGATTGAGCTTCTCATCCAGCATCTGCTCAGATAACGCCATGCGAAGACGTGCATTCTCTTCTTCCATCTTGCGCGAGCGAAGTTCAAGCTGGCGCAACTTGAGCTTGTGGGCTTCATACTGTTCCTGTAACTGTTCATTCTGAACGATCAGGTCATCGGACTGGTATTCCTGGAGCAAGGCTTGATACTCCTTGGCCAGCTGTTTCTGCTGCTCCTGAACCTGGTGAAGCCGATCCTTAAAATCCTTCATGAGCTTCCTCCGTTGGTTGATGTTTAATTTTTTCCCTATATTTTACTATATGTATGCCATAAAAAGAGGTTTAAACATTAGATATATCCGTGCAATATTTCATCCAAAGGATCTCAAACGCAAAAAAAAAGCCGGAAAGCATACGCTACTCCCGACTTATATTCATATACATACACCTTGGCATTACAGGTAAATCTGGCACACGCTCTGATCCATTCTCGGTGTTGGCGGATTGCATAACTTCTCCATCACAAGAATCGAGGTTCAGGCCGCGTCACTCGTCTCCGATTGTTCGGCTGACTCGGGTTCAATAATCTCGGTCGCATCCGGGTCCAGCCAACTGGCGATCATGCCACGCACATATTGCAGATCGTCCTCCGACAGATCATAGAACCATACGCCACTGCGCATTGCACCTTCCCCCTTCAGCATATAGTTGCTGATCGTAGGTGCACTGTCTTTCATATATAAGGACTCGGCAAACTTAACGATGAAGTCCGAGGTCATGTTGGTTGTAAAATTCGATCCGGCAATCTGGATGACATCCGGGATCTTGGTCAGATTTTTGACCTCCAGCGCACGATTCATGAAGGCACTTAAGAAAATCCGGTGGCGCATCGTCCGATTGAAATCGGAATCTTCCCGGTAACGCACATAACCAAGCGCTTCTTCACCGCTATAGATCGGTTTGTTGGCTTCAACGAACAGTTTCTCATGCGCTTTTGATTTGTTCTCGATGTTTTTCTTGATCGGCAGTTCAACACCGCCCACCGCATCAACAATGTCCTTGAGCCCGTTGAAGTTAATTGCGGCATAGAAATCCACTTTGTTCCCGAGCAAATTCTCCACCGTATCCATCGCCATCTTGGCTTCACCATGGGCATATGCTGAATTGATCTTTGACTTCACATCCCGGCCGACAATCTCGGTATAGGAATCACGTGGAATGGACAGCAGCAGCACTTTATTGTCTTCTGGACGCACGACGGAATAGATGATGGTATCCGAACGGCTTGGTTCGTTATCCCGTTGGTCAATACCCAGCAGCAACAATGAGAACGGGTCCGTATGTTCCACGACAGGGGCATCCTTATCGCCAGCTGGTACAAAGGAATCATCCAAGGCTTCCTTCACCGTACCTGAGGCGAACATATTAAAGGCAAACACAACGAGTTGCTTTTGATAGATAAATCCGAGTCCTCCGAGCACTAGCAGCACACTAAGGGTGATAATCAACGGTTTCTTCCATTTCTTCTTCGTTTTCTTCGGCTTCCGTCTTGTTAAATGTGCAGCACTGTTTTCCATCATATCTCCTTTAATAACGGGTTCTTAGAATCATTTAACTATATTAATAACACGTTTTCAATAGATTACGTTATAATCTGCATTACATAAATGAATAGAGAAGGAGCGATGAATGATGGAATATCGACGTTTGGGCAATAGTGGTTTGCGTGTGTCGGCACTGGGGCTCGGCACCAATGCGTTTGGCAAACGCGCGGATGAAGCAGCTTCTACCCGCATTATTCATGCAGCGATGGATCAGGGCATCAACTTTATCGATACCGCCAATATCTACGCAGGTACGGAATCAGAACGCATCATTGGACAGGCTCTCACAGGTCGTCGGGAAAACGCGGTGCTTGCTACCAAGGCCGGATTACCCCGGCATGATGGTCCCCATGGGCGCGGTTCCTCCCGCTACCATCTGCAACAAGAGCTGGATCATAGCCTGCGGCGTCTGCAAACGGATTATGTGGATCTGTACCAGATCCATACCTTTGATCCGCATACACCGCTGGATGAGACACTCCGTACATTGGATGATATGGTCACTTCCGGCAAAGTCCGTTACATCGGAGCCTCCAACTACGCAGCCTGGGAGCTGATGAAAGCTTTAGGCATCAGTGAACAGAAAGATTATGTGCGCTACATCTCCACCCAAACCAGCTACTCCCTGGCAGACCGTACGCCTGAACTGGAATTGGTACCGATGTGTCTGGATCAGGGTGTAGGCATTATCCCGTATTTCCCGCTCGCAGGCGGTATTCTGACGGGTAAATATAACGGACAGGCCAGCGTACCTTCTGGCTCCAGAGCAGACACCGACCCGTCCTTCAATCGTTTTCTGCTGGAGCATAATCTCCAACTGAGTGAACAAGTGAGTGCCAAAGCTGCTTCATACGGGTGTTCCCCAAGTGTGCTGTCTCTCGCTTGGCTACTGACACGTCCGGCTGTATCCACAGTCATTGTTGGCGCTACAGGCACCGAACAGCTGGAGCATAATCTGGCTAGTCTGGACATGTCACTGCCCGATGAGCTGTTGGCCGATCTGGATCAGATCAGTGACTCTTTCCGTCGCCGCGAGCCGTTTGCGTCCTATCGAATCGATTGAGTAACCGAAATAGACCTCCCGACAAGATGAAGTCAGGAGGTCTATTGTATTTTACAGAGGTGCTATAATTATTAATAATCAGAAAATTTCCAATTCCACTACAATCTGTAGTTTAATAAAATAAAAAAATCTTATTATGGATTAGCCCTCTGTTTTTTGGCGAAGAAACTCCTGCATGATCTGCATATACTCTTCCTTACGATCATCCAAAGTTTCAAAAAAAGCCTTGTCCGATTCCTCAACCAGATGAATTCCCTCCACAGCCAATCGGGTTCCCTCTTCCGTTGTTGTGATAATATTGGCACGCGTATCTGTCTGATGACGAGCGCGGGTAATTAATCCCCTTTTTTCAAGCGCACGTAGAACCTGAGAAGTCACGTTAACATCCACCTTGGCAAACTGAGCAATTTGAACCTGAGTAACTCCCTTGCCTTCCTCATCGTGTTCATTGAGCCATAAACAGGCGTGCAATAATACAAATTGAGGTTGTGTCAGTTCGAGGGGCTCCAGCACCCTGCGTACTTCCTTTTGCCACATGGCTGTAACTTGCCATAACAGATATCCCGGGCTTTCTTGTGCATTTTTATACCGTGAGCTTGTCATCTCATACCTCCATGATGTGCGACCTTATGCAACAGAATATGTACCCGTCAGTCAATGAAGTAAATCCATTATTCATATAACGATGATGGAAACATATCCGTTGCAACTCTGTGTGTTCTTTCTCAAAAAAATAATTAGCGCGCAGGGATAAACTGCTTCACCCATTGTCCGAATCCTTGCGGATTGCGGCTCTGTATAAGAATGGTTCCTTCTCCCCGGAACCGACATACCAGTCCTTCTCCACTTGTAACACTGGATAACCAACCCTGTGAAGCTTTCTCAATACGGTAATCTACATAATGAGGCCATGCCACCAAATGGGCGTTATCCACGATCATTTCTTCACCTGCTGCCAGATTAATCGCATGGATGGCACCATAGGAAGACAGAAATACGGTTCCACGTCCGCTGATCTCAATAATGAAGAAACCTTCTCCCGAAAAGAGACCTTTTTTCAGGTTTTGCATTTTGGTATTCACCTGAATGCCCTCGGTTCCTGCCAGAAATCCGTCTTTCTGCACATAGAGTGAATAGGAACCGTCCAATTCAACAGCTTCTACATCGCCCATACTGGAAGGTGAGAGCAGAATCTCTGCCGACCCGCCCGCAGCCGTCAGTTCCTGAAAGAAAAACTTCTCCCCGCTCAGCATCCTACCGAACCCGGCAAACATCCCACCTTCTGCTGAACCCTTTAGTTCAACCGTAGGAGTCATGGATACCATCGCACCACTCTCGGCCTTGAACCGCTCTCCCCGCTGCAAATGTACCTTGAGCATCGCAAAAGCACCATCATATAAAATCTCATAGTTCACGGTTACACCAACTCCCTATTGTCAGAGTTAAAATCATTGAGTCCATTATCTTCCAGAACTGCTGATTTGTCTCCGTATTCCTTCACAATATGTTGATCTCCCCAATTACAGAGCGCATTGAGAATCGGTTCAAGACTTCTCCCGTAATCACTCAATTCGTATTCTACTTTGGGAGGGACCTGATTATATACGATTCGGTTTACGATTCCGTCGTTTTCAAGCTCTCTCAGTTGCTGTGTTAACATTTTCTGTGTAATTGCGGGCATAATACGCTTGAGATCACTGGTTCGTCTTTTCCCATGTGTCAGATGACAGAGAATGACGCATTTCCACTTGCCACCGATCACTTCTAAGGTCGCTTCAACCGAGATGTTATATTTTTTTCTTACCATAACTTGCTTCCTCCCTGATGAATTGGATTACATCCGTTGCATGCTGTATAGGCACCAAAAAGTACGTAGGGTACTAAAAAGTACGTACTATTCAATCTATACCGAATAACTCATAATAGCATTTGCCGGTACGTAAATCTACATTCGGGGGAGTTGAGCAAGAAATGTTACAAGATTCAAAACGCAGCACGTGGGCACTGCTAGCACTGGCCATTAGTGCATTCGCAATCGGTACCACAGAGTTTATCAGCGTTGGGCTACTGCCCCTTATTGCAGATGACCTGGGCATTTCCGTAACTACAGCGGGACTGACCGTTACTTTATATGCATTAGGCGTTACCTTTGGGGCTCCTGTTCTGACTTCACTGACGTCTACCATATCACGTAAAACGCTATTGCTTGCCATCATGATTGTATTCATTGCGGGTAACACGATGGCTGCACTATCGACAGGCATCACCATGTTACTCATTGCACGAGTAGTATCCGCTCTGGCACACGGGGTGTTCATGTCCATTGGCTCCACGATTGCAGCCGATCTGGTGCCTGCCAACCGTAGGGCGAGTGCTATTGCCATCATGTTCTCCGGTCTTACCATTGCCACAGTAACCGGTGTACCTCTCGGTACACTCATTGGTCAACATTGGGGCTGGCGCGCTGCCTTTATCCTGATTGTTGTGGTTGGCATCGTTGCAATGATCGGGAACCTGATACTCGTGCCATCCACGTTGAAGCGAGGAACACGGACAGCATTTCGAGATCAGCTGAAGCTGGTTACAGGTGGACGCTTGCTGCTTGCTTTTGCCATCACTGCCGTTGGGTACGGAGGGACATTTGTTGTGTTTACGTATCTGTCCCCGTTGTTGCATGATATTAGCGGTTATTCTGAGAAAACAGTAGCGTTCATTCTGTTGTTGTACGGAATAGCCATCGCTGTTGGCAACATCATCGGCGGCAGAGCAGCCAATCGCAACCCACTCAAGGCGCTCTTCTACATGTTCATCATTCAGACCATCATTCTCGGTGTGATGTACTTCACCGTTCCGTTTAAGTTGGCAGCACTGCTCACCATTATGGGTATGGGACTACTTGCCTTCATGAATGTGCCTGGTCTTCAGATGTACGTTGTAACTTTGGCTGAACGATATGCACCACAGGCCAAGGATGTAGCCTCAGCCTTTAATATCGCCGCATTTAATGCAGGCATTGCCATAGGTGCCTATTTGGGTGGAGTGATTAATGACTCCATTGGTTTGATTCACACGACATGGGTCGGAGCCTTGATGGTTCTCGTAGCTGTGATCCTGACCGCGTGGGCTAAAATGCTGGAAAGCAAGGATCAACATGGGTCCGTCAACATGGAGAAAGCTTCATTCTAATTTCCATTCCCACCAAGGGTCTAACTCTTATATATCAGTTCCAGCCTTCGAGGGGAACCGGTTTCAATTGTATTTTATTATACTATATACGTTGAACCCAATTTGATCTACTATGATTTAATTTTGTATGATAAAACAACAAAAATTCAGCTTAATATGACTGATTTTTACACAATTTAAGGAGGAAATCTCATGACAACAGCTCAAACTGCACAACATTTACAATCCACAGTAACTCTGCATAACGGTGTTTCTATGCCTTGGTTCGGACTTGGCGTATTTAAGGTAGAAGAAGGATCTGAACTGATTGAAGCCGTGAAAAATGCGATTAAACATGGATACCGCAGCATTGATACTGCTGCAATATACGGCAATGAAGCCGGTGTGGGCCAAGCGATTGCAGAAGCTTTGCAAGAAAACAACCTGAAACGCGAAGAACTGTTTGTTACATCTAAAGTATGGAATGCAGACCTCGGATATGAAGAGACACTTGCTGCTTTTGATACAACATTGAACAAACTGGGACTGGAATACCTGGACCTGTATCTCATTCACTGGCCTAAGGCCGGCAAATACAAAGCAGCCTGGAAAGCAATCGAGGAACTGTACGCAGCCGGCCGTATTAAGGCCATTGGTGTGAGTAACTTCCAGATTCATCATCTCGAAGACCTGATGCAGGATGCCAAAGTGAAACCGATGATCAATCAAGTGGAATACCACCCTCGCCTGACTCAGGTTGAGCTTAAGGATTTCTGTGAAAAGAATGGTATCCAGCTTGAAGCTTGGTCGCCTCTGATGCAAGGTCAGCTGTTGGACAACCCAGTGCTCACGGCGATTGCTTCAGCCAAAGGCAAATCGGTTGCACAAGTCATCCTGCGTTGGGATCTGCAAAATGGAGTCATTACCATTCCGAAGTCCACCAAGGAAAACCGGATTATTGAGAACTCCTCCATCTTCGACTTTGAACTTTCAAATGAAGAGATGGATCAGATCAGTGCTCTGAACGAAGATGTACGCGTTGGACCTGATCCGGACAACTTCGATTTCTAATGAATAACCTTTTTGGAGACTGCTTTGTTTGACATAACATAACGAAAAACCACCGGACCAGGAGCCGGTGGTTTTTCGTTATATTCTCTTCCCTGTAGCCAAGACCTGCTAAAACTGCACGTTTCAATTCAAAATGTGGTAATCCATTTTTTAACTATTGAACCTGCCACAATGCAGGGACATTGGATGGTTCCCACCCAGACAAGGAAGTGTGGGACTGCAAACATTTATACGTCTTTCCGCTATAGGTGACCAGCTGTCCTACAGTATAGGCTGTATTCGCCTGCCAGGCGGAAACGCCCGGATTTGTCGTTCCTGCTGTTGTTTTCACGGTCACTTCATTGCTCGCAGCAGAACCATTACCCGCCGCATCCTTTGCTTTTACCGTAAATGTATACGAGGTATCCGCTGCAAGCCCGCTGATCGTTGCTGTCGTTCCGGTCACGGATGTCGCCAGAGCCGCTCCATTGTACACATCATAACCCGTTACACCCACGTTATCCGTGGATGCCGCCCAGCTCAGCGTTATGCTGGATGTTGTTTGCGCCGTTGATGCCAGGTTCGTCGGTGCAGTTGGCGCTTGCGTATCACCTCCCGGTTGAGTCGTAGTGCTCACGGTTACAACATTACTGGCTGCAGACAGATTGCCTGCCGCATCTTTTGCTTTGATCGTGAAAGTATAAGAAGTACCTGCGGGAAGTCCACTGATCGTTGCTGTTGTTCCTGTGACGGATGTTGCAAGATTACTGCCATGATAGACGTTATAACCGGTAACCCCTACATTATCCGTTGAAGCATTCCAAGCCAGTGTCACCGAGTTTGCCGTCACGCCTGTCGAACGGGCATTACCGGGTACGCTTGGCGCCGTCGTATCTGCTGGAGGCACTGTACCTCCGGTAGGCAGATCTGCTTTCAGTTTATTTTGGAGTGTTTTGTTCCGGTCACCGCTAAGTTCCCAGAACATCGCTCCGCCAAGTCCTTTGCTCTTGATATAAGCGGTTTTATATCCAATAGACTCCGCATCGTCATAGCTAATAAAACGCTTGTTGGTCGCATTATAGAGATATGGCACCTTGGCTGTGTCATTCCAGTAACGCGTATACCCGTTTTTGTTAATGTAATTAGTCTCCAGATCGTAGAAATCAAAGGAGCCTGCTTCCCAAGTTCCAACGGAAGAACCTCCCGCGCAGGTTTGATACTGGCCATTTCCCGTCTGTGCGCATCCATCCCAGCCGCGGCCGTAGAATGGAACACCAAGCACAAGTTTGGCGGCTGGTACGCCAGCATTCAAATGCCCTTGTGCTCCGGCAGCCACATTAAATGTATTGGCATCCGGCACCCCAGCAGCTGATGCCGCAGGGTCATAGTTCAACGGCGCATTATGTGCGCTGACTTTTTGCCAGGCCCCGTTAAAATCGTATGTCATAATGTTAATCCAATCAACGATGGAAGCTATATTGGCAAGCTCAGTATTTGCAGCATAGGTCGTCGACGCTCCGCTTGCAATCGTAAGCAGATACTTCTTGCCGTCCACAGCTCCGGCAGCATCCAGCTTCTCACGGATTTTGCTCAGAAGCAGTGTGTAATTTTGCTTATCCTCAGGACGTTTGCTGTTACCATCCAGCCCGCCTGATACCGGGTACTCCCAATCCAGATCCACCCCGTCAAAATTGTATTTGCGCAGGAAGTCGACAGCAGAGTTTGCAAATACCTCTCGCGTTGCAGCAGTCGCAGCTACATCGGAGAAGCGGTTGGACCATGTCCATCCTCCCACGGAGATGATTGTCTTCAGGCTAGGATTGATCTGTTTCAGCTTGTTAAGCTGATTGATATTGCCTGCAATGGGCTGATCCCACGTATCCCCTGCAAATGTCTTGCCGGTATCAATCCATGGATCGCCAAGCACGATCGTGCCATTCGGTACATTGATTGTCTGGCTCTTCTCATTCTGACACGTCCAGGTCACCGGGTTAGGGCCCGAAGGGTCCGGATTTCCATGAACACCATTCCAGCAAATATCGGCAAAAGCATAGTTGATATGCGTGACTTTGGTTGGGTCGATATCCGTTACATTATAGTTTCTCCCATACGCAGCCCAGGACGGGTAGTAACCAACAATTTTATAAGAATCTGCAGCTGACGCCGTAGCGGGTTGAAGCACAAAAGAAGGAACAATGATGGATAAGAGCAGGGATAGACCCAGTAAAAACGTTGCAGTCTTCTTGAAAGCAGTGTGTCTATTGAAAGGTATCATCTAATACACAACCTCCTTTGTCGTTTGCGTACCCAGCCCGTTCAGGAACGGACGATGTGCGCTCGAAAACTGGTTATTTGTATATGCGTCCCAGTTGATTGACCAGGTCATAATCCCTTTTATCCCCGCATAGCCCGCAGGCTGGCGCAAAGTATAGGAACCGCCGTACGACACACCTTTGATCAAATAATTCAACGCCTTCTGCAGTTCGGCTGGCGTGGTATACCCGCCCCCGGCAGCCTGTTGGGAGGCCGGTACGCCGATCGCAATCTGGTCCGGTCGCAGGGCACTAAAGAACGGGCCTGAGCTGCCGCCTACATGAAAGCCTTGAAGCAGCATCTCCGCCATGGCCACATGGAAATCAGCTGTTCCTTGCGCGTAAGAGCGTCCATCCAGCCCCACCATGGAGCCCGTGTTATAGTGCTGCACATGAAGCAGGGTCAGGTCATTACGCAAGGCATGGATGACTGGCAGGTAAGCTCCCCAAGGGCCGCCGTAGCTCAGATATCCACCCTGTACATAGGCCGTCTCCGGCGCAGCCGTCAGGATGAAATTGGCGCCGAAGTGTGACTTAACCGCTTTCACGCCTTGGATGAGGTTAACAATTTTCGGTGTAGTTGGACTACGGAAATCGGTATCCCCTGCATTCAGAGACAGGGAGCTTCCTTCCAGATCGATATCTAGACCATTGAAACCATACGTGGAAATGATTGATTTTAACGAATCTTCGAACTGCTGTCTCTTGGTCGCGTCGGTGAGCTCAATGGTACCGTTGGCTCCCCCCATGGAAAGCAGTACTTTTTTCCCCTGGCTTTGCAGATAGGCAATATCGGATTTGAATTCGGCTACCGTTGCATTGTATGGAGTAAAAGCAAGTGTTCCGCTGCCATGTGAAATCGGTTCGGCAAAGGAGACATTAATGACGTCATAGGCTGTTGATACGTTACGAAGTCTGATATTCGTTGAACCATTATCGAAGTTGTGCCAGTAGCCGATCAGCCATTTGCTGCCGGTTGGCCCAGGATTGGAAGAACCGTTGGAAGTTGTTACACTGAGGGAGGTGCTCGCAGCGGATATATTGCCTGCGGCATCTTTGGCTTTTACCGTAAAAGCATAAGTCGTGCTGGCTGTCAGTCCCGTGACTACAGCTGTTGTAGTTGAAGTACTTGTCACAAGAACGCCGTTCCGGTACACTTCATACCCCGCTACGCCCACATTATCCGTGGATGCATTCCAGGAAAGACTCACGGAGGTGTTCGTGATGGAGGATGAAGTCAGACCCGCAGGAACAGAAGGTGGTGCCGTATCTGGCGTTGGCGTTTCCCCTCCCGAACCTTCCCCGACGTATTTCCACAACGCGGGCACAACAGAGGGCTCCCATCCGGTCAACGCCGTGTGGGCCTGAATACACTCATAATCTTTATTTTGATATGTTACGAGGTCTCCTTTCTTGTATGCAGTGCCTGCCTGCCACTGGGCGGCGGCATCGGCTCTCGGTGCAAACCACGAAATAAGTAGAAGAAATGTCAAAGCAAATGTAATGACCGGGCGGAATCGAACAGCTTGATTCAAGCAAAATCCCTCCTGTACTAAGGATACGTTCACCTTGCAAACAAAAGCTTTAATAGTCCACCTGCATCTGATCTGTGATCGATTAGAGCCAGCCTCGTTCAGCCATCTGATGTTGCTTGTCACTTCACTCCCTTCCCTTACCAAAATGGACCTTCCCTCTCATGTTCTTTTTTGGCAGGTACCATCCAAATTTTACAGGGAATTTACAGATCCTCACCCTGTATTTAATCAGTAAAACGCAAAAGAGATAAGGGATAAAATAGTTCTATTGGGGGCGAAAAATGTAATATAGCGCACAAAAAAGGTTTTCGTTCAAGTCCTTAGGAGACTTGAACGAAAACCTGCGTTATATATTGCGCAGAGAAGAGCGCATATCTTACTGCCGCTACTCCCCTCTCCCTTCAAAAGGCTGCCATGAATCCACGCCGGACAGAATCAGAGGTACAGTGTACTCGGCCGCTTCCTGTTCGGTCAGTATTTTGGCCCAAGGCACACGATCAGAAGCACATCCGGCACCAGGCCCGGCGCTGTTGTATTCCGCATACTGAACGGTCTGCTCTGCATCTGTCTTGTTCCAGTTGTGCCATCCCTCCCGCTTCACATGAGCGCCGATCCAGCAGTTCAGAAAACAGACTTTGGCATGATGACGCCACGGTCTGCCCAGATACACCGACTGCGGCGGAGCATTGCTGGTCAGATCACAGTCCAGAAACACATAGCCGTAACGCACATCCTCCGGCGTAGAGGCTGCGGTAATCCAACCGTTCACTTGTCCATCCGCAGCCTCCGCTTCAGTCAGACGATTCTTCGTAAAGATCTCGCAGCCCTTAAATACCACCGTAGCCGAGCCAAAAATAAAATCGATATCACCTTCAATGTAACAGTCCTCGAAATACTGCCGCAGCTTACGCCGCTCGGCACCATCGCGTGGCCCGCCAAAGTAACTGCGATCCATGGGCTGCTCCGGCAGCGGGCCGGTGAAAATCGTGTCCTGGTGACCGATCAAACGACAGCGGCGAAAGGCCGCCCGGTCTCCATCCACATAAACGGCCAGCGCCTGACCAACCTGCTTGCCCGGCCCGGCAGCATTTACGAAGGAAATCCCCTCTGCCGTGAAATCATCAGCACCAATGAAAGCCGTATAGGAATGAAACGTATGATATGGCGACCCGTCCGGGAACTTCTTGAGTGCATAATCATCATACGTAATGATTGTCTGCTCCGCCCCGTCACCAATCAGATGGATGCCCGGCTTCTCCATATGCAGCTTCTCATGATACACACCAGCCTTCACGCGAATCGGGGCGTTTCCGATACCATTCTCCGGCAGCGCATCAACTGCAGCCTGGATCGTCACATAATCCCCCGTCCCGTCTGAAGCAACAGTCAAACAGGGAGCTGATGATTCCATTGCTGTAGTCGGCAATCTCTGCTGCGTCATGGCAATCGCTCCATTTCCAGCGCTGCCAGCAGAAGCGGAGCCACACCCATAAAGGAATCGCTTACAACCGCTTCGCTTACATAGTAGTTGTACGAGCCATCCCGATCCAGGCTTAGTCCTGCGCCATGACAGATCCCGTTTAACCGAACGCCGTCAGCTGTCTCCTCCACCAATCTGGAGGACAGTCCCTGCCATCCCTTCTCCGCCGCAGCTCTGAAATGCGGCTCCAGATATCTCAGCCGTACACCCTTCGCAAGTGCATATACAAACATGCTTGACCCGGATGCTTCCAGATAGTTGCCTTTGCGGAAGCCCTGATCCAGCACCTGAAACCATAACCCGCTCTCCTGCTCCTGCACGCGTACCAAAGCATGACACATCCGTTCGAAGATACCGATGATGGTTCCGCGCTTTGGATGATTCACGGGAAAATGCTCCACGCTGTCTACAATCGCCATGGCATACCAGCCCATCGCCCGGCTCCAGAAGTGTGGCGAACACCCTGTCGATGAATCTGCCCAGACCTGTTCCTTCGATTCATCCCAGCCATGATAGAGCAGTCCGGTCCGCGGATCACGGGTCTGGCGTTCGATCAGCAGAATCTGATGTGCTACTTCATCCCATAACTCGGGATGATGAAATGTCTTTGCATACTCGGACAGAAAGGGAGACGACATATACAGGCCGTCCAGCCACATCTGGAATGGATAGATTTTTTTGTGCCAGAAACCGCCCTCCGACGTGCGGGGTTGCCCTGCGAGCTGTGCTGCCAGGAGATGAGCCGCTTCTGCGTAACGCCGATCTTCAGCACCATCCAGTAATGCAAACAGGTTTTTCCCCTGATTAATCTGATCCAGATTATATTCTTCCAAAGTATAGGTGCCAATAGAGCCATCCGGCTGGATATACAGGTCCATATGTTTTTTCATAAAATCAACATACTCTTGTTTGCCATAATGCTGCCCGGTTCGTGCCATCGCCATTAATGTCATGCCTTCCACGTATGCCCATCGTCCCGAAGGGAACGCATGATAACCGTCCCCGTCACATTGCTGGATGATCGTTGCTGCAATTCGCTCAGACCAGGATAACTGCGTCTGTACCTGCATAAGCAATTCCTCCTTGAATGTTGTACTTACCTAATACATGTATGACTAACGGATAACCGCTTCACTCTTGCTTATTGTCGGCACATTGCCGTTGAATTGCGAAGGTTCAACTTGGGCTGGATGACTACCGGAACGTCGACCTGTTCATCACGCATCAACGATACAATCAGCTCTGCTGCCTGCACAGCCAGTTCATCCAGAGACGGGCCAATTGTCGTCAAGGCTACTTCGGCATACTGCATATCCGGCAGATCATCATACCCGATTAACGAGATATCGCGTGGGACGCTGTAACCTGCCTCAAGCAAAGCCCGAAGTGCACCTCGGGTGACCAGGTTGTTCAGCCCAATAAAAGCTGTCGGGGACTCCGGCCCAAACGCATGATTACGTATGGCAAAATATCCGTCTTCCCAGGAGGAATACGCTGGCAGCACATGGTCTTCATTAAAAGCCAGACCCGTACGCTGCAACGCTTCCCGGTATCCCTCCAGTTTAATATTCTGCGAGTTGCCGATGAACCCGATTCGGCTGTGCCCCAGCGATTTCAGATGCTCTACTGCTTTGAACAGTCCTTCTTTGCGGTCAATCTTGATATAAGGAGAGTTCGGCGCTTCATCTGTACCCAGCACAAAACATGGCATGTTGAGAGTCGCGAACTTTTTCCAGAACATCTCCCGATTGTCCAGTGCATAGTCCCACAGAATACATCCGTCCACACGCAGCTGGCTGAAGACATCCACACCATCATCCGCTACAACCAGGATCATCTGATATCCCCGCTTCTTCAGCTCGGTGTGCAGACGGCCGGAGATGTTCGAGAATAACGGATTGCTCAGTTCATCCAGCACAAAGCCGATGATATTGCTTCTGCCGGTGGAGAGCTGCCGGGCCAGCATATTTTTCCGATATTGATGTTTCTCCGCGACCGCAAGCACCTTCTGCTTCGTAGCCGGTTTGATTCGGGGATCATCATTCAGCGCCTTGGATACCGTGCTATAGCTCACCCCCGCCAGTTTGGCAATGTCTTTAATGGTTATCAAAATCAATCAACACCTCTCATACGCCTGAAACCCTATTTCCTATTTCTGTGCAGCCTTATAACGATCATATTGTGCCTGTCTGCCCGCAATAACCTGCTCTATATTCATCTTCTTCAACGTCTCAATATAACTGTCAAACTGATCCAGACTGGCATCACCGCTAATAAACTTGAAGTTCATCTCTTCCACATATGTGGTGATGTCAGGCATCGCCATGCTCTCCACGCTCGCTTCATCCGGCAGGGCATAGACAAACGGGAACGGTTCACGGACATACGGCTCCAGTTCCTTATCCATCTTCGCATGCCAAGGGGCCACGACGGAATCGGCAGAATCGGTCGATTGAATGTTCGGCAGATTCACCGGACCGATGCCGAGCTTCTGAATGTATTCATTGTCCTTGCCCTTGTCCGTAAATGTCTTTACGCCGTTCTCTTCCGTATACGTGTCATCCTTGATGCCCCACGTATAATACGTCTGTGCCTCTTCACTTACGGCATAGTCCAGGAAACGGAAAGCAAGTTCCGGATTTTTGCTATCGCGTGTGATGCCAAAGATGCCACTCACTGGTGTACGTCCTACATAGAACTGATCCCCATGCGGTCCTTTCAGTGGTAAAATGCCTTTGATGATTGGCTCTTCCGGATTGTAATCCTTGAACAACGGACTGTAGACCATCGACATATACCAGCTAAAATTAAACGTTGCTCCCGTCACATCCTGAGAGATACGCGACGTGACCTGATCACTCGTGGTACTCGCATAATCCACCCCAAGCAGACCTTCCTTGTACAGTCCATTTAAATAGGTCAGGTATTCCTTGTATGCCGGCTCATAATAGCTGAAATGCACCTTGCCCTGATCGTCTGCATAGAATTGATTGGACAGATCAAGTCCAAATGCCGGGCCAAAGGCCATGGACACAAATTTCGCTTCCATGGACAGCGGAATCTCATCGGCTTTTCCGTTGCCGTTCGGGTCGTCTGTCTTAAACTTGCGCAGCATCGCCGTAAACTCATCCAACGTGGTCGGCTCGCTTAATCCAAGCTTATCAAGCCAGCGCACATTGACCATAAATACCGGCATGTAGTTGCGGGTTAGCGTCTGCTGCGGGACATAATACATTTTACCATCTGGCGTGGTTAAACTGGCTTTGACCGAAGGCGACTTTTCATATATTTTTTTGAGATTCACGCCGTATTTCTCCACCAGATCATTAATCGGAATGAATAGACCGCTGTTGATGTACTTCATCAGTTGATCCTGATCCGGCAGGTACACGATATCGGGCAAGCCGGTACCGGCAGCCAGTCTCGGATTTACGGCATCCGCATAGTTCTGCGGCGGAATCAGATCCCAATCCACCGTCACACCAGCGTTACTCTCAATTTTCTTAACGATGGCTGCGGTGGACAAGTCTACATTGGTCGTCCAAGCGTTGGTGCCGAGAATAGACAACTTGGCATCCGATTGATCCGTCACCGGCCCTGCTCCGGTATAATTGAAGGCTGGCTCCGAACTGGACGGGGTGCTCCCCGCATCGGTTCCCGCCCCTGTTCCGCCGCTACATCCCGCCATGCTGATTGCCAGTATCGCTGCGATCACACTTTTTCTTCCTGCCCCTTTAAATCTCATCCATCATTCCTCCTTGGTAAGAACCTTTTTGAAATCCCTTGAATGACATGACACTTAAGTAATAAAAGCTATCCTTTCACGGCTCCGAGGGTAATCCCCTTAACGAAGTACCGTTGGATAAACGGGTAGATCGTAACAATAGGCAGAATGCTGACCACAATGGATACATAACGGACCTGAAGCGTCGATACCGCAAGCGCACCGGATGTCATCGTACCGCCCATCTTCTGCATCACTTCCGGCGAAGCCATGATCAGCACTCTTCGCAGGAACATCTGTAAGGGCTGCATATCCTGTTTGCCCAGATATAATAGGGCCGAGAAAAAGTTGTTCCAGTGGAATACCGCATAGTACAGCGTGAGCACAGCCAGTGTTGGCTTGATGATTGGAACCGCCAGACGATACAGCATCGTCATCTCGTTAGCCCCGTCTATACTGGCACTTTCGAAAATTTCATTCGGAATGCCTTCGAACGCCGAGCGGCAGATCATGACGTTAAACGTAATCACCAGCACAGGCAGCACCATGACCCAGCGAGTGTTGTACAGCCCAAGCGAGGTAATCAGCATGTAGACCGGAATGAGTCCACCCGAGAAATACATGGTGAAGGCGATGAAAAAGTTCAGCTTGCGACGCAAGAAAAACTGCTGCCTGGATAATGGAAACGCGGCAAGACATGTTGCCACAATATTCAACAGTGTGCCTACCACGGTGTACCAGAGGGTGTTGTAGAACGAAATCCATAACTCCTTGTATTGCAGTACCATTTGGTAACCTGACAGGGTAAAGCCGACGGGCCACAATACAACTTTTTGTTTGTCGATGGCATCCACCGAGCTGAATGAAATGCTGATGACGTACAGAAAGGGATACAACGTGACAACAACCGCCAGTATGGTCAGCAGGTAGACACATCCGTAGAACAAACGGTCACTTCTCGATTTTTGCATACAGGTCTCCTTTGGTCCGGGTTATAGTCTTACCAGAGTGACATCTTGGTCAGGCGGCGGGTCATGGAATTGGCAGCAAACACAAGCACAAAAGTGATAATGGAGTTAAACAGGCCGACTGCTGTGGCGAAGCCGTAATTCTGGCCCTCAATCCCCATCCGGTATACATAGGTGGACAGGACATCCGCCGTTTCGTAGGTGGCTCCGTTGTAGAGCAGATATACTTTCTCGAAGCCTACGCTCATAATGCCGCCAAGCGACAGAAGCAGAAGAATGACAATGGTTGGTTTGATACTGGGAAGGGTCAGGTGCCAGAGCTCCTGGAATTTGTTGACGCCGTCAATTTTGCCGGAATCATACATCTCGGGGTCGATCCCCATAATGGCTGCAATGTAGATGATGGAGCTGAAGCCAAAGCTCTGCCAGATGTCGGAACTTGTGAAGATGGTACGGAACCAGCTGGCATCCATCATGAAGTTCACTTTTTCCATGCCAAGACTCGCGATGAGGGTATTCACGATACCATCTGTTGGTGACAGGAAGTTAATGATCATGCCGGCTACAACGACAGTGGAGATGAAATGAGGAAGGTAGGTAACCGTCTGGGCGAATCGCTTGAATGTTCGGTTCTTGATCTCTACGATGCAGACCGCGAACAGAATGGGGATCGAGAATCCGAACAGGAGTGGCAGAAATGCAAGCAAGAACGTGTTGCGCAGCAGTCGCCAGAAGTAAATGGAATTCACGAACTGTTCGAACCAGCGCAGCCCCACCCATTCCCCGCTGAGCATGCCCTGACCTGGCAAGAAATTGCGAAATGCCAACAACACGCCAGGCATCGGAAGGTACATGAAGATGAGGTAATACAGGAAGATAGGTGAAAACATCAGCAGTAAATACTTATCTCTTCTGATCAGGCTGAACAGCGTAGACATACGTTTTTTCAATGTGAAACACTCCCCTTCGCCACATAATTACAACGTTTGAATTTTTGAATAAAAGTGAACTGTCATTTCACTGACGTATTTGGTATTCATCCCATCCACCTTTAGTAACAAACTTGCCATAAACATAATTACAACGTTGTAATTTTAAATTAAATGTATACGCTTACATAAACTTTTTCCCATCTTAGCAAAGTCTCCTTTGTTTGGCAACAACAAAAATCAGTGACATGCTGTAACGCACTAAATACAGCCTCGCATACGCGAGACTGCCCGTTAAAATCTACACGTGATTCCGATATTCCATCGGTGTCATAACATACACTCGCTGAAAGGCTCTGTAAAACTGACTGACGCTGGAAAATCCCAGTTCATAACTGATTGTGGTTACTGAATCTGTTGTATGGCGGAGCCTCCTGGACGCTTCTTCTACGCGCAAATTCAGCAGATATTGATATGGTGTTGATCCCGTAAGAGCCTTGAAAGAACGCATGAAATGATACCGGCTCTGATGCGCGACCGTGGCCATCGAATCAATATCCATTGGGCCTGTATAGGCACTGTGAATGTAATCCAGCACTCGTTGGAGATGAGGGTCCATACATGGACCATTATCTGCAATCGCTTTACCATTTTTCTGACCCGTCAACATGCGTTTTAGATACGTCTCGATCGCCATTTCTGTTTCCTGCACTTGCAGCATTTCGGGCACATCATCTAACAAAATGGAATTCCAGCCACGAAACAGACTGCTGATCTCCGTTGGATCAAAAGTATGGGTGGGTCGAAACTCAGCTTGTCCGCCACTAATCTCCGCACCTTCTAAACTACCTAAAGGCGGCTTACGGAACTTGATCACAATGACTGCCGAATCCGAACCTATTTCAAAATAATGCTCGGTCTGGGGATGAGCAATAATCCCCTTGCCTGCGTTCAGAGGGTATGCGTGCCGTTCCTGTACCAGATGACATTGGCCTCTGACCGGCAACGTTAGCTGATACCAGTCATCATGCACATGAGGTTCATTCGCGAACCCTCCGGTAGCTTTCCATAATTCCAACCCATTTAACGTCATGTTTAATTCCATCGTTTCCTCACCTGCTGACATTATAGCAAATCGTGCTCACTTTCCAAGCACTTTTCACAAAGACAATGCCTGACCGTATCTTTTATCATAGAAAAAAATAATTCGAGGTGATCTCCCATGGCTCAGGCCACTTTAAGCAAAATGCAAATCAACTCTTCCGCCAATTGGGCACTCGCCGGAGTCAGCTTCGCCCATTTGCTGAATGATGCAATGCAGACCGTAGTTCCATCTGCTTTTCCGCTGTTTCAGCAAACCATGCAGCTCAGTTTCGCCCAGATGGGCTGGATTGCCTTCACTCTGAATATTACCGCATCCGTCCTTCAGCCCCTGGTCGGTTATATGTCAGATCGCAAACCCATGCCGATTCTGCTTCCCGGAGGCATGTTATTCTCCCTGATCGGTGTGCTCGGCTTAGCCTTGTCTTCCGAGTTATGGATGCTGCTTGTTTCTGCAGCATTGATTGGCATAGGCTCATCCATCCTCCACCCCGAGTCCTCACGCGTGGCTCATATGGCAGCCGGCCGTGGACGTGGAATGGCGCAGTCAATATTCCAGGTTGGAGGCAACACAGGGCAGGCCATTGCTCCATTACTGGTCGCCTTCATCCTGTTGCCACATGGGCAGCGTAGTTTTCTATGGCTGATGGGCTTTGCCCTGATCGGCATCTTCATTCAGTCTTTTGTCAGTCGTTGGTACAGAGATAAGCTTGCCGAGACTCGCATTCGTCAGCAACGCCCTCTAAAATCAAGCGGCGCAGAGCCAGCAGCTCGGCCTGTGAGCAGGGGATTCATCGCTTTTACAATGGGAATTCTCATCCTGCTGCTGTTTTCCAAATTCGTATATATTGCAGGCATGACCGGGTACTACGCCTTCTATTATGCCGAGGCATATGACTTGCCTCTCTCCCAGGCACAGATCTGTCTGTTTATTTTGCAATTTGCAGGTATGGTTGGAACCTTGCTCGGCGGCCCACTCGCTGATCGCTACGGACGCAAACCGATGATCTGGTTCTCCATTGCAGGCACTGCACCATTTTCCCTGTTGTTGCCTTATGCGGGCCCCGTCTTGTCCATGGTATTGTGCGGAATGATTGGACTAATCCTGATGTCCGGCTTCAGCGTCATCATTGTCTATGCACAGGAGCTGCTTCCTCGTCATATTGGAACGGTATCCGGATTGTTTTTCGGCCTGTCGTTCGGCATGGCTGGACTTGGCTCGGTTGTGTTAGGTTCCTTAATTGACGTGACCAGCATTTCGTTTGTTATCAAGTTATGTTCGTTTTTGCCACTGCTTGGTGTGTGTGCTGTATTTCTGCGCAAGGACCAACCAAGAACAGCGTGATAACCGTTGAAACCTCACTGATTTTGTGACTACAATACACCTAGGACACTCGAGGATAACAGAAGGAAGGAATAACGCATGATTATTGATGTACAGCATGTCACTTGGAAAAGGGGACCCCTTACCCTGCTGAACGATGTGAGCTGGCAGGTTAATGATGGTGAACACTGGGCGTTGCTTGGCCTGAATGGCTCCGGCAAAACAACACTCCTGAACATGATCACCGGGTATCTCTGGCCGACCGAAGGCAAGATATCCGTGCTAGGCCATGAATATGGTGATGTGGATCTGCGACAGCTTCGCAAATCCATCGGCTGGGTCAGTTCATCTTTGCAAGAGAAACTGCATGGCACAGACCGCACACAATATGTCGTAATCAGCGGCAAACATGCCACCATTGGCTTGTATGACAAGCTATCGGATGATGATCTGGATCAGGCACAGGAATTGATGCAAACGCTGGGCTGTAAGCATCTGTGGGATCGTGAATATCGCACCTGTTCTCAAGGGGAGAAACAGAAACTTCTTATTGCCCGAGCACTCATGGCCAATCCGCGCGTACTCATTCTGGACGAGCCTTGCAATGGACTGGATCTGTTCTCAAGAGAGCGATTGCTGGATAGCATTCGTGAATTATCACAGCGTCCAGATACCCCTTCACTCATCTATGTCACTCATCATACCGAGGAAATATTACCTGTCTTTAGTCACAGCCTTTTGCTGCGCCGGGGCGAAGTCGTCCGTAGTGGATTAACTGGCGATCTGATGAATACGGAAGTGCTTAGCGACTTCTTCGAGGCACCTGTGGAAGTTGATCGGCATGGAGAACGTGTCTATGTCAGAGCAGCGGCGGATTCATAAGCGCAGGGTTATACACAACAAACGTAACATAGGTGTAGAAACATAACAGTAAAAGCCCAATATCTTATCCACATGTGGATAGATTTTGGGCTTTTCACTGCTATATCTAGTGTTATCCACCGTTTTCTGTGTAGAACTTTCTAATTTATGAGTATAACTTAGTTATGTCCTTCTATTTATCTATACGCTTTATCACTATCTATTTCCGGGCACTTAAAAACAGAAACAATGGAATACGCTGCCTTCGTAGATAGGTTTCCTCGTTTACAAAATAAGCACGTTGTGGTGCTGACTCGCGCAAATGTTCTACACGGAACCCCGCCCGCTGCAATGCCATGTAATACGATTCAATGGAACGATGCATTTTTTTCACAGAACCGCCCAGCCACTGCTGCTCACGGAATCCTTCTACAAAATACTGATCAACCACCCAATCCGTTCGTGTCCCGGAAGGTTGCAGTGTGGACGTGATCACAGGATGTTCTACCGAGAATACAAATGTCCCGTTCTCTTTCAACGTATTGTATATGTTGCGGAACAGGCTCTCCACATCCTCAATATAGTGAACAGCCAGTCTCGATATCACCAGATCGTACGTCCCGGCAGGGTAGGTCCAATCTTCCATGAATGCTTGCTCAATCCGGGCATTCAATCCTTTTACGGATTCGTTAGCCGCCTGAATCATATTCACAGAACCTTCAATTCCCGTATACGTCGCACCTTCGCACTCCCTGCCCAGCAATTCTGCGGCGAACCTTGCATCCCCGCAACCGAGGTCCAGTATATTCTTGCCGGTTACATCTCCGATCAACTCCAGCATCACCGGCTTCTCCAATGTATCATTGGCGTTCTCCTGCCACTTGCGACGTTCCATATACTTCTCAAAGTTCGCCTCATCATCGTAAAAGTCTGATCCTCTGTCCTTCATTCGGTGACCCTCCATTTCGGATAAGCATGATCCTCTTTACAGCCTGTATGAGTATACAGAATATGGATGTGTCTGGCTATAACAAAAAAAGCTGTTGTCTGGAGTTATCCAGCAAACAGCCTTTCTGCCATACACTTCTACAATTTTCGCCGCTTAGCCAAAACGTTCTGTTTTGTACCATTTGCTCTCGCGTTTCCGAATCTTGTCCATAATCAAGGAGTAGAATGCCTTGATCGAGATCAGGATGAACAGTTGTGCATACGTGAAGTAGGATACACAGGCATAGATGAAATTGCGAGTATTGCTCTGTCCAATATCTGCGGCAAGTGCCAGATTGATCTGCAACACGTAAATAAAGTACATGAGTGCCCAACCAATTACAAGGAAGACATATGCATCGCCGGCAAACTGGAACGGTGAACTAACCTCCGGTTTAAATATGGCAATGACCCGATAAACCAGATTCACGAGAAATATAATATCCGATACAATGATCGCAAGCATAAACCAGAAATAACTGACGGCATAATAGATGACCAGCAACTTATTACGCCAACTGGAACGGTTAAACAGGTTATGAATATTATCCAGTACCACCTGGTAGTTCCCCTTGGCCCAGCGTTCGCGCTGCTTCATATATACACTAAGCTGTTCCGGCTCCTGCTGATAGGCTTCCGCTTGCGGCGCCAGTGCCACAAACTGTCCGCGATTCAAAATCTCGAATGATAGTGCCGTATCTTCTGTAATGGCTGTCACGTCCCAGCCGCCAATCTCCCGGATCAACTCGGTTTTGATAATGTAATTCGTTCCTGGAATGGAACCCAGCTGGAACAATTCCCATAGTCCTGTGTGATACACTCGTTGCGAAGTGATAATCTCCAGGTTGATGCATTTGGAGAGGAAATTCTGTCCTCTGTTGCGTGCTTTGTTTCTGCCAAAAACCACGCCATATTGTTCAGGGTTCTCAAGTGATTTTTGCGCCAAAAACATTAATGAATTCCGTTCAGGTGCGGCATCTGCATCGAAGATACAGATCCAATCACCCGTGGCTATGTCCAGTCCGTCATTTAATGCCCCGGACTTGCCACCTGTTCCTTTACGCTCCATTACTGTCACATTGCGATGCATATAACTGGTCTGACTGAGGAACGATCTCAGCTTCTCTGCGGTATCATCTGTACAGTTATCCGCGATCACGATGACCTGAACTTTATCCTCCGGATAATTCAGGCGCAGGATGTGCTCTACCGTTGCAACAATGACCAGACCCTCGTTATGCGCAGGTACCATGACCGTGACTGTTGGATAATGATCCATATCTTCAGGGATCTGAATCCCTTTTTTGTCCTGTTTATTAATAAAACGAATCGCACCTGCCATAATAACAATTGACTCGAATACGGCAATCCAGATACTAAATATGGATAATATTAAAATAAAATCAGCCACTTACTTTCCTCCGATCATACTTGCGAATAACTTTCGACCGAAAGCGAAGGGTTGCAATTGTTAACCAAATCGTGAATACCGCAAATAAAGAACTGACGGCGATACAGATCGGGATGAACCAGGACATATAGTCCACAGCGCCTCTCTCCTTCCCGTTATATATATTCTCCGATAAGATCGGTCTCTGTGTTTCGTTCAAGGGCAGCAATAACCGCATCAATATCATCGTATTTGCTGAATTGCTCCATCTGAAATACCAGAGCACCGGAGCGTATCACCGTTTGCAGCTCATTTCCCTTTTTATCAATAATTTGAAGATCCATAATGGCTTTTTTGATCCGTTGTGTAAGAAGTGGAAGATATTCCACATTCACCATTGGACATATGATGACAAAACGCCCACGATCCACGAAAAATTTGTAATCCTCATACCGAATCTGCTTCTGGATCGTACCCGAGATTTCAAGTAGAAACTGTGCATACCGGACAGAACCGAGAGATTCCATCACAAGTGGCAAGAATTCAATCTTGAACATGGCAATGCTGAATCCATACTTTTCGGAGTACCGACGAGCAAGATTACTGTGTTTGATTAACGTATCTGCCAGAGCTCCCTTATTACCAAGCGTAGTATCCAGATCGATTTCCGGGTTACGATCCTGCATATCCTGGAGACGTTCAACTACACGCGCACTGCGCAGCAGACTTGCCTTGATGAACGCAGCCACGGCAACGTTGGCAGGGATGAGCAACCACCAGGAGAATACAAGCACATTTGCATCAGCGTAAGTAACAAGCCACACAAAATAAGAGACCAGATATACAAACCCCGTCACGACGGATACGCCAACAGGCAGAAAAAGACCAAAAACCAATGCACCCAGCGACACGATACTAAAAATCATATCCCCTGTAGTGTAGCTCTGATTCATGTAAACTTTAAGATAAATCATCAGTTGCTGCATGAGGGCTAGTCCAATTAAAAGGGCATATCCCCATGCAATACGGCGGGTAGGTGCTTTATTCCTCATAGTTCCTTCTCTCCGTTGAATTTATAGTACTCTTGTTCATACTCACTTCTTTTATATTTCAACAATTTATGACATCATTAGACAAAACTATGCTACCACATTGAACAATTCATGAAATGACAAAATCCTTACTTTTTAATGCTTTTCTGTAAATTAACTTCTCCCAATAAAGGAAAAAGATTATCAAACAGATGTGTGTTACCATCAAATACATATCCACCTGGATAACGAGAGTCCTGACCACGCAACGTAGTCATATGGTTATACAACTGTTTGGCCCATTTTGGATCACCTGAACGAACAGCAAGTAAGATGGCGAGGCCATATACTGAGGAAGATTCATAAGAGACGGCAGGTGTGCGTGATTCTCGCTTATACTGTCCGGGCAGCTGATGCCGGGTGTTGAACTCCTTTTTCAAAAAAGAAATGAGCTTGTCCGGTTTGCGGTCGGTCACGGTTAGATGATTCGCCACAATCAACTGGTCGATCAGATTCACTGTATCATCATACGCATATTTTTTATGGACCACATCGAAGGTCTTCGGATAGAACAATCCATCGTTGGGCATCTTCTTCAGCAAAGCTTCGTACTTGGCATAGGTTCCCGGTTCCACCATCTGATGTTTTTCCATCAATTGCAGTGCACGCAAATCTACATAGACCAGGCTTAATGTATCCGTTGAATGTCCACCCACAAAATCATGGAAATCTACCAAATATCCTTGTTGCTGAGCCGATTGTGTTATGCCACGGGAAATAGCGGCTGCGGTCGCTAACTTCGCCTCTCTCCCTTGCTCCCACTGATCTGCTGCCTCCAATAGGGCACCTATAATACGAAGATCGTCGCCAAGTGCATTTGTCGTTACATGGGATTCACCCTTGGCATCCAGCTTCCAGGCTATATAAGGGCTTGGCGGCGTGAGAAAATAGGTCTTCAATTGCTCGTAGCTCTGCTCAAACAAGGCCTGATCATCATTTGCTAAGGCATACTGCATCCACAGGCCGAGTGACTCCGACAACGCCTCTCTACCCGCAACAGTATCTGCCTCCTCCGAAGCTGCATCCTGTAAGTAGGTGGCCAGTGTTCCGTTCGGGTTGGTCATATCATCCTTGATAAAAGATACCGTTGGGGATACTTTGTTCATCTGGAACCGCTCCCTCATCAACAACACGCTGGCCGCTGTAATACTGATCAACAGTAGAATCAGCCACGTTCGTTTTTTTCGAAATATGAACTTCACGCCATTCCTCCCGCATGTATACGACTGTGAACCCCTGAATTTTTTGGTCAGTAACTGAGGTACATCTAAAGTTCGCATCTATTCAAGGTTATCCATGTAGGATCTTCGTCCACCCTTTTTGACAAATTTCCAGTCCACCTCGATATTATGGCGCATTCGACGGAGAAGCATGACCGCGGTCTCGATCTCTTCCTCCGTCAGACCATCCAGAGTCACCTGATCCGAATGCACACCTTCTTTTCGAATAAATTCCCATGCTTCAAGCCCAGCTTCGGTGGGATATAATACCTTATTCTTCTTATTACCCAATGCTGGCTGTTTAATAATGAATCCATCCGATTCAAGTTTGCTAATGGCTCTGGCCGCCGTCGTGCGATCCACTTTGATCAGTTCAGCAAGCTGATTCGGAATAATGCCCGGATTCTCACAGATTCGATACAGATATAGATATTGTCCACGGGACAGGTTTAGATGCTGAAACTCGACATTACTGATTGAATCCAGACAGCGGGCAATCATACCAATTTCACGCAGCACTTCTTTTTTCTCAGTCAACACACTCACGCCCCTATAAAATTGTTGCATTCGCAACATAATTGATGGTATAACTACAGTTGAATTGGTTTTAATTTTAGCTATATAACTTAAAGCGTGTAAAAGAACGAGATTCGTTCCACATTCCTGTTATGTACCAGTTTATCACGTCAGGATCACATTACGATCACCCAAAGGAGAAACATTCATGAATACAACGATTGTTGAAGTTAATAATCAGGAATTACTCGATGCCTGCTTCGCCATTCGAACTGCTATTTTCGTCGAAGAACAAGGCGTGCCCGCAACGGATGAATTCGATGCTTATGATACATTAGAAGCGGAGGCGCGCCACATTCTGCTCTACGTAGACGGTGTACCTGCTGCTTCCTCAAGACTGCGCATTGTGGAACAGGTCGCCAAATTGGAACGGATCTGTGTCATGCTTGATTACCGCAAACACGGCCTGGGCCGTGTTCTGATCGACAAGCTGGAGCAGATGGCTATTGCTGATGGTCTTGAGAAGGCCAAGCTGCACGCACAGGTACAAGCTTCCGGGTTCTACGAACGTCTCGGCTATGCACCCGCTTCGGAAGTATTTATGGAAGACGGCATTCCCCATCTGCTAATGACCAAAAAACTGAAATAATGACACTCCAAAAAACGCCTCCGTTATCACTTCTCAGTGATATACAGAGGCGTTTTGCATTCAGGAAACACATTCATGAGTGACTCAACAACGGTAAATGGCACCTACAAAGTACAGGCACTGATTATAACAACCAAGTATCCTAACTTACTTGCCAGATCCGCGTTGTATCTTATCCCAGTGCCAGACGGTCTGGCTCGGATTCGGCAGCGCTGTTCTTCATTTGTTTACTGCGCAACTGTCCGCAAGCAGCATCGATATCCGTACCATGTTCCATACGTACAGTGGAGTTGATGTTGTTCTTTTTGAGCGTATCATAGAAGCCTAGAATTGATTCTTCTGTACTCCGTTGATACTGACTGTGCTCATCCACCGGGTTGTATGGGATCAGATTCACACTGACCATACTTCTGCGACTGGACAACAGTTCAGCGAGCTCCGCGGCATGCTCACGTTGATCGTTAACATCACGTAACAGGATGTACTCAAACATGATGCGTTTGTTCGTTGTAGCCAAATAATAATCCACAGCATCCATCAATTGCTCGATTGGGAAAGCCCGGTTGATCTTCATGATGTGTGTACGCAGTTCATTATTAGGTGCATGCAGAGAGATCGCCAGGTTGACCTGCAGACTGCTGTCTGCAAATTCCTTGATTTTGTCCGGAAGGCCGCTCGTGGATACAGTTATCCGTTTGGCGGCAAGTGCCAGTCCTTTGCGATCCTTAATGACTTCGATGAAATCACTCATGTGCTGGAAGTTATCGAATGGTTCACCAATACCCATCACAACCACGTTGGTTACCCGCTCGTCTTGACCCGCTGCATCCAGATGTCTCTGCACATGCATAATCTGTTCCACAATCTCTCCGGCGGTCAGGTCACGACTCTTCTTGATCAGACCGCTCGCACAGAAGCTACAGCCAATGTTACAACCCACTTGTGTGGTCACACAGACGGTAAGTCCATACTTTTGCCGCATCAATACCGTCTCAATCAGGTTGCCGTCCTGCATCCGAAGCAGAAACTTCACGGTACCATCTGCCGATTCCTGCTTCACATGTTCGCTCAGCGAGTTCATTGTGAAATGCTCGGAGAGAACGTCCAGACATTCCTGACGGACATCAGACATCGCCGGAAAATCGTGCACACGCTCTTGATATAACCATTCCCAAATCCGGGATGCACGGGATTTCTTCTGCCCATGCTCCGGCAGCCAGGAACGTAATTGCTCTAATGTTAATCCATATATGGATGATTTGTTCATTGTATAATCCTCTTTTCGCAAGAAAGCATATGGCTTATCGGTCCTACCCAAAAAACCTCTACTCCGTATTGTCCCAAAATTGACGAGGGAAAACAAGGGCTTTTGCATTTCTTCCAAGAGGTTTTATCCATGGTAAATCTGCACAACAGACCATATTTAACCCTATCGGGCCTTCACCATTAGAAGTGAATGATACCGGATGTGTGCAGTAGAACCAGCAGAACCAGGATCGGAGCTACATAACGCAGCATGAACAGCCACACCCGGAACCATCCGGAACGCAGGCCGGAAGCTTCCGCAGCCGTTTTCCAGAAATATCCGGCAAAAATCGTCACAAGCAGTCCACCTACAGGCAGCAGGATGTTGGATGCTACAAAGTCCATCCAGTCGAACACACTCTTCGATCCAATCGTCCATTCAGGCAGCAAGCCGAGCGACAATACCGATGGGAGTCCCACGATAAAGACCGCTAGTGAAATAACCCATACCGCACGACTGCGGCTCCAGGACAAACGTTCCATGAAATATTTCACCGGAACTTCCAGCAAGGATACTGCTGAAGTCAATGCCGCAATAGCTAACAGGATGAAGAACAGTCCACCAAACAAGAAGCCAAGTGGCATAGCAGAGAAGGCTGCCGGAAGTGCCACAAAGATCAATGAAGGTCCTTGGTCCGGTGCAATACCAAACGAAAATGTTGTTGGGAAGATGATCAGACCTGCAATGAATGCGTAGATCAGGTCACCTGCACCAACGGCGACGGTTGCCGCACCGAGGGATTGATTTTTATCCACATACGAACCGTAGGTTACAAGAATACCCATCCCGAGTGACAGGGAGAAAAAGGCATGTCCAAGCGCTACCAGTGCGGATTCCGTTGTAAGCTGTGAGAAGTCCGGATTCAGGAAAAAGGAAACCCCAGCTCCTGCACCCGGCAATGTAACTGCACGAATCATCAGGATAATGAGCAGTACCAACATCGCTGGAATCAGTACCTTGTTGAACTTCTCGATTCCGTTAGATACCCCTTTGGCAACAATCCAGCCTGTAATCAGAACCGAAACCAGTTGCCACACAATCGGCATATACCCGCCTACAAAGGAGCCGAATTGTCCGGCATAATCCGGATTGTCAAACAACGTGCCGCTGAAAGACGTAATCGCATAATGCAATGTCCAGCCCGCAATAATGACATAAAAGGACAGGATGATAAATGGCGTTAATACTTGCAGCAACCCGGCCGCGAGCCATCCCTTATGTCCACCTGCTTTGATAAAGGCAGTAGCTGCACTACCTCTGCCACTGCGGCCAATCGCAAGTTCAGCGAGAAGAACTGGCAAACCAATCAGCAGCAAACAGACGATGAAGAGCAGGAAAAACGCAGCCCCTCCGTTCTCACCCGTAATGTACGGGAATTTCCACATGTTGCCCAGACCAACCGAACTACCAATGGCCGCCAGGATAAATCCAGCTTGGGAGAAACGTTCTCCTTTGCCAGCGTTGTCTTGATCTAGATTAGGCTTACTAAAATTCATCGTATCTACTCCATCACTTTAAAGTTTTCCCGTAATTATATACTACTCACCTTGTCAGGTCATTCGAAATTCGAAATTTGTCGAAATGTTATTTTTTTACATATAAAACATACGGAAATCTTCATCTCATAAGTTCCTTAAACACAGTATGTGATAAAGTCCTTTAGTCCAACCGTATGAAGTTTCAACAAATCCATATTCCCAACCGTTCAAAGCCCAATAGAATTAAAAAGAGGTGACCCCTCAGCCACTTGGATGACTGCGGAGCACCTCTCTTTTTGAATTACACTTTAATTTGAAGTAACTCGTACTTGATAACGCCCATCGGAGCATTGACATGAATGACGCTGCCCACTTCTTTGCCCATTATCTCTTTGCCCAGCGGGCTCTCGTACGAAATTTTATTATTCGCAACATCGGCCTCGGCAGGGCCAACCACTTTATATTCAATCTTCTCGGCGAACTCAATGTCATTAAGCAACACCGTTGATCCAATGCTCACTTTGTTGGAGTCTATACTGTCTGAAGAAATGACTCTTGCTTTGGTCAGCATCTTCTCCAAGATCAAAATTCGGGTCTCCATAAAGGCCTGATCATCTTTGGCTGAATGATACTCACTATTTTCCTTCAGGTCACCGTAACTGATCGCGAGTTTCAGACGAGCTGCCAATTCCTTACGCTTCACCGTCTTCAAATCCTTCAGTTCGTCCTCCAGCTTTTCCAAGCCTTCCTGTGTCAAAATCACTTCATCATTAGCCATTTTTCCATCTCCTAATCCTGCTATCTATCTATATTCTAACCTATATCCACTCCAAAGGGTTAGCATACCCCGGAAAAAGAAATAGCTCATCCATATATTGTATTTCAACGACATCAGAACCATGTCCATCTCTTGAGATGATTTTAAAGTTATCCTATGAATTGTACCGTTACAATCGGCTCAATTGATGATGTTGTTTTCACCCGTTGACTTTTACAATGAACTCAGGGCAGCAGAAGTTTTATAACCATCGCTTGCAGTCCACTATATGACGTGAGGTGATCTGAATGATTGAACTATTGAATACAGCTGAAATACAGGCCTATCTGAAACGGATCAGCATAGATGTTATAAAGGAACCTACACTGGAATTCTTATTTGAACTCCAGCGAGCACATGTGCAATATTTATCCTGGCAAACGGTCGATATTTTTGCAGGTCGTCCTGCGGGAATCAGTCTTCAAGAATCGATTCAACTTATATTACAAGGCCGCAGCGGCTACTGCTTTCATCTAAATGGTGCATTTAGTGTTCTTCTCCGCTCGCTGGGTTATACAGTTGATTGGCATCGCGGGGGAGTACAGCCTCATGGGGAACAACCCCGTGTGAACTCATTTCATCTTGGTCTGTCTGTCCTTTTGCCGGATGCCGACCCGTCAGTTGAACGCTGGATTGTGGATGTAGGTCTCGGCGGAATGCCCTTTGAACCTCTGCCACTTCGTTATGGAACCTATGGTTCAGCTCCATTCACCTACCAATTGATGCCATCATCTGTTGCTGCTGGGGGATGGCGGCTTGAGTACGAGCCGAATGGGCCAAGTGAAGGGGTCGACTATGCTCCCGAGGTAGTCCACGATCTGGGGGAGTTCATTCCTAAACATGAATTCTACAGTCGGGCGGCCGAATCACCTTGGCATAACGCATTTTTGCTTCGTCAGCGGGATGAGATCCGCAGTCATGAACTACGTGGATGTATGCTTCGAACACATGATATCGAAGGAATCCGGAAAACGGAGATCCAGAGTTATACCGAATGGCGTAACGTATTGACTGAAATATTCCATGAACCATTGGTGAGCTACAGCGAACTGGAATGCCAGGACATGTGGGAACGAGTGCAGGCTGCGCATAGGGAATGGAAACGAGTACAGGAAGCATGAAGAGGAGGATACAGAACCTGAGGTCTTAACATGAAAAGCGAGACAACCGGCTTTCTTGTTAGGGGCATCCGTATAGTGATGATTTGGGAGGAAGAGTTGAGGGTCCGTTCCATATAAAGGAAAGTTACTGATCCACGCCGAATATGTCCTCAGGTGATTAATGATGATAACTATTCGTGTGCTCCAAGTTCCAGAAGTATTGCCCGAGGCGTACTGGAACCACTTTTTGTCGCAAGTTTCTGCCGAGCGACGTGTTCAGGCTTCGCGTTTTGTTCGTCAGGCTGATGCGTATCGCTCCGTGTTGGGAGAGATATTGACTCGTGTGACTTTGAGCAAGTTAACTGGCCTAATGCCTGCTGATCTTTCTTTTACTCGTAATTCCTACGGCAAACCTTCACTCAGTCATCATTCGGATGTACAATTCAACATCTCCCATTCTGGTGATTGGATTGCTCTAATCTCTGGCAGTACAGATGAACTGGGCGTGGATGTGGAAAAAATAGCTCCAATTGACATGCAGATTGCTGAGCGTTTCTTCTCTCCTAGGGAGAGCCAGTTCTTGGCCGCCGAGCCTGACGATCGGCGGCTGGAAACCTTCTACCGTCTATGGACGCTGAAGGAAAGTTATATCAAGGCAGTCGGTATGGGCTTGTCCATACCATTGGACTCCTTCGCGATCCTGCCTGACGAGGCAGGCGCTTGGCATTGTGAGCAGGCTGGGACATATCGCTTTCACAGTCAGCGACTGGATGATGGACATATGCTTGCGGCATGTTCGGCTGGGGGAGAGCTGCCGAGCCAGCCCGAGATCATCACCTTGGAGGATCTATATACGGAGTTGATGTAGTGTTCGGCTAGTTGCGGCTTATTAGGGGGATCGTGAATTATAATTTGGATTTGGTTTTCGGGGTTGGGGTTAAGGGTCGTGGTTAAGTTGGGTTCATGCTCTAACGAACATGACACGCCTTATGGGCTTCAATTACACAGGTCTGGCATTCTAAGGAATCCTACGCACCCTATATGCTCTAATATGTCCTTTTTCACGTTGATATTGCCGAACTCTGCACCAATAAGGTGTCTAAGGTTCGTTCGTTTTCCCTAAACACTAAAAATCCTTTATTAAGAGGTGTGAGATTCGTTAGAATCTCTCACCTCTTCCTGCAAATAAATAAGTGACTAACCAATTACCTAACCAACCCAAAAAAGAGCGAGTCAATCCGGCGACAAATGAACCACGTCCCGTATGACTCGCTCTTTTTTATCAAAACCCTATCAGGTAGAACCGTCTACTTGTCTTTCGTTGCTTCGTTCGCAAACTCAATCCTATCCTTCTTGCTGTGCCACCGATTCAGAACTCACCGCCGATGAACGCTTCAACTTGCCAAACAATCCTCCAGCTGGCGTCTTTCGTATCGTGGCTGCCGCGTCAGCATCCCGGATTTTCAGGGCAAACCAAAGCCCGATGAGCAGAAATGCTGCTGCCCCCAACAAAGCCAAACGGTACGCCAGCATATTCGGCTCCATCGTGCCTGTCGCAGTCAACGTTGTTGTGCCCACACCTGCCAGAACAGCAGAGAGTAAAGCCATGCCGAGGGCTGATCCCAGACGGTTTTGCACCGTGAACCAGGTTGAAGCTCGTCCCATGGATGCAGGAGGAATCTGGGCAAATGCAGCGATCTGTACTGCCCCTACCGTCTGTCCCAGGAAAACTCCTACACCGAACAATAATGAACGGATGAACCATGGGTTCGTATCCACTGTGATCTGACTAAGGGCAAGGAAAATAACCGCCGTACAGATCAAGCCCAATGAGATCAGTTTTCGAGGACCCAGCCGCGGATAAGTCCAAGGGACAAGCTGAGAAGCAATCATCAGTCCCAGCGCTTCCGGGAATGTGGTTAGACCGGTTTCCAGCGCAGAAGCCTGTAGCACATTTTGATACATTAATGGAAACACATACAGCATGCCCAGCAGTCCAGCTGCCCCACATACGGATACCAGGCCTGTATAACGGAACAGTCGGTGCTTCAGCAAACGCAGATCAAGCAAGGGCTGCTTGGCGCGCAGCTCCACCACAACGAGCAACGTCAGCAGCAGAATGCCTGCAAAGCCCGCTCCCATAATAAGCGGTGACGTCCAGCCCCGCAGCGGCCCCTGACTGAGCGCATACATCATCAGTGCGAGTCCCGGTGCAGATAATAACCACCCCGGCAGATCAAGTCGACCAGCTCCCTGTTCTCGGTGCTCCTTCAGATACAGCATGCCGAAGATCACGGCTGGAATACCAACAGGCAGATTCACATAGAAAATCCAGCGCCACGACAGTTGATCCACAATCAATCCGCTCACAATCGGCCCCAAGGCTGGAGCAAGGGCAATGGGCAACACCAACATGCGAGATACCTTGGCCCGTTCCTGCGGTGGAAAGGTCCGAAACAGCATCGCCATCCCCACAGGTGTAAGCAGACCACCCCCTGCTCCCTGCAAAATGCGGAAAAATGTCAACGTGCCTAGTTGATCAGCTGTGGCACACAGCGCAGAGGACACCGTAAACAGTGTCAGCGCCGACAGGAAAACCCGTTTCGTGCCCCATCGGTCACCAAGCCAGCCGGCGACAGGCAAAAATACAGCCAAACTCACCAAATAACCTACATTCAAGGTACCGGCAGCAGCCGGGGGAATACCCAGTTCGTTACTGATGGTTCGCAGCGCCACGTTTAAGACCGTTGCATCCATGGCAACCATAAACATCGCCAGAACATAGACAATGCTCACAATTGCCTTTGGATTCAGACGAAACCTCATCTGCCAGCCTCATGAATCATGCCCGGCATCCCCGTTTCATCACAGAGACTCAGCGGCTTCAGGTCCGTCCACTGCTCCGCAATGTAATCCAGACATACACGTCGTTTGGCTTTCCCCAGCACCAGGGTCCAACCTGCCGGTACCGGAATGGATGCAGGCCACAGCGAATACTGCCCTTCATCATTCATTAACACCAGATAATTGCTGTCTTCATGTTCAAAAGGGTTGCTCATCAGCTTATCCTCCTATTTGTGTTGAATGTTGCGCTTCTTGTTCAGCATCTCCAGCCGGACGGACAGGGTACGGCAAATTTCCTCCAATGGCCCCGGCTGACAAAGGTCTTTGTGACGACAGGCAATATCATGACGTTCCAGTTGTCCTCCGATGTATGCATTCCACATCTCCGGTTCGATCGGATCGAACCAGTCGGGAATAATGGTGGACCGGAAGAAGATCAGGTCACCTTCGAATCGGGAGGGCGTGTACGCCCCCAAGATCCGGACGGAATTTTCATAGGTTTTGCGCAGTTTCATGATCGTCTCTTCATCCAAGCTCGCCAACGCACTGCCTTCGCTACGAAGGATGCGCATCGCTGTCGCCATATCCAGCGGCCCATCCCCAATACTGTCCGGATCATATCCGCCAAGTGCAAGCAATGCCGTTAACGCTTCTTCCTCATCCGGTTCCCCGCGAATAGGCAGATAGTGACTCGGATACGCATCCAGCATGGCCAGAAACTCTACTTCTTCTCCTTCGGACTGAAGCTGCACGGCCATAGCCTGTGCCACGTTGCCGCCCAGTGACCAGCCAAGCAAACGATACGGGCCTTCCGGCTGCACAGACCGGATATGACGGATGTAATCCGCCGTCATATCCTCCAGTGTCGACGGGAGCACCTCGTACTCCGCGATGCCCCTTGCCTGCAATCCGTACAGCGGATACTCCATACCCAGGTGTTTCATCAACCCGGCATAACACCAACTGAGCCCTCCGGCCGGATGCACACAGAATACAGGCAGATGCTGCCCATGAGTCCTCAGCGGTAACAACACTTGCAGCGAGCTTTTCCCGGAATCAGCACCCATCTCCAATCGCTCGGCCAGACCAGCTACCGTGGCCGTTTCGAACAAAATGCCGATGCCCGGCTCCTTGCCCATCGCTTCACGAATTCGACTCATCAGGCGCACCGCAAGCAGCGAATGACCCCCCAGTTCGAAGAAGCTGTCATCAATACTTACACTCCGCAATCCCAATACTTCGGCAAACAGATCACAGAGAATCTGCTCCTGCGGATTGCGCGGTGCTCGGCCATCAACCGACAATTGCATCTCTGGTACAGGCAATGCTTTGCGATCCAGCTTGCCATTTGGCGTAAGTGGCAGGATGTCCATCACAACAACCGCAGATGGAACCATATAGTCCGGAAGGCTAGCTCCCGCATGTCGGCGTAACGCAGCCGTTTCCAGTTCGGCTTCACTGTCCGATGCAGAAACAATATAAGCGACAAGACGCTTATCTCCCGGCTGGTCTTCACGAACGATAACAGAAGCCTGAGCCACGCTCGGATGTTTTGCCAACACAGCCTCAATCTCCCCAAGCTCAATGCGGAACCCGCGAATTTTCACCTGCTGGTCGGCTCGTCCAAGATAATCAAGCGAACCATCATGCAGGCGCTTTGCCAAGTCTCCCGTACGGTACATTCGTGTACCCGGTGCACCATACGGATCGGCGACGAATCGCTCTGCCGTGAGATCCGGCCTTCCCCAATAGCCACGAGCCAGACCCGCTCCCGCCACATACATCTCCCCAGTTACACCTGTCGGTACAGGCTTCAGATGATCATCCAGCACATAGACACGCAGGTCTGGAATAGCGCATCCAATCCAGCTGCTTGCGCCTTCTGCAGCGCTGCCCGCGTGCAGTTCCTTGTAGCTGACATGAACCGTTGTTTCCGTAATACCATACATATTGATGAGTCTTGGAGCGTCATCCGCATGACGTTCATACCAGTCATCCAAACGTCCCAGCTCCAGTGCCTCGCCTCCAAAGATCACATAGCGGAGCGCAAGCTGCTGTCCCCAGACCGGATTTTCCCTGTCAGCCTGCATCAGCTGGTAGAATGCAGATGGCGTCTGGTTCAGTACGGTTACCTTCTTTTCGGCGAGCAGTTGCAGGAACGCTCCTGGTGATCGGCTAATCTCATGGGGAACAACAACCAAGCTGCCTCCATACAACAGAGGGCCCCAGATTTCCCACACGGAGAAGTCAAACGCATAGGAATGGAACAACGTCCACACATCGCTCTCGTCAAAATGGAACCAGTGCTGCGTAGCATTCAATAACCGGATGACATTCGCATGCGGAATCACGACACCTTTGGGTTTCCCTGTTGAACCTGAGGTATAGATCATGTAAGCCGGGCTCAGCGGAGTTACCCGTCCGTTCCGTTCATGGTCTGCCGGGTTTCGCTCATCCATGGATTCCAATTGCCGCAAGGTATGCAGATCTTCGAAGTTAATACATTTAATGTTTTCAACTTGCGGTAGCAGGGCATACACCTCTGTACTTGTAATCATCACTTTCGGGGCTGCGTCCGTCAGCATATGCGTTAAACGGTCTGCCGGATAATGCGGGTCCAGTGGCAGATAGGCAGCGCCCGTTTTAAGTACAGCAAGAATGGCTACGACCATCTCTACCGAACGAGGTAAGGCTAATGCCACCATTTGTTCCGGCCCAACGCCTTCTGCGATCAACAGTCTCGCCAGTCGATTAGCCCGTCTATTCAGCTCCCTGTAAGTCATACGGATATCCTCACAATGGAGGGCTGCCGAACTGGGGTGAGCGGCTGCCTGTACTTCAAAACGTTCGGCTATGGTCAGCTGCGGACCTTCATCCGGTGAAGATGTCCATTCCTTCTCAAGCTGGGCATGCTCTGAAGGTGTAACCAGGTTAAATCTGCTGATGCGTTCATCCATCTGCTGTACAGCATCCTCAAGCACCTGCATTAACCGAACCACCAGCTCTCCAGCAGTTGATTCACGGTAGAGATCCGTACTATACTCCAGCACACCTTCAATTCCGGCTGGAAGTCCGTTCTGCTCCCGTTTCTCCGTCAGTTCAAATGTGAGATCGAATTTGGATGAACCCACACCGTGGATGCGAGTCTCCACTTCAACACCTGGCAGGTCAAGACGAACATCTGGCGTGTTTTGCAGCACCAGCATCACCTGAAAGAGTGGATGTTTGGAACGAGATCGGGGCGGATTCAGCACTTCGACCAGCCGTTCAAACGGTAAATCCTGATGTTCATAAGCAGCAAGATCTGCATCCCGCACGCGGGCCAATAGCTCTCGGAAAGTAGGATCGCCCGAAGTGTCTGTACGCAGAACAAGCGTATTGATGAACATCCCCACGACATCATCCAGCGCATCATCACTCCGTCCGGCAATCGGTGTACCTATCGTAATATCCGTCCCTGCACCCATTCGAGTAAGCAGCACGGATACCGCTGAGTGCAGAAGCATAAACAGACTGACTTTATGCTCACGGGCAACTGTCGCAAGCTGCTCATGCAGACGTTGACTGATCGTAAACGGCACCGTCCCGCCTCGGTAACTGGACACAACTGGACGGGCATAGTCTGCCGGGAACGTGATTTGTTCTGGCAATCCTGCTAGCCGATTAGTCCAGAACGCTAACTGCCTCGCGATCAGACTGTCCTGCCGCTTCTCATCCCCGAGCAGGCTCTCCTGCCACACCGCATAGTCTGCATATTGAATGCGTAGCGGCTCCCAATCCGGAGCAGATCCGCGTAGACGAGCGGTATAAGCATCCGACATGTCCCGGATAAGCCGAGATAAGGACCAGCCATCCCCTGCAATGTGATGAATCAGCAACATCAATGTATGTTCATCCGCATCCGTGTGGAACAATTCCGCACGGATTCCCGGCTCGGTACTAAGCTCGAAGCTGTGACGTGACGCTTCTGCCAGCAGTTCGGGCAGCTCCTCAGCCGTAGCCTGGGTATGCTTCATATTCACTTTCACATCTGTTGCACGGAGGATATGTTGGCTCGCCGAACCCAGATCTGGCGGATACAATGTGCGAAGTGTCTCGTGACGGTCAACAATATCCTGTAGAGCGTTTCTTAGAGCGTCTCTGTCCAGTTTCCCGCTTAACCGGGCAACCAATGGAATATTGTAGGTAGGATTAGCCCCCTCAAGGCAATAAAGGAACCATAACCGTCGCTGGGCAAAGGAAAGCGGAATTTCCCCTTCACGATGAACAGGTTGAATAACGGGTCTGACGGACTTCGCCTGATCCAGGTTTCGGGCAAGCCCTGCCGCTGTCGGAGATTCAAACACACTGCCGATGTTCAATTCAGCTCCGAATACATCACGCACTCGGGCTATAATTCGCCCGGCCAGCAGGGAATGTCCACCCAGTTCGAAGAAATCATCATCAATCCCTACGCGAGCTACACCCAGAATCTCTGCAAACAGGCTGCACAGGATCTCCTCCTGCGGTGTACGTGCCTCCCTTCCGTTTGCATTAGATGTCAATGCAGGTACAGGAAGGCGTTTGCGATCGATTTTTTTGTTCGGCGTCAGCGGCATCTCTGGAAGCAGCATAAAGGCAGAGGGCACCATATAATCCGGTAACGCATCACCTACGTGTGCTCTGATATCAGCCAGATCCATGTCAGCTTGACGACCTTCCGCATCAACCACAATATATGCCGCTAACCGCTGGTTCCCAGGTTGGTCTTCACGTGCCATGACCGTGACCTGTGCTACACCCGGATATCTGGAGATGACGGATTCAATCTCCCCCAGTTCAATGCGAAAGCCCCTGATTTTGATCTGGTGATCTGCTCGTCCCAAATAATCGATGGAACCGTCCGGCAACCATTTGGCCAAGTCTCCTGTCCGGTACATTCTACTGCCCGGCTGTCCGAAGGGACTGGCTACAAAACGTTCTGCGGTCAGATCAGCTCTGCCCAAATATCCCCGTGCAAGTCCCTCTCCTGCGATATACAATTCCCCTGCTACACCCGGAGGGACAGGTTGCATACTCTGATCCAGCACATAGAGCTGTGTGTTACGAACCGGACCACCAATAGACGGTTTGCCTGAATGTCCTTTCCCCAGCGATACAGCTGTAGAATAGATGGTTGTCTCCGTTGGCCCGTACTGATTATTGACCTGACATCCCAACGCCTCCAGCGAAAGCTTCAGTTCCTCGGATAAGGCCTCTCCTCCCGTAATCACCGTCAGCCCATCGAACCTTCCCGGGCGACTCGCAACCAGAGACTGCCATAACGTTGGCGTAGCCTGCATGATCGTCGTCTCTTGCTCTCTCATCTTTCTAGCCAGTGCTACCGGATCAAGAATCGTTTCCTTTTTCGCGATATCCAGTCTTGCTCCAGTCGTCAGTGGCAGGAAGACTTCCAGTACCGAGATGTCAAAAGCAATCGTGGTCACCGACAGCCAGCGATCCTGCGGACCGACCTGTAGTCTCGTCTTCATATCTTCAAGCAGATTCGCTAATCCAAGATGGGTCACTGCTACACCCTTCGGTTTACCGGTAGAACCCGAGGTATAGATCAGATACGCAGGGTTGAGCAGAGAAGCCGTGCCTGTCAGATCGTCATCTTCGGGATTGCTTCCCGACCGACCGCTCACTGCCTGTATCCTATCCGGTTCATCCATGACCAGAATCGGTACACTGGACGCCTGCGGAATGTGAGAGAAGTTGTTCATCACCGTCACTACACAAGCAGGCTTGGCATCCTCCAACATGTAGATGAGACGCTCTTCGGGATAATCCGGATCAAGCGGCAGATAGGCTGCTCCTGTTTTGTGAACAGCTACAATCGAGATGACCACTTCCAGTGAACGAGGCATGGCAATGCCAACCACCTGCTCAGGCCCTGCTCCGTAAGTCTGTATCAGTTCATGTGCCAGTTGATTGGCACGTTCGTTCAGCTCTGCGTAGGTTAGCGATGACCCTTCGAATGTCACTGCAGCTGCAAGAGGTGTACGCCGAACCTGCTGTTCGAATAACGCTGCTGAATTGCACTCAGCAACGGCATGTTGCGTCTGATTCCATCCTTCCAGCACTTGTTCGCGTTCGGCAGGGAGCAGAATGTTGATCTGTCCAACCGATAGGTCTTCTGCCCCTTCTGACATCATGGATTGCAGGATCTGCACATAACGAAGCTGATGATTACGCAATTCCGAATCCACATAGATTGAAGGGTTCGCATCAAAAGAAATACTCAGTCCATGACCATGTCCCTGGTCTACAATATGAATCGACAGATCATCCACTGGACCGGTGGACAGATTATGGATCATGCCGCGGGCGCCTGCAAAATTCAACTCATGATGGAAGGGCATTACATTGATCATCGGTCCAAACAGACGCCGATTCTCACCCAATAGCTTAAGATCACGCCGCAGATCCTGATGGCGATATCGCTGGTGTTTGCGTACAGCCCGAATCTCCTTCACGATCTGTCCCATCAACTCAGACAGATTCATCTGCGAGTCCAGGTACAGGCGGAGCGGAAGCACATTCATGACCATACCTGGAACACGCAGTGATGCTGAACCCAATCGGCCCATCACGGGCAAGGCCAGAACAACATCGGTGGACCCCGTCATCCGGTGTACATAGATAGCTGTTGCTGCAATACAGAGATCCGGCCAAGTCGCACCGAGCCTTCCCGCTACTGCTTGCATTTGCTCTCGCTGTGACGATGTGAGCACCATACTCTGCCGCAGGAACTCGGTTGATGTACGCGGAGCACGCTCACCCAGACTGACCACATCCGGAGCATCCGCGAATCGGTCGACCCAGAACTGTTGATCCTGCTCTCGGTTAGTGGAGGATGAATAGGCTTCATCTTCTTCGAGAACAGATGCCAGTGATCCAAACGCTGCCGTGCCCTGTGCCTGTGCTGCCCCCTCTCCCTGGATACTTGCTGAGTACAAGCTGGCAACCCTGCGCGTAATCAGGGATACGCCGTACCCATCAATCGCAATATGATGAATGCGTTGGTACCAGTAATACCGATCCTCACTCACCCGGAACAGAGCCTCTGTGAAGAGTGGTCCAATCATTAGATCAACAGGTCGTGCCAGATCCTGCTTCATCCAGTCCAGTGCAGACGCATGAGGATCAGCCTGATCCCGTACATCCATGACATGGAATGTCCAATCATTCCTATTGGTGCTCAGAGATTGCCACGGGCCATGCTCATTTTCGCCATATACCATATTCAGCGATTCGGCCTCCATCACGGTCTGGCGTACACTCTCCTCTAATCGTCCCGTATGGATCGGACCTTCAATAACCACATACTCGGCCGTGTTGTACATCGGGTTGTCCGGATTCAACTGTTGGGCATACCAGATGCCAGACTGTGCAGAAGATAAAGGCCAAGCTGTGTTCCGACTATGCGACATCTGCACCGCCCCGCTCAAAAGTAGTCTCCGTTCGGCAGTACTTTCGGTTGGACATGATCCAGCAGTCTTGCCCAAGCGGCCAATGTAGGCTGCTCCGCCAGATCAACAAAGGTTACCTCTGCTCCTTCCGCGCGAAAACGTTCAGCCAGACTCATCATGCGAATGGAATCCATTCCCCACGTCTGAATCAGATCATCATGCTCCCCAATGGAATCGGACTGCTCCTGTAACAGATCTCCAATCTGAGCCCGTAATGCTGCCAGCCTTGCATGATCAACGCCTTCCCGTCCTTCCACGACATGCCCAGTCTCCGCGGTGAATGCTGATTGCAGCTTCGCCTCGGATGTAACTGCCCCTCCAGTTCTGGTTGCGGCTGATGCATTCAGCAACGCAATTGAACGTTCGGTCGTTATTGTTACCGCACACCGTTCTGCCGCGTACGTCAGCGCCATATGATGTTTTTCCGCTGAAAAATCAGCAACTGCATCGGCAACCAGAAACGCCTGAATATCTCGCATAAATGCCTCACTTGACGTCATCAGGCATCCGATATGCGCATATATTCCGCAGATAATCAATTGATCCCGACCCTGCCGCTCCATCAATTCAAGCAGCTCCGTCTTCTGGAAGGCGCTGTAGCGCCATTTGGTCATGAAGGTGTCCTGTGGAGCAGGTGCAAGTGATTCAACAATTTCTTTTTGCACTGGCCCGCCATCGATCCCTGCACCCCAAAAGTCCAGCTGTAATCCGCGTTGCTCTGGTGTCTGTCCACCCGGTTGTGCCGAGTAGACGACGGGAATCCCAAGCTCATGACACGTTGAACGAAGCTCTGCAATATGATCAATCAGTTCCACCACCGGGGATGCTCCCGCCGTAAATGCATTCATAAAATAGTTCTGCATATCGTGGATCAAGAGTACTGCACGCTTCGCATCCGGTGTCCAGGCTACCTTATTGACCGGAAGCTCCGACGCTATAGGCATTGCATATGGTTGAATCACTGGAAGTGCCATGAATATCCCTCTTTTCGGCTTTATTTATCAAAAATTCTTATTTAGATACAGGTTGCTCGGTGGTCAACATCTCACGTAATGCTTTTTTGCTGACCTTGCCTACTTGTGTCTTCGGAAAAGCGTCCACCCACTCAATCCGGTCCGGAATTTTATAACTGGCCAGGCCCCGATTGCGCAGAAACGACTTGATCTCGGCCACCCCCGGAGCTTCACCGCTTGGCACGATAAATGCGCAAGAGCGTTCGCCCAGATACTCATCAGGCATGGATACCAATGCTGCATCATGCACGCCAGGATGGGCCAGCAGGTGATTTTCCACTTCCTCGGCAGCCACTTTATCCCCGCCACGGTTAATCTGATCCTTCGCCCGCCCCTCGACAACGAGATATCCGTCAGCCGTCAGGCTCGCAATATCGCCTGTGCGATAGAAACCGTCTGTAGTAAACGATCTGGCGTTATGCTCCTCGGCTTTGTAATAACCACGAATGGTATAAGGTCCGCGTGTCAGCAGGTGTCCGGCTTGTCCCTGCTCCACCTCAACATCTTCGTCATCCACAATCCGCACCTCGTCATAGGGAGACATCGGTTTCCCTTGTGTATGGGTAATGACATGCTCCGAATCGTCGAGGCGTGTGTAGTTCACCAGCCCTTCAGCCATGCCAAAAACCTGCTGTAATGTACAGCCAAGAACAGGTTTGACGCGTGCCGCCACCTCTGCACTGAATTTGGCCCCTCCCACTTGAAGCACCTGGAGCGACGGAAGCTTGGTTCCTCGGGCAGCTGCTGCATTGAGCCAGACAAGAGCCAACGGCGGCACCAAAGCCGTGATCGTTACCTGATGGCGAATAATCAGCGGAAAGGCTTCATCCGGGCTTGATCCCCGTGACAGTACAATCGTGCCACCTGCGTACAACGTGCCCAAAATGCCGGGTGAGCTCATTGGATAGTTATGTGCTACAGGTAGTGCAGCCAGATAGACACTTTCGGGACTGAGACCACACACCTCAACGCTTCTTCGCAAGCTGTAAATGTAGTCATCATGGGTTCGCGGTATCATCTTGGACAACCCGGTACTTCCACCCGACAACTGTAGAAAAGCAACATCTGAAGACGTCGGTTCATCCGGCAGCGTGACAGGTTCTGCATAGACATCTTCTAACGATGTATAGGGCCCGGCTTCTCCCGCCACAAAAATATGCCGAAGTGCTGGCACCTCTGCCTGTACATCCTCTGCCAGCGTGCGATAATCAAATCCGCCATCCTGATCCGGGATCAGGTATGCTACGGCCTCAGAGAAACGAGCGAAATAGGTGATTTCGCTCTTTCGATGCAAGGGAAGAGCGAATACAGGCAGTGCACCGATACGGAATAAAGCAAAACATGCTTCAACAAAAGCTGTAATATTAGGCAGCTGTATAATAACCCGGTCATGTTGCCGTATACCTTTGGCATATAAACCGGATGCCAATCGATCCACCCGTTCATCCAGTTCTGCATAGGTGAGGTGTTGTTCCCCGCTAATAACGGCTACTCGATTGCCATATAGATCAGCACGCTGACGGAGCATCTCTCCAAACGTAATCCCTTCCCAGCATCCCTCCAGCCGATAACGTTCTGCAACTTCCTCAGGCCAAGCCTGATATCCTGGCAGCATTGTTCAATCCCCCTTCTGGATCGATACAGTCGAATCCAACCCCATCGCGACCAGCATCGTTCTGAACTTGGCAGCAGTCTCTGCCAGCTCTGCTTCTGCCGTAGAACCTGCTACAATACCCGCTCCAGCGAACAATTTCACAGCTGTGCCTTCCACTTCGGCACATCGGATGGTTACGGCCCATTCGCCGTCGCCCTCGCTGTTGCACCATCCCACCATTCCCGTAAATAATCCCCGGTCGAACGGCTCCTGTTGCTTAATAGCTGCCCGCGCAGCCTGTACAGGTGTTCCACAGATGGCGGGTGTGGGATGAAGAGCCAAAGCGAGCTCCAGTGACGTTGTGGCCGCGTCCGCCAGCTCCCCGTGTATTTCGGTAGATAAATGCCACATCGTGCGCGTCTGAATCAGCGAAGGTTCTGCTGGAACGGATAGTTTTCGGCATAATGGACGCAGCGCCTCCGCAACTGCTTCAATGACTACGGCATGTTCATGCCGATCCTTGGCTGAAGCAAGCAGTTCCTCTGCACGGCGGCGATCTTCCGCTGGATCTTCACTCCGGGGTGCAGAGCCTGCCAGTGGATTGGCGCGTACATTTATTCCTTTGCGGGTAACCAACAGTTCCGGGCTTGCCCCGATGAAGGTGCGACTCGTTTTATTTCCAATTTTTCCGCCTGCTTTATGTTGTTTATTCATTGTTATAGTACTTCTCGACTGAGTTTGGCCCCTCATTGGTACTGCAAATGTATATCCATGTGTGTTGTCCCTGAACAGATTACGCAGCAATTGATACGTGTCCACGAGGGTCTGCGAAGTCACCTCAAGTGTACGGGATAACACGACCTTATGGAGATCACGCTGGTTCAGGTCAACCAATACGTTGTCTACACTTTGCTCATACACTCCCCCCGCAGGAACCTCAACAACTTCACAGCCTACGGCTGCTGGCAGCTTTTGAATTAATGCTCGTGATTCCGAGGGTAACGGTTCAGCCCACTTCACCGTCTCAGGTACATATAACTCAGCAGCAGCATCCAGCGGATCAAATGGAATGGCGCCAACCACCATCGGGTTCGATTGACCAGCTTGTTTGGCCTTGTCCATAAGCTGCTGAATACCATCTATGAAAAGATGTATCTCTTCCTTATATTTATGTTCCATAACATCAGCAGAATCGCTGGGATCTGATTGAATTGTGTGCTCCGTATGCAGCGGAGACCAACGAACCCGTTCTCCTTGCGCGAGCAAGGTATGTTGCGGTGAAGACCAGAAAAAGGACGTCCCCTCCCGATATTGCTCCAGAAGGTGTATGGCGGAAGTTGCAGTGACCATACCCGCTTTTGACATGATTCATCATCTCCTTATCTCTTGATTCAGGTACCAAGTGTGGCGCCTCCATCCACACACAGATCGTGCATCGTTATATGTCTGGCTTGATCCGATACCAGATAGACCACCGCTTCCGCGATATCCTCGGGCAATGCCATCCTGTTCAGCGGTATGCCCAGACGGAAGGTTTGTGGTGAGCCTGCAATAACCGCCTCAGCGCCATGTTCATCCTGCCACATGGCTCGCTGCATTGGCGTATCCGTTGAGCCTGGAGAGACAATGTTGCAACGAATATGCCGATCCGCGTATTCCAGAGCCAGGCATTTGGTGAAGATGGTCGAAGCGGCTTTGGAGGCAGCATAGGCTGACATGTGCATTCTCGGAACACCCGAAGCATTCGAACCAACGGTAACCACCGCACCTGTTTGGCGTTCAGCCATATTTCTTACTACCGCACGCGACATATAAAATACACCATGCGTATTCACGTCAAATGTCTTCGTCCATTCTTCATCTGTCAGCTCGCTGACTGCCCCTGTGTGCAGTACCCCCGCTGCATTCACCAGAATGCCAATGGGGCCCACGGTCTCTTCGATCCGTTGAACGGTATCCTCAACCGCTTGACGATTCGATATATCAGCAACGTGGGCTGTTGCCTGATGGCCCTGACTGTGCAGATCGGTGACCAGTTGATTCAGCAAAGACTCCTGTCGATCCACCAGAGCAACGATAGCGCCATTCTGTGCAAGCAATCTCGCCACTGCTTCACCAATCCCTTGCGCAGCACCAGTGACCACGGCCACTTTTCCATCGATTCCTGTGTAGCTCACCTCGTATACCTCCCTTACTGCCTCATAGCTGTGTTCTCCCCTGTTGGAGCGATGTGTTAGCTTGGTTCTATCCAGTTGAGTGTGATCATCTGCATAAACGCCCCTCATTCCAACCTTCTAGGACTCCGGACTACAGGCAAAACGCATCGTACGACTAATCAAAAATGGCAATACCGAGACATGATTCTCTTCTTCGAACTCGGTGTATGCGATATCCAGCCCCGGCTGCTTTAATGCGGATAAACGTTCCGTGAGAGTCGATGCCTTGTCATTGTTACGAGCCGGGTGGATCTTCTCCTGTTCTCCCATACCAATCCACACTCTGACGTTCACCGGATGCTGTTCCAGCCTTGCGACAAATTCCTGTTCCTCAGCCTGCATAACCTTCTGGTTCCAGTGCAGCGAGGGACTGCCTGCAATGTAATATCGAAAAGCCTCTGGCTTCGTGAACAACGCATGGATCACGAACAACCCACCGAGTGAATGACCAAATATAGCCTGTCTATCCCGATCAATCCGAAATTGCTGCTCCATATCCGGTTTCAGTTCTTCTTCAATAAAACGCAAGAATTCATCAGCGCCTCCTTGTTCCGGAAGAGGTGTACCATCGGACTTTGTGGTATATTCCGTCGTGGCCTGTGGAGTAAAGTCATAGTATCGGTGAGGGGAAAAAGGGCCCTTGATCGGGTACCCGATGCCCACAACAATTGCTGGGACCGCTCCTGTCTTCTCCGGTCTGCGTCCCTGTACACGAATGGCTTCCACCATGGTGCCGAATACGGAATTGGCATCCAGCAGGTAAATTACCGGGTAACCGGACGGAGGCGGAGGTTCGGCAGGCTTGAATACCATAATCTGATAGTCATGATGGCCTGAACGTGATTTCATGGTCCATTGTTCGGCGTTTGGGATCTGAACGGTACTGCGTGCGATGTGCTCCAGGGAGCCAGGAACGGTTGGGTTGGGCTGAAACGTCATTACGGATGGGTCCTCCTCGTTGTTCTGCTTATATAAGTTGAATACTGAACTACTCATACACTACGCCGTCAGAATAACCTTTCGATCGCTGTTATCTCCAGATTTCCTCTATCCCCCTTTTCGAGGAAGAAATCCGGAGATAGCGTATGCTTCCGGAGTAGCTTTCTTTCAGAAAGCTTTTAGGCGCACGCTCCGCTTCTTCAGGTTTTTTCTGACTTCTCCGTTTCTGTGTAGTTCATAAACTCAACTTATATTTGTTATGGTTAATTAAATATATTGATCTGTATATGAGATTGATTCTCATTACCAATTATAAAAGAGTGAATCCGGCTGTCCCATGGACGATATCCAGAAATCATTTTGATTATCTCCATATTTCCATATTTATGTCATATAACGTTCACGCTTCAATCGTAAAAAACTCCCTCATGGTGTCCGGAAACACTGGACTAACATCCGGTTTCCGGCACTCCAAAGGGAGTTGTACTTTTCCAATTATTGCGTTAACGCTTTGAGCGTATCATCGATAACATGACCGTATGCGATCAATCCACCGCCCAGCCACGGAGCTGGCTCAACAGCGTACACATGCCCTGCTTTTACCGCAGGCATACTGTTCCATACGTTGGTTTCGGTCATTTCCTTCATACTGCCCGGGCCCTGTTCCACGGTGAAAATAAAGTCGGCATCAATCTCCGGTAATACCTCAGCGGATACAATAGCGCTGTTCTCCGACTCGACCAATGCAGGCTTACCAAGTCCCAGTTGTTCATATACAACGTAACCGCTGAAGTAGTTGCCACCCATCATGCTGATGCCACGCGGGGCAAAACGGATGATGGCTGCTTTTTTGCCTTCGGCTACTTTCGCCAGTTCAGCTTTGGCTGACTCAACCTTGGCATGGTAGGTTTCAATGGCTTTTTCGGCTTCAGCCGTTTTGCCCAGCAGATCACCAATGACCTGCAAAGACTTCTCTACATCACCCGAAGCGTTCGTAAATACATAGGTCGGTGCGATCTTGGAATAACTCTCGTATACCCCGTTCTCGGCATATTGGGCCGTATGTAAAATAATAAAGTCGGGTTTATACGACATCAACGCTTCAGGTGAAGGTAACCCACTGGAGAAATCAAGTGTAGGCACATCACTAAGCTGATCCTGGAGATAGACATGTCCTTTCGTACCACTCGCCCATTGGGCTACCGGCTTCACACCAAGGGTTAACAGGGAATCTTCCAGATATGGCGCAAATACACGTTCAGTCTTCGCTGGAACAATCACCTCATGTCCCAGATCGTCTTTTACGGTGCGTTCACCAGCCGTTTCTTTCACATGTTCTTCCTCTGCAACTGTCTCGGTTGAAGCCGGGGTTGAAGTCTCTGTTGCGGACTGCTCCGCTTGGGCCGCTCCTGTATTCTCGGATGCTGCGCCACAGGCAGACAACAATCCTGTAATTAACATCAATAGGATCAGAGCTGACAGCCGGGCACTGCGGAATTTGCTACCAACGGAACGTTGTCCGATGTTTTTGATATAGTGAAGCATGTGTAATATCCCCCTTGATAAACATTCTCATTTAGATACAAGGATTATATGTCACGTCGCCCGGGAATCACCATGGACGTTATCCAGATAAATGTTTGGACAATATCCCGTGAAGATCAGTAGCGCTTCATCCAGCATACGCATCACGCCTACAGCCGAATAATCAAACCAAGGGTCGCCAGTGATCAGATGGACCTGGTACTGACGAATAGCCTTGAGCTGACGCCATGTAACCGAATGTTGCAAACTGAGCCAATACGCCCGTGAAGCTGCTTCGGGACACACCATCACGAGAATCCGATCAGGGTCCATTGCGGCGAGCTGCTCCAGCGTTAACGGATTATTGGCACTAAGATCTGAGAACGTATCCTGTTGCAGCGCTCCATACAATACTTCTTCAATACCGGGATTGCTATAGAGGTACAGACTCTGCCCGTAAACCCGCACGACGATCACTTTCTCCCGGCCCACTTCCCGCTGTACCGATTCACGCGCCTTTTCTGCTCGCTGGTTGTACATGTGTATCCATTGCTCCGCCTGTTCCTCCCGCTCCAGAAATGATCCAATCATGCGCAGCTGTGCCCGCCAGTCCGAATGATGTTTGGGGACAAAACAGCAAGGCGCAATCTCGGCCAATTGGGCCTGATCCTGTTCACTAATCTCATCTGTACCTACAATGACATCAGGGCGAATATGAACCAACCGTTCCACATTGGCCTCAAACCGCAAGCTCGTGTAGGGATCCGTCAATTTCAGGTGAGACTGAATCTCTGTACGATGTGAATTATAATAGTACGCCGTCCATTTGGGGTCGATGGGTGCAGCGACGGGGATGACATTGAGTGCCAGAAGTTGTCCAATCACACTGGAAGAGCAGGTAGCAATCCGTTTCCTGGCGTTTTTCGCATATTCCGAAGGAGATACGCCAACTTCCTTTTTAAACTTGCGGCTAAAATAGTATTCGTCACTGTATCCCACTCTCAGCGCAATATCGCGAAGCTTGTATCTGGATTCCTTCAGATATCGCTTGGCGCGATTAATGCGCAGATCAGTAAGATACTCCATTGCACTTTGTCCATACGTTTTCTTGAACAAATCCACGAAATATTTCGGACTGATTCCCGCCTTCGAGGCAAGATCTGCAATCGATAGGTGCTGGTCGTAATGCTTGTCCATGTATGTTTTAACGTTGGCAAGATCCGTCTTGGGACTGCGGCCGGTAACAGGCTGGTGCGCAGCAATCTGCGAATCATTTTCCAGTAACATGAGGCCACTCCTTTCGATCTGCTTGATATTTAGCTAGACAATGATAACAACAGGCAACTCAATAACTTCTAAACGAAAATGATAATCATTATCAATAAAATAACATAACTATTTCCAGACCGTCAATCCAAATATGGTAACATGTACACATCTCACACTACATAAATGTTCTCCTTCTACTCTCCATGTTGCTTTCAGACTACCTCCATACAAAACAAAAAAAGCCAACGACGTGAGTAACACGCGTTAGCTTTTTGGCTTTAAATCAAACTCCGTTTACTTCTCGAACATGATTGAAGCAGGACTAGTCCCGGCTCCGCAATTTGCCAAGCAGACGGATGATCTCGATGTACAGCCATACCAGTGTAACCATCAATCCAAATGCACCGTACCATTCCATATACTTGGGCGCGCCACGCTCAGCGCCACCTTCGATGAAGTCAAAATCAAGGACCAGATTGAGAGCAGCCACAATGACAATAACGACTGAAATACCGATGCCGATCAAGCTGTTGTCATGCAGATAAGGAATCGAAATGCCGAAGAAACCAAGTACAAAGCTCAGCAGATACATGATCATGATGCCGCCGGTTGCAGCCACAACACCCAGCTTGAAGTTCTCCGTAGCTTTGATCAATTTCGTTTTGTATGCCACCAACAGCGCGATGAATACAGCCATCGTCAACAGGGCGGCCTGCAAGGTAATGCCGTTATACAGGGATTCGTAGGTTGCAGAGAGTGCCCCAAGGAACAGTCCCTCAGCTACCGCATAAATGGGTACGAGATAGGGTGCCGTCACCGGTTTGAACGAAATGACAAGCGCCAGAATGAAACCAACGATTAAACCGCCATAAGCGAGCGGCATCACTTGTTGTCCGTTAAAGAACATCATCCATGTTGCAAATGCACTGCCCAGTAGAATCACAAGCGTAATAAATGCTTTGTTCACCGTGCCGTTGATCGTCATGTAATTCTGATACCGATCTTCTCCATATCCTCTGTTTTCAAACGTGCTGTCTTTAAGTGTAGGGTTACCGCTACGACCGATCAACACAATCACCTCTTCATATGTATTTGGTATATCTGTGATACTAAGTTTGGACTTGCTACGTTTCAAATTCTACAAGCTATTCCTTCGAGAAGATCGGGATGGCACCAGAAGGAATCAGATGCAATCCTTCGATTACATCCTTACCCAATGGCGCACCACTTAGGACATATGTCCCAGACATTGCATGTTCATGTGCTTTTTAAGCGTCTTATTTGTACAAGACTTTATCTACATTGTATTTCGCACGCATCGTGTTGATGATATACGTCTCATAAATTTCACGATCTACCGGATCTTCAATCAGGCATACTTCAATCTTCGTTACTTCCTCGCGGTGATTCTTCATTGGTGATACCGTGTCTTCAAAATGCTTTTTGATACGTGGTCTTAATTTACGCGCTTTCCCGACAAATAACAACTCTCCAGCGGCATTGTAAAACATGAAAATCCCGCCTAGTTCCCGGGTAATCAGGTGAAAATCAGTAAATCCATAAATGTGGCTAAGCTGTGGATCAACCTGCTTTGTAATGGTTACATCCGGTGTTGGCACGGTAATATTAATCAATAGGCTCACTTCCTCATTATCTATAGGTTTACATCCTATCACATATTATAAACGGACACCATTTCATTCTATATGAAGTACAATTCACGCAATTTTCGCTATTACGACAAATATTTCAAAAAAAAGGTTAACTTCCCTGATTCAAAGTGGTACTATAGGGGTATGAGGAAGAAATTGGGCACTGAGACATACGTCTTTATATCTACCTCCGTCTATTGTACCCTATGATTGAAACTCTTTTTCATGCTGAATTCTGTTACGTGATCACGACAAGAGTACAGTTAGCAAGAACCCTAGCTTATAGATTGTAGATTCATCATCTAATCGACCCTTGCAGCAAGCAAACCTAGAAAGACCTAGATTCATGATTCACTGTAGATTTTAAGTATCACCTAGAAAGCCTGCAATTATAGTCGTACTGAAGTTAATAGACACACGTAGAAGGTCAGATAGCTATCGATCCTAGAGAGACTAGTCATGCAATACAACTGTAGAAATTATAGCAGCAGTACTATAGAAAATGGATCAAGTTTCACCACCAGGCCCCGGCATACTGCCAGGGCTTTTTTGCGTTTGTGCGAACAACCAACCACACGCTCAGGGAAACAGAGGTATCGTGGTTCTTTCTGCTGGGTTTATAATATGGCAAGATACCAATAGAGGGAGTGATGGGATGTATTCCGATCTGCAACTGACGGAGGACCGCCCTGTATATATACAAGTCAAAGATTATATGAAGCGGTTGATGCTCAAAGGCGGCCTGCAAGCTAAACAAAAGCTGCCCTCGACCCGTGAACTCAGTACACTCATGAAGGTTAGTCGCAGCACGGTCCTGCTCGCTTATGCCGAGCTTGAAGATGAAGGTCTGATCTATGCAGTCAAAGGCAAGGGCAATTACGTCAGTGCCTCCATCGAAACACCTGAGGCAGCAGCAAGCTGGAGACTGGACTGGACGACAGAGGTAAGCGAGTATGCAATTCAGGCAGAGCAGTACGATCTGATGAAGCATGGCTCCGGAGCAGAGCGCGGTGAGATATCGTTTACCAGCATAGCACCGGATGAAAAGCTGTTTGATCTGCACAACGTGAAACGGGCTTTTCTGGATCGCATGTCACTTGAAGGCGAAGTACTGCTGAATTACGGATATGCGCAGGGATACAGACCGCTGATGAACTATTTACTACGATATATGGAGAACAAAGGTGTTGACCTCCGTGGCAAGGACATCCTAATCACCAACGGATTCACGGAAGGTTTCGATCTGGTGCTTGGAGCGTTGCGCAAAAAAAGCGGAAAAGCGCTCTGCGAGAATCCAACGCACCACACGGCAATCAAAAATCTGAAGCTGCACCAGTTCCACCTGACCGGTGTGAATATGGAGCCGGATGGCCTGGACTTGAAACAACTGGAACATGAACTTGAGGCAAGTCCATATGATCTGGCATATCTCGTGCCATCCTATCACAATCCAACCGGGATTGTGACGTCCCCTGCAAAACGGGTAGAGATCATCCGGTTGATGAACAAGTATCAGGTTCCCATCATTGAGGATGGATTCAACGAAGAATTGCGCTATTCCGGTTCCCACGTATCTCCCCTGATCGCCAGCATGGGCAAGGGCAATGGACTGGTTTATCTGGGTAGCTTCTCCAAAGTCCTGTTTCCAGGTCTGCGGGTAGGTTGGATTATTGCGGATGCGGCGCTGATTGATTATCTGGAGAGTATGAAACGGGCACGTAGCATCCATACCTCCACGCTGGATCAATCGTTATTGTATCAATATCTGAGCAACGGTAATTTCGAGAAATATTTGAAGCGTGCTCGCACAGAGTATAAGCGAAAATATGAATTGGTTGTGCGTTGCCTGAAGCAGCATCTGCCAATGTGCCGGATTTCCGGTGCGGGTGGTCTGCATCTGTTCGTGCAGTTCCCGTCCGAATACAGAACCCGTGAACTGCTGGCGGCCTGTAAAGTGAAAGGTGTAACTTTCACACCAGGGGATACCTTTTATCTGGAACCCGGTCAGGGTGTAAACACGATGCGTCTGGGTTTCTCCAGAGTCAGCGATGAGAATATACGTAAGGGCATTCGCATCATTGGCGAGACAGCAGCTCAAATGAGATAAGGAGGATTTCACATGAAAGTTGGCGTGATTATGGGCGGTACATCTTCAGAGCGGGATATTTCACTGCTCACCGGACAGGAGATGATTGCAAACCTGAATAGAGACAAATACGAGGTTGTACCCATCGAGCTGAATACCAAGCGCGATCTAATCGACAAGTCAGCGGGGATCGATGTGGCACTGCTTGCCCTGCATGGCAAATACGGCGAAGACGGTACGGTCCAAGGCACACTGGAATCTCTGGGTATTCCCTACACAGGCTGTGGTGTGCTTGCAAGCAGTGTATGCATGGATAAAGACATGTCCAAACAGCTCATGCAGCATGCGGGTGTACTTACTGGAGAATGGCTGCGAGTGAGCCATATGGAGGAACTATCCTCTATTGCTGTTCAACAATTAACGTACCCCGTGGTGGTCAAACCCAATTCAGGTGGTTCCAGCATTGGTACCCAAGTGGTGAAGGAAGCTTCCGCCCTGCCGACTGCTGTAGAGTCTGCCCTCACCTGGGATGATACAGTCATGATTGAACAGTATATCGAAGGTGAAGAGATTACCTGTGCCATTCTGGATGGCAAGATGCTGCCGGTGATCTCCATTCATTCGAACGCTGCGTTTTTTGACTATGCTTCCAAATACGATGACCACGGAGCCGATGAGCAGGTTGTGCAATTGCCTGTGGACCTTCACCATCGCGTTGAAGCCGCGGCCTTGGCCTGTTATCAGGTGCTCAAATGCAGTGTCTACGCGCGCGTGGATATGATGATTCGGGAAGGCATGCCGTATGTGCTTGAAGTGAACACGCTGCCGGGTCTTACCCGTAACAGTCTGCTGCCCAAAAGTGCAGCTGCTGCAGGCATTTCTTTTGCAGAGCTGCTGGATACCATTATTGAACTTTCATTGGAGGAAAGACCCAAGGAGGATACAACATTATGAGCCTGGATGTGACGATTAGACATAGTTCCACTACCGATCTGCAAGATATGGTCATTCTGATGGACCAACTCGGTTACCCGACCACATACGCGGAGATGGAAGAGCGCTATACCCATATCTCTGCGGACGCAAACTTTACTACACTGGTTGCTGAAGCACGCGGACGCGTAGTTGGACTGATCGGATTACAGACGTCTTATCTGTATGAAAAAAACGGAAGACATTGCCGCATCATGGCATTGGTTGTACACGATCAGTTCAGGGGCTCAGGCATCGGCCGTCAGCTCATTCTTGAAGCTGAGCAATGGGCAGCCACGCATAACGTGGATTCCTTGTCTCTGAACAGTGGCAATCGCCCGGAACGTGAAGCTGCACATGAATTCTATCGCCAGATGGGCTTTACAGCCGGGAGTACCGGGTTTAGCAAAAAACCGCAGATTCTACAGCACACTTAACCTGCGGATAATACACTATCTGGATGACACGAAAAAGAACGCCCCACTCCGCACATTAGCGGAAACGGGCGTTCTTCAGTATATATCTATGTCGCATCGATATATACTTTGATTATGGGATCAATATTTGGCTGACTGCGCACCATCGATTGGAATAATAGCTCCATTGATAAACGGTGCTTCGCCGGACAGCAGAAAGGCAACGAGGCGTCCCACTTCTCTCGGTTCACCCAAGCGCTTCGCCGGATTGTCCTTCACGAACTCTCTGGATGCAGACTGCCAATCATTTGGATTAATCTGTTTGAACGAACCGATGACCATATCTGTCAGAATGGCTCCAGGTGCCACGGCGTTGATGCTGATTCCGTGTTCGGCATATTCAATCGCCGCATCTTTGGTCATGCCAGCAACGGCATGTTTACTGGCCCCGTAGGCAATCTGGTTTGGCACAGCACGAATACCACCAACAGAGGACGTGTTCACAATGTAGCCTTCACCCTGTTTTTTCATTACAGGCAAGACGTGTTTTAACCCGTAAAATACACCTTTCAGGTTGATGTCGATGACTTTATTGAACATCTCTGTCTCGTAGTTTTCGATCAGGTTTTGCTTGCCTTCAATGCCTGCATTGTTGAAAAATGCATCGATACGTCCAAACTTACTTACCGTATCACTAACATACTTCTTCACTGCTTCTTCGTCGGCTACGTCACCTTCAATTAGCAGAAATTCGGCATGCTGTACCTCTTCCGAGATCACACGTTTGGTCTCTTCCAGCGCCTTCATGTTCACATCCACTAGGGCAAGCTTAGCCCCTTCACGTGCAACTTCCACAGCAGCTGATCGTCCAAGACCGGAGCCACCGCCTGTAATCAGGACCACTTTACCCGCAAATCGTTCAGTCATAGTCCATAGACCTCCCTTTGCTGTTTTTGACACCCTCCATACGTAAATACTCATTTCTTCATTTGCTCTAATCTAACGGGGATCTGTTACAACCAGCTCTCAACCGGATTAGTATGCTTCCGTATGGGCCCTGCCATTCGTCCTCAGGACTTCATAGCCTCATAGGCTGCAAGTAATTCCTCTACTTCAATTCCATTGATCTTCATCCCGGTCACTTGACACTGTTCCAACTGAACCCCAGATAGATCGCAATCGATAAAACGACTTCCCTCAAGATCACAATGCGCCCAATGCATGGGTACACGGTCAGATCCAAGATGTGTATCCTGGAATTGAACGCCATCCAAAGCACAGAATTCAACCTTGCTGTCGGTTAGGCGTAAATCAGCTAGCAATATATTGGTCATATTTAGATTGGTAAATTTGCTTCCACTCAAGTTGCAGTCGGTGATCCGACTATTGGTCAGATTACTGGTGCTGTAACGAACCGAGTCCAGATTAGCTTGAACATATTCAACCACTGACTCACCCGAGTCCATGGATAATGCCACGTCACATGTTGGATCAAGAGGATCAATTGACATGTTCTTCTCATATCCAAACTCATCCTCAGATGCATAGATACGAACATATCCCATTTTTTCGTAAAAATGATGATTCTCCAGCTGCCGACCTGAGGTCTCCAGCTTCCAGGTTTTTATCTGCGGAAATTCAGCTTCAATAAGCCTCATGACTTGAGTTCCTACGCCACGGCCCTGGCATACGGGATCAATATAGATCTTGTCGATCCTGGCATGTTTTCGTCCAAGCACGTTAACACTCACTCCGCCAATAACACATCCATCTGATTCTACAACATAATAATCCCATTCACGGATCACGTAACGATGCATGCGAACTGACGAATAATCAGGTGGGCATAGATTGCTATCGATATCCTTCTCATTATCCGCCCAGACTTTTATGACATGATCAAAAGCACGAGTGCAAATCTCTGTAAGTACAACAGCATCTTCTTTCTGCGCTCGTCGTAAGCGAATTTCAGAATGTACCTGCTTCGGTTGCACTGGTGCGGACTTTACTTTGAGCAGTTCAAAATAATCGTAGTTCTCCTGGTCCACAAGTTTCCTGCGAGAGACATAACGAAACCCCGCATGCTCCAGAACTTTGCGTGACGGCTGGTTGAACGGCTTCACAATGCCCACGATGCGATCCAACAAGGTATGCTCAAATAAATATGCTGTTAGGGCATGCACAGCCTTTGAGATGTATCCTTTATTCCGGTAATCCCGGGAGATGGCGTAGGCTACTTCACGGTCAGCACGATCCAGCAGGTCATTTGGAAACACGCCACACCAACCGATGATACGCTGATCTTCATTGTGTACAACGGCAAGCAGAATGCGTACATCTTCCGGATTGAACTGTTCGTAACTGTCAACGACAAATTGTAAAAATTCGCGCAACTGCTCCTCGGTCATCTTCCAATCGGGCAGGATGTCTGTGATTTCAGGTTGTTGGGTTAATGCATACACGGCAGCCTGATCTTCCAGCGTAAATGGACGCAGCGTAATTGAGTTTGAATGGATGAATAATTGACTTTGCATATACAACACCTCTGGGGATTTATTTAGGATGACACAACAAAGAGGAGCACCTCTAATAGAGGCACTCCTCGATCCGTTTCATCATTTCAGAAACGCCGAAGCTCCTCGTAATGGGTCAAAAGGACACACGTATCCCGTTCATCGTCTAACGGAATTTTTGCGGTGTTCTTTGCACGATCATTACGAGAAATCTGGCATACTCTGAAATCCCCTCTCTTACTAAGGCTTACTTCAACGTCTCACTTAAGGACGGTCAATGTAAATCCAGCCTGTTTCTTGTTCCTTATCTACAGTAGCTCCAAGGGATTCAGCCACAAAGCGCAGCGGCACATACGTCTTGCCGTCCTTGCCTACATAAGCGGATTCCACCATGGTTACTTCTTTACCAGCAACGGTTGCCTTCTTGGAACCTACGGTCAGGACAATCTCATCACCAGTGATGTCGTCAATGACAACGATTTGGTTCGAGCCTTTGGTCCATTTCACTTCAGCATCCAATTCTTCAGACACGTAGCGAAGCGGAACAAATGTTGTGTTCTTAACGGTGATCGCCCCGGCGTATTCATCATCCGGGAAGAGCACTACACTTTTACTTGTGATTCCGGCTTCATCTTTCAGCAATTGATATGCAAGTGAATTGGAATCAAAATTGCGCAGCATCTGTCCAGGCGTAATATCATCCTTCAACAGGTCCATAACGCCGCCCGATACATCCACTTCATCCACTGCAACCGTTCCACCGATATTCCACTGTTCACTGTCTCCACTTACGGTTACAGCGTTTACTGGCAGATCTTCGGAAGCAGGCAGTGCTACTTTCAATTCAAAGTTTTGCTTGCGAATATCCAGCTTGTTATCGAGATAGAAGTCCAATTTCAGTTTGGTTTCTGTGCCAAATACCGTTTTGAATTCAGGGGTCTCATTCAACAGGTTGTTCAGCTCCTGATCATAATTGACCAGCATACTGTCCAGTCCTACTTTGATGATGGCATACAGAGACGCAACGGCTTCATCTTTCGATTCAGGAACGATCGAATTCAGCGTTTCATCTCCCCCGCCTTCAACCTCATTCACAGCTTCAAGTACAGGGTAGAACACATCATACAGATCGCCAATCAGGTCTTTCAGTCCCTGCTCATCTTTCGAAATACTCGTCAGGAACGGTTTAACCATAGCAAGCATCTCTTCACCACTAACCTCCAGATGCAGCTTGGAGAGGCTAAGTGCTTCGCCATTCACGGTTTCCTGTACCGGTGTTACGGAGATGTTCTTCGGATTGGACAGATGCTTCAGGACAAAAGAGAACAGTTTCGGGGAAAGCTCCTCGAGTTGTTTCTCCAGAGCCTTCGTATCTACCATCGGAAGAGCCTGTGCATCCTGGAACGTATCCAGAGATATGTACAGAGGTTTCTGGGCTCCGTCCAGATCAATGACCAATTGGGACTCATTCATGGACAGGTGGAAAGGTAACTTCGTTCCCTCCATGCTCAGTGTACCTTTGATCGATGCTGTCTTCGCATCTTTCATTTTGGCTTGATCAATATCCAGCGATATAGAGTTAATAAGTTCAATCATTTCCAGGTCTTTCTCTGTAGCAAATTCCTTTGCCGGTTCTATGTTTATATTCATGGATTGTCTGGATTCACCGGACTTGATACTCGCGCCATTGGCCATTGCTTTGCCAACGTCTACTCCACCCACAGCCTGACATCCTGTAAGAACAACCATTAAGAGTACTAGTGGCACTGCCATCCATTGGACTAACTTCCGATTCGTAATATGAACTCCTCCTTAGAAAAATATGGTTCATTTCCATTATGAAGGTACAGGTAATTCTTGTAAACGGATACGCAAAAAAATAAACCAAAAGGCCGGAACATGTCCGACCTCTGGTCTATCTATATTTCAGCATATCGTATGTTTCGATAAAACATCCTGCTTCATTATGCAATGCTGGAAGTTATTCTTGCTCCTGATCTTCTGCGAGTTTCTCATCCGTTTCTTCATCTTCCGCAGTTGCGGGAGTCTCGAATTGATCCGGCTCGTCCTCTTGAATCGCTTTGTTCTCTTCGTTCTGATCCTGAGTCATATCGCATTCCCTCTCTTCTACCGGATTGTCATGTCATCAAGGCCTGAGCCTTGTGTCTATCAATAACCCGAATAGGCACAGTTCAAACCTGCCTCAGTGTCGGCCATAGAATTCCCATCATAATTTTAGTGCTCACTTAGAAAACATAAAAGATGATCCCGTTCCCACTTGCAGCCGTGGCCTGAAACAAGGCCTGGATATCATCCACGGTCTGAACGATCTCCTGAAATGTCTCTTCCGCATCCCAATCTTCCATAACTGGATAGACACCTTCAGCGATCATTTGGTCCAGACTATACCGTTGCTTCAATTCCTCCGGTGTGAGCTGCTCCAATGCCATGTAGGCTTCCAGCACCTGCTCGTTACTAAGCAAAAATAGATCCATGTCTGAATAGTTTCCCACGTATTGCTCACCTGCGAGAGGCACAACATATCCCAGGGGCGGCTCCCCTTCTAACAAGTTACCGTTCAGCGTGAATTGGATCATCTGCCACGTTTTATCAATATCCAGATCCACTGCACAATCATGCACACTGATCTCACCTGACTTGATGGATTCAACTAGCTCCTTCGTTACCACAAAATATCTGCCGGACATTCCCATACCGCTACCCCTCCTGTGTAATTCCTTCTATTGTTCCCCATTAACCGTGCTTGATGTAAAAGAATCGGGGTAGTGTGCCATATAGTAAATTAACTCATCAGGAATAACCCAATTGAACACACTAGTCAGTAGAGGATCACGAAAAAAGGATCGAACCGCTTCCATATTTATTTCCGCTGAATAATCTTCAAACAGGAGCTCTTCTCGCTCCCCTGACCGAGACTGCAAATTTGCCACCTGTGCAAGCGAAGACGGTTCAAAGACGAAGTCAATCATACGAATAACAACAGGTTTTTCATACTTTGACGTTGTTACATGTACTTCCATTCGCTGCAGATCATAGATCAAGGAAAATACCGTATCTCCGCGTTTGGCAGAAGCCAGTACCTTGAAGAGTGCGTCTGGATTATCAAGAAATGTCCCGGAATTAGTATAAATGTCGGCAACACATGAAAACCGATCCATTGAATTCTTCTCATAATCGTCCCATTGTGACCATACATTCTGCCCTGACTCCAGTTTACTTATTGCATCACTATACGCGGTATTTGTAATTACTGGCGCCTCCAAAGGCGCGGAATGCACACACATATGACCCTGGAGAAACTCCACAATTACATAATTCCCGGTGCGATCTGCGATTAAATAATGCAACTGGGAAGTGCTCTGACCTATTCGGATTTTCCCCGCTGCCTCCAATGCTTCATCTACAGTACTGCATGTATCCAAAAGATACTGTATCCACTGAAGCTCACTTACAACTGGAAGGCCGTCTTCAGCTGGATAATGGGTCGACCATAACGTGGTCTGTTCAATCACAAGCCCTGCTTCATTTATTCCTCCATTGGGATTCTCCTTCCCTACTTGAGAAACGGATAGACTCCCATAGACTGAAGTCCATGATGCAGGAAGTGATGGAGGCATGATCAATGCAGTTTTGTGCAGACCACGTTGATTTGTGAACAGATATGCTCCATCGTAGATCACATCCTGATTTTTGCACACCCAAAAGTTCTCTTGAGATTTCACTGCGAATGCTGTGCTCATTTCTCCCCCTCCTGATGTGAGAAGGGTGCAGATACACTTGCCATGGACTCCGCTTTACTAAGCCATTCCTCAGAATGTTTGAGCGTTTTCTCGCCTCCCTGTTCAATGATCGCTGCAAATCTCGAAATTAAAGCCTGCTTGTGTTTCTCCCGCAGCAACTGGAGAAGCTTCATCTTGTAGGCTTTTTGCTCCTCTTCTTCCCCTTCCTTCTCTAACTTCTGTTGAATAAAAAGGATCTGTACATCCACTGTATTTTCAGGTGTGAGATCACGCAAATAATGTTGTCCATCAATCAGCACTTCATGTTCGACATGAAAATAATCGGCCAGTTGTTGCAGTCTATCCTTAGGAATTGGTCGACGTTTCTTGACCCAGTCATTAAATTGCTGTGGAGTGAGTCCTACCTCTTTGCACACCTGAGTGTAAGATAACTGGTGAATATGAGCCAAGTACTGCAATACCGTCATTGAGGGCAATGAAACTTGATTCATGCACAACACGTCCTTCACAAATGTATTTTATCAACCTGACATATAATATGTCATTATACAGGAGACATATTATATGTCAACAACGCTTATTCACTTATTTTCATCCTCAATAAGACCGGGTAAACGATAGTACGATTACACATTGTTGACGGGAAAACATATCATCTCAAGGAGGGCATACAAATGAAAAAATTTGATTACAGTCTCAATTATGAAGAGCTGGATCTGCGCAAACATCCTGAGCTGTACACCGTAGGCCGGGGTGAGCAGGGTGTACTGATGGTAGAACCGTACAAAGGCGAGATTCTGCCACACTGGCGATTCAAAACACCTGAGATTGCGACGGAGTCATCGGAGAAAATCTATGAGCTATTTTTGGAGTATAAGAAAAAGGGAGATTTCGTGGGTATGGATATGGCTCGCAAATTTCTCCAGATGGGCTATACACGGGCCAGACGTTATACGAATCACAAAGGAGGACGCAAATACTCGAAGGAGGATGGCTCAATCTTGCCCTATCAGAATGACAAGGTGAAGGCAGAAGCCGCGGCCATATTCAAAGCACAATGGGAGATTGCGAAGACGGATCCAGACTATGTGAAGATGAAGAAGGAGCATCGGGAAAAGTACGAGTCTAATGAGGCGTAGGATCAACGGTGAAAAGATTGACTTATGGAAACATTTGTCTCAGAATCGATCTTATTACTGTACATTTTCAACCATTATATTGGAGAAGAGAGGCGCATCCGATTATGACAGATTCGTTCATCCATTTAAACACAGGCCAGAATATCAGTATCAACGAATCCACCCAACTTCAGGTAACCATTCAATGTACATCATCTCCTTCTCCCTTGGATGTTAGCTGCTTTATGGTGAACGAAGAGGGAAAGGTCCCATCTGACGACTATTTTGTATTTTATAATCAGAAGGCCGATCCACACCAAAGTGTGCTTTTGCAACAGGCAGAGGAACTGAAATCCTCTTTTGTACTGGATACAAATCAATTACGGCAGGCCCCTGTGGAAAAATGTGTGTTTACGGCTACTCTGGATGCGGGAGGCACATTCGCCGATGTTCAGGCATGTCAGGCCATTGTACAAGCGGGTTCCCAGCAGATCACCTATGAGATCGCGCAGGTCACTGCGGAAACAGCTCTTATTCTCATTGAAATCTATAAGTATCGTGACGGGTTCAAAGTTCGTGCGATTGGACGAGGTTTCTTTGGTGGATTGCAGCCGCTGGCAGAGTCATTCGGTGTTGAAATTGAGAGTAACGACACCTCAGAAGCCGAACAGGTTCTTCTCACCGCACAAGCTGAAGTAGCAGCGGCCTCTTCAGAAGTCTTGGTACCTGTTGCTGCACCAAACACGAATCATGCGCCGCTGAACCTGACCAAGATCGATCTCCTTAAGCGTAAAGTAACCCTGTCTCTGCAAAAGAAAAAGATCGAACCTATACAGGCACGTGTTGCCGTTGTATTTGATGCATCAGGCTCCATGTACCATCTGTATCGCAAAGGCATCGTGCAAGAAGCCTTCGAGCGTATTCTGGCGATTGCATCAGCGTTTGATGATAACGGAGAGTTGGACGTCTGGTTCTTCGCCAAAGACTTCTTGCGTGCACCTAGCGTCACCGCCAGGGATTTCGAGAATTATATTGAACGCACATATACGCTGGGAAGCAAAGGCGGTACCAATAACGAACCTCCTGTGATGCAGGATGTCATTCGCAAATATACGATCGAGGAACCCGATGTGAAGATTCCAACGTATATTATCTTTTTTAGCGATGGCGGGGTCAGTCAAAAAGGGAAAATCATGCGGCTTATTACCGAAAGTTCAACCAAAAATCTGTTCTGGCAATTCGTTGGCCTAGGACAAGCCAATTACGGTATTCTGGAGAAACTCGATGACATGACTGGTCGTTTCATCGATAATGCTGACTTTTTTGCTCTCGACGACATCTCCAAGATCAGCGATGAAGAATTGTACGATCGTCTACTCACTGAATTTCCAGGCTGGATAAAGGAAGCTCGGGCCAAAGGCATTTTGGCCTAAAGCTTTTACCCTATACCACTAATCAGGCTTGTACTTTTTCTGTTTTACCACCCTTGGAACGTGGACGGAGCATACTTCCTACAATTCGCAACATCAACTTGCGTGGCACGAGGCGGGTGAACTGCGCTGTCCAGTAATTACCGGCCCCTGGCACAGCATAAGGTTTGCCTGACTCCAGTGCTCTCATGGCCACCGCCACGACATGCTCAGGTGTATCACGTTTACCCACCGAGGCTTCGTCAGCGCCCACCACATCAAAGAATGAGGTCTCGGTTGAGCCTGGGCATAGTGCCAAAAACTGAACGCCACGCTTCCTGTTTTCTTCGTATAATGCCTCTGTAAAAGAAAGTACAAATGCCTTTGTTGCTCCATACACAGCCATATACGGATCAGGTTGAAAGGCAGCCGTCGAAGAGACATTAATGACAGCACCATTTCGCTTCTGTAACATGCCTGGCAAGAAAAGATGTGTCATGTTTGTCAAGGCGAGCACGTTCAACATAATCTCCTCCTGCTGCCGGGTACCATCCACCTGTTCAAATAATCCATGAGTAGCAAATCCCGCATTGTTGATCAGCATATCAATGTGTATTCCCCGATTCTGACATTCCTCATATACCCTCTGAGGTGCATCGACATGAGACAAATCCGATACGATTACCTCAGCCCTTACTTGATATGTACGTTCTATACGTTCTGCCAATTGATTCAGTTTGGATTCTGTTCTGGCCACCAGCACAATATTTTTACCCTTGGAAGCCATTTCGAGTGCAAAAACTTCCCCAATACCTGAAGAAGCACCTGTAATAAGTACCCATTGACGCTGTTCCTTTATCATCTCTCATCCATCCTCTATGCATAATTTGAACACTTGTTTTCAATAGGAAACACCGTTTCTTTACAGAATCATCGTAACCAAAATTCATGATGCTGTCAAATACATTTGTTAAATTTGAATCTAGAACGGGTTCTTACTTATTAAATTCGGATTAAATTGACGTCATCCGGCGTAAAACAGTAGAATGACCATAAAAGGAAACGTAGTTTCTGTTCAACAACAATACGGTTACGAGGATGAAATCAATGAAGGATCTTAATTCGGGTTCCACAGAATCTGCACATACGGTAACAACCTTTCAGGAAGCCAGACTCCAGCACTCGGATAATCTGCGGCAAAATATTGTGCATGCTGCTGCCGCTTTACTGCAAGAGCATGGACCAGAAGCCGTCACGGTACGCCGTGTAGCTGAACGCATGGAGTGCTCCACCAAAATCATATATAACCTTTTTGGCAAAAAAGAAGGGTTAGCCAAACATCTGTATTTAGAGGGATGCTCCCTCATGGCCCAGCGTTTTGAAACTATTCCCCGGCAGGCATCGTTCGAACAATATTTCCGTGATCTGGCCTACGTCTACTGGGACTTCGGCATTTCTCAATCCAGCTTCTATCAGCTGATGTTTGGAGGATCTTTTTCCGAGTTCAAACCAGATGGAGAGACCCTACAAGGAACAGCGACTGCACTGAAGCAAGTGTCTGCTTTGGTGGAGATAGCGATTGAACAGGGAATGCTTCAGGTGCAAGATCCCCTGCTTGCGGTACGAATGATCTGGGCCCCCTTACACGGTGTTATTCATCTGTACCTGGGAGGCCATATTGAGAGCGAAGAAGCTGCCAAAACCCTCTATGATCATACGGTGTCGATGGTTATACACTCCCTTGTGAGTACATCTGCGAATGGATAAGCATTAAATCTGTGCTGTTTTAGATACCTTTAGAAGATAAACGAAAAAAGGAGCAGACCCATAGGCGTAATACGCCTAGGTCATGCTCCTTTATTTGGTTGACTCTATCTAGTTCCGTAACGGTTTCAGTCGATTAACGTGCCTCTTCGTTCTCAGCTTCCCAACGTGCAATTTCTTTGCGCACAATTGGAGCAACTTCTTTACCAAGTAGCTCGATTGCTCTCATAACCTCGTTGTGCGGCATTGTGCCGAGGGGGGTGTGCAACATGAAGCGGGTAATCCCGACTTCTTTGCGCAGGTAAATAATTTTCTGAGCTACGGTCTCCACATCACCCACATACAATGCACCTTCCAGGCTACGCGCCGCATCAAATGTCGCACGGCTGTAGTGTCCCCATCCACGTTCACGGCCCAGTATGTTCATGACCGCTTGCGCTGGCGGGAAGAATTTCTCCACGGCTTCGTCTGTTGTATCGGCAATGAAGCCATGAGAGTGAGAAGCAACAGTTAGCTTGGAAGCATCATGTCCTGCATGTGCAGCTGCTTTCTTGTACAGTTCCACCAGTGGTGCGAATTGCACCGGACGACCACCGATAATGGCAAGCACCAGTGGCAAACCGAGCAGTCCTGCACGAACTACCGATTCCTGATTACCGCCACTGCCAATCCATACCGGAAGTTTCTCCTGTACCGGGCGCGGGTAGATGCCCAGATTGTTAAAGGAAGGGCGGTGTTTTCCTTCCCAGGTTACTTTTTCCGAATCACGCAGCTTGAGCAGTAAATCCAGTTTCTCGTCAAATAACTCATCGTAGTCGTTCAGATCATAGCCGAACAGTGGGAACGATTCGATAAATGATCCCCGCCCTGCCATAATCTCTGCACGCCCGTTCGAAATACCGTCCAGTGTAGCAAAATCTTGATATACCCGTACCGGATCATGCGATGACAGCACGGTTACCGCACTCGTCAAGCGAATATTCTTGGTCTGTGAAGCTGCAGCAGCCAGAATGACAGCTGGTGATGAAGCAGCGTAGTCAGCACGATGATGTTCTCCCACGCCGTATACATCCAGACCCACCTGATCTGCCAAAACAATCTCTTCAACAACATCGCGAATACGCTGCGCATGACTGATAAGTTCTCCTGTTTTTACATCCGGGTTTGTCTCCACAAATGTGCTAATTCCGATTTCCATTGTCTGTTCCTCCCTGGTATGAAGCGATCCGTTGTTCATCTAACCTATTGTAAGTAGATCACCTTTTGTTATGTATCTTAATATTGAACTATTTTGATGAAAAACACAAGTACCCTCTGTTTCCAGAGGGCACTTTTATGTTTATTTCTTCCTCCCGATGTACAGCAAATGAGACGAGATTCCCAATATGGAAGGGTCTTTGGCGGCTTCAATCATATATTGCATGAGTTCATCATACTCGCCACGCTCTTTCCAGTATTGCTGCTGCTCGTCCGTGAGCATCGCTCTAAGGCTGGATGAACCAATCAAATCAACGGTTTCAAATCCATGTTGCTCCATGAAGGGCGTAACGTCCTGAATATTAAAATAGTATGCTCCCGTAAATCGTCCTTGATCCTGATGATCGAATATGCCCTTTTCCACAAAAGAACGGATTGCTGCCATGTTATCATTCGGTTTCCAGTGCTGCGGGGATTGCAGCGAATTGATACTCATGCGCATTCGGCTCTGCATGGCTACAAACACCACGCCCCCTCGCTTGGTCACACGGTACAACTCCCGTACAGTAGCCGTGCGCTCTTCGTCTGTCTGCAAATGATATAACGGGCCCAGCATGAGGGACGCATCATAAGTCTCGTCAGCAATACCGGAGAGCGAAGTCGCATCGAGAACATGGAATCCATTGAATTGCTGTGTCAAACCAAACTCTTGAGCCTTTTGCCGTGCAGTATCTACGGAGGACGGTGTCAGATCCGATAAAGTGACTTGGTACCCCAGTTTCGCCAGCTCCATGGCATACTTCCCCGGCCCAGCTCCATTATCCAGAATATGACCGTTGGCAGGCAGATACTCTCTGATGTAATGCATGTTAATGATGAATTCAATCGGTTCCCGTTCCAGTCTCCCCCACTCATCAAACCCGGAATAATATTTAATAATACGATCTCTCTTCATCGCTCTGACACCTGCCCTTTCTTATATGTAGACCACCTAATCATGTTCAAAATTAAATTCCAACCAGTATATATCTACTAAATATTTCCTGTCAAACAAAAAAACGTTCAATTCCCATTGAATGCGGAACTGAACGTTTCTCGATCTGATCTTATATCTTTTTCACAAACTCAGACTTCAACTTCATTGCACCCAAGCTGTCGATCTTGCAATCAATATCATGATCCCCATCAATCAGGCGGATATTCTTCACCTTCGTGCCTTGTTTGACCACGAGCGAGCTACCCTTAACCTTCAGATCTTTAATGACGGTAACGGTATCCCCATCACTTAGCACATTTCCGTTGGCATCACGGATTACTTTTCCATCCTCTGCGTTATCATTGTCTGCTTCCAAAGACCATTCATGCGCGCACTCCGGGCAAACCAACAGGTTACCATCCTCGTACGTGTACTCAGAATTACATTTCGGGCAGTTAGGCAAATTAGACATATGTATTAAACTCTCCATTCTACGATTGGCTTTCCCGCAAGTATACGGGATTTCGGCGGCATGTTCCATACGCTTGCTCACTGCATGAGTGGATTTAAACCAAATTTAAGGTTCAGGCATCCCTCACTTTAAGGGTAACTACTTATGATGTAACTATTAGATACGCACTACACATACATGAATTTTAATGTCTCTATGAATGTTATTATATTTAATACCAAAGGAGTTCCTACTCATGTCCTCATATGTTTTCCCTGTGCAAACGGCTTTTTTTATCTTTGTTGTTGCGGCCATGTTTTTGCTGGTGCCGTGGTTAATTTATGGGTATCGTAAAGACGGCTTCTTCAGCTGGTCGCGATTTGGCGTCAGCTTTTCCTTTATCTTTTATATTCTGGCTGCCTATTGCCTTGTCATTCTCCCTTTTCCGACTACGCGAGATACCTGTGCGCAGCAAGCCGCTGACACGATCTACTACAATCTGGTTCCATTCACTTTTGTCAAAGACATCATGAAGGAAACACCCATTGTATGGTCTCAGCCTTCCAGCTATCTCAGCATGATTCAGGGCAGAGCCTTTCTGCAAGTTCTATTTAACGTCCTGCTTCTCATGCCGCTGGGTGTATATATCCGTTATTTTTTTCAAAAGAGATCATTCTGGAAGTACGCCCTGCTTGGTGGATTAGGGCTTTCCCTATTCTTCGAGATCACTCAAATCACCGGATTCTACGGGTATTACAATTGTCCTTACCGCCTGTTCGATGTGGATGACCTGTTATTGAATACTTCGGGAGCAGTCATTGGATTCTTCACAGCGCCCATCCTGCTTGCTTTATTCCCATCACGTGCAAGCATTCAGGCGAAGAGTGAACAGATCGTGGAGCAAAACCGAGTGTATGCTATGCCTCAATTGCTCGCGTTAATTATTGATGGAATCATTGTTGTCTTCCTTTCGAATCTAATCTCCATCTTTACAGCGTCTGATGTGATCAGTGATGCGCTAAGTACATCCATTGCTATGGTCATTGTGCTGTTCTTCATCCCTTGGGTGCGAAATGGGGTAACTCCAGGCTCGGCCATCTTGCGATTCCGCTATGTGAATCGTCAGACCGGCACACCTACCAGTGAATCGTTATTCAAAAGATTTGCCGCACTTTACACGCCTTGGTTCGTGATTACAATCATCCGCTGGGTCAATGATTATGCCTTCACCAGTAATGAGGATGTTATGCTCCGGCCTTATCAAATATTGCTTTCCCTAGGAACAGTCGGTGTCTATATGTTGGTCTACGCCGTGCTCTTTGTTCATGTCTTGATCGTGCTCTTCTCCCGTGGAAAACGTTCCTTCTACTTCGATGAGGTGTCCCGCACACGTGCCTCTCGTAAATAATATTGGAGGATAACAAGGTATAATGTACCTCTAATTAATGCTTACGTTCTGCTTACTATTCTGCCAGATTACAAAAAGAGGACGTTCATTCTGAGAATGAACGTCCTCTTTTGATCGGGCTCATAGCAGTTTTTCAGAGTATTCATACACAATAACCCACCTGGATTATAACCCTAACAGCTCTCGCTTGGCTGCATCCGGATCATGTACGATCTCAATCTCATGGTTGAAAATTAGTGTCGCACGATCCTGCTCATATTCAGGCCAGTTCACACCTGCAACTTCAGGTTTGCCGTTCTTGGCAAAGGAAATCCAGGCATCCTGTACCTTGAGAGCAAGTGCCTCCGCAGCTTCATCCGGCTCCGCATTCATGAATTTGAGGACATGTAGTGTATTAAACACAAAGAACATTTCGATGCTGTGAATCGCTCTTTTTAACAAGGGGTGTTCCGGCATCACCCAATCAAATCGATACATCCACACCGGGGCATATTTCTGTTGTGCAGCAGCATATTGCAGCGCTGACCGCCAGAAGAACATATCGGTCATGACTTGGGCTTGTCCATCCGCCGTTTTTGGATAACTATCCGCGATGGCTACCCGGTTCTCCAGATCTGGCGTCATAAAGTCTACGCCCTGAACCATATCGATCTCTTTTGAATAAGGCACATGTGGCTGGATGAATAATGCACCCTCGTGTAATGTCGTACCAATCAGCACCGGAATATCCTGCGCTGAGCCTTCGTTCACCGCCTGAAGTGGCACCTGTGGTAATGTATGCCCATCCAATACAGGTTGGAACAATAATGCCATACCTGCCCCGCTCTGCTGTTTGACCGTTTCACCCGCTGCAATAATCTGCTCTACAGGAATTGTATTTAACTTCTGCAGGTTGTCCCGGTCCACCCCAAGAATCTTTAACATCCCTTCCCGCAACGCTGAAGCTTGCTCTGCCGGCATGAACTGGGATGCACCACTCTCCATAATGGCACGTTGGAACAGTCCTTTGGCCGTTGGCATCGCCATCAGTGCTGCAATGCTCATGCTGCCTGCTGATTCGCCGAACACCGTAACTTGATCCGGGTTACCACCAAAAGCAGAGATATTATCCTTCACCCACTGTAATGCCGCAACCTGATCCAGCAGACCTGCATTGGATACGTATGAATCACCTAATGGAGCCATATGCAGGAAACCCAAAGGCCCTAACCGGTAGTTGATCGTCACAACGATAACGCCCCCCCGAACCGCTAACTGTGTACCATCATACATCGGCTGGCTACCCGAACCTGACACGAAGGAACCGCCGTGAATCCATACCATGACCGGCAGTGGTTTTGCTCCTTTTTCCTTAGGCGCCCAGATGTTCAGATATAAACTATCTTCTGACTCATTCGGAATTTCTGTCTGGCCTTCTGGTTGATGATTTCGAGGTTGTATATTCTCAGGTCCAAATTGAGTGGCCTGTCTGATTCCATCCCATGACTCGGGCTGTACCGGAGCCTTGAAACGCAGCTCACCTACCGGGGGTTTCGCATAGGGAATGCCTTTCCATACGCTTGCATCGTGCAAAAGTTCGCCTTGAACGGTACCATATGTCGTTTGAACTTGAAGTTCTCTCATGCCGCTTCTACTTCCTCTCCGTAAATAGGTTAATTTAACGATTAAGTGCATATCATGTGTACTTATTTGAGTATAGTTTGTTGTCATACCTATTTACAACTTTACCCAACTCTAGCCTCCCCTGCTACGTTTCACGTGGAACTTTATCGGCGGATGATCTGATACATACCTTTAAGATGGACACCAAAAAGGCCACCCATTGAGTAATATCATCAAGTCTAACTTATCTTAATGGCATTGACCCTTAGCATGACCCTTTCCCGTTACTATCCAAATAACTACCCTTTTACAGGATAACGCACCGTAAACTCAACACCCTCAATCCATTCACCCGCTACAAAGTCCCGTCCCTTCACAACAACTCGATCCTTATAAACCTCCACATGAAGTCCTTCACTGCCCTCCAGATGCTCATCCTGATCTGTCCAGAGATAACCTACAGACGAAGCATTGAACATCGTTGGCATCTGGCCTGCACCATCGTACATCGTATGCTGCGCCTCCAGTTGCCAATGAGTGTGACCCGAGAAGAGGATCGCTTGTGGATATTTGGCCAGAACGGCCTTCAGTTCTGCATCCTGATTCACACCATACCAGCCTTGTTCCTTCAACGATCCTGCCACCGTATCCATAAGCGGCTGGTGCAAGAACAGGAAAATGGGATGATCTAGCTTTGCACGTTCAGACAATTTCGCATCCAGCCACTCCAACTGTTCAGCCGACATATCACAATCCTTCGGATGAGGTTGTTCGGTGCCCAGGAAAATATAATGATACCCATCAATCCAGTGATCGTGGTAAGAGCCCTTCATGCCGGTTATCGCTTCAAAATCACTCCATCGACGCTTCCATAATCCGGCAACCGTAATGGGGTTGACTCCTGAAGAGATAAGTCCCCGATCCTGGCCCTCCTGTTCCGAAGTTACAGCAGACAACGTATAAGTTCCACCTGATAGTTGCTCAATCAGTGCAGCTGATTCAGCAGCGGTTTGTTTTGTTAACAGCTCCATTTCTGCTTCCTGCTCCAACAACTCGGCTACTTCATCCTCTTTCATCTCAAGCAAAACGATCGGCGGATCTTGCCATACCACGGCTCCAATATCATGATTACCTACCGTGTACCGGATGTCCGGCAAACTCTCCGCATGCTGCTTCCATATGCGTTGCAACTCACGATATTCGCTCGGCAGCCCCCGATCCGTCACATCACCCACATGCATAATCCCGCTGCTTCCCTGACTGAATGTAGCTATGTCTGCTAACGCTTGGTCCAGATGCCGGTTATGAATATGGTCTGCCTCATCTCGCACATGTGTGTCCGTAATAACCTGGAAGCTGGCAACAGGTTGCTCCGGTGTATGTTCATTTCCCATCAAGAATCACTCCATTTCAGTCCAATAATGCCAATCAGAATAAAACCGATCCAGACCATCGACGTGAGCCGCAGACGTTCACCAAAAAAGTAATGCCCCACAACGCCAATGAGCGTAATGCCCACGCCAGACCAGATCGCATAGGCTATAGCCAGCGGCATATACTTCACTGCAAAATTAAGAAAGGTAAAACTTGCGCCATAACAGACAAACATCAACACCGAAGGCCATAACCGCGAGAATCCATCCGATACTTTTAGCAAAATGGTAGCACTCAGCTCCAGCCCGATGGCCAATGCCAACAGTACCCAGCCCAAGTAGGCATGACTGTTCGTCATCGATTCAGCCCACCATTCAGCAATTCATGGAAGGATTGAATCGTTCTGTCCGCCAAGCGGATTCTTCCCGGTTCTCCAATCCCAATCCGGTATCCTGCACCAGCGGCTCGTGCCATCTCCATATCTCCGTCCGTATCTCCAATGACCACCGTATGTTGTACCGATACACCCAACCGTTCACAAGCAAGCAGAAGCATATCGGGAAAAGGTTTCCCCCGCTCCACCAGATCGGTACCAATCACCACGTCAAAAAAGGAATCCAATCCCATCCACTGAAAGTGCTTGACCGCACTAGGTGTATCATCTGCCGTCACGATACCCATAACCACGCCTTCGCGACGGCACTGTTCAAGGAATTCTCGAACTCCCGGTAACGGACGTGCCGGGCGATGCTTCTCCATCTCTTCCTCTGCTTGCGCCAAACATTCGCGAACCATAATCTTGGCCTCCGCCCAGCTGAGACCTGCACGATATCCATGCCATGTTAACACGGCGTACACTTCATCCATAGTTCCCATTGCAAGCGGCCCGCGCACGTCATACCCATTCATTCGGCCTTGGTCATCGTGGAATGTACCCCAGATCTGTGGAATTTCTTCTGTATTGATACCCAGTCCACGGGTAGCTAGCTGGTCTTTGAAGCCACCCAACACACAATCGGTCCAGAACCCCCACATGCCTGTAAAATCAAGTAATGTTCCGTCCTTGTCAAACAAAACGGCTTCAATCGGATTCGGTAATCCGTCCACATACATCTCATCTTGCATTGGTTAAACTCCTTGTCTGTGCTCTTGTATGAACGGAAAGGACGGTACAGCATGTACCGCCCTTTTCGCATGAGTTACTAATCATAATACGTTTTTGCTTGAAATCCGAACAGGTTCACAACCGAATCTGGCGGAAGCAGGTTCGTCGATATCGTTACTTCACAATACGATCCAGTTCCTTCTGCGCTTTCTCTTTTGCTTCCTTCAGCGCTTGTTCCGCGGGCATATTATTGATCTGCACCTGGTCAGCTGCATCTTTCAATGCATCATTGATTTTTCCACCCGTTGGATCCTGGAATGGAGCCGAAGCGTGAGCTGCCTGTTGCAGTGGTACAGTGATCTGTGGATTTTCCTCACTGAATTTCATGAACTCTGGATCTTGTTGAGCCGATTGACGTACTGCGATATATCCGGTGTTCATGGACCATGAAGCTGTGTTCGAAGTTTCAGAGAAATACGTAAGCCATTTGTATGCTGCCCGTTGTTGTTCAGGCGTTGCAGCTGACGGAATACCTGCCGAAATGGCACTTGCTACCGGTTTTCCTTCACCAACGCCTTCCCAGCCTGGTTGTTGCATCGCAGCGACTACGCTAAAGTCCAAGTCACCTTGGTCACCACTAGATCCGGTATAACCTGCTGCTTTATTTTTCATCACATCATCAATCGTTTTGTACCAATACTCCCAGCCCTGACCTCCATAATGAATGCCCATAATCTTGTCTTCGTTAATCCATTTACGGAACAGTTCCCATGTCTCGATCCATTCCGGGGAATCAATCATGACGGTTTTGCCATCATCGCTAAGAATCTGTCCGCCCTTACCCAGCACGGCATCAATCATATTGTCGCTACCCCACATCGGTTCCCAACCGTAGAAGGTGGTCTTTCCATTTTCTTGTTTGCTCATCTTCGCAGCCGCCTCAGCCAGCTTCTCCCATGTCGTCAGAGTTGCTGGGTCGATTCCGTTCTCCTTGAACGTATCCATACGGTAATACATGATCTGAGTTGTACCGTACATTGGCAAAAAGTATTGTTTACCATCCACCTGTCCCTGGTTCAGGAATGTCTGAATGAAATCGTCTTTCTTAAAATTTGGATCAGCAGCAATCATCTCATCCATGGGCGCATAATATCCTTTGCGTGCCCAGTCTATATTGGAGCTAAGTACCGCGGCGGGAACATTCTTGGAAGCAATCGCTGCTTGCAGCTTCTGTTCCGTCTCCGTGTAATCTGCTTGTACAATTCCTTTTACAACGACTTCGTTCTGGGAGGCGTTGAATGCATCAATCGTCTTTTTCATGTTATCGCCCAGATTACCACCCAGACCATACCAGAACTCGATCTCAACCGGATCTTTGGCCTGAACTTCGGTTCCACTGGCAGCAGCCGTCGTGCCTGATTCTGCGGGTGCTTGTGTTCCACAAGCGGTCAGTAGAGCAAAGCTGGTCGCGAGTACCAGCGACATGCCACCCTTCCAGTTCAACCTCAATCTCTTTTTCCATCTCATGCTTGCCTGACTCCAATTCATTGTTTTTCCTCCCGTTTTAGGTGAAATATTGGTGTTGAAACAGTGCATCTGGATGGATGCTTTTGTGGATGATAATTCATGCATGGTAGTTAATATCAGTTCTTGTTCACACCTGCCGTGATATTCACGCTCTGCATGATGGTCTTCTGGGTGAACAGGAAGAGAATAAGTAGGGGTGCGATGGTAAAGGCACTTGCAGCCATAATCTGTGGCCAAGCCAGTCCATATGCCCCGCCTTCTACAAAGAAGCTGCGCAGACCCGCCGATACCAGCTGTAAATCAGGGTCTTTGGTGATGAGCATAGGCCAGAAATAGTTGTTGTACTGTTCAATAAACGTAATCAGCACCATCACGGCGAAGCTTGAGCGAACAAGCGGCGTGATAATCGTCCAGAGAATCCGGAAGTGGGATGCACCATCCAGCTGTCCGGCTTCCACCAATTCATGAGATACCTGCATGAACGCCTGCCGGATCAGGAAGATCGAGAACACGCTAACACAGTTGGATACAATCAAGCCTGTGTAGGAATCTAGCAGATTAAGTTCGCTAAGCACCAGGTAACTAGGCAGATACACGGCTGTACTTGGTATCATATAACCCACTAGAATCAGGGATGTCAGTACACCTTTGAGACGGAATTTCATATGTGTCAGGGCGTACGCCATCATACTGGAGTTAACAATCTGAAATAGACAGATGGCTAAGGCTACCCCGGTACTGTTCAGGATGTAACGGGCAAATGGTGCCGCATTCCAGGCATCCACATAGTTGCTCCACAGGAACGTCTCCGGCCAGAAGGTCGGCGGGAACTGCCAGATCTCATCATTGGTTTTGAACCCGCTAATGATCATCCAATAGAAGGGAAAGGCTGTACCCAACGCGATAATGGCTAACAGAAGGTAGCGGATCATTTTACTTATTTTAAAATTCGGTTGTGACACGTTCTGCAACTCCTTGCGCTTCATCCGTTTAGACTTTTTGTTAGGCAATGTCATTGTCATTAGTAGTGCACCAGACGTCTGCCAAGCAGGAAGGATACGCCCGACAGCAACACGCAGATCAGAATGATCACAACGGCGATAGACGAAGCTTCACCTACATTAAAGGATTCGAATGCAGACTGGTAATACATGTACAGCAACGTTCTCGTTGATCCCGCCGGTCCACCCTGCGTCATGACATTGATCTGGTCATAGGCTTGCAAGGACTGGATGGTAAGAATAATCGATAGAAAAAACGTCGTTGGTGAGATCAGCGGCAGTGTGATACTTCTGAACTTGTCCCAACCGTTGGCTCCATCAATTGAAGCTGCTTCGAGCAGATCGGACGGTAGATTTCGTAGCGCAACGAGATAAAATACCATCGCCCACCCAATCGATTTCCAAAGCGTGACGATCAGAACGGCAACCAGTGCCCAGTCCGCGTCACGCAACCATCCGATCGGAGATACGCCTACCCAGCCCAGCATAAGATTAGCGAGTCCCACTTCGGGCTCGAAGATCCAGGACCACGCAATGGACACCGCAACTGTCGGGGTGACCCAAGGTGAGAAGAGTAATGTCCGGAAGATGCCGGATGATTTGATTTTGCTATTCATGAGCATCGCAAGTGCCAATCCGCCCACAATGGTTGGGATTACACTGCCCAGTCCGAATAACAAGGTAACTTTCAGTGATCGATAGAATTCAGAGTTTGTCAGCAGATAACTGTAATTGTCCAACCCGACGAACAGCTTGTCCGGGCTCATGAAGTCCCAGTCGGTGAAACTGAGATAAACGATATATCCCAGAGGTCCCAGCCAGAAGATCAGCAACGGGATTAGAGCTGGCAGCGTGAATAGGACCGCCTCAGACTCCCTCCATAGTTTTAAACGCAAATCCCCCACTCCTTACTGTCCAATTTTTCTTTAATGATTGGGAATTTTTGAGTATAATCAGCTTTATATTTATTCTGTACAAAATTGATTGTACACTCGTATTGAAAATTCTAATTCCGGCTTATGTTAAAATTGGAGCAAGTCATGTAAAATATGAGGCAGCTAGTGGGAACGCTATCATAAACCAGAGGTGACATTGTGGGAAAAGAAACAGCCGGGAACCCGAATCTTTCTTCGTTACCTGATCGGCATGCGCTGAGGGAGAGAGTCATTGAGGCCATCGCCAATACGATGGATCTGTATGGGGTTAATCATACGTTTGGCAAATTATACGGCATCATGTATTTTGAGGATCGACCGATGACACTTGAAGAGATGAAAAACTCGATGAATATGAGCAAGAGCAACATGAGCTATGCGGTTCGTTCGCTTACGGAGTCCCAGATGATCTATAAACTGGAGGAAAAGAAGGAGCGCCAGGATCAATATCTGGCAGAGACCGACTTTTATCGTACATTCCAGAATTTCTTCGGTGCCAAACTCCAAAGGGAAGTAGATGTCATGTTAGAAGGTATTCGTGAGGTCATTCCTGACCTGTCCGCAATGATCCTTTCGGAACATACCTCGTCCAAAGATCGAGATGATGCACTGCGTGATCTGCACAAACTCCAACACGCGGAGCAATACTACGTCTGGCTACAAGGATTCGTGGATCAGTTGCGGGATGGTAAGTTTTACGAGAATGCTGCACACACGCCCGATAAAGAGTAGTACAACTGCGTAAACAGAATAACTAATGGGTGACCCAAGCGCTAACGAACCTAGACGATCTGACGTACCATTGTTGAGTCACACTAAACCGCAAAAAGGAGCTGTTCCTAGCCAATGTATGGCTTATGGAACAGCTCTTTTTTATTCTATCTATTGTATTGTCGTATCCTATCCGTCATTAGGGTTCTCTTTTCCATATGGTACTGTGTTAATGACCCCTTTTTTCTTTTAAAAAATATTACTTTTGCGCTGCAGCTTCGATTTCTGCATATGCCCAGTGGGATGTAGGTACATCACTGAACGTTGGCGTAACTTCGCCAGTTAGTGGTGTGCGGTTGAACAGCAAGTTCAGCACTTTCACGGCTTCAGCACGTGTCAGCTTGCTGTCTGGTTTGAATGTACCATTGTTGTAACCAACCATCAGGCCAGCAGATTGTACGTATGCAATCGCATCAGCTGCCCACAGGTCTACGGATACATCTGTGAAGGAAACTGCTGTACCATTCACGGTTGTTGCACTCGCTTGTTGCTGCATCCAGCGATATGCAATCGTTGCCATCTGTGCACGGGTGATCGAACCTTCCGGTGCAAATTGAGTGTTGCTCATGCCGTTCATGATACCTGCGGATTGCGCTTTTTGAATTACACTTGTTGCCCAGTGTGTTGCAGATACATCCTTGTAGCTCACGCTATTCACGGAACCTGCTGCCGCTTCAGTTGGAAGATTGCGAGCCAGCATTGCCGCCATTTGTGCACGTGTTACGAATGCATCAGGACGGAAATCCATGCCAAATCCCTGGATGTACGGTTGATGTGTACTTTGTGAAGCTTTCAGTCCATCCACAACAACGAGGGTGAATGTACTGAATTTCGTTACAGGAAACTCAATGCCTTCGCTGTTATCCGCGAGTTTCACCAATTTGCCTTGAATCAATTCTTTTGTGCCGTCACTGTGTTCGATATAGATCGCCAGGTTGTCCAAAGCTTGCTGACGAGCAGCCGGATCAGTTGGCAGACTGTCACGCAGTGGCAATGTGAGAGTCACTTCGCGGCTCTGCATATTCGTGTCGATCTCTACAGGACGAGCCAATACGCGAACATTCGTATTCGGAGCAACTTGTTGAATCAACTGCCCTTTCTTCGCACGTTCTTCGACTTCTTTGCGCTCCGATTCCTTTTTCAAAGGTACAACGCGGAAGTACAAGTCTTGATCAAATCCAGCGATGGAATTCGTCGGAACGGAAATCACTACATTTTCAGTGGAAATCTCCAGCTTGAGTGAGCCATCATTCAGTTCTTTTACCGCTGCTTTAGGCAGTTCAATACGTGTTTCGGACACGGAATCTTTGGTATCTGGAATCACGATGCGTGCGGTGTTCATGTTCAATTGTTTTGCTTTTTCCACCGATTCCTTGGCAATCGCTTCGGTCATTTTCACCAGATCTTTGATCGTGCCGTTGGTTTCGGTTGTACGGGTAATCGGCGTTTTGGTCAGGTTGGTGCCGTTTGTTCCATTAACGTCAACCACGATCTGCTCTTGTTTCGTTGTTGGTGCAGGTACAGACGTTACTGGTGTGGTCGTGGACGATCCACCACCTGTGTCTCCACCCGGGTTAGGTGTTGAGCCATTACCATTATCAGTGTTGCTATCACCGTTCTGTGTAAAGACAAACTTCACAGCGCGGCCTGGCAGTTCATCGCTGATTGCTTTGTAACGAACCCATACCGTTTTGTTGCCGCTAAGGTCCATTTTTTGAATGAAGGCAACATCAATCCAGTGCAACTTATTGTCGTAGGAAATCTCCATCGTGTTGTCCAAGCCCGTTAGGGTGTTATTGATGTCATTCCCCTTCACATTAGGAGCCGTAAAGAATCGGTTAAATACATATTGCAGATTCCCAACATCCTCATAGCTATCTTGTTCATTTAGGACCCATTCAGCCAATTCCTTCTGGCCTTCAGGACTGAGTTCTGCCCTTTTGGATAAATCAAGAGCGCCTCTAAGATTAAATTTGTATTTGCTGAAGAATGCTTCACCTTTAATCTGATTTTTCATTACTACATCAAGCCATTGATCCATTCGCGGTATAGAGGTAGCTTGCTCAAATGAATCGATAGGCATAGAGAGGAGATTCAGGACAATATTAGGATCAACAATATCCCCTTTAGACACTCCTTCCAACCTTTCGAATGCAACTAGATGCAAGTAATTATATGCCAGTACACCTTTATCTACTTTGCTACGTTCCAAATGTTGTTGTCCAAGGCTGCGTAACACATATGTCTGTTGGTCATTAAAGTGATTAGGTCCATTTACTAATTGCTGAGCGAGCAGATCCAGTTTATTCCTAAGAACACTGAGTTCCCTCTGCTCCCAAACAGATTGTGCCAATACACCAAGTTCAATCATATATTGCACCTGTTCTTTGTTTTTGTAATCTTTATTTACATAGTCGATCAGGAATCCCGCAATGAAATCTCTAACCTGTAAGGATAAAGCTCCGTATCCGTTAGGCAGAGTAATACCCAGATCAGGATCTTCCATAGCCATTCGCATAGCCGCTATATTACTGTTGCTCTTTGCAGCATTTAAGACAGTCAATGGATCGCTTTCGTTATCATCAGGAAAAAATTTATTAAATGCAGTCTGAATTGCTTCGAAACTTGCATACCCATTAACCGGTCTTTCATTAAGCATATGGTCAGCCAGTTGTTTTTGCTCTTCGGAAGTAAGATTATCCAATTTGCTAACATCCAAAGGGAATGTTCCAAGTGGAGTTTCTGTGTAGACGGAGTTATATTCCTCAACACCTTTCTGAATGGAACGGAGATGCTCCAAAGACTCCAACACTTCTGCTTCCGTTAAGGCCTGGTTCAGATAAGGTGTTCTTTCAACAGCAGTGTCCGTGAATTTGACAACCCGGGAGATGGACTCTTTCCCTTTTAGCCTAATTGCATATCTATACTTAGTCATCCATTTGTCCATTTCGGAGGATGTGAGGTAAGTATTAATAAATCGGTAGTATTCCCCTTCTGGATCGGGCTCTTTGAAATGATTTACTCGCTCTGCTTGCTTGTTATAAAACTCATCAAGTGCAGCTATTGCGTTTGGTCCATTAATTTCGCGTATGACTTCAAGTGCCTTCAAGGCTACTTGCACCAAAAATTCAACATCTTCTTTTTTCTCATATCCGGCATTCGTTGGTGGCTCTATATCTAGTAAGTATACTGCGATATCCTCCTGATCTTTGACAGAAAGCATCTTGAAATCAGGATTAGCAATGAATTGTTCATCGTGCAGTAATACAATCAAATCTTGAATAAAATCGTTGCTGTTACCCCGATCGGCTTCTTTCTTCAGTTCGTTATACTTGGTCAGCGTTGTATCCTTGTTAAAAAACGCATCAAATTCTTTCTGAACTTCGGATACAGTTTCATAACCGTTTTGCGGTTTATGATCAATCATCCATTGAGCCAGCTCGGATTTTTTGGTTGGATCGTTCTGGATGGTCGACATCTTCTCCATATTAAAAACAAAAGGCTGGATGTTAGGGTTTGGATTAAAAATGACATGCATTTGAATGAAGTCATACATACCATAAAGATTATCCAGTGATGCTTCCATGCTGGAAAGGTCAAGTGCTCCATTCAGTTCTTTATATTCAGATATCTTAGAAACCATAAATTCCAACTGACTATTAAATTGCGTAGGATCGCTAGAATCCATGAATATAATATTATAGAACATAAGATAGCTCACAAACATTGGCAAGTCTGCACCCGTCAAATTCATATAATGATTACCAGCTTGTGTCCAATCAGGTTTACCAACATTCGGGAAATAAGTGGACCATTCTGCCAGCAGGCTATAAACCAGATTGATGCTGTACTGCAATGTGCTCAACTCAGTCTGCTTAGGAAGTGAGATAAGGTGATACACCAAATCAAATACGTAATTGGCCTGATTGTTATTCTCATATGAGAACTCCAGTGGGAGCAGCATGACCATGCCTCTGGCAATTTCATATTTTTGATTATCGTTCAATGCTTCATAGTCTTCAGGCAGTGTAATTAAATCTTGTTGTTCAAGTAAATTCTGAACATGGGTCACCGTCGTACCCTCATCCGACTCAATATACATCTCTCTCTCCATATTAAGTTGGTCCAATGGAGTAAGAGTCTCTGCACTTGCAACCCCACCCACACTAACCACCTGTAATAACAAAACAGCAATTAAAAGGCAGCTTATAAGCTTTTTGTAAACCATGTAATCTGTTCCTCCCTATCTCATGTTTTTTTACATATAAATTCAATCCATCTGATACGTAAGGCCTATTGTAGTACACTGCGATAAACAGAATCTAAACAAAAAGAGTAAATAAAAGGAAAAGGACCCACCTTGTAGTACAAAAACAGGATAGATCTCAACTTTTTTCGCCATATTTCATCATTTTATTTTAAAAAAGTATTCTTTTGGACCTATATAACTCCGGCTATTATTCAAGGTGTCCCCACCATCCACATACAATGTGCTGCCCGTCGTGAATGTATTGGTCATCAGATACGTAACTGTATGTGCAATTTTTTCATTGTGGCATCAAGGGTAAAAATAACGCGAACGAAGCGACCTGAACGACAACTATACAATGGAACTTCACAGCAAAAAACGAGAGACAGATTACCTGATATCAGGCATATCCGTATCTCGTCTTTGTCACATCACATTCCAATCCGCCCCATACGACCCCGATGGTCTCTGACCTAAGAAAGTAGACCCAGCTTCAGTACTCTTGCAATATTCTCGGTGGTACGTTCCACATTCTCCGGGCCTTCTCGCAATAGTCGATCCAGATCCGCTGCTCCAGGCACAATACCAAATATGGCATCAATACCTTCCGAGTAGAGGGTGTCGATCCCTTCGCCCACACAACCTGCAAGGGCAATCACAGGTTTACCCGCTTCCTTGGCTGCCCGAGCAACCCCATAGGGGGTCTTGCCAAATTTCGTTTGGAAGTCGATGCCGCCTTCCCCCGTAAATACCACATCCGCAGCAATCAACTTTTTACGCAACTCAGTATATTCAATGACAATCTCAATCCCTTTACGTAATACAGCCTGTGTAAAAATCAAGAGTCCTGCGCCCAACCCCCCAGCCGCTCCGGCTCCTGGTACATCACGGATATCTTTGTGCAGCTGCTGTTTCACCACATCTGCATAATGGGACAGATTCGCATCCAGCTGCTCAACCATCTCTGGAGTCGCCCCTTTTTGTGGTCCAAACACCCTTGATGCGCCATGCTCCCCACATAGGGGATTGTTCACATCACAGGCCACAATGAACTCCACTCCCTGCAAACGCTCATCCAGACCGGATAGATCAATCTGAGCCAGTTGATCCAGAGCCCCCCCACCACGCGCAAGCGGCTGACCCTGTGCATCCAGAAACTTCGCCCCCAGTGCTTCAGCCATGCCAGCCCCACCATCGTTGGTCGCACTACCACCAATACCAATGATGATCTTGCGTATGCCAAGGTCCAGACATGCGCCAATCAACTCGCCTGTTCCATAGCTTGTCGTCCGGAGCGGGTCCCGGGTGTCCTTGGTAACCAAGTGGATGCCGCTGGCCGATGCCATCTCGATGGCCGCCGTTGTTCCGCCACCCAGAATGCCATACTGCGCAGTGACTGTCTGACCCAATGGTCCGCTCACCTCGTGCTGGTGAAGGACACCGCCGGAAGCGTCCACAAGGGACTGCACCGTACCTTCCCCACCATCTGCCATAGGTACATGAATATAGCGTGCCGTCGGGTATATTTTACGCAACCCTTTTTCCATCGCGATACATACTTCTTTCGCTGTCATACTTTCTTTGAACGAATCCGGTGCCAGAACAAATGTCTTCTCTCTAGTCTCTCTCATATCCTAAAGGAGAACACGGTTTTCCATAATATTTTTCATGCTGATATGGGATTTGGAGGGTCCCAGCTTCACCAGTGAATCCTGAAATCCGGCAAGTTCTTCAATGGACGCCGTCTGTACTTTGATCAGATAGTTATACTCACCGCTAATCCGATAGACATCCGTGACTTCGATGGCTTGTTCACAGAACTGGACCAACTCGTCGCAATGCTCTGTTTTGAGCAAAATAAACGCCGTGGTTCCACGGTTTAACCGGGCCAGATTATAGATCGTTGAATATCCCGTTATCACACCTCTCTCCTCCAGTTTCAGGATTCTTTCCTTAACCGAAGGTTGGGACATGTTAATTTCTTTGCTAATCTGTGCAACAGGGATACGTGCATGATGTTGCAGCAAGCGCATAATCTGCTGATCGATTTCATCAATCATGTGTTCCATTTGTAAAACCTCCGAGTCTTCGCCTTATTTAATAAGGTTTTTCTAATAAATTAGCTAAAAATATATCGATTTTATCTCATTATATCCTTTGAAATTGTATGGTTCCAATGCGATATCAACCCTATAATTTAGACTACAATCTGAAGAAGGAGCGATGTAATGTGAGTGTTATTGGACTTGCACATGTAGCCATTCAGGCTCGTAATTACGAAGATACTCTGGCGTTTTATACAATAGTATTGGGATTCAAGGTCGGTCACTCCTGGATTTTGCCTTCCTTCCACATTACCAAGGCATGTATGCTGATCTCTCCGGATCAGCGCACCTGTATTGAGGTATTTGACCCAAAAGCCGTCATTCCCGCCGAAGGTGAACCTGCCGCCTCTCCTGAAGCGGTCCGGCACGGCTCACTGTTACATTTCGCCTTTTACGTGCATGATGTAGAAGATATCTATCAGCGAGCGCTCGCCCATGGAGCCAAGGCCTATGTTGAACCGGATTGGATATCGCTTGGCGAACCTGCACTTCGGGTTAGAAATGCGCTCGTCCACAGTCCCAATGGTGAAGTGATCGAATTTCTTGAAGAGGTTGATTTTGACCGATCCTCATCCTCACCATCATCTACATGAAGTACACAAACAGCCTGTTGCCGCGTTATCCGTGGCAGCAGGCTATCTCATGATTGGATTTGCTTGGCAAGCATCAGCACACACACCTACTCTACTCTTGGTCTGCATTCCCCAGCGTATACTCGCTTAGCTTTCCTTCATAGACCAGTTGCAATCGTTCACTCTGGCGAAAATCATCCGGTGTCACCAGCGCAGGCAGCTTGTTCCACAGCTTGATGCCTGAACGCTGTAGAATCTCGGCTACAAATTGGGAACAGAAGTAGGAGTTGCTGAACTCCACCGGTTCCTTGAGCGTAATGCCGATCACGCCGAGCAGATTGTACATATATTTCTGGCGGCTGCGGATGAAGATGTGCAGCACGCGTTTCATCTTTTCCACTTCACGATCCGTCACCTGAAGCTCATATATGACACACGTGGTATTGGGATACTTGCTGTATGTACCTGTCTGAATATCTTCCTTCACAAACCCGCCGTTCAGCGGATTACTTGGATGCTTGCGACCGAAGCTGTACAGTTCGGATAATTCCTTGTCAAATGCGATTGATGCGTGATTATACGGCGCTCGAGTATAGCTCTGAATAACCTTGGTAAACAGCGTTCCTGTATTCGTAAGCAAAATATAGATGGAGCGTTCAACTGTCATAACAAAATTTCCCCTTATCAAGTTGGCACTATTCCTTCATAATAACATAGGTACCCTATAATGGAATCTTACTTTGAATAAGCAGGTGATCGGTACGTGAGCAGTTCACTCTTTACACTAACGTTAATCTTCACAGCTTTACTTGTGATACATATCGTCTACAAAGTTATTGCAAAGCTTCAGCCAAGCAAGGACTATTCAGGCATCGGCCAAAAAATCAAAACCTGGTGGGGTATGTTTGTGATCTTCTGCCTCGCCACCCTTTTTAACCCCATCGTGTCCCTGATCTCCCTCATGATGCTTGCATTCTTCTCACTCAAAGAGTACTTCTCCATGATTCGCAGTACACGCAAAGCCGACCGCAGGTTGTTCCTGTGGGCGTATCTCGCGATTCCAGTTCAGTTTTATTGGATCTACATTGGATGGTATGGCATGTTTATCGTGTTTATTCCACTATATGTGTTCCTGGTATTGCCCCTGCCACGCCTGATCAACAAAGGTACAGTCGGCTTCCTGCGCAGTGTCAGCTCCACACAATGGGGACTAATGCTGATGGTGTTTGGACTGAGCCACCTGGCCTATTTTCCATTTGCCACACCGGAGTACGGGTCCAAGCTGGTGTTGTTCTTGGTCGTGTTAACACAGCTTAATGATGTGGTGCACTATCTGGTCTCTCTCTATCTGGGCAAACGAAAAGTGGTGCCTACCGCCAATCCTTTTGTCACCTGGGAAGGGTTCGCGTGTGCATTTATTGTAACGACAGCTACGTCTTATTTTATCCATCCCTACCTGACGCCATTTGATTGGAAATTCTCGCTGTTCATCGGAGTGTTGATCAGTCTGGCCGGATTCTTCGGTAGTCTGACGGTGTCTGTACTGAAGCGCGATCTGTTAATTGGAGATGATAACAAGTTCGATTCGCTCAAAAAAAGCTACCTGAGCCGGGTCGACAGCCTGACTTACACCTCTCCGGTTATGTTCCACGTGGTCCGTTATTTCTTTGACTTTATGTAGCAACAGATAGATCGGTGATCTTATAATTATGTATGTCAAAAAAAGCAGCCCAAGTGGCTGCTTTTCCTGTTCAACAGGCTCTCGATGGAGCCTTCATGATGTGCCTGCGCTACTTCAACGTAATTTCCTTTTCGGACATGATTTCGTTCCCCTCATCATTCGTGAAGACAAATGTCGCTTTCCCCCGCTCGCCCTTCATCTCATCCGAATAGATAAAGCCGGAGAATTGTCCATTGCCACTAAAGTAAAACCCCTCTTCACCATTTCCACCATGTTCAATGGCTTCCTGTAGTGAATTCACAATCGTCACCATGTTAGACGTCCATCGCATCTCCGTTAGTGTATAGCCCTTCGGAACCTGTTTAATTCCAAAATCAAAGCTGTTACCCTCGCTCGGTTTCTCCGACTGGTCAATGACGATATCAATCTGCTCAGACGGTTCAGTGGATTCCGATTGAGCTGTAGGCTTGCCCTCTTCACCACTGGCACTGCCTTTGTCATTGTTATTCTTCGCATCCGCATTCGGAACAGAGTTTTCTCCAGCTTCCTCTACGGGTTGCTTCGACTGCGGATAGGCATGTTCCTGAACGGATTCATTATTATTCTTGGCGCCACAGGCACTGACGAATAGCAAAATACAGAGCACAGACATGCAAAGTGCAGATTTCTTTATATTTATTTTCATCATCTAGTTCTCCCTTCATTCATCTTCAGCACGTATATCCAACACACCACTTACTAATCACTACACCATATCGTCCCACATGAAGCTCCATTATATGTAAATGATTAATAAATTCAGTATGTAACTGCACCTCGATGAGTAAAAAAGAACTCTGTTCATGACGTCATGCACCGTTTATTTTATCGATCAAACCCTGGCAAAACTAACACTTCTCCAACCCGGATGGCGTTCTGCTCAAGTTTGTTCACTTTCTTAAGGGCTTCTACATACACACGAGTGTCCATCTGCTGAGGTTTATGTGCCAATGAAATGCCCCACAGTGTATCTCCCTGAGATACAACGATCTGGTCCCCCGATAATAATTGCCCATCCCCTGCAAATGCAGTGAATACAGCACTACACCCTATGATTATAATTAGAGTTATGATGACGATCTTCACTAGCCAGGTTGGCGTCTTCGCACGCTGCATGAATTGATCTTTAACATACATGGTGCGAGGCTCGGACGTTTTGGTATAAACGGATTCATAAATACTTTTGTACGTAGAATATCTCATTCCAGTCGACCTCCAGACTTTCATTCCGCTAATCTTTAATTTCATGTTTACCTATGTATTTTTCCTATAACAATGAATGATCAATAATTCACTTTTTCACTATATAGGTATCTTTGCCTAATCGCCCCTACCCTGATAGGTCTATACTACCAGTTCACTCTAAACAAATTCTGAACAACCAAATTTCAATGTTATATCCGATTTAATCTATCCAATATTCATGCCTGATTTTCGGCGATGCTTGCTGCAACGTTTTTCTATAATAGGTTATAGATAAAGATTCTAATGAGGTAAGGACGTGCCCCCATGATTTCTGCTGATCTGAAGGAACAATATTACGAGGCGCTTGTGGCCAAGGATTCGGAATACGAGGGTTTATTCTATGTTGGGGTCCGAACCACAGGTGTGTTCTGTCGTCCCACATGCCCTGCGCGAAAGCCAAAATTCGAAAACTGCGAATTCTATGAGACGGCTCAGCAGGCACTTCTGGCCTCTTATCGCCCTTGCCAACGCTGTCGCCCGCTCTCTCATCCCAACCAAGTATCCGATGTCGTTCGTATATTAGTGGAAGCTGTGGAGAAACATCCGGAGAAACGCTGGAAGGGACAGGATTTCAAAGCCCTCTCCATCGACGAATCCACTGCTCGCCGTCAGTTCAAGAAGCGGTTCGGCATGACCTTTGTTGAATATGCTCGCGCTCGCCGCATGGGACTTGCCCTGAAAAATATTCGCTCCGGCCGCACCGTTATTGATAGCCAATTAACTACTGGATATGAATCAAGCAGCGGCTTCCGCGATGCCTTTTCACGGATCATGGGTGCCGCCCCTACACAAGTCGATGAAGGACATATCCTGAAAGCGTCCTGGATTGACACCCGCCTCGGCCCAATGATGGCCATTGCAGATGAAGAGGCGCTATATTTACTGGAATTTGTGGACCGCAGAGGCCTGGAACGCGAAGTTGAGCGTCTGCGCAAACGAACCAAATCAGCGATTGTGCCCGGCACTACAGCTCCCATCCAGTCCATTGAGCGTGAACTAAACGAGTACTTTCAAGGTATTCGGACAGCATTCGACACACCGTTGTTCTGTTTAGGAACACCATTTCAAAAGCGTGTGTGGGAACAGCTAATGGCCATTCCGGCAGGTGAAACGAGGTCATATCAGGAGATTGCAAATGCACTGGGAAAACCAACTGCGTGCCGAGCCGTGGCACAGGCGAATGGGGCCAACCAGCTTGCGATTGTGATCCCATGTCACCGTGTGATCAATGCCAGTGGTGAACTGGGCGGATACGGCGGGGGATTAACTCGCAAGAACTGGCTTTTGACGCATGAGAAACAACAGGAACAGGGTAGCTGAAAAACAGAATTGAAGTGCACAAGAGATGCTCAAAAGAATGCATGGATATAACAAAGGAGAGCCAACATAATATGAGTACCTTAGAAGAGAAAGCGACGTTATTCCAACAATACCATGTGAAAGGAAAACCACTTGTCCTCGTTAATGTATGGGATGCTGGAAGCGCACAAGCCATCCAATCCGCTGGAGCAACGGCCATTGCGACCGGAAGCTGGTCCGTTGCTGCGGCACACGGTGAACAAGATGGTGAAGCCATGCCATTCCATCTGGTGCTTGCCAATCTTGCACGGATTACAGCAAGCGTGGATCTGCCTGTAACGATCGATATAGAGGGAGGGTATGGGAGGTCTGTGTCAGAAGTGAAAAAAAATATCCTGCAAGTCATCGCTCATGGTGCTGTGGGAATCAACATGGAAGATCAACTTCCCACTGGCTTGGGATTGTACACTGTGGAGGAGCAATGTCCGAGATTGTCCGCCGCCCGGGAAGCTGCGGAGCAAGCAGGCATACCGTTGTTCATTAACGCCCGCACAGATATTTTTCTGCAACATGCACCTGAACACCATAACCACTCCCTCCTAGAGGAAGCACTTATACGTTCGAGCCATTATGCAGATGCAGGAGCCAGTGGTCTGTTTGTACCCGGATTGCAGGATCACCAACTGATTCAGGAATTGTGTGAACGTTCATCGCTGCCAATTAACATTATGGTTACGTCTCCTGAGCCTTCACCAAAACAGCTTGCCACACTGGGTGTAGCACGCGTAAGCTATGGACCTTATCCTTATCTGCAAGCTATGCAACACCTGAAAGAACTGGGGAGAAGTATTTTATCGGGAAATTAACTGGAGGGCATGTTATAATCACCTCTATTGAACATTTACAGGAGGCAATTTATGCTTAACGTGGAACAAAAGCTTGAAGTGCTACAATCGTATCCCCAACTACAACGCAAAGATGTTTCTCTCGGTCGTGTTAATTTCCACTACGAGGGAAGCGCGTATGATAAAAAAATTGTTGCTCTCCATATTCACCCTAACGGTAACGGTTATATCTATGCAGGTCTACTGCCTGACTATGAGACCGATGCTAAAGGATTCGTTAATATTCGTGACTACTCTGAAGCAGATCTGCGCTCGTTGTTAGATGAAACGATCCAAGCAATGTCTCACAATCCCAACGCAGTTGAATTTAAAGAACCAGAACAAGTAAATACTGCTCCTGTATTGTCTACAACCTCTACGGGTGGCGGAACGTGGATTGATGAAGATGGACATACGCTGACTTTAAAATACGAAGATGACATGTGGTATGTGTATTCCGGTGTTAATCTGGATATGGCTTTTGAAACGCGTAGCGAAGCCGGCGAGTACCTCAAAGACGAAGGATTCAAACCACAAGCTCAGGCTTAAGGGATACACCTTCAGTTTAGATTGCACAAAGATTGCCGAATAGGTATATTCAGTGATTTAGGATGATACCAAAAACACGAGGCGTGGTTCGCACTCGTGTTTTTTGGTTTGCAGGAAATTTCGCATAGATTTATTGCCCCGGTTCCTTTATATAACCGTTTCCTGTCAGTCTTTTTTGGATTTCATGGTTAGCGGCGCATTCTTCATCATCGGGTACGTAGATAGAAGTAGCGCACCACCAATGCATCCCAGAATGGTGAACAGTGCCATCATATTCACACTCGCAAACCACTTCATCCACTCCCCAAAATCTGCAAAGACAACGATCAGGGTGATAATTAGACCTACCCCAAAGAACATAATGAAGAAGTTACGCATCCCCAAGCGCATCCAACAAACCGTTGGGAAGACGGAAATTCCCAGTACGAGAAAGCCGCACATCAGATCGATCCACAGGTAGGATAAGAAATGATACTCGCTTGAATACAACATGCCCGGTTGATAAAGGGTTACGTCAACAATTCCTTTTTCCTGAAGCAGGTGTATGAGGAAATACGCCACATGCAGAATGACCATGGTGCCTGCAACCATCCATACCGAGTTCATATAGAAGGATTTCATGAATTGAATTCGTGTACTGCCCATACCAATCGCAACCGGAAACATTGTAATAATTCCCCCGATTGCAAACGCACATATCCCTCCATACATGGGACCAAACAGTTGCGTAGAATACGAGACATCAAATATGAAGCCAATGGCCAGATATACAACGGTGAGCATTAGAGCGATGGATGAAAATATGCTCAGAAACAAACGCATATCATCGCGAATCAGTCGGTTCGTACCTTTTACTGCGTTCATGGTTTAACCCCCTCTTGATTACGGGTCCTGTTAACCAAATAATCTTGTAATGTCGCTTTCTCAATGGAAAGACCCTGCGAATGAGCGATATCCTTCCATATTTTCGAGTAGGGCTCATCAATCATTACTTTCACAGTCGATCCCATCTGGGAAGACTCTATAACTTTAACACCTGCTGTTACTCGGTTGATATCGTCAATCCCCCCTGTTAGAAGAACTCCTTTTTCGCGCATCTCTTCCATCGGTTGATTTAACAACACCTCTCCAGCTTGCAAAACGATAAGGGACTCACATAAAGGCTGAATCTCCTCAATATGATGGCTGGATATCAGAATCAGACGCGGGTTATCTTCATAACTTTCCAGTAGCGCATTGTAGAAGAACTTACGCTTCTCAGCATCGAGCCCATTGGTGGGTTCATCCAGAATGGTTATCTTTGCATTACTGGCAAGACCTAATATAATCTGGGTGGCCGTCTTCATGCCTTTCGAAAATTTAATGATTTTCTTCTTCTCCGGTAGTTCGAACACATTGATTAAACGTTCCGCCAAATCCTGATTCCACTGCGGATGAAAATATTGCCCCATTTGGACCATGTCACTAACCGTCCAGTTTTTCCCCAGGGGATGATTCTCCTGGATGTAGCACAGATGCTCTTGGGCAGCCAGATTATTATAGGGGTCTTGACCCATGATCTGAACGGTTCCACTGTCCGGGCGGTTATGCCCTGCCAGTAAACTCATCATGGTTGTTTTACCCGCTCCATTTCTTCCCCAGATTGCACTAATGATTGGCTCACTCTCATGTAGCGTAACCTGGTTCAGAACGGGCGTCTTCTGGTAGCTGTAGTTGACCTGCTCCATATGAATCATAACTCACTCTCCTTATCCTTCTTGCCGCGAATCAGATCAATAATCATGTCTTCATTCATGTGAATCCGTCTGGCTTCTTCAAGTAAAGGCTTGATATATTCTTCATAAAAATCTTGCTTCCGTTCAACGAGCAAAGCTTCTCTTGCTCCCTTTGCAACAAACATTCCAACACCTCGCTGTTTGTATATAATCCCCTTGTCCACGAGTTCCTGCAGTCCTTTGCGGGCTGTAGCCGGATTGATATTGTAGAAGCGTGATAGTTCGTTGGTTGAGGGAACCTGCTCCTCCACCTTTAATCTACCCTCCACAATATCATCCATAATCATCGTGGCAATCTGATGAAAAATAGGCTGAGATTCATCCAAAGTCGATTTCATGTGCCTCCAACTTTCATACGTATTCATTAGTGAGTTAGTCGGTTAGTTACTTATGTAACTAACTATAGTATACAAAGACGCAAATGTAAATAGGCGAACTTAATTCATCGCCTTTCCTACCTTGGCTCTGTTGTATTGATTAATAAGCCCGTCCAGGACTACGGATTGCTGGATCACTTCCGGATGAAGCAGACTACCGTATTCCATATGCATGCGATATAACAACTGTCTGGCATCTTCGATCCGTGATATCAAATCCAGGCGATCCATAGTATCCCTCCTTTTTGTCATATTTTAGTGTATTATGCCAATCAAAAGCGCATGTGAGATACGACATACTTATTCTTCCACTTTGATACACAAAAAAGAACGCTTCTGAAATGAATTCAGAAGCGTCCATTGGTTCAGGCTTATGTCCCTAAACCGTGATCATTCGTTCGATAAATTGAAGGGTCTGGATTCTCCACAGTCGGGACAGGTCCAGTAACAGGAGCTACAATGCTCACCACTATACTACATGTAACTATCAGCAAAGCCAGCTTTCTCTTCATTGAGTTTCTGCACCTCACCAATCAAGATTTTGTACTGCTGTACAGCTGTGTCAGACGCATATTCCCTGTATTGCTCAAACAGTCCGACACCTCTAAGCATACCTCGTCCATCGCTAATTTCAATAGAAAACCTCAAGCTGTTCAGTACAAAATCTAATCCCTCCGCAAACCTGTCTTTTTTAAGACAATACGTGCCTAATCCAGCTAAAAGACGAACGTAGCGATCATCGGTTACCTGCTTGCTTACTTTCCCAATCCGATTTCTCTGTTCATGATAAGTGAAGTATGGCTCATATTGATTGAGTACATGATCTATGTTCATATCATAACGGTTAGCAGCCGTTACAATATCACAAAGTGCTGGAAATATCTCATTTTCCTTCGTTGAGATATACGCGAGGTAGTCAGGTAATACTTCAAACTGCCCAGCCATTAATTGATATATATAACGATTACCCTCAGCCCATTCCTGAAACTGATGAATAACCACTTTTTCTTCAGGTTCAGGCTCTTTCACCCAACTGTAATCGGAGTATAATGCAACATACTTCAATGCCATTTCATAGTTGTTCAAGTGGAAGTGGGCACTTCCACAGGCTAAATACGCATACATAATATAAAAAACGATAGGTCGTTTGGTCTCTTCTTGTTTTCTTCGGCCATTCATCTCATAATGGATGGCTGCTTTCACCTTCAGCTTTTCAGATAGTTCCTGAACTTTACTCCATCTGTGAAGTGATGCAAATGCATTAATCAGTTCGTTAAGCGCATCCAACTGGTAGCGTTCATCCAGCCGATCCACATAATATTCGAACCGAGATGCAATAATCAGATTCCGGTGCTGATCATTGGTCAGTCCCAACCGGAACAGTCGATACTGACAGAGTGCAAGCCGCTCGGAATGTTGCATTTTCTCGCTTTCAGCAATGTTTTCATATAGAAGAATGGCCGGTTTGAATTTACCCGCTTGGTAGAATTCTTCAGCCACATCAAATAACAATGGAATATAGGATAGATTATCCATCATCAGACGAATAACCTCTTCAATACAGTCCAACTTGTCCAACTCGGCACAGCGATGAAGGAAGGGTCCCAGTCTTCGCCAGTCCGGGGTCGCGTGTACAAAACACTCATCTATGTATAACTCATAGAAGTAACCTTCTTCCAGTCTCATGGCGGAAGTAATCCGATCCAACTGCTGCATGGCAATAGGCCGATTTTTATTCAAAATGTTGCTGAGCGTACCCGAATTAATCCCTGACGTTTCCGAAAAATGACTAATGGACATCTGTTCACGCTTCAGATAACTTTCCAAGTGATCGCGTATCGTGGTTGTCGACTCCAAACGAACACCACCCTCCAAAATAAAAAACATAAACGGGATTATCGGTATGCAAAAGTAATTATATGTAATTAGAAAGTATCGGTCAATATAATAATTTCAACTAATTTGTATTAATTACATTTTAATCCTTTAATTGAAACACAGATCTCTATTCTTATTTTATATCGAAAACGCGCCTCACATCAAACCTGAAAATAGACAAAAAACACGAGCCATCCACGGGCTCGTGTCCTCAACTGACTCAGCAGTCAGCATGCTCACTATAACTTGGATTTAAGGCAGTATATTGCCTGCCGCACGGTAAATTTCATACCACTCTGGACGAGTGAGATGAATATCTCCTGCTTTTACACAGTCTTGCAGACGTTCAATATTCATCGTGCCTGTCACAGGTTGCATCTGTGCAGGGTGACGAAGCAACCATGCGATTGCAATCGTTGTATTGCTCACGTTATACTTCGCAGCAATCTCGTCAATCTTTGCATTCAATTCCGGGAACTTGTCGCTGCCCAGGAATACACCTTCGAAGAATCCGTACTGGAACGGAGACCATGGTTGAATGGTGATATCATGCAAACGACAATAATCAAGGATACTGCCGTCACGGTTAACCGCAGCGTCGTTCTCCATGTTCACGTTGATTCCACTGTCAATCATCGTGGTATTGGTAATACTCATCTGCAACTGGTTGGCTACCAGTGGCTGTTTCACGTATTTTTTCAACAATTCGATCTGGTTCGGATTCTGGTTGGACACCCCGAAGTGACGCACTTTGCCTTCGCGCTCCAGTTGATCAAAGGCTTCAGCCACTTCCTCTGGCTCAACCAATGCATCAGGACGGTGCAGAAGTAGAACGTCAAGATATTCCGTCTTCAAACGTTGCAGGATGCCGTCGACTGAATTCAGGATGTGCTCTTTGGAGAAATCAAACATGCCTTTGCGAATACCGCATTTGGATTGAAGAATCATATTTTCACGAACTTGGGGATTCATCTGTACCGCTTCGGCGAAGATCTCCTCACATGTTCCTGTACCATAAATGTCGGCATGGTCAAAGAAATTCGCGCCAACCTCCATTGCAGAACGAACAAAATGTTCGGCTTCCTTACCGTCTAGTGAATTAATCCGCATGCAGCCCACCGCGACTACAGGTACTTCTAGTGCACTGCTACCCAATTTAATCGTTCTCAAGATGTTTTCCCTCCATATTCGAATATTATCGTGTATCTTACCTTTGATTGTGACATATATCTGCAATCGGTTTCAATAGCTTTATCCTACATTCATATGGAGAAATGATAGGTTCTTCATTCCAGCCTATAGATCCAAAAGAATAGGTTATACTTCTTCCGGTATGATAACCTCAATGTGCCTTGGCAGGACACCGATATGAATCGGTAGGGCAGGACCTTCTTCCCCATCTACATTGGTGCGAATGGCTTCGTCTGAGCAAACATGAACTTCTCTGGCTGTAAAATAGTCCACGTCCTTATGGTCTTTCAGACTACCAAAGAAAAGGGAAGTGCCGAGCGACAGACTGTTGAACACACTAATATTACGAACAACAAAACAATGTATCAGACCATCGTCCACCTCTGCATCCGGGGACAACTTCTCGAATCCTCCGACCGAGTTTGTCAGCGCCGCCAGAAAAAGTGGCGATTCCCCCTCCCAGAACTGTCCGTCATATTCGATGGTTAGATGATTGGCTGGTGTATTCACCAGTTCTTTCAAGCCTTCTTTGAGATATGCGAATGATCCCAACTTCGACTTCTCTTCCGAGGATACGGAGAACAAAGCTTCTGCCAAAGAACCCGCAGCCACAACGTTGGCAAACAGGCGATCATTGATTTTCCCCAAATCCACGATATGGGTCTGATTCGAACGTAACTGCCTAATGGCTTCTTCCGGGTCAAGCGAGATATTCAGCGCACGTGCAAAATCATTCACCGTACCTAGCGGTATAACGCCTAATCGGGGACGATGGTCCTGATCCATCATGCCGTTAATCGTCTCATGCAGTGTACCGTCGCCTCCGATGGAGATGACCAGATCACAGCCGTCTTTGCAGGCGCTCAGACAGTAGTTGGTGGCATCACCTTCCCCAGCCGTCTCATTAACAACCACCTCATACTGCTGTGACTCCAGAATTTCTCTGACTTGGGACACATACTGCTCGGCCTCTTCCTTACCTGACGATGGATTACTAATGATCATGGCTTGACGCATACTCACATCTTCCCCTCCAAAATGGCATCTTTACTTCATCTTTACCCGTTTCAAGGGTGGGTTGAATAGGGTCTGCGGGAGATGTTCTATTTTTTTTGATAAACATGTCTCTGAAGAGTGCAGAGCAGGGTTTGTTTCATATAGAATAGAAGTAGAGAAATACCCATCACGAAATTTCTTGTTCCTTTTCCCTGTTGACGGGTTAATAACTATAGATGTGCTTTGAGCCGAACCTACATATGTTAAACTCTTCAATTCACACTGAACACTCCGTGGGCAGAACAACCTTCCGGTTGCTGTTATCGTGTAAATACTATACTTATCTAACTCAATCTGTTCGGATTATTTTATAATTCTAAAAATCGGAGGGAATGCATGCAATGAGAAGAATGACGCTACTATTTCTAGTATTCATCCTGAGTCTCGGGGCATCGGGGCAAGCCATGGCTTACACCACTACGGACTTGGGCGAGGGAATCATTGAAGATCCCGCTTTGGAGGACGGACTGAAGTTAATCCTGAACAAACCTCTGGATGTGCCATTAACTTCAACGGATCTGGAGCAGCTTGAGGTGGTGGATCTGAGCAATGCAGGTATTCACAGCCTCTCCGGTCTCGAATATGCAACCAATCTGACTCACCTCCGATTATATGGAAATGAGATTGAGGATCTCACACCACTGGAGCACCTAACCCAGCTTCGGGAAATCGATGTTCGCAATAATTACATTACATCCATAGACGCACTTACTGAATTGAAAGACTTGGGACGGCTGTATATCAGCAACAATTCCATTTCTTCCATAGAGGTTGTACGTGGATTCAACCGATTACATACGTTCCACGCCAGCGGTAACCAGATTGCCAGTCTTGCGGCTCTCTCGGATGCGGATGCGCTGAAGTGGCTTGAGATCTCGAACAATACGATTAACGATCTGACACCACTCATGGGTAAAACCCAGCTCCAACAACTCAATGTAGCAAACAACCAGGTTCAGACGCTGGACGTACTGGCTGAACTGCCAAATACACTGCGGAATCTGAATGTGGCAGGCAACCAAATCACGGATCTGACACCACTGGAGCACATGACACGCCTTCGGACACTTGATATCTCTGGTAACCAAGTACAGCATCTCAAGGGGCTTGAGGGGCTGACTGGGCTAACAGAGCTGAATGCAGAATCCAATCAGATCTATGATCTGGAACCTTTACGGCAGCTTTCCAGCCTGGACGTATTAAAATTATCCAACAACCGGGTGTGGGATCTGACACCGATCGCAGGTTTTACGTTTACCCGTGATCAGTCAGCGACAAATGCTATACAGGATATCTCGGCGTCTACCTCGTTATCCTCCGGTATTCAGACTTCTGTCTCAGAGGTTGAGCCTGCCGGACTCACGGTGCAGAACAATTATCTGGATGTTGTGAGTGGCAGTCATACGATGCAGCTTATGAACCGGATGAATGTGCGGGAGCAGAAACGGACGCCGCAGGGCAGCTTCCAGCGTCTGATTGAAGGGTCCACCACTGCCTATGTCGGGGATCGTTCTTACGCATTGGATGCTGCACCTTTTATCGATGAAGGGCGGACCTATGTGCCTCTGCGTTTTGTCTCGGAGCAGTTAAATGCCAGTGTGAACTGGAACAGCGGTACGCGGGAAGCTGTGATCACACAGAATGACAAGACCATCCGCTGGAGCGTGGGCAACAAACAAGTTGTTGTGGATGATACGCTTGCGATCAATGATGCTTCTCTTCTGATGAAAAATGGTAAAGCTTTTGTACCGGTACGCTTCATCTCGGAGCAATTCAATACGACGGTTGGTTACATCGGAAGCAGCAAAACGATTCTGATTTTTGAAAATAAACAGCTTGGTGAGACTGTACAGCCTTAAGAAAAACATAGCGAAAGTCCCCGTCTGAACAATCAGCGGGGATTTTGTTGTGTTATGGCAGTTGTGTTAGGACATTGGATAATGGTATATGGACATCGCCGATTACAAGCAAATACAGTATACGATCTGTCTGTGCGGATACGAACTCGTGATGCTTTATCTTCGATTAGGGTAAATTATACACGGTTTAGCACATCTTCTTTTACCGCGGTAGTTGTTATACTGAACGTAATATATATGACAACTGAGGTTCAATCGAGGAGGAAATTCATATGACACTCATGCTCACTGGTTATTCCACAACCCAAGACAGCCCGTGGAGAGAGCTATCTTTTGTGCCGACCAATGAAAGCGCTAACTTAAAACTAACGGGTGAACAGCACCAACTTGTGGAAGGGTTTGGTGGCTGTTTTAACGAGCTTGGTTATATTGCTTTGTCCCACTTGAATGAGGAGCAGCGCCATGAGGTATTTCACTCTCTCTTCCATCCAGAGGGTGAGCACAAGTTTAACATCTGTCGCCTGCCCATCGGCGCAAGTGATTATGCAGAGCAGTGGTATAGTCACAACGAGGTGGACGGCGACGTGGCCATGGAACATTTTTCGATCAAACGTGATTTCAAATATCTGATTCCTTACATCAAGGAAGCTCTGACTTATAACCCGAATCTGCAATTCTTCGCCTCGCCATGGAGTCCGCCAACGTGGATGAAATCGCCGAAAGCCTATAACTATGGCACTCTTCGTTGGGAGAAAGCTATTCTGGAAGCCTACGCCCTGTATTTCGTAAAATTTGTACAGGCATACCATGACGCAGGCATTACCATCCATCAGGTGCATGTGCAGAACGAAGTGATTGCAGATCAGAAGTTCCCTTCTTGCATGTGGACAGGCGAGCAGCTTCGTGAGTTTATCGCCGATTATCTGGGCCCGGCTTTTGACCAACACGGTCTGGATACGGAAATCTGGCTGGGGACAATCAACGCTCCTGACCCATGGGAGGAATTAATCAAGAAAAAAACAAATGACTTCGACGAGTATGCCGGGCTTGTCCTGAGTGATCCAAAGGCCTATTCCTATATCAAAGGTGTTGGGTATCAATGGGCTGGCAAAAATGCCATTCAACGTACCGCCGCGAGTTATCCTGAGCTGCGTTATATGCAGACCGAGAACGAATGCGGCGATGGCAACAACTCATGGAACTACGCCAAATATGTATATAATCTCTACCAGCATTACTTCAGCAACGGCGTGAACGCGTACATCTACTGGAACATGGTTCTGGAACCCAAAGGCCGCAGCACATGGGGCTGGGAACAGAATTCCATGATCACGGTAGATCCAGACAATAAGGAGGCTACTCGGAACCCCGAGTATTATGTGATGAAACACTTCGCTCATCATATTGTTCCTGGTGCTCGAAGAGTCGGCTTGTCTGGCGCCTGGAGCGGTAAATCCGTCGCTTTCCGCAACCCGGATAACAGTCTCATCATTGTCATTAATAATCCATTCCAAGACCGTCGAAATCTGTATCTGACCATTGAGGAAGGGCAGACCCTTCATATTGAACTGGGGGCTGATTCCTTCAACAGCATGGTTATTCAACTGAAATAACTAATCCAACACATCGTTAAAAACGCGGACATCAATAGCGTTGAGCTCAGGACCTTGAGCCGGCGCTATTTTTCATGGGCCAGACCATGCTTATTGTCACCATGATTACTCCTGTAAAACACAAGCCGAAGACGACTTAAAGATATGACGTTTCACCTTTTATATTTACAAATCTATAAATCTAGATATAATGTAACCCAGAGAACTTACGCTCATGTCCATCACATTATAGGAGGAGAAGCAGTCCCATTTTAGTATATCATATCTATTTTTCTGTATATCTAAATTTTATTGGAGGTACGCTTTACATGAAATCACAACAGGTCAACCCGCTCCTAATCCTGATTCTGGCACTCGGTGTATTCGGGATCATTACAACAGAAATGGGAATTGTGGGGGTACTGCCTCAGGTTGCGCATAAATTCGGTATCTCGGCTGCACAGGCAGGTTGGCTAGTCAGTATATTTGCGCTGGTTGTAGCCATTGCGGGTCCCTTTCTCACCTTGCTGGCGTCTGGAATTAATCACAAAATCATCCTTTTAGCCGCTGTGCTGATGTTTGCCATTTCGAACGTCGTCTATGCCTACGCCACAACATTTGATACCATGCTTATCTTCCGTATCATTCCCGCGCTATTCCATCCCGTCTTCTTTTCCGTAGCCCTGGTCACCAGTGCCCAACTTGTTCCAGCAGAGAAAAGCAGCCAGGCCGTCGCCAAAGTATTTACCGGAGTTACCGCGGGCTTTGCTTTTGGCGTGCCGCTGACATCGTATCTTGCTGAACGCCTATCTCTCGAAATTGCCTTCCTGTTTGGAGCGATGGTCAGTGTGGTCGCTTTGATCGGCATATGGATCTGGTTACCCTCGATGCCCGTGAAGGAAAAGATGTCCTATGGCAAGCAGCTCGGTATTCTGCGCAAACCTGGATTATGGTTGAATGTTGCCGCAGTCATTTTTATATTCGCCGCCATGTTCTCCGTGTACAGCTATTTCGCTGAGTATCTTGGACAGGTCACTCAAATGAGCGGATCATGGATCAGCGTCATGCTAACCGTTTTTGGTGTCGTCATGATCATCGGAAATTTGGGGTTTGGACAGTTTCTGCGTAAGAGCGTGGTCCGTACTGTTCTCATGTTCCCCCTGCTCTACATAGCAGCTTACGCACTCGTCTATTGGGCCGGTCCCCACTTCATATGGATGGTTATTGTAGTTATCCTCTGGGCATCCGTGCATTCAGGAGGATTGATTGTAAGTCAAACCTGGTTAACCGCTGAAGCGCAGGATGCGCCTGAATTCGGCAACAGCTTGTATGTATCCTTTTCCAACCTCGGTATTACCCTGGGTACTGCCATCGGCGGCTGGTTCATCGCAAACCTGGGAATACATCAACTGATCTGGAGTGGAATGATATTTGCACTGATCGCTTTTGTATTGGTTTGGATTAAAATTAAATGCTTCCCCGTACCATAAATTTCCAAATACTGTTGAGAGAAAGCACTAACACAAATAGCGCCATATTCCCATGCTTAACATGTAGAACAGGCGCCATTTGGTGTTATATGATTACCGGATTCACAAAGGAAGCTCAGATTCATGCAAACGCACGCTTAAGGATTGTTCGCCAGGTAATTTCTCAGCCATTGCATAGCCGGACGTTCTGTACCGTTGCTATTGACCAAGTGGGAGCCAGCCTGCCAGGTTTGATTCTGGTTGTAACCCCACAGCGTCACACCTTTAACAGCAGAGTGTTTCCACAGCACAGGGAATTTCTGCTGATAACGTTGCAATTGTGTATTATCGTCACCTGTCATATCCAGCTCGGATACATAGATCGGCAACCCTGTCGCTGCAAGCTTGTTCAATACCGTGTTCATCGTGCTCACAGAAACGTTGTCCATATTGAAGTAATGCGCTTGGATTCCAATACCATCAACTAGACCTCTGTTTTTCAAAAGGTTGATAATCTGGATATATTGGTCCGCTTTAGCAGGATCACCGATAATACCATATTCATTAATTAACAATTTGGAGTTAGGGAAGGCTTGTCTCGCCTGTTGGAATGACCAGATAACCCAATCCCAACCCGTTGCCCCATCTCCACCAATGGCATTGCGATAGGATGGTTTCGCATGCAGAGGTTCATTCACCACATCAACGAAGGCAGACTTCGAATACCGCTGTCCTGCGGCTTTAATCCATTGTGTCACTTCAGCCTTCTGATCTGCGGCTGAGAGACTGTTAATCCAATTTGGCTGTTGATTTCCCCATACGAGGGTATGGAACTTGAACGGGAACCCGTTGTTGTTAGCATAGTTGTAGGCCATGTCCGCCTGGCCCCAATTCATTACGTTGCGTGTGCCTTCAACAGCATCCCACTTGGTAGAGTTCTCCGGAGTTACCTGATTCCAATATGGGCTAAAATTCGAAGGAACCTGGTTGGCAATAATATTGCCCAGAAATTTGCTACCTTTCGCCAAACCAGCACTCACACTACCAACCGCAACAGAAGCAACGAGAATCCCTACCAATGCCAATGAGCCGACTGTTTTGAACCACTTAGACTTAATCAATGATTTTCCTCCTTAATATTCATTTTTGTTAAGCGCTTACAAATACCATTTTACTGGATAATTTTGGTTTTTAACACCTGTCAAATTATAGTATATTATTGTAAAAAAATAGAATTTTGTGCCCTTTCTGAAGTTATTTATAGATTCACTCTCTTAAATCCAACATAACTCTTACATTGGAGTTTACATTCACCACATGTTTATCTAGTATGAAATGATACATATCTTTACACACACTAGATAACAAGGGAGATTACAACATGCGCAAAATTTCAACGAAACGATTCGCCGGATGGCCTTTATCTTTCCTCTTATGTGCCTCCATTTTGTTTGCCCCTTTTGCTTCCACTCCGGTTCAGGCTGCTGAGGCAGACAAGGAGACCAAGATCACGTTGCTGGGTACATCGGATATACATGGTCGATTTATGCCGTGGGACTACGCTCTGGACGGTCCAAATCCAACTGGTAGCATGACACAGCTCTACACGATTGTGAAAAAAGTTCGTGCGGAGAATCCCAATACGATCCTGTTGGATGCAGGAGACATGATTCAGGATAACTCGGCTGAGTTGTTCAATGATCAACCTCAATCTCCCATGATGGTTGCAATGAACGAAATGAAATATGACGCATGGGTTATGGGTAACCATGAGTTTAACTTTGGGCTGGACGTACTGGAGAAGATCTCTTCCCAATTCAATGGACAACCTCTCGTGGGTAACATTTTCAAAGAAAACGGCGACCGCTACATGCCTGCCTATACGATTATCGAGAAAGACGGAATCAAAGTGGGTGTTATCGGAATGAACACACCTATGATTACCGAGTTTGAAAAAGGGACAGATCACCTGGACGGCATCATCGTCAAAGATCCTGTGGAAGAGACAAAAAAGGCCATTGCCGAGCTGAAAGGCAAAGTCGATGTCATGGTTGGACTCATGCATATGGGATTGGATAACGAGAACGGAAATCCGGGAACCGGAGTGACGGATATCGCCAACGCCAACCCGGAGCTGGCTGCCATTTTTGCCGGACACATGCATACGTTAATTGAATCCCAAACGGTTAACGGCGTATTGATCTCCGAACCAAATAAATATGGCTCACATATTTCACGAATCGATCTGACATTTGAAAAAGACGGCGACAAAGTTGTGCTGAAAAGCAAGGAAGCTCAAGCTCTTGCTGTGAAAGCAGCAGATGGAACATATGAAGTCTCCGATCCTGCGCTGGAAGAGACCTTGCATCCATTCCACGAGTTCGCTCGTGCCGATGCCAACATTGAAGTGGCTGAACTGAAAGGAACGAACCTGGTCCCTGCTGATGAGATTAAGGGTATCCCTGCGGTGCAGATCCAGGAAACACCTTTGTCTGACTTTTTCACCGAAGTGATGTTGCATTACAGTGATGCCGATGTGGTCGCGCACCAGATTGATAACGACAAAGCCAAGCTGGATGTAGGCCCGATCAAGAAAAAGGATATTGCGTTCAACTACCAATACACCTTTGGTGAAGTAACCGTGTATGAAGTGACGGGACGTGATCTGATGGATTATATGGAGTGGTCTGCGGGATACTTCAACTCCACTCGCCCGGGTGATGTGACCATCAGCTTTGATCCGAAACGTCGTGCTTCCAAATACAGCACCGATGATTTCTTCGGCGGCGTAACGTATGAGATTGACCTGACCAAGCCATACGGCAGCAGGATTACGAATCTTAAGTACAGCAATGGATCAATAGTCAAAGAAGACGATACGTTGAAACTTGGCATGAACGCCTATCGAATGGAAGCGCTGATTGCCAAAGACGGCGCCATGGAAGGTCGCAAGTTCAAGCAGCTCTGGTCCTCCAAGGATGCCTCGGCATTTGGTGAGATTCAAGGCACGATTCGCAACCTGTCCATCGCCTATCTGAAAGATGTCATGAAAGGTGTCTACGAACCGAAGATTCAACACAACTGGAAAATCACTGGCGTAGACCTGACTGCACCGGAACGTGCAGATGTGGTGGAGTTAGTTAACGATGGCATCATGTCTGTGCCAACAACGGAAGATGGCAAGTACACCAACATTGCCTCCATTAACATTTTGGATGCAGTGACTCAAGAAGAGATTGATACGCTATCTGCCAAAGCAGGTGTGAGTGCAGCACAATTCGCAGACGTGAAAACCAAGGGAGCGTTCTATCAGCAGCTGAACAAAGCTCGCAAAGCGGCAGCAGGCGGAGCTGACGGTACGACAACACCTAAACCTGAGAAGCCTACGACAACACCAGTACCAAAACCAACTCCAGGCACATCGAAACCTGGTAAACCATCAACACCAAGCACTGGTAAACCGGATACCGTCAACAAAGGCAAACAAGCCAAGGTCACTGCGGCTTACCTGAACGTACGCGCTGGCGCTTCATCCAAAGCGAAGGTCGTTGCTGCGGTACCAAAGGGCACCGTACTTGAGGTGATCAGTACAGACAAATATGGCTGGGTAAAAGTGAAGCTGGATGGACGTGTAGCATTTGTATACGGGAAATATGTGAGTTTTTTGAAATAGCAATCGTTACGCACCACACTTAACGAAAAAAAGGGCGATTCTCCCATGGAACTCATGGTCAGGATCGCCCTTTGCTATGTTAACCAATGTTTATGCGTATTGCCGCTCCTCTACTGCTCTGTGGGAATGAAGACATTTAGCCTGAGGGCAAGTTCTTAATTTTATCCATGAAAAAGTCCAACTGTATGCCATTTGTTTTTTCCGTAAAATCACGTAATTCCTCCGACTCCCCCTCGTAGGCGGCAAGTACGTAGTCACCATCGACAATATAATACGTGCCGTAGCGAGTGAACGAATATCCTCCCAGCTGTTCTCCGGTCGTCCCCTTTTTGACTACAGCGATAATCTTCATACCTGGTTTAAGTTCAGGCTCCACACCTGCGAAGTCAGCGTTGTAAAATAAAAAAGTATCCTTGGGTACATCAGCTCCTGTTACTACTTCATGTACCTTCACCTGATAAGAGATGAATTCAGATTGGTAGGGTGTGATTCCATTAGCCCTATCCTTATCAGCCATCTTTCGCTCAGGCGTGCCTGGCTCAGTAGTCAGCTCCACTCGAAAACTCGGCAAAACGTTCATAACCTCTGCCACAACGACCCCATCCCCATATGACATGATCTCTCTGAAGCTCACTTCTCTCATGTTAATCGTCGCGGGGACGCCAGTGGATAGCGGATATTCCTTGCGGAGTTCATTCATTCGATCAGAGGATAACCTGCTCCCTGCGGCATTAAACGATTCGTAAAAAGGGGACGAGCACCCGGATAGGCTGACCATAGCCAGTACGATACTTAACAACCAACATGACACCCGAACCATACCTCATCCTCCCTCATCTGACATCATTAAGATTCATATAAATTCGATGCTCAACCTCTCTTTACATCCCAGTTCGCAAGCATGCCTCTCGCCATCTCCATGTCAGACTCCTTCCCCGTAATCAGTGCAAACTTGGCAACAATTGCAGGATAGGCTGCCCACTGCTCCCGAATATGCTCCAGCATCTGGGGCCATGTTCTTCCCCCTGCCTTCTCATAACGACTCAAAAGCTCACGCAGCCCATCCTCCTGAAAGAGTGCATAGTAGATGACAAAATCCTTACCCGGATCTGCAATCTCCGCTTCCGTCCAATCAATAAGTCCAGTTACTCGCTGGGCAGCATCGACAATAATATGCGGCGGATGCAGATCACCATGGATAAACGCCGAGTGCTGAGGCCAATAACTACCTACAGAAAGCCATACCGTCCAGCGTTCAACTAACTCGGTTGGCACCGTAAAATTCTGCTTAACCTCCTCTATATTAGCTGCAAATTCTTTGCGAGCTTCCATAGGTGTCTTGATCCGCACTCCACCTTTCTTCGCCTTGTCGGGATCGATGTTATGCAGCGTGGCGAGAGTCGTAGCCAGTGAATCCAGGAATGTATCCGATAAGCTCTCCTGAGGGAATCTCCATACATACCCTCCCCCTGCGGGATCCACAACTGCGATCGGATCACCTTCAAGTAAAGGATAAGCTATCAACTCTGGCGTGAAGATCCTCCAATCCGGTACTTGTGCGGGTATATTTCCTCGGACCACATCCAGCACCTTGCGCTCATTCTCGGCTCGCTCCCATACGTCTTCGCGTCGCGGCTGACGCAGAACCCATCTGCGGCCTTCTTCATCCGTGGCAAATGCTACACGAAAGTCCATACCCGACTCGTTGATCTCAAGGGATTCCTCAACGATAAGAAGTCCGTTCTGTTTTGCTAAAGATAATAGTTCCTTTTGAATTGCCAAATTTTCATTCAAGTTTGGTTTTGTCATATCAGGCACTCCCCTTTTCCTGGATAAAATAAAAAACACAGACACGTTCGCCTGTGCAGGTCATTTCGGGTGTTGGCATACCTGAATGCTCACAAATAAATAGTAGTACATCAAAGAACCACTTCGAAAAATGATCCTTTCACGACGACTAGCGGCATACGTGTAAAATGGCAAACCGATCCCGATGAACTGCACACAGGCAGTAAACAGCAAGCGTAAACAGACGTTTTTCGCCACACTATCTCAATCGGGAAAAATTTTGCACACGTATCCCTCCGTTCAGTAAGTTACCCATATGCTAACATATTCCAAATTCCAGTTCCAGACTGAATCGAATGATTTGGTTCTTTTTTATTGATATATAGGAACTTCGTCGCCTCAGGTAACGTCCATATTTTATAGATGTATTAAAAAGGATGAGAGGTGAGTAACCCGATGTCCATTGTACGAAGGTTATCCTTATTACCAGTCATCATGCTCTTGTTAACTCTTGGATGCACAGAGAAGTCCGTAGAACAAGTGAAAGAGAAGCCACATGTACGAGGAATTATTAAGGATTTTGAGGAAGAAAGAGGTCAGGTACTCATAGAGAATAAAGAAGATGGAGGTGTTGAATCAGGACCGATTTGGATTTCGCTCAGCAAGAACGCCGAACTTATCATCGAAGGACAGACTGTCACCGTCTCTTTGGATGAGACACTCGTTGGTCGAAGTGCAGAAGTGTGGATCAATGGAGTTATAGCTCAATCTTACCCTCCCCAAACCAAGGCTGTGAAGATGGTCATTCATTAATACCAAGCAAAATACGCCGATACATTTCGTTTCACGTGGAACGTTATGATACACATTTCAGAAATTAAGAGTATTTGCCCACGAATAGCAATGGGTGGTTGCTCCCTCAAATCAGAAATCATGAAAACATTTTACACACTTGAAGCATTTACTCCGTTAGCCTGCCTGCATATAGAGTATAATGAAGAGGTATACGATAAATGTACGGTGCAATGCTTGTATGTAGAGTATTCAAAACTAACGCAAAAGAGGTAAACGATGAGCGAGCAACAATTTAAAGATTATGGACTAGGTGAAGAGATCGTAAAAGCACTGGACAGTCTGGGCTATGAGACACCAACCGAGGTACAAACCAAAGTTATTCCTGTAGCACTGGAAAACCAGGATCTTGTGGTCAAATCACAGACAGGCAGTGGTAAAACAGCCGCCTACGGCATTCCGCTCTGCGAGCTGGTGGATTGGAATGAGAATAAGCCACAGGCTTTGATTCTTACACCAACCCGGGAACTGGCTTTGCAGGTTAACGAAGATATTACAAATATCGGCCGCTTTAAGCGTATTAAAGCAACCGCACTATACGGACAGTCTCCTTTTCATATCCAAAAAGCCGAGTTAAAACAAAGAACACATGTCGCTGTAGGTACACCAGGTCGGGTACTGGATCATATCGAACGCGGCACGCTGCCACTCGAACGAATCGCATACCTTGTCATTGACGAAGCCGATGAAATGTTAAATATGGGCTTCATCGAGACGGTGCAAGCGATTATTCAGAAACTGCCGCAGGAGCGAGTAACGATGCTGTTCTCGGCTACGTTCCCTGAAGATGTAGCCAAGCTGTCACGCAAATACATGAACAAACCGGTGGAGATCGAGATCAAAGCAAGTGGACTGACCACAGCCACCATCGAACATGCTGTGATTCATGTGCCAGAAGTGAACAAAACCGCGCTGCTTCAGGACTTGTTCATTGTGGAAAATCCGGATAGCTGCATCGTGTTCTGCCGTACGCAGGAGAATGTGGATAAACTGTTCCGGGTCATGGCTGACCTTGACTATCCAGCAGATCGTATCCATGGTGGCATGGAGCAAGATGAGCGGATCGAAGTCATGAACGCCTTCAGACGGGGACAATTCCGTTATCTGATCGCGACGGATGTAGCCGCACGTGGCATTGATATCACCAATATTACTCATGTCATCAACTACGATATTCCTTTGGAAAAAGAGGGATATGTCCACCGCACAGGCCGTACGGGTCGCGCAGGCAAAACAGGTAAAGCCATTACGTTGATCACACCGAAAGATGGCCGACGGCTGGCCGAGATTGAATCCTATATCGGTTTCGAAATCCCTGTCGTGAAAGCTCCTTCCGAGGAAGCTGTAGATCGCCGCAGAGAAGATTTTGAGAAGCGATTGAAGATCGTTCCTGAACGTAAAAAGGACAAGCGCGAACAGTTGAACCAACAGATCATGAAGCTGAACTTCAACGGAGGCAAGAAGAAGAAACTTCGTGCCGTAGACTTTGTAGGTACCATCGCCAAGCTTGAAGGGGTGACGGCTGACGACATCGGGATCATTACCATTCAAGACAATGTAACAGATGTGGAAATTCTGAATGGCAAAGGCCCACTCGTATTAGAGCTTATGCAGAATACAACGATCAAAAAGATGCAGCTCAAGGTCCGTAAAGGTCATAAATAGTTTGGTGAATGTCGCCAAATAAATAGGAATTCAAACAGGGATAGTGGACTCTTTTCTAAGTCTGCCATCCCTTTTTCTCTCTTTTCGATATATGACTCTGCTGTTCTAGAACTCTCTAACCGCTCAATTCACCTCTTCTTTTTCCGCACTATACCGCCTTCCACCACATAACGAAATAGCGCATCTTCGGCGCCCCCGATATCATCCGTAACCATAAACGTCGCTGCATCTCCCGACTTATATACACTCCCCGTCACAAAGCTGAACACCACACGGTCATCTTTGCCCCAATATTGATTCAGCATGACAAATGAACTGCCGCTCACGCCCTTAACCGTGCGGTTACCATTGGCATTATATAGACCATTCTGATCCATAGCCCAGCTCTGGGGATTGGCATCGAATAGATGTGTGAAGGTGGCACGATCGATATGTTTATTCGGTTTTCCCCATAGATACACACGATCGGCATCCACCGCCCAACTGCCGGAAGGCTTTTTTAATTCAAACGTTGTTGCGTCTGCCTCCTTAACGATCTGAAGCACAACGTCTGGATGACCAAAAGGCTGACTTGTCCGAACAACCTCGGCACGATACACATGTTGCTCATCCTTGGAAAGCCCAAGATGCTCCGTTCCGGCATAAGTTTCAAACTGCCGAGCGTCAGCTTCTTCCACACGGTAACCATTGTAATACACATGTTTGCCATCACGACCAAAGGGTCCACCTAGTGACTGGAACGTATCCGGGTCTGCTCCTTTTACAGTACGCCACTGAAAATATACACGTTCCCGGTCCCGTGCAAACTGCTCGTCCAACGGTTCAAAGGTAGACCTGTCTGCTCCACGAATAAGGTTGAATACCGCTTTTGCTTCTCGATGAGCCGTACCGCCCCATTCGGTTTTATAAAAAATGGACGACGCAGTCTCAACCCAATTCCCTCTGATCTGCGTAGCGCCCTTTGCACTGTGGGCATAATGATCATTCCACCAGCCAGGTACGTCGGAATGATGCTCACGCAACCACGCCCTCACCTCATCCTTGTCCCCATTCGCATAGCGAAGAGAGCTGGACAGATGGAACAAGTGGTCCTTGTCGGTGCAATAGTCGTGATGAGCAATCACAGAGTTCGTATCAATATCCTCAAATAGATGAAAATGCGTGCTGCTCTTCACATATAAATATCGTTGGTCCTGAGCAAAGTAGGGCGTATCCGGCAACAGCCGGAAGCTGTTCGGATCGGAGTCAGGCACGGCCTGATCTTCCAGATAGACGTACTGAGAGTCGCAGCAGTAATCTTCATCGATCACACAAAAAGCTTCCGTATCCCGACTGAACAAACTCGCCTTATTCTTGCGGGCATTGAACCACCATATTCCCTGATGATCACGCAGATAGGCGAAGGTCAGCCATCCCTTTTGATAAGTAGAGATGACTTCAAAATCCTGAGCAGTAATGCCTCCCTTAATCGGGGTGTTCGTTCCATCCTCGTCATTATGCAATATCACCTGAAGGTCCTCATCTACAATAAACTTGTTCATGACGGTCCACCCTCCAACCATGATGTGAATTCAGTCTACCTTTATTTTAGCGCGTGTACCTGATTCTCTCTACATCATCTCATATAATATTTAGGGATATTTCCTCCGCTCTCACCGCTCTGCCACGATGAAATGAAGGTTTGTTCAGCAATGGATGGATTGTTCACTTGAAAAAGAGTCTAGCCGAACTAAAATATAAATGAAAGCGCTACATTTTATCTGATATCTTTCGGGAGGTGTATGTAATGGGTAACAGGAAAGCCGTCTGGTTTCTGGTCTTTGCACTCACGTTCACCCTGTTTGGACTTCATCCTGAACGAACAAGCGCAGCAAGTGTCACAATAACCAATGGCACCGATTGGCTCGACACCGCAGGCAATCCCATTCATGCGAACAGCGGCAACATTCTGCAGGTAGGCTCGACGTATTATCTGTACGGTGAACATGCAGTGGGCGGCAGGTTCGACAGTGTGAACGTCTACACCTCCACTGATCTGAAGAACTGGACTTTCAGCAATGCCATTCTGACGAAAGATTCCGCAACCGAGCTGGCCTCCAGCAAAATGGAGCGCCCCAAGGTCATCTACAACGCCTCCACCAACCAGTATGTGCTCTGGGCACACTACGAGAACGGCACGGACTACAACCTCGGGCGTGTAGCGGTCGCAACAAGCAATACCCCGAATGGCAAATTCACGTATGAGGGCAGCTTCCGCCCAATGAATTATGAATCCCGTGACATGACTGTCTTTGTTGATACAGATGGCACAGGTTATCTGGTTACTGCTTCACGCAAAAATGGCGGAGCCAATGATACGATGGCTATTTTTAAAATGAATGCAAGTTACACCGGAATACAATCCTTCGAGGGTTGGCTGTTCGAGAATGCTTATCGTGAAGCGCCTGCTGTTGTGAAAAAAGGAAACCGTTACTACCTCTCCACCTCCCAAGCCGCTGGCTGGTATCCGAATCAGGGTGCTTATGCTACAGCAACTTCCATGACGGGTCCATGGACTGCGCTTACGCCATATGGCAATCCATCTGCCTTTGGTTCGCAGATTCATGATATTGCCACGATTACAGGCAGCAACACCACATCCTACATCTACATGGGGGATCGCTGGAATCCGATGAACCTCGGAGAGCACAAACATATCTGGCTGCCGCTAACCTTGAATGATTCGAACGGAACAGCATCACTGGAGTGGTATACAACGTGGAATATCGATGCAGCAACAGGAGTGGTAACACCTCCTGCTCTCGTCAATCATGCCCAAGGTAAAACAGCTACCGCCAGCTCCACAGCCTCCGGCTCGTCTGCATCCAGTGCCAATGATGGCAACTACCAGACTTCATGGGTCGCTTCCTCCAATAGCTGGCCTGCTTGGTGGCAAGTAGACTTCGGCGCACCAAAGACGATCACCGAGATCGACACCTCCTGGTTTATGTATAAAGGTTCCGAAGGGTACCACAAATACAAAATCGAGATTAGCAACGATGGTGTCAATTACTCTACCTTGGACCGCACCAACAATCTTACCTATGGTTTCACCACGGATGCTGTGCATTTCACAGCTCGTTATGTGCGGATTAATATGGTGAACGCCGTCTTGTGGAATAATCCGGGGAACTGGTATACCCCAACTCTGCACGAGGTCAAAATGTTGGGCCCTGCAACACCGGAAGCCACAGGGTACAGCCGCTTCAGTTCACACAACGTTCCGGATCGATACATCCGTCATGCCAATTACATCGCTCGCGTGGATGCCAACGTCTCTCCTGCCCAGGACTCCCAATTCCGCGTCGTACCGGGTCTTGCCAGCTCCACGGGAATATCACTGGAGTCCATCAACTTCCCGGGCTACTTTCTGAAGCGCAACGCCAGCAACAAAATTGTACTTGAAGCCTACGCCGACACCGCTGCCTATAAGGGAGATGCTACGTTCCTAAGCAGTCCTGGTTGGGCTGACAGCACCAAAGTATCCCTTCAATCGTACAGTCAGCCCGGATATTACATCCGTCATTATGATTATGTATTACAGCTCGATGCCATCAACGCATCCAGCAACTCGACAGTGAAGAGTGATGCCACGTTTGGGCGAACCAATTTCTAAGCAAAATAATTGGAGATGAGGATTAGCCACCTACATCTACAATTCAAATCTCGGGAAAGGCCGTTTTTTCAGGGTTCACAACTGAAGAAGCGGTTCTTTCTACTGCACCATTTCAGATATAGATGACTAACCCCATCTCAGACTGAGAATGCAGGTTTAATTAGAGCGTAATCGCCAGCCAGACTGGCTAGTGGCTGCCAGCTCTCGATCGCTATTTTATAATGACCGGCATATGCCTCTGCATCCACCCGTACGTGCTCTACTTTTCCAAGAACCAGATGATCTGTACCCACCGCAATGATCTGATCCAGTGTAAGTTCAAAAGCAATCGGAGATTCGAGCACGGAAGGTACATCTACACATATGCCTACTTTGGGTGTAACGCCTGCCAGTTCAAACTCATCTTCTCTCGAAGCTACATCTGCTGACGAACGCTGCATGGACGCTGCAAGTACAGCGGGAACTACATTGATCACAAACTCTCCCGTCTCTCGAATATTGACGAGTGTATCCTTCACGGTACCTCGCCTCTCACCTACACCAGGTCCAATGGATAGGAGCAGAGTCGCCGGATTGCGTGAAGCAACGGTAAAAAAACTGAATGGAGCGAGGTTAAGCACACCCTCCTTGCTTCGCGTAGAGACCCAAGCAATGGGCCGCGGCACCACGGAACCCGTCATTAATTTGTACATTTCATCGACGGTGATATCACCTGTTGCAAATGCATATGTATTTTTTTCTTCCAACATACTCAACCTTTCTGAAGTGCCCCTGAGCAGGTCCTTCGGTTTACAACGCTCTGTGGGACACATATAGTTGGTATAAGAATATACACTTGTTCACCACAAAAAAAGTACGCACTTTGAAGTGCGTACCTGCATAAAGGAGCCTATTCGTGATGGATAATCCGAGCACAGTCCCAATGGAAACACTAACTCCCTTCGACTACACCCTGTCCATTATCGGCGGAAAGTGGAAGATGAAGATCATGTATCAACTTGCCTTTCATGGAGTCACACGTTACGGCGAACTCAAAAGACGTGTATCCGGGATCACGTACAAGGTATTAACCTCTCAATTGAACGATTTGGAACGTGAAGGTGTGATAAAAAGAGTTGAGTATGATCAGACCCCGCCCAAAGTGGAGTATTCCTTAACCCCCCGAGGCAAGAGTCTGATGCCCATTCTGGAGGAAATCTGCAAATGGGGTGTGCATAACGTGCCGGAGACGCAAACGCTGCATGAATTACAGTAAATTGGGTTGATCTCTGCGAAAGGCTTCATCCAGAACAATGCTTCCCAAGAAGAATTTCCACCTGCTAAACTTCGCAACCTAAGCTTGGTCCCACCAAGGTTGAGTTATTAATAAAGAAAGCAGGTATAGGAAAAACAATTCGTTTTTCTGCACCTGCTTTTTTAGTGCCATATAAGACAGTCTTGTTTCACGTTCTTTGCTACCAAAACTCGCATATCGTGCGCTTTGACATCACTGGTGTGTAATAAAGTTCATGGTAATCGTTCTCTTTTGGTCTGCATACCAACCATCGTATATATAGGAATCCATTACTGATTTAAAAGCTAGCGAAACAACACTGTCTTCCGCCACTGTCTTATCATCTGTTAAAGAATTTATGTTACTATCGTTGGTGTCATTATTGTTGGTCTCAATATTGTCGAGCGGCAGCCACTTTGCATACAATTGCAAAGTATTACTAACGATTCCCAAATCCGACATCTTCACATCAAAATCATATGCACTGGTAAGACGTCTATCTCTATACCAACCTTCGAACACAAATCCTGGTTTCACTGGAGGTTCAGGTACTTTGACTTTATCCACACCTCCAAGGATCTGGGAAGCCACCGCTGAACCATCATTAGACTCGAAGTTCACCGTATAAGGACGTCCATAATATGCGCGTAACTCAAAGTTTCCCGTCACGGGCGTCTCGAAATTATAGACATCTTCCCAAGGCTTACCAAATACGTACCACCAGTAGAATACCCACCCATCATTTCGTGGAGGAACGGCGTCAGGTCTAGCAACCACATCGCCTTCTGCCACTGTCTGTTTGACCACTTCATGTGATGAAGATAAAGTCACCGTATATAAGACCTTCCATTTTGCATACAGCGTGATGTTCGTCGTCACCGGTGTTTCAAAATGATAAGCATTGGTCAAATCTTCATCGCTATACCAACCAATAAAGGTATAACCTTCTCGATGTGGTGCGGCAGGAGCAGAAACCAATTCCCCTTCCAACACCGGCTGCTGATCTGTCACCGCTGAACCATCCTTACGGTCGAAGATTATCGTGAAGATGGGTGTCCATTTCGCATACAACGTGAAATTTGTCGTTACCGGTGTTTCAAAATTATAGACACTGGTCAAATCTTCATCACTATACCAATTGCCGAATTCATAACCTGTCCGCATCGGAGATGCAGGCGCCGCAATTTTAGCATTATACTCCACTGTCCCGGCATTCACTGCTGAGCCGCCTTTACTATCAAATCTCACGGTGAACTTAGGCGCCCACTTCGCATACAACGAAATTTCACTCGTCACCCCAGCCCTGAAATCGTAGAGCATCGTCAGATCGCTATCACTGTACCAGCCTTTAAACACATAACCTTCGCGCGTTGGACTTGAAGGCTCCTTAGCCGATTCTTGATGGTACACGGACTGACTATTCAACTTCTTGCCGTCGTCTATGAAGCTTACCTCATAGCTATTCAGTATCCATGCCGTGTGTATCTCATAATTCCTCATTATTGGTGTTGTGAAGTCAAATGCTTGATTCCGCTTCTCTTTATCTCTCCAGTACATGAACGTATGATTTGGTTTCGGTGTTGGTTCAGGTGCAACTGCCACACCACCTTCAGTTACATACTGATCGATTGGCTCAGACTTTTGTTCATCGTAGAAGCGCACTTGATACGTATTTTTTTGAGCAACTACCCATTTCACATATAGGGTGATATTACCCTTCACGATTTCGGTTGTGAAATTATATCCTTTTGTCAAATCCTTGTCGCTAAACCAACCTCCGAACACATATCCCTCCCGCGTTGGTGGCTGAGGTGCCGCAGGTTTTGTTCCTTCATAGACCGCCTGATCGGATATCTCTGTCCCACCATTACTGTTGATGCTCATCGTATAACCACGCATCCACTTCGCATACAACGTAATATTACTCGTCACCGACATTGCGAAATTGTAAGGTTGTGTAAGATCACTGTCGCTGTACCAACCTCCGAACGCATGATCTTTCTTCGTTGGTGTGACTGGTGCGATGGCTACTTTTCCATAAGCTAGCGTTTGATCAGGAACTTCTTCCACTCCGCCATTACTGTTAAATTTGACAGTATGCTGGTCTACGTCCCACTGAGCGATATACTTGATATCTTGTGCAGGCATGGTCACCGCTGGTACAGATGACCATCCCTTGAATTTATGACCTGCCCAAGTTGGATCACCGAAATGTAATGAAGTCGTTGATCCGTATTGTACATCGATCTCCTTTGCAGGTGTACTCAGGTCATTGTAATCTATGGTCAACTTATACGTATTGCGCTTATAGTACACCCGTAAAACCGTTGTACCGTCGCTCGCAATATCGGCATCTAACACAGTTCCCGGAAGAGCTGTATCTGCAGTGAATCCTTCGTAAGACCTGAGTGATTCTTTAGGCAGGGTTGCCCTCGTATTGGTTATACCCCGATGAGTTTCGACATCTACAACCGTGTAGGTTGGATGCCCTATATTTTGCTGCAAGTATACGACTTTGTAAGGCGTATCATCCCTGGCTGTCCAGTTTGCAGTATAGGTCGCGTTATCCGTAGGCATCGTATTTGGTACATTCGGTGACCAACCCGCAAACGTATATCCCGCTCTTGTTGGAACTGGAATTCGATTAA
>NZ_VXKZ01000107.1:0-248287 GCF_008693195.1 Paenibacillus sp. UASWS1643
GGATGTAGCTCAGCTTGGTAGAGCACCTGGTTTGGGACCAGGGGGTCGCATGTTCAAATCGTGTCATCCCGATTTTTTTTATTTGCGGGTGTAGTTCAATGGTAGAACTTTAGCCTTCCAAGCTAATAGCGTGGGTTCGATTCCCATCACCCGCTTCCTAGTAACATATAGAAGAGTCTTTGCTTATAGCAAAGGCTTTTTTGTTTTCTTCTATAAGAAGAGGTGATTTTCAGAAATCAGAGTTTAATGTGAGTAGACAACTCGAGATGAACAGATGAAATAGATAAGCAAAAATCTTAACTGTTGATAAACGTAGAATTACTTAATTAACTGATTTTAATTCGTTCTCTACACCAAAAACAGACAAGTCCCTCTCCTACGATATCCGCAGGAAGAGGAGCTTGTCTGTTTAATTAGAGCCAGCGATTAGTATCTTTCCAAAATAGTCTGTGTCTTCAAGCCATCGGCCGGAATCAGCCAGTTGTTGTTCTCCAGCAATTGCAGCAGTTGGGTACGGAGTCCGGATACGGCTACAGCATCATCGGTTTTGAAAGAGACCTCTACGATATTCTCAATACCTGTACCTGCTGCGTTGCGGATCGGCCATACTTCGAATGTAAGTTCTTGTCCATTCCATGTACCTTCATATCGTTGGAATGTGATCGGACCATATGCACGGGATTGAGTCAGTTGCTGCTTGCCCCAGTTGGAGGAAGTCCAGTTTTTCAATTTGCCTGGAAGCTTGTCCAGTAACATGTTCAAGGCTTCTTTTTCAGAAGGAAGTTGGACACCTGTTGCCTTGGTATCGACTTTTTTGGTGTTGGAGAAGCTCAGGGTTTGTTTGCCATATCCCCAATCGATTTCAGCCTCGTAATTATCATCCGATTGATCAAATCCCTCTTGGTTAGCCAGGGTCAGCGCACCGTTGATGTCGCCATTGATTACAGGGTAGCGCTTTTTATAAGTCAATTCGTAGTTATTCTTGTCATCCTTTTTGCGAAAACGAACGTTCCATCCTTGTTGATCCAATCCGAGAGCATTGGTGTCAAAGTACTCTACGTTAATGTTTCTTGGCGTGGAACTCAGGCCGAGTGTCTGAATCACTTCACTGCGTGGTGTCCCATCTGTATTCAATACAAGTTCCGGCTTGGCCAGAAACTTTACTTCATAAGCAGGAACGGCATTGGCAGCAGCTGAAGCCTGGGGTGCTCCCAGAAATGTCATTCCACTTCCCAATGTTACGATGCTCAGCATCAATGAGGCGGTTACCTTTTTCCACTTTTTCAAAATCAATCACTCTCCTAATCTGGATTAACGTACAGATCCCACTTTATCGCCCGAGTATCTGAAAGCGATTAACGGGGAGCGCACATTGCGTTAACCCTGCATAGATTTGATGAATGGCAAACGATAGTTTATAGCGGATCAGGGCAATCAGCCATAGAAAGGGGGAAGCCTTGACTCACCTCTCGCAGCACTTCTTTGAAGCGGTTTACCTGAACTGAAGGGTGGCGGTCCTTGTTATGTACCGTATAGATATGGCGCGGCGCTTGCTCTCCGGGAATGGGGAGAACCTGAATGAGCCCGTGCTGTTCCTCCCACTGTACCGCCATCCGAGACATGAATGAGACATGCCCCCCGATTAACACGAGCTGTTTGATCGCTTCCAGGGAATCCATCTCAACGGTGCTCCTCAAACGAATGTCATGTTGCGCAAGCCATTGATTGGTTAACCGACGAGTACTGGATTCATTGCCATGTAAGGCAAAAGGAATCTGTGCGATATGATCAGGTGTTAATGCATCCTTCTGGGCCAAACCATGCTGCGGAGAGCAGATTAATACCAAGTCATCTTCACATAACGTCTCAGCTTGCAGCGCGGGTCCGACAAACGGTTCCGAAGAGATCACCCCCAGATCAATCTGATGTCGAATTAACATTTCGCGAATAACAGGTGATGGTTTGACGGATAAGACGATACGAATACCAGGAAATTCCTGAGAAAAGGTATTGAGTATGGCGGGCAGCAGATATGTAGCCGGTACATAGCTCGCCCCAATGTGCAGGGTGCCCCGATAGAGACTATCATATTCCTTCACTACCCGCCTTGCCTCTTGGGTCAAAGCATTGATTTTGACGGAATAGTGGAGCAAAGCCTGACCGGCTTCGGTTAAAAATGTCTTTCCACTGCGCGATTCGAATAATCGCACGCCCATCTCTTCCTCCAACGACTTCATATGAAATGTAACTGTAGGTTGCTTGATCCCCAGTAACTCGGCCACGCTTGTCATGTGATGATGCTTGTCGATCAGCTCAACAATTTGCAATTTGATCAGATTCAATGTCTCAACACTCCTCTCACTTCTACTAACCCCAATATATAAGATGATCTAATGTTTTTCATAAAGACGGAGAGTACAGAACCAATCTGAAGAAGCGAAGCGTTCGCCTTTATCCCCGGATTTCTCCCTTTAAAAAGGGAGTATAAGAAATCTGGGGATAACAGCGATCGGAAGATGGTGCTGTAATCGAAGCGAAAACATGAAAATTAATTTAGTTCACCTACTATAGATTTAATCTATGAACATCAACAGAATTCATCTAAAAAGTTAATTCCAATTTTACATACAAGACATACAACTCGCGAAAGCGGACGTTAGACTGAGAACAGTGCAAGAGATCAAGTAACAGAAGACAGGCAGGGATGCTTATGAAATTAGAGATAACGGGAATTCAAAAATCATTTAATCAAACACCCGCACTGCTGCCGACAGATCTAACGCTTGAACATGGAAAGTTCACGACACTGCTTGGCCCGTCGGGCTGTGGCAAAACAACACTGCTCCGCATGTTGGCCGGGCTGGAACAGCCGGACGCGGGGGAGATTCGTGCAGATGGTCAGTGTATCTACTCTGCGGCGAAGCGGATTGATATACCGACATACAAGCGTAATCTGGGCATGGTGTTTCAGGATTTTGCATTATGGCCGCATATGACCGTATACGAAAATGTAGCGTTTGGCCTGAAGGCCGGAAAACAGAAATCCGATCTACGGCAAAAGGTGAACGAAGCACTTGGCATGGTCCGCCTGCAAGGCATGGAAGATCGATATCCTCATCAGCTGTCTGGTGGACAGCAGCAACGAGTTGCTTTTGCCAGAGCCGTAGCGGTCAGACCTGGTGTGATCCTGTTCGATGAGCCACTGAGCGCACTGGATGCTGTACTCCGGGAAGAGATGCGGATTGAGATGATGTCCTTGGTACGGGATATGGGGCTGACTGCGCTGTACGTCACACATGATCAGATTGAGGCGATGTCGATGTCGGATGAGATTGTGGTGATGCAGAAGGGGCAGATATTGCAAAAGGGAAGCCCGGAAACGATCTACTCGGCGCCAAGTGATCCGTATGTCGCTTCATTTATCGGAAAGTCCAACTGGCTCACGCCTAATCAATCGATGGTGCGACCAGAGCATGTCACCTGGAACAAAACAGGTCATGATGATCTGTGTTATCCGGGGACGGTACTTAGTGTCAGCTATGTAGGTGAACGTTATGAAGTACGAGTGCAGATGGAAGGGCTGGGCGTATGGACAGCCTATATGAACCAAAGGGCGCGCGTCGGGGAGCGGGTGCAGCTCTATGTAACCCCTGAGCGGATATGCCGAATGGACGGTTATGACCACCCGAGTATGAAGCAGAACGAAGCGATCGCAGTGGCATATTAAATTGGTGAACAAGCACGCAGTTGTAAGCAGGAGTACACATTTTTTTATAAGAAACCAGGGGAGATGGACGAATATGTTGGGTATGAAAACACGGAAAAAGAGCGCAATGCTGTTATTAACAGCGGTAATGAGTATCAGTTTGTTCGGATGTAGCACAGGGAACTCAACCACAGGCAACGCGGCACAACCCGCCGGTGAAGGAAACACAGCAGCGGCGGCGGAAACAACGAAACCGGCTGGTGGCAAGCTTGTCTTGTACAGTGCTGGTCCACAGAAGCTGGCGGATAACATCGTGAGCGGATTTACGGACAAAACGGGAATTGAAGTCGAGATGTTCCAGGGAACGACAGGCAAAATTCTGGCTCGTATGGAAGCAGAGAAATCCAATCCGGTTGCAGACGTTGTAATCCTGGCCTCTTTACCTTCCGCACAGGCTCTGAAAGCCGATGGACTGACTATGCGATACCCTGAAGCAGCCAATGCAGACAAGCTGAACAAGGACTGGTCGGATGCAGAGGGCAACTATTTTAGCAGCAGTGCTTCCGCACTGGGTATTGTGTATAACACCAAACTGGTATCTACACCACCAACAAGTTGGGCAGATCTTGCTACGCCTGCATGGAAAGATGCAGTGAACATTCCCGACCCTACATTATCAGGCTCAGCACTCGACTTCATCACAGGATACCTGAGTGCGAATGGTGAAAAAGGTTGGGATCTGCTGAGTGCCTATAAAGCCAATGGTGTAGCGATGGCAGGAGCCAATCAGGAAGCCCTTGATCCGGTCATTACGGGTGCCAAAAGCATCGTAGCTGCAGGTGTGGATTACATGGCGTATTCCTCCAAGGCAAAAGGTGAACCACTGGATATCGTATATCCTGAAGAAGGCACGGTAATCAGCCCAAGACCGGCAGCAATTCTGAAATCCAGTCCGAATGTAGAGAATGCCAAAGCGTTCATCGACTACTTGTTGTCTGATGAAGCACAGAAGCTTGTTGCAGATGCTTATCTAATCCCGGGCCGCGAAGACATTGAAGCGACTAACCGTGCCAATGTGAAGGATATTCCACAACTTAAAGTGGATTGGAACTGGATGAGCGAACATGGCGAAGAGACAGCAGCGCGTTTTTCCGAGACGTTTAAGTAAGAAACAATAGGATTGAGACAATTAGGCAAAAGGAATACCTGCTGTCTGTGGAAAGTCATGTGAGGTGAACGTAGTGAAACCTGTTGGAATGGACAACAACCGAATTTTTCGGAGAGTGGGCGTGATTCTGGCCCTCTTTCTGCTGACCATAAGCATTGGCGTGCCGCTCTTGCTGATCTTCTGGCAAAGTGTGTATGTGAACGGACAGTGGGACTGGATGGCACCGATTCGCACGATTACGGGTCATCATCTATCAGGTGTGTTGCTGAACTCCGTCTGGCTTGGCATCTGCGTTGTAGCGGTAACCACGCTGCTGGCGCTGCCGCTGGCCTGGATGATGGCGAAGACTCGGATGGGCGAGCATCGCTGGGTCGATGTAATCCTGATGATTCCGTTCATGACCCCGCCGTATATCGGATCGATGGGCTGGATTCTGTTTATGCAAAAAGGGGGATATCTCCAGCAGTGGGTGCCCTCATCTGCAAGTTGGAGTGAGCTGTTCTTCAGCTTCTGGGGCATGGTGCTCATCATGAGCTTGCACCTGTTCCCGTTCCTGTATCTGCTGCTTCGAGATGCGTTGATCCGCATCGGCGGCAATCTGGAAGAAGCGGGGGCTGTGCACGGTGCACGTGCAGGGTACCGTTTCAGACGCATTATTTTACCCTTACTGTTGTCGTCCTACGGCATGGGGATCATGCTGGTCTTTGTCAAAACGATTGCGGAATTCGGAACACCGGCAACCTTCGGGCGCAAAATTGGCTATTATGTCATGACCTCCGAAATTCATAAGTACATTTCCAGTTGGCCGATTGATTTCGGCAAGGCGACTTCGCTGGCATCGGTGCTGTTGTCCGTCTGTCTGGTGATGTGGTATATGCAGTCTGCCATGAGTCGAAAGTTCACGTATCGTCTGGTTGGTGGCAAAGGGCAACGTTCGAAGCGATATTCTCTTCGTGGAGGAGCAGGTTGGTTGTGTGGGGTGTATCTTGTAATCCTGTTGATCCTGTCGATAGGTATCCCGTATTTCTCCATCATCGCCGCTTCGACCATGAAACTACGGGGATCAGGAATTGCATTTGATAACCTGACCTTGGATCATTACAAGGAGCTGTTATCTTGGGGATCGGTGAGTATGAAGGCCATCGGGAATAGTCTGGGATTATCCCTCGCGGCTTCAACCGTTGCTGTTATTATCGGTACGGGGTTTGCGCTCGCGATCGGCAGATCATCTTCATTCATGCAGCGTGTGATTGACTTGTTCAGTCTGTTGCCTAATACGGTGCCAGGTATCGTGATGGTTGTAGGTCTGATTCTCTTCTGGAACTCCCCCTGGATGCCAGTCACGTTGTATAACACCTACGGCATGGTTGTTCTCACGTACGTTGTTCTCTTCTTGCCTTACACCGTGCAGTATGTAAAATCGAGCTTTACCCAGATTGACGGAACATTGTTCCAGGCTGGGCAAGTGTTTGGCGGGAAGCCGCTGTACATTCTGCGGCGTATCCTGATCCCACTGATCCTGCCCGGCATGCTGGCGGGCTGGATGATGACCTTTACGATTGCTACCCGAGAGCTGGTAGGTTCGTTATTGATTCTTCCGCCGTCCATGCAGACGTCAGCGACGTATATTTTTGCCCAGTTTGAACAAGGTCAGGTGTCACTCGGAATGGCGATGGCCGTAGTTACCGTAGGCATGACGGTGCTCATGCTGCTTGGAATTGAACTGCTGAATTCAAAGAGAAAGTGGAATGCATCATGATCAAACTGAACGTATGGGGCGGTGCAGGGGAACATGGACGTTCCGCCTATCTCCTGAGCGGGAGCCGGTTCCACCTTTTGCTGGATTGTGGTGTCAAAAAAGAAGGCATGGGCCAGTATCCGCTGATTGATCCGGAGATTGTACCACAACTGGACGCGGTCCTCTTGTCTCACGCCCATGAGGATCATTCGGTCGCTATCCCTTTGCTGTATAAGATGGGCTACAAGGGTGAAGTGTGGACGACAAGGGAGACGAGGGAGCAGTTGGGTACGTATTTTCGGGCATGGCGCAGCAACATGGAACGAGCAGGACATGTAATACCATATGACAAAGCTGATGAGCAGCGTATTCGATACAGGTTCCTAGAGAATGAAGCAGAGCGAGGCCATTGGTTTGAAATTATACCTGGGGTGGCGGCAGTCTGGGGGCGTAGCGGGCATCTGGCGGGTTCGGTCTGGTTCGGTCTGGAGATGGAGGGCAAGCGGGTTCTGTACTCCGGCGATTATACGTCCGAGTCCATGCTTCTACAGTATGACGATGTGGCCGACGGATTCCGGCGGGCAGACCTGAATCGCCATAGCCGCGTATGGGCTGTTCCTGTTCCAATTCAAAGCCTTCAGGATATGTCCAACTCCAACGCGCCCAATGCAAAAACGGATGCGAACAGCGAACAGGCCAGCGAGTTGGTAATGGGCCAAGCTATGGGACAAACGCTGGTTGATCAAGCAGTATATGCTCAGACCCTTGCTGCTACAGGATCTACCGGATCAGAGACAGCACTAAGCTCATCTGCAGTGATACACAGCAACATCCTTACCGAGCAAATGCACATGAGAGAAAGTATAGAAGCTATGGCATCCATGTCTAACTCATCCCAGGTTAAGCTTGATCTGGCGATCGTGGATGCTGCCTATGGTACGGACCAGGATACGCAGGCCGATAAACTGCAACAACTGGAGAGCGCGATCAGCAGTGCGATTACTCGGGGAGGCAAGGTGTTGTTACCCATGCCTGCAGTGGGCCGTGGCCAGGAGATGATCCTATGGGCACAGCAATGTTTTCAGGACATTCCCATTATAGTGGAACAGAAACTGGTGGATGGGATGACTCAGTTACATCGTGTTCCCTATTGGCTCAGGAAGGGAGAACTGACTCAGGAAGGTTCGCCTGCGGACAGCATCAATCATTTTCTGAGCGGAGAAGGTTGGGCAAAGACATCTACCGAGGAAGAACGTCTGCAGTTGCTGGAACAACATCATGCTTCCCTATGGTTTGTACCGGACGGCATGATGCAGTCCTCACTTGCACGTTGGTACTATGAGAGATGGGCATCGGATGAAAAAAATCTGATTCTGCTCACCGGGCATGTTGCTGCCGGAACTTTTGCCCATGCGTTATTGAAAAATCCGGAAGAGTATGGCAAATGTGAAGTTAAGAAATTGCGTTACAAAGTTCATCAGGGTTGGAGGGATGTCGAGCAGATGTTGGGCCGGATCTCGGCACGTCATACGGTGCTTGTGCATACTGACCTTATGGAGACGGAACGGTTGAGACAAGGTTTGCTTGATGAAGGCTCATCTCTGGAAGCTAATATCTATGCGTTGTCTCCAGGAGATGAGTTATCCTTTTAAAAGGGGGTAAGAATGAACAGGTTTTCGCTGAGGGCGAGAGCCTGTTTTGGCGTGCCGTTCTTGCCTTCATATCCGTAAGAGTGGGAAAAGATATATAGAGAGTGGTTAACCTTTATATGTTGTAATTTAATTTTACATATAGTTTGACTTGTGAAATTTTATATCATATACTGGGTAAAATGTTGGCAGATGACGTGATCATCGGGTCTTGCAGGAGGTTGGAAATGGATGGATACAGGCAGCTATCCGATGTGGGAGAAGTATCGTTTGAAGCAGGAGCATCTGGTCATCGGACTAATGTCAGGGACGTCTCTGGACGGAACAGATGCGGCGCTGGTGCGTATTCAAACCGATATGAGCGGGGCATTACAGCAGATCGAGCTGGTTGATTTCGTATGTGTGCCGTATTCGAATGGATTGAGAAACGTACTGATCCGATTATGTTCACCGGGGACAGCTCGTATCGACGAGCTGACAGCCGCGCATTTTGGTGTATCGGAGTGGTATGCGCATAGTGTTACGGAACTGATGCGGTCTGCCGGTATCTCAACGCAGCAGGTGGATGTGGTTAGCATGCATGGACAGACGGTATGGCATGCTCCTGTAGCATCTGCATTTCCAGGGCCAACGGGGGCAAGTATTGATGTGGTATCGACCTTGCAGATCGGTGAATGTGCTGTCGTTCGAGAACGGACAGGACTGCCAGTGATTGGCAACCTGCGAGCAAGGGATATGGCAGCTGGTGGGGAGGGTGCTCCGCTTACGCCTTATGCGGATGCTCTGATGTTCCGCAGTCCGACGGAAGGGCGGCTGGTGCAGAATATCGGCGGCATTGGCAATGTAACGGTGCTTCCATCCGAGTCATCTACCGAAGGTATTTCGGCTTTTGATACGGGACCGGGCAATATGGTGATGGATGCCATTGTGCGGCAGGCAACGGATGGGCGGCAGCATTATGATCCGAGTGGAAGCATTGCCGCACAGGGGAAGGTCGATCAGGGTCTGGTAGACCTGTGTTTGGAGGATGAGTATTTCAAACGACTACCGCCGAAAAGTACCGGGCGGGAAGTATATGGCGCCGCTTATGCAGTGAGACTGATGGAGATGGCCGCAGCACGTTCCTTAACGCTGGAAGATACGCTGGCTACTGCCACCTGTCTGACCGCGGAGACTATCGTGCGTGCAGTGAAGGATTTTATCCTGCCCAAGGTCCACATATCGGCCATGCTCGCCTGCGGTGGTGGCACTTCCAATGCCACGTTAATGGAGATGATCCGTCATAGACTTCCGAAAGATATCCGTTTGGAACGAACAGCAGATTACGGCTTACCGGATGATGCCCGGGAAGCCATTGGATTTGCTTTACTTGGCCATGAGGCACTTATGGGCAGAACCAATACACTCCCGGCAGTAACTGGCGCGAGAAACGCCGTAATCTCAGGCAACCTGACACTTTAGTAAGACCTGACCTTCGAATGGAGTTCAGTTATGGAAGGACGAGGAATTCAATTAGACGCGAGTGAAATTATAAGATAAAATGCTTGTACATGAATGCAGTATGGAAAGGAGGAGCGAATGGAGAGCATGAAAGGTGGACTTGTACGTTTACGCGCATTAATGGATGACCTGACCCCATCGGAACGGAAGATCGGAGCTTATATTCTCGATCACCCACAAGAAACCGTCCAGTCATCGGTGGCACAGTTGTCCGAACGCAGCGGGGGCAGCCCGGCAGCTATTATTCGTCTCTGCAAATCGTTGGGGGTAGCGGGCTTTCAGGAACTGAAGCTTAAGATCGCCGGAGATTTGCAGACGGATGAGCAATATAATTATACGGAGATTCGTCCCCAGGACTCCATGGAGAGCATTATTCAGCATGTGTCCGCAAATAATATTCAATCGGTGAAGGATACGGTTCATATTCTGGACCCACGTATGGTGGAAAAGGCTGTGGATGTACTTCATCGGGCGAACCGGATTTTTTTCTATGGGGTAGGGGCCTCGAACCTGATTGCGCTGGATGCACACTACAAGTTCATGCGAATCAATCGCACAAGCTTTTCTTTCACCGATCCACATATGCAGATTTCGTCCGCAACGACGCTCCGCGAAGATGACGCAGTGGTATGTATCTCGTATTCAGGAGAGACATCGAACGTGATCTCCTGTCTGAAGCATGCTCGTGAAGGCGGCGCTGCAACGATTAGCATTACCAAGTGGGGCAGCAATACGCTCAGCAGTATGGCGGATGTGCCCCTGATGATTACGTCCACCGAAAGTGATATTCGGAGTGGAGCAACTTCGTCACGGATTGCACAGTTGAACGTGATCGACATTTTGTATCTGGCGATTGCCAGCCGCGACTACAACCAGTCGGTGGAGTATTTGGAGAAGAGCCGGCAGGCTATTCTGGAGCATAAATGAAGTAGAATCATATGAATCCCCTTTCTGTTTATCATACAGGAGGGGATTTTTTGACGTGAATGATATCCGCTTTTCGATAAAAAAAGCCCAAAAAAGAGCCTAGACTGATGTCAGGCTCTTTCAACTTCAAGGACGATGCGCCCTGATTGGTTCAGGAAGGACCGGCAATGGCGCTGCGTACAAATCCGTCAGCCAGATCCAGTCTTCGCTGAGCTTCCACGGCGTCCACACCAGCCATCAGCATGACGATTGCCGTTTTTACATGACCGTCTGCACTGGCAAAGGCCTGTTCAATGTCCGCTTCATTCGCTCCGGTTGCCAGATGGATCATGCGTTTGGCCCGATGGACAAGCTTTTCGTTCGAAGGATTCAGATCGACCATGAAATTACGGTAAACCTTGCCCAGACGAATCATGGCGGTAGTGGTGAGCATGTTCAGAATCATTTTCTGGGCGCTGCCTGCCTTCATACGTGTTGAACCCATGACAACCTCTGGACCGACAACAGCCTCGATGCTTACATCAGCCAAAAGGGTCATCGGCGTACCTGCGTTGTTACTCAGGCTGATCACCGTAGCTCCGATCTCCCTGGCGTGTCTCATCGCACCCAGCACATACGGCGTTCGTCCACTGGCTGCAATGCCAACCACGACATCGTTTTCGTCTAATCCATGTTCATCAAGGTCCGCCGCTCCCAATTCCTCACTATCTTCAGCACCTTCAACGGGGTCCTTCACTGCCCGGAATCCCCCTGCAATAATACCCTGCACCATGGAGGGAGGGGTTCCATAGGTAGGCGGACATTCCGAAGCATCAAGTATCCCCAATCGTCCACTGGTGCCTGCACCTACATAGAATAGCCTGCCGCCAGACTGAAAGGCCTCCAAGATCCGATCCGCTGCTTGGGCAATGACCGGAATCAGGGGTTGAATAAGCTCTGCAATCCGTTGATCTTCCTTATTGATCAGTTCCATAATTTCTGCCGATGGCAATTCATCTATATGATCCGTTAGTGGATTGGGTTGTTCTGTTACTAATGAGTTCAACATGTGATTCATCTGTACGGCCTCCTTCTCTCTTTTAAAATGATACATTCAGGGAACGGCGTCTTCTTGCCAGCAGTGCTGCACCTACCGATGGAGCAGGGGCATCTTCACGATATACAAATTCCAACTCTCCATAATATCCCGATAACTTCTGGATAAATGTATTTCGGAAAAGTGCTGCGTATCGAAACAGCGACCCGGACAGGACAACCTGAGTAGATGCAAATTCGGGATGACGGGCAATCAGCGCTTTGGCGGTATCCGCCAATTGTGCGGCCTCATCGATGATTAGTGCCCGGGCAGCCTCGTCCCCGGATTCAGCTGCCTCTATAGCAAGGCGGGCGATGGATGCTGTCTCGCTTTTGCCCCAATTCGTCTGATAGACCAGCGACTTTAGCTCCGATATATCCCGAAGGTTCAGTTTCTTTAGAAGAAGCGGGGTTAAACGGGTTGGAGGAAGAACACCATCATAGCTCTGCATGACCACTTGGAGTGCACGTTGTCCAATACGATAGCCGCTCCCTTCATCTCCTAGCAGATGACCCCAGCCTCCTGCACGGTATCGTTCTCCTTCCAGCGTAAATCCGTACACGATGGACCCTGTTCCAGAGATGCACAATACACCGTGAGTATGTCCGAGAGAGGCCATCAGGGCAATCTCTCCTTCGGATACAACCCAGACAGGGCAGCTTTCTGATCCCTGTCGATTACGACTCTTCATATAGTTATTTACTGCGTCGGCTATAAGTTGCCGTTCTTGCACGGTATCTACACCTGACATACCGAGGCATATACCTTCACAATTTGTCGATAAATCACTTTTTAGATTGAATAGCTGTTCCAGCACTCGTTGCAGTTCGGAAAGGGCCTGTTCCAGGGGTACGCTGTGAGGATTCGTGGGGCCTCCGCTGAGCCGGGCGAGAATCTCGCCAGATTCAGAAATGATTGCTGCATCAGTATTGGTACCGCCTCCATCTACGCCAACATATACTCGCAAAGTGGCTCACCTCGATTGCTTGAGTTTTCTTTTTACATAGTATAGAGGCATAAAATGAAAAAGTAAAATTAAATTTTATATTAAAAAATAATGTTGAATTTTTATTTCAGAGCTCATATAATGAACTCAATCTACAATTTTGGAAGGAATCAATACTCTTAATGTCAACTAAGTTGACGTTATATTGCATTTAAGAGATTAATCCTGCGTACGTTCAGGTCTAATCCATAAGGGAGGTGCATTTTCCTTACTGCCACGCACAATAGTCTGTTAAGCCGTTTAAGGATGGATGATTTCAAAAGGGGTAGCATGGTTAAGCAATGCAATTATCAGGAGACGACACGTGAAGGAGATGAAGGCATGAAAAAGAAGGGTCTAGTGTGGGCATTGTTGTTGATGATGGTCATGGTTACTGCCTGCGGGAATAGCGGGGGTGCTGCTTCAGATGATCCCAATGCAGAAGATACGGTGACCGTATGGACGTATCCAGTACATGGAACATATGAAGATGAACTGAAGGATCTAATCGTTGATTTCAATAAGGAACACCCGAACATTACCGTGAAGACTGAAATGCTCTCCTGGGCGGAAGGGCCCAAAAAATTCGATGTCGCTCTGAACGCGGGCAATCCGCCGGATCTTTACTTTCATAGTGTAGACGGCACGTATGTGAATACAGGATTGGCACTTGAGCTGGACAGCTACCTGACACCTGAGATCAAGGATGACTATCTGCCAGGTACGCTTGAATTAGGTCAGATCCAAGGGAAACAGTACGGACTGCCATTGTATCAATTCCAATGGGCGTGGGGTGGCAACAAACGTATTCTGGAGGAAGCGGGCATTGACTGGAAATCCATTCAACAAAACGGCTGGACCTGGTCCGAATTCAACGCTGCCGCAGCCAAGATGACCAAAACGCTGGATGGCGGGGCTAAACAATATGCACTGGTTACCGACGGAACCTCGCTTGATTTCATTGAAATGCTGTCCCGAAACAACGGAATGATTGACGTTCTCGATAAAGCTGGCACGTTCCAATGGAATGATGGGCGCATTCTGGACACTCTCTCTTTTATCAAAAACCTGATGGATCAAGGGTATATGCCGAAGGAAACAGCGGCTCTCGCTCCAGCGAAACGGACGGATATGTTCTACGCAGGGGAAACGGCGATCATCTCCAAAGCCATTCCTTATTATGATGTGATGATTCAGAACCGCAATAAGGATATTGATGATGGCAAGGTACAGGGTGAGAAGATTGATTTTGTCCTGCTACCTGTACCGCATAATGATGATCAACCTGCGGCAACAACGATGGGCGGCGAAGGGTATGTAGCCTTCAAACAGAAAAAGGACAAAGGCGAGCAGCATGCCAAAAATACGTTCCTGGTGATGGAGGCGCTCAGTGGTGCCAAAGCAGGGAACTCCGCCAATGAATTGGCTCTTCCATTCGTAAGACAGTCCCAGGTGGATCTGTTTAAAGGAAAAGAACTTGGTCAAGCCGATAATCTGGCTGCTGCGAAGGTCATGGCAGAGGATATTGCGATGCCGGTTGTACTGGAACTGGATATCGACAAAGCATCTCAGCAAAAACAATTCAAGGAACAAGTAGTGAAGCCTAACATTCAGGCGCTGTTCTCGGGTGAGAAAACGCCGGAGCAGATCGCAGAAGACTTCAAGAGCAAAGGCCAGCAGATGTTCGGACAATAACGTGGACAATCAAACATAATGTATAACCACACTGATTAGGAGAGGAGGATTCGCCATGCAGACCGCCCTTGCGCCAAAACCGTCTGCGCCCCGGACTTCCCGGGCTGCCCGGTTTTGGCGAGATTACGGGTGGGCGTATTTGTTTATTTTGGCGCCTGTCCTGCTGTTTCTCATTTTCACACTGTACCCCGTTCTGACGGCTCTTGTGATGAGCTTCCAGAAATACAACATTATGAACTCGACGTGGGTTGGATTGGATAACTACGAGCGACTGGTGAAAGATGAGACGTTCTGGAAGTCGATTAAAAATACACTCATCTTTACCGTAGGTACGGTACCGGTCAACATTCTCATTACCTTTGTACTGTCCTATTTCATCTATCAAATGAAAAGCAAATGGCAGACATTTTTCAAAGCTACCATGTATCTGCCTGCGGTAGCCTCCGGGGTGACCATCTCCATCGTATGGCTGGCGATCTTTGACCCGACGGATTCAGGACTGCTGAACCGCTTCCTCGGCCTGTTCGGCCTTGATCCGGTAATCTGGCTGGGTCAGTCAGGAACGGCACTATTTTCACTCATTCTGATGAACTGGCTCGGATCGCACGGAGCGGGCATTATTCTGTATCTGGCAGCCATGGGCGGTATTCCGAAATCCCTGTACGAAGCGGCAGATATTGATCATGCCAGCGGCTGGACCCAGTTCAGCAAGATTACATGGCCGCTACTCAAACCAACAACGCTGTATCTGCTCGTGACAGGTGTGATCACGTCTTTCCAGGTGTTTATCTCGGTATATCTGATGACACAGGGTGGTCCAAACTTTGCGACAACTACAATTGCCTATCTGATCTACGAGACTGCATTCAAGTTCTATGAATTCGGATTGGCTTCGGCACAGTCGTTCGTATTGGCGATTATCATCATTGTCATCTCCGTCATACAGTTCAAATATTTCTCCAGCGATATTGAGTATTAGATGTAGTTCAAAAAGTCCGCTTTTGATTACGAAGGATGCCTAGCGGCATCATCAGCATCGAATATGGAATTTAGCCGAAATGTCCGTTGCTCACGTAGTTTTCCCTACGCTCCGCTACTCCATTTCTAGCTTCATCCCATCTTCTCGGTACTGAAAACCGACCTTTTTGAACACGTACGATTAGAGCACGTTGCATTAAGCATCCGGGGGTGAATGAAATCCATGAAATCAACACAGAAAAAGATACTGCTTGTTGTTGCATCCATTCTGCTGGTGGTCTGGGCGCTGGTGACGGTCATTCCGATGTATTGGATGCTCGTTGGTTCGGTGCAGGATAGTGCGATGTCGGCTTCGTTTAAACCACAGATGATTCCGGAGCAGTTGTCGTTATCACCATATGAGCGCTTTTTTGCCAAAACCGATGCCTGGCGCTGGTTATACAATTCGCTGCTCATCTCGATCATTCTGACCGTAACAAATGTATTCTTCGCCTCCCTGGCGGGATATGCGTTCGCCAAACTGAAGTTTCCGGGGAGTCAGGCGGTGTTCTGGACGTTGCTGGGGACCATGATGATTCCGGCACAGGTGACGCTGATTCCTTTGTACATTCTGATGGTCAACGTGTTTGACCTGGGAGATACGTATACGGCCATTATCCTGCCTGCTGCCGTTAGTGTGGGCAACATTTTCTTCGGGCAACATTTTCTTGATGAAACAGTTCATGTCTACGCTGCCCACATCGCTGATTCATGCGGCACGTATCGATGCATGCAGCGAGTTCGGCATCTTCTGGAAAGTCATTCTGCCGATGGCAAAGCCGGGAATCGCGGTGCTGGCGATATTCACGTTTGTCGCTTCGTGGAACGAATTCTTCTGGCCGTTCCTCATTACCAATTCCAACGAGATGCGTACCATTCAGGTGGGGCTGGCCTCGTTCGTATTTGCCGAATCGACGGATTTCGGTGCCATGATGGCAGGGGCAACGATTGGTGCACTGCCGATGATCATTCTGTTTTTCTCGCTGCAACGTTATTTCCTACAGGGTATTACGATTGGTGCGGTAAAAGGTTAAGTTGAACTGTTAGTTCAGGACAAGCGACAACGTAAAGGGGGATCTACCTATGGCACGCGTGGAGTTTCGCCAAGTGCGCAAAGAATTCAAAGACGATCATAAAGGAACGTTCACGGCTGTGGCCGGCTCGGACTTTGTTATAGAAGATAAGGAATTCGTGGTTTTTGTGGGTCCTTCGGGCTGTGGCAAGACAACGTCACTGCGGATGATTGCCGGACTTGAAAAGCAAACGAGCGGTGATATTGTGATCGGTGACCGGCTTGTTAACGATCTGCATCCGAAGGATCGGGATATTGCGATGGTGTTTCAGGATTATGCACTCTATCCGCATATGACCATCCGTGAGAATCTTTCCTTTGGCCTGAAAAATCTGAAAAAGCCAAAGTCCTACATTGATGAACAGGTACAGAATGCCGCCTCCATTCTGGGATTGGAAGCGATGCTGGAGCGCAAACCACGCGAGCTGTCTGGTGGTCAGCGCCAGCGTGTTGCGGTGGGACGGGCGATCGTCCGTGATCCGCAGGTATTTTTATTCGATGAACCACTGTCCAATCTGGATGCCAAGTTGCGGGTGCAGATGAGGGTGGAGTTGGGCGAACTGCATAAACGTCTCGGTGCCACGATTGTGTACGTGACGCATGATCAGGTAGAAGCCATGACACTTGGGGAACGCATCGTGGTCATGAATCATGGAGATATTCAGCAGGTGGCTTCACCAAAAGAACTGTATGCGAGTCCGCGGAATATGTTTGTTGCCGGATTTATCGGTTCCCCGGCGATGAACTTCATTGATGCGCAGATTGAAGGCACACAGGTTGTCATCGAGGGAGCCTCATTCACCTTGCCGGCGGATGTACTTGCTCGTTTGCAGAGCCATCAGGGCAAGCCGGTGATTATGGGGCTGCGTCCAGAGCATATTTTTGGTGACGACGTCGCTCCGAATATCCCGACAGACCATATGCTGCAGGCGCGAGTTCAGGTTGTAGAGCATCTGGGCTCCGAGAATTTGGTGTATTTCCATTCGGGTGCCCGTACGGTCACGGCCAAGGTTCACCCGGAAACACATGCGTATGTAGGAATGGACAAAAATTTTGTGCTGGACTTGCGTAAGGCGCACTTTTTCGATCCAGAGACGGAGCTTGCGATTGGGCGGGAATAAAAGACGAGGCTTGGCGAAGAAGGAACGGTTAGAAAGGGGAGGGTGAAGATGCGTAAGCTGAGTGAAGTGTTGATCAAGTCAGGTGCAGAAATCTATCGGGATATTATTCCGGTAGCCTTGTACAGTGTCGTTAGCTCCATCATATTGGTTCCCATTCTGATGTTTGCTCCACTGCCGATCGCGGTGCTGCTTCTGGCCTTGATTTATATGCCAATCCTGTTCGGTGTCAGTTATGCCGTACATCACAGGCTGGAACGCAAGGAACGCCGCAATGGGCTTAAGGATATCTGGAACGGAACGATGCATGGATTCATCCCGGGAGGGGCAGTAGGTGTGCTTTTCGCCGTGCTTGGCTTCATTCTATGGTCAACCTGGTGGTATTACGGTGGACAGGGTGGAATTACAGGTACAGCAGTGGGTGTATTCCAGACGTTCTTTGTTCTCATGGCGCTGATGTCACAGTTCTATACCTGGCAGCTTGTTTTACAAAAAAACATGGGCATCCTTCAGGCGATGGGGGAAAGTGTAAAGCTGTTCTTCCGTCACCCGGGGTACACGATGGGCGCTTGTTTTCAGGCCATGTGCCTGACTGCTCTGCTGATGCTGACTGTCGTTGGTTTCGGAGCGCTGTTTGGAGGTATGTTTGCCATCTATCAGCATAAGGTTGCTCTTAATGTGCTGGAGCCTAAAGAAGTGCCTGTCGTAACAGGAGGTAATGATCACCAGCATACAGGCTGGATCAGCCAGGGGAATGTGTAATGGATCGGTTGAATGGGACCGAGCAGATTCCGGCTGTAAAAACGGGAGTTGACCTTCTGTCGAGAGGGTTATCGCATCCATGGTTAACAGGTGCTCGAATCGGTCTAATTACGAATCCGACTGGAATTACAGCAGATTTTGTATCGACCATAGATGTGTGCGCGGGACTGGCTAATGCCGAGCTTACAGCGCTCTATGCCTGTGAGCACGGACTGGATGGAGAACTTCAGGCGGGTGTCAGATTCGGAGACATGCGTCATCCGCGTTTGGACATTCCGGTGTTCAGCCTGTATGGAGATCACAAGAAACCTACGCCTGCAATGCTGGCTGGAGTCGATACGGTCCTGTTTGACATTCAGGATGTGGGCATCCGTTATTACACGTATGTCTCAACCCTGTTCTATATGATGGAGGTCTGCGCTGGAGCAGGCAAACGTATGCTGATTCTGGACCGTCCCAATCCGCTGGGTGGAAACGTTGTGGAAGGCGGTGTACTGAACGCGGGGTATGAATCACTCGTTGGCGCTTGGCGTGTCCCTGTACGTACCGGATTGACGGTAGGTGAACTCGCCCTGATGGTCAACAGCGAGATGGATGTACCTTGCGAATTGGACGTAGTTGCGATGGAAGGTTGGCAGCGTTCCATGAGGTTCACGGATTGTCAGCTTCCCTGGATGTTGCCCTCCCCCAATATGCCTACGCTGGATAGCGTGCAGGTATATGCGGGCACATGCCTGTTCGAAGGCACGAATGTATCGGAGGGCAGGGGCACGACCCGCCCATTCGAGTGGATTGGGGCACCCTGGGTTGAGGGTGAGCGTTTGGCGGAACGATTTCGGGAATACAAGCTGGAAGGTGTGCATGTGCATCCGGTGTACATGTCGCCAACATTCTCCAAACATGCAGGTGAGCTGTGTGGCGGCGTAAGGATCTTTGTAACGGACAGCAGGAAATTCCGGGCGGTAGAGACAGGGCTAGTGCTATTGCATGAACTGGTTTTACTCTATCCGGAGCAATTCTGCTGGCTGGAGCCACCAGAGCCGGGTTCGAGGTACTTTATCGACCTGCTGGCAGGGGGGAAGACAGTTAGGGAAACCATTCATAACCTTACGGAATTCGTTCGTTTAATGGAAGCATGGAATGTACAGGCAGCAGAATGGAAGGAGCGGCGAAAGCCATTTTTGTTATATCCATAAACGGATGTTTGTCATCGGAAGGAGGCATGAAATGATTGGGCAAAAAGAGTTATACCAGTCTCATCTGAAACAAATGACCTTGCGCGAGAAAGTTGGGCAAATGCTGCTTTGCGGCTTTCATGGCACTGAAGCTGCTGGCGAGGTGGAACCCTTTCTTCGAAAGTATCCAATCGGTGGCTTGATCTATTTTGCGCGCAACGTTGAGTCGCCAGAGCAGGTAGAGCGGTTAACGTCGGGGCTACAACAGATTGCCAAAAGCAGCGGTAATGTGCCGCTCTGGATATCCATTGATCAGGAGGGCGGCATGGTTGCACGAATTACCGAAGGAATCGCCTTGATGCCTGGACCAATGGCTATTGCCGCTGCTAGTTCCATTGACGATGCGTATCAGGCGGCATACATCAGTGGGTTGGAGCTGAAGTCCATGGGCATTAACATGAACTTTGCTCCGGTATTGGATGTGAACAATAACGCGGCCAATCCGGTCATCGGTGTACGATCATTCGGCGAATCTCCACAATCGGTTGCAGAATATGGGGCCAGGACCATTGCGGGAATACAGGACGCTGGGATTGCAGCGACAGCCAAGCATTTCCCGGGGCATGGGGATACGGATACCGATTCCCATCTTGACCTCCCGATCATCACTCATGATCGTGAACGGGTAGAGCGCCTGGAGTTGATTCCATTCCGAGCCGCTATCGCCGAAGGTGTCGATGCCATGATGTCGGCGCATATTTATTTCCCTGCACTGGAGCCAGAGCGTCTGCCCGTAACGCTATCACAAACCGTGTTAAGTGGATTGCTTCGTCAGGAACTGGGCTATGACGGCATGATTGTAACGGATTGTATGGAGATGGACGCGATTGCCGTGAATTATGGCACTGTCGATGCAACTGTGATGGCGGTAGAGGCCGGAGCGGATTTGGTGTTAATTAGCCATACGGCCAAGCTTCAGGCAGAGGCATTTGAAGCGTTGTTAGCAGCTGTGAGGAGCGGGCGGATTAGCGAAAGTCGTATTGACGAGTCGGTGAATCGCCTGCTGATGTACAAGGCGAAACGTGGTTTGCTGGAGAGTGGAATGGGCGGTGCTGGTGATGATGAAGTGAATAGTGTATTCTCAAATGCACCCTCCCTGAATTCATCAAAGGATCTTTCACATTCCAGCGGGTCTGAGCGCAACAATTCTTTACACCAAGAAGTTGCCCGCCGTATTAGCGAGAATAGTATCACACTGGTGCGCGATCAGCTGAATATGCTGCCTTTGAAGCCGGAACGCACGCTGGTCATAACGGTTGCCACGTCCGTGACGACAATTGCAGACGAACAGCTGACTCAGACGTTCACCTTGGGCTCAGCATTATCCATCTATGGTCTGGATGTTGTCGATCTGACGGTGACGCCCGAGGAAGTCGCCATTCGTTCCGCACGTCTGCTTCAGGCAGCGGAAGCAGATGACATTCGGCAGATTGTGGTGGGAACCTACAATGCGGGAAGTCCCTCCGGCGATCCACAGTGCAGGCTGATTGGTTGGATACAGCAATTGGGTAAACCACTGGCTGTTGTGGCATTGCGAAGCCCCTATGATCTGCTGGCGCTTCCGGATGCCCAGGTCTATGTAGCGGCTTACGAGAGCCGGCCACTTGCCATGGATAGCGTCGCTCAGGCGCTGATGGGGCGCATTCCTTTTGCGGGGAAACTTCCTGTAACGTTAAAGCAGACAGCTGATCAAAGAGCGGATGTCTCCTAGGCAGTAATAAGAATATGAGTACATCTGCCTTTTGCAGGATGGAGAAGAGATGGATTGTGGGTTGAGTGAAGTGGAATCATGGGCCGTAAAAATGAAAACATATACAGAGCAAAGAGACGATCCTTCATGGACCGTCTCTTTGCTCTGTATAAACGAATAATTATAAATTATTGCAGCTGCAATGCTTTGGCTGTCTTGGCCTCAACTTGATCCAAAAGTGAAGTCATGTCCATACCTGCGTGGTTACCGAGCAGGATAATCGTGATATCATCGGACAGATTACGTGAAAAGGCTGTAGCGAACCCACCGCCACTACCGTTGTGGAAGACGGTACGGTTGGTGCCTTTCTCTTTGAGAATCCAGGCGTAGCCATAGTTTTTATCGGAGTAAGGCTCATACATCTGTTCAATCGTATCCTGGCTTAGAATCTTGTCCGTATACAACGCACGATCCCATTTCAGCATATCGTCCACCGTGGAATAGATGGTTCCTGATCCGGATTGAGACACATAGTAAGGCGCAGTTACCCATGCGTTATCTTGTTGAACAAAACCACTAATCGTGTGCACTTTACGGGAAGCCTCTCCCGAATTCTTCATACCAAGTGGTTTCAATATCGTCTGTTGCACGTAGTCGGCATAACTCATGCCAGATACCTGTTCAACGACGTATGCAAGCAAAACATAACCGCTGTTGCTGTATAGATAGGCACTCCCCGGTTCAAACTTCAACGTTTTGTGGCGAATCTCTTCTACAGTCTCTTCCATGGAAGTTCCTTCACCCCGACCAAATGCGGATGGCAGACCTGAAGTCTGGGATAACAGCATATGCAGCGTGATCTGATCTCCCTTCGGTATACCAGAAATATACTTGGAGATTGGATCTTGCACATTAATCTTACCATCCTCCACGAGACTCAGAATGGACGCGGCCGTAAAGGATTTGCTCAGCGATGCGATTCGGGTCTTCTGATCCGGGCGATTCAGCGTCTGCTCATCGGCAAGTCCGTAGCCTTGCTTTAGAAGCACTTCACCATCGCGGGCAATCAGAGCCATACCTGGATAGTTGATCTCGCGCAGATATGTATCCACGCTGGCAACCTTGCTATTCAGCAGGCTGACCTGATCAGTGACCATTTTTACACTCATCTGCCCCGTGGCTGTGCGATGGACCTTGATGTCTGCCTTGATTGCATTAGCCATGGCCCGGATAGGTACCATCAACGTACCGTTAACGGTACGTGAATTCACACCTGTAGCCAGATCGACCTTGTTTACTTTAATGGAATTACTACCAGCCTGATGGATCAGCTTGTCTCTGCCAACGGTAATGGTAGCCGTCTTGGTGCGATTATCCCATTTCAACGTGCCTTTAACCGATGTGACCACATCCCGTAGTGGAACAAACGTTGAGCCTTTGATTATAAGTGGTGCGTTCTTCCAGGATTGTTGCTCACCATTCACTTCAATGTGAACTGCTTGCGTCGCCTGCGCTGCGGATGCCGTAATACCAGCTTGTCCCAGAATCGGGCCTGCGCACAGGATGAGCACTAACAGAATGCGGAACATGGATGAATATAACGTGGAAATACGTTGTCTTTCATTTGACTTGCGTAAGATTTGAATCCTCTCCTTCCAATCGTTTCATGAATAGCCAGCTTATGAGCATTGTAAACGATCTCGCGTAGAGGGTCAAAACGATTAAGCGGATATAATCCATATCATCTGATCAGATCATTTAAATTAAATTTGTACTAATTTAGTATCTATACATAATATTTTTACAGCGATTGTCCGATAAAAGGATGGGTGAAGATTATGATGGGGGATAGTTAAATGAAGAAAAGGATTCGAAACTGGTTTACTTTAACCGTAAAAAAACGCCTGATCGCTGCATTGCTCCTGTTCTTGATTGTTCCGAGCATTACCGTGGGTTGGTTGTCTTATCAAAAAGCTGCTGACCAGGTTAAGCAGGAAATTATTCGTTCCGCACAGGCCAAAACAGAAATGCTTAGTCTGCAAATAAATCAAATGCTGGATATGGAGAAGGATAACGCAGCACAGATGGCTGCAGGTATTACTTCAAACGATATCATTAATAAATCCCCTGCACTGCAAAGGCAGATGGATCGGATGTCTCAGAATCATAAGGAGCTGGGTGTACTCACCGCAGGTGCCGAAGATGGCAGCTGGATGAAATCCCCAGAATCCGAGGAACAGAATTATGATCCTCGAGAACGTTCATGGTATAAGATGGGCATGTCTCAGGATGAAACTGTAATCTCGGATACGTTCCAGTCGGCTTCGACGGGTGAATGGGTTGTGACCGCGGCAGCCAAGCTGGCTGACGGCAAAGGGGTATTCGGAGCCAATGTCAGTCTCAATCATCTGAAAGAATCCGTAGATCAGATACGCATCGGTAAAGAAGGCAAACTGTACATGCTGGATAACGGTGGGAAGTTCCTGTTCCATTACAATATTGAATCCGGTACACAGTCGGATGAACCTTACATTAATGAGATGTATACGAAAGAAAGCGGAACCGTGAAGTATACATATGATGGTCACGAAGTGGAAGCTGTGTATTTCACCAATCCGGTGACAGGCTGGAAAATTGTTGGCGAGATGGTTCCTTCCGAAGCAACTGAAGCCGTAATGCCTATTTTGATTCGTTCCATTACAATTGTGGCATCTGCATTGGTTATTGGGCTGATTCTGCTTGTTTTCATTATTCGCAGCATTCATCGGCCATTACTGCAATTAACACAGGCAGCATCGAAAGTAAGTGCCGGGGATCTCACCGTTCGGGTAGGTTTGCAGCGCCGGGATGAGTTCGGACTGCTTGGAGAAAGCTTCGACACGATGACGACTTCACTGCGTAATGTGCTTGGAGAGGTACATGATACGTCCAGCCAGCTGGCGGCATCTTCGGAAGAGCTGATGGCAAGTTCGGAGCAGACATCGAAAGCCACAGAACAGGTGGCTGAACTGATGCAGGATGCAGCTGCGGGAACGACTTTGCAGAACAATAGTCTTGCTGCTACAGGCCAACTCGTAGGCGAAATGTCCATTGGAGTCAAAGAAATCTCATCAAGTGCTGAAGACACCGCTCGTATCGCTCTGGATGCTTCCACCAAGTCGGAAGCGGGCATGGTGACAGTGGAAGAAGCGGTTACCCATATTCAGCAGGTGAATGACGAGAGCAAAGCCATGTCTGTGGTCATTGAGGATCTGCGCGCGAAAAATGAAGAGATTCTGGTGATTGTGGCCGAGATTACGGCCATTGCCAAGCAGACGAACATTCTCGCATTGAATGCATCCATTGAAGCTTCAAGAGCTGGCGAGCAAGGGCGCGGATTCGCGGTCGTAGCCAACGAAGTGAAGACACTGGCTCACAGTTCAGGTGCTTCAGCCGAGCGGATTAATGAGCTTATGCATGAGATGCAGGAGAAAACCAATGCGGTGCAATCCACTTTTGCCCGTACGGGAGAAGGTATGGTGAAGAGTTCGCAGATGGTTACAGAAGCGGGCGAAGCATTCCATAACATTCGCACTGCGGTACAGTTGGTGGCTGCACAAGCTGGAGAAGTATCCGCGGCTTCCCGTCAAATTGATGGTGGCATGAGTCATGTCAACAAGGCAGTAAGTGATACCATGGTTCTGTCGGACAGAATTGCCTCTGGAACGGAAGATGGATCAGCGGCGGCTCAAGAGCAGTTGGCTACAATGGAAGAGGTTGCAGCTTCTTCGGCAGCATTGTCACGTATGGCTGAAGATCTGCAAAGCATGATTGAACGTTTTAAGTTGTAACAAGGATTGAAATGAGACTGCAGGGTTGCGACCCTGCAGTCTTTTTTCTTTGAACAAGGGGCATCCGTTATGTCTTTAAACACAGCATTCTTTTCCATTATATTGACATATAATAAACAAAGTTATATTATGTCTATAAATGAACAAACATAATTATAAAATATTTGATTATTATACGGTTGAAATGACCATAACAATGATAAAAAGGAGCTTTGTCATGAAATCATCGGAATCCTGGTTGCAAACCGCTTCATTGGAAGAGATCAAGCGTGGTTATATGGAGGAGGGTGCTGCCTATACATGCGTCTGCTGCGGATACAGGACGGAAGCGGGGATTATCTATCCTGAAGAAGGAGTGCTCTATGAGGCAGCCCGTTATATGCGAGTGCATATTGAGAAGGTTCATGGATCGGTATTTGAATATTTGCTGGAGCTGGATAAAAGCGTAACCGGATTGTCTGATGTCCAGCGGGGCTTGCTGGCCCAGTTTCATGAAGGAAAGAAGGATGTTGAAGTACAGAAGGCCCTTGGTATAGGGAGTGCCTCCACGATCCGGAATCATCGGTTTGTATTAAAGGAGAAGGAACGGCAGGCCAAGATATTCCTGGCATTAATGGAACTTCTCAAAAGTAAGGATACCCAGGCTCCAGCCGAATGGGTGTCGCCGGTGACAAGACATGGACATACGATCCATCGTGATTCATTTGATATTACAGAACATGATCGGGAAAAGGTGCTGAAAAAGTATTTTCCAGAGGGTACCGGCGGTCCGCTGACGACGTTTCATATACAGCAAAAGCATAAATATATCGTGCTCACCGAAATTGCCAAACGATTCGAGACAGAGCGCCAATATTCCGAAAAACAGGTCAATGAGCTGCTGAAGGAAGTTAATGATGATTACGTGGAAATACGGAGGTATCTCATCGATTATGGTTTGCTGGTACGTGAGTCAGACGGCAGTCAGTATTGGGTGGGAAGCCGCGCAGATCAACAGAGCGCCGGAGATGGAAAACAGGAACGTAAAGAAAAGGGGGAGCAGGAGAAGATGAATCGTCGCAAAGAATTGCAGGAACAGGCCAAAGAAGTCAAAACGGAAGCAGGCGTCTACCAGATTCGAAATGAACGTAACGGCAAAGTTTATATCGACAGCACACTTAACCTGAAAACCATTAACGGACAACGGTTTATGTTACAGATGGGTAGCCATCTGAATCGAAGGTTGCAGGCTGAATGGAATGAATATGGAGAGAATGCGTTTGTGATCGAAGTGCTGGAGACATTGAAGCAAGATGACAACCCGTATTACGATCCCAAAGACGCACTCGCCAAATGTCTGAATCGCTGGTTTGAACAGTTAGAGCCATACGGAGATCAAGGGTACCACGGAGATAAAAAGCCATCTGCTGATTAATCGGGACATTTTCCTCTCTAAAATGCCTGACCTTTTATAACCCCAAAGCCCCTTTGCCAATATGATGGCAAAGGGGCTTTGGGTGTTACAGACTACTTATTATATAAGTTGAACTAATCTTTTACACGATAACGATTACAGCTTGAATTGTTCCACCAGCTTCTGCAGCTTGTGAGCCAGATGGGCAAGGGAATCAGCAGAGGAAGATATCTCCTGCATGGACGCCACCTGCTCCTCCGTAGCAGCGGAGATGTTCTCTGTTCCATCGGCATTGGTTTCCGATATGGCGTGGATCTGATCAATGGACTGCACCACTTCGGCTGTACTTGCAGACATCTGTTGTGAGGCTGCTGCAATGTTCTCAAGCTGATGATTAACGACCCCAACAGCCTCACTGATCTGGGCAAAAGCTTCATCTGCAAACTGAACGGCACGAATGCCGTTGCTTACATCCTGTTGCCCGATCTGTACATTGTGATTGGCCATTGAAATCTCCTGTTGAATCGCTCCGACCATCTCTACAATCTTTTGGCCGGACAGGCTCGATTGTTCCGCCAGCTTGCGGACTTCGCTGGCAACAACAGAGAAGCCACGTCCATGCTCACCTGCACGTGCTGCTTCTATAGAAGCATTGAGAGCAAGCAAATTGGTCTGTGCAGCGATATCTGTAATCACAGATACCATCTCACCAATGGATGTGGAATGCTGTTCAAGTCGTCCAGCAGTATCTGCCATCCCTTGCACAAAGCGACTCACGGAACTCATCTCGGATACGGCCGTCTGCATGGTTGCATTCCCTTTATCCGCGAGCTCACTTGCTTGCATGGCAGCTTCGGATACTTGCTGTGTGCTGTTCGTTACCTGTCCTACACCTCCAGCAAGCTCATTCATCTGTAGTGCCGTATGTTTCAGGCTGCTTGTTTGTTTCTCAAGTCCAGCTGCGGATTCTTCCGTGATCAGGGCGACTTGCTCTGTTGCTTTGGTTGTCTCCGATGAGTTGACTGCCAATTGTGTGGATGAGGCGGTTAACTCGTCAGCCGTGTGTCGCACGTCCTGAATAACGGTTCGCAGGGATTCGCTCATCTTATTGAAGCTGGTGCTCAGCTTGCCGAATTCATCCTGTCCCAATACAGCAACCTCGATGGTCAGATTACCATTACTAATTTCGTCAGATGCCTTCACCAAGCGGTTCAGCGGTTTGGTGATGGATTGCACAATCCAGAAAATAATGATGGAGCTAACAGCAATTGCAATCGCTACAACAATAAGTGTGGTGTATAGGATCGGACGGACAGAAGCCGTCACTTCCCCACTGTCAATGACACCAACCACGGTCCAGCCCGTCGTTTCATTGGTGGAGAAAAAGGCGTGTTCCTGGTTTCCATTTAGTGTATAGGTCAAACTTCCGTTTTTCTGTGCAAAAATATCTTTATAGGGTGCCATGGTTCCTTCGGTCCCCGGTTTTTCGGTAGGATGTACAATGATTTTATTGGCATTATCAATGATATAGACATAACCCTTCTCGCCAATCTTGGTGGAATTAACCGTCTTCGAGAGGGCTTCAAGCGACAGGCTGACAGAGACGACACCATGGCCATCCGCTGAGGTCTGAGCTACTGAAGCAACAACATTGCCGGTATTGCTTGATAAGTAGGGGGTGATTACGGTAGGAACATCTTTGTTTTGCGTAGCAGCCTGATACCACGGGCGTTCGCGCGGGTCATATCCTTCTTTGTTCACCGCAGTTACAGGGGAGTTAATATACACGCCCTGATCGGTACCGATGGAGGCAAGTTCCACGTCATCATGGGTTTCCTTATACGCGTCGAGTAAGGTACGGATGGTATCTGTCTCGTCACCCTGATTGGGTCCGACATTGCCTGCATCCAGCTGACTTGCCAGGAAATCAACATTTTTGCGTGTTGCACCAATGATCTGGTCAATGGTCTGGTTGAGCACAGTAACATTGCTAATTGCGTTTTCATACATTTTCTCTTCGACCTTGGCATCGGCTGTTTGAAACGAGATAATGCCCAGACTGATTGTGGGAATGAGTAGTACGATGGCAAATGACAAAATCAGTTTCTCTCTCATCTGCAGCGTTCTTTTGGCCCCTTGTTTACGAATCTTCTTCATACACATTCCCCCTCTGTGTCATCCAACCATTTCCCTGGTGGATATATCCAATCTGGTAAAGTTTCCAACACTTCCAGAAGTTTCTGGTGCTATCGTATGACAAAATTCGAGTTTATTCAACATTATTTATGCGTTTTGTGAAAATATTTTTCGGTTTTATAGGTATTTAGAATTACATCTGTTCTATAAAAATTAAACTGTCTCTCCCTTAGTGCACATCTTGTGGTATATTTCTGAATTAATGTGAAATGAATTTTGCAAATTGTGAAATCCACAAGGCACGTACCTGATCATGTTGAATAGTTGTTTTTATGAAGAATGGACCTGGATGGAGCTACATCCATATATATCGGTTTATGGAGATAGAAATTGGAGAGGGGTTGTACGGCAGTTGGACCAAAGTACACTACAGATATCTGGACAGGAGAACATGGAAGAGGTCCAGGATCAGGCTACATTCATGCAGGGGGTCAAAGATTGTATCCCAACCCTGCTTGGTTATTTGAGTATAGGTTTTGCAGCGGGTGTCATTGAAATGACCGCAGGTCTGAGTCTGGCGGAAACGGCGCTGCTCAGCCTGATTTTATATGCAGGATCAGCTCAGTTCATTGCAGCGGGCATGCTCGCATCGAATGGGTCAGCAGTAGCTATCATGTTCACCATATTTTTTGTGAATCTTCGTCATTTGCTGCTTAGCGCAGCTGTATCACCGTATTTTCGGCATCTGACCCCGCTTAAAAATATGTGGATCGGTTCATTGCTTACGGATGAGTCTTTCGGTGTGGCGATGACACGTGCGATTGGCAGGGAAAGGCTCAGTGAACGCTGGATGCACGGTCTGAATATTACCGCATATCTGAACTGGTTCGTGGCTAATATGGCGGGAGCGTACTTTGGACGCTGGATCACCAATCCGGAACGACTGGGCCTGGATTATGCCCTGCCAGCGATGTTTATTGGACTGGTTGTACTCCAGTTGGTGCATCGCAAAAACAAAAAAATACACATTAATGTGGCGATCATCGCTGTGGTCTGTGTAATCTTCGCCAGCATGGCTTCACTTGGCAGCATGAGTGTCATTGTGGCTGCGGTCATTGCGGCAACGATGGGAGTGTTCATGGAACGATGGAAGTAAGATGGGATGTATTCTGGATTATTATGGGGTCAGCGCTGTTAACATTTATTCCGCGTGTACTGCCACTGATGCTGTTCAGCAAGATACAGATTCCAATGTGGTTGTTACGCTGGCTGGAGTATGTACCCGTAGCAGTCATGGCAGCGCTGATTGGTCAGGAACTGTTCATGTCGGACAACCAGTTAGTGCCGATTACGCAAAATGCAGCTCTGTGGGCATCTTTGCCTACGATTGCAGTAGCCATCTGGACACGCAGTCTGCTGGGAACCGTATTGGTTGGTATTGTGGCTATGATGATCTTGCGATACTGGATCGGATAGTTGAACTAAAATATTTACACTAACCACTTCGATGACAGAACAACCTTCCGATCACTGTTATCCCCAGATTTTTTAATTCACTTTTATAAAGGTGAAAATCTTGGGATAGCGTATGCTTTCGATGCAGCTTTCTTTCAGAAAGCCTTCAGGCGAACGCTTCGCTTCTTCAGGTTCTTTCTGTCCTCTACGTTCTCGTGTAAATGGCTGGTTCAACTTATATAAGTTGAATTATAACATCCGGTAATTCCTTCGCCTGATCGGTTAATACTGTTCTATAAAGGGCAGATAGCCTATCTAAGCGAAGGGAGCTGGATTCATGAGTGAACTGAAGCGCAAGCTGTTAATTACGGGAGCTGCAGGAGTCATTGGTCGCAGTCTGCTGGAGGGGCTGAGAGCCAAGGGTGCGTATGACATCGTTGCGGCTGATCTGCGTGAAGACGAGGAAGCTGGCATTGTAGCCATGGATGTGACAGATGGGGAACGCCTGAAGGAACTGATGCAGGGGGTTCACACCGTTCTGCACATTGCATGGGCCAAGGATGAGGAAGATTTTCTGGGCAAAGTTCTGCCGATCAACGTAACCGGAGCCTACCATGTGTATGAAGCAGCTCGGTTGAATGGTGTTCGGCGGGTGATCTTCGCAAGTTCCAACCATGCAACAGGCTTCTATCCTACTGGTGAAGATATTGAAGTAGATGACCCGTACCGACCGGACAGTTTCTATGGACTTAGCAAATGTTATATTGAACTGCTGGGACGTTATTACGTTGACAAATATGACCTGTCCTCATTCAACATTCGGATTGGAAACTTCTCAGGTGTACATACCCGCACTCAGAGCGCTCGGCTCATATTTGGATATCACCAAGGGACATGGTCCAGCTCGTTGAGTGCTGTATTGAAGCCGATCCAGATATGAAGTATCTGAATTTGTACGGGACTTCTGCGAATACAGATAATTACTATGATATTGGCTATCTGGCGCAGGAGATTGGATACCGCCCACAGGATGATGCAGCCGAGTTGTGGGAAGAGGCAAAGCTTAGAGGCGTACCCGACAAACAGGATGAGACAGCCTATCAGGGCGGAGGCCATGTGGAGAAAGAACCGAAAGATTCATAAGATGGCGACACTCGGTGATGAAAACGCTATTTTCTATTGTGGCCGAAAGGGATAAAATGGAGACTGAGGTGTTCAGTGTTTCCATTTTGCACAAGAGGAAGGAACGATTTTAATCATGAGTACAAGTCCATCCGTTATATTGTTTCAGGGAGACTCGATTACAGATGGGGGAAGATCACGCAATGATGATCCGAATCATTTTCTCGGACACGGATATGCGTATCTAATCTCCAGCAAACTGGGTATGGAACTGGCGGGCAAGCATAAGACCTTCTATAACAGAGGCATCAGCGGGGATCGGGCATCCGATCTGTACGCACGCTGGAATGAGGATACCATTAGTCTAAAACCGGACCTGATCAGCATCCTGATTGGGGTTAATGATGCCTGGCGCACGATGAATGGTGAACCTAGCGGGGTAACGGATCGTTTCGGACGGGCGTATCGCCATTTGCTCGAAGAAACTCGGGAAGTGATGCCGGACACGGGGCTGATTTTGATGGAGCCGTTTATTCTGAGAACCGGAGCGACCGCGGAGAAATGGGAAGCCTGGGAAGAGTATATCGGTCAATATCAGAAACTGGCCCAAGGTCTTGCTGAGGAATTTGGAGCTGTGTGGGTGCCATTGCAGCAGACGTTTAATGACGCTCTGAAACAGGCGGATGCAGCGTACTGGTTATGGGATGGCGTACACCCAACCGCAGCAGGTCATGAGCTGATTGCACGCCAATGGTTGTCTGTTGTACAGAATTCATCGCTTGCGATTGTGTAATAACAACAGCGGACAGTTGCGATATGGGCAGCAGCACTTTAGGTATACAGGATTAGTTGAGGATATAAGATAGTTAAGAATATGAGATAGCTATAAAAAGCCTGTGGACAGGCAGAATGCAACGGAGAACCTGACGAAGGTTCTTCGTTTTTTTTGTGTTGGGAAGGAGAAGGACGTAACGTCGTGGAAAGGTTTGTAATGGATAATTTTTCAAAAGCGCTATCATATCCAGTAAAATGAAATCGATTACATTATAATGGGTATGACAATCCATTAACGGAGTGTGGTGAATCCAGTGGAAGATTCCATTCACGAAGTTGAAAATGAAAATATAAACCAACGTGGAAACGAGAGCAGAACATTGAGTTTCTTAAGTGCCGACAGACTCTTGGAGAAGTTATCCCGGCCTGAATTGGCTACGTTATACACAGACTTGAAGAATTACGCTGAACGTGCCTTGAAAGAACCCATGCCTTCCTTGTCGTTCCGTCTATATCGACAGTTCAGCGGTACGGGTGAGCGCCAAGCATATGAGCAGACTTATTTCGATCGAAGGGGCAGGCTGGCTGGTGTGGCGATGCTCGCCCTGGACACGGCTAGGCCGGATGCACTGCAGGCGCTGGAAGAAATGTTGTGGGACGTGTGTGGTGAGTATACGTGGTGTTTGCCCGCGCATCTGGGTACGGGAGAGGTCAAGCAGGTGAATGGGAACATCGATCTGTTCGCCGCAGAGACAGTACATATGCTGGCCGAGATTGTGACCATTCACGCCGAGCGGCTGGATCGCCTTGTCATAGAGCGAATCAGGTCTGAGGCAGAGCGGCGAATCTTCATCCCGCTATACCGGGAGCAACGGAAGTTTCACTGGCAGACAGCGGATCACAACTGGTCGGCGGTCTGTGGTGGCTGCTGTGGCATGGCCGCATTGTTACTGCTCGAAGATGAGTCCACACTACAGGAATCGATCTCCCATACGGTCAGCTGTATGAATGCATTCTTGAGCGGTTATGGCGAGGATGGCGGCTGCGCCGAAGGTATTGGATATTGGGTATATGGCTTTGGTTATTTCACCTATTATGCCGAGATGCTTCGTGAATATAGTGAGGGCGAACTAGATCTGCTGACAGGTTCCAAAATCGCAGACATCGCAGCCTTCCCGCTGCGAGTTCACTTGTCAGGCGGAACATTCGTAAATTATTCAGACAGTGCAGAGCAGGAAGAGATTCCTTCCGGATTGCTTTCCCTGCTCGCATCCCGAGTTGGGTTGCAGGTGGATCTGCCGCTTCATATTCCACTGCTTACCGATGATCCCTGTCATCGCTGGGCTCATCTATTGCGGAACGTGATGTGGAGCGATCCGGCAGTATACGGTGATGAAGGAGTCTCTGGACAGGTTGAACGTGGATTTATTTTTCAAAATCTGGGCTGGCTGGTTGCGAAGGGTGTGCTTCATTCTCCGGGTAAACAACGTTCCAGTGGCGTGCCCCTTCATGTGGCTATTTCCGTTAAAGGCGGGCATAACGATGAACCTCACAACCATAATGATCTGGGGCAGTTCATTATCCATTGCGGTGGTGAGAATATTCTGTGTGATCCAGGAGCAGGGTTGTACAGCCAAGCGTATTTTGCACCAGGCAGGGAGCAACTGTTCCACATCTCGTCATCCGGTCATAACGTTCCGCTCATTGAAGGCCAGGAGCAATGCTCCGGTCGGCAAGCACAGGCCCGTGTGTTAGAGGCAAAGCTGGCAGAGGGTGGCGGTGAGCTGAATACAACATTGGATCTGACAGCCGCTTACTCTGGGGCAGCTTCACTGGCTCGTTATACGCGCCAATTTCATTGGAAGATGGCTTCTGAAGGTAGCGGGAATGGGGCGGAATTGCGTCTCATTGACCGTTTTCAATGGAAGAGCAGGATGGTGCTTTCGGCAGAACGATTCTCTTCGGTGGATGATTCAGATGCAGGATGTTCGAGCGTAGTGGAGCGCTGGATGAGCAGAGTACAACCTGAGGTGGTGAAGAGCGGTAACCTTCGCTGGCAAGGTGTGCATGGAACGATCCATATGACGTATGATGCGAACCAGTGGCAGGTTTTTACGGAGGTTATGAACACAGTTGATCATGACAATGTTCCCGTCACATTCTATCGGACGTCAATATCATGGACAGGTGTGATCGATGAGACGGATGTTCGGACAGAACGCCATAATCCGCTTGAAACGGTATGTGAGGTACGCTTCATCATTGAACCGAAAATGGGAGAAACCGAGGTGAGCATGCGTGAGTAAATATACATCTGCGTCCACGTATCCATGGAAAGACGAACTCGAACATTACCGTACATTGGCAGAACAAGCGGGTCCCCCTCCGACAGACGGCTGGAATAGGGAGCGCAAGTTGGCACTTGTTGAGAGTGTTGTTCGCGCTTACACACCATATCAGGACAGCCAAGGTGCAATTATCGACCCGTTCTCGGGTGTGGAGAGATATTATTCTACACCGGCCTATGCGATGGCTGCGGCAGTTCTGGTTAATGGCGGGCGTATAGATCTGCTTGACTCCGCAGCGGCAGCCCTCTCTCAGAGCATTGATGCCGTGGTCAAACGTAGCGCACCTGACAATCACCCCGATTTTTTTCCGGTGCTCATGATGAGAGCCTATATGTTGTTGAAGTCACATCTGCCTGAGCAAGCAAACATCTGGGCTGAGGCACTCAAGACGATCCATCCTGAACAAGATTATGTGTTTACGATGAGCAAAATGAATAATCCTAACCGCATGATTAACTGGAACGCCATTATGATCTCTGGCGAATATTTGCGGTGGCATGAACAGCTGGCAAGTGAGGATACAGCGTGGATGGATCGTTATCTGGAAGCCTATCATCTGCCCCGATTTACTGCACTTGGTTTGTATCAGGATGGACCGCTGGACCGTCCGAATTGTCCATTTTCCTATGATATTGCCACCCGTTATCACCTTGGGGTGATGCTTGAGGCGGGTTACGAGGGAGCCACTGCCGATAGGTTACGTGAGCAGCTGCGCCATGGTGCCTTTAGCTCGCTACTGACGCTCTCGCCGCTAGGTGAGATTCCACCGCGTGGCCGCAGCTCCCAGCACCAGTGGAATGAAGCGGCAGCAGCTTATGTATGTTCTACACATGCAACGCAGGCTCTGGAGGCGGGAGATCCCGTGATGGCGGGTGCATTCGCACGTGCGGCCAATCGGTGTTTTGCTGCTGTGGAGCGCTGGAAAATGGATGATGGGCGCCTGAAAATCGTGCGCAATGAATACGCGCCAGAAGATCGCCACGGGTATGAGATCTATACCAACCATACGTGTTACAACCTGTGGACAGCAGCAGCACTGGCCCACGCCTGTCTCAGTGATCCGGGAGATGATGTGAGCGATGTGTACCTTCCTTCCGAGGTGGGCAGCCGAGTGTTGCAGACCGACGGGTGGTTCGAAACCGTGATCGCATCCGTACCTGGTCAGCAACTGGTAGTACACACAGCGATGAATGATCCGTATACGATCCCTGGTTTGGTGCGGATTCAGCAGACAGGGTTACCTGGTCTGATTGGTCCGTCGGCTGCCAGCCATGTGCAGGCCGGATTCACGGAATTTGCCGGAGGGGTGGTCCGTCCGCTCAGCTACTGTCCTGCTTGGAAGACACCAGATGGGGTATGGCACAGCCTTGCAGAGGGTATTCCATCCGGTGGTGCATATGATCGGGATGCTGGATTAGACCCTGCTCAGGGAGGTGGGTCAATCGTGTATGAAAAAGTGGGCCAGGATACGCCGAATCAAGTAGAGGGACATCTGGCGGAAACAGCGGCGGAAGAGAGAGTAAACACCTCCGAGAATTCTTTTGCTGTGACATGGGTTGGTCCCTTGCCTGGCGTGGAAACATTGCGCACTCATTATGTGCAGCAGGCAGACTTGCTGACCATAACGTATGAATTCGAAGGTGAGATCACGGCGGCAGGTGCACTCATTCCGTTGATGTTCCATGATGGCCGTGAACAGGCGGTGATTACCCATACGGATCATAGTGTGCGAACGGCGTATCGGGGGGCCTATGTAGAATCTACAGCGCTGGATCAGGGAGCCATTATTCATCTGGAAGAGCAGGCTGTGGCTTCCCGTAATGGGTTGCTGAAGGAAGCGCGAATTGAAGTGAGCGGAGCCCGTAGTCTGACATTTTCGATCCGATTGGGCGAGTTTAACTGAAGGTGTTGAGGTTGAGGATGAGCTGGAGCATCAAGCATAGATGTCTGGTATTGAATCGAGGAGGGATATGTTCATGAACACATCAACGTCGGTAAAATGGCTCGAGGAAGCGTGGCAACAGGGGACTGCCAAGACAATTCGGAATGCAAAGCGCATTAAGGATACATTTCCACACATTGCCCCACAAGGGATGTATGATCGGAATGATCCGGAATGGTGGACAGCAGGTTTCTGGCCTGGATTGTTATGGCTGGTCTATCGGGATGCGCCGGAAAGTGAAGCGGCGGCTTCGCTACATCGCATTGCCGAAAGCTGTGAGCGGCAACTGGAGGGTTGTCTACGTGATCCCGAATCGGTGGATCACGATCTGGGGTTCATCTGGCTGCTTAGTGGCGTAGCCAACTACCGCCAGACGGGCAGCATGGATGGACGGCGGCGTGGCATGCTTGCCGCCAACCTGCTCGCTGCCCGGTTCCACGTGCGCGGTGAGTTCATCCGCGCCTGGAACTTCAGCTCGTCAGCAATGGATACGCGCGGCGTAGCCATCATTGACAGCATGATGAACCTTCCGCTGCTCTACTGGGCATCCGAGCAGAGCGGCGACCCTCGCTTCCGCTGGCTGGCGGAAGCGCATGCAGACACCGTGGCGCGCGAATTCATCCGCGCTGACGGGTCCATCTGCCACGTGGTGGAGTTCGATCCACACACGGGGCAGAAGCTGCGAGAGCATGGCGGACAGGGCCATGCTCCAGGTTCCGCCTGGGCGCGGGGCACCGCCTGGGCGTTGCACGGGTTTGCGCTGTCTTTCCGGTATACGGGCGAAGCCCGATATCTGGAGACAGCGGAGCGTGCGGCCGATTTCTTCCTCGCCATGCTTGGCGAAGAGATCGTGCCGGTGTGGGATTTCCGCGCACCTGCGGAGCATCAGGTGGCGTGGGACTCGTCCGCTGCGGCGATTGCCGCGAGCGGGTTGCTTGAGCTGGCGAAGCTGTCGCCACGCGGGGAAACCTATGCCGCCGCGGGAGAACGTATCGTCCGCGGGTTGCATGAGCACTATAGCTCCGGCGACTCGGCAGCGGAAGAAGGTCTGATCATGCAGGGAACGGTGCACTACCCGGAAGGGCGAGGGTTGAATGTGCCGATTATATACGGCGATTATTTCTATATGGAAGCGCTGGCGAAGCTGCGTGGACATGCGGGGTTATTTTAAAAGAAGAATTGAGAACTACGGGTTGGAAGAACCGAAGGTGAGAACGGATTAGTAAGGTATTAGTGTTATGAGCCTTCGAGTTGTTAGCAAACCATCATCACCTGTCCGCATAGAGCTGTCTCCAGTATCAGGAACGATATTCCTTCTATTGGAGACGGAGTATATCTAAGTTTGAGTTTTGAATAGAGAATCAAGGTGAGCGGACAGGCGGATGGTGTACATAATCGAAGGAGGACAAAGAATATCTGGCCTATGAATACTCATTCTTGCGGGTCCAGTTGGGGTGCAGACTTGGTTATGCTTTACTGAAAAAATCGCTTTTCACTTCGAAGGCGTACGTCTCAGGATGACAAAGTCGGCAGAAGATTGATCTGGATAGCGCTGCGGAATAATCTCATGAACTTTGAAATCAGGGTAGTCGAAGAGATATTCGAACAGATTACGGTCCTGGATTGTATCAATCCCCGGATTGCCGTTTTCTTTCAAACGGGTGTAAAGCACCACCCATGCTGTTGAGGAGTGCAGAATATCATAGAGGGTATTACGAAAATCTGTTTCATCCGTGATGTGATATAACACATCCAGACAGACCGTCAGATCGGCTTGCAGGAAACCTCGGTTAATCCATAGTCCTGGTGTATACAGCATGAAACTCTTGGAAGAATCCTTGGCAAATTGGGAAGCACAACGCTTTACTGAAGAAGCCGCTACATCCACGCCCAGGTAGTCCTCATAATTCATGTATTGCAACTGGTTGCCATCCCCACATCCAAACTCAATGACACGATGAATCCCTTCACGTTGAATCAGTCCGTTCACGACCTCGGCCTTGAATTCAGCCAAAACCCCGTATGAACCCCTCCCGGAAGTTTCACCCGAACGATATGTTTCCTCCCAATACCCGATGTAATCAAAAGGCTGACGCATTATGTTTCCTCCAATCCTGTTAAAAGAAGTTCAAGACAGTCAATATACATAGGTATGCGCAATATTCGCAGGTATGATCGGTTGAAACAGGAATAGAAGATAAATTAATTTCCATAGAATTCCCTGAAAATTTCCTGAAAGTCTAAACATCTGGAAAGGACTTGCCGACATTAAACATAAGGAAAAAAATGATGATAATCGGGGGGAAATGATGTTAAAGCCAAGATTGACCAAGTACATGGTGATGATGCTGGTGTTGATGCTGAGTATTTCCAACGTAGGCTTGGCCGCTGCGGCAGACAAAGAACTGTCCAAAATTGTGGTTTCCAAGAATGAGATGTCGCTCGAAGTTGGTGATTCTGGGTCTGTTACGGTGACCGGGGTATATTCAGATAATACCTCGGCTAATGTAACGATTAGTACAACCTGGAGTAGCGAAGATACTTCGATAGCAACTGTATATAATGGTGCAATCACGGCCAAAAAGGAAGGTAAAGCGACGATTACCGCAGCTTACCAGGGTCAGAGCCAGACCGTTCAAGTGAAAGTGACAAAGAAGGTCAAAGCCCTTTCGAAAAACGTGCAAAGTCTGGATTTGCGCACGGGAGATACAAAAGAAATTATTTTGACAGCAACCTATAGTGACAATGAAACAAATAATGCAGCAGCAAGTACGGCAGAATGGTCTACCAGTGATGAGAAGGTTGCTACCGTTGTGAATGGTAAAGTAACTGGACAAAGCGCGGGTACGGCAGTTATTACTGCGAAAGTTGGCAGCCAAAGCGTGACGGTGGATGTTAACGTTGAAGTGGTTAAACGTGTAGATGTAGATAAACAACAGGTTAACCTGTTGTTGAACAAAAGTGAAAGTGTGAAAGTGACGGCTACGTATCCAGATGGCACAACCAAAGATGTAACCGACCTGGCGGAATGGACGTCCAGCAATGAGAAAGTTGCAGACGTTCTTAAAGGCGAAATTACAGGATACTCGGCAGGTTCTGCCAAGATCACAGCCAAATACGGTACGAAATCCGTATCCGTTGACGTGGATGTAGATCTGACCAGCAAGCTGAGTGTGGAGAAACAAAGTATTTTCTTCCGTTTGAGCGAGACAACCAAAACGGCTAATGTCGTTGTAACGGCTTCTTATCCAAACAGCAGCGATGTGAATGTAACGGATCAGGCAACATGGACATCCAGCAACGAGAAGGTTGCAACGGTGTTCAAGGGACAGATCACAGCCATTAGTGCAGGTTCTACAACGATCAAAGCAACCTATAGTGGAAAAACTGTAGAAATTGCTGTAGATGTAGATACGGCAAGATATTTGGATATCAAAGATGTAAATGACAAACTCGCCATGAGTGTTACGGGAGATAACAAGTCCAAGACATTGGTAGCCAATGCCGAATATATTGATGCCAGTACAGAAAATGTAACTTCCAAAGCAACATGGACTTCAAGCAATCCAGATGTCGTATATGTATCAAACGGCGATCTGATTGCATACAAATCCGGTACGGCTACGATCACTGTAGCTTATGGTGGTAAAACAGCTAAGTTTACAGTGAATGTAGACGTAGCAGACAAGTATGAGATGGACAAGAAAAAAGCATCGGTAGCCGTTGGTGGAACGACTTCGGCCAAAGTGCTGGCGTTGTATGGTGAAACATCCAAAGATGTATCTGAAGATGCAACTTGGAGCAGCAGCAGCGACAAAATCGCTGAGGTAGATAGCAAAGGGGTTATCACAGGTGTTGCTACAGGTAAAGTAACCATTACCGCGAAGATTGAAGGCAAAACACTGACTCTGCCAGTTGAAGTAGGTATGGCTAGTGGACTGGAAGCAGATGTGAACTTCGTTGTTCTGTCTGCCAAAGAAACTCAGACGATCCTTCTAACAGGTACGGATGAGGACGGCAACACGTTGGATGTTACATCCGAAGCAACCTGGAAATCCAGCAATGCACGTGTAGCGGATGTGAAAAAAGGCGTGATCACAGGTAACAGCAGTGGTAAAGCCAACATCACAGCAGAATATGGCTCCAAAAAAGTGACGATCCAAGTTGAAGTGGATGTCATCACACGTATTGAAGCTTCCGAGCCGGTCCTTTCCCTGAAATCAGGCGATACAGCTGATCTGACGGTAACTGCCTTCTTGAGCGACGGTAGCGAGCGTGATGTTACGGACAAAGCTGAATGGAAAACGAACAGCTACAAAGTAGCTCAAGTGACCAAAGGTAAAGTCAAAGCTACAGGTTCGGGTAAAGCCAAAATCACAGCAAAATACGGTAGCAAGTCTGTAACAATTGCTGTAGATGTGGATACACTGAAATACTTGCAGACGGATAAAGTAACGTTGACCATGAAACCTGGTGATAAGGTAACTGTGGCGGCTACTGCAACGTATGCTGATGGCAGTGAAGCTAATGTATCCAAACCGGCTCTCTGGAAATCTTCCCGTATTGCAACAGCATCGGTGAAAGATGGAATCATTCAGGCGAACGGCAAAGGTAAAGCAACAATTACGGTGACATTTGCAGGTGTGAAAACCAAAGTAACGGTAGTGGTTGAAGCGAAGTAATTGCTTTTCCAAATGTGTGAGCGTGAAACGCGTAATATCATAAAACGGTGATCCCAGTTTAATAGCTGGAATCACCGTTTTTTTGTATATAAACTGGAGCGTTCTTCAATGCTGCTGAAAGTCCACCATTCGCCAAAGGTACCTACTATGAGTTTTGAGAATGCCTTTCTAAACACGGGCATCCATCCAGAACCCCCGCATACACCCATTGCAGATGTATAACCAAGAGATTCTATGACGTTCCCTGTATGTTCTATAACTACATCGTGTGAGACAGTACCAGCGCACCATAGGCAAAAGCGATCACGATCAGAATGGCTGGGTGCAGCTTGGTCTTGGTCATGACCCAGAGTGAGATGCCTGCAATGATTAACGTCTGCCAGATGCCGATGGAATCAGTGGATAGCTGCCCGAATTCCCATGTAAGCAGAATCATGAGTACAGCGATAACAGGCTGCACGAGTAGGGTCATGCCTTTGACTTTCGGTGACGTGCGATGTTTGTTCAATAGACGAAGTAATATAATTAGTGCGGTTGCGGAAGGCACGATTGTGGCAAAACTTGCGATAAATGCCCCGAACCAGCCTGCCACGTGATACCCGACAAATGCAGCAATTTTGGTTGCAATCGGCCCGGGAAGGGCGTTACCAATCGCCAGTACATCCCCGAATTGCTCTGTGGTCATCCATTGGTAATGGTTCACAATCTCTTCCTGCATGAGCGGAATCGAAGCCGGACCGCCCCCATATCCCAAGATGTTTGCTACGAAAAATCCCCAAAATAATTCCCACCAGGTCTGGAGCATCCTTAGGACACCCCCTTATCGGACTTGCCTTTGGACTTGAAGCGCTGGACTAGCTCCAGATGGAAGACACCATATCCAAGGAAAACCGCGATCACAATCCCCGGATGGATATCCAGCAGCTGCAATAGTACAAAGGCAATTACGCCGAATAGGACGGCAAAAACTTTACCGAGTCCCTTCCAGGCTTTCATGGCAAATTCATAAGCCATCATGCCCAGCATGACAAAAATGACAGGCCGCACAGCGGCTACCATGCCTGCTACCACTTTCGACTCGCGTAGCGCGTACATGGAACCGAGCAGAGCAATGATGGCAATACTTGTTGGCAAAATATGAGCGAGTACGGACACGATGGCACCCAGCACACCTTTGGTTTTATAACCGAGATATGCGGCCATCTTGGTCGCGATGGGACCCGGCAAGGCATTGGCGATAGCCAAAATCTCGCCGAACTCCTCATCACTGACCCATTTGTAACGCGTAACGGCTTCGTAACGAATTAACGGAATAACCGAAGGGCCACCGCCATATCCGAGAATTCCGGTCCGTACCATTCCGATGACGAGACCGTTGTAATCTTTCCAACCCATGCTGATTTCCTCCTAGAGTCTCATGCCCATCCGGCTTTTATAACGTTTCAACAATAGCTGTGATTCCACTTTGACGATACCCGGCATCTTATAGAGCTTCTCCAGCAAGAACTGCTCCATCTCTTCCATATCCGCAAAAATACCGTGCATGTGCAGGGTACTCGGGCCTGTCATATGATAAAGGCTGGTGACGGCTGGCTCTTCATCCAGTTTCTCCGCGACTTCATCCAGGAAGGGCGGTTCAACATCGACATTGAAAAAAGCCGAGACCTGAAGCCCAACTTTGCCAGGGTTGATTACAACGGTGAAGCGTTCGATGATTCCTTTTTCGGATAACGCATTAATGCGCGCCTGAACGGCTACACGCGACAACCCGATCTGTGTGCCCAGATCCGTATAGGATATCCGGCTGTTGTGGTGAAGCGCGGCGATGATTTTGCGATCCATCTCGTCCAGATTGTACATTTGTGGAATTTCTCCTCCTTTGGAGGAGCGTTTCTCTGACATGTTGACCATCCTTTTCTCTCGCTATATGAAATGAACAATGAAATTTTACTGAATATACAATGTGTATGTGGCATTCATAGTTTAATGACGAATCGTAACTGGAGTCAATCTATTTATCATGATTATTGAATTTAACCGATTTTGAACCTTCATTTTGTCATTTCGACCAATCGGAAATAAAAAGACCACTCGCACAGTCCAATAGCGAGCAGCCGTTAATTAATAGATAAGCTGGAGTGAAGCGCAAATTGTGATACGAAGCATGTCCAATTATCCCTGTGCTGTCTTGGGCAGTAAAAGGGTAACGGTAGTCCCTTCGCCAGGCTCGGAAGACACTCTTAACGTTCCTCCTGCACCACGGGCACGCTCTTCCATACTGAACAATCCAACGCCATTCCCAGCAGTTGCTTCGCTGAATCCGGCACCCTGGTCTTCAATAATAACCATCGTCATGTCCTCAGCGTCTTCTATAGTAACACGTGCCTCGGCAACATCGGCATACTTCGCGACATTGGTTAAGGCTTCCTGAATAATCCGGTAGATGGCGATCTCCCGGTTCATCTCCAGACGTTTGCGCAAATTACATTCCAGATCAACTTCGATTCCGTAGTGACGGGTGTAATTCTCGATATACGTACGAATCGCCGGAACAACACCCAGGTCATCCAGAACGGATGGTCTCAGCTCCCATGCCATACCACGTACATCTTCCATAATACCCGTGACCTGCTTACGCAGTGCCTCAACTCCGGCGTGAGACTGTTCTGCCAGCAGTCGGTCCATTTGAATCACCAGAGAGAAGAGACTCTGTCCAATCCCGTCATGCAGTTCACGCGAGATCCGGCGTCTTTCCTCTTCCTGAATGTTCATGACCTGGGACATCATCTTCTGCAATTCACCTTCGACGGATTTCAGCTTGGTGACCTCGCTACGTACAGCCAGGTATTGATATGGCTCCCCGTCGTTATCGAGGAAAGGCACGATGGTAGTGTTGACCCAATAATGACTGCCATCTCTGGCCCGATTGCGAATTTCCCCGTTCCAGACTTTACCTGAGGATATCGTCTCCCACAGGTTTTTCATAAAGCTTTTGCCATGGTATCCGGAATTAATGATTCGGTGATCCTTACCGATCAATTCCTCGCGCTCATACTGCGAAATTTCACAGAATTTATCATTCACATACTGGATTTTCCCCTTGCGGTCTGTCAGGGCTACAATGGAGGATTCATCCAGGGCAAATTTCAGATCACTCAGTTGATGCAGGGAACCCTTCAACCTGCTGCGAAATTCATTATCCGTAATGTGATTATCGATTTCGTTCAGCAGGAGGCGTACAGGCTGGTCTGCGAGTCCACTTAGTCTGTTCTTGCGTGCACTACTCAAAGTTCAGCAACCCCTTTTTCATGGCAAACTTCACCAGTTCCGGTCGTGTGCGCAGGCCAAGCTTCTCCATCAGGTTGCTTTTGTGGGATTCGACCGTTTTGACACTGATGATCAGATGTTCGGCGATTTCCTTGTTGGCGTATCCTTTGGCAATCCAGGACAAAATCTCTTTCTCCCGCTCGGATAACGTGTCATACGGTCCGGCGTTTTCCTGTTTGGCTTTGTCCAGGTATTCACTCATCAGCCGCTTGGTCGCACTTGGGTACAGATAGGCGCTACCCTCTGCTACGGAACGAATTGCGGCAAGCAATTCTTCATGCGGTGCACTTTTGAGTATATATCCAGATGCTCCCGCGTGGATGGCGCGGAACAGATATTCTTCATCGTCATGCATGGTCAGTATCAAAATGGAGACATCCGGCATCAATTTCTTCAATTCAGCGGTAGCGGTCAGACCGTCTTTGCCTGGTGGCATGCTGAAATCCATCAAGACTACGTCTGGTTTCAACTCTTGAGCCTTGGCAATGGCTTCATCGCCATCTGCGGCATCTCCAACGATATGTATATCATTCTTTCCTTCAAGTAAGGCGATCAGCCCGGAACGCACGACAACATGGTCGTCTACAACTAATAGTTGAATCACATGATTTCCCCCTGTCCGCTTCCTTAGTTCTATCTATATCATAACAAAAAAAGAAGCCATTCAGAGCTTTAATCTCCGAATAGCTTCTCTCACGCTCTAGTTCAAACTTTAACCAAACACCTTCGGCTGAAGATGTAGAGCAACTTGCTCCGTCTGCCGGATCATGTCCGGTGAGAAGGTGCAAGGCAATCTGCTGCCAACGAGCAGCACGGCGCCAGGCACGCTTCCTTCCTGGAACACAGGTACCGCTATGGCACTTACCAGCCGCTCAGCAAGCATTAACGGGCAACGACCGGGTGTATGCTCCCCGGTGGATTGGGCATCAGATCGAGCTGTGCGTCCAGTCCGAAGGGCTGTGCCCACCAGATCTTGTCCGGGGCGCATTTCCATGCGTTTCACCCGTTCATTACTAGCCCCAGAGGTGTACTTCCAGCGTAGCATCGTCCCATTCAGACAGGCAAGTCCACAGAAGTCGCTGGATGTGTTCAGGCGCAGGCCGTCGATCATCTCCTGAATGCCAGATGGCAGTTCATCATGCATGAGAGGACACTTCCTTTTTCGAAATTATAACGTACGTGACGTGTAATTATTATCATTAACCTTTTAGGATCATCTTAAAGTAAGGGTATTACAATGTTAGTTCTATTGTAGACCCTTTCTCGTACGTTGTAATTCAGGGAAAACCCCTATTTCCGTTCTATAATTTACTGAACATGGGCAGTGGAGGGCTCCTGATTCAGGTGCACCAAGGGATTGAAGAAATGCGAAGGATGAGGCATATCGGTGAAATGTGACTTTTCTCACAGCAAATTCAGGGAGTTTCTCGATAAGGATCAGGTAATCCCCCGATAACCCTCGCGCTACTTTCGCGGTATGATGGATACATAAGGAATCACCGAGGGGGACGAAGGTTATGGGTACAGTATTTGTAGAAAGAACAACCCAAAGAGCAGAGCAGAAACAAACGGAGGCGGGCAAAATGACACGGGAAACAGGCGGAATCCTTTCGTTCGTTACACCTGAGCAATGGGACCTGATTGAAGCAAAAATGCAGCCCAAACGGGTGAAGTCGGGGTATAGTCTCTTTCTCGAAGGCGATGAAGCCGGATATCTGTACTACATTCGTTCGGGACGAGTGAAAATGACCAAGTCGACGGAGGATGGCAAGGAAATTATTTTATCCATTCAGCAAAGCGGCGATCTCATCGGTGAATTCGGCGGCATCGGCGGATTGAATCATAGCTACAGTGCAGAGATGGCGGAAAAAGGGGAACTGGCCATTATCTCGCTTAGCGATCTGGAAAGTATACTCAGCAAACATGGTGATCTCGCCTTGAAATTCTTGCAATGGATGGCGCTGTCGCAGCGGATCACCCAGTCGAGATTCCGTGATCTGCTGCTCTATGGCAAGGCGGGTGCGCTCGCTTCGACACTGATCCGTGCCAGCAATTCGTATGGCAGGGTTACACCGGATGGCATCGTGCTGGACATGAAGCTGAACCATACCGATCTTGCTGAGATGATTGGAGCTACCCGGGAGAGCGTAACGCGGATGCTGGGGGCATGGAAGGAACAAGGTACGCTGGATATGATGGACGGCAAACTGATGATTCGGGATCTGGCGGCCCTGCGCTGTATGTGTGGATGTCCGACATTCCCGAGCTGTCCGGTAGAGCTGTGCCGACTGTAACATAGCTTGTTCCGGGTGTTACGAGTTGAGGGAAGAACAACGGTTGCATTCCCGAGGAACAAATTCGATTTGGATTCCAAATGAGCTTCAAGGCTTCACCTCCATTGGCGATTGGGGTCGTTACGGAGTAAAAGAAAAGCTGGCTCCCATATATGGGAGTCAGCTTTTTGTGTTTCTTTGAAATTGTTCATGTGCATATTCACTGGAGAGAATCGAATAGATCACAGAGTCATGAAAGGAACCTTTGTAGAACCAGTGCTCGCGTAATAGCCCTTCTCGCTGCATGCCGATCTTCTTCATAACGTTCTCGGAAGCCTTGTTGTTCGGGCGGCATTTCGCGTAGATGCGGTGTACACCAAGTGTATTGAAGCCAAAGCCTAGTAGAGCACTGGCTGCTTCGGCGGCATAACCATTCCCTTGATAGGCGGGATTAAGGACGTAACCGATCTCTGCATTGGTTTTCTCCATCACGTGAATACCTACTCCGCCAAGGAGAGTTCCATCACTTTTCAAACATATCGCCAGTTCATAGCCTTCTCGTGGTTTTGTCTTCTGCATGTCCAACACAAATTCCACATAAGCTCGTGTATCTTCTTCGGTATTCGGCCCCCACGCCGTATGCTGTGTGACTTCAGGCATGGATGTGTAAACATGAATCCTCTCCCAATCGGTCTCCCGAATCTCCCGGATGATCAATCTGTCAGTCTCCAGTTGCATCGTTGTTCACTCCTATATCAATTGAACTAAAGAATATTACACTTGCCACTCCGATGACAGAACAACCTTCCGATTGCTGTTACCCCCAGATTTTTTTGCTTCCCTTTTTCAAAGGGGAAAATCCGGGGATAAAGGCGAGGTGTATGCTTCCGAAGCAGCTTTCTTTCAGAAAGCTTTTAGCTCCGCTTCTCCAGGTTATTTCTGTCCTCTCCGTTTCTCGTGTAAATGTTTAGATCAATTATATTGTAAAATAAAAATAGCCCAATAACCGATTCATGTAAAGAATGGGTTATTGGGCTATGTAAGTATGTGGAATGCTATTGTGGTTGTTTACATTGAACTGAGGGATAAGTATACGCCAGCTTACGAATGATTTCCTTTTGCCATCTCGTATCACCCAGGTTGGTTGCCAGGTTCAGAAGATCCAAATAATCGTCAAGCTGCAGGTCAGCCTTTTGCAGAGTTGTATTCATTCGATGTTCGTTCCCCTTTATCTATAAAATCGTAAAATCATATGCAGTAGAAAGTTACAAAGAGACAAGTTCAATAATGATAATCATTATCACGTTTATATATTCATTATGCAATGAACGCTGGCAAAATGCAATCCCAAGTCCGCATCAAATTTAACTTTTTTCTGAAAATAGGCTCATCCACAGCACATAGGGAATGTATACACCGAGATATGCGGACGGATACAAGAACCAGCCATTCAATAGGAAATGGTGAATCTCGGTAGTGAATGTGGTCATATGAGCATTCGTAGCATACACATCACCAGCGATAACAGTTGCCGCAATGTAGAAACAGAGTAGCGCAAGAATATGGAATACTCGGGTGACCATCCGGGAACGAAGAGCAACATAAACCATAATTAGCGGAACAATTAACAAGAGCAACAAAAATACCAACTTCATCATCGTTGTACTCCTTCGGTAAATGGAATTCTAATGATAGTCAGTATGGGCCAATAGACTCAACTTCTAAACTTTTTCATAAACTTTACAAAAAGAAAGAGGAATTCAGCATATGAACAATTAAATTAAAGGAGGATAACCCAATATCAGGTAATTTGGAGGAGGAGAAAGGGAATATGAAAAAGGCGTTATGGCAGCACTGGATCGGGGCATTCCTGGTCTTTATCATGATGGCAACCGCACTGCTGGGGCCGGGTTCGCAAAGTCCGGTACAAGCTGCAGCACCACTTACGGTATCTCAGGCCATCGCTGCCCAGAGCGGTGGAGGAACAGCAACGGTTGAAGGAATCATTGTTGGACATGCTACCGGGTCACTTACCGCGAAGTTTACATCTCCGTATGCCAATGATTTTAATGTTCTGATTGCAGATTCAGCATCAGAGCGAACCAACGCCAGATTATTGGATGTACAGATTCCCTCATCTTTCCGTTCGCAATATGGATTGGCCTCCAACCCCAGTCTTGTGGGCAAAAAGATCATCGTAACCGGAACCCTCGGTGCCTACAACAGCTATGCAGGAATCAAAAACCCAACGTCCATCACACTTTCCTCCGGAACAACCAATCCTGATCCAGAACCGAACCCGGGCACAACACTGCCGGACGGTACCGGCAAGAAAGTATTGTTCGATAATACTCACGCCCAGACAGCAGGTGCTGCCGACTGGATTATTGACGGGGCATTTTCGGATTTTGCCAATGGTTTGCGAAGCGCAGGCTTTGCCGTAGATCAGCTGGAACGCAGCATCCCGTATACATTCGGTGAGCAAGCCATCACCTATAATAAATTGAAAGATTACGACGTCTTTGTCATTGGCGAAGCCAACGTGCCGTTCAAAGCGACAGAGCAGGCTGCGCTGGTGCAGTACGTGCAGAACGGAGGAAGTGTTTTCTTCATCTCCGACCACTATAATGCAGACCGCAACAAAAACCGCTGGGATTCTTCCGAAGTATTCAACGGCTATCGCCGCGGTGCCTTCCTGAATCCGGCCAAAGGCATGTCTTCGGCTGAAGCAGAATCACCAGCGATGCAGAGTGTGACGAGTTCAGACTGGCTGGCGACGAACTTTGGTGTCCGTTTCCGTTACAATGCTCTTGGAGATGTAAATGCATCGGATATCGTTGCACCTGCACAATCCTTCGGCATTACGGCTGGTGTTAATTCTGTAGCCATGCATGCGGGATCGACTGTTGCGATTATAGACCCTAACAAGGCCAAAGGCTTGGTGTATGTACCAAGTGGTGTGTCCAAGTGGGGCAATGCCGTGGATCAGGGCGTATATAATGGTGGTGGACGAGCTGAAGGAGCCTATGCAGCCATTGCAAAGGTTGGTGCGGGCAAAGCCGCATTTATCGGCGACTCTTCACCGGTGGAAGACGCGACTCCGAAATATTTGCGTGAAGAGACAGGTGCTACCAAGAAGACCTATGATGGATTCAAAGAAGTGGATGATGCAACGTTCCTTGTGAATACTGTGAAATGGCTCGCGGTCAAAGAGAGTTACACCAGTCTGGCGCAAGTGCCAGGACTGACATTGGATACAGCCACAAGCCTGCTTCCTATCGAAGCTCCGGCTGCATCAACCGAGCCGCAACTTGAGCCATGGGCTGCACCTGCGGCAGGGTACAAATGGTATGACCCGACTACATTTAAGGCAGGTTCATACGGAAAAGCGCAATAAGTGAAATAGACAGGACATCAAATAATGCGAGTAGAGTCTGACCGTGGAAGTTTGTTCGCGGACAGGCTCTTTTTTGCTTGTTATATCAGTTAAATTGAAGCCCGTGATTAGCTCACACCGCACTGTCATTGTATATATACTTGCTCCTGAGGGGAAGGTATGGGTATTCAGGATGTGTGCGAGGCATTAATCGAATTAAAGGAGGAGGCGACGTATGATGAATCGGCAAGCAGACTGTGACAGTTCCACGATGAGACACAAGCTCAAGGCAGACCTCCATCGTGTAGCAGAACGTATGAATCTGACGTTATCCCGGTTTGACAATGACAGTGCCTGTCTGCTGGGGCAATTTGCAGAGATTCGAGCGGAGATCAAGCAGATCGAGGTGCTCGCCTCGTCGTTTTATCTGGATTGTTATCTGTCACCCTTTACCGAGAAGTTTGCCGAATTAACATCGAGCGTACAGCATCTATCTGACCGGAGATATGGGGCACTAATTGTGATTGAACGGGAGATTCCGTTGGAGTCGATCATCCACTCAGGGGTGGCAGTGGATGCAAGAGTCACCCATGCGCTGCTTGAATCACTGTTCATTCCCGGTGCGCCATTACATGACGGGGCTGTGTTGATTCGTGGCAATCAAATTGTATCCGCTGGTAATGTGCTGCCGTTGTCGCAAGCGGAAGTGCATGAACGAAAAATAGGCACTCGTCATCGGGCAGCACTGGGACTCAGTGAATTGACGGATGCGGTTGTACTGGTTGTCTCCGAGGAGACAGGACAGGCTTCATTTGCTGTAGATGGCGATTTACATCCAATCAATGTGGTTGAAACGCTCCCTTAAATGTGAACGATCAAGTGCCTACTTGGGGCGATTAAGATGAGGCTATTGAGGGAAGTATACCTTTCTCCTGTAAGGGAGAGAGGTTTTTCTATTGCTAGACGATAAAATTATAATCTGAAATTTGACAGCTTTGCTCTCGCCACATGAGAAACATCGATCGATGCTTCTCTGACATTGCGATGTGATTTTGCACAAACTGGGTATTCATGGGTACAATAGAGGATGGTCAATGAATAGAGAACAATGCGATTGGATCGCAAAAATGGTTGGAGGAGACGGTTAGCACATGAGTTGGTTTGAAGCAATGGAGCATCACGATTATGAGGAACTGGTTCTGTGCCAGGATCGAAATTCAGGGTTAAAAGCAATTATCGCCATACACGACACAACACTCGGCCCTGCGCTGGGAGGCACCCGGATGTGGACTTATGCTTCAGAAGAAGCAGCCATTGAAGATGCCCTGCGCCTTGCCCGTGGTATGACATATAAAAATGCGGTATCCGGCCTGAATCTGGGCGGTGGCAAAACCGTTATTATCGGAGATCCAAGGCGGGATAAAAACGAAGCGATGTTTCGAGCGTTTGGACGATATATTCAAGGGTTGAACGGACGTTATATCACGGCCGAAGATGTAGGAACAACGGAAGAGGACATGAACCTGATCTATCAGGAAACCGATTATGTGACAGGCATCTCGGCGAGCTATGGTTCATCCGGTAACCCATCACCTGCAACGGCTTGGGGTGTATATCGGGGGATCAAGGCAGCAGCCAAAGAAGCATTTGGTACCGATCTGCTGGAGGGTAAAACGATAGCGGTCCAAGGTGTCGGCAATGTGGCGATGCATCTGTGCAAATATCTGTATGAGGAAGGTGCACATCTGATCGTTACGGATATCCATAAGGACTCGGTGAAACAGGCTGTGGATCGCTTTGGCGCAACAGCTGTTGATCCCGCAGACATCACTAGTGTGGATTGCGATATCTATGCACCATGTGCACTGGGCGGCACGATTAATGACGATACACTCAAGACGCTCAAGGCGAAGGTTGTAGCGGGCTGTGCCAATAATCAGCTGCTGGAGACCCGTCATGGGGATCAGTTATATGATATGGGCATCGTATATGCGCCTGACTATGTTATCAATGCAGGTGGCGTGATTAACATTGCGGATGAGCTGAATGGTTACAACGCGGATCGGGCGTGGAGCAAGATCGGAGAGATCTATTCCAATCTGGAGAAAATATTCGAAAGCTCACGTACCGAGGGCATCGCTACCTATGTTGCCGCAGATCGTCTGGCTGAGCGACGGATCGAACAGATGAAGAATACGCGCAGTACATTCTTGCAGAATGGCCACCACGCGCTGAGTTCCCGGAGATTGCGCAAGTAAACAGTATTGAATCATTACCAAATCTGTAAACGGTCTGTTAGATAACGGCAACGTCCATTCCTAAAATGGATAGTGTCGATCTAACAGGCCATTTTTTATGTTGTTATCCAAAATAAAAAAAAGAAAAACAGTGGCAATATCTCCCTAATTGATCAACTCCACTATGTATTTTTCCGATAATGTATGTACATCGTTCAGATGCAGATGGTTCAGGGAAGTGGGGAGAAGTGAAAATGGGGAAAAGTCAAGGGGTAGCACACAGGCTTAAAAATGTGTCGCTTAAAATCAAGCTGCCTTTCATGATCAGTGTATTGGTTGTTTTGGTTCTGCTTGGTGCAACGACCACAAGTTATATGATTTCATCTGATGTTGTGGTCAGAAAAAGCAAAGATGAGATTAATGTGATGGCTGACCGCCTTGGGGAAGGGCTTTGGACAGCGATGCAGCTTCAGCAACAGATGAGTCATGCAATATCCGTACATAACACGTTCAAAGAACTTTTGAAGTTACGTGATAGCAACGAAATGACAGATGAAGCCTTTTTGACGGATGAGAATCCATATTTCAACAGAGCGAATACGATTCTCACCGACAGTATATCCGACAAGGTCGAGAGCAAGCCGGACCTGTTCGTGTTTGACAAGGAAGGAACCATGGTGGCGGGAACCATGCCGGATGTCATTGGGCAGTCACGGGGAGATCGGGAATATTTTAAGGAGTCCATACAGGGGAAATCCTTCATCAGTGACGCGGTCGTCTCTAAGACTGGCAAGAAGCTCATTATTGTATTCTCGGAGCCCATCACCGATGAAGAGGGCAATATTCTGGGGGTGTTCGCCATGTCGGTGGACAGCAGTTTCTTCCTTGGACAACTTGGCGACATCAAAATTAATGGCCAAGGCAGAGTTGAAGTGCTGAGTCGGAGTGGTATCATCATGTATGATTCACTGGACCCTTCCGTTGTGGGGCAAACGCTGGAAGAGGATAAAGATGCCATGGAGCTTATACAGGCCAGGGCCACCGACAAAGTCAAGATTACTTCGATGGATCGAGATGATATCTACTACCGTGTTAATCAGATTCCTGACGCAGATCTCTCCGTGGTCATTATTGACGATTATGATGATATCAAAGGTCCATTAGAGGATATGCAACGCCAGATGGTTATCGTGACATTGATCGGAATTGCTCTGGCTATTGGCGTAGGATTATTGATCTCTCGTAGTATTACGAGACCTATCGTTCGTCTGATCGGGCTGTTCCAACAGCTTGCTCAAGGGAATCTGACCGTCAAGGCCAATGGTAGATATAACAGTGAATTCAAGGATCTGGCGGAAAGCTTCAATGGCATGGTGGAGCAGAACAGAAACCTGATCACCGATATGAATAGCTCGATCCATGTTCTTCAAGCCAGCACGCAGGAGCTGGAGGAAACATCCAGGCAGACGGCAAGATCCATTGATGAGACATCGGCGACGTCCATGGGCATTGCCAAGGCGATGGAGGCCCAATCGGAAGATACCGAGCAGATTGCAGGCAAATTCAACAGCTTTGGTGATAAAGTGGCTGCCATGAACAGCAGTGCACAGGATGTGAAGGCAAGAGCGGATGAGATCGAAAGTGTATTCCACAACGGCAATGAAGTCGTGAATGAGCTGATGCGTATCAATGAGGTGAACGAGCGCGAAGTGGAGAAGATCTCGGAGATTACCGTCAAACTTCAAACGAGTTCGGGCAGTATTAGTCAGATCACGGAAGCGATCAGCCAGATTGCGAAGCAGACCAATCTGCTTGCATTGAATGCTTCCATTGAAGCATCACGGGCCGGGGAGCATGGCAGAGGATTTGCGGTTGTGGCAGAGGAGATTCGCAATCTGGCAGAGCAGAGTTCCCGCCAGTCCAAGGAAATCTCCAGCATTATCGAGCAGAATCTGGCCGATGTCGCCGAGAACAACCAAAGTGTTGCCGAAATTCACACCATCTCGTCCAGACAGGATGAGCTTGTCTTGCAGACTCGTCAGGCGTTTGATGTAATTTTGGAGAAGGTAACGGTCATTAATCAACAGATCGCTACGATGGCAGGACAGATGCAGGAGATGTTACAGAACAAGGATGATGTACTGGAGTCAGCCCATAGTTTGTCAGCTTCAGGAGAGCAGGTATCCGCTTCGGTTGAAGAGGTAACAGCAACCATGATGGAGCAATCTTCAACGGTACAGCAGTTGGCCAACATGGTCGATACGATCGATCAATTGACGCAAAAACTGGCTGAATCGGCTGCGCGATTCAAGGTGGAGTAAGGTTAGTTGAATAGGTTTAGAGGGAAGGAAGGCAAAAGGCACTCTGTATGAGTGCCTTTTGCTTTGTTTTTTTAGGGTCTCGATCAATGTGCTCTAGTCCATTTATTGATCAAGAAGATCAGCGGTTGAAAGAGGGGTACTAAGTTACCTTTATCAAAATGTAATGCACTTCTGATTCAGCAGCTTCATGAATTGATCCAGCGCACTGCTGACATACCGATCCACACCGCGGACAAAGGTTGTCGTGGTATGAGTATAACGATCTGCGAGATCAAATACGGAGAAATCATCCGGTTTCTTGTGAATAACGCTGCACGGCATAATGGTAAAAGCAATGCCAGATTCTACACAGCTGAGCAGGTTTTCCATCGTACTCACTTCAATGATATTGCGTGCGGACAACCCTTCTTCCTGCAGGAATTCTTCAGTCATTTCACGATACGGGCAGCCCTCCGGGAAAACAACCCATGATACTTGGCACAGGCTTGCGGGTGGTGTATCCATCCGCTTGGAGATGATATGAACCGTGTCCTGCATCTCATATTCCACCTTCAAACCTTCTTTCACACAAGCCCCGCTGATAAAAGCTCCATCAATCTCATAGTCCTTTATTTTCTTGCGCAGTACTTTGGGTGAAGTGGCGTTGACGAGTGAGATGGACACCTTCGGGTAGGTTATCTGATATTCATTCAGAATCTCCATAAAACGGCTGGATGCCGCCGTTTCTACAATGCCGATTTTCAGCGTGCCGGAAGGCTCACCGGGATCGGTCATATCCTGCTTCAGATCATGCAAAAGGTTGTGAATCTGTGTGGCGTACTGTACGAACTGTTCTCCTTTGGAGGTCAGTACAACACCTTTGGGAAATCGGTTGAACAACTGGATTTGATATTCCTGCTCCAGTTTTTTGATGCGTGTAGTGACATTGGATTGCGCGTAATTCAGTTCTTTGGCGGCCTGTGAGATTTTGCCTGAACGCGCCACCGCGAGAACAATATCGATATCAGAAAGTTCCATGCTGTATCCTCCTGAACGTGGATTAACTTCAATTACTTCCGCAGATGGTGATGTTAGGTATCTCTCTGAGAGATACAACTATATATTTCAATCATTTTACGATATATAAGAGCCGCCGTACAATATCCTTAATGACAAAGAGAGTAGGGATATGACATGGATAACATAAATACACGTTCAACATTATTAAGCCCGGTGACAATTCATCAGTGGCAATTAAGGAACCGCATTGTGATGGCTCCGCTGACCCGAGGATTTGCTGATGATCAGAATGGGACCGTAACGGATGAGATGGTCGCGTATTATGAGCAGCGTGCGCGGGATGGTGTGGGGCTGATCATTACCGAGGGCATCAACCCGAATCTGGCAGGCAAAGGCACTTACGGCATCCCCGGTTTATATACAGATGAACAGACGGCTTCTTGGAAAAGGGTAACGGATGCTGTTCACAGACATGGCGGAACCATTATTGCTCAACTGTGGCATGTCGGCAGGTTGTCCCACTCCGATCTGATCGGAACCACTCCAGTGGCACCTTCCAGCCTTGCGGCAGAGGGAAGAGTGCATAAGCTGCATAAGCCGTATCAGGTTCCTAAAGCGATGAGTGCACAGGATATAGCGGATACGATTCAGCATTTTCTGACGGCCGCCCGCAATGCAGTTCTGGCAGGTTTTGACGGAATTGAGCTTCATGCTGCGCATGGGTATCTGATCGACCAGTTTATCAATGAGAAGACCAACCACAGAACAGATGAATACGGAGGAGACACTGCGGGCAGATTGCAGTTCCTGCGGGATCTTATTGTGGCTGTGAAAGAAGAGATCAGTGTAGATCGAATATCGGTACGATTCTCCGAGAAAAAGGATGATGATGCATCCTATGCATGGGCAGACAAAGCTGGAATGATCGATGCATATCTGAACTTGTTCCGCGAGACGGGAATTACGATTTTGCATCCCTCAACAGATCAATATACGAAAGCGTGGGCAGGGGAGCAGTCCTTTCACGAGCGGATTCGTAGTCGGTGGGATGGAATCATCATTGGTGTGGGGGATTTGGATGTTCAGACCGCAGAGCAAGCGATTGGTAAGGGAAGCATAGATCTGGCCGCGTTCGGAAGACTATTTATCTCCAACCCTGATCTGGTGCAGAAATTGAATGCTGGTGAGCCATTGGTGGAGTATGATGCAGCTAAGCATCTGCCCATGTTGGTGTAAAAGGGGAAAACCGAGTCAAAGAAAAGTCAAAAAAAGACTGAACGCTACTGACATACTGTTGGCAAGAGCGTCCTTGTATGATCAAGGTATACAAATACTAAGGAGGACATTACATTATGTCAGCAATTGGACCCGATTTCATTTCACTTCAGGTTAGCAATCTTGAAAGCTCTGCCGAATTCTATCAAAACTATCTCGGACTGGTACGCTCACAGGCGGGACCACCTCATGCGGTGGTTTTTGAAACAAAGCCCATTACATTTGCTCTACGTGATCTATTGCCAGGAACCGAACTCGGTTCAGGTACTCAGCCAGGACTTGGTATCGCCCTGTGGCTTCATGCCCCGGATACGCAAGACATTCACGACAAGCTTGCTGCGGCAGGCGTAAAGATTACATCTGCACCTATAGATGGGCCATTCGGACGAACCTTTACATTTGCCGACCCGGACGGGTACCAGGTTACCCTTCACAGTAAAGCCTGATACGCAGATGTATCCATCTTAACCATAGTCATATCTTGCTCTGTCATAGGGAGCCAAGTGTTGATTACAGCAATAAGGGCAGTACTGATCCTTAGGATCAGTCTGCCCTTATTTGGTCGTTCGGATTAAACGATCAATTCATTCTATTCATGGCTGACGATTACAGCTTTCTTTTCCGTAAAGTAATACACCAAAGCGAGCAGCGGCATGATCAGGCCAATCAGCGTAGTGAGACTCCAGCCTCCGTTAGCATAAGACCAGCTTCCAAGAGATGAACCAATCGCACCGCCGACAAAAAAGATCGACATGAATATGCCATTCACACGCCCTCTCGCTTCACTTCCTAAGGAGTAGATGATGCGTTGACCCAGCACCAGATTTCCCGAGACAGCCATATCCAGTGTGATCGCCACGATCACAAGCAGGATCAATGCAAACGTGGAGTGGCTCTGGAACACATAAGCAAGACCAAATGAAGCAGCAGCGATCACCATGGCAGCACCTGTCAGAATGCGCGTTAGTCCGCGATCCGCCAGTCTCCCGGCGATGGGAGCAGCAATAGCACCTCCGACACCAGCCAGGGCAAACCAGGCAATGCCTTGCTGTGACATGCCAAAATTGGTAGCGAGCCTGAGCGGAACCGTGGTCCAGAACAAGCTGAAAGCACCAAACAAACTGGCCTGATAGAACGCCCGACGGCGTAACAGAGGCATCGTTCTGAACAGTGTGCCCAACGACACGATTAATTGACCGTATTTCAAGTTTGGTTCAGGCTGGCGAGCAGGAAGAGCACGTGATAGGAGCAGCATTAGAAGTGCTATGACAATGGCGGAGAATACAAAGACCGTCTGCCATCCGAAGAAGCTGGTGATAAAGCTTGCGACAGGACGAGCCAGCATAATGCCCAGCAGCAGACCGCTCATGACATTGCCGACAACCCGCCCGCGTTGTTCCTCGGAAGTAAGATATGTCGCATAGGGTACCAGAATCTGAGCGACAACAGAACCTATACCGATGAATAGAGAGGCAGTCAGAAATACAACAGCAGTGGGCGAGAAAGCCGCAGCAATCAGGGCAACAACCAGTACGATAAGGAAAAGAACGACCAGGCGTCGGTTCTCGATAATGTCACTGAGCGGCACGATGAATAACAAACCAATAACATAACCAATCTGAGTCAACGTTACGATCAATCCTGCAGCGGCAGAAGAAAGGCCCGTGGTCATACTAATCGGTCCGATAACGGTCTGAGCATAATACAGGTTTGCCACGATCAATCCACAAGCGGATGCCAGCAAAAAAATAATCCAGGCAGGTACAGGTGCCTTCTTCAATTGTTGTCTCATATCCATCTTAATCATCCTCCACAGATTTCATATTCGTATTGAAAATTCGATATTCCAGATAAATGGGTGCTGTTTAAAATGTTAATTACTAAACGTTGTGTTCACTAATTACAATCATATAATAAACTAAACGTTTAGTATTGTAAATAGGCTAAACATATTTTAATGAAAATTTAAATGAGGATATAAAAATGAGCGGAGAGTGAATTGTGTGTACGCAATGCATTTTAGTATAATGAACGTATCGTTTTTATGAATATTACTGATGATAAAATATATTTTTTACATCCAGGAGGGCTCAAGATGACTGCCAAAAGAGGACGTCCACGTAACATGGAAACCCAGAATGCCATTCTTACCGCATCCTATGAGTTGTTGTTGGAACACGGATTCGGGGCTGTTACGATCGAGAAGATTGCTGAGCGCGCACAAGTGAGCAAAGCCACGATCTACAAATGGTGGCCGAACAAAGGCGCCGTCATCATGGACGGATATATGTCTGCTGCAACGGCAAGATTGCCAGTGCCGGATACAGGCTCGGTATTGGAGGATATACGCATACATGCGAGTAATCTGGTTCGATTTTTGACCAGTCGGGAAGGAAAAGTGATTACCCAGATCATCGGAGAAGGGCAGTCGGATGAAGGGCTTGCCGAAGAATACCGTACAAGATACATCCAACCACGTCGACGTGAGGCTCGGGGAATTCTGGAGAAGGGTGTGGAGCGCGGCGAATTGAAGGCAGGGGTGGACATTGGACTGTACATTGATCTGATCTATGGGCCGGTGTTCTATCGTATGTTAGTGACGGGGGAAGCGATGGATGAAGCGTTTGTAGATGTGATGCTCCGTTCATTGTTTGAAGGCATTCAGTCCAATAAGAAGAAGGAGAGCGGCGATACAACCGAGAGGAAGAGGAAGAGGAGGATGAGGGAAGAGGGCGATTCATAGGAATCACCCTGGAAGGGAACATGTGTGGCATATTGTACGTGGGAGATAATTAAACCTGGAATATAGGTGAGATGGCTGTGGGCCATGAATCTTTAGCATTAGAGGACAGGAAGGATAAGTGCTGGGTTAACACCGGGGGTTCATTCCATACCGAACTTGGCAGTTCACGGCGTAATACAGGGGCCACTTCCTTGGCAAAACGCTCCACTTGCTCCAACTGCTCGCTATACGTCAGTCCATCTACGCTGATACTCAGCACCTGATGTCCATAAGCGGCATGATAGTCCAGAATTTTCTCAATGATCTGCTCCGGACTGCCGATTAACGCAGGGCCTCGTGCAATGTTATCCTCCAGATCGGTGAAGGGCGACTGATTATGCTGTGCGGCGGCAGTGGCGCGGAACGCTTCATAGTATGGCTTATAGCGGCGAATGGCTTCTTCACCCGTATCGGCAAGATAGAGACTGCCGGCACCAGAGCCAATCACTGCTTGCTGCGGATCATGACCATAATAATCGAGGCGCTCCCGATAATGATCAATTAATGCTTTGTATTTGGCCTGAGGGTGAAAAGAGTTCGACGTGAAGAGCGGCTCGCCATATTTGGCAGCGAGTTCGGTTGAGACCGTGCTGGACGCGCTACCATGCCAGATTGGGATGGACTGCTGAAGCGGTCTGGGCCACGTGGTCACTCCCTCAAGCGGAGGGCGATACGTCCCCTGCCAGGTGACATTCTCTTCAGACCACAACCGTCTTAGCAAATGATACCGTTCATCGAGTGAGTCCCATTGTTCCTCTTCGCGTATGCCAAACAGCGGATAGTGGCGAGGGTCATTGCCTTTCCCGATGATCATTTCCAGCCGTCCGCCCGATAATTGATCCAACGTGGCATAATCCTCGGCAACCCGGACTGGATCAAGTATACTAAGAACAGTGACGGTGGTTAGTAACCGAATGCGTGTGGTTGCTGCGGCTATTGCGGTTAATACGACAGGTGGCGATGAAGATAGAAAAGGCGCACCATGTCGTTCACCGATTCCATAGGCATCGAATCCCAGTCGTTCAGCCAGCTTCGCTTGCTCCAATATATTATGGAATTTCTGCTGAGTTGTCAGAGCCTCCCCGGTAACGGCATTAGGCAGATTCATCATGAGACTAAACAAGGCAAATTTCATCTGACCTTCTCCTTGAACTGAATTGATCGTATCTGTGGCGTATAATCCTATTGAAATAGTAGGATATGTAAGTTGCATTAAATGTATCACGTTCTCACGGATTCTTCTAATGGATTTTTTCTATAAGCAAAAATTCAGTTCAGGCTTCCTTGCACACATGCGAAGGAAATTGCCACGATTTTTATTGACCGCTGTAAAATTTAGGATTAAAATTGTGCTTATCATATAAATTCAAAATTATGGATTTTCATTGTGGAGGTGGGATACATGGAACCTACAACTACGATACGCTCATATATTGAGGACTACATCAGGAAACAGGGGTACACCCTGCAGTATTTTGCCGATATATCGGGAGTTAACGCTGGAACGCTTAGCGCAATTATTAAGGGGACTCGGCCCATCGCTATGGCGCAACTGGATCTGATTACCCAAGGCATGAAGCTGGAAGAGGGGTATTTCTACGAGATTTATGGGGCTGAATGTTTCGTGGAATCGGCACCTCATTGGAGGAGACTGGAACCATTCCTGCAACGCTGTGCTGAATTGGACAAGCTGGAATGTATTCATAAGGTTATCCAGGAAGTGACGGATGATCGCTCGTATATCTCGGAGTTGTTCGAGATGGCCGAAGGCATGCTTGAACGTGGACAGACGAAGGCTGCACGGATGTTGTACGAATGTGTGGCGGAGTGTGAGAAATATCAACATTCGGAACGTCTGGCTCTGTGCCAGTATCGCATCTTCACGTTATCTCTCGGTCAGGACCAGCATGAGAATCTTCGTGCAGCCGTACATTTTGAACCGTATATTAATCGGCTGGATGAGGAACGGCAGTTAGATGCGATTAAAGACCTGGCGAATACATACTTGGCTCTAAGATACTGGGACAAGGTATTTGACTTGGCCGAAGATCTAGAGCAGAAAACTAACTTTCTTAACTCTTATAAAAAAAGAAAATCAGAAACTCAAAGGATTACCGTTTACCCTACCTTCGTATACTCCGCGTATTCTAATTTGCTGAGGGCAGCAGCATGTGATGGACGAGCAGAATATCCTGAAGCTCTTCAATATACAGAAGCATATTCAAAATTAATTCGTATTGATAATCCAAGTGACGAGGATATTGTATTTATTAATAGATTCAATGGATGGGCACAGGTCAACAATTATCTATATCGCCTTATGATGGGGGATATAGATGTAATCTATTCGTATGTTCAGTACATTGAGAAAGATGAAGCTGAAATTTTGCCTGCGTTGGTAAAAATCATGGAAGCAGCTAATAATCACAATATGGATGTTGATTTTGTTCTCGATAAATTTGATCCATATATAATGATGTATTTTAATACTTATGGTTATGTTGGTAGTTATAATGAACTTATAACCAACGGCAGATACATTGAATTTCTTAAAGAATTAACTATCTATCAACTAGATAAAGGCAGGTATGAACAAGGGTTTCAGCATTTGTTACATTGTATAGCTTCAGCTAAACATATGAAAAGCGAATCTGTGATTATACAATGTGTAGGCTTATTTGAGAGATTTAGAGATAGAGCTTCAACTGAATTGAAGAACAAGTATAGAAACTTAATCGAGGAGGTTTATAGTAATTATGAGAAAAAAAGCAGCTGTAATAGTAGTTTTGTTTAGTGCTGTTTTATTGTTTACACTGTATCCTCAGCCTGGCGCAGGCATCCCAGTGTTATATAGTACACATACACATGGCGGCGGCGGAGTGTAGTCGGTTCAGAGTGAAGTATAAGAGTTTGAAATGGTTTATTTCCTATTGGGAAGTAAACCTTTTTATATTGATAACGTAGTTGGAAATTCTATCATTTATAACGAAAAGAGGATTTATCATTGCAGATTGATATTCAAAAGCTTTACGACAAATATATAACGTTGAACATTCCTAATCCATTCACTTTAGAGCAGATCCATGAACGGCTAACAGAGAAATTTTACGCTGAGAAGGTGGATTTAGAAGAGTTTTCAGACTTACGCAACGACCCTCATGCGGGATTTGATCAGGCGATTGCAGCTTATGTATTCAAGGATGAGAGGGGAACCAAGCAATTAATTAGCCTGAATAAGGATGAAGATATTCATGAGCCACTGGAATTTGCATGGATTATCAATTCCACTGTTCGAGGATTTTCTCTTCTATTAACTCTTGAAATCGATGTGTTTTATGGGATGGAAGAGAGTGAGATGACTCTTGGCAATCCACGTTTTGAGGAATATCTGATCCTACTCTATTTAACAGGTTACATTGAGTTTGAGAATGACTCCTTCATCAATCCATTACGTGCTCGTTATCGAGAGGGCTACAGACTTCGTTATTTTGGTATGCAGAACGGTGATGAAAATTATCTATACAAATAGATTACTTTTCGATAAATTTATTAACTTCTCGCGTGAGAAAGGTGCAAGAGATACTTAGGGTAAAATGGATAATATGTCCAAAAGAACTTTAACGGTAAAGGATTCGCGTATTCTCGAATACGATATGTAGACATGTTATAATTTTCTTTGCCCACATCTTGTAGAAAAGAAGAGACGTCAACTCTCTATGTAAAATGCTTGATGTTGAAAGTATCTCTATGTAAATAAATATTTTATTCTGCAAAGGAATATAATATGAATTTTTTGGCAATGTATCCTAAAATGTTATACAAAGAGGGGGTGCATGCTGTGAGTGAACCGGTACAGATCACAGATAAAATCGAACGGAACAGGCAAGAGTTGAGTCGTTTGGCGGAGAATCATGGCATGCAGGACAACCAAGTCCTCCGACAGTCCATGGTACTGGACGAGCTTATTAATGAATATAATCGATTCAAATATAAAAGCCATCTCAGGAACAGACAACCGATTGCATAATGCAGTCGGTTTTTTGGTCTAATTAGTGTTCTATAGAAATACCTTAGTCGACTGTAGCGATACAGTCGGCTTTTTTGCGTTCACCCTGCTACCAATGCGGATCACTTGAAATTCCGTACCAATTCCAGGGTTGGCAGGATAGCGAATGATCATTAAAACTGGATATGATGACCCCAGTTATATCCAGATTGATCTGTGAAGGGGGCTCATACAATGATCGGGAGAGGGAGGGATAAACGGAAATGATGGACAAGGTACGCATTTTTTTCGGAAAAAACGTAAACCTGCGCACCAAGTTGCTCCTGTTGTTCCTGGCGCTGACGTTGCTGCCGCTAGGCTTGCAGGGAATGATGAACTACAAGCATTTCTCGCAGACGATGGATCGCAAGACCGAGCAGTTCACCATTGAACTGGTTCGCCAGATTAACGCCAATCTGAATCGGCTGCTGAAGGACTTTGAGCGGTTGTCGCTCTTGCCGCTTTACGATCAGATGGTGCTTGGCATTCTGGGCAAATACAACGCTTCAATGGGATCTGGTACATGGGCGAGGTCTGAGGATTATCTGAAAATGAAGCTCTATACATCTGGTCAAGCTTATGACCGACCCGAGATTCGGGGAATTCATCTGATCAGCAATAGCGGCATCCTGTTCTCCAATCTCGATTCACTGGCAGTCAAGCCGGTATGGGACAGCAGACAGGATGACTGGTTTGCAGAGCTTGAAGACTCGGAAGGGACATGGCGCCTGCTTCCTCCGCATCAACCCAGCTATTACACGGGTGGTCAGCAAGAATGGTATATATCGGCGGGCAGAGTGCTTCGAGATCCGGGCACGCTTCAGCGACTGGGTTACATTCTGATTGATATCCGTCTAGAGGCCTTCGGTCAACTGTTATCCAATCTGAATTATGAGCAAGATGCAAGCCTGATGATTGTAGACAGCAAGCAGCGTCTGCTGTTCGAACGGACCTCGACCGGAGGAATGTCTGCTTACGACCAGTTGCTAACGAATGGACAGCTTCAAGGCTATGCAGGAAACCAAAAAATTGTTCTGGATGGGGAGTCCTATCTCTATGTACAACACCATTCCAGCTATTCCGGGCTTTCGGTGATCAGTCTTACACCTATTGTTGTGATTCAAAAGGAATCGGGTAAGATGCTCACCTTTACAATATGGTTCGCAGTGTTATGTATGGCGGGTATAGCGATTCTGGCGGTTCTGTTATCCTATCGTATCACCCGGCCACTGATTCGACTGAAGCACCACATGATTCGGGTGGAGCAGGGAGATTTCAGCCAGCGGGTAGCACACTTCAGCAATGATGAATTCGGACAGATGAGCCGGGGCTTTAACCGAATGATGGAAGAGATTCATCGACTGTTTAATGAGGTGTTCCTGCTGGGCATTCAAGAGCGGGAGGCAGAGTTGTCGGCGTTGCAAAGCCAGATGAATCCTCACTTTATATATAACACACTGGAGTCCATTAACATGATGGCCATTCGCCAGAAGCATGCTGAGGTATCGGACATGGTGACGGCGCTTGGCAAGCTGCTGCGCTATACGATTGATAAGGTGGACCGGATGGTTCCACTTGGAGAAGAACTTGCTTTTGTACAATCCTATGTACGCATTCAGCAGGTACGTTACGACGGCAAGTTAAAGATTATCTATGATATCGAAGAAGGGATAACCGAGTATTTGATTCCGAAGCTGGTACTGCAACCGCTGGTGGAGAATGCAGTCTACCACGGCATTGAAGGGCAGGAAAATGGAGGAGTAATCTGGGTATCTGCCTTGAAATTCGACCATGAGCTGCTGATTAGCGTACGAGACAACGGTAAGGGAATGACTCAGGCTAAGATGGACGAGCTAAACGAATCCATAACGAAACAGCCTTCCAGTCAGGCATTACGTTGCCATGCCGGGGATAGTCTCGGGCTTAATAATATTGCCCAGAGGCTTCGTCTCATGTACGGAGAAGGCGGCAGCCTAAGCATTGATGGAAGTCCCGGGCAGGGCCTGGTGGTCACGATATCCATTCAAATTCTACCGAAAGGGGATTGAAGCGCATGTATAAAGTATTGCTTGTAGAGGATGAGACGGTCATCCGTCAGGGAATGAGAGAGCTGATCGTACAAGCGTCTTCTCAGTTTCAGGTAACGGGCGAAGCATCGAGCGGCACCGAGGCGCTGGATTTTCTGAGATGTGAGGTGCCGGATGTGTTAATCACGGATATCCGCATGCGCGAAATGGACGGATTAACTTTGGCAAGCAAAGCCAGAGACATGTACCCTGAATTGCTCATGCTCATCATTAGCGGCTATGGCGAGTTTGAATATGCGCGCAGAGCGATGGAGTTCGGGGTGTTGAACTACCTGCTGAAGCCAATCGATCGCTATGAACTGGCATTATGCATACAGAAGATTCAATTGCTGCTGGATCGCAGATATGGTATTTCAACCCTTTCGATCCCGCAGCCATCTGGGAAAGCAGAACATGCTGGTGGAGATACGCGCAAGATTATCCGAGATGTGAAGGAGCACATCAAGCAACATCCCGATGGAGATTTGCGGCTTCAGACGATAGCAGATCTCGTTCACTTAAACCCTACTTATTTGAGCCAGTTGTTCAAGAACGAAATAGGTATTAATTATTCTGAATACATCACGGAGGCACGTATGGAGCGGGCCAAGTGGTTGCTGATCAACACGGGTCTCAAAATCTATGATGTGGCACGGTTATCCGGGCATCAGAGTCCCAAACATTTCATGCTGGTGTTCAAGCAGCAGGTGGGATGGACTGCTGGAGAATACCGAGACCGATTCAGTATTTCTTGAAAAACCATACCATTTCTGTAGTTGACGTGATTTATGAGGGCACGAAGCTTTCGTTATACTTTGGTTGCACCTGTATACCACAACGTCCATAAGGGGGATTTCCATGAAAAAAGCAGGACTGATACTGATGCTTGTACTCATGATGGTGACTTCAATCGCGTGCACAAGCTCCAATTCCAGCAGTGAACCTGGCAGTGCAGGCGGGGAGAATGGAGAGGTGGAGCTGAAGTTCATGATGTGGGGCAACCAGGCACATATGGATGTATACAACAAGCTGATTGATAGCTTCACCAAGGAAAATCCAGGCATCAAAGTCACGATGGAATCCGTACCTTTCGCAGAATACCAACAAAAAATTTCGGTGCTTGCTGCCGGAGGCTCTCTTCCCGATCTCGCCTGGGTATCGGAGCGAATGGTACCACAATTCAAGTCCAACCACATTCTGGCCGATGTATCCGAGTTCAAGGATGATGCACAGTTTAAGCTGGATGATTATATTCCAAGTACATTGGATTTGTTCCGTGATGGAGACCAGCTGCTGGGGCTACCTTTTTCTACACCTCCGGTGGTCATGTTTTACAATAAAGCGCTGTTCGATCAAGCCGGCCTGACTGATCCAAACACACTTGCCGCCCAAGGGCAATGGACATGGGAACAGTTCGAAGAGTCCGCCAAAGCCATTACCAGCAAGGATGCGACCAACCGAGTCTATGGTGCCAACTTTTTTCGCGACTGGAAGACCTGGGCGGTGCTCTCCTCCTACTCTTGGTCCAATGGAAGCGGTCCATTCGACGAAGGTATGACGATGTTCACCTGGAACGATGTCTATGGTGTGCAGACCTTTGAATTACTGGAACGCATGATGTTCACCGATGAATCACATCCGAAGGCGGGTGAGCAAGTTAGCTTCGATGCGGGTAATGTGGGCATGTTCTTCGATAATTACAGCTATGTTTCCAAAGCAAGGGAGATTACGGATTTTGAATGGAGCATCGCGCCTATGCCATCCGGTTCACAAGGCAGTGTACCGATGCTGGGGCAGGCCGGATATGCCATGTTCAACGATAGCAAACATCCAGAGGAAACAAAGAAGCTGTTGAAGTATTTTGCGAGTGAGCAGGGGATTCAGTCGACAGCCACCTATTTTGTGCCTCCTCGTACTTCTGTTCTGAACTCGGATGCATTCATTCTTCAGCCGAATAACCCGAGCAAAGAGCATATTGTGCAGGCCGTCATTGATGAAATGCCGAAAGCGCGCTTAATCCCCGGCCATATCCGTTGGCAGGATATCGACAATGCGGTATTGCAGGGATTCGACCGACTGTTTGCCAAGACAGCGACAGCTGAGGATAACCTGAAACAAATGCAGGAAGAGATCCAAAGTGTGTTGCAACCCTGAGTAAGTCAATCGAAACCGGAGGTGAGAATAATGGGCAAATTCAAAGAATTACTTGAGCGGAAACCGTTGTCCCTGGTGGTCAGTCTGCCTGAAAATGAACTTGCTTTGGCTCGGGCAGCCATGGAAGAGGGGGCTGATGCACTCAAGGTGCACTATAATGTCGGTCATCGCGCCAGCGGGAATCATTTTGGCCCATTGGACAGGTATGCCGAGGTATTTCGGGCGATCCGCAGTGAATTTGGTGGTCCGCTAGGGGTCGTACCTTCTGGCAGTATAGATGGAGCACGACGGGAGGATGTGGAGCGCCTTGCTGGACTGGGTTTTGATTTCTATTCCATCTATGCACATCACTTGCCCTCCTTCATGCTGAGTGACTTGGGGCTGGACCCAACATTTGCGATCAATGAAGAATATGATGCTTCCCTCGTAACATCGGCAGCTCATTTCGGCTTCACTGCTCTGGAGGCATCTATTGTACCTGGCAAAGAATATGGTACACCGCTCAGCTTCGCGGATGTGCTCAAGTATCGCCGTCTGGTCTTGCAAGCCCAGGTTCCGGTATTGGTTCCTTCCCAGCGAAAGCTGGTACCGGAGGATGTTCGGGTGCTACGCGATACCGGGGTCAAAGCGATTATGCTTGGAGCAGTGGTGACAGGAAACACGGAGGAACAGCTGCGAAAGGCTGTGAACGGGTTCCGCAATGCGGTGGACAGTCTGAACGGTCCGGACTAATCAGTGAAAGTCACGTGTATCAATGGCGACACCCTATGTTAGCATCCAGTCGTTCTAACGAATCGAGCACATGTTATTCGCGTCCATTTGTACGGATCTGAAATTTAGAAATCAGAGAGACGTTATTTCGTCCATTTAGTCGATTTTCAAGGTTCTGGCGACATTTTATAGAGAAATAACATGAATGAGATTCGTTAACCGATGCATTCTTTAAAAACTTGCCTTATAAGATGCGGTAGATTCGTTAGCGCTTGGAGCAAGGGAGATCATACCTTTTGAGACAACACCTTATATAGAATCGTCACAGAGTTCAGCTTCGGAGGAAATTTGATTAAAAGGAGGGCCTGATTGTGACCCATCCACACAAGCGCAAAAGAAGGGGACCGCTCGCCAGAGAAGCCCAGATCGCGGGGTGGCTGTTTGTATCGCCGATGGTGCTTGGGTTTACCCTGCTGCTGTTATTTCCCATGGGTCTCGCGTTATACATGAGCCTGACCGATTGGCCGCTGCTGGGGGACCATCATTTTATTGGACTGGATAATTACAAGAATATTATGACAGACACCATGTTCTGGAAAGTGCTCGCCAATACAGTTTATTTCACAGTGGGGCTGGTCCCGCTTAATATTGTGCTCGCCCTGCTGCTTGCGTTGTTACTATCCAGAAATCTGCGGGGGATCGGAATTTTTCGAACAGCGATCTTTGTTCCGGTCATGACTTCACTGATCGTATGGGCCATCGTTTGGAAGCTGATGTATGCAACAGAATCAGGATTGATTAATCAGCTTCTCTTGATGACGGGCATGAAGGGTCCGGCTTGGCTATACAATGAAGATTTGGCAATGCCGGCAGTGATTGTGACCAGTGTGCTGAAAAATGTAGGTCTGAATATGGTGCTGTTCATTGCAGCCATTCAGCAGGTACCGCGTTCACTGTACGAAGCAGCAACATTGGACGGTGCGGGCAGAAGGGGAACCTTCTTTCACGTTACACTGCCTATGATTACACCAACGGTGTTTCTGACTGTGGTCATGACCGTGATTGGTTCACTCAAAGTATTCGGACAGATCTATGTGATGACACAGGGCGGGCCAAGTAACAGCACAAAGGTATTGGTTTATTATATCTGGGAAAAGGCATTCAAACTATTCCAGTTCGGCTATGCTTCCGCTCTTGCCTATGTGCTGTTCTTCATCGTACTAATCCTGACACTGCTGCAATGGCAGCTCCGAAAGAGGTGGGTATTCAATGAAGGCGATGCCTAATTCTTCGGGGAGGAAGATAGGAAGTACCCTGGGGACGTATTTGCTGCTGACACTGATTTCGCTAATCATGATTGTGCCATTTATCTGGATGATATCGACGTCATTCAAGGAGCCCCAGAGCATATTCACCTATCCGCCGCAGTGGATACCGGAATCATTCCGATTTCAGAACTACATCGATGTCTTTCGACTGATTCCGTTTCACCGTTTTTATTGGAACAGTATTTACATTTCTGCGTTGGTTGTGCTGGGAACCGTATTTTTTGCTTCTCTCGCCGGTTATGCATTCGCCAAAATTCCGTTTAAGGGACGTAATGTGGTATTTCTCATCCTGCTGAGTGCCATGATGATTCCCCATGAGGTGACGGCGATTCCGATGTTTCTATTCATGCGGCAGCTGGGGTGGATTGATACCCATCTTCCGCTGATATTATTGCCAATCTTTGGCGCGGGCGGTGTATTTGGCATCTTTGTGATGAGGCAGTTCTTCATTACCGTGCCAACCGAGCTGGAGGAAGCGGCGATGATCGACGGCTGCAATCGCTTTCGAATATATGCGCGAATTATGCTGCCCATTGCCAAGCCGGGTATGGCTACGCTGACGATCTTCACGTTTGTGACCATTTGGAATGAGTTCTTCGATCCGTTGATCTTCATTAACTCGCGTGATCTAATGACGCTGCCGCTTGGATTATCCCTGTTTACAGATGAAGTGGGTACAGCCTGGCAATATCTGATGAGTGCCACCGTCATGGCAACCTTGCCACTGTTAATTGTCTTTTTCCTGGCACAACGGCGCTTTATTGAGGGGGTTGCCATGACGGGACTGAAAGAGTAAGCCATGAAATACGTGCAAAGGCGAGCAATACGTGCAATACGTACAATACGTACAATAGAACGGAAGGAGGGACAACATTTGCATGAACGGATGAGCATGAAAAAGGAAGAAGCAGATGTCGTTATTGTGGGAGGGGGCCCTGCGGGAATAGCGGCAGCCATTGCCGCTGGACGACAGGGTGTCCGCACAGTGCTGGTGGAGCGATACGGATTCGTTGGAGGGATGTCAACCGCTGCTATGGTCTATCCCTGGATGACTTTCCATACGGAGCGTGGTGAGCAGGTCATTCAAGGCATTGCGCAGGAGATCGTTGAACGATTGCAGGCGCGTGGCGGCTCCCCCGGGCATTTGCGTGATACGGTTGGATTTGTGCATACCGTAACGCCGTACCATCCTGCGATCTTTCAGGTGGTTGCGGCAGAGATGTTGCAGGAGGCTGGTGTCCGGCTGTTGTTGCACAGCTTCGTGGATGAAGTGGTCGTTGTAGATGATCGGGTGGAAGCGGTGCGAGTGACCAACAAGTCTGGAAGAATGGAGTTTCAGGCGAACGTATTTGTGGATGCAAGCGGTGATGCGGATCTGGCTTATCTTGCGGGTGCTTCTGTAGCAAAGGGACGAGACGGCGACCATCAGTCACAGCCGATGACCATGAAATTTCGTATGCGTGGTGTGGAACTTGGACGAGTGAAGCAATACATGCTGGAGCACCCGGAGGATTTCTATGTGAAAACTCCCTTTGCTGAACTGGACAGCATTCCGTTAACCGGGGTGAGCGGCTTCTATTCCCAGTGGAAAAAAGCGGGGGTACCGATTAATCGCGATCAGGTGTTGTTTTTTACCGGACCGGCTGACGATGAAGTGCTGATTAATTGTACCCGGGTGCAGGGACTCGATGCGACGGATGCCGAGGATCTGACCTCTGCTGAACAGGAAGGGCGGAAGCAGGTGCTGATGATCGCTGAGTTTTTGCAGCGTGATGTGCCTGGATTCGAACGGGCTTCCATCTCAGCGGTAGCACCTCAGATTGGTATCCGTGAATCCAGGCGAATTATAGGTCATTATGCGTTGACCCAGGCGGATGTGGTCGCAGGACGGAAGTTCGAGGATGTGATTACCAGAAGCGGTTATCCGATTGATATTCATGACCCTTCGGGTCAAGGTGTTGTGGCTGCCTTTATAGAAGGAGATGGGGCGTACGATATTCCGTATCGCTGTCTGATCTCTCGCAATATCCGCAATCTGCTGGCGGCAGGACGCTGCATCTCCACCACACATGAAGCGCATGCAACGACAAGGCTGACGCCAAGCTGTATGGCTACCGGGGAGGCCGCCGGGACAGCAGCTGCACTAACCGTGAAGATGAAGCTTGATCCGGTGGGACTGCCAATTGAGCTGCTACAGGCGGAATTACGTCACAACGGAGCGGCGATCTAGCTGATGAGCTGATTGTGGGCAAAATTGGGCGGATTGGACGAAGTATTAGTCTTGGGAGCGGCATGAATCATTAATAGTAGGCGTGGATGTTTATTTAATTCGCGGATGGCATTAGTTTTAACGAACCTGAGACATCTAATATGGGGCTATAAGCTGAGATGAAAAATGTAACGAATCTCAGTGAAGTTATTTCACTCAAAACCCTGAAATAGCGGGTAAAGGCGGGGTTAATCGGAAGAATAGAGCGTCTACGATTCGTTAGAATAGGAACTGTCCCCAAAATGGTTGAATAAACTTCCCCCGGTTCGTTAGAAATCGGTGGGAAGCTCGTGAGTTTGATTTTATAAGCATAACTGAGCCCCAAAGACTCCAAATCCACTGCATAGGTGATCTGGGGTCTTTGGGGCTCTCTCATTCTTTTCATCCATGGGTTCTTTCCTTCATATCTAGTCCTTCGCTTCTAATCAATCACGAGGTCTCGGTTCCTTCATGTTCCTTCATGTTTCGTATTCTTTCATGCCTTATTCCCTCCGATTATCAATTCATCCGTGCCTCAAGTCGCCTTGCGACAATGGACAGCGCGTAGTTGATCACAAAATACAATACGGCTGCGAGCAGCAGGGCAGGGATAATGTAATCGAAACTTTGACCGCCAAGGATCTGCACGTTGTGCATCAGCTCCGGCAGAGAGATGATGATCGCCAGTGAAGTATCCTTCAGGAGTGAGATGAACTGGCTGACCATCGGCGGAGACATGCGGCGTAGCGCCTGTGGCATGATGATGCCACTGAGAGTCTGCATATAGCTAAGGCCCGAGGAGCGGGCAGCTTCCACCTGACCGCGCTCAACGGACTTCAGACCGCTACGGACGATCTCAGCGATCATCGCGCCTTCAAACAGACTCAGTCCAACAACTGTGGACCAGAAGACGGACATTTTAATCCCGAGCTGCGGAAGTACCATGTGGATGAAGAAAATGATGAGCAGCAACGGCAGATTCCGGATCGTATCCACGATTACCGCTACGATCTGTGACAGAACAGGGATACGGGTAAACCGGATCGTACCCAGCACAGTGCCGAGCACAAAGCTGAATACAATAGATAGCCCTGCCACCTGCAGGGTAATCAGGAATCCTTGAAGCAGGAAACGAAGGTTGGGCCACGCATAGGCCCCGCTAAAGTCCATATTTTATTAGCCTCCTTCTGTATGCAGGAATGGAATATCGAAGATCAATAGATGGGGCATGGACTGTGTACAAATCAACTCAAGCACCGTAGCAGTGAATTACAATTGCACTGTGACTTGATCACCAATGCCAGCAAAACACAGACGATCCAGTACTCATTTAAACCACATGGACAAGCCGATATATCTCTCTAAAAATCTTCGCAGGTACAAGTCAATCTGTTACATGGTGACCTGACCTGCCGGTTTATTTTTCTTCGGTTTGCCCTTGGTGCTGCGCGCCTCTGCATCGCTCTGTCCAAACCTGCGCTCCATATAGTGCACCAGAAAGCTGAGTGGTAGTGTCATTACCAGATAGAACAGTGCAACAATGGTGTACACACTTAGCGGCTGGAACGTATCCGAGTTAACCAAGTCGGCAAAATACATAAGATCCATTCCGGCAACAACGGCAAGAATAGATGAGTTTTTGACCAAATTGATGAACTGGTTGCCGATGGACGGCAGCACAATCTTGATGGCCTGGGGCAGAATGATCAGGTTCATGGCCTGTACATAGGACAAGCCGGAAGACCTTGCTGCTTCCAGTTGTCCGCGCGGCACCGTCTGAATGCCCGCTCGGATCGCTTCGGCAATGAAAGCGGCGGTGTAGATGGTCAGACCCAGAGTACCGGAGACAAATCCATCCAGCGAGATGCCGAGTGCAGGCAGTCCGAGATAGAAGAAAAACACAACCAACAGCAAGGGGATGTTTCGGATAAATTCCACAAAAGCCGTGCCAATCCAATTCAGCGGTTTCACAGGGGATATCCGAAAGATCGCCAGAATCGCGCCCAGGATAAAGCTGCCAATGAGAGCCATAATGCTCACTTGAATGGTATTCATGAACCCTTCCAGAAAACGATCCGAGTGTCGCATCAGTACGCTGAAATCCAATGTGCCCATATAGGCGAAGCCTCCGTTCTCCAGATGTAGAAACGGCGATTACGTCTGCTCATGCATCGCATCCAGCAGACGAATTCGCCGCTTGCTCATCATTAATCGGGGTTACTCGGGCTTGGAGCCCAGCCATTTCTCATGTAATGTGTCATATTCCCCGCTGTCTTTCATGCTTTTGATCAGCTTGTTGACTTCTTCCACGAAGGCAGTGTCGCCTTTGCGGATGGCCATACCATAAGGTTCACTTGTGAAATTGCCACCAACCAATTGGAAGCTGTTATCCGTCTGTTGCATACCGATGAGGATGATGTTATCTGTGGTCAGCGCTTCGCCTTTACCTGCTTTGAGAGCAGTGAATGCATCCTGATAGTTATCGAATTCAAGGATCTCAGCATCCGGGGCTTTCTCGCGAATGTTCTGAGCGGATGTGGAGCCTTTCACCGCGAGTACTTTCACCCCGCTGAGGCTTTCCAGGCCGGTAATTGCACTGTCGTTTTTCACCAGCAGGGATTGGCCTGCCTCGAAATAAACATCACTGAAATCTACCTGTTCCTTACGCTCATCCGTAATTGTCATTGTGGCAATGATGATGTCGATGTCTCCGTTTTGCAGCATGGGAATGCGGGTCTTGGAAGTGACCTCTTTCAGTTCGACCTTTGTCTCATCTCCAAGGATCTGTTTGGCGAGAGCCTTGGCGATATCAATATCGAATCCTTCAACGTTGCCACTTGCGGGATCTTTCAAGCCAAACAGCTTCGTATCGTATTTCACACCGGCGATGAGCTTGCCGCGTTCCTTAATCTGCTCTATTGTTCCTTTGGCTACGGCATCTCCGCCAGAACCGCCACTACCGCCGCTACTGCTATTCTCCTCACCTGTACTGCAACCGGACAATACAAGCGAGAGAATGAGGACAAGCATAAATGATGGCCATTTCAATAATTTCTTCATGAATAAAGACCCCTTTCAAAATGGAATAGTGGATTATTCTCAATGATGAATCAGACGGCTCAGGAATTGCTGTGCTCGTTCTTCTCTGGGGTTGTCAAAAAATTCAGCAGCGTTGGCCTCTTCTACAATTCGGCCTTCGTCCATGAAGATGACCCGATCCGCAACTTCGCGGGCGAATCCCATCTCATGGGTAACGACGACCATAGTCATGCCATTATGGGCAAGGGAGCGCATAACATCGAGGACTTCCCCGATCATCTCGGGATCGAGAGCAGAGGTAGGTTCGTCAAAAAGCATGATTTTGGGCTCCATGGCGAGTCCTCTGGCGATGGCTACCCGTTGTTGCTGCCCACCGGACAACTGGGAGGGATAACTGTCTGCTTTGTCGGCAATGCCAACCCGGGTCAGATACTTCATTGCTGTTGCGGCTGCCTGTTCTTTGGGTTGTTTGCGCACCTTCATGGGTGCAAGGGTAATGTTATCGATGACTTTTTTGTGAGGATAAAGATTGAAGTGTTGAAATACCATGCCGATGTCACGGCGGAAGAGGTTAATGTCCACCTTTTTCTGATGTAGAGGAATCCCACTGACGACAAGTTCACCTTCGGTAATGGTCTCCAGGCGGTTAATACAGCGGAGTAACGTGCTTTTGCCGGAGCCGGAAGGTCCGATAATGACGACGACTTCTCCTTCTTCAATGTGAAGATGGATATCCTTGAGGACATGAAAATGACCGAAATGCTTCTGGACACCCCTAAATTCAATCAAGAGTACACCCCATCCTTTCTGCAACGTCTGTGTGTAAAAAAGGGAGAATAAGGAATAAATTGAAACTAGTTATTTAATCATACATAGTCATCCTGCTTATGGCAATTGGTTTGTGATAAAACATGACATAAGTAATAGGTTCCCTAGGGCTATAGCCAGAAAATGTGTTATATATCTGTCATGTTATTAAATGCCTTGTGACGAATCCTGACAGAAAAATGAATCTATTCTCCTAGTTGTTTTCCAACCTTTGGAATAGTTGTATAGAGTATACTGAAAGTGATGTTTGATTTATGACTCTGATTAACAAAACAAATAGCATCAAGTTCCACGTGTACATGGCAAGAAAGCTCGACCCTACACGTCATGCCATTGATATGATGGAGTGAGAGAGCGTCCGTTTGAACGTAAGTAAAGAAAGTAAAAGCGATGTATTGATCCCATAACAATTCCATTACATGTAGAGAGGATGATTCTGCACGATGAATACATATCACTCCCCAATGTCGACAGGAGCAGGTGCCCAGTCCGATGTTCGAGCTTATGAAGCCAATTTGCCTGTCATTCCTTCTCAAGATTTTCAGCTTACAGACTATGGAGCTGTTGGAGACGGCGTAACAGATAATACGGAGATGTTCCGACTTGCCATCGCTTCATGTGCTGAAGCAGGAGGTGGAAGAATCGTAATTCCTGCCGGGGTATGGCTCACAGGCCCGATTGTAATGCGCAGCCGTATCGAACTACATGTGGAAGCAGGGGCACTGGTTACGTTTAGCCGAGATTTTGATCAATACCCATTAATTGCATCAAGCTTCGAAGGCTGGCAGGTGGTACGCTGCCAATCCCCGATCGATGGAGATCAACTGGAGGATATTGCGATTACTGGTGAGGGGATATGGGATGGGGGCGGGGAGGCATGGCGTCCGGTAAAACGCTCCAAAATGACCACTTCACACTGGAACCAATTGGTCGCTTCCGGTGGTGTTGTAGAGCAATCCGGCGGAGATGAAGAAATCTGGTGGCCTACCACAGCTGCACTTGAGGGCGGCACTATTGCGAATCGATTGCATGAGGAGCAGGTACGTGATGTCGCTGCCTATGAAAAAGTCAGAGACTTTTTACGTCCCAACATGGTTAGTTTACGGAGATGCAAACGGGTACTGCTGGACGGTCCAACGTTCCAGAACTCGCCTGCATGGAATCTGCACCCCTGGGCATCTGAGCATGTCACCATTCGTAACGTGAGTGTGCGGAATCCGTGGTTTTCTCAGAATGGAGATGGGCTGGACGTTGAATCCTGTCGTCATGTGGTGGTGGAGAATAGTGTATTCGATGTCGGTGATGATGCGATCTGTCTGAAATCAGGCAAGGATGCCGAAGGCCGTGAACTGGGTCTGCCATCGGAGTACATCACCATTCGGGATTGCACGGTGTATCACGGTCATGGCGGGTTTGTAATTGGCAGTGAAATGTCCGGCGGTGTGAGGCATGTGCGTGTGTCGGATTGTACGTTTATCGGAACGGACATTGGACTTCGCTTCAAAAGCGCACGTGGGCGCGGCGGAGTGGTTGAGGACATTCAGATTGAGCGCATATATATGAAAGATATCATTATGGAAGCCATCTCGTTTTCCTTTTTCTATGCAAATCAGGAAGGGTCTGCCCGGGGCAGTGATCTGTCTCAGGAGATTAGCGAAGAGACGCCGGTGTTCCGGGATATTCGAATATCGGATGTGGTCTGTGCCGGTGCCGACACTGCGTTGCTTGTGAGTGGATTGCCGGAACTGCCTTTGGATGGGTTGATCATCCAGCGTTACAACGTGCAAGCTCGCAGTGGTATCCAATGTGCTCATGCAAAACATCTGCATATCGCTGAATTGCAGGCGCAGATCACTGAAGGTCCGCTGATTCATTTGCACCAGTGCAAAGGGGCGGAGCTAGAGAGCATTCAGGGAAAAGGTGCAGATGGCCGGCTTCTGATGGTGACTGGACACGAGTCCGCAGGCATTGTATGTCGTGAAGGCGATGCAGAAACTGAAGGTCGTCAGATCTCTGTGGGTCCTGAAGTACGAAGTGGCGTGATCATTCGCAGGTAAAAGGTATGTAGTAGGGTTTATACAAGTTGGTCCAATTCAGCCGTAGTGGCGTAGCATAGATCCAGTAATTGTGATGCCTTTTGATATAAAGAATACGTAATCTCTGGAGCAAGGCTACCCACTCGGCTTTTTGTATGAAGTTATCTGATGATCTACCGGTGTTCCTTGCGATAGCGCAGCGGTGTTGTACCGGTGACCTGTTTGAATGTTTTGTTAAAATGAGCAGTATGCTCAAATCCTACCTTCTCTGCGATCATCTGGACACGCTCTTGGGTGGACAGCAATCTTCGTTGTGCTTCCCGGACACGAACAACCCGTAAATATTCACTAAATCGAAACCCGGTAAATCGGCTGAACATTCGGCTCAGATAGGATGGGCTGATATAAAAACGATTTGCTGCACCCTCCAGCGTAAGTGGTTGGGTGTAGTTGCTGTTCACATATGTAACGATTTCACTGATTTTGTCCTGCATCGGATGCAAAGGACCGGGGCATGACTGCCGAATATCCTCCTCCACCCGATGAATACGGATCAAAAGTTGGGCTAGCAGACTTCTTACGGCGATCTCATAGTGAGGGCGCCGCTCTTTGCATTCTTGCAGCATCTGCCACAATATACGCTCCATCTCAGGCTGTTCCGCTTCAGGCAGGCGAAGAAGTCTTGAACAATTAAAAGGCAGCAGACCACATATGCCAAGCTCCATCCCCGTTGCAAAAGCAGGCGAAAAACCGATTAAAATCCGTTCGAAGCCAGGAATACTTCCTTTGGAGGTGCTATGTACATCGTTTGGGTTAATTAGAATAAAATCACCCTTGCGGGCAGACAGAATCTGACCATTCATGGAATAAACGCGTTCACCTTCAAGCAGGTAATACAGTTCGTAGAATGGATGAGCGTGAGGCTGAGGCATACCGTTCCCATCATGTCTGCGCATATGTTCAATGGTAAATGAATGTTCACCGATTCGATATTTGGGTCCAATCCGATCTTCTATGAGACTCATGGTACAGCTCCCCTCTGCTTCACGGATTAACAACGATATCCATATCATAACGGAAAATCCATCTTTTTGTAAACGCTATCATTGGAAATGAAATATTTCTTTAATCATATGTAAAATACCGTGAGACCGAATCTGGCATGGCCCATGGGAGCTGTCAAGGTGACAAAACTTGAATGATGTTTTAGAGTAGGGGGAGAGAGGCGAAACTCTGGTTAAGGAGTGTCTCCAATATGATGTAGAAGGAAGGAAATAGGTTATGACGACACATGAATTATCGCCATTGGTTGCTGCGCTCAATATGCAGCCTCACGTTGAAGGCGGTTGGTATAAGGAAGAATGGAAGGCTTCTTATCAGATTCCACAGTCGGTTCTGCCGGATACTTATTCCGGCCCAAGATTCTCGGCAAGTTCCACGTATTTCCTGCTGCACGCACATGAAATCTCCGAGTGGCATACAGTTCTGTCCGATGAACTTTGGCTGTGGCATAGTGGCAGTCCGGTTGAACTGAAGCTGGGCGGCAACGGAGAGAACCCGGAGAACGAGGAAGTTCTTGTTCTGGGTATGGATATTGCTGCAGGTCAATCACCACAGGTGCTCGTTCCAGCCGGCGTATGGCAGACAGCACGCCCGTTGGGTGATGAGCCTGTACTGGTCACTTGCGTAGTAGCGCCAGGTTTCCACTTTGATGATTTCAAGCTTGTATCCAAAAGCGAATAGGTTTTGATATGTGAAAATCCCGATTGGAGATGCTCAGGGCATCCGAATCGGGACTTTTTTTGGATTGAGCGTATTAAGTATGCTGAGGTCTAACCCAGTTCAGGGATGTAGGATTCCCTTTTGGATCAGCCTCACTTTTGGCGATGACGGATCACTTTGGATTTTCGTTACTCATCCAGCTGTCCATATAAAACTCCTCATGATACTCCGGTTGCTGAGCGAGTTCTTTGAGCTTCTGTTCAGCTTCTTCAGCGGTAGGATATTCTCCAATAACTGCTGTAAACTCACCAGTGGACGTTTTGAGAAAAGAGATGTCCTCATCCGGATAGGATTCTTTAATTATAACCATCGATTCTCCAAAAGGCATTGATTCTGTGCGAAGCGAGTATACCTTCCGAGGTGTGACCGGTTTGCGGTCGGAAGTCAGTTTCACTTCCAGGTATCCAGGGTTCTTGAATTCCGTTACGGCATACTGTACCCCTTCTTTTAAAACAACTACAAATCCGACGGAAGAGTCGTCTAAAATCATGGAACCATAAACATCTTTCACTAAAGGCTGGGACATGAAGTCGGCTTTGACTTTCTCTATATCCATGTAACGTGCACCGCTAAAAGTGAAGAGGATACGATTCGGTGCTTCTTTGTGTACCACATTATAATGGGGTGCATCATTGGCCTGATTCTGTTCGTCGGTACTAAAATTGATTTTAAGCGTATTTTCGGTTGCTTCCGATCCCACGGTTACTCCATCGGTAATCTTGCCGCCATCGCCGAATTGAAGTACCTGAACAATCGTTCCGACCACAGGTATTTTGACCATGGCGTTTGCGACAGTAGGAATGTTGACTATGAACAGAAAAGCAGCACATGCTGCCAGAATGGAAGCGTAGCGAATGATACGGGAGGAGCTTTTGCGAGCGGCAGCCTTTTGCTGGGCACGACGAATAACATCTGGAAGTTGAGCTGGAATTTCAATGTTTTCATAACGTTCTTTGCTAGTCATAGATCTCCGACCTCTCCTTCAATTAAATCCATTTTTAATTTGTTGATAATCCGATAGAATTTGGACTTCACGGTATTCTCCGACAGGGAGAGCACTTCAGCGATTTCTCGAAAACGCATATTACCAAAAAATTTTAATATAATATAGGCCCTATCTTCAGGCACGAGTCGATCCAGTGCATCATACAAATCCATTTTCTCTTCCACGGATGCCCCTCGCTCTGGAGCCACAAACTCCTGTACATGATCCTCCATATAGGTCACTCGTTGATTCCGTCGAATATGATCTATCGATGTGTTAATCACGATTCGTGACATCCAGGAATCGAAATAAGTCATGGATTCCATTTTTCCATAAGCGATGAACCCTTTATAGACCGCTTCGGATACGATATCCAGCGCTTCTTGTTCATTTTTAACATAGCAGTATGCCAGTCGATATAATTTATTTTGAATCTCTGTTATTTTTTCGCTGAACTGTTCTTCTTTTGTCTTTCTATGGTTCAGTCTAATCACTCCTGATCCCCCCTGATAAACCTAAAATATTCAAGTCACCGCTCGTTCCAGGCCTGGATTCTATACAAGTGCTTGAGTTCGCTTGACACTCGTTAGACTGATGAGGAGAAGAAATAGTTCTAAACGGTCAAAAAACTTTTTTTCTTTCGGCCCTGAATAGGATAACAAGCCTCGCCTCCATTCTTAACAACGAATAGATTGCCTATAACATCACATACCAAAACACCCGCTCTTCAAAGATCGAAGGCGGGTGTAATCGAATTCATCTGCTTATATTAGAAGTTAAAGTTGTCTGGATCAGAACCAAAGCGTTTATTCTCGTTCAGGCCGTTAATCTGCTCTACTTCTTCCGAAGTTAACTCAAAATCATAGAGATCGGCATTAGCGCGAATACGCTCAGGCGTGACGGATTTGGGTATAGTCACGATGCCGTTCTGCAGATCCCAGCGCAGAATCACTTGTGCGGGGGACTTGCTGTATTTGGCGGCGATGTCCTTCAGCAAAGGGTGATCCATCAGATGACCTTGTCCAAGCGGAGACCAGGCTTCGATCTGAATCTGATGTTTGTTGCAGTACTCACGAAGCTCAGACTGAATCAATAGTGGGTGAAGCTCCACCTGATTAACTGCTGGTTTGATCGTGGCATCGATCATGAGATCTTCCAAGTGATGAATCTGGAAATTGCTCACGCCAATTGCGCGGATGCGTCCTTCTTTATGGAGTTTCTCCAGCGCTCGCCATGTATCTTTGTACTTGCCCTTAACCGGCCAGTGGATGAGATAGAGATCCAGATACTCCAGTTCGAGTCGTTCCATGCTGGCTTCAAAGGCAGCTAGCGTGGATTCATATCCCTGATCGCTATTCCATACTTTAGTGGTAATGAACAGATCCTCACGAGCTACTCCAGATTCACGAATACCCTGAGCGACACCTGTTTCGTTGTTATACGCTTTGGCAGTGTCGATGCTGCGATAACCAGCTTGAATGGCCGTTTTGACAGCATGAACGACTTCATCTCCGTCTTTAACTTTGAATACCCCAAAACCCAGCCATGGCATTTTGACTCCGTTATAGAGCGTGGTTGTGTCCTGCACGTGTTTCATGGTCCGAAATTCCTCCTCTTATTGATTCATTGTTCCACTATGTAATTACCCTGCTGTTCAGCAGCCAATCGATATCGAAGGGCCGTCTTGAATGATTATACTAAAATCTGCCTGGTCTTGGAAAAGGGAGTGATCCATTTTACGAAGTAAACGCCCGCTATTATCCTTTTTCTTCAACCAGAGGTTTGGTTTTGACGCTTGTGGGTGATAAGATGAAGTATACGATATATGGAAGTCAAGACTTTGCTATTGGAGAGTTTACATAAGAACAGACGAAGTGCGGAATCGGGTACAGACCGGGCCGTGCGATTTAATGATAAAGGAGCAAGAATACAATGGCTAAACCTAAACAAACCAAAAAAGCAGCAGCCTGGTCTCTCGTGGTAATGGGAGCAGGATTTGCTGCATCCTTGCCGTTCCAGGGCGTTCCTGTGGGCAAGTTGCTGGTAGGATCATTTGAAGCGGGACTCGTGGGAGGACTTGCGGACTGGTTCGCAGTTACTGCATTATTCCGTCACCCGCTCGGCATTCCAATTCCGCATACGGCATTGCTGCCGAAAAATCGGGATAAAATGACGGAAGGTCTGGTCTCCGCAGTAGAGAATAACTTGCTCAACAAAGACAGCATTACCGAGAAAATTGCAGATTTCAAAGCAGCAGAGACAGTGCTCGATACGTTGACACGTGAGCTTCACAGTGACGGGATCAAGATCATGATTGATACGCTCTGCAAACGAATTCTGGCTGGTCTGCCGTTAGAGCAGATTGCTCCACTCGTAGCACATGAGATCAAGTCACAGGCAGGCGCCTTTGATCTGGGTCCGATTCTGGAACGGGCTGCCTACCAGATGACAGAACGGGGTTACGACGCCAAAGCGCTGGACTACGGATTAAAGCAAGCCGAGGAGTGGCTGGTTAAACCCGAGACGATCATGTTTTTGGGTGAAAGCGGCATGAAAGCCATCAGCGGCATTCAGATGAACGGATTGATGCAGTTTGCAATGAATGCGTTCCTTGGTTATATGAACGAGGAACGTTTGGGTGGCATTTTGCAAGGATATCTGTTTGAGCGGGTAGAGGATATGAAACGTGAAGGCAGCGCTCTAAGGTACAAGGTGCTTGATATGGTACGTACCCAGACGGTGCGTTTGGCAATGAGCGAGGCTATGCAAGATGGAATCAACAGTTGGAAGAACAATATGTTGGAGGGCTGGAACGCAGAGGAAACGGTGCTGAACAAACTCACCGAACTGAGAGACAAGGCGCTCGCCGCGATGGAAGATGGACAGTATGTAGATACGTATGCACTGCCAGCCATTGAGCGGGTATTGGTTGATCTGCGGGCAGATGACGAGTTGATGACAGGCATGAATGCCAAGATCGTAAATGGCGTCACAACACTGCTGGAGAAAAACCATTCCAAAATCGGTAAACTGGTACGCGAAAATGTGGACAAAATGGACAATGCCACTTTGGTTTCGATGATTGAGGATAAGGTTGGACAGGATCTGCAATGGATTCGGATCAACGGAGCCGTTACCGGATTTGTTATCGGGATTGCGCTGACTGCGCTGCAGATGGCATTGGCATAACAGTAAATCATGCAAAAGGAGGGCCGCTCTTTCGAGGAGTAGGCTCTTTTTGTCGTGGATGGGAAAATTATCATGTGCTTGATGCAAGAATTAGGAAAGTGGGTAATGTACACCAAAGTGTCCTATTTGAATCATATAGGAAGAAAGTTACATGAAAACGATCCTGTTAGCCGATATGGCTCATGTTGATTTTGTACTATGATGCAGGTAACAGATGAATAGGGTGTACTTCACATATAGTGAATGCCTCGATTCTACCAAGAGGGGGGATCCGTATTAAACGTGCAGGATGGTTGAAGGGTTTATTCACACTAATGATGGTGTTTACTATATTTCTGGGAGGTTGTCAGAACATGAATGCAAGTGAGAAGGAAGCTTTATACCAAGAAGCTGAATCAACCGTAATACAGCACTTCAAGCAGAAGTTTGAACTGGATGTTGTGATTACAAGCAAAGAGTTGTTACCGGAAATGGCAGTGTCCCAGATTGGGCTGAAAGGGCATGTGAAAGATCATGAAGATCAGAGCTTTGGCATTTCGTACGACTACAAAAAGAAGGTAACCAAGAACTTGGTCATTAGCCCTGAGATTGAGGAAGTGATGATGGCCAAGGGACATAATCCATACGACAAATAAAGGGAGGTGTAGTTATTGAGTAACGGGTCCAATATTGATGATGAAACGTATAAAACGATGTCTGATTTAGCCTACCAGGATCAAAAGGCTGGAGACAAATTAACGGAACTTCCCGGATGGGAGGTCCTTGAGGGGACGGAAAGCAATAAATTTTCCGGTTTTGATGCTGTAACATTTTATAATCCCGAGACCAAGGAAGCTGTCATTGCTTATCGTGGTACAGAAGGAAGTGCGTCCTTGGATCGCTCTGTACCTGACTTTGTCATGGATGGCCGCATTGGGGGCGGAGAATTGATTCGTAAGGGCCAGCAGGAGGCCGGGAATTTTGTCAATAATCTTACGCCGGATTGGCTCGACAAAGGGGTCGAAGGTGTCAAGGACTTCACGGGTATATCCAAAGTGGAGGATTGGGCTGGTGACAGGGTAAGAGACGTGGAGAACTGGACGGGTGATCGCGTAAAGGATATTGAAAAAACCGTTTCCCCTACAGGCTGGGCCAATCAGATGTATCAATCCGAAGACTACGCAAATCACATGCAGAACAAGCATAAGGATCTGAATTTCTCCATGACCGGGCATTCCTTGGGCGGGGGAAATGCACAATATGCATCTGCTTATACCGGAATTCCAGCCGTGACGTTTAGTGCACCATCTGTAATGGGTAATTTGACGCCAGAAATGCGGCGCCGGGCTGAAGCGGGTGCATTTGACGGGCAGGTTGTGAACTATGCGAATCCCAGTGATCTGGTAGCCAGCGGAACGCTGGGAGGATATGACCGGCATGTGGGATCGACCTTCTACATTAATTCCAATTATGAGGATGCAAATGATGGAGTGGGCATTATCGATAAAGCCAAGAACTCATTTGGCGGGGAAAACTATCACAGTCTGGATCAATATGATTTCAAAAATGGTTACATATCCAATGACCTGTACGATCCGATTACTGGAGAGAGAATCCGCTATTCACCGCGCCTTATGGATCACATGGGACCGTTCAGCAAGAACTTCGGTCCGTTACGTTCCAAGTCTGGCGGCGGAGGAGGTATGGCTTCGGCTGCTGCGGCTTCAGGTCTGATTCAGGTAACGCCGGAAGAACTGAAAAGTGTCGCTTCGCGGTGGAAGCAAAATGCACAACAATGCAATGCCGAGCTAAACCAGGTACGAAGCCGCATGGCTCAGTACCTGCATACAAGCCGCAGTCGCAGGCTGGAGCCGATTGTCACCCAACTGGACGCGTCGATTCAAGAACTTAGCACATGGCATATGAAACATACCAGCCAGTTCCTGAACTTTATTGATGAGAAAGCAGATGCCTTCCGGCAGGCGGACGAGAGTCCGGTTCATTTTAATTAGGAACCAGGTTGGTTAATGTCGATATCACGTACATGGGGGGAGGGGAACGCAAGTGGGTGGACAATTGCTGGTGGAATTGAATGATCTTCGAATTGCCGAAAAAGAACTTACACAGCTGCTTGCCCGTCTGCAAGCCGATGAACAGGAAGCGAGGGCGTTATACAGTCGCCTGAACGATTGGAAGGGGCAGTCTGCTGATCATACAAGGCAGCAGATTGAAGAGTTTTTTGCGGGCCTGTCCAGACGTATTCAATCCATCGAACAGCAGAAGAAAAGCTTGCTGCAATACATTGAGATCATGATCCAGACGGATCAGGAACGCTAAAGAGTGGTAAGGCTGATGCCATATTGCGGATGGCGACCAGCGTTAAGATGAGTATGACCGTGGAGAAATGCGCGTGATTGTATGTAATTGTGAGTATAAATAGCATGATTGAGAGTATAAACCACGGAGTAAAAAGTATGAATACCAGAAAAAAAGCCTATGGCTTATCGGGTTTGAACCCGTATGCCATAGGCTTTTTATGATCTGAATTTTTCTCAGGTTTTCGTAAATCTGTAAGTTATTAGTTCTTAACGTTTTTTGCGACGTGTAGCCAAAGCGATCCCCAAGAAGGACAGGATCAGGGCCAGAATGGATACGATCAATGTTGCTTGTTGAAGCTTCAGCGTCCCCGGATCTGTATCCGTGTTGTTGGGCTCACCTGTAACGGTGTCATTGAGTGCATCGCCCAGCGTGGTGTCATCGTTTGCTTTGCTATCGTCGGTAGCTGCATTATCCCCAGTGGCTGCTTCTGTACCTGCACTATCATGTCCATCGTCGGCATGACCCCCACCTGCCGCAGCATTACCAGCAGCAGCCGGATCTTCGCTAATCGTTGTGATACTGTGCGGGTTGGCATCACTTGGTTGGCCTGTCCATTCTACGATGCTACCATCACTGTAGTATTGGAAGGCATCCCAAGCTACTTCAGCTTCCGCCTTAGGGTTCTGTGCAACGAAGTTGAACTGCTGGAATTGTCCTGCCAGAATACCCTCGTTATCGCCGTCAATCTCCCAAGTAATTGATGTTACTTCATTGGAATCGTTCTTCTCTGTAGTGATTTTCCATCCTGCCAGTGGTTGATATTGCTTGAATGCAACACCTTCCGGAACTTTCATCGTGATTTTGGTTGTAGGCAGTTCTTTCTCGGATGGAATCTTAATCGTGTACGTCTGCCATGCGCTTGTCTGTGCAACGGATGGGCTAACGGTAACGTGAGCGCTCGCGAATCCGGCGAATAACATGAATGCTGCGGTACCTGTTGCGATAGTGGATGTTAGTTTGGAAATCCATGATGTTTTCTTCAAAATAAATAACCCCTCTCAGTTCTTATCATAAATGATTCGGCCCATTTTCTTAAATGATTGTCTACGTTCTGCAAAGGCCGTTTCGGTTACGAATTGTTCTTTCGATCGCCGTTATTCCCGGAATTTAATGATTCAAATATATAAATTGACCTAAAGATGGTTTACACATGCACTCCGATGACAGAATTACCTTCCAATCGCTGTTATCCCCAGATTTTTTGATTCCCTTTTCTCAAAGGGGAAAATCTGGTGATAAAGGCGAACGCTTCGCTTTTTCAGGTTTTTTCTGACCTCTCCGTTTCAGTGTAAATAATAGTTCAATTTATATAGTAATAAGTTGAAATCCGGGAATAAAGGCGAGTGCTTCGCTTCTCCAGAATGAATTTCGTATCCTTCACTACATTTGCAGTTCGTAGAAACACTGATTTTAGAATGGGTCACTTTTCAATATCAACGTTGTGTACCTATGGCTTGGCGGTGTCGATCTCAAATTCGGCATCCAGTGCATCCAACGTTTTGGTCAGAAGATGTACCTTGATATTCCAACGGCCAGGCATGGAGATATAATCTTCAGCCTTGTACACACCGGTGTCATTTTTCGGAATGGTAATCTCATAGATCCCCATATCCATGTCCAGATGTGTGAGTGACAGTGTGATCTGTTCCAGATCGTTAACGATACTTCCATCTGCACGTTTCACATCGACTTCGAATTGGTTCTCTCCCGTTACATTGGGACTCACCTGAAGTGTGATCGCTGAGCCGTCTTCTGTAGTCTTTGTCTCCTGATAAGGACCGACCGCAGCCGGTTGTCCTGGAGACAGGTGTGTTAGTACGGCAGCAAGGGCGAGAATCACAGCACCAGTAGCAAGCTCGGCTTTCAGGCTGCCGGATAATCTGCTCCCCGTTGCTGCTCTAGCGAGTCGCGCATGACGCCATGCCAAGATAACCATCACAATCAACAGGACGATCTTGCCAATCAGCACAAGACCATAGGCTGTAGTGAACAAGGAGGTCAGCACAGGTGCCGGAAGAATAATCAGACTGCTGTATATTCCTGTAGCAACCAGAGCGGCTACGGCGCCGATCCCCCAAGCGGTAAACCTGCGTATGGCAGTCCAGTAGACTTCTCCTCGCACTTTGGAAGGCAGCTTGTCGGCGAGGGGAGGCAGACATATCGCCATGGCAGTCAATGCACCAATCCAGAAAGCCGCACCGATCAGGTGCACGAAGTCCATGGCAATCGCGAGAGCACGTTGATCCGCCGCAGCCGGATGTCCCGTCATGGCGTGAGTGAACAGCCATCCAAGCACGAGCACGAGTGACCCGTAAGAAGACCAGATGCGAGCACGGATGGATCGATCACGATCATATCCGGAGAGAATCGTGACGGCCAGTAGCATGACAATGAGCATCTGTAACATCCAGATCTGACCAAAAGATGTCAGTTTGAGCGCACTTCCGATCAGTGCCCAGCTTAGTTCGCTCAGAGCCACACCAGATTCATACAACGTATTCAGTGGCAGGCTGACCAGAGCGGCAAAGGAAGCAGCAGCATAGCTGATCCATAACAGTCTGTAGCTACCCGGAACATCCATAGGCTCTCTTGTCATGGATGTTGGTGCAATTCGCAGCAGCAAGAATGCAAGTGTTCCCAGGATGACAGACAATCCGAGATACTGAATCCAGTCTGTCAGGGATACGATCCATTTCAGCGGCCCACCTGTTGAACCGGAACCAGATGTAAGATCACTTAGTCCGGCAGGAGAACCGGACGGTTCTCCGATTTGGAAAACATATGCTCCTTGAATCGGGTGTCCATCGGCAGACACAGCTTTCCAGTTGACGGCATAAGTCCCGTTCCCGAGTCCAGCCCGCAGGCCAGTCTCCAGAATATGAGGGCGATCCGCATCGATCTGTATGGTTCCGTCATCTGCCTGAGTACCGTCAGGCCCGGTAATTTTAATATCATAAAAGGCCGTCTGCAAGGATTCGTTGAACTCCAGCGTCAGCCGCTCCGGAGCGGTAACGAGTATCTCATTCTCTCCTGGCGAAGCCTTAACAATATAAGCATGGGCAGATGCCCACTGTGGCATAACAAGGCAGCACACAAGCAACAGGCTGATGACCAATGCCCAGTGCCGTTTGCCCCATTTCAGGGTAAAGCTTGTCAAAATCAAAAAAATCATCACCCTCAGGTTATAGATTTGTAGTTATTCCTGGCCCTTTAAACACAATCTATCCCATTATAACTTTGTCCAAAATGACTGCGTATGACTACATTGGGCTATAAAAAAACGATTTGGTCTTCATAATTGTGACAAAAGCATGAATGTGTATGGTGCAGAGCACCATACACATTCATGTTACAAATCTCATATGGGTATGCGATACGTTCGTGCTACCATTCACATATCACCACGAAGCTGCGCTATTTGCGAAGCTTACGTCCCGCAAGTCCACTCTCTAGCGCATAGCGGGTGAGTTGTACCCTGTTTTCCAGCTGGAGCTTCTGCAAAATGTTTTTGAGATGATTCTTCACCGTCTGGTCTGAAATACCGAGTTGATCGGCGATCTCCCGATTGGTATATCCCGCGGATACCCATTGAAGAATCTCAAGCTCCCGCGCCGTTAGCGGGTTATCTTGCACATCTTCACTGCGTGGTGCGGGAAATTCTTGCAAAATCCGGTAGGCCAGTTCCTTGCTGAGCGGTGCATCGTCGCTGACGATGGCGCGCAGGTATTCAAGCCAGGTAGAAGGCGTCAGATTTTTGAGCAAATAGCCTTGAGCACCTTGTTTTAGTGCTTCGAACAGAAAGGTCACATCATCCGATACCGTGACCATAACAACAATAACATAAGGGAATCGCAGCTTGATCTGACGGGTGGCTTCCAACCCATCCATCTCCGGCATCTGCACGTCCATCAGGATCAGGTCAGGCATCCATTGTCCGGTGAGCTCCAACGCTTCTTGTCCATTCGAAGCTGTACCGATCACTTCAAACAGGCTGTCCTCGGATAAAATGCTACAGATCGCTTCACGCGCATGCGCATGATCATCAACAACCAATACACGTACATGTTCCATACTAAGCATGCTCCTTTCCTATCGTCATTCGTGTATGCCCCGGTCTTGAATCGAGGGTAAAAGACCAACCCATCTCGGCAGCACGCTCCTTCGTAATTCGCAGTCCGTACCGATCCTTCAGATGAAGAGGATCTCCGCTTAGTCCATTCCCATTATCCTGAATATAAATGAACCAGGCAATTGGGTTACCTTCCGCGTGAACCTGAACGCGGGTAGCCTGCGCATGTTTGCGTACATTCAATAAACCCTCCCGGATACAGGCGAGCAGTTCCACTTGCTCCTTGGCAGAGAAGGTTACACCGTTAAGATCCCAGTGAATCTGTGCGCCAGGTACGGTTTCCTTGACGAGCACTTCGACCTGCGCATGCAGTGAAATAATCTCTGTTAATACGGTAGAGGATGGAACATAACGCAACTGGGCAATCGCTTGCCTTACATATGTATTGACTTCATGCACGGTTTTTTGAATCTCCTGGATTTCATGCTCATGTCCGCTCCCTGCCAGACTACGGCCCGCTTTATCGGTCTTCACGGACAGCAGGAAAAGAGACTGAGATATGCCATCGTGAAGTTCCCGGGCCAATTGGTCACGAGCTTCCAGCGCTGCTTTGGCTGCGCGTTCCTGCTCCAGAGCAGCCCTGGCACCTTCGAGCATGTGGAACAATCGGCTGAGCAGTGTCACGCTGACGAGATAAACAATGACGGGTGTTAACCAGTTCCCGGCGTCCATCGAAAGGTACGGCATCAGAAACTGATGGCGAATATATTCCCAGATGCCAACCGTGAATGTGGGGATTAGCAGAATCATCCATTTGATTTGTTTATAGGACATGAATGCAGAACTCCTTTGATCTAGGATTAGCTTAATAAGGTGATTTATTTATACAGGGATGGGATCATTATAACTCAAGCTTGTCCAAGACCCTAGTCTGTGTCTTTGGAGAAAGCTGGGGAGGATCAGGGAGTATTTAGAAGGATATCTAAGAATGACAAGGGGTGAAATGTTGTCACGCTAGGTGAGGGTTGGTGTGAACAGCTGAGGAAGGCTGAGTCCGTTTTCCCTATCGGAGAAGGTCCTCTATACTTATATAGAACGTGAATTCATTACAAAACATGTTAAGGAGTGAAGCAACAACATGAGTCAAGAAGTATTGGAACGTCGCAGTGAATTGCTCAAAAAGAACATTCACCAGATGCTTGTTCAAGACAATCAGCACGGTATCAGTCGCCAAGACAACATGTTTTTGCAGCAGATGATCAAAGAGCTGCATCAGACCTCACATGAACTGAATACCAAATCTTAATGTAGAATCTGCACGAGAATGAAGCTGTCTGGTGTACGATTCATTCCATGAAAATGAAAATGGCGCTATCTCCGATCAGACCGGGGATAGCGCTTTGACTTTTTAAGAGCATACATAGAAAGCTTCATTTATCTTAAAGCAACTGTTGTTGAGCGGTTCTTTTCTCAATATATCGAATGAATAACTCGGCAAGCTCCGGATCAAACTGTGAACCCGAACATGCGCGCAGCTCCCGAATGGCTTCCTCCACGTTCTTGGTCTCCTGATACGGCCGCTCTGTCGTCATGGCATCAAAGGAGTCAATCACGGTCAGCATCCGGCAGAGCTGGGGAATCTCGTTACCCTTCAGGCCGTAAGGATAGCCTTTGCCATCATAGCGCTCGTGGTGAAGTTCGATATACGGAATCAGGTCGGCGAAGCGATCGTTCGTGATCACCATTTTTTTGCCCCAGGTGACATGTCCTTTGATCGTTTCCCATTCTTCTGCAGTGAGCTTGTCCTTTTTGTTCAGAATGGACCAAGGAATCTCCAGTTTGCCGATGTCATGAATCAGTGCTCCCAGCACGAAACGGCGTTTCTCCGCATTGTCCAGTGCGAGCAATTCACTGATATCCAGTGCATATTTGTAGACCCGTTTGGAATGTTTAAACGTATCCATATCCTTGTATCTGAACAGATTGAGCTGCTGCTCGATGTCACGAACGTCCTGTACCAGATCAATCTCGTGTTCCATGCCATCATTGCTGCCGTGGCGGTGCACGTTGTTCTTGCCCTGTTTCTTCGCATAATACAGTGCTTTATCCGCCTGATCCACAAGCTGGGATTTGTTATACATATCCACCTGATAGGGTGCGACGCCACCCGAGAAGGAGAGACAACCGTGCGGAAACACTTCAACGCCTTCAAACGGCGTGTCATTTAGTTGTTTACGCAGCTTGTTCATAAACTTGTAGGATTCGTCCAATTCCATTCCTGGCATGAGCAGTGTGAACTCTTCCCCTCCATAACGAAAGGCGGTAACAGGCGTACCTTCTGTCTTTCGCATTAGAAAATCCCCCAGCAGGGCCAGCAGACTATCGCCTTGTAAGTGGCCAAACCGATCGTTATACTTTTTGAAATCATCGATATCAATCAGTCCCAGACAGAGCGGTGTTCCCTGCGTACGAGCGGCCGTCAGTTCATTTTCCAACATACTTTCAAAATAACTATGGTTGAACAGACCTGTGCGTTGATCCGTGTTAGCTTTCTCCTCAATGCTCTGATACATGACAAACAACTGCTTGAATGCATGGGAGAGCAGAATACTGAGACTCAGATATAACAACAAACCGAGTACGCCATTATGCACAACCAGAATCGTCAATACAAGTGCCAGAATCAGCGTACATAAATAAACCAGCAGGGATTCGGTAACGAATGCCCGCTTCATCTGCTGTAATGCATCCTTTGTTGAGAAATGGAAGAATAATCCAAGTGTAATCGTGTTGATGATGAAGTAGGCTGCGAGCGCTGCAAAATACGGAATCAGGTTATAGCCGTCCAGAGTTCCCGATTGCCCGCCAGTCCACTCAAACACGGCAGCTGCTCCCGTAATCATGAGACTGTAGATGCTGAAATTGACAATATGTTTCCACCAGGTTAGCTTGCGCTCTTTGATTAACAGGATGATGGAAACAGGAAGCAGTACAGATAAACTGAAAGCTCCGCCAAACATGAATATACAGGCAAGGTATACCGATGAATCCATGGATTGCTGATTGCCTTTGGGTGGAATCTGGAATGTGAAATAATCCAGAATTAACGCCGCACCCAGCATGGTGTAGACCATAACCCAATCCGTCGTGGTTAGATGAAGGTAAGACCACTTGTTCATGTACAGAAAAACACCGATCCCGGTACAACTAAGCAAAATAACATACAGACTGCTTCGATCTGCCTTATGGATAAGGTTACGAATAAAGTTCATAAAAAATCTCCTGCTTGGGTTTAGTCTACTCTTGATGTGTATATAATTGTTATTCTTGTATAGGGATATATTATATAGATGTTTAACATACCAATTTGCCTGACAAAAATCCAGAAAGAAAAAACAGGCCGCTGGCAGCCTGTTTGTCTTGTTTGGCGGTATGGATACTAGCCGCCCAGCTTGTATCCCGAAGTTAGTGCTACAACGACAGAAGCCACGATGATTGCGTTGATGACAATGCGGGAATATTTCACACCTTCAAATTTTTTCATGGAGAAGACCTCCCTTCCTTGGAGTCTACCTGTTTTCCTCAAGCCTGATGAGTTTTAGCAGGTTGCACAGCCTTTTTGTCCCGATTCACCATCATGTATTGGATAAAAAGGAATATGCCAACGTTCATGACCACATCACCGATACTGATCACCTGAGTCCGTGGATAAGGGCTGGAGAGTGGGATGATATCACCGAGAAAAGGCAGATTTGTAGATGCATCCATCATAAAATGCTTTGATACGGCGCCGCCTTCCCTGAGCATCTCTACATAATAGGGTCCCAGTACAGCGGAGGCTTCCACAGAAACAGGCATGCGCCCACCGTTTACTGCCATCACGGCAAAATTGAGAAATACCCCAACCCAGATGAGCATGAAACCGGTATGGTGTCTGTTGAGCCACAGGAAAGCGAGCCCTGTGATGTAGACGGCAGCAAAGAGATATCCGTTAATGGATGCCACCCATTCGAATCGTTCCTGCAGATAGAAAATAAAGAACTGGATCAGCAACAATACAGGGAAAATCCAGCCGCTTCGCAGCTTGAGTGCTGCAAACTGATTGAGCCCATGCCGCAACCCGCCCCGAAAAAATCCAACGATCAAGCCTAGTAGAATACCGTCATATACCATGGAGTAACTCCTGTTCGTGCGGAGATATGCAATATGATTGCGTGTTTGTGTACATAAAGGATTCGACCTTATATTGGTAATTCCTGCATGAGAAAAATGATTTTGTAGAAGAAATTTGCAAAATGCTGAACAAAAAACCGCCTTTACGAATCTAGGGGTCGAAACCCCTGTGAAATTCGGTAAAGGACGGCTGCTTATGGTGCCAAAATACGAGCTTTAATTTGGTTAGAGACGGAATTTATTTTATTCAGATCCACCGTTCAGGTAGTTGAAGAAAGGCTGGTCCACCCAGAAGTCATACGTCGTAATGTCCGCATCAGGTGCCAGCTTCAGGAAACCTTCACGAATGGCTTTGGCATTCTCTTTCAGAGAGAAGGACTGAGCATAGTAATTGCCAAGCGCGATCTTATTATTGGAAATGACAGGGTAGTTCGCCAATGTGGTTGGTGAATAATACAACGGTTGCCACCAGGAGCTGAGAATCAATGGAGATGTACTGTCACTGTTCTTTTTGGCATATTTCAGCACAATGTCATTGAAGCGAACTTTGTCTGCCACATCGTTGAACTCGAACTGAATATCATATTCCTTCGCAGAGGCAATATAGTTACCGTTCTCGATCTGTGTCACTTTATAGTCTGGTGTTTCCTTCGGCTCGCCCCATTCCTTCAAATAAATGAAAGCAGATGTCTTCGGCTGGAATTGTACATCGGCGTCAATGCCTTCGCTACGAAGCAAACCGACCAACTGTACAGCATGTTGAATATTATCATGGCCGTAGGTAAGTGTCAGTTCATCGATAAAGTTGGAATCAAAGCGGCTATCCTTCAGATTGTAACCTGTGACAAGATCATCTCGGAGGGCCTGATCCACAATCTTTCTCAGCTCAGGTGATTCAATCAGATCCGCTGTGCGATATGCGGCATATAGTTTGGAATAGATGTCCGCATCGCCGGAACGCCCAATCTCATGTTTGTATTTCCCTTGACTGACCAGTACGCGTCCAAGCAAAGTATTGGCGAAATCTTTACTTGCCACGCCACCCTTTAGGAGAGCGGGGTACAGATTTTCGGGAATCAGGCCTGTATCGATCGCCGCAGCCAGTTCCTGTGCGGCTTGTCCTTGAACACGGTTCGGGTTAATGCCAACTTTGGCAAGTGCTTTGGCCGTTTTCTCGGCGGGATATGTATAAGCGAGTTCCTTGAATCCGGATGCTTTCACCGCGATGAAGACGGCAGCATAAGTGTTTAGTTGATCCTTGGCACGTACTTCTGTGCCTGTAATAACCCCACTATTGAATAAGGAAACGGCAGCATCATAAGAAGAATCACCAGAGGCCAGATCGGTAAAGACAGGAGCTTTGGCTTCACTGTCACTTGCTTGAGTTGCTTCCGTGATGGCTGCAATGGCTTGAATGAAATCACCTTTGGTAATCTGTTGCGGCAATTGAATATTGTATTTTGCTTGCAAGAATTGAGCAAAATCCACTGCGCTTTCCGTATAAGCGACGGGAGCCTGAGCTAACGGTCCTTTGACACTTTGTGAAGTGGTTGGTTTAGCCGGAGTTGCAGATGCTGCAGAAGCCGAAGAGGGCAGGCTTAGACTGCCGAGTGTTACCGGAGCGGCGAGTAGGGCCGCCAACGTGATCTGGGTGATTTTTTTCAAATGAATAGCCTCCTTAAAATGGGTTGGAAAATAAGTAGCTTTCGGTTATAATCCTGACAAATCCTATCAGAATAGAATAATTGGATTGACTTTAGCACGGAGACGCGCTGGATGTCAACGAAAAAAAGCTTGATACAGAACGGTTTCCAAAGCTTGGTAGAAAGCAAATCATCAAATATATTCTAATTGAGTGTATACGCTCAAAGATTTATTGACAAGGATCGACAGTATCCGCTAGGATAAGAAAAAAGAATGTTGAAAAGGGGTATTTTCAAAATGAAAAGAGGTTTATCGTTCGTCTTATCGATCATCATGTTGGCTATTTTGTTGGCAGCTTGTGGGAATTCGGCTTCCAAAGACGAACAATCCGCCCAAGGCAGTGATTCGGAGAAATCTCTTCGGATGGCCCTTGTACTTCCCGAAAAAATAGGGGTTAACCCTTTCTTTGTACAGATGGATGAAGGCTTCAAAAAAGCAGGCGAAGAATTCAAAGTAGACACCAAGACGATTGAATCGACAGACCCGGCAGCATTTGAACAAAATCTGCGTGCTGCGGTTGCCGAGAATTATGATCTGATTATTACAGCTACTTTCCAGGCAGAGGATGCATTAAAGAAAGTCGCTGCAGAAAACCCGGACAAGTCCTTTGCAATTGTAGATACAACCGTGGATCTGCCTAACGTACGTAGCGTTGGTTTCCGTGAATATGAAGGGGCATACCTGCTCGGTGCAGCTGCTGGATTGTCCACCAAAACAGACAAAGTCGGCATGATCGCAGCAATGGACGTACCACTGATCAAGAAATATACAGAAGGTTTCAAAGCGGGATTGGAATCCGTGAATCCGGATGCTGAATTCCTCGTGAATTATGTAGGTGGATTTAATGACCCGGCCAAAGCAAAAGAATTGGCACTCGTACAATTCGGCAAAGGCGCTGACTTCATTGCTGGCGCATCCGCTGTAGGTGATCTGGGTGTGTTCGAAGCAGCGAAAGAAAAAGGCTTCTATACTTCAGGTCAGGATACGGACCGTACTGTTGAAGACCCGGAACATATCGTATTGTCTCAATTGAAATCAACCGATACGGTTGCCTATGAGACCGTGAAAGATTTTGTAGAAGGCAACTTCAAAGCAGGTGCAGTGAACTATGGCTTGAAAGAAGACGGTGTAGGCCTGACGTACGTTACACGTGACAGCGAATCTCCATTGAGTGCTTTTGTTGGACAAGAAGTGATCGACAAGGTTAAAGCAATCAAGGATGATATCGTATCCGGCAAAATCGTAGTCAAAGATCCATTGCAACAATAGTTTTGAATGTTCTTTTTAAATGAGTGATGGAATGGATCAGCCGGCTGCCCGATCAGGCAGCCGGTTTTGCTGCTATTAAATGACCAGTATATGTTCAACTTATCGTTTACACGATAACGAAGAGGACAGAAATAACCTGAAGAAGCAAAGCGTTCGCCTTTATCTCCGGATTTTCCCCTTTATATAAAGGGAATCGGAAAATCTGGGGATAACAGCGATCGGAAGGTTGCTCTGTCATCGTAGTGGCGAGTGTAACCTTTTAAGTTGAACTGAGAGGAGCGAACGCGAGATATGCTGTTGGAGATGGAGCAGATTACGAAGAAATACGGCGGCTTCACCGCTAACCGTGACATCCGTTTTAATTTGCGTGAGGGAGAGATTCATGCCCTTGTCGGTGAGAACGGGGCCGGTAAAACAACCTTGATGCGTATGCTGTACGGTATGGAACAGCCCACGTCAGGCACAATCAAAGTCCGTGGACATGAGGTGAGCTTTGCCACGCCGTCCCAGGCGATGGCAAGTGGCATCGGCATGGTGCACCAGCATTTCATGCTGTTCCCATCCTTTACGGTGGCGGAGAACATCGTGATTGGACGCGAACCGGCTAAGGCAGGCGCATTTGACCGCAAAAAAGCAGCAGCCCAAGTGAACGAGCTTGGCAAACAATATGGCATGCCGGTTGACCCGTGGAAAAAAGTGTCCGAGTGCCCGCTTGGCATGCAGCAGCGTGTTGAAATTCTTAAGGTGCTGCATCAGGGCGCAGACATCATTATATTAGATGAACCTTCGGCGGTACTGACTCCGCTTGAAGTGAAGGAACTGCTGGCGAACATGAAATCACTCGCCAAGCTGGGCAAAACTTTTGTACTAATCACGCACAAGCTGCAAGAAGTCATGGATGTAGCAGACCGGATCACGGTGCTTCGGGATGGTCAGGTGACAGGTACGTTGGAAGCCAAGGATACACATGTGGAGGAATTGTCTCGTCTGATGGTTGGTCGTGAACTTGTGCGTATGGACAAGCAGCCATCGGTAACAGCTGAAGCGGTGCTTCAGGTGGAAGGGGTTCATCTGTCCGGAGCGAAGGATCGTTCGGCGCTCAAGGACATCCACATGGAGGTTCGAAAAGGTGAGGTTGTTGGTATAGCAGGCATTTCGGGTAACGGCCAGTCGGAACTGATTCAGGTCATTGCCGGACTGCGTAAGGCGGATAGTGGTCGCGTTGTGCTCTCCGGGCAGGATACAACCAACTGGCCGGTACGGCGCATAAGGGAGCATGGACTTGCTCATATTCCGGAAGATCGTTACATGTGGGGAGCAGCCAAAGATGCGAGCGTTCGCGAGAACGGGCTGATGGGACATCACCATCGCTTGCAGTCACGTGGCATCATCAAAGCCAAAGCAGCAAGAACGATGGTAGAGAGCTGGATCAAACAGTTCAGCATCAAGACGGGTTCTGCGGAGACCAAGGCGCAGTTTCTGTCCGGAGGTAATTTGCAGAAGCTGATTGCCGCTCGTGAATTTGCACAGGATACACCGTTTCTGATTGCAGCCGAACCGACCCGTGGTGTGGATATCGGAGCGATGGAGACGATTCATGCTGAATTGCTACGCAAACGTAGTGAGGGTGCGGGTATTCTGCTCATTTCATCGGAGTTATCTGAGATTTTGCAATTATCGGATCGCATTATTGTGATGTATGAAGGTGAAATTGCTGGTGAACTGAGAGCAGAGGAAGCAACGGAGGAACAGATCAGCTTGTTAATGGCAGGAGGGAAAGAGCGGATATGAATCGGGTAAAAGAAACACTTCGCGGACTCGTACAGCCGCTGCTTGCCGTATTCATCGGTCTGATTGCAGGGGCTGTAGCGATTCTGATCGTTGGCGGTAATGTGGTGGATACGTATGCGGAGATGTGGAAAGGGGCCTTTGGCAACTTCTACTTCTTCACCAATACGTTGGCTCGCTCCACACCAATCATCCTGGCGGGGCTTGGCGTAGCATTGGCATTCCGTGCCGGATTCTTCAATATGGGAGCCGAAGGCCAGATGATTCTTGGCGGGCTCAGTGCGGCGCTCACGGCGCTTTATCTGCCAGGCCCAGGCTGGTTTGTGTGTATTGCTGCGATTGTGGCAGGTATTGTTGCCGGGGGAATCTGGTCCCTGTTTGCAGGCTGGCTGGATGCACGTTTCGGCATGAACTTGTTGATCACAACTCTACTACTTAACTATATTGCCATTTATTTCGGGGGCTACATGGTCTCCTATCCATTCAAGGACCGCACAGGATCTGCAGCGATGGCACAGACTCCGATGATTGATCAGAGTATCTGGTTGCCGAAGTTGTTCCAGGGTATGGGACTACATGCCGGCTTCATCATTGCCATTGTCGCGGCTATTCTGATCTACTGGTTCACTCACAAAACGGTGACGGGTTACGAGATCCGCATGCTCGGCAGCAACCCGTCCTTTGCAACCTACGGTGGTGTTCGCCGCATTCGCATGATGATGCTGTCCATGGTCATCAGTGGTGGACTTGCTGGACTCGCGGGTGCGGGGGAAGTGCTTGGTACACAGTACCGTTTCCTTGATGGCTCGCTGTCATCCGCAAGTTATGCATGGAGCGGTATTATGGCAACGCTGCTTGCACGCTCGCATCCACTCGGTACAGCTGTAGCAGCTATTTTGCTGGCTGCGCTACAGACAGGTGCCATGGGGATGGAACGGAACACGGATGTACCGTTGGAAGTTGGCAGTGTCATCCAGGCCGTATTGACGTTATTTGTATCAGCTCAGATCGGTTATTCATTCCTGAAGCGGAGAAAGGAGAAAAAGTCCAATGCAACAACTGTTTGATGCAGCCATGTTTGGCTCAACCTTGCGGATTATGACTCCAATCCTGCTTGCAGCGCTCGGTGGGGCTTTATGTTCCCGTGTCGGTCTGTTCAACGTGGGTCTTGAAGGACTGGTTTTGATCGGTGCATTCTCCGCCATTGTCGGTAATTATCTGTTTGGCAATGTGCTGCTGGCTGTACTCTTTTCCATTATAATTGTGATGTTGTTCTCGGCGCTCTTTGCCTTTATAAGTATTAATCTCAAGGCTAATGCCATCGTGGTCGGGATCTCGCTCAACTTCCTGGCTGCGGGGGTGACGACCTTTGCACTGCGTGCGATTTTTGATGTAAAAGGTGCATACTACGACAAAGATATGGTGGGACTTCCCAAGTGGGATATTCCGCTGATCAAAGACATTCCGTGGGTGGGCGATGTATTATCTGGACATAGTCCCTTGGTCTACCTCGGTATTGTGCTCGTGATTGGGCTGCAATTCTATCTGTTCAAAAGTGTATCCGGCTTCCGCCTGCGCTCCGTCGGTGAGAACCCGATTGCAGCACAGAGCATCGGGATCAAGGTGCGCGGTATCCAGTATGGTGCCGTGCTGATGTGCGGTGTGTTGTGTGCTCTGGCTGGAGCACAGTTGTCGCTCGGTCAGGTAACGATGTTTACCGAAGGCATGACTGCTGGTCGTGGCTTTATCGCGCTGGTGGCAACGATGCTGGGGCAAGCGAATCCGCTTGGCGTGATGGGCTCCAGTGTGCTGTTTGGCTTCATGGAAGCATTGAGTATTCGTCTTCAAGGATTCTCCCTGCCAACCCATTTCACGTTGATGCTGCCGTATATTGTGACGCTGGTCGCGATGTTCTTTTTCAAAGACCGCACCTATGCACAGGATGCACTGAAAGCGGGCGGAAGCTCGCGTTAATTCCTGAATGCCCATGCTAGAGGCAGAAGAAGAAGAAGGAGGAATTCCACTTGCATAACAAGGCTGAACGTTTGAAAAAAGGAAAAGCCCCGGCACCCAAAGCAGGCAATGATCATGGAGATCGCTTGCCGCCAGGACAGATGCTGACGGAAAAATTCCCAATTCTGCATGAAGGTGAAGTGCCGGAATATGACCTGTCCACCTGGGACTTGAAGGTATTCGGCGAAGTGGAAGAGGAGAAGGTGTTCTCCCTAGCTGAGTTGCAAGCGATGCCTCAGGTGAACACGGTGAGTGATATTCACTGTGTTACCCGTTGGTCGAAATTCGATACGCCGTGGGAAGGTATACGTTTTTCCGATTTTGTGAAACTTCTGGGGGTCAAACCGGAAGCCAAATACGTCATGATCCATGCAGATCATGATTATGAGACAAATGTACCGCTTGAAGAGTTGATGCATGATGACGTACTGCTTGCATTCAAATATAACGGCGAGCCACTAACACCCAAGCATGGTTTTCCATTACGTATGGTCGTACCTCAACTCTATTTCTGGAAGAGTGCGAAGTGGATACGTGGGCTGGAATTTATGACAGAAGACCGTAACGGATTCTGGGAAGTGAATGGTTTCCACCATTTTGCCGATCCGTTCAAGGAACAACGCTTCTCGGGTGAAGATCTGCCGATTCCGGAAGACGAGTGGACGAAGAAGGAGTTTGATTGATATGTTGATGCCTATTTTGCAGATTCATTCGGAAGACATGCCGGCATACGCCATCGTCTGTGGTGATCCGGCACGTGCGGAGAAGATTTCCCGTAAGCTGGAGCAGGCGAGAGAACTGGCGTTTAGTCGGGAGTATCGTACGTTTGTTGGTTTGTACAAAGGGGTACAGATGGCTGTGGTCAGCCATGGAGTAGGTTCACCTGGAGCAGCTGTCTGCTTCGAGGAATTGATTCGCGCGGGTGTAACAACCCTGATTCGTGTAGGTACAGCGGGATCGTATACAGCGGATTATCCGGCAGGTAGTGTGATTGTGAGTACAGCCGCTGTTCGTACGGATGGGTTGACTCGCCAACTGGTGCCGGATGGTTTCCCGGCGGTAGCAGACATTGGGGTGACGCAAGCATTGATTGAAGCTGCTCGTGAGCAAGAAAGCACGGATGCTGCAACGTTTGCAGGTAAAGTGGGTGTTGGGATTACCGTAACGCTGGATGCGTTCTTTGCAGGCGTGGAAGAGATTCCACACCGCAAGTACAAGCAGGCTGGAGCACTTGCAGCCGAGATGGAAATTGCGGCACTCTACATCGTCAGCACCTTGCGTGGCGCTCGTGCCGGAGCCATTGTCGCGATTGACGGGTTCGCGGACAGCGATCTCGCTGCTGAGTATGATCCGCATACGGATGCGGTTGGACAAGCGGTGGAGCGCGAGATTAATGCCGCTCTGCAAGCACTAGTAGCGCTTGCTCGTCAGGATCAGACATAGGCTGGTTAAGCCAAGGATCAGTTTGTGTTTATTGTTTCAATCAAAACAGTAGATGATGTCCATTTGAGGTGGACAATATATAAGGGGCGTCCCGTAAGGTCATAAATATGACCCAGGGGGCGTCCTTTACTTTTTGATTTTTCCGTTTCTGGTTAAGTGGAGCCTTTTAAATAAACTGAAAAAGAAGAGGGGATAAAGTTACAGTAGCGAATTGTATTTGCATGGTATGTCATTAAATTAGGAGAGTGATTATATATGGGCTGGAGTGAATTACGTGAAATTCCTAATGAATACAGCGATGAGGTACAGCGGATTGATGAGCAACTTTTGAAACTGGTCGCAGCCAGAAAGGACATAACCGGAGCTGTCCAATACCAACCCCCTCAAAATACCATCGATGAATGGGTGAGCTTACTGGATATGAAGGAGGAAGATATCCGATATGTTCTCCGTAGCGTGCAACCGATGCCTCAAAGACACTTCTTTCCAAGTGAACCTCTTCAATTGACGAGTGTGGTGCCGATTATGAAGAAAATGATTAAAGATTCGTGTGAGTATATGATCACGCATTCGATGCAATATGAAGGCGAAAGCCTCGTATATGTGGAGATTCAATATAAAGGGAATGAAGCTGAGCGTATACAAATGGTTCCACACTTGGCTCTGGAAATATTCAGCGAACAGAGACATATCACCATGAGACATGGCAGTCGTGGAGGAGGTGGGGAGACGCAAATTAGTTTCCGAGTGGTTCCTGCCCTTCCTTCTTCTCTGGAAAACGTTCGATTCTCCTTGATTCCCTCAATACCGGAGATGGAATACAAAGTAGAGGAAATCATTTTGGATAAACAGGTTGATTTCGATTAACGGGGAACAGGATATATCATGAAAAATGACGTATGGAGAATGCGCATGTAATTAGGGCGCATATCTATACGTCATTATGTTTAACTGGGGAATAAGTGGACGGCCTGTCCTTCGCGAAGAATGATAATGCAGAAAATGGGCACGTTATATAAAGGAACATCAACATGAATACGAAAAAAGGGAGGACTCTACGATGACACAGAACAATCAACCTCAGGATGAAGCGGAAATTCGCAACAAGCTGGATGAAGACGGGGATTCCTTGATGGAGAAAAAGAAAATCTTGAGCGGAGTGGACATTGAGCCGCAGGCGGACGAATGGGCAGCGAAGCCATCACCTGTTGCTTTTAATGAAGGAAATACATCTTCGAAAAAATAATCAACATGAGCATCATATGGGCTTGATGGAATGAGGATGAATTTAGCGAAGCAGGTACCCTTATGGTATCTGCTTTTTGGTTGTATAATAATGTAAAATTCAAATGAGTGAAAGAGTGATGGGGATGAGCACGAAGGGTACTGTTAGCATTCGAAATGCAGAAATGAGGGACTACTCTGGCGTGTCAATGTTGATGGATGAGCTGCACCAGATGCATGTTGAGGCGCGGCCGGATCTATACAGAGTGTTAGAGACCAGGATGGAGGAGAAGGAATTCACCGAACTACTGGAAACGGACAAGCGTTACCTGTATGTTGCCGAATCTTTAGAAACGGGCTTGATTCTGGGATACGGGAGTGCGCAGTTAAGTGTAATTCAGGATAACCCACTGATGGTGGATCGCAAGATGTTATACATTCATGAACTTGTAGTGGATACCAAGCATCGGGGCCAAGGAACGGGCAAACAGTTAATCCAGGCATTCATCGAGCTAGGAAGAGAGCTTCAGGCAGACAGCGTGGAATTATCCGTGTCGACGTTTAACTCGGGCGCACAGGCTTTCTATGAACAGATGGGTCTGGTCGTTCGCAGCAGCAGGATGGAATATACCTTGTAAGATGCACTGCTCTTTTTAATTCGAGCAAGCAATCATTCATTTTTAACAAAATATTAGAATATGCTTGAATACCCCCGTGGGGTATGTTAATCTTAGAAAAGAACGAAAGAAAAGGGGTGTTCATGATGGATCATCAGAGCCATCCCGAGGAACCTTTGCAATCCTCCATGTCAGATTCAACGGAAGCTTCGGCTACAGTTCAAGAAGCAGTATCCTGTCATGCCGAAGGCAGTGATGGGAAGCATGTGCGCAAGAGTCACCATTCGCAGGAGATGAAGAGTAACCTGGTTTCTCGTTTGAACCGTGTGGAAGGTCAGATTCGCGGGATCAAAGGGTTGATCGAGAAGGATACGTACTGTGATGATGTGCTGACGCAGATTGCGGCGGCTCAGTCTGCTCTTAATTCAGTAGGCAAACTTTTGCTTGAAGGCCATATGAAGAGCTGTATCGTTGAGCGTATTCAGGCTGGTGAACATGAGGTTGTGGATGAACTGCTGGTTACGATGCGGAAGTTAATGAAGTAAGCTGAATTAATTCACCTATTTAAGTTTATCATTTTAATATACCCCAAGGAGGAATTTACAAATGTCTAATGTTACGTTAAACGTTACGGGAATGTCCTGCAATCACTGTGTGAAGTCGGTTGAAGAAGCTGTGAAGAATACCGGTGCGAGTGGTAAGGTTGATCTGGCAGCGGGAACAGTAGCGGTGGAATATGATGAGCAGACAGTGAACGTGGATCAGATCAAAGCTGCCATTGAAGATCAGGGATACGATGTAGTCTAAAGGGATCACAGGCTTAAACCGAACATGCTCATGGGCGAAAAAGAGGTCAAAGCACCTTTTTCCAAGAGTCAGGTTTAAGCCTAATTTTCTGTCAAATATATACCCCTAAGGGGTATGTTGAATGCAACATACAAAAATTGAATCGACATGAAAGGAGCTGACATGATGGATAACTCAACGAATAAACCAATGGATGGATCATCCGAACCCACCCCAATACCACCTATGGCAGAAACACCTGGGCTGAAGGCAACACTGCACATCACGGGAATGACCTGTGCTGCATGTTCGACGCGAGTGGAGAAGGGATTGTCCCGCATGGAAGGTGTGCATCAGGCCAATGTGAACCTTGCCATCGAACAGGCAACCGTATCTTATGATCCGAAGACAACCAACGTGAATGCGTTGCGGGATAAAGTAGAGGCGCTTGGCTATAGTACAGTATCAGAATCGGTTGATCTGAACATCACCGGTATGACGTGTGCTGCCTGTTCTGCGCGGATTGAAAAAGGTCTTTCCCGACTACCCGGGGTATCTCAGGCGAATGTAAATCTGGCGCTGGAGACAGGGCATATCGAATATGCCGCGGGCACTTTGAAACCTTCGGATATTACCGCCAAGATCAAGCAAATGGGCTATGGTGCTGAACTGCAACTTACGCAAGAAGAGACCACATCGGTTCGTGAACGTGAGCTGCAACGCAAAAAGTGGAAATGGATGATATCGGCTTTATTATCGATTCCTTTGCTGTGGGCAATGGTTGGGCATTTCTCGTTCACATCCGGAATCTATGTACCCGAGCTGTTCATGAACCCTTGGTTCCAACTGCTGCTTGCAACACCGGTACAGTTCGTGATTGGGTGGCAGTTCTATATAGGAGCGTACAAAGCACTTCGCAACCGCAGCGCGAATATGGATGTTCTTGTCGCACTGGGTACCAGCGCAGCGTTTTTCTACAGTCTGTATCTGACATTATCCAGTGGGTACTTACCTTCTGCGACGATGGATCATGGGGCGATGGGAACGGGTACAGCCGCCATGCCTTCGGTAGAACTCTATTATGAGACAAGTGCAATTCTGATTACGTTAATTTTACTTGGAAAATGGTTCGAAGCTGTGGCGAAAGGTCGCTCTTCACAGGCGATCAAAAGCCTGATTGAGTTGGCTCCACGTGAAGCCCGTGTCATCCGGGATGGACAGGAAGTTATGGTTCCTGCTGCATATGTTGCGGTAGGAGAACTCATTCTGGTGAAGCCGGGTGACAGCATACCAGTAGATGGTATCGTTGAGGAGGGGCAATCCTCTGTAGATGAATCCATGTTAAGTGGAGAGAGCCTTCCCGTGGATAAAAAACCGGGAGATGCCGTTACAGGTGCTACGCTGAACAAAAACGGGGTATTACGACTGCGTGCGACCCGAGTTGGATCGGACACGGCTTTGTCCCAGATCATCAAAGTGGTGGAACAAGCTCAGGGCTCCAAAGCACCGATCCAGCGGATAGCAGATGTCATTTCAGGCATATTTGTTCCAATTGTCGTCGGCATAGCTGCATTGACATTCTTGATTTGGTATCTGTTTGCAAGTCCGGGTGACTTCGCCGGTTCCCTTGAAAAAGCCATTGCTGTGCTCGTCATTGCCTGTCCATGTGCACTGGGGCTGGCAACGCCGACCTCAGTCATGGCTGGATCAGGCCGTGCTGCTGAGTACGGCATTCTGTTCAAAGGCGGCGAACATCTGGAGTCCGCACAACAGATTCAGACCGTGGTGCTCGACAAAACAGGTACAGTGACTCAAGGTAAACCGGTCCTTACCGATGTTATCACGGCTCCGAATTGGACGGAATCCGATCTCCTTGAGCGAGTGGGAGCGGCTGAACAGAGTTCCGAGCATCCGCTGGCAGAGGCGATTGTTGCGGGTATCCGTGCAAAGGGCCTGGAGCTGGACCCAACAGAAAAGTTCGAGAACATACCGGGATACGGCGTGCGAGCTTCAGCAAAAGGGCAGGAAATTCTGGTCGGCACGCGTCGTTTGCTTGCAGATGCAAAGGTGAATGTCTCTGAGGAAGCCCTTCAGCAGATGAACCATTTGGAAGAACAAGGGCGTACAGCGATGCTGGTAGCGGTGGATGGTCAGTGGGCAGGGATCGTGGCTGTGGCTGACACCATCAAGGATACCTCTCGCGAAGCCATTGGGCGTCTTCAGGCGATGGGGATTGATGTCATCATGATCACGGGAGATAATGAGCGAACAGCTCGCGCTGTAGCAGAACAGGCAGGGATCGGTAAAGTTCTGGCTGAGGTTCTGCCGGAGGGTAAAGCTGCGGAAGTGAAGAAACTTCAGGAGAGTGGTCTGAAAGTTGCGATGGTAGGTGATGGCATTAATGATGCTCCGGCACTTGCTACTGCTGATATTGGAATGGCCATCGGAACAGGAACGGATGTAGCGATGGAAGCGGCAGATATTACGTTGATGCGTGGTGATCTGAACAGCATTGCAGATGCGATTGAAATGAGCCGGCGCACGATGGGTAACATCAAACAAAACTTATTCTGGGCACTCGGATACAACGTTATTGGTATTCCCATTGCGGCAGTTGGCTTCCTGGCTCCATGGCTGGCAGGGGCGGCGATGGCGTTCAGCTCCGTATCGGTTGTACTGAATTCCCTACGTCTGCAACGCATGAAGCTGAAGAGAAATGACTGACCGACCTTTGTTTGGAGATATATTCAACGCCTCATTGTCAATGAAGTGAGGATGAATAAATACGCGGTTCGCTGCGGCGGACCGTGTTTTTTTGTTGAGAAAAATACAGTTGAGTCGCCAGAAGGTAAGCCTGAATCGTTGGTATAGATGTTCTTTTCTACGTAGAAAGGATAGCATAATACTCTTTTGTGAAAATGGATCAATTGTATTCATGAATAAAGCTTACGTTTTCTGAATTTTTCAAAAATGAGTTGACAATATGGACATATTCACATAAAATTTAAACGATTGTTTGATTCAAACAACTGTTTAAATCAAATTAGAACTATTTGAGTAATGGAGGACACCTTTTATGTTACAGGCTTTACGTACATTGTTAAAAAAACCGCCAGTGATTGTAGGGATCGTAACAGCACTTATGTTCCAAGTGATCTTTAGCGTGATCTGGATGACCGCATATTCTGGAGTAAATGACCGTACGAAAGAATTGACGGTTGCGATTGTGAACGAGGACGGCGAAATGTCCAAAGGAATTGCAGATTCGCTCGCTGGAACACTGCCTTTCCATACCGTATCCAATCTAAGTGCGGCTGAAGCGTTGGATCAGTTGAATCATCACCAAGTACACATGGTGCTGGATATCCCGGCTGGATTTAACGAATTGCTTCAGACGGCTGGCTCAACCGCCGAGATTAAATACACCATTAATGAAGCCAACCCGGTTACGATCAAAAGCATGATGCAAGGTGTGTCACAAAGTGTGACAAATACGATTAACAAACAAGCTACAGCGCAAGGGGTACAAACGGTACTTACTGCTTCGGGCGCGCCGGCTGATCAGGCTGCTGAAGCTGCTGCGAACCTGGCTACCCGAGTGGAAGGAACAACAACGTCCATCAACCCGGTTAATGGGATGAATAATCAGATGGTACCGATGATGATGGTTCTGGCTTCCTATGTAGGTGCCATGATCATGGGGATGAACCTCCAGACAGCCATGGGTATGCTGTCATCTACCTATTCCCGATTGACTTTGTTTGGCGCGCGAGTAGTCATTAACGTGGGTTCTGCATTGGTCGTTTCCTTGCTGGGGTCATCACTAATCGTTGCATTGGGAGGACAGATTGCACAAGGATTCGTTGCATTCTGGTTGTTCCAGGCGCTCTTCCTGTGCACGTTCATGTTCTTCTCCCAGTTCTTCCTGATCTGCTTCGGACCTGCAGGAAGTCTGTTCAACATCATCTCACTGTCCTTGCAACTGGTATCTTCCGGCGCAATGGTACCGCGTGAATTGCTGAACAGCTTCTATAGCGGCATTGGGCAGTACCTGCCTGCAACATACGCCGTTCAGGGTATTCTGAGCGTGCAGTTGGGAGGCCCAGGAGTTCAGTCTGCTGCGGGCTCTATCGTGATTGTACTGTTGGTTGCCGTAGCGTTGTCACTGGTCGTGACGTTATTGAAAAAACAACGCATGCCAGCTATGGCTCCAAGCCCGGCCCAAGCAAACAACTAGATACAGCAGATGTATACCATTGCATCATAGGATAGGACAAGCACCCCGATGATTTTCATCGGGGTGCTTGGTGTAATATAATAGACAGATGATTCGCTGGCTGCAGTCCTTGAGCTGGAGCGAATGAGATGAACGGACAAGAGGGAGCGGGACGGAATGACGGAACCGGAGTTGGATATCAAAACGAGGATATTGCTTGCAGCCAAGAAGCTTTTTGCACAGCAGGGGTATGACGGGACGAGTGTTCGTCAAATCTGTGATGAGGCGGGGGCAAACGTGTCACTGGTCTCATACCATTTTGGCGGCAAAGAAAAGGTGTTCGAGGCATTATTTGAACATTTCTTCCCCGATCATATGTTGAACTCGTTGGCGGAAGAGTCCATGTCCTCGCCTGTGGAAGGTATCCGACGAATTATTGGTGAAGTTGTGAAGTTCACGATGACAGATCGGGAGATGAGTGATATTGTGCAGCTTGAAATTACACTGCGTACACATCGCACAGCTACCGTATTTCGTTTTTTGGACCCCGTCTGGACACGTGTGAGGGAACTGCTGCAAGAAGGAAAAGACCAGGGATTGTTCCAGATCGAGTCCGTATCTTATGCGATGCTTCAGGTGATGGGTGTGGCTTTGGCGCACAAACGGGCCAAGAATTCACGATTTGGCTTTGATTATCAACATATGAATACAGACGAGCTCGCGGAGCAGACAATTGAGTTCGTACTTCGAGGATTGGGAGTGAACCGCCATGAATGAAACCATTGAGTTGATGATGAAGCACCGCTCTGTACGCAAATTTAAGCCAGACCCGGTAAGTGATGAGCAGCTTGCAGCCATTGTATCGGCAGGGCAGATGGCTTCTTCTTCAAGCAGTGTACAAGCTTACACCGTGATTGCCGTGACTGAATCGGAGCAAAAAGCCAAGCTGGCTGAATTGGCAGGCAATCAGGCCTACGTCAATGAATGTCCCGTGTTTCTCGTGTGGTGTGCTGACCTATATCGGCTGAGTGATGCTGCGAAACGTCATCTTCCAGAGAAGGAATCGTATGCCGATTCGACCGAGAATTTCATGGTAGCCACGATTGATGCTGCACTGGCTTCCCAGAATGCTGCTCTTGCAGCCGAATCCCTTGGCTTCGGAATCGTATATATCGGCGGGCTTCGTACTCGGATTGAAGAAGTCGCTGAGCTGTTAGGATTACCTGAGGGCGTATATCCGGTGTACGGCATGTGTATTGGTGTTGCAGATCAGGAAACGGGAATTCGGCCACGCCTGCCATTGAAAGCCGTTCTGCATCATAATCGGTATAATGCCGAGCAGAGCCTCCAAGGTGTTGAGCAGTATGATGAGACTACAACCGCGTACATGAAAGAAAGGACCAATGGAGAACGAACGACCCCATGGTCCGAACTGATGGCGAAGCGTCTGACTGAGCCGACACGTTTGCAGGTGAGACCGTTCCTGGAAGGCAAAGGATTCTTGAAGCGTTAAGTTGAACGGAAGGTAGTTACACTTGCCATTCCGATGACAGAACAACCTTCCGATCGCTGTTATCCCCAGATTTATTGATCCAATTTTTGTAAAGGTGAAAATCTAGTGATAGCCGATGCTTCCGATGTAGCTTTCTTTCAGAAAGCTTTTAGGCGAACGCTCTGCTTCCTCAGGTTATTTCTGTCCTCTACATTCTTGTGCAAAAATTTAGTTCAACTGATATATATAAATTAGAAGACAGTCGGGGTGAAAACGACTGTCTTCTTTGTGTTGTGTGGACACGGGCAAGTGAGAGTGCTTGCAGTTACGTGATTGTAATCAAGTTAAGCCATAGAAACGCTTTGTGTTCTGATAAAAGAGACGGGCGGCCCGCTCGGTTCCCATGCCAGTGATCTCACTCCATGCCTGGGTGACCTGTCTGGTCATAGCCGGGTGTGTCATTCGTCCCTGAAACGGTCCTTCGAAGGGCCAAGGTCCGTCGGTCTCGGCCATCACTTGTTCTGATGGATATTGCCGGGCGAGTTCACGAATCTCTTCTTCATACACAATATCCGGCGTGAAGGAAATGAAATAACCGTTGTCCGCCATACGCCTTACGGTTTGGCGAGAACCTTTGAACCAATGGAAATGAGCACGTCGGAACTGATATTGCTCCAGCAGATCACAGACAATATCCGCATCATCGTATACCGCATGAAGGACAAGTGGTTTGTTATGCTTTTTGGCAAGTTGGATGAAACGTTCAAGCAGCTTGATATACCCGCTCTGATCGAAGTGCTGTCCTGCCTGCTCCGCTTCCTGACGATTGTAATAGGGAAGGCCAACTTCTCCGATGGCTGTGGCTTGTTCCATATGCTTCTCGATCCATTGGAAGAACAGGTCCATCTCTGCAGCGGAAGGCAGTTCCTGTTCTGGATGGAAACCGAAGGCTGGATAGATGTTACGTGGATGTTGTTTTGCAAGCTCCAGATTAGCCTGGGCAGAAGCGAGATTCATGGACACGGCAATGACTGCCTCGACTTGCTGAGACGGGAAAGATAGCAGCATCTCGCGTTGTTCTTCAGGGGTATACTGATCGAAGTGAATATGAGCATCGATTAATGGTGCAAAAGCTTGAGAATGCACGAGGGAATTCCTCCTTGTGTTCATATATAGTTTAATTATGGTACGTCAGATTTCATATAATGGATCACCCATTAAAGGAAAATAATAACTTAAAAACCCGCGCTATTATGATAGGCGGGCTTTCTGCTGCTCTTCTCTCATCCACTGTGCAATCTGCCGTTTACGCTCCAGAAAAGCAGATTCCTCCGTAATTTCTTCTCGTCTTGGGCGATCAAAAGGAACATGTACCTCGTGCAACACTGTTGCAGGTCGGTTGGATAATACATAGACCCGATCAGCTAGCAGCAATGCTTCTTCGATATTATGGGTGATGAACAGCACCGAGCGGCGGTTCTGTTCCCAGATATCGAGCAGCCAGCGCTGCATGTCGCTACGTGTCAGTGCATCCAGCGCGCTGAAAGGTTCGTCCAGCAGCATGAGTTCCTGCGGACTGAGCAGGGCGCGCAAAAATGCAGCACGCTGCTGCATTCCGCCCGACAGCATATGAGGATAGGCTTGCTCGAACCCGGCAAGACCCACGCTGCTTAACCACTTACGAGCTTCTGCAAGTGCTTCGGTCCGAGGGGGAGCACTTGAAGCTACTTCTCCAGCAAGCAGTACATTGTCTTCAATGGTACGCCATGGGAAAAGGGCTGGCTGTTGTGGCATATAACTAATCTTGCCACGCTGTCCCGTCACATTCTGACCGTTCATAAGCACTTGGCCTTCCTGTGGCTTCAGCAGACCGCCGATGATATGGAACAGGGTGCTTTTGCCACAGCCAGAAGGTCCAACGATAGCAACAAACTCGCCTTGCTCCACAGTCAGGGACAGGCCGTTCAGAACCGGTAACCTGCTCCGCCGTTCACGGAATGATGCATGAACATTAACAACGTCCAGTGCAGGTGGAACCGGAGCAGGAGTCGTGTTGGCAGGTCGATCAGGCTTAGCTGGGTGGAGTTTTTCACCGTGCTTTTGCTCCATTACACTTGCTCCTCGTCCAGGCTGGACTTGTTCGTCCTGTTGCCGATTCATATGGTCATCACTTCCTAATATACAGATTACATTACATGCTTTACTACCGCTTCTGTGGCCGCCAGCGCACGAGCAGCTTCTCCAGAAGGGCAATGAACAGGAAGAGCAGCAAGCTGAGCGCGACAATAATCATGATCGCCACGAATAGGCGGTCCGTGCGATAAGCCGACTTTTGCAGCATCATATAATAACCAATACCCTTGTCTGCGCCAATCCATTCGGCGATGATGGCACCCATCACGCTATAGGTAGCAGCGATTTTGACACCGGAGAACACGGATGGCAGCGCATGGGGAAGCTCCAGCTTCCAGAAGATATGATGACGTTTGGCACCAGCCATGCGCATATAGTTCATCATCGCCGCGTCAGTACGGGTCAAGCCGTCCATAGCCGCCACCGCAACGGGGAAGAAGCAGACGAGGATAATGGTAATCAGCTTGGGCAACAGCCCGAATCCGAACCAAATTAACAGGAGCGGCGCGAGCGCGATGGTTGGGATATTTTGACTAAGAATAAGTAAAGGGTACAGGGCCGACTTGAGAAAAGGAACCAAATGCAGCACCATTGCAATCAGTAATCCGACCGCTGTTCCAGCGGCGAATCCGATAAGCGTTAACTGAATGGTTGCGGAAGCGTGCATGCCAAGCCGTTCGGCCTGAGTTGCCGCTTCGCGGGCGATATCGGACGGTGCAGGCAGCATCCATTTCTCAATATGGAAGAGGGAGACAGCTCCCTGCCATATCGCTATAAAGAGAATAACCGCCACAATGGGCGGCCATACACTTTTGAAATAGGTATGCATTAGCGATACTTCTCCGTCAGGGTATCCATGCTTAAGCCAGTAGGGCTATGGGCGATTTTGATCTGGGAGATGATGCTTGGACTGCCAGCCTCCACGAGTACCTCGTGCATTTTACGGACAACCTCCAGCAGTTCCTCCAGTTCCCCCTCCATTGTGGTGTCGAGCGCGTTCACCTGATATTTTAGGCCGGATTGCTGAATAACTTCAATGGCGCGATCTACGTAAGGATAAGAGTTCTCGCCATTTGGCGTTTTCGGAATAACCTGAATGCTAAGTAGTGTGCTTGCCATGAGAGATCACGGCTCCTTTCGTGATATATAAAATGAACCAATGACTGTTACACTTGCCACTTCGATGACAGAATAACCTTCCAATCGCTGTTATCCCCAGATTTTTTTGATTCCCTTTCTCTAAGGGAAAATCCGGTGATAAAGGCGACCGCTTCGCTTTTTCACGTTATTTCTGTCCTCTCCGTCCTCGTGTAAATATTAAGTTCGTTTTATATGAGAAATTTTATTGGGGTAAAAACTCGTTTGTGTATGCCTTGCTCACGTCGACCTGTTCATCCAGCAGTTTTTTGCTGAACATCCAGTCGGTGTAATTCTGCCACACTTCCTGTTTTTGTTCTCCCCAGCGTGGGGCATCATCCGTGTACTTTGGACTAAGCCATTTCTGGCTTGCCGACACTAATTCCTTATCCAGATCCGGTACGGCCTTGATCAGAATATTCGCTGCGTCTTCGGGATGATCAATTGCGTATTGATATCCTTCTGAAGTGGCTTTCAGGAATGCTTTCACCAACTCAGGGTCGTTCTGAATCGTCTGCTCGTTTGTTACGAGGACAGGCGTGTAGTAATCCAATGCATCTGAATAATCCTTCACATACAACATGTCGATGGGTTCCCCGCGCAGTTCGGCTTCAATACCCGTCCAGGCGTAGAAAATCCATGCAAAATCAATGTCCCGTTTTACTGCGGTGAAAAAGTCGGCGTCACCCATATTAATGTTTTTTACTTTCGATACATCGGCTCCGTCGCCTTCCATGATGGATTGCATCACGGCTTCTTCGACTGGGGAACCCCAACCGCCATAGGTTTTACCTTCAAAATCTTTCGGTGACTTGATATTCCGATCCGTCGGAGCAGCGAACCCGGATGTATTATGCTGAATAACTGCTGCAATGGAGACCAATGGAACACCCTGTGTGCGGGCTTGAGTTACACTCTCCTGATAACTTACGCCAAAAGGCACTTCATTCGAGGCAACCATTGTATCTGCGCCACCGGCACCTGGTTGTACAATCTCTACATTCAAGCCCTCAGCCTTGTAAAATCCTTGATCCACAGCCGCATACAGGCCGGTATGATTCGTATTTGGTGTCCAGTCGAGCACCACTTTAATATCTTTCAGGGCGGCAGTGTCACCTTTGTTGCTGCTTTCCGTATTTGTGTTGCCGTTCTGACCAGCTGGGGCAGCTTCTTTGCCACCACATGCGGCTACAGTCACCATAAGCACGCATAAGAGCAACAATCCCATCGTTTTACGCCATTTCATCTGTGGTTCTCTCCTTCGGTATGTCCGGCCGATTGGCACGGGGTACTCCTTGGCTTCATATCCAATCATCTTGCATAAATCGACAGATTTATACCAGTTGAGATCTGGATAACGTCACTTTTTTTAGCTCTCTGGCTATATAAAAGAACATTAAAAAAGCGTCCCGTAATCCGGGACGCGTGCAGGCGTTAGAGAGGTGGCGTTCAGCATAGGGCTGTGCCATTTCGATATACTCCGATTCCTACGCTGGCATGATCCAGATCAGGTCTAAGGGTTAGTATCTTGGTGGGATACACTCTCAGCCGGCCAATTCCGACTCCCCTGGGAAACTATGAAGTTACGGGCATTACTAGGTGTAATTATAGGTCAGAGGCCCATTCGTGTCCAGTCAGGAACTGGATGGGGACACGTATGAACTTATCAAACAGGCCGTTATACATATGTATATCAGCCTGTTTAGATGTGTTATTTTCAATAATTATCGTGGTGAATCCTATAAGGAAATCTGGCTGAGTGCAAAAGCATCGGATAGTGGGTCATAGCCTAAGTGCTGAAGATCCGGAAGGCTCCCAACAAATACTTAGATCAAATCGGATGTTTGATATCTCGTCGCATAAGGGCTGTTTTTCCTATTTCAGTGATCAGCTTTTGCCGTTTGACCTTGACCGGGGTCGCTTGATTTATTTAAAAAACATAATTTAGATACAAAAGGAGATAGTACTGCTATACAAATAATTACTTTTTACATAAAAATGGGGGCGTACTGAATGATCCTTAAAATCATATTCGCAATTATTCTGTCCTATTGTATCTACGTTTTTTTCACAGCTTACCTTTTATTTTTGGTTCCGTCTCCAGCTACTATTGAAAATACGGATATGCAAAAATCGATAACAGAAGGAAGTACAACAGATCGCGTATTGCTCTTGGAGGACGGCTTTCAATCCGGTCAGGTGAGAATCCAGACCATTCGAGAGGCGAAAACAAGCATCGACGTGGCTTATTACTCCATTCAAAAAGGAAAAACATCTAAACTCTTTTTTGCTGCTTTATTCGATGCAGCTGATCGGGGTGTTCATGTTCGAATCATTTTAGACGGGATTTTTCACAGCATGCGTGGAGAATTGCGTGATATTCCAGATGCCATTGCAGCTCACCCCAATGTGGAATTAAGATATTATGAACCACTCCACATATTTATGCCATGGACATGGCATAACCGTCTGCATGACAAGATCCTTCTTGTCGACAACACATATGGCATCATTGGCGGCCAAAATATTGGTGATAAATACATGGCATTGCAACCCCCAAAAGACTATGTATTCGATCGGGATGTCCTTGTTTACAATCCAAATCATAATACGAACAGCACGGTTGTTGAAATGAAAAAATATATAGATCGGTTATGGAGCCATCCATTCACCAAACCAGAAAAACATACAAAACGTCAGCATCATGCAAAAGGGTTAAAAGAACTGGCTCAGCTGGCTCAGTTATATAAAAAAGCTCAGGCTCAGAGCGATCCTTTTGTTAAAGTGTTGCCGAAGGAATGGGCTCAAGAAACTCTTCATTCCGACCACGTCACTTTCATTCACAATCCAATCCAAAGGCTGTATAAAGAACCGATCATGTGGAGAGCATTTGTTCATTTCGCCAATCAAGCAAAGTCGAAAGTGTACCTTCAGACGCCATATGCCATTCCTACCAAGAAAATGATGAAAGCCGTACATCTGTCGATGAATCCAGAAACAGAATGGGTCATGCTAACCAATTCAATCCAGCAGACCCCTAACCCTTTGGCTTTCGCGGGATACTTAAGTTCTAAGAAGCGGTTACTTGATACCAATCTGGCCATTTATGAATACCAAGGCCCTTATTCCATACACGGCAAATCATTTGTTATGGATGATTACCTCAGCATGGTTGGTTCGTATAACCTTGATCCCAGATCTGCCTTTCTAAATACAGAATCTGCTGTGGTCATTTCTGGTTCTGCATTCGCCGACCAACTAACAGAGGCTATGGATATCAAACGTGCACACAGTACGCGTGTGAATAAAGGTGACTATCCAGCAGAATCTACGAATCAGAAAGGCTCTGTTTTCAAACGAATGGCAATCACAGCTTTATCCAAACTGTCTTTTCTCTGGAAATTTATGTTGTAGTAAAAGAACCCACAATCTTGGCATGGTTCTGATCATGTCCATGTATGGAATGATCTCGGCATATCTCGCTGATCAATTAAGTGGGTCATCCGTACTCCGTACGTATCTCCATACAATCGCTCGTAACTTCAGCCTGGCGCTTCCATATCAGTTGATCGTTCTGGGACCACTCGTGCGATATGTATTTGGTAAATTCATCAAGGATAACGGGCCTGTAATGCCTGTCGTTAACAAAAGTGTGTGATTCGGTTGGCCATAAGTATTTCCTGGGCAATCTTGTGCAAATGAATAGATCGTATTCTCACCTGTAATGAAAGGTGATCTGAGGCAAAGATAGGATACTTTTCACCATGATTACAGCGCTAACGAATCGAGGACATCTTATTCGGCCAGTTTTTAGGGAATGAAAAAAGTAACGAATCTCAGCGGTGTTATTATGCAAAAACCTCCAACGAGGCATTTAATTGAAGCTAATTATCTATAATAACGTCTCCAGGATTCGTTAGATTTCAAATATGCAGAAATGGAGGGGGATAGCGTGTGCTAGGTTCGTTAGAACAGAGTAACGCTAAAACAAAATGTCCACCGCCAAAGTCATGGAGGTGGACATCTCAATCCCTATAATTGGTATTCCAGCTCTCAGGCTAAGGGCGGATCCATGGCTGTTAAGTCGCTGTATCGACCACATGTTTGTTCTGCCATTGATACGTGATTACACTAATGACAAACAGGCCAACCGCAAAGATGGCAAGCATCCATGCAGACTGATTAACCGCCAGATGATCAAGACTCCATCCCGTGGTCAAAGGAAGAATGGCACCGCCAACCCCACCTGAGGCAATCAAAATGCTAGGGGTGGATTCTTCGGTTCCAGGCAGCAGTTTACTGGCGAAGACAAGAGCAATGGAGAATATCCCTGACATCGCAAGTCCAAGCAGCAAGATGATGAGAAATGCAGACCAGATTTGGTTTGTAAATGGAAATACCATTAACAAGAGAACAGATGCGAGACAACTGTACAGGACATAGACGCGGTATTGGAATTTCTCTGCGATGTATCCGGCGAAGAGTCGTCCCACGGACATGGCAATCCAGAAACAGGTGACACTAAGTGCTGCTCCGGCTTCCTTCATGTTCATTTTCTCAATCAGAATCGCTGGCATGAAGTTCGCAAGACTCATCTCTGTGCCAACATATAGGAAGAAGAACAGGACGAATAATACCAAAAGAGTCCTGTTACGGCCCCGATAGGCTGGACCGGGTGTAGTGGCAGCTACGGGATGCATCTCACCTGATGCGCCGGCAGTATGGGCATGTACTAAACCGTTATTAGAACTACGTCGCTCCAGAACCTTATCGAGTTCACCAAATGATCCTTTTGCCCAGAAAACAAAGGTCAGCGCTGCGCAGATCGCAACAACGAGAAAGGAAAGGCGCCAGTATCCGGCAGCAATCAGACCACTGGAAATGAGCGGCATGACCATAGCCCCGATCCCAAATAACACTTCCAGTCGACTCATGGCAACGGCAGTATTTTCTTTGATTGCAGCAATGATAATGGTACCAATGACAGCTTCAACCATTCCGAATCCAAAGCCGGCAGCGGGTGCAATGACGAACATCCAGCCCCATGGTGGCAACAACATATAGGATAATTCTGCGATACAGAGTAGTGCTAGGGCGATTAACAAGCCTCCCCGTTTACCAAAGCGTCGGTTCAGCCATGGAGATAACAATACACCGCCCAGGAATCCGGCAAATTGAGCAAAGATCAGCGTTCCGCCTTGGCTATAATCTTTGCCGTAATATTCAAGTGCAACCGGCAGAATGGAACCGAGCACAACGTGGGCAAGTCCAATCAGGAAATAGGACAGACATCCGATCCAAAGTAATTTTTTCATAAAGAACTCCTTCTACTTATATACATAAATTGAGGATCACATTAAAGCGCAATCTTGAAGACAAAGTCTATCATAACAGGACATGTTAAGTTGTGCCATGAATTCCTGATCGATACAAAAGGTTGCAATTTGGTCCGGCGTTCGTATATACTGAGACACAACAATTACAGATCGGACCATGCCGTTGAAGAGCATCCAACTCGGAGGCGTTTTCGCCAGGGGAGCGATATTTCCCCAAGTTAACCGGAACCGCCCGTTATCGCGGACCAAGAGGCTGGAAACAGGATATCCTGATTCAGCAAGTTGGGTGGCACCGCGAGCAGAGCGCTCCTCGTCCCAAGGGATGAGGGCGCTCTTTGTATTTTTACAGCCAAAGGAGACGGTGACCATGTTGGAAATGAAGTGGATTCGTGCACATGCTGATGAGGTTCAGGCAGCAGCAGACGGGAAAAAAATCAAGATTAACATTCGCACATTGCTGAAGCTGGACGAGGAACGCAGAGCACTTTTACAGGAATCGGAAGAAGGGCGTAGATTACGCAATACGTTATCCGCAGACATTGGCGGACTCATGCAAGCCGGTAATCGGGAAGAGGCCGATGGTTTGCGGGCGCAGGTGAAACAGCTCAATGAACAGTTGGAACAGGTGGAAGCGAAGCTCGCCCCTGTACAGGAGGAAGTAACCAGGCTGCAGTGGCTGGTACCCAATATCGTATCCCCGGATACCCCGAAAGGCACGTCGGATGCGGATAATGTGGAGCTGCGACGTGTGGGAGAGGTGCCAACGTTCGAGTATAACAACAAAGATCACGTGGAACTTGGGGAGTTGCATGATCTGATCGATATTCCCCGTGGCGTTAAGATTGGTGGTACGCGAAGCTATGTATTAAAAGGCGCTGGCCTGTTATTGCATCGGGCAGTACAGCAACTTGCGCTGGATCTGCTGCTGAAGCACGGGTTTACACCGATGGAGGTACCGCTGATGGTCAGGGAGGATGCCTTGGTAAACACCGGATTCTTCCCAACCGGTCGAGATCAGGTCTACGAACTTGAAGGGGAGAATAAGTGGCTGGTGGGAACTTCTGAAGTGCCGCTGGTCTCGTATTATTCGGATGAGATTGTTGATGTTCAAGAGCCTGTGAAGCTGGCCGCGGTATCGACGTGTTTCCGCAGTGAAGTTGGCTCCGGCGGACGTGATGTACGCGGATTGTATCGTGTGCACCAATTTGCCAAAGTTGAGCAGGTCATCCTCTGTGCCCCTGATGCGGAAGAATCGGAGCACATGTTGCAAGAGATTACGGGACACGCTGAGGAATTGCTGCAATTACTGGAACTGCCGTATCGTGTTGTCGCCGTATGTACTGGGGACATGTCGCAGAAAACGTACAAACAGTATGACATCGAGACCTGGATGCCGAGCCGCGGTGCATATGGAGAAACCCATTCGTCGTCGAATCTGCATGATTTTCAGGCTCGCCGTTCGAACATTCGTTGCCTGGATGCCGAAGGCAAGTTGGCCTATTGTCACACACTCAATAATACGGCGGTGGCATCGCCGCGTATCCTGATTCCGTTGCTTGAGAATCATCAGCAGGAGGATGGAAGCATTCGGATTCCGGTAGCCCTGCGGCCCTATATGTGCGGCGCGGAGAGCTTGATTTTGCCAGAGCAGATGAAGTGAATTAGAGAGGTTATATAATGCTTTAGGCAGTAGAAGAGGGGATGTTCCATACGTCTTGTAAAATGACGGTGGACATCCCCTTTTAAATGATAACGCAATTTAATTAATCAATCCCCTAATACTTTGTGCCAAATTTACTAATCTGGTTAATTCTCGGACCTAAGGTATAGCTTACTTTCTTGTTCACAAAATTCTTCGTTTATGTAAGTAAATAAAATTATATTTTAAATGTTAAAGTAGCTTCTATTCACGCTCGTTAATGATTTCAATTTGTCCAGATTCAAAAGCTTTTTTGAAACGATTTCGGGCTGCAGTATTACGAGACCTTCCCATATTATACAATGAAATTCATGAATTGTTCCAAGGCTCCCACTTACGTTATTCAACTTATACAATTTGTATCCGATATAATATAATAGAAGTAAAATATTGGATTATGGGAGTTGGAGATAGAAATGAGTAGAATCAAACTGGCGCTTCGAGGCACACTTGCTCTAATTATTGCATTAACCGTACTGGTCCCTTCGTTGGCCTTGGCGGCTACTGGTGACGTGAAATCGATTGAAATAACCAATAGCAGCCCGCAGAAGATGAGTGTTTCCGAAACAGCTGCGCTTCAGGTGATGGCAACGGTAGAAGGTTTTGATAACAAGCAGGATGTTACCGAAGGTGTGACTTGGTCCACCAGTAATGCAGCGGTTGCGACGATGGTGAAAGGCAAAGTCAAGGCTGTAGCCGCAGGCGAAGCAACCATTTTTGCAGAAGTAGACGGGTCTAAAGCCCAGTTGGTTGTCCAAGTGCAGGAGAAGATCAAAAGCATCAAAGCTTCACCGAAATCTTACAGTTTTGTTAAAGGAAGTGAAAGCACCCTTCCGAAAGTAAGCATCACCCGTGCGAATGGTAAGGAAGAGGATGTGACGTCTGAGATTGTGTGGTCCGTATCCACTTCTTCGGCTGTGCTGGAAAACGGTAAAATCAAAGGCGTTACACCCGGCAGAGTATTGCTGCAAGGTAAGTACGGAACAACGATTGTAAAAGTTCCTGTTGCCGTGACGGACGAGATTACCAAAGTTGAAGTCACTCCTGCCACAATGCAGCTGAACATCAAGAAGTCCAAGGCGTTGAAGGTCATCGGCACCTACGCAAACGGCAAAACGATTAACCTTTCGAAACAAGTGATATGGACCTCTTCCAATACAAATGTGGCTATCGTGAAAAATGGAGCCGTTAAGACGCTGACCGAGGGACAAGCCACCTTGACAGGAACTTATCAAAATCAGACAATAAAGGCAGAGGTTACCGTTGTACCTTTGCTCAAAAAGCTGATTACTGGCCAGAAAAAACTGGTTTTGTCCCCACAGGGAAGCACAACACTGAGTGTGATGGCCCAGTATGATACGGGCAAGACCACTGTTGTGACCAACAGTGCGGTGTGGAGCAGCACAAAGCCGGGCGTAGCGACAGTAACAAATGGCAAGATCGTGGCTGTAGGCAAAGGTAAAACGTCTATCACGGCCAAGTGGGGCAACAAAAAAGTGACGATCCCTGTTACGGTAAAATAAATCTTCGTATAATGAAGCGCTTTGCATAAATCAAAACATAAATTCAGTACATCATCACGTTAAATAGCATTATATGATCAAGGGTATCAGACAATTAGGGGCGTAGACATACGCTCCTTTTTGGATATATAGAAATATGTATCTTGGATGCCTTCTGCTAGAACAACAATATAACGGGATGGGATGGGATGAAAATGAAAGCTTCAATTATAAGCTCAGACTCTAACTCTAGTGATCTGGCTTACCTGAAATATCTTCTATTATCCTTAAGTTCCACACTTACATTTCAACGGAGTACTACGATTAAGCGCATGAAGCAACGCACCTATGAAAATTACAGAGAAGGTTACCATTTAAAATGTCATAGTGAAGAGGAGGTTCTTGAATGAAAGATCCAATGCAACCAGAGAACTGGCCTGCCTGGGCGACAGAGGCGGTAGAGATTGCTCCAGCCAACCCCAACTGGGACGCACAGGCTCAGGAAGAAATCCGGCAACTCAAACGTCTTCTACAGCAGTTTAATATCCATCAATTCGAACATATCGGAAGCACATCCATTCCCGGATTACCCGCCAAACCCATTATTGATTTGATGGCAGAGGTACAGTCATGGGAGGATATGGATCTGATTGCCGATCAGCTGAATCCGGTGGGCTGGAATTACGTTCCGCCTGAACTGGATGGACGGGAGTACAGACGATTCTGGGTCAGAGTTAAGGATGGCAAGAGAGCTGTGCACCTTCATCTAATGCGCCCGGGAGAAGAACGCTGGGATCGTCAAATTCGGTTTCGGGATGTGCTGAGAAAACGCCCAGATCTGGTGGAAGCTTACGCCGTCCTGAAGGCGAAGCTTGCTGATGAGAATAAAGAAGACAGGGAATCGTATACCGCCGCCAAAACGCAATTTATTTTACAAGTGCTTGATGAAGGCGTGTGATTGATTGAAAAGCGTACTTATCAGAGACAGGCTGATCTATTTCTTCGCAGTCATGATGACCATGGCGGCAGGACTCGCATCCAGACACTTTGGTGAACGATTGCCGGGTTGGGTGCATGAACATTTCGGGGATGCATTATGGGCGGGCATGATTTATTTCGGAGTACGCATGGTGTGGCCTCATCGCAGCTTGGTATGGGCGATGTGTTTGAGCTGTGTATTCAGCTGGATGATTGAGTTCTCGCAGTTGATTCAGACGCCTTGGCTGATTGAGATACGCTCAACCGTATGGGGTGCTCTTATTTTGGGACATGGTTTTCTGGTAATCGATCTGATTCGGTATACGGTCGGTATTCTGTGCATGGTTATGATAGATCGTTATTTCCTGAGAAATAAGATGGCTGGATCATAAACTCAAGTGAATCATGGAGGTGTACTGAATGAATGTAGAAAAACTTTTTGCCGAATCGCCGGAATTCGAAACACAGCGGTTAAAGCTGAGACGCCTTGCGATGGATGATCTCGATGAATATTATGCATTTGCCTCTGATCCGCGAGTGAGTCAGCAGAGCTTGTGGAACTGCCATGAGACGATGGAGGATTCAATTCAATATATTCAGCGGGTACTGGATAATTATGAACGGAAAACGGTACATATCTGGGCTTTTATTTTGAAGGAAACAGGAAGCTTGATCGGGAGAGGGGGCATCTTTCATCTCAACGAACCCATGCAGAGTGCTGAACTAGGGTATGCGATAGCCAGCATTCACTGGGGTAAGGGTCTTGCAGCAGAAGCAATGCAACCTATCGTGGATTATTGCTTTCGGGAATTGGACTGCAATCGGTTGGATGGGAAATGTAATGCAGGCAACATAGGCTCTGCACGCGTAATGGAGAAGCTGGGCATGTCGTACGAAGGTTTGTTACGCAAACAGTTGAAGATCAAAGGTGTATTTACGGATCAAAAATTGTACTCCCGTATCCGGGATGATCTATAATACTTCCAATGCCACATAGGGTGCATCGCAGAAATTGAAGGAGGCGGAACCATGATCTATAGTATTATTTCCCGTTCGTTGTGGGAGCAAGTGTCAAAAGGGAGTGAGTATGCACCAGATAGCCTGGAGACAGACGGATTCATTCATTGTTCCACCAAGGAACAGATCCCATGGGTAGCCGGGCAATATTATGCAGGCCGCACGGATCTGTTATTACTTAGTATTGATGAGAAGGCCTTAAAGCCGGAGCTGGTATATGAGGATCTCTACGAATTGAATGAACTATTTCCACATATCTATGGAGAACTTAATCTGGATGCGGTTCGCAAAGTCATTCCATTTGAACCGAATGCAGACGGCACATTCTCATTTCCTGAATAAATAACATGTGACTCTTCTGTTTGGACGTGATCAGGGGACAACATACTTTTCCGAAGGGTGGTTAACGGATGGATATGAATCAGGTTTTTCTGGAGACAGCGGAGAAGCAATTTCTGTATTACAAGCAGCTCGGGGAAAAAGCCATGGCACAACTGGAGTCCGAGCAATTGTTTCAATCCTGGAATGAAGACGCGAACAGCATTGCGGTTATCGTAAAACATCTATGGGGCAATATGCTGTCCCGTTGGACGGATGTACTGACAACAGATGGTGAGAAACCCTGGCGTGAACGAGATGCTGAATTCGTGAATGATATTACGTCCCGGGAAGAGTTGCTCGCTAAATGGGAAGAAGGCTGGACATGCCTACTCGAAGCCATTCGTTCGTTTACCCCGGAACAATTGTCTCATATCATATACATTCGCAATGAAGGACACACCATCATGGAGGCAATTATTCGGCAATTGGCGCATTATCCGTACCATGTCGGGCAGATTGTATTTGCCGCAAAAATGCTTAAAGAAACAGCTTGGGACAGTCTCTCGATTCCGAGAAACGGGTCTGCTCAATATAATGGCGGCAAATTTGCCAAGCCGAAGGCACGCAAACATTTTACAGAAGATGAACTTCAAATAGAAAAAGGTGAGGAACAACAATGACTCAAATTGCATTGATTCGCCATGGAAGTACAGCGTGGAATAAGGAAAAACGTTCGCAGGGACAGACGGATAATCCGCTGGATCAGGAAGGAAGGGAACAGGCGGTTTTACTTGCTGCGCGACTAGCCGAAGAATCCTGGGATGCCATCTATGCAAGTGACTTGGAGCGCGCAAGTGAGACGGCTCGCATCATTGGTGATCGCTTGGGCATTCAGGAGGTTCATCTGGACCCTAGACTTCGCGAGATGGGTGGAGGACAGGTCGAAGGAACGACGGAAGAGGAACGTATAGCCAAGTGGGGAGCGGATTGGAGTACCCTGGATCTGGGACGGGAGCTTGCAGATGCAGGGACTGTTCGAGGCAGTGCGGTGCTGGAGGATATTGTACAGCAGCACCCTGATGGAAGAGTGATCGTTGTCAGTCACGGGGCCGTTCTGCGGAATACACTGAGAGGTCTGGTGCCTGAACTGGATATCAGCGTGAAACTGTCCAACACATCCATTACCCGGATCGCCAAGAATGAGAATGCGTGGCAATGCGAACTGTACAATTGCAGCGTGCATTTGGATTCGTCCAGGGAGTCTTAATAGATGGATGCTCTGACGTTAAAACAAAAATTACAGCATATTCAGTCGTCTAATCATTCCATTGATCACGAGGAACAGCCTTACGAATTGACACTGCATATGATGAAGCATATTGGCAGTACTGACCCTGTCCTGCGGGATGAATTGATCTATGTTACGTTTGCAACGTGGATTGGACAGGGTGTATTTTCGGAAGATCAGCTAAGGCATGTATTACAGTTGGCGCTGGACGATCAGCACCTGTTCTATGGGATCGGAGAGCAGGGAACGGATAGTGTGTTTACGCGGACGTTCTCCGTATTGTTACTGCCTCCAATTCTGAATGTGGATCGTCAGCGACCTTTCCTGGACAAAGAGGATATCGCAGGGATTCATCATCGGTTGACTACATATCTGAAACGTGAAAAAGATGTTCGCGGCTACGCCGATAATAAGGGCTGGGCGCATGCCCCTGCACACGCGGCGGATGCGGTTGAAGACTTGGCACAATCGCCATATCTGGAGCGAACGGAATTGCTGGAACTTCTGCATGCACTCGCTGTAAAAATAACGGAATCAAGTGTGGTTTACATCCATGATGAAGATCAGCGAATAGCGCATGCCGTAATTACCATTTTGCGTCGCAATCTGCTGGAGCAAAAGGATATTACGTTGTGGATCGATTCTCTTCATCAAGGAGATCAGGCGGTGAACAGATCACTTCTGGAAACCAGTCATAGGAAACTGAATGTGCGTCTGTTTTTGCAGACACTGTATCTTGCGATACGTACAGAAGAAGACGAGCCGTTTCCGGCGGTGCGTTCACTGGTACTGCATGCACTGGAGAGAGATAAATAACGATACGCTAAACGTCGTGGATAAAGGGGGAGATGGCGCATGACCGAATTGACATATGCATGGACGGAAGAGATTTTATCTCCGCTGGGTGAGGCAGCGGTTATCATCCAGTGCGGAGATCAATTGTCTGTCGCGGTGCAGCGCAGAGTGGCGTCTGTATGTGCTTTGCTGGAAAAACGCACTCTGTCGGCCATGATCGAATGGGTGCCTTCATACACGTCCGTTACACTATTTTATGATCCGTTCATCTCCCCGTACCCCGAGTTGTGCCGCGCTCTGCTTCAACAGTTGAACCAAATGAAGGAATCCGTCCAAGACAAACCCAGAACGGTCACGATTCCCGTATGTTATGGTGGCGAGTGGGGGCCTGATCTGGACTACGTTGCCAGTAAACATGGACTGACCGCAGAGGACGTTATTGCGATTCATACATCCGGGGATTATCTCGTACATATGATAGGATTCGCACCGGGTTTTCCGTATCTCGGCGGGTTGTCTGAACAGATTGCTACGCCCAGACGGGCAACGCCAAGGCTTCGGGTTGAGGCTGGCACAGTAGGTATTGGTGGCAAACAGACGGGAATCTATCCAGTGGACACACCCGGAGGATGGCAATGTATTGGACGAACACCACTCCGGTTGTTTCGGCCGGATGAGAAGGTACCGAGTTTGCTGGCAGCAGGAGATCGGGTTCAATTTGAACAGATTACGATGCAGGACTATCTGGCGTTGAAGCGGAAGGAGGGCGAACGATGAGTATTGAGGTGATTCGCCCTGGTCTGTTATCTACCGTTCAGGATGAAGGCAGAACCGGGTATCGCCGGTATGGTATTCATCCTGGAGGGGTCATGGACACCTTTGCAGCCAGAGCAGCCAATATACTTGTGGGCAACTCCCGACATGCGGCAGTGCTGGAGATGACGATGACGGGGCCGGAGCTTCGATTTCAGGAGAGCCAGCTAGTCGCATTATGTGGAGCCGATCTGACGGTAACGGTGGATCATCTGCCTGTACCTTTGTGGCGTCCTGTGCTGGTGCGGGCTGGAAGTGTACTGAAGTTTGGTCATTGTCGTCATGGTTTGCGTGGATATCTGGCGATTGCGGGCGGAATTGCTGTGCCTGAATTGATGGGCAGTCGAAGTACAGACCTCAAGACAGGTCTTGGCGGTGTGGAGGGCCGAGCCTTGGGCGTGGGAGATCTGTTATCCAATGGTGAACCTTTTGCCGAAGCGCGAGTATGGATGCAGCGTATGGAGCAGCAGGTAAAGGAGAGTGAGCAGGACCACCGAATGTTGGCGCCTGCGTGGTTTTTATCTGAACGTGAAAGACCTGACTATTATGGGCAACCTGTTATTCGTGTGATGGAGAGCAAAGATAGTTCGCTGTTCAGCCAAGAAAGTCTTGGACAATTCTATGCCGAAAAATACGTGATTTCTTCGCAATCCGATCGGATGGGCTATCGCTTACAGGGCTCCAGACTGGAGCTGGATCAGCCCTTGGATCGGTTGTCTGAAGCCGTTACCTATGGCACGGTGCAGGTGCCACCTGATGGTCAGCCCATCATCTTGATGGCAGACCATCAGACGATTGGAGGTTATCCTGTCATTGCACAGGTAGCTCGGGTGGATATGCCAATCCTGGCTCAGGTTAGGCCAGGAGCCCGAATTTCTTTTAAGAAAATTACGCATGATCAAGCCGGACAGTTGTATATGGAACAGGAAATCAATATGCAGCTCATGGATAAGCTGATACGCAGAAGAATGGCAGAAATGGGGGGCGCTTAATGAATACCTCGAAAACCTTGGATATCAATTGTGATCTGGGTGAAAGTTATGGTATATATCGCACTCTGTCGGACGAAGCCATTCTACCCTTGATTACATCAGCCAATATTGCCTGCGGATTTCATGCAGGGGACCCGGCTACAATGCGGCTGACTGTGGAGAGGGCATTGAAGCATCAGGTTGCGATTGGAGCCCACCCCGGGTTGCCGGATTTACAAGGGTTTGGCAGAAGACGTATGGATATTACGCCACGGGAAGCATATGACATGGTGGTGTATCAGATCGGTGCCCTGAATGCATTTGTCCGGGTAAGCGGAGGGCGAATGCATCACGTCAAACCGCACGGTGCTTTATACAATATGGCCGCAGAAGATACGGAGCTTGCTGAAGCCATTGTGGAGGCGATCTATCAAGTACAGCCTGATCTGTATTTGTATGGTCTGGCGGGCAGTAAGCTGATTCACGCTGCGGATCGCATCGGTCTGCGCAGTGTGAGCGAGGTGTTTGCGGATCGAACCTATGGGACGGACGGACAGTTAACTCCTCGCAGCCAAGCTGGAGCCCTCATTGAAGATTCGGGACAAGCCATTGCTCAAGTGCTTCGGATGGTGAAAGACGGTGTGGTTGTATCCACGGATGATACGCTGGTTCCCATTAAGGCAGAGACGGTCTGTATCCACGGTGACGGAGCGAACGCTCTCGCATTTGCGCAAGAGATTCGTCACGTCTTGGAATCGGAAGGCATTAGGTTATCTGCGCATACCACGGGATGATACGCATGTTCAGCAGAACAACAGTAGTATCGGGTTGTTCGGATTGAACTTTGAAATTTTGGAATGACAAGGAGTGAATGAACAGAATGAAACCCATACGCAATTCGGCGAAAGCTGTCATTGTGCAGGATGGACGATTGCTGGTCATCCGGCTGGAAGACCAATATGGTACCGCTTATGTGTTCCCGGGTGGAGGACAGGAGAAAGGTGAAGAACTTAAGGATGCGGTCGCGCGCGAATGTCTGGAGGAGATTGGTCAGGCCGTGAACGTGGGAGAGCTGTTACATATCCGGGAGTATATCGGAAAAAATCATGAATTCGCCGAGTGGGATGCAGATATCCACCAGGTTGAATTTTATTTTGCGTGCAGTTTGATCAATCCGAAGGCAACTATTTTTGAAGGCTCCAATCCAGATGACCACCAAGTCGCTGTGGAATGGATTGCACTTGAAGAGCTGTCCCAGATTCGTTTATATCCAAAAACCATTGGTGAGCTACTGCTTCAATCAGGTTCTTCATCAATCTATCTTGGAGATTTGAATTGAAATGATCCTAGGAACGATATGAGATAATCCCTTTATGTAAACATATTTATAAAGGATTTTTCCAGTTTTGTCGCGTTTGCGTATCGGTTCATGGATTCACCATAGGTGAGGTGGGTACACTATAAGTACAGGCTTATTACAGAGCTGCATTAAGCTGGCTCTAGTTATAAGCGATTAATGAACTGTCATTAAACAAAAGAGAGAGTAACAACTACACTTCTCTTTGTACTTTTATTATCTACCCTTAATTGGGAGAACAGTAGACGTAGTGGAGGGGACAGAATCGATTCTGAGGAAGCGAAGCGTTCGCCTTTATCACCGGATTTTCCCTTTGAGAAAAGGGAATCCAAAAAATCCGGGGATAACAGCGATCCAAAGAACGATCCGTACCCGGAACGGCCGCCTACAAGAGTCCTTCCAATATCCCCCAAACCGAAAGGAGCACTTCCCATGAACCAGACTGAATTGGAACAAAACATTGTAAAAGCATTGGAAAACAACCCTTTTTGCAGCTTCTCCACTGTGGAGAATGGTAAACCAAAATCCCGCTATATGGCGCTTTTCAACGATGGACTGAACATTCATCTGGCAACGAACCGCCGTACACACAAAGTAGAGGAACTGGAGAATAATCCGAATGTTAGCCTGCTACTGGGTTACGAGGCTGGTGGTTCCAAGGAAGTGGTTGAGATCGAAGGAACCTGTGAAGTGACGAAGAACGAAGGCTTACGTGAGCAAGTGTGGAACGACGAATTGAAAGCGTGGTTCGATGGACCTAATGATCCGAACTATGTCATTCTGGACATCACTCCGACTCGTATTGAATATACAGGGAAAGATCATGAACATCATGTGTGGGAACAATAATCCAAATATGAACATAACCTCTGCAAAGTAGCGTCCTTATGCGAAAATACCCGCAGAATTCACTCCAACCGTGAAAGCCTTTAAGGTTTCACGGTTTTTGATATGAGTGAATAATGATGAATGGATATACATGTAAGAAACATGTAATATACGTATTTTAAAGCTAATGAGTACTAAATACCTACTAAAATGTTGAAAAAAATGTCGAAATCACGCATGATAATGTAAACTCGCCTAGGTATGTACGGTTAATGTAAAAAATAATGCTTTTCAATGGCTGAACATTGCGTTATGATTTGGAATGTAAACGACAAGCACAGACATAAATAGATGTTCATGTGAGATAAACTTACCTGGGATTCCGATGCATGTCATCAGAGCGTCAGTACGCACAACCCATGAAATCTATCTTTTTTCTGCGCTCTTCGTTTGCCCAATAATGCATGATTCAATGTACATAACCGGGAGGGGTTATTTTGAAAACGAGTAAAAAAGTATTATCAAGCCTGACTGCCGCTTTGGTTGCATTAAACGTGCTTGCGGTGTTTCCGGTACCTGTATCGGCTGCGGATGCTGCCAAAGTTAAACTGCGGATCATGGAGACAACAGATATTCATGACAATCTGATTAACTACGATTATTATTCCGACAAAGAGACAGACCAGTATGGACTCGCCAAAACAGCTACACTGATCAAAAAAGCGCGTGATGAAGCCAAGAACAGCTTGCTGTTTGACAATGGTGATCTGATTCAGGGTAACCCGCTGGGAGACTATGTTGCAAAGATTGATCCACTGAAAAAGGGTGAGACTCACCCTGTATATAAAGCGATGAATCTGCTCGATTATGATGCAGGTAACATCGGTAACCATGAGTTCAACTATGGTCTGGACTTCCTGGACATGACGCTGGAGGGAGCAAACTTCCCTTACATTAATGCCAATGTTTATGTAGACGATGGTGATGATGATGAGACAAATGACAAGAATTACTTCACACCGTATGAGATTTTGGATAAAAAAGTAACGGACGAGACTGGCAAGGAACATACGATCAAAGTGGGTGTGATCGGATTTGTACCGCCACAAATCATGCAGTGGGACAGCGCTAACCTTGAAGGCAAAGTCATCGCCAAGGATATTATTGCTACCGCGAAAAAATTCATTCCTGAAATGAAAGCCAAAGGTGCCGACATTATTGTAGCTATTCCTCACTCCGGATTTGAGGATATCCCTCAAACGGATCTGATGGAGAACTCCGTACTGTACCTGAGCCAAGTAGAAGGCATTAATGCCATTTTGTTTGGACATGCTCACAAAGTATTCCCAAGTGCTGATTTTGCCGGCAAAAAAGGGGTAGACCTTGAGAAAGGTACAATTAATGGAGTTCCTGCTGTAGAGCCAGGGTTCTGGGGTGATCATCTTGGTATTATCGACCTGGATCTGGAGCTGGTTGATGGCAAATGGAAAGTGGTAGATTCCAAAACGGAAGCACGCCCAATCTATGACACTGCGAACAAAAAGCCACTGGTAGATGCGGATCAGGACATCATTGATGCGGTTCATGAAGAGCATGAAGGTACATTGGAGTATGTTCGTGGTCCAGTGGGCGAAACGACAGCACCGATCAACAGCTTCTTCGCTCTGGTTCAGGATGACCCATCCATTCAGATCGTAACGAATGCACAGAAATGGTATGTCGAAAAACATATGCAAGGTACGGAATATGAGAAAATCCCTGTATTGTCCGCAGGTGCACCATTCAAAGCCGGTGGACGTTCAGGCGCTTCGTATTACACGAATATTCCTAAAGGCACCATTGCGATCAAAAACGTTGCTGACCTGTACGTATATCCAAATACGGTACATGCTGTAATGGTTAACGGCGCAGAATTGAAAGAATGGCTGGAATGGTCTGCAGGCCAGTTCAACCAGATCGACCCGGCTAAAGGTGGACAACAACAACTGATCAACAACGACTTCCCGACGTACAACTTCGATGTTATCGATGGGGTAACGTATCTGATTGATGTGACCCAACCAGCCAAATACGATAGCAAAGCTACGATTGTTAATGCATCCGCAAGCCGGATCAAGGACCTGAGCTTTAACGGCAAACCGGTTGACCCAGCACAAAAATTCATTGTAGCGACAAATAACTACCGTGCTTCTTCATCCAAACTGGCTAACCCGGACGGCAAACGGATCGTTCTGGCTGCACCGGATGAGAACCGTCAAGTGATCATCGACTACATCCGCGAGAATAAAACGATTAATCCGGCAGCGGACGGCAACTGGTCCCTGGCACCAATCAAACCATCTGCAGGTGTAACCGCAGCAGCACTTAACGACCTTGAAGTGGTATTCGCATCTTCCCCGGATGCCAAAAATCTGGTAGAAGCGAACCCGGCGATGTCTTTCATTGGTACAAATGATGATGGTTTTGCTGAATACGGCATGAAATTGACTGGAGAAGCAACAACAACTCCGAAACCAGGTTCGGAGCCTGCTCCTACGCCTACAAAGCCAACTAAACCTACGGAGCCGACTACTCCAACCAAACCAACGACCAAGCCACAGCCTGAGAAACCAGCGGGCGGCAAAGTGGTATATGTAGTGAAAAAAGGGGACAACCTGTACCGCATCGGTATGAAATATGGTGTGGACTGGCGCAAGCTGGCAACAGCTAACAAAATCTCGAATGTGCATAACCTGAAAGTTGGACAGAAAATCGTGATTCCCGCTTCTTAAAGTGTAATAAGCTGAGGAGGAGACCGACAGTCATCAGACTGTCGGTCTTTTTTCTGCAAATTTGAATATATTTGTTCCAAGAACCGTCATACAGGAAGTCATCAAAACAGTAGAGATTAATTTTAAGACCCATGATATAATATTTACAAACTTTGGGTATATACAAGTGAACATTAATGGACATGGAATCTAAATTGGCAAGGGGGGTCCTACATGAATTGCAGTGGCTGCAGTCCAATCTATCCTATAGAGGGCCAAGGTACCTTGTACTTGCGTCCCATTTCCCCCGCTTTGCTGGAAGCGCTACAAACGCCGGGAAGACTTATCGAGACGTGGGATGACATGATGTGGATGCATTTTTCGAATCTGGAGACGGTTCAGAGCTTAATAGAACAGATCGGCGAAATCGATCCGACATTACGTGATTCCCTAACTGTTCAGATTATGCCTATATACGAACAGGCTAATGAAGAAAGCTGGATTAGTCTAACCATGCAGGAGTCCCGTTTCAAACATGCGGAGCTTGTTTCCATTATTCTGGAGCATCAATTCAGCAGTCATATGCAACCCATCGTTGATGCATCGGAGCAGATTATCGGATATGAGTTTTTGCTTCGTCCTGCTGAGAATGGCAGATCCTTCAGTTCCTATGAATTATTTGAAGTTGCGCGTGAGACCGGACTACATTCTTTTCTGGATCGATTGGCGCGTATTACTGCTATTGAGACCAGTGCCCTTTTTCTGCCGCATGGTGTCAAACGCTTCGTAAATTTCCTGCCTTCCTCCATATATAATCCCGAATATTGTCTGACACATACGTTTGAAGCGATTGAACGTCTTTCGCTGGACCCTAAAGATTTTGTGTTTGAAGTCGTGGAAACAGAGCAGATTCAGCATATGCCCATCTTGCAGCAAATATTTGAGGTATATCGTTCCCGTGGAATGTCGGTTGCACTGGATGATGTGGGTGCCGGATATTCGACAATAGAGTTGATGAATAGGTTAGAACCGGATTTTGTCAAAATAGATCGAAGTCTTATTGACCGATGTGATCAGGATTCGACCAAACAACAGCAAATTCTTCATATTGTTGAGATGTCGAGTCGATTTGGAGGGCAAGTCCTTGCCGAGGGGATCGAACGAATGGAAGAGTTTGAATTCTGTCGTTCCATAGGTATTGAGCTTGCCCAGGGCTACTATTTTGGTAAACCCTCGGCACAACCGCCAGGCGGTCCGTACTGCAATACTTCATCTAATTTATGTAATAATTAGTAACCTGTACCTTGTACAAGTCGCTTCTGATCAGAGGTGGCTTGTTTGGCGTGCCTGCACATTTTTCTCTCAAATAAATACCCTCATTTAGCCGATATATAAGATAAGCCTTTTAGATTGATCCATACATAGAAAGAAAGAGGGCATTTTTACATTTAGAGGGGGAAGAAAGACATGAGTGAAACTCAGGATAATACACCAATGAAAGCAGCGAAACCTGCCAAACCAAAACATAATCAAAATAAAAAGAAGAAGAAAAAGAAAGGTTTCGTCTGGAATATAAGGAACAAACTATTGGTCTCCTTCCTGGCAGTTCTGCTCCTGCCAAGCTTGGCGATCGGCTTGATCACACTAACGATGGCTGAGGATGGCGTACAAGGACAATTAGTGGATAGTGCCAAGCAAAGTGTGAGCACTGCCAATACCATTGTAGAAAGCCAAGTGAATTATAAGATCCATGATATTAACTATTTCGCGGATGTCCTTGATCCGAGCTTGGTCAAAGGGGAGAACGATAGTGCCGAGCTTCAGTTGAAGCTGGAGCAATATCTGGGCTTGCATCCCGATGCCATGAACATTTTTGTAGGAACAACGGACGGAGTCATGGTTCGAGGTAAACCAACAGCTAGCAGCACACGGGGAGATGCATATGATCCTAGGGAGCGGGAGTGGTACAAACTAGCGATGGAAAAGCCAGGTACAGCTGTTGTATCAGCTGTGTCTGTTAATACCGATGGCGTTGCCGTTGTGTTTATCTCCAAAACATTAAAGGATCAATCCGGTGTAATCGGTTTATCTCTGGACCTGACAGACCTGCAAGAGCAGGCATCCATTAAGGTGGGCAAAGAAGGCTACGTCATTATAATGGATGCAAACAAAAACTATGTCGTATCCCCTGTAGCAGATGCAGGTACGCCGGAAACAGGTGGCCTGCTGGATGAGATGTATGAAGGTACAGAAGGTCAATTCGATTATGTGTTCAACGATCAGCCGAAGATGATAATTTTCTCAACAAATGAAGCAACAGGCTGGAAAATTGCCGGCACGATGTTCAAGAGTGAAATAACCAATGCGAGTAAGGATATTCGCATGGCCACATTTATTGTTATTTTGGCGGCTACGTTCCTTACGCTCCTCTTTATTATCTGGTTTACACGCTCCATGCTGCGTCCAATTAAACGACTGCAGGAGTCGGCCAGAGCGGTTAGTAAAGGTGACTTGACCGTGAAAATGGAAACAGGGCGTAAAGATGAAGTCGGAGAACTGGCGAAGTATTTTGAACGAATGGTCGATAACCTGCGGATGATGATTCTTGGTGTACAGGAAACGACAGAGCAAGTATCTGCTTCTTCACAAGAGTTGTCTGCCAGTGCAGAACAAACCACCAAAGCGATTGAACATTCAACACAGGCCATTCAGGAACTGGCCGAAGGTGCTGAGCAGCAAGTAAACAGTGTGAAAGACGGATCGGGACAGATGAGCCGAATGGCAGAAGATGTTCGGATGATGTCGGAGCGTGTACAATCCATTACGGCGAATATGCGGAATACGTCCGGAGCGGCTTCTTCTGGTAATGAGGCAGCAGGACAGGCTGTGGAGCAGATGAACAGCATCCAGCAAACCGTGGAGCAGCTGGGAACTGTGGTTCAATCTCTGAATGCTCGTTCCGTTGAGATTGGTAGCATGGTGGATGTCATTGCATCCATCTCCAAACAAACGAACTTGCTCGCATTGAATGCTTCTATTGAAGCGGCCAGAGCAGGGGATGCGGGTCGTGGGTTTGCAGTTGTAGCCGGTGAGGTACGCAAACTGGCAGAAGAATCCGGAAGCTCGGCAGCGCAGATCGGTCAGGTCGTTCATAATATCCGTCAGGACATGGATGCCGCTCTAATCGCCATGAATGCGGCTCAGACTCGGGTGGGAGAAGGAATTCAGGCTGTGAATACGTCTGGACAATCCTTTGCTCAGATTCGGGAGGCGGTGGAAGATGCGGTTCATACATTGGATGACTTGTCCGCAACAACGAAACAACTGGAGAGTGGGGCATCCCACGTTGCCAAGGCGATGAGCGATATTTCGAATGTGACCCAGGAATCGGCTGCGAATACAGAATCCGTGTCTGCATCTTCGCAAGAACAACTGGCATCGGTAGAAGAGATTGCTTCATCGTCGGCACATCTGAACAGTATGGCGGAACAATTGCAAGGATTGCTTGGCATGTTCAAGATGGTGGAGGATACGCCGAAGGATAAGGGCAAAGAATAAATTCTAGCATTTTAGCAACATAATTTACCACAACTTTTATATATAGAAGAAAATAAAGATAGACAATGTTCCTGTGGCCCTGTATAAATATATCGTCTGGTTATTCCGCGCGTAGAGCGGTGTAATCTTACAAAACAAGATCGAATTAACGAAATAATATATTGATACAGGGTACAGCAGGAGGCTCTATGGTATACGTAGCAATACTGATTTTTGTAGTGACGATCACCTTGGTGATCTGGCAGCCTCGTGGGTTGGGTATCGGTTGGACTGCCTCGGGCGGGGCATTGCTTGCCCTGCTATGTGGAGTTGTCAGCTTAAACGATGCCTCGGATGTGGCATCTATTGTATGGAATGCAACACTGGCCTTTGTTGGCATTATTATGATTTCTCTCATCCTCGACGAGACGGGTTTCTTCGAATGGGCTGCCCTTCATATGGCAAGGCTGGCTGGAGGAGACGGTCGCAGACTGTTCTTCTACTCCATTCTGCTGGGAGCCGCTGTGTCTGCTCTGTTCGCGAATGATGGTGCGGCGCTCATTCTGACGCCAATTGTGCTGGCGATGGTGCGTGCATTGAAGTTTGATGAGCGCATGGTGTTGGCTTTTGTGATGGCGAGTGGATTTATCGCCGATACCACGTCGTTACCGTTAGTCGTCAGCAATCTGGTTAACATTGTGTCAGCCGATTTCTTTGGTATTACATTTGTGGAGTATGCTGTACGCATGGTCGTGCCCAATCTGTTCTCAATCGTAGCGAGTACGGGGATGTTGTTTTTGTTCTATCGCAAAAGCATACCCATTCGCTACGACATCTCCGCGGCACGTGACCCGAAGGAAGCGATACGTGATCCACGGATGTTCCGAATCGCCTGGTTCATGCTTGGACTGTTATTGGTAGCTTACGCATCCAGTGAGTTTCTCCCGATTCCCGTATCGGTTATCGTCGGCTTCGTTGCCTTGCTGTTCGCTGTACTGGCACGCAAGAGCGAGGCTGTTGACCTCAAACGGGTAATCAAGGAAGCACCATGGTCGATTGTGGTGTTCTCGGTGGGCATGTATATCGTCGTATATGGACTGCGTAATGCAGGATTAACAGATCATCTGAGTCGCTGGCTGGATGCCATAGCAGAGCATGGTCTGCTGGCTGCTTCGCTCGGGATGGGTATCATCGCGGCAGTATTGTCATCGGTGATGAACAACCTGCCTACCGTGTTGATTAACCTGCTAGCCATTCAAGGCGCACATACGGAAGGTATTATTCAGGAAGCATTGATCTATGCCAATGTCATCGGTTCCGACTTGGGTCCCAAAATGACACCGATTGGATCACTTGCCACATTGCTGTGGCTGCACGTGTTATCCCGTAAAGGTGTGAAGATCACATGGGGGTATTATTTCAAAGCAGGCATTATCCTGACCATTCCAACCTTGTTCATTACGCTAGCCGGGTTGGCGTTGTGGTTATGGATTCTGGGTTAGAAAAATTAGATTTTACATTAAGTATTCATAAGATAATCTGTTGTATTGTAAAAAGCTGCTCTCACAGCTGGTGCGCTACGCACTGACTGTGAGGCAGTTTTTTTTGTTCTTCTTCTGTGTCTTCTATAGAAGGAATGAAAATTCTCTATTTCTATTATGCACCTAACCAATTACAGAAGGCCAGCCTACTATAGGGCTGGCCTTTTTTGCCTACTTCCCAGGCTGAACATTGAAATGACTGAGATTCAACGAGCGCTGACATAGCGCAGGGGACGGAACGATTGTGGAAAAGCGAAGCGTTCGCCTTTATCCCCGGATGTATACCTTTGAAAAATTAAATCATATAAATCCGGGGATAACAGCGATTGAAACAACGTCCGTTCCCGAAGCGGCCACTTCAGCGCCAAATAAATCCCAAATATTTCAATATGCAGCCGATATTTTTAACATTGCGTTTACAAAACACTGATTTTAAGATGACATACCGAAACTACAATGAGTAAAGAGTTGATGGTGAACAAACAAATTCACAAAACGCCATCACTACATTGGGGGAGGAAAACAAAACATGTTTAAAAAGTTGCCGTTTATTTTGATGACCTTAACGTTCGTACTGGTACTCGCAGCATGCGGATCGAAGAATGACGCTGGTACAGAGGGTGCCGCAAGCAATGGATCAGGAGAAGCTGCTACTGAGCTTAGCGGTAACATTCTGGCAGTCGGATCGACAGCATTGCTACCTCTGGTAGAACAAGCTGGACAGAAATTTATGGCAGTTGATGAATATAAGAACGTAACGGTTCAAGTTCAAGGTGGCGGTAGTGGTACTGGTTTGACACAAGTATCTGACGGACAAGCTACAATCGGTAACTCTGATGTATTTGCAGAAGAGAAGCTGGAGGACGAAGCCAAAGTAAAAGAACTGGTTGACCATCAGGTAGCCGTAGTAGCTATGGCCCCAGTTAGCAACAAAGATGCAGGTGTAGAAGATTTGACTAAGCAACAACTGGTCGACATTTTCTCCGGTAAAGTGAAGAACTGGAAAGACGTTGGTGGCGCGGATAAAGCAATTGTTATTGTAAACCGTCCAAGTAGTTCCGGTACTCGTGCAACTTTCGAGAAGTATGCATTGGGTGCAAAAATGGATGATATCCAAGGTTCGATTCAAGAAGATTCTTCTGGTAACGTAAAAAAATTGGTAGCTGAAACGCCAGGTGCTATTGGTTACCTCGCCCTGTCTTACTTGGATGATAGCTTGCAAGTATTGAAGTACGAAGGTGTAGAAGCAACAGTTGAGAACGTGGAAGCAGGAACGTATCCAGTGTGGGCTTACGAGCACATGTACACAAAAGGTGAGCCGGATGCAGCAACAAAAGCTTTCCTGGACTACATCCTGAGTGACGAAATTCAACAAAACGACGTGACAGAACTTGGATACATTCCAATGTCAGGTATGAAAGTAAAACGCGATGCAGCAGGTAATGTGGTTCAATAATCTTTGAACTTGCGCATACAGCGAAAGAGGCGGACTTAGGTCCCGCCTCTTTACGCGGTTTGCTCTGAAATAATCCCATATTTTGCATTAATTCTACTATAGAAGGATGGTTGTTATGGAACAGACCGAAGGGGGAACGGTAATGAATAACAAGTTGAAACCGCGCCGGCCCTTAAAAGAGAAACATTATTGGGAAGAGTGGACGGGACGGATCTATACGTCGATTTGTGTCGTTTTCCTGATCGTTGTCATGTTTTCCATTGTTTATTTTGTAGCGTCCAAGGGACTGTCCACATTTTTCCAAAACGGAATAAGCATAAGCGAATTCCTTGGTGGAAAGACGTGGAATCCAACCGGAGAACCTGCGTTCTACGGGGCATTACCGTTCATTACAGGTTCTTTCATTACAACCTTGCTTGCAGCATTGATCGCTAGTCCACTTGGCCTGTGTGCAGCACTCTTCATGACAGAGATTGTACCGGGTAAAGGGAAAAAGATATTGCAACCGGCCATTGAGCTCTTATCTGGAATTCCGTCTGTTGTTTACGGATTTATCGGTCTGAGTGTCATCGTACCTTTGCTGCGCAGTATCTTTGGTGGAACAGGCGTCGGGATTGCAGCCGGATGTCTTGTTCTGGCGGTAATGATTCTTCCTACGGTAACAAGTATTATGGCAGATGCGTTGTCTGCTTTGCCAAAAGGATTGCGTGAATCCTCGTACGCACTGGGTGCCACTCGATGGCAAACCATCTACCGTGTCATCATTCCTACGACTTTGCCGGCTTTGTTGACAGGTGTCGTTTTGGGTATGGCTCGTGCTTTTGGTGAGGCCCTTGCTGTGCAGATGGTTATCGGTAATGCACCGCATGTTCCAACATCCTTGCTCGAATCGGCTTCAACATTAACAAGTGTAATTACACTCAGCATGGGTAACACCACGATGGGGTCTGTTCATAACAATGCACTGTGGAGTATGGCGCTTGTCCTGTTGGTGATGACATTTGTCTTCGTCATTCTGGTTCGCCTGCTTGAAAGGAGGAACCGGGTATGAAAATGAAGGCAAAGACGGTAGATAAAATTGCAACATCCGTTATCGTTGTATTGGCCCTGTTCATTGTTATTATATTGCTCGGTCTGCTTGGCTTCATCATGTATAGAGGAATTGGACATATTAGCTGGAACTTTCTGACGAGTGCACCCCAGTTGCTTAAGGGTGGCGGCGGGATTGGTCCACAGCTCTTTAACTCCGTATTCTTGCTTGTCCTGACATTGATTGTGACCATCCCACTCGGATGGGGCGGTGGAATTTACATGGCTGAATACGCCAAACCAGGCAAGATCACCAGCTTCATTCGTCTGGTCGTTGAAGTGTTGTCATCATTCCCTTCCATCGTTATCGGTTTGTTTGGTCTCTTATTGCTTGTAAATCAATTTGGTCTTGGTTTCTCCCTGATCTCGGGTGCCTTGGCTCTGGCGATCTTTAACTTGCCACTGATGGTACGGACAACGGAGCAGGCCTTCCGGGCTGTTCCGAAGGAACAGAAGGAAGCGGGTCTTGCACTTGGACTGTCCAAGTGGAAGATTATCACTTCCATTCTGCTGCCTGTGGCATTGCCGAGTTTGATTACGGGTACGATTCTGGCATCGGGCCGGATCTTTGGTGAGGCGGCAGCGTTGATGTTCACCGCAGGTATGAGTAGTCCACCACTGGACTTTACAGATTGGAATCCGACGAGTCCAAGATCACCGCTTAATCCGTTCCGTCCGGCAGAGACACTTGCTGTCCATATCTGGAAAGTGAACAGTGAAGGCATTGGGCCAGATTCCAAAGAGGTGGCAGCAGGTGCATCAGCTGTGCTTGTCATTCTCGTGCTGGCGTTCAATCTAAGTGCGCGCTGGATCGGTCGGGTTGTATTCCGCCGCATGACAGCTTCGAAATAAGGAGGAACCAACATGGCCATACCTTTTGGTACGGAACAGTTAAGCATATATTATGGACATTTTCAGGCGGTCAAGCAGATCAGTCTCACATTTCCCGAAGCGAGCGTAACGGCGCTCATCGGGCCGTCTGGCTGCGGTAAATCCACGTTCCTCCGGTCGCTTAACCGAATGAACGACGAGATCGCCGGTTCCCGCACAGAGGGACATATCTGGATGGACGGTAACGATCTGAATGAGCCTGGAACCGATGTAATCAAGCTTCGCCAGAAGATTGGCATGGTGTGGCAGAAGCCAAATCCTTTTCATAAGTCCATCTACAACAATATCGCGTTTGGCCCCCGCTACCGTGGTACGAAGAGTAAGAAGGCACTGGATGAGATTGTGGAAAAAAGCTTGCGTCGTGCTGCGCTTTGGGACGAAGTGAAAGACAGGCTGAATGAATCAGCCCTGTCTCTCTCAGGTGGACAACAGCAGCGGTTATGTATCGCCCGCGCTCTGTCTGTTGATCCGCAGATTCTGCTGCTCGATGAGCCTGCATCTGCACTTGACCCGGTATCTACGGGTAAAGTTGAAGAGTTGATTACCGAGCTCAAGAAAGATCTGCGGATTGTTATTGTTACCCATAACATGCAGCAGGCGGCACGCATCTCGGATTACACGGCTTATTTCTATCTTGGAAGTATGGTTGAGCACGGGGATACGGAGCACATTTTCACTAACCCGGACAATCGTCTGACGCAAGAATACATTATGGGTCGTTTCGGTTAATTGGATCATGGAGTGTAACATAGAGTAATAGAGATAAAGAAATAAATATAGAAAAAAGAAAGCACAATGCCTGGACAGTTGGTCGGGGGTTGTGCTTTTTTAATTTGTAATTTTAGTGGAATTTTCTGTATGCAGGATAAACATTATGCTACGATATTTAGTGTGAAGAGAACGTTTACATAACTCCGAAGGAGATGTTGATGATCAATACGGATAAGATGTCTTATGATCACATGGCAGCGGATATCATACAGAACTACACGATTGAAAAACCTGTCGTTTCCTATATTCGTCACAACGAGAATCTGACGTACCATGTCGTGGATGAAGCGAGCGGGCAGAAGTATCTGCTGCGTATACATCAAGCCGCATATGCAAGTATGTCAGGCATTCAGCATACGCCTCCTGCGCTGGAGGCAGAGATGAACCTGCTTCATGAGTTAAATGCAACGACAGCATTGCGCGTGCAACATCCGGTACGCAATGCATCCGGTGAATGTGTCACGGTATGGACAAGTGAGGCAGGGAAAGAGATCTGTTGTACAGTACTGGAGTGGATTGAGGGGAGGGACATCCAGCAGGGAGAACGCCTGACAACAGAGCAGATCTATGATCTTGGGGCACAACTGCAGATGCTTCATCAATATGGACGTGTGCAGAATCAGACAGATCGAACTAAGGTACGCCCGGCATATGGCAATGTCCATGAGAATTTGGTCATGTTAGGGCAGCTGGAGGAAGGTGTCCGACTGGGGATTTTTACAACGGAAGACTTCGATCTGCTTCGTGAGACGTTTGAGAACATTAATGAGCAGCTAGCAACGTACCCACAGCACGCAGGGACATGGGGGATCATTCATGGGGATATTACTCGCAACAATCTGCTGATAACGGATCAGGGGATGTCCATGATTGATTTTTGCCTACACGGTTATGGTTATTATCTTTTCGATGCCGGAGGGGCAGCACTTATGTTCAACCGGGAGGAACGTGACATATTCTTATCAGGTTATACCAAACAGATCGGACCACTGACGGATCGTGATATCCGATTAATGGAAGGGTTCATGTTGATCTTTACACTGGGTTATTATGCCTTTCAGATGGCGAATGAGTCGAGACACGAATGGATGAAAGACCGCATGCCGAAGTTATGCAGCAAGTATTGCAGACCCTATGTACAGAACGAGAGTATCTTCTACGAACTGTGAATTAGGGTGTACAGATCCGGAAGGGCTACGAACAGTGTGGTTCAAATATAATGGTTGCCTGAATACCCGAACAGTTTCGTGGACAATATCATAAATAGTAGTAAGCGCTTTATGAATTGAAGGGAAATGAAATAAGCTGTTTACAAGTTCTTTTTATCGTTTTAATGTGATGAAAGCTGACAAAATATTCTGGTTTTATCGATTCAATCGAAAATGAAGGAAATACATCCAAAGAAATCGTTAAGTTTGTTGACACTGATCTTCCGGTCGATTAATCTTAATGAAGAAGAATGAACGATTTCCATTACTGTTCTGACATTCGCTCAGAATGGTTCCATACAGCGGATGATAACGAGCGGGAGAGACCTGAATTAGCCGAGCAAAATGGCTAGTGTTCAGGCACCGAAGGAGCAAGCTGCTGCGCACCCGGCCCAGTGGTTAATCTCTCAGGTAAATGTACCATCGTTGGACGCAACTCTGGAGAGTGCGCGAATTGCGCCACCCAAGGGGTATATGATCAGTTAGTCCGGTGACTTGTCTGTAATCGCAGGCAATGCACCTTGTCGTGAGACACTGCTGATCGTGAAACTCTCAGGTATCGAGGACAGAGAGAGGGCCTGAGGCCTTCTTCTGTCCTTTTTTGATGTCATCATTCAGTAATAAAGGAACATTATGGCATGGGATCTGGATGGAAATGACGAATACAATTGGAGGGTTACAAGGTGCGATTTAAAGATGTTTTCTCAATTATTGGTCCGTCGATGACGGGGCCTTCAAGTTCACATACAGCTGGAGCAGCAAGGCTCGGAAGAATCGCTCGTCAGTGGCTAGGTGGTACGCCCGAACGTGCCCGGTTGACACTATACGGCTCATTTGCTGATACGTATCAGGGGCACGGAACAGATCTGGCACTGATCGGCGGTCTGCTGGATTATGTCACAGACGATCCGCGTATCCCGGATGCAGAGCAATATGCAGAGGAAGCGGGCATGGAGGTTGAATTTTACACAAGTGGCCTGCCTGCTCCTCATCCGAATACGGTCAAAATTGAGTTGTGGCATGAAGGGCGTACATGTTCCTTAATTGGTGCTTCTATTGGTGGTGGTAGTGTATCGGTGCATGCGATGAATGATTTTCGTGTTCAGATTAGTGGTGAGTTTCCGACACTCGTGCTGCGGCATGCGGACAAAGCAGGGGTGCTTGCCTCGGTAACGTCCACGATCAGTTCATCCGGGGTTAACATCGGGTATATGCAGGTGGACCGGAAAGCCCGTGATGGCGAAGCGCTTACTGCGATGGAGATGGATGGCGTGCCGAATCCTGATATGCTCAAGCGTCTGAAGGAGCTGGATCATGTACTGGACATTCGTGTCATCGATTTGAAGAGAGGAGTTGATTCGGATGCGATTTAAACATTTACACGAACTGAATACGATCTGTACAGCGGAATCCAAAACGATTGCTCAACTGATGATCGAGGAGCAGGTTCAGGAGACCAATACACCGGAAGCGGATGTTGTGAAACAGATGTCTGAATATTATCAGGTGATGAAGGAAGCGGTACGTAAAGGGTTAACGGAAGATACCACTTCACGCAGTGGATTAACGGGTGGAGACGGTAAAAGAATGGCCGAGTACATTCGCAAGGGTGAGACTTGCTCAGGAGATGCTTCCGCACTTGCCATGGCGTATGCCCTGTGTGTATCTGAAGTAAATGCCTCCATGGGCCGGATTGTGGCAACACCAACAGCCGGTTCCTGCGGCATCATCCCCGGTGTTTTTATTAGCTCACAGGAGCGATTTGGCTGGACGGACGAACATTTGGTGAATGGGTTGTTCTGCGCGGGAGCGATCGGTTATGTTATCGCCAACAATTCATTTATCTCCGGTGCGGAAGGGGGCTGTCAGGCAGAAGTGGGTTCCGCGATCGGCATGGCTGCAGGTGCCATGGTTGAACTGCGTGGAGGTACACCGGAACAGGTCGTTCATGCCGTAGGCTTGGCGTTGAAAAATACACTGGGCCTTATCTGCGATCCGGTCGCAGGCCTCGTTGAGATTCCATGCATCGTCCGTAACGGATTGGGTGCAGTTACGGCGCTGGCTGCGGCTGATATGGCCCTGGCCGGAGTGCGTAGTGCTATTCCGTCAGATGAAGTCATCGACGTTATGCTGGAAGTAGGCAGTGCGATGCCGAGCCGTCACCGGGAGACAGCCCAAGGCGGGTTGGCTCAGACGCCAACTGGCCGTAAAATGATGCAGAAGCTGGCAAAACCGAAGGCCAAGCGTGCAGAGCCGGAGATGGAGCCGAAGACAGCGGATTCTGACACAACTACAAGTGGGGCGGACAATGCTCAAGTGGACACGGACCCTCAGGTTTAAGCTGAACTGGGACTACCGGGATATGATCAGTGACATTATTATGTATAATGGCGAATACAAAACAAGCGTCCGCGAACCCGAATCCGGGTTCTGCAGGACGCTTGTTTTTATGCTGTCAAATGATGCGAAGCCAGGTTACTAATATGTGACTTCAGATGTATGTGTAATCTGATCTAGTCCTTGCTCACAGACGTACTCAGTACGGCATATCCATACGCAGGCAATTCAATGGCAAGCACGTCATCATCCTTGGCGGTACGATGGTTTCCACCGAATAGCTCGGTCCATTCCTCGTCACCAGCCTCCAGCTCGACAATAGCCGTCTCTTCCGAGCGATTGAACAGAACCAGAATGCGTTCCTCTTCATTCTGCCGTTCGAATACCAATTGGCTGCCATCCGAGCGAGCCTGCAGGAAACGAACGGTGCCTTCTGCACGGAGGGCAGGATGAGCATGACGCAGGGAGATCAGTTTTTGATAAAAGTCGAGCAACTCACGGTCCTGCTTCGCTTCATCCCATTCCATGCATTTACGGCAGCCCGGATCATGCTCGCCGTCCATGCCAATCTCGTCTCCGTAATAGATGCACGGCGCGCCCATGTAACTGAACTGGAATAATGCAGCCAGCTTCATCTTGCGCTGGTCTCCTTCACACAGCGTGAGCAGTCGCGGGGTATCGTGACTGTCCAGCAAGTTAAACGCCACTTCGCTGGCCTGAAGCGGATAACGGGATAATTGCCGACCGATGGAGTTCGCGAACTGTTCGGCATGCATTGTGTTTTTCACAAAGAAAGCATTCACAGCATCGGTAAACGGATAGTTCATGGACGCATCGAACTGGTCGCCTTGAAGCCAGGAGGAGGACTCATTCCATACTTCGCCCAGAATATAGGCATCCGGATTAGCAGCTTTGACTACTCGGCGGAAATCACGCCAGAAGGCATCATCCACTTCGTCGGCAACATCCAGTCGCCATCCGTCTGCACCCACTTCCTTAATCCAGTACTCGGCAACCTCCAGCAGATAGGCTTTAACCTCGGCATTCTCCGTATTCAGCTTTGGCATGTGTGCTTCGAATCCGAAGGTCTCATAAGTAGGAATGCCATCCTTCACGTCCAGCGGGTATTCGTGTACATGGAACCAGTCCTTGTATTTGGATTGTTCTCCGTTCTTCTGCACATCCACAAACGGGGCAAACGTCTTCCCGGAATGGTTGAACACAGCATCCAGAAGTACGCGAATTCCACGTGCATGGCACAGCTCGACCAGTCGTTTCACGGTATCTGCGTCACCAAAGTGCCGGTCTACCCGCAGGTAGTCCTCAGTATCGTATTTGTGATTGGTGGTGGCTTCAAAAATGGGTGTGAAGTAGATCGCATTAATGCCAAGATCGCTGATGTAATCCAGATGGTTGATCACGCCCTGAAGGTCACCGCCGAAGAAATTGAAGGGTGTTGGCTCGCCGCCCCACGGTTCCACCTTTTCCGGACTAATATCCGGATTGCCGTTCGCGAATCGTTCAGGGAAAATCTGATAGAACACCGCATCCTTAACCCATGCAGGGGGTGTGAATACAGCTCCGGCATGAATATAAGGGAACTGGAACATACGACCTGGATCGTCCGGTTCTTCTTCCTGGAAGTCCGTCTCGGTCATCCAGATCTGTTCGTCTCCGTTTTTCAGCAGAAAAGAGTATTTCAGTCGGTGGTAGGGAGGTTTCACCTCGCCCTCGAAGTAATCGAACATCGAGTCAGAGGTGAACTTTGTTAAAGGAACCAGCGCTTTGGTTGCATCCCACGCATATTTGTCTCCAGTCAGGGCATGTACCTCAGTCAGATCATTCTTTTTGGCGCGCAGGCGCAGATGAATTGTGTCTTGGTCATAGGCATAGGCCCAATTGCGTTTCGGTTGATGATAGATGGCTTCCAACAGCATAATGAAATTCCTCCCGTCAGGTGTAGGTATAATATGTACTTGGTCGATTTGATTGATATAACATTCCCCACGTTAATGGATAAGCTATAATTAGAATGTGTGGTAACGTAAAGGAATTCAACATGGCTTCAACAAGATAACAAGATATGAACCCATCTGTTATAGACAGCTTTTGTGATGATGATGCTCAGATATATCATTAACCCAATGGGGGCGGAAAGGAAACGAATATTCGAATGAAAACCAAACTGTTATATATTGAAGATGATACGGAAATTGCAACTTGGGTCAGAGCCGATCTGGAGGAACGCGGTTATGAGGTGGTATGGCTCGGCAGTGGTGAAGGTGCAGCGGAGGCTGCTGCTGGTTGCTCACTCATTATTCTGGATGTCATGCTGCCCGGGTTGGATGGATTTACGGTGGGTCAGCGACTGAAAAAAGAACATCCAGCCGTGCCCATTGTCATGCTCTCGGCCAGAACGTCCATTGACGACAAGTTGCATGGTCTCGATTTTGCCGATGACTATGTGACCAAACCATTTCACCCCGATGAACTGGCTGCCCGGATTGAGGTCCAACTGCGTAAGGCGGGAACTGCGGTCTCATCGGATACAGCTCTGAAGCTGGATCACCTCTCCATCTATGAGAAGGACAACCGCATCGTCAATGAGGAGACGGGGGATGAGATTGTTTTATCGGGAAAACAGTTCCACATCTTCGCTTACCTGCTACGACATATGGGCATGATTCGAACCAAAGAGCAGATCTATGAAGCCGTCTGGAACGAGCCCTACCTGGATGGAGACAAGACTTTGATGGTACATATTCGACATCTACGCGAGAAGCTGGAGCTTGACCCGGCCAATCCGGTAGTTATTCAGACAGTCCGCGGTGTGGGATATCGCGTGAAGAAGCCATGATCCGACGGTTCAGAGCACGGAAGACGATGAATGGAGAATGGAAAGGAGAACCGCGCATGGCTCCTAAGCATAAGCAAACCAGGCAGGGCAAGCTACGCTTTGGGCGGTCCTTGATGTCCAGATATATCATCCTGATTCTGGCGGCAGTATTATTCGTGCCCGTCGTTCTGCCGATCATATCCATCATATATGTTGTCGTAGTGAACAACACAAATACGAATCAAGCGGCACCGTACGGTGATGTTACCCGGATCAGTAACCTATGGTCGCGTGAAGCGGTGAACCTGAATGGTGCTTCAGATGAGGAGATTAAGGCCCGTTTGGAGCAATTACATGCATCGTATCCCAAGTCTTCCATGTATCGTGTGAATGCGAGCGGTGAGACCCTCTTTATTCTCGGTGGTGAAGATGTAACGCTTCTGAATTCCACATCGCCGGATGGCAGGACAGACACGACATTGAGATGGTCACTGGATTCCGGGAAAACGGCAGAGACTCGAATTCCGGCCATATGGAATGTGAGCAACACGGTGCAATTCATGAAAGAAGCTTCCTATCGAGATCCGCTAACCGTAGTTACATACATCGGCGGAGGTGAAAAGGACAAGGGACAGGGCTTCATGATCATTGAAGTGCCGCGATCACTTCTGCAAATGACACAGAGCAACTGGCCGATGGAGCTCCTGTATCTTGGCATTGTGATGACTATCATCTTCATGATTTTCATCATCATGTCGATTCTCTTCTTCGCGCGCATTCGCAAACGACTTATTCGCTTACAGACGGCGATGATGACCCCGGGCAAGGAGGGCATTCCGCTTCCGGTAGATATCCGCCGGTCAGATGAGATTGGTCAACTGGAGGAATCCTTCAATCAGATGGTGCATCAACTGTCCGACAGCCGTCGCCGTGAACGCGAGGAAGAACAATTGCGCAAACGTCTGATTGCGGGGCTTTCCCACGATCTGCGCACCCCGCTAACGGTGATTCGTGGGCATATGCATGCTTTGCACAAGGAAGCGCTGAGCGAGCAAGGTGACCGTTCATTACATCGCATGGAAGCGAAGATGGAGGACCTCGGTGGGCTCATTGACAACATGTTGTCCTATAATTTGCTCACGAGTGGGAAATATACACTGAAGCTGGAAGAGAAAGATATACTGCGGATCGTCAGGGAAACGGCTGCCGCCTGGTACCCGGTCTGGGAGAAAGAGCAATTTGATATTGATATTGACCTGCCAGAGGAACCGCTGATCTGGCATATGGATGAACAGGGCATGCGCCGTATTCTTGATAATTTGTTCCAAAACGTGATACGTCATGCCGCCAGCGGGAAATATATTGGTATATCAACTCAGGAGATTCAGGGTGAGACGGCCATCGTTATTCAGGATCGGGGTCCGGGAATGCAACCGAATTCCGACACAAAAGGCACAGGTCTAGGCTTATCCATTGTAGACCTGTTGATTCGTGAGATGGGTCTGTGCAAGCGGGTAAGCAGTTCCGATACGGGTGTCCAGACATATATCTACAGTGGTAAGGGAAACAGGGAAACAACAAACCGCTGAAATAGCTTTTTTAAACTAAACTTAAACTAGAGACTACTTTGGCTTTAACCTTGGAAGGTTACGATAGTTCCGAGGTGATCATACAGTGAGTGAAAATATTATTCAAACGGCGAATTTATGGAAAACATACCGGGACCGTGCAGCGGTCCGTGAACTTGATCTGCATATTAAAAAGGGAGATATCTACGGCTTCCTCGGTCCCAACGGTGCCGGCAAAACAACAACGATTCGCATGCTTCTCGGCTTGATTAAACCAACCAAAGGCGTGATCCGTATCTTCGACAAGGATATCCGCAAGGATCGCATGGATATCTTGCGCCGTGTGGGTTCCTTGGTCGAATACCCGTCCTATTACGGACATCTGAACGCAGTAGAGAATCTGGAAACTTTGCGCCGCATCATCAATGTACCAAAATCAAGAATTGCTGAAGTGCTGTCCATTGTAGATCTGACCAAGGATGCCAAACGTTCGGTGAAGGGGTACTCCCTTGGGATGAAGCAACGTCTGGGTATTGCCAGCGCTTTGTTGGGTGAACCGGAGCTGCTGATTCTGGACGAACCAACGAATGGGCTCGATCCTGCCGGTATTCAGGAGATTCGGGAACTGATCAAACGTATGCCTCTGGAACATGGCATTACCGTTCTGGTTTCCAGTCACTTGCTGAGTGAAGTCGAACAGATGGCAAGTCGTGTTGGTATTATCCGTGAAGGCAAGATGGTGCTTCAGGATACCATCGCAAGTCTGCATAGTCAGACGGGTAGCTCTATCCGGTTAACGGTTTCCAAGCCGGAAGAGGCTATGAAGCTGGCGAGAGAACAGGGACAATTTGGTCAGCAACAAGGTTCTGCATTAACGTTCCCTTATATGGATAACAGTTCAGTGGCACTGCTTGTGCGCCGATTGATTGAGCAGGATCATGATGTGTATCGTGTAGAGGAACAGCGTCAGTCACTGGAAGATCTGTTCATGCGGGTCATTGGCGAGGGGGCTTCCATATGACCGGGCGTGCATTATCGTCGGACTGGCTCAAGATTCGGGGGAAAGGGATCTGGTTTCTTATCTTTCTGGCCCCTCTTGGATTGACAGCGATGCAGGCGCTTAATTTTGGCTTACGGCTGGACTATCTGAAAGAGCAGTATGCAGATAACCTGTGGGGCGGATTGCTCGGCAATGTGGTTGTCTTTGTGCCCTTGTCTCTGATGCTGGGAGCAACTATTCTTAGCTCCATGATCGCTAATATCGAGCATGAACAGGGATCGTGGAAACAGTTGCTTGCGATGCCCATTCCCAGACCAGCCGTGTATTTAGCCAAGTTCCTGCTTGCTTGTGTGCTGCTGGTGATCTCCTGCCTGCTGCTAACCGCAGGAATTGTTGGTCTGGGTCTGGTCCTCGGATTCCATGCCAGCGAAATACCTTGGACACATGCGATCAAGCTGGGGCTATTGCCTTTGGCTGGTGCACTTCCGGTGTTGTCACTGGAGTTGTGGCTCACAATGGTCAATAAAAATCAGGCGCTTCCCGTCACTCTGGGAATTGTTCTCGCGATAACAGGCATGTTTGCGCTCAGTATCTCACCGTATTTTCCACTTGCTTGGGCACAGATGGCTTGGAATGGACCTAATCCATATCTGTATGCAGGCATGGGGGCAGGTCTGGGGCTCTTGATCCTGTTGTTGGGTATGGTGCATTTTAGCCGGAAGGATGTGGCCTGATATGAGCTTTGCGACAACGTATTTTCGAATTTTGTCTGCTGAGCGGTTGAAGATGGGCAAATCACCCATATGGCTCCTGATTCTGTTAAGTCCACTTATTGCACTGCTCATCGGACTGTTGTCCACTCCATCGGGGAATTGGCAGGTACTGATGGGCACCATGGTCTTCTTACACGGATTACTCCTTTTGCCGATGCTGACTGGCGTGTTTACGTCCTTTGTCTGCCGTTTCGAACATGCGGGAGGAGGGTGGAAGCAGATGCTGGTTTTGCCGCTCACACGTTCAGGTGTATATGCTGGCAAACTGACGATTGTACTCATGCTTCTGGCGGGTACACAAGTGTTGTTGCTGATATCCATTTTGCTGGCAGGCATGATCCATGGCATTACGATGGAGATACCCTGGGGATTCCTGGTGGGCAAACTACTGCTTGGGTTGCTGGCCTGTGTACCCTTGGCTGCCCTGCAGATGTTCGTTTCATTGGTGTGGAGTAGCTTTGCCGCACCGCTCGCACTGAATTTTGCACTGACCATACCGAATATTCTCATTGTAAACTCGGCGACATATGGGCCGTATTATCCATGGGCACAACCGATGATTCTGATGACACCCGTGGACGGCGCGGGTTTCGGAGCCTACAACGTGCCACTGATGACGATGCTGGCGGTTGTTGGAGGCAGTGCTGTTATTTTTATTGGAATCGGCATGATGTATTTTGCGAAAAAAGAAATCTGAATAATCCATTACCCACTTGGTTATCGTAAATCAAAATCCTCTTTAAGCAAAACATGCAACGTTCTATTGTATGTGAGCTTGAGGGGATTTTTTTCTAATGTCTGACCCAACCATCATGAATGGTCAGTTCCCGAATGATTTTGGCCGGCGCTCCGGCTACCAGTGTATTCTCGGGTACATCTTTGGTCACCGTGCTTCCTGCTGCCACGACTGCATTTCTGCCAATAGTCACTCCCGGCAGAATGAGTGCGCCTGTACCAATCCAGGCATTATCCTGAATCACAATCCGCTTGGCAGTTTGGCTCCCGTCATCCAGCGAGTCAATTCGGTGGTAGGCACTGTCGAATATGCTTGTTCGAGGACCAATCATGACGTTATTGCCGATGGTCACTTCAACGTTAGCGGCAATCCCGACTCCTGCATTAATCATGACGTCATCGCCAATCGTTAATCGCGCGCCTTTGACCACCGTTAACTGGGTTCCCCAAGGTTTGCCTATAATGTTAAGCCGCTTTCCCACCTGCAGGTCACCCAATCTATTCAGATAAACCTTACCCCTGATTCGTGGCAGCAGGCCCATAGAGGGCTGAATTTTACCAAAGATGGCCAAACCTCTTAGTTTGCCATAAATAATTTTAACTCTGTTGGGCAGCATGATTCATCCGTCCTCTCCGTAGTTGAAAATCGTTTTTTTAACGATTATAGCCTTTTTGATACAATTTGTATCGTTAATTTTACGTCAAGGCATCGTAAGAGCGGATGATCTCTCTTTCCTTGAGGAGCTTTTCTTCAGGGGGAGTTCGGGTCATCCTCTCAGCTCGCTAACGAATCTGAGGAGTCTTAATCAAGGATTTGAAGTGATCGCAGCAATCTAAGGAACTTGAGACATGTTATATCCAATGAAACAACCGTTTGCAGCGTTTATCTCAGGAGATTATAGGGATTAGCGTGTCTGATGTTCTTTAAAATTTAAAAAGGGCACATGTACGCCAAATAAGATGTCCTGAGCTCTTTAGAAAATCGTTCAGCCATTCGCCAGATTCAGCTGACTTGGAATTGAACTTCAAGGTTGTCAGAGGTTAACATTAATCCTTGTATAACTTGTCTTTCATTGAAGACGCTCCTAAGTAATATCATAATTCCAAGTATTACCTCACACATCATGTGAATTGAATCATAGATTGTAAGCAAAATGAGACGAGAATCTGGTAAAATAAAAAAAGCTGTTTCTAGGCAGGCTTACATGGTTATTCGAGGGTAGGCCCATTTTTGTAAGGGATAATTAATCCCTGTTGTTAGATGAAGATATTGGCTGAGAAAAGAGGGGTAAGCCTTGGATATTAATAAAATGGAAACCCTGAAGCGCATTATTTCTGAGGGAAGTTCTTACCAATCACTGTTTTTTAACCATCCGGATGCCATTTACGTAATGGACATCCATGGAAACTATATTGATGCTAATCCCTCGGTAGAGCGGATATCGGGGTATACACTGGATGACTTGATTCGTATGAATCAGGGTGAGATCTGTCCTCCGGACAGTGAAAATTCACGCAAACAATACATTAAAGAGGTAATGGCTGGACGTTCAGTCAGTAATTCCATTACTTTTTATCATAAAGATGGTTCCCTGAAACAGGCAGAGATCACGTATGTGCCTATAACGGAGGGAAAAGAAGTTGTAGGAATCTATGGCATTGCCAAAGATGTTACCGATATCCTGGAAGTGCAACGTGAGCTTAAGGAGGCACAGGAGAAATATCAGGTGCTGGCTGACCATGCACAAGATTTGATTACAACTTGTGCTACGGATGGCGAGTTATTATACGTTTCCCCTTCCGTGTACACCTTACTGGGTTATAAGTCGGAGGAAGTCATAGGAAAGTCCTTCAAGGATTATTGTTATCCGGGAGATTATCCGGACCCTATGGATCTTTCCAAGATCGGCAATGGCTGCAAGATGCGTGTGTTGCACAAAAAGGGACATTATATCTGGATGGAGACATTGGCAAAACCTGTGGCTGGAGAGCGTGGCAAGAGTGTCCAGATTGTAAGCATCAGCAGGGATATTACCCAGCATAAGGATGCGGACAGACGTCTTCGGGAAAGCCGTCAGCGATACAGATCGTTGTTCGAACATAACCCGGCAGCTGTGTATTCATTGAATCTGGAAGGTAAATACAGCGCAGTGAACAGCAAACTGATGCAAATGCTGGATATTCCGCGCAATAAGCTTATTGGCCAATCTTTTTTATCCAATCTTGATAAATGCGAAGTACAATACGGCAAACATTATTTTGAAATGGTGAAGCAAGGCGAACCGCAATATTATGAGACCCGAATCGTCAATTCAAGAGGTCGGAAGATTGAAGTATCTGTTACGAATGTGCCCATTATTGTGGATAAGGAAATGGTAGGCGTCTATGGGATCGTGTCCGATATTACCGAGCGCAAGGAATATACGGAGCGGATTCAGGAGCTCAGCAAGCAACATGAGCTGATCCTCAACACGGTTACGGAAGGAATATATGGTTTGGATGCGGATGGAATCACCATGTTTATGAATCCTGCAGCAGCTTCGATGTTCGGTTATGAGGCGAAAGAATTCATTGGCAAAAACTCACATCCCATCATACATCACACCCGTGCAGACGGAAGTCATTTGCCACAAGAAGAGTGTCCGATCCACATGACCGTGTTGGATGGACAGAGACGTTCAATCAAGGAAGATGTATTCTGGCGTAAAGATGGCAGCAGCTTTCTGGTGCAGTATCAGGTGACGCCGATTATTGAACAGGGACAGATTCAGGGCGCCGTGGTTGTGTTCAATGACGTGACTGGCGAACGTGAAATTGTACGTGCCAAAGAAACAGCTGAGCTGGCAGCTCAGGCCAAGTCAGAATTTCTTTCGATGGTTAGCCATGAGATCCGGACACCGATGAACGGGATCGTGGGGATGACAGAATTGTTGATCGGTACCGATTTATCGGAAGAACAGCGTGAATATGCCGAGATTATTCGAGACAGTGGCGATGCTCTGCTGAACATCCTTAATGATATTTTGGACTTCAGTAAGCTGGAATCCGGGAAAATGGCACTGGCTTATGAACCATTTGCATTACGCAAGATGCTGGAACAGGTTGCTGAACTGTTTAAACCGCGTGCAGATGAGAAACATCTGGATATCAGATATCGTCTCAATCCGAGCATCCCTGAGTTCATGGTCGGTGATGCCATACGTATCCGGCAGATTCTGGTGAACTTGGTTGGCAATGCGCTCAAGTTCACAGATCAGGGAAGCATTGATGTTAACGTGGATATTATTAAGGGCAGAAAGCCTGAAGACAGCGTTCTTGATTTTGCGGTCCAAGATACGGGAATTGGCATCCCGGCTGACAAGCTGGATCAGTTGTTTCAGTCCTTCTCTCAACTGCATCCGGTGATTAACCGGAAGTATGGCGGTACAGGGCTGGGACTGGTCATCTCCAAGCGACTCGTGGAGATCATGGGAGGCAGTATCAGTGTCGAGAGTATAGAAGGGGAAGGCTCAACCTTCCGGTTTGCTGTTCCTGCGGCGAGTGTAGATGCTTCAGCAGAACAGACAGTAAGTCAGTTCCATCATGATCGCACACGTCAGAGTGACAAGGTCGCCATGCGTATTCTGGTGGCGGAGGATCATCCGGTAAACCGGAAGATTTTACGAGAATATCTGGAGAAGCTCGGATACCACGCAGATGTATGTACCAATGGTGTGGAGGCAATTGATGCCATCTCTCAGAATGCTTATGATATTGTCCTGATGGATATTCATATGCCTGTGATGGATGGACTAAAGGCGACAGACCTGTTACACCGCCTAATTCCACAGGATCGCATACCTCCAATCATCGCAGTTACAGGCAATGCCAAACGTGAAGACAAGGAAGCTTGTCTGGAGATTGGTATGCGTGATTTTATTAGCAAACCGGTTATGCTGAGTGAGTTGAAGCGGGTGTTACAGCAATGGGGACCAAGGGACGAACCTCAACTTGCACCGAATTGAACAACTACCCAAATCAATTTCATAACTCACTAAAATCAATTTCTGTAACTAAATATAGACAAAATGAACCGTTTTGATCTATATCTAGCCTTGATTGAAGCAGCTAAAGGTATTATGAGATTGATTCACCTGGCTGTGAAAATAATAAACGCAAACATGCCAATAATCCTCCACTGATGGAGTGTTATTGGCGTGTTTGCGTTGGCAGGCTTTTGAAGTTGAGCCCAAGTATACAAAGTGGAGTTGTACACGAATGGCTTATACCAGTGTCAGACGATTGATGTTACCAGATAGGATTTCACAGGAATTGTTGAATTTCTCACGTTCCGCCGCATCCAGATTCAACTCGATAATCTCCTGAATACCATTGCCACCGATGATTGCAGGAACACCGACGCAAACGTTGTGTTGCTCGTACTCTCCGTCCAGAATAGCCGATACGGCGATGATCTTGTGTTCGTCATTGAGGATGGAACGAGTGATGTGAGCGAGGGCGTTGCCAATCCCGAATTGGGTAGAGCCTTTGCGAGTGAAGATCTCCCATCCCGCATCTTTCGTTTTGCGTGCGATATCGTCCAGATCCAGATGTTTGAAGCGCTCCTTGTGCTGATCCATGATGTGCATAATCGGTTTGCCACCGATGGTCACATGGGACCAGGCTACGAACTGGGATTCTCCATGCTCCCCGAGAGCATAACCATGCACACTGCGTGGATCGATGGAGAAGACTTCAGACAGCAGGGTTTTGAGCCTTGAAGAGTCAATGGACGTCCCTGTGCCGATGACATGCTCACGCGGCAGGCCAGATAATTTCCATACCATATAAGTTACTATGTCAACCGGATTAGCAGCGACGACAAAAATTCCGTTAAATCCACTGTTCATGATCGGGACCACGATGTCTTTGGCAATCGATTCCGCTTCCTCCAGAATATCCAGCCGTGTCTGTCCTGGTTTGGGATTCGCCCCGGCAGTTAAGACGATAACATCCATATTGCCACAATCGGCGTATGTGCCTGCATATACCTTGGTGCGATTATGTGTGAAGTCCATACAATGGGAAAAATCCAATGCCTGAGCTACAGCACGGTCATACGTCTGGTCCACCATCATAATTTCCCTGCAAATTGATTGATTAATCATGGAATACGCACAACTCGAACCGACAAGACCCGCCCCGATCACCGCTACTTTGCCTGATTTTCCTAACACTGCCGTTCAGCCCCCATTTAGATTGATATTTATCCGTTACTAATGCGTCCTATGTTAAGTATTGTCCTTTATTTTATGCTGAAGTGCACTTCTACGTTACATAAGATAACACATGGAAAAGCTGTGCAGCAATGATATCCGCTATCGCGGGAGCGTATTGGAGTAAATGAGTTAACAAAATTGACATGAATAATTCTTAATCATAGGATTTGACGGCGTTTGCACCTGTGTCATTCGACATGACAGCATTCATGCTCGTTGTCGGATTGGGGGTTATTTGTGCGGATCATATACCTGACAAAACTTCTTATTAATCCGCAGAAACAGAACAAAACCGCCAAAGGGATCTGCCGAGAAGCTGACGAATACATACGGACAAGCAAAAGATAAGCATACTTGATCCATGAGACAGGTTGCCCCGATCCGATGACGGTTCCATAAAGGAACGCTGAAGCCATAATGTTTTTATCCAAGAATCAATTTCATAACTTACTAAAGGTATTATGAAATTGATTCCCAAAAGACTTCATTCCGGGAGGGAATTAATGATGATTGAAGAAGCAGGAGCAACGACGGAAACGGCCAAGAGCCTGGGCATAGGTGCCAGTACTCTTCGTAAATATGCGGCGGCACTGGAAGAACAGGGATACCGGTTCGAACGGTCCGCCAACAAATCGAGACTATTCAAGTCCGACGACATCGAGTGCATTGAACGTCTGATGACTGAACTCAGAGAGCATAATCTACCGCTGGCTGATGCTGTGGTGACTGTCTTGGCTCCAGAAGTACCTGTAGCTGCAGTAGAAGTAGATGTACCGGTGGTGGGAATTGAAGGTCTGTCAGAGACGGAATGTGCAGCGACAGTCATGTCATCTATACTCCCTGAAGAACCTGAAATAATGGGTAATCTGAGATCCTATGAAGGTCTGGGGCAACTGGTAAGTGAGGTGACTTATGGTGCTGTAGAACAACAGCAGGATGATCGGGTACAGCTGCTGCAACAGCGGGTCGATGAACTGGAGTTGACCCTTCAGCATCTGGCGGAGACACATATGGCGCTTCAGGAACAGATGGAAAAACAGCGTCTATGGATGAACGAGAAGCTGGAGGAAGAGCGGGATCGTGAACTCGTAACCAATCTGCGCAGTTTCCAGGGAAGAAAACGCAAACCAAAAGGAGTATCCCTGCGTATGTTGTTTGGGTTCCTGCCCAAGAAGCATAAGGAAGCTTGAGCAACAGGCATTTACCCATCGTGATTTTACAGTATCGGCCTGATATAATAAGCTCCATACAACATGAAGACTGGCAACGAACTGCTCAGTATAGATTAAAGACTGAGTGGATCAGGAAGCTGGCGTGGGAGGGTCTGTGGAGCTGCGACGAAGTTGGCAAAGATTGCTCGGATTATGGACGGATCGTCCTCGCCAGGAAGGCACGACCATTGCTGAGCGTTATACAATACAGGAATCGCTGGGTATGGGGAGCTATGGGCTGACATACCTGTGTACAGATGACCAGAACGGCAGGGAAGTGGCGTTGAAGGAGTCCAAACCTAGCAAGGGCAGACTCTCTGCGCACCTGTTGGAGCGGGAGGCGGACGTGATGAGACGTCTGCATCATCCGGCGATCCCTGATCTATTGGATGTGTTCACATCCGGGAGACGAAGTTATATCGTTACCGAGTATATTCGTGGACAGACTCTGGAAGATTGCATATTTGAGCAAGGTCTTCAATATACGGAGCGGGAATGTCTGGAATTGGCAGGTCAACTGCTGGCTCCGGTGGCTCATGTACATGAGCAGGGATATATTCATGGAGATGTGCGGATTCCCAATGTTATTTTACGTGAAGGGACGGTGCATCTGATTGACTTTGGCCTGGCGAGACGCTTGGGGGAGCCGTTGTTGCCGGAGCTGAAGCGACGTATGCGTGAAGTCCCTGAGCCTGAAGATGAGCGGGCTACACCGGATCATGATCTGCAGGATATCGGCCACTTTCTTCTCTTTATGCTGTATTCGGCTTATGAGCCAGAGAAGGGCCGCGAACCCGCCAGCTGGCAGGAGGAACTTAAGCTTACGCCTGAATTGCACCAGATGCTGGAGCGACTCCTTGGACTCCGTCCAGGTTATGAAGGCGGAGCGACGGAGTTACAGGCAGAAATTGAGAATGTGTTGCTGAAATTACAATGAAATAAGCTCTATAGGCGGACCTATATTTGTTATCCGTGACCTCTTCGTACGATATTTATAGGGGTCTTTTTCCTCTTTGCTATAGAAACAATAAAGGGGTGTTCTGTTATCCGTAAGTACGGATAACAGAGCACCCCTTTATTACATATTCATTTATTGAAGCGTCTAATAAGCTGGTATAATCATTGTTCTTTAAAAGCAGTCATGCGAGCCGCTTAGCTGGAGCTATATTTCCTGCTTTTGTAATACCCGGAGCCACTGCGGCTGTCCCGGTATTTCACATCCGAAGAAGAATAGCGCTTATAGGAACGCTTGCCTGAGGAACTGCTGTGACGTTTATAGGAGCGCCTGTCCGAGGAGCTGTAACGTTTGCGGTGAGATGAAGATTTGGAATCAATAAGTTTGCCGATAATCTTTTTGAACATGAGCTATCACCCTTTCGACTTCAACTGTTTTAAGCATATACGTGGTCAGATATGGAGGGGTTTCGATTTTTTCATGGATAATTGTATTCATTGGACAGGAGCTTGGCGTATAATAGGATGTTGCTGATTGCACGGAATTTTTTATTTTGAGTGTTTAGCGTTACAATAGAGGACAGGATAAGATTTTAACGGACAGGAGTAGTTATTATGATTACATTAAAGACCAAAGAACAGATTGAATATATGAAAAAAGCCGGAGAAATTCTCGCCGCATGCCATAGAGAAATTGCAAAGATGATTCGTCCGGGCATTACGACACAGGAGATCGACCAGTTTGCAGAAGCTTTTATGAAGAAAAATGGCGCTACGCCGGAACAAAAGGGATATAACGGATACCAATATGCGACATGTGCGTCGGTTAATGATGTGATCTGTCACGGGTTTCCGGGAAAATATGCACTGAAAGACGGCGATATCGTTACAATCGACATGGTGGTTAATCTAAATGGCTGGCTGGCGGATTCGGCCTGGTCATATGCCGTAGGTGAAGTGACTCCGGAAGCACAACATCTGCTGGATGTAACCAAAAACTCTCTGTACAAAGGCATTGAACTTGCCGTGGTGGGCAACCGGATCGGAGATATCTCCAATGCGATTCAAGTGTATGCAGAAGGTGAAGGCCTATCGGTTGTGCGTGAGTTTATTGGTCACGGCATTGGTGAGAAGATGCATGAGGAACCACAAGTCCCTCACTACGGTCCGCCTCATCGGGGTCCGCGTCTCAAGGAAGGCATGGTTATTACGATCGAACCGATGCTGAATATTGGTACGTTCCGAAGTAAGCTGGATTCAGATGGATGGACTGCTCGTACTATGGATGGAAGTCTGTCTGCCCAGTATGAACATACGATTGCGATTACGGCGGATGGTCCAGTGATTTTGACAGCACAATAATAGCCAAAAGCAGCTACAATGTGACGATATTTGCATATTTCAAGGCGGCCCACGTTTGTGATCCGCCTGTTTCGGTTTAAACTATTAAGAAGTGATAACACAGAGCCGGTGGTAAGTGATCTCAGCTGACAAGGGTTAACCTTGCGCCCACTTGGCAACAAGGAGGTAATTTTGGTGTCTTTAAATAAACAAATCGTACTTGCGTCTCGTCCCGAAGGTGCCCCTTCCAGAGAGAATTTCAACTTCATTGATGCACCTCTTCCTGAACCGGAAGCTGGGCAAGTTCTGGTACGTACATTATATTTGTCGGTCGATCCGTACATGCGGGGCCGCATGAAAGATACAAAATCCTATGCTGCACCGTACGCGTTAAATGAAGTGATCAAGGGTGGAGCCGTTGGACAGGTTGTAGAATCTTCGGAACCCAATCTGCGCAAAGGAGATCTCGTATCCGGTATGTGGGGCTGGCAGCAATATGCCGCAGTAAATACGGGGGATCTGTCGCTGATCGATACGGAAGAAGCGCCAATCACCGCTTACCTGGGTGCGCTGGGCCTGATGGGTCTGACGGCTTATTTTGGTATGGAAGACATCGGCAAACCGAAGGACGGCGAAACCGTCGTTGTATCTGGAGCAGCCGGAGCGGTAGGCATGATTGCAGGTCAGATTGGTAAAATTGTGGGAGCACGCGTGGTAGGCATTGCAGGCTCTGATGAGAAATGCGCTTATTTGAAAGAAAAGCTGGGCTTCGACGTGGTGTTGAACTACAAGAAGGAGCAGGATATGTCAGCGGCCATTGAACGGGCTTGCCCAAATGGCGTAGATGTCTACTTTGACAATGTGGGCGGTGACATCTCGGATGCAGTCTTGCGCCACATCAATCGGAATGCACGTATTCCGTTATGCGGTCAGATCTCGTCCTATAATCTGGAGAAACCGGATATCGGGATGCGACCACAGACGTTGCTGTTAACGAATACAGCATTAATGAAAGGTTTCCTGCTGGGTGACTATACGAAATCCTTCAAGGAAGGCCGCGCCAAGTTGGCGAAATGGATCAAGGAAGGTCATATCCAGTATGAAGAAAACATTGTGGACGGGTTCGAACAGACGCCGGAAGCATTCATGGGTCTCTTCTCGGGAGATAATCTGGGCAAGCAACTGGTTAAGGTTGCAGATCCTGAATAGATATTGAATGGTTTACATGTACAATTAGGTTGGACACGAAAAGACACGTTCTGCGCACCAATGGTGCAGCAGAACGTGTCTTTTTTATCTGTAAATCTGTGCGTGGTCTATGTAGGGTACTAGTGTTCGGCGACCAGCACTTCTTTGTAGTGTTTGTACATATATACACGCCAGCGTACAATCATGCCAAAAGCCAGCAGGAAGAACAATCCGCCCGTTTGCGGAATACTTACATATCGCTGAATGACTTCATGCAGGATCAGGCGTACGGCCAACAATCCAAGCAAGATAAAAACAAAGCTGCGAGAACGTGTGGCGAAAATTTCTTCACCTACTCGTTCAAACCGTGTACTGCGAATGAGGGGATAGGAGAAAAGGAACCAGCCCACCAGGAACGCAATGAATGCCCAGAGTAGAGGAATATGAGTCTCCGGTACAACAAACATGAGAAACCCTGTGCTCATGCCGAGCGGAGGAATAAGGATTTTACGAATGGTCACCGGTCTGTGACTGGCTTTCATGCGGATGAAGATGGCAAGCAGTGCCATGACAAGCATGCCCACGGTTGCTCCGATTTGCAGGTAGTACGGACTGATTTGAGCCACGTAGAACTCCCTCTTTCTGGAATAATATGTTATCCGGTGATCCGGAACCCAGTACGAATTGCCGGAATTTTCAGTTCCTATTATATCACAAACGCATAAAGCCGATAGAAAGCTTAGTGTATCATATACCCGATATGTATTCACAGGGTGTATTTGAAAATTTTGTATTATTGTGCCCGTTGTAAGGCCGTTTATTCGATTAAGGGGAAATCATGCAATGATTGGACAACAATGGATGTATATCAAGCTTATCGGCTCACATCATAGAGGGTGGCTTATGGGTAATACAGATTGGTTAGTACATGTGGTCAGCCTTGTATGTGCAAGTGTACTAGCTTTTTTGCTGGTTATCTACGGTTACATCTTATGGATGAAATATAGCAGTAGGCGCAGGGAAAAGGTTAAGACGGCACTGGTGCATGAATTACTTGCAGAAGGTTCATTTCTACAGCGGTACCTGAACGAGGGAGAAATTGGCGTAAACTTATTGAATATGAGTGGAGATCAACAGATCGTTTTGCAGCAGCTGTTATTGCAACGACTTGCTCAAGGTCCGGTAGAGCACGAGACTCTGCGAATTCGTCTGTTATCCTGGCAAGTCTTTGGAAGCTCATACCGATTGATTTTGAAGACAGGAAAGTGGAGTGAACGGATTAACACGTTGTTATATATTGAACAGTTTCATATGGTGGAACTTCTGCCCAGGTTAGAGGATATGCTACGGGTTACTTCCTGTTCGCCGCTTGAACGCTTCATCATTTTACGCATATATGCCAGAACCGGTTATTTCAGAATTGTGAAGGAATTGTTGCGTGAGCAATATGTATGGTCCGATTCGCAGTATCTGCAGATTCTGCTGTTGCTTACCAATTCATCCTGGACTCGTCTGAAGGATCATTTCAAGGATGTACCTTATCAGGTCCAGTGTAATATCGTCCAAGCCATTCGTATTCGGGATGACCAGACGGAGGGTGCTGTTGTTCTACTGGAGAAGCTCATTCTTGGAGAGGATGCATTGCTGCGTACCCATGCGTATCAGGCATTGGCTCAAGTGGGCAGAGGTCACGAAGATATGCTGAAGGGGCTATTGCTGGTATGGAACGAATCTGGTGAGGAGAGGCAACGCTCTGAAAGACTAACAGTGACCCAGCTTATGGGTACTGTTCATGCGGATGCTTTTATTCCTAGACTGAAGGTAATGATGGGTGATCCTTCTTTTCAGATCCGACAGGAAGCGGCGAACTCTCTTGCCCGGTACGAGCAGGGACTTGAAGAACTCCGGGAAACGGCTGTAAACCATCCGGATAAATATGCAAGGCAGATAGCGGAGGAAACGCTGGAAAGGATGCAGTATGGACGAAAGATGGATTGAGATGTTGCAGAGTTTTGTTTTGGCATGTTACGAGGGGATATTTATCTATCTGGTGTTAGCGATTGTGATGTGTAGTGTTCTGGTAGTTGCTGCCGCTCGCACATTGATTCGCCAGAGGGATCTGGACCCGTTGCAATATCATGAAATGTTGGATGAAGCACTGGCTCCTGCGGTATCCCTGCTTGTCCCGATGCGTAATAGTGAGAATACGATCATACAGCGAATTAATTGTCTGCTGGATATTCAGTATGCACGTTATGAGGTTATTATCATTAATGATGGATCAAAGGATGGGACAATGTCACGGTTAATAGAAACCTATGACCTGATGCCCATTCGGAGTAAAGTTCATTATTCAGGACTCGGCCAGGAGACGGCTCAGATTAAATGTGTCTACCAATCCAGGTTGCATCATCGTCTGGTTGTGATCGACAAGGAATATGGAGGACGAATGGACTCCCTGAATGCAGGCCTGAGTATCTCGCAATATCCTTATATCGCCTCTGTTGGGCCCCGGACATTTCTGGAACGGGATGCATTGGTGAAGATTATGAAACCCGTTATGGATGCTCTCCCAGGAGAAGAGGTCGTTGCTTGTAGTGGTCGATTAGATCTCATGGCCCCCAGAAATATGGATCATACAGATTTAACGGAAAACAGCACAAGACATACGGACAGTACGTTGTATGTAATGCAGACCATTGAATACGTGCGTGCTTTTTTGATTGGTGGTGTGGGACTTGTTCGTTACAATATTAATGTGCTTTTATTTACGGCCCAAGTATTCGGTGTATTCAAAAAGAACCGGGTGTTGGAAGTTGGGGGTTACAAGCGCGACGACCAGGTCGCTCACATGGAACTGGTGATGCGGTTACAGAAACATATGAAGCAGATCAAGGAACGTGGCCGTATTATATATATTCCCGATCCGATCTGCAGGGTAGAAGTACCCGGTACATGGCGTCAGCTGTGCAGACAGCGTATCGGTTGGCACATGCAGCTTGCAAGCAGTCTATGGACTCAGCGGAGCATGATCTTCAATCCGGCCTATGGCTGGATGGGGATGGTATCCATCCCGTATTTTATTCTGATCGAATTGTTGGGGCCTGTGATGGAACTGGGAGCGATTTTGCTGTTCATTGCAGGCATAGGGCTACAGTTGGTGGATATCAACCTATGCATCATTCTCGCTCTGCTGCTGACGCTCTATGGTTCACTGTTGTCCGCAGGTATGGTAATGTTCGAAGTATGGTGTTCACGCAAAGCGTACACGTCCAGAGCAGTGACGCGTCTGTTATTGTATGCTTGTTCGGAGACGTTCTGGTTCAGACCGCTGAACAATATATTCCGTATGTTTGGCATTTTGCAGGCTATGGGATTGAGGAAGGAAAAGGAGAAGGAGATCAGAAATGGATTGGGGTAATCTATCGGCAATCCTGGTAATACCTTGGAACAGAGCAAGGAGGAAGAGGCTTCATGAAGAAAAGTTACAGGCCAGCCACGATGTGGACGCTGGCTTGTTTTACAGTGGTATCAGTGGTGCTGGTTGTCCCCTGGATTATGTGGCAATCCCAGGCCCCTATTCCACTGAACATCATGATTATTGACAAGAGCAGACCGGACTTGTCCTATCAGGGGCACAAGGGGTTGGTCTGGCTTTTGAATCAACAGAAGATTGTACGGCACACAGGGGAATACTACTCGTATGAAGAGGATTATTACGGCTATGATCTTCAGGACGGGTTTCCACGAATGAAACAACTTCTGCCTGATGAGGTGACAGATACGGATCTGATCTATCTGACGGCAAATCGGAGCAGTCTGTCTGCACACAAGAATGAACGGAAACAAGACGGAATATATGAAGGATTAACGATATATGATGTGCAGAAGATCCGCGAGGCTGCGTATAAAGGGGTAACGCTTGTCGCCGAATACAGTGCGTTGGCGAATACGGCTTCGAAGATGACCAAGGAGCAGCTGTATCCCATCTTGGGAGTGAACAGCAGTGGATGGCAAGGGAAATCGGTATCTAATCTGCAAAGTATAGAAGAAGTCCCCCGGTGGGTTCGGGCGAATTATGAGCAACGGGAGAAGAAGAAATGGTCATATTCCGGAGCGGGTATGCTGCTGATACATATGGATGGACAAGTCATGGTACTGGAGAAAGGTCCGGATGTGAAGACAGGAAATGTACAAGTTGCATTCACACAGGAGGGCAGGGATTGGAGCGGTATAACCCAGGATATACATTACAATGGCTGGTTCGATATCATTTTGCCGCAACAGCAGGATTCCATATTGGCCTGGTATAAGACGGATTTGACGAAGGCAGGCGAGCAGAAGCTGGTGGGTGCAGGAATTCCCGCGGAATTTGCTGCACTTGTCCGATATGACGACTATAATCGGTCCTATTACATGGCAGGGTCCTTCGGAGAGATGAAGCATTATTCTTTCTGGCGCCGAATCAAAGGATGGGAGGTCGTCCGGTCCAAGCTTACGCCCGATCAGAAAGATATTCCGGACATGTTCTACTGGAAGGTGTACGTGCCCGTGATGAAGCATATCTTAAATGAAGTGCAGGATGGACGGCAGCAATGGCCATAGATAGGCTATCGAGAACCTTTCGATGGAAAGAGGGAAGCTAAAGTCCATTCCACCTTTCGAGAGGAACGGGAGATGTACATAATAGAGAAGTGCGTCGTTGTGAGCGGTAAAAGTGTGGTTGAGAGACAGGGCGAATCAAGTAAGGATCAGATTGCCGTGGGACTGGGACTGGGTAGCTCGATTACGTTTTTAAACTCTTACCGCCCTGAACAATGGGAGTTGTAGCTAGATCCCCAACAAGAATCATCCCACTGCGGTGTTAGCATGATCTGTAGTGTGATCTATAACATTATTACAGTCAAATCTATGGGATATAGCTGTATACGGCAACGTAAAAAGGACTGCAGATCCTCTGCAGTCCTTTTTCATGATGCAATGCGTGCCTTACTGGTTCTGGTGAAGATGTCGGAGTCCGTGCAGGAAGGCGGATACGGTCAGACGCAGACTGTCGTCCGGATCAAAGTTCATGCCGAAGCCGCCCTGTGCCTCGATGGAGGCAAATCCATGGCAGAGGCTGCGCAAACCACGAACAGCATGCAAGGCTTCTGCTTCGGTTAGCGGGTAGGGCTGCAAGCTGTGCAGCAGCAACTCCAAGGTGGCTGTGCTGGCCGCGGCGAGCTGTGGCTCCTCGCGGTCCGGGGCATGAAATGAGGCTTCGTAGAGCCCGGGGTGCTCGCGAACGAAGCCAATGTATGCCGCAGCGATGGCCTGGATGGCATCATCGCCAGTGCGGTCAGCGACAGCCGCGGTTATTGCGCGGCTGAGCTGTTGTACGGACATCAGCGCCATTTCCTGGCGAAGCCCGGGAAGTCCGCTGATGTGGTTGTAGAGCGACGGCGAGCGCACATCCAGCCGCTGTGCCAACGCGGCCAGTGTCAGCGCCTGAAAGCCGTCGCTGTCAGCAAGCTGGGCGGCGGCGCTGAGCAGAGCGCCGCGATCCAGCCCTTGCCGGGGGCTCATAGTTGCCCCCCAGCAAGATCAAACCGCTGCTGAGCATCAGCGGTTGCCACGCGCATGGCGGCCGCGGGCTGGCGCAGCATCCGTCCGTGGCCTACAGCCAGCACGGACGGTTCCAGCTCCGCCAGGCGCTTCGCGCTGGCCAGAGCCGCTTCGCGGTTCCACGTAGCCAGCGCGGGGAACGGGAAGAGCGGGCGCACGCGGCCGGATACGGCAAGGCCGCCTTGCAGCTGGTACGCGTCGCCAGCGATGAGCACGCGGCTGCGCGTATCCATGAAGGACATATGCCCCGGCGTATGTCCTGGTGAGGCAACGGCGACCAGTGAACCAATCTGGTCACCGTCATCCAGCAAGTGGTTTGGCTGGGTACGCACCGCTTTGGGCTTAGGCACGCCGCCGCGTACCGGGGTTTGAGGCTCACCGGGAAGAAGGGAAGCATCACCGGCCAATAGACGGGCATCCCGTCTGGAGATGAAGACTTCGGCTTGGGGCAGTGCCTCTTTGAGACCATCCAATGCACCAATATGGTCGCTATGAGCGTGAGTCAGAATGATCTTGGTAATGGGCTTTCCAAGGGACTGGGCAGTTGCCAAAATCCCCTTAAGACTGAACGGTATTCCGGCATCAATCAGGGTTAATCCATCTTCCTCTTCAACCAGGTATACGTTCACAGGGAAGAGTCTTGGAAAAAACGTAACTTGAACGACATCAAATTCTCGGGTAATACGCATCGTGAAACCCTCCTTAAAACTAATGGTATTAGTATAATAACTAATGGTATTAGTTTTAGCAATACCTATTATTCATTTTATTCAAATAAAAAAAAATTTAAATAATGATGCACTTTACAAAAAAAGCGTTTTCAAATTGAAGATTACCGATTATAATAATCACGTAAGCCCTTTCATATGTCTATCTTATTGGAGCCCTTCGCGTAGCGAAAGGCTCACTTTTTTGTCTTTTTTGGATTAAAATGAAGACGGGATGTTAAACCTAGCTTAATTGTGTTGATGAGCTGTAAGTATTGGTATAACAGGAAAAATGACGTTTGATCTCCATCCTGCGTGAAAGTTGACAAACATAACTGTTATTCATATAATGACAGTTATACTTACCTTGGGTTGGAGTTCATCGGTGTTGTAAGCCGGGAAGGAGTAAGTTATGAACAGCGAATTTACCATAGCGGTGCATTGTCTTGTTTTTCTGTCGATGAGAGATGAGTGTATGGCCAATAGTGAAGATTTGTCCCAGAGTGTGGGTACACACCCGGCCAGAGTCCGTAAGGTACTTAGTGTTCTGCGCAAGCATGGTTACCTGACGACCAAGGAAGGTGCTCATGGTGGGTACTTGCTTAGCCGTCCGAGTGAAGAGATCAAGCTGGGAGAATTGTACAGACTGGTAGCTGGTGGTTCACTCGGTCCCAACTGGTGCTCAGGGGAGTCCGGTTCATCGTGCGTGGTATCTTCCAATATGCAGGATGTGATGGGGAACATTTATAATGGTGGCGAAGAGGCGCTCAGCGCTTATTTTGATCGTATATCCATTCAGGATGTGAAAGAACGCATAGGTCATGGGAAACGTTGAACTTATCGCTGAAGGGATTATCTGCAAAGGAGAAGTCCTGACGGAGTCCACAACGAATGGTCCTTCATGACATGGCTTTGGTTTAGTCAGGCGTGGTGGACAAGTTATGGCATTGGCGTGTGCTCCGGTGAAAGATCCATTGATGTTCTCAGGCGATTCCGGGCATAACGTGAACACAGATGGGGAGAGATCGTCTGCGCTGATGTTATTTTCGGAAGGCAAATCCTTGATAGAGTATAATTCAAGATCACCTTGCGAAAGTAAAGAAGTATAAACAATTTAGATTCTGGGGAGTGGAACACATGTCAGGCATTGAAAAAAATGAAACACTTCGCGTTATTAGCGAACGCCATGCTGTCAAAAAGTACGAAAAAGGGTTTGAATTGCCTGAAGCTGATCTCAATGCGATTCTGACAGCAGCTGCGGAAGCACCATCTTCATGGAACCTGCAACACTGGAGATTCCTCGTGATTGAATCCGAAGCAGACAAAGCGAAATTGCTGCCAGTTGCTTATGGTCAAAGTCAGATCGTGGAAAGTTCAGTTACGATTGCTGTTCTTGGAGATTTGGAAGCAAACCGTAACACCGTAATCTACGATCAAGCTGTTGAAGCAGGCGCACTGACTGCTGAGGTTCGTGACGCATTGGTTGGACAGATCAACGGTGCTTACCAAAGCCCGCAAATCGCTCGCGATGAAGCGATCCGCAATGCATCTTTTGCTTCCCAAAATATTATGCTTGCTGCACGCTCCCTGGGTTACGATACATGTCCAATCGGTGGATATAATCCACAAAAACTGATCGAAACATTCAACATTCCTGCACGATTTGTGCCAACGTTGTTGATTACTGTAGGTAAAGCTGCACAGCCAGCTCGCCCGTCAGGACGTTTGCCGTTGTCTGAGGTTGTTGTTAAAGGTTCTTTCTAAGTTAGAAAGTTAAATCTGATGATTTTGCATCAGTGATATAAGTATAATTCAAACAGCCGCACTTTCCTGTTGAGGGAAGGTGCGGCTGTTTGGCATATTGAGGTTGTATGGAAAAGTCCACTAACGATGACTCCAATCGAGCGGATTCACCACTCAATTGAGCTCTTACTTCCATCATGAAAAGATTACTTCTCAGGTGTTTCCGGGATTTGTGGTGCATGGAACGATTCCATGTACTCGATTGCGTTATACATCATCACTGCTGCTTCGGCACGAGTAATCGTTTGTTTGGGATTAAAGTTTCCGTCGGCATCCAGTTCATTGATTTTGAGAACGAGTGAACGCTGAATGGCACCTTGATACTCTGGCGTAAGTTCCTGTTCGTCGGTAATGTCCACAGGTTTGATATTAATCATCGGCAGACCGCCTTTGGCCTCGATGCCTTGCATCAGGAACAGGGTGAATTGTTCACGAGTAAGCGGTTTGGACGGATCGATATCCTGTGACATCTGAATGCCATTATATTGTGCGCGGATAAATGCATCACTGTACCATACGCCATCTTTTACTTGAGAGAAGTGGTCACTTGGCAGCGGCTGTTTGATAAAACGAATCGTGTCCAGATTCAGATTTAGTCCGTCCGCAATCAGTTGAATGCCCTGAGCGGTATTTAACTCCAGTTCGGGTTTGAACAAGCTGTCGCTCACGCCTTTGATGAATCCATCCTTATGGAGAGATTCGATTTTGTCTGCTCCTGCGATACCTTGAATATCCGTGAATTGGGCCTGCGCAGCGTTGATCGGGCCTGCACTTAGAGACAGCGTGAGCAGAGCTCCTGCAGTTAATGTAGCAAGTATATTTTTTTTCATGATAGGTTCGCCTCACTTTTCCAGGGATGATCCCTTTATATAAAAGTTATTTGCCCCTATAGACGACCCTTCTGCTCAAAAGGTTGCTGCAATTTTCCAACTGAATTCATAATCATTTAGAAAGGGCTAAATGAAGGCATTGCCTCTAACCTTTGGATTTATTTCGGTAATCCGTGGGTGAACGTCCCATCATTTTGCTGAACAGACGGGAGAAGTAGTACGGGTCCTTGAATCCAAGCTCGGAACTGATCTGCTTCACGGTCCAATCGGTAAAATCGAGATAGCGGCAGGAATGCTGAATCTTAAGCCGCAGGAAATAATCGATGGGCGAATGCCCCGTAGCTTGCTTGAATAACTGAGAGTAATGAGGGACAGACAGCCGCGCGTGAGCCGCCAGTTCCTTGAGGGTGATTCCATTCTCCAGGTGCTCCAGCATATATTGAACGGATTGTTCAGCTGCACGTTTGCTGCTCACGATCCCACCATCTGTTCCTGTCGTCTCGGGTCCATAAGCGAGCATACCAAGCATATAACCGATAATCTGGGATGCATACGTCATCGTCTGCATGGAGTAACCCGTCTCAAGTGCGCCGTAACATTCATGAAAAAGCTCAAGCCATTTTTGAGCCTTTGCCGGTGGCATGGTAGTAATATGATGAGTTAACAAGGGTTCTATGTAGGATAAAGCGTGTTCCCCGCGCAGATGAATCCAGAAGATGCTCCATGGTTCAGCTGTGTTGGCACCATACACATGAGGGACATATGCAGGTAATATAACGAGGTTTCCCGGGCTGACATCATATGTCTTGCTGCCATCCATCGTATACCAGCCTGTGCCTTGGACACAGTACATCAGAATGTGTGATTCACAACCATCGGGACGATCACGGTAATGATGCTCCGCTTCGTGAAAGTAACCGATATCGGTAACATATAATCCGGACGTGACCGGATAAGCTGCGGTTTCTTGCAGCAGGGAGTCCGGAAGAACAATGAGTTTTTGCATACGAAATCCGTCAGATTTACGCTGTAGGGGTGGTCTGTTGTTAGGTCTCATACTTTGTATTATGGTGAGAGGCGATAAGGGAGTCAATGACAGATATGAGGGCGCACACCGGGGTTGTTATCGATTTAGAAAGCCACGTTACAGGAAGTGAAGCAGTTGCCCGTGAATTGGGTAAGTACATATCAGTGGGAAAAATCAGAACAGTGAATATACAGGATAAGGGAGAGATTAGATATGGAACCAGTCACAACTCAGGAAACACTTTTCTATACAGGTACGTATGCGTCAGCGGATGAACCAGGAATATACCTATGTGCGTTGAATGCGGATACAGGAGAGATGCGAATCGTCAATCACATGGATGGTGTGGATAATCCGTCTTATCTGGCGCTATGCCCGGATGGAAATTGTCTGTATGTGGCGAGTGAGACGGACGAGGGAGAGGTGTTGGTCTATGGGAGAGATGCGGCAACGAGTGAGCTGCACCTGATGGATCGAAAACAGACCAGAGGGGCTTCTCCATGTTATGTGTCTGTCTCCACGGATGGTCAGTGGGTGTTTTCATCCAACTATAGCAGCGGCAGTGTCAATGTATTCCCGGTTGGCGATCAGGGGACGCTTGGTGAGATGAGTGCGTGGGTGGAGCACACGGGAAGTGGAATCAACGAAGAACGTCAGGAAGGGCCGCATGCACACTCCATTCAGCCAGATCCGTCCGGGCAGTATGCTGTCGTATGTGACCTCGGTCTGGATCAGATCATTGTGTATCGGTTGGAAGAGGGACGTTTGGTTACCCATCGTGAGATGGATCAGCCACCAGGCGCAGGGCCAAGGCATCTTGTGTTCCATCCCAACTCGAAGTGGGCATATGTAATCAACGAATTGAACAACACGGTTACGGCATTCCTATACGATGAGCGCAGAGGGGAGTTCACTACGGTACAGCACATTTCCACACTTCCAGAAGGGCATAAAGGAGAGGGGACGGCTGCAGACATCCGTGTATCTCCATGTGGACGTTTCCTGTATGCATCCAATCGGGGAGATGACAGCATCGTCCTTTATCATATTGACCAGGGGAGCGGTGAGTTGGAAGCCGTAGAGTGGACGTCCACGATTGGGCAGACACCACGTAACTTTAATATTTTGCCTGGTGGGATTCTGGTCGTGGCGAATCAGGACAGCAATAACCTCGTAGGTTTTCAGATCAGTGAAGAAGACGGACGTCTGACGCATAATGGATTCAAGCTGGAACTGCCTCGTCCGGTATGTATTGCTCCTGTGGTATAAAAGTTGTCTAAAAGCTGTGAAATCATGGAGAAACACATGGTTTTACAGCTTTTTTAGGCTTTTTAAAAGAACATGGGAATCGTTCCATATCCGTGAGTCAGTTGATTGTGATTCTAGTCGACGGTATTCGAGGAGCAGGGAGACTATGCCAAAGCATTAGAACTTGTTGGGCTTTATTCAAGTAGAAAGAACTGGGTGAGGGAGTACGACAATGAGTTTCAACGTGTGCTGAAGCAATTCGAAGGATGGGCAACGGCTAACCGAAGGAGAAATCCTTCGGCTTTTTTAAATATGAACCATTCAATTACTAAATTAGACCTATAGATGGAATTATATGTTTAATTTAAAATAAATATATTAAAGCGCTTACACAAAAGATGGCGCTACAAGGGCAGCGGGCTTACCACTACAATTGGGGAGGCAATTGTTTATGGGGAATCGATCATCACTGTGGAAGCGCACATTACGTACAGCCGGAGTATCGTTGTTGAGTTTCGCATTACTGGTCACTTCGCTTGGTTTTGGCAACACGCAAGTAACACATGCAGCGGGAGCAAGGCAGATGGAATATCTGGATCGCGGTGTGGTGGCTGTGAAGACCGGGACAGGTGTGTTTGTCAGTTGGCGGCTTCTGGGAATGGAAGGATCGAATGTATCGTTTAACGTATATCGAGATGGAACCAAGGTGAACGCTACGCCCATAACAAACAGCACCAACCTTCAGGATGCAAGCGGGACAAGCAGTTCCAAATATACGGTTCGCGCTGTCGTCAGTGGAACGGAGCAGGCTGCTTCAGCGGCAGCAAGTGTATGGGGCAATAACTATCTGTCTGTACCGCTCAGTGTACCCGCAGGTGGGACAACGCCCGATGGAGTAGCCTACACCTACAGTGCCAATGATGCCAGTGCAGGTGACCTGGATGGTGATGGTGAGTATGAATTGATCGTGAAGTGGGACCCCTCCAACGCCAAGGATAACTCCCAGAGCGGTTATACGGGGGAAGTGTTTATCGATGCCTACAAATTGAACGGAACACGCCTCTGGCGAATTAGTCTGGGCAAAAATATCCGTGCCGGTGCTCACTACACTCAGTTCATGGTGTATGATCTCGACGGTGATGGCAAAGCCGAAGTTGCGATGAAAACAGCCGATGGCACCAAGGATGGTACTGGTGTGGTCATCGGGGATGCCAGCAAGGATTACCGCAATTCCAGCGGTTATGTGTTGTCTGGCCCCGAATTCCTGACGGTCTTCAATGGACAGACTGGCAAAGCGCTCTCCACGGTGAACTACGAACCGGCGCGTGGCAATGTATCCAGTTGGGGGGATAACTACGGCAATCGGGTGGACCGATTCCTTGCGGCCATTGCCTATCTCGATGGCGAGCGCCCAAGTCTGGTCATGGCTCGCGGGTATTATACGCGCAGTGTGCTCGTGGCCTATAACTGGCGGAATGGACAGCTGACCAAGCAGTGGACATTTGATTCCAATACCTCCGGTAACTCGGGTTATGCCGGGCAGGGTAATCATAATCTGAGTGTGGCGGACGTAGACGGAGATGGGAAAGACGAGATCGTTTATGGTGCCATGGCGGTAGATGACAACGGCAAAGGATTGTACACGACAGGACTTCATCATGGCGATGCCATGCATTTGAGTGACCTCGACCCGGACCGCCCTGGACTTGAGGTATTTCAGGTCCATGAGACACCGTCCAATGCCGGCGTTGAATTCCGTGATGCAGGTACAGGTCAGTTAATCTGGGGAGTCAAAACAACGAAGGATATTGGACGTGGCATGGCGGCAGATATCGATCCAAGATATAAAGGTGCCGAAGTATGGGCAGACGGCAGTCTGTACACAGCCAAAGGGCAGAAACTCGGGACAACCCTGCCGTCCTCCACGAATTTTGGGATCTGGTGGGATGGCGACCTGCTCCGTGAACTGCTGGACAGCAACCGAATCGACAAGTGGAATTATACCAACAGCACAACGATGAACCTGCTCACCGCATCCGGCGTTTCTTCCAACAACGGCACCAAGTCTACGCCGAATCTGCAGGCCGATCTGTTCGGGGACTGGAGAGAGGAAGTCGTGTGGCGGACCAATGACAGCTCAGCGCTGCGGATTTATACCACAACAGCAGTTACCGACAAACGCATCTATACGCTGATGCATGATCCGGTGTACCGTCTTGGCGTCGCTTGGCAAAATGTAGCCTACAATCAGCCGCCGCACACCGGATTTTATCTGGGCGAAGGCATGAACACACCGCCGGTACCGAATATCCGGTATGCGGGCAGATGAGGAATGGACAAGGTATGACTGTCCAATTCTGTTTATGCTTACGATAGACAGCGAAGGTTGGCATTCGCTGTAGGGAACAACGGACGATGATTCGTTGTTCCTCTTTTTTTGCCAATAGCCCAGAAATACGGTAAAAATCGGAAAAAACGTTTGACAGGTATATAGACTGCCTTTATTATACGTATATAACTTACTAAACAGGTAGGAATAATAAAAATGAATCTGTTTTCATTGTGAAAACAGATTCATTTTACAGACAGATGCAACCATGCAACCTGAACAGAATAACGTTCTCACCGTATAGACGGAGGAACACCACAGCGCATCCTTTCCAGATGGAGCATGCACGGGCCTTAAGCCGGCATGACTTTATGGGGAGAAGTGCGCGGGGGTTCCTCCGTCTTCTTGTTTTTACGGGGCGTTCGATTCTGTTCAGCCGGCCTGAGGTAGTCATGAAGATTGATATCGGGGGAGTGTTATTCATGAAAAAGAGAATTCATAAGGGTATCTTGGTTGGTCTGGCACTTGTGTTAACAGGAGTTCTGGCAGCATGCGGATCAGATAGCGGCGGGTCCAATACGGCAGGAACATCAGGGGGAGCAGAAGGCGGCACAGAAGGGGCTAAAGCCATTGAACTGCTGAATGTTTCCTACGATCCAACGCGGGAACTCTACGAGCAATATAACAAAGCGTTTGCGGCGCATTGGTTGAAAGAGAAAAGCCAGGAAGTAACCATCAAGCAATCCCATGGGGGATCGGGCAAACAGAGTCGTTCTGTTATTGACGGACTGGATGCAGACGTGGTGACACTGGCATTGGGATACGATATTGATGCGATTGAAGATAAAGGCTTGATTAACGAAGGCTGGCAGGACAAATACGAGCATAACAGCTCTCCGTATACCTCTACGATTGTATTCCTTGTACGTAAAGGCAATCCAAAAGGCATCAAGGACTGGGATGATCTGATCAAAGGGGATACCCAAGTCATCACCCCGAATCCCAAAACGTCCGGCGGGGCACGCTGGAATTATCTGGCGGCATGGGGATATGCTCTTAAGCACAATAACAATGATGAAGAGAAAGCGAAGGAATTCGTTGGAGAATTGTTCAAGCATGCGCCTGTACTGGATTCGGGTGCTCGCGGTTCTACAACGACGTTTGTTGAACGTGGCATTGGGGATGTGCTGCTTGCCTGGGAGAATGAAGCTTTCTTATCGGTAAAAGAACTGGGTCCGGACAAATTCGATATTGTCGTGCCTTCGGTTAGTATTTTGGCTGAACCCCCGGTTGCGATTGTGGACAAAAATGCAGACAAAAAAGGAAGCCGCGACGTGGCAGATGCCTACCTGAAATACTTGTACAGTGAAGAAGGACAGACGATTGCTGCCGAAAATTATTACCGCCCAACGCTGGACAGCGTGGAGGAAAAATTCAAAGATCAGTTCCCGGCGCTTGAACTGTTCACATTGAAAGATGTATTCGGTACATGGCGGGATACTCAGGCCAAACATTTCAATGATGGTGGTATCTTCGACCAGATCTATGTTCCAGGCAGCTAAGATTGCTCTGTTCATAGAAGACCCGATCAATCGCGCTGTAAGCGGCCAACCAGCCTTACCGGCTGAAGGCAGAGAGGATGAACGTGCATGAGCAAGGTGATGGTGACGCAAAGACGCACATTACCAGGGTTTGGATTAACGATGGGTTACAGTGTGCTCTACCTGAGCCTGGTTGTACTTATTCCACTGGCAGCGCTGTTGTTTAACTCAACAGGGCTGACATGGGCAACCATGATTGAGGTTGCGACCAATCCCAGGGTGCTCGCTTCCTTCCAGGTCAGCTTTCTGACCGCAGGTGCAGCGGCGCTGATTGATCTCGTGCTGGGGTTACTCCTGGCATGGGTGCTTGTTCGGTATGAATTCCCGGGCAAAAGGCTGTTTGATGCGGTCATTGATCTGCCATTTGCCTTGCCCACAGCGGTAGCAGGGGTTGCTCTTACGGCGATCTATGCCGGCAATGGCTGGATTGGGCAGTTTGTAGAGCCTTTGGGTATCAAGCTCGCCTATTCACAGGCCGGGATTACACTGGCGCTGATGTTTATCGGCATTCCGTTCGTAGTTCGCACGGTGCAACCGGTGTTGGAGGAGCTGGAGACTGAGGTGGAAGAGGCGGCTGCCACACTGGGTGCAGGAAGATGGCGGATATTCCGTACGATTCTGCTGCCGGATCTGATTCCACCGCTGCTGACGGGTTTTGCCCTGGCTTTTGCCCGGGGCATTGGCGAATATGGCTCGGTTGTATTTATCTCAGGTAATATGCCGATGAAAACGGAGATTGCCCCCTTGCTGATCATGGCCAAGCTGGAGCAGTTCGATTATGCAGGCGCTACAGCTGTAGCTTTGCTGCTGCTTCTCGTTTCTTTCATTCTGCTGTTGATCATTAATTCCTTGCAGCGTTGGAGCCGGAAGGCGGGAAGGGCATGACAATGAAGCATGGTGAAATAAGGATATTAAACGAAGTCACTCACCCAAACCAAAGGAGGTGCAGCATATGGCGGGTTCTGTCCCACTAAGCCCTGTTCCACCCGTACGAGCTGGCCGTGGAACGAACCGTGCAACAACGGAAGCTCCATGGGTCAAATGGTTGTTGATTGGACTGGCGAGCCTGGTACTCATATGGCTGCTTATTTTGCCACTGGCCATTGTGCTCATGGAGGCGTTGAAGCAGGGCTGGGGTGTGTACATCGCGGCTCTTACCGAGCCGGATGCCATGTCTGCACTGAAACTCACGTTATTGGTTGCGGCGATTACCGTGCCGCTGAATACGATATTTGGTGTGGCCGCTGCATGGGTCATTACCAAGTTCCAGTTCAAGGGCAAGGGACTCATGATCACCTTGATTGATCTTCCCTTTTCGATCTCACCTGTGGTGGGCGGATTAATCTTTGTATTGGTCTTTGGTTCGAATGGGTGGTTTGGGCCGTGGCTGTCCGAACATGATATCAAAATCATTTTTGCGCTGCCAGGCATTGTGATTGCAACGCTGTTTATTACCTTCCCGTTCGTAGCGAGGGAGTTGATTCCACTAATGGAGGATCAGGGAACCCGGGAAGAGGAAGCGGCGGTTACGCTAGGTGCTTCCGGGTGGCGAATCTTCTGGAGTGTAACCTTGCCCAACATCAAATGGGGACTGCTGTACGGCATTATTCTGTGTAATGCCCGTGCCATGGGCGAGTTCGGAGCGGTATCTGTGGTGTCCGGACATATCCGCGGAGAGACCAATACGCTGCCGCTGCATGTCGAGATTTTGTATAACGAATATCAATTCTCGGCTTCGTTTGCCGTAGCGTCACTGCTCCTGATTCTGGCTCTCGCCACGTTGTTGCTCAAGAGCTGGCTTGGTCACAAAGCTGTTTCAGAAAAGTGACTATGAGAAGAAGAAAATACAGATTGACAGCTACTGGAAGCCCTGCTAATGTATAAACCAAGTATATAGGTTGGATAAGAATGATTTATAAATCCGTTGCATGACAGCGTACTTAGGAATATGGCGGGCAGTAGCCCGAGAAGAGGAGGCGGCTCTATGGCTAAGCCGTTAAAAGTGGATGAGGTATGGTTGGACCGAATTGCCGGACAGCTGAATGACATGGAGTTTGGTTCTTTGCATATCGTAGTGCACGAAGGTCAGATTGTGCAGATGGAGCGGACCGAACGCAAGCGTTTTGAAAACACGCCCTCAGGCAGCGCCTCCAAATCCGGAAGCACGGCACGAAGCAGTTCAGCCCGTTCACTACGTGGATCAAATGCGAGTGCGAAGGGATAGAGAGTGACGTGGCATGAGGGAATCAAGGATGGGTGCATAGGAACACAAATGTATACTTTTCAGAAACTCATGGGAAATGCATGTTCCAGATCTTCCTACCTATTGTGCACGACTTGTCTCCATATGCTCCTTATACCAATGATTCGCTTCAAGCAGCACCTGTTGCCCACCTGCATCCATGAATTCTTCCACAAAGGTATCGAAATACCCCACAGGCTGATCGCCAGTGATGATGGAGATGTACGCTCTGTCTCTCATGCGAATCAAGTCAGATGAATATTGAATCAGGGCAGGGGTTGCAACCTCCAGGCGATTATAGATACCATTCTCCGTCAACCCTGCAGATGCAGCCCACTGTTCACGTTTATCCGAGGGTGTACCTGGAACCGTCATGCCGATACTTGAGCCGATCATATTCATATAATTCTCCATTCTGTTGTATGGGTAAAGTAAATAAAACGAATTTGAATCTTCAGCGCTCCAATTCCAGTGTTTTCCTGGAAGGCCATACTCCATTTTGATCTGCTCCACCGGATCGGGGTTGGCACTTACATAATCGAGTATCTCCAAAATTTTCTCCAGTTTTCCTGGCTCCTTCGCAGCCTCAGCGCCTATAGCAATAAAATTCATCAGCAGATTATTCCCTTTTGAACCGCTATGTCCATCAGGACCAATAACAGGAGAACCAAATACAACCTCTGCAGTTGCATTCTTCTGTAGCAACTCATTAACATTGAACGAGGCTCCCACTGGAGTTTCTTGGCCATTTTCATTAAGGACACTGTAGTCTCCCTCTTGATTCCAATGATAGTAGTTGCCCATCGAGGTCATCCCAATTTTTCCATTAATAAAAGCATGGGACAGATGTTTATATCCACCTTTATTCTCACCGGTTATAAACTCGGGGTCGATAACCCCGTCCCGATACCACTTTTGCATATAAACCAATGCTTTTTTCATCTCCGGCTCCAAAGCACCGATCACAAGTTGGTTGTTTTTTTCATTAAAATACAGTTGCTCGGTGAAAACGGACTGTCCAAAAGCGCCAAACACGACATTTAAGCCCTCTCTGGATAGGCCATACGTATCTTGTTTACCATTTCCGTCCGGATCATCTTTGGCAAAAGCATACATGACCGTTTCAAATTCATCTAATGTCTTGGGCACCTCCAGACCGAGCTGCTTAAGCCAGTCCTCTCGGTATACAACAGGGGTTCGATAGATGTTGGTCTGATTAATGGCCGGAATTCCATATAAGGAGTCGTTTATTTTTCCATACTCTAGGTAACGTGAATCATAATCGCGAATTCGCTGCACGATATTTGGCGCATATTGTTCAAGGACTTCCGGGGAGATTTCCGCTAAGACGCCTTGCATTTGATACTTAAGCAGATCATGCGGTTGTCTGATCCGGAACAGATCAGGTATTTTCCCTTGGGCAAGCTCCAGATCCAGCAGTTCCTCGTACCGCCTGTTCTCAAGGTTCCACACCTCCAGATCGACATCAAACCGATCTTCAATATATGCAATCATCTCCGCGTCTTCAGGAACAGGGATATTCTGATGCATGGTCCAGGATATCGTATACTGCGGTGCTGTCTCCTTCTCAGCGCTTGCTAGATGGTCCTGCTGTTGCACTTGTGCTATTTCTCTCCCTAAAAAGGTACATCCACTTGTGAATATGAGAAGGAGGAACATTGCGGAATATAGACATAGCTTTCTTGACAGGTTGAGGTTCATAGCAGCTCCTTTACTAATTTTAAATACTATATAGTGATCGGAAGGTTGTTCTGTCATGGGAGTGTCCGTGTAAATATGCTTAATTGAACCTATATAGATCCCTGTTCGATTAGACTGCGCATGAAGTTTTTTGGTGTACAGCCGTGAATTTCTTTGAACTTCTTAATGAAATAGGCAGGGGTACGGTAACCGACCGTACTTGCGACCTGCTCAACCGTAATTTCACGCTGTGTCATGAGTTCCCGTGCGCGTTCCATTCGCTGATTCGTAACATATTCGGAATAAACAATCCCGGTTTCTTCCTTGAAAAGTTTACTGAGATATTTAGGGCTGATGAATACTTGCTCTGAAACATGATCCAGCGTGAGATCGCCCGATAAGTGCTCGTGAATATAGGCTTTGACAGCCGAGATGGTATCCACACTTCGTACCTCACTTCGCTTCTCCATATGCATCACAAATTCGGTCACGAGATGAATCATCCATTCTGAATAGCGGTTGATATTGTAGAACAATGAAAATTGCTTGTACAGATTCAATGAACTCGCCTCGGCGGGTTGCAGGCGCACCTGATGAATACACTCAGCGTAAATAGATACCGTTTTTAATAAGATGATCCGACTGTATTCGGCGGAATAGGAGCCTTCCTTTAATGTCGCGACCAATTCCTGAATGGCCTCAACTGTGCCTTGCACATCCCGAGCCTGCAATTTCTTTTCAAAGTTTACCAGGTATGACTCCGGGATCTCCAAACTGCTGGCTTCCCTGTTCAGAAGATCAAGATTCTGAATGGCAGACTGCTCGGGAAAGAAGTAGCTGTATCGAATCAGGGTATTCGCCTGATGATAGCTTGTGTGAATCTTCGTAAAGTGTTCTACCCATCCGCCTAACGATAGTACAAATTCCAGACCAAATCTGCTGCTCGCCTCAGCGTGAATAAAGTCTACAATGTGATCAGAGAGAGGTTCTTCGGGTTGGTTGGTACAGATGATTACTGCTATTTTGTGATCCTGCAATTCCTCTGCCAGCAGTTGAGTTCCATCCATTTCTGCAATCTCCAGCTGCTGGATCATCGTATACAACGTATGCTGCAACTGTCGTGGCTGCAGATCCTTCCACTTCTCATTAACGGGGTCAATGACGATGCAGCGGAAGCGAGTGTAGGCCATCGAAATATGAATAGATTGCAGTTGCTCCGTAAGCTCCTCCGTTGTAAATCGATTATTTAACATATTAAGCATGATACTATGCTTAATCATCTTGTGATTGGCTTGGAGTGTTTCTTCAAGACTATCAACTTTATTGGACAGACTGTTAAACGTTGTATCGATGAACCGGTATTCGTCCTGCTTTAAGCTGGCTGGGCTATCCATCCGGCTCTTGATGTTATTCATGATTCGTTTAAGAGGACTATAGTTGGCCCTGGTAAAGATGGACGACATCGCTATCCCAACCGCGACAGCCAACAAGCCGAGAAGAACCGAAATTTCTTTTAAGCTATCCAATTTATAATAGAAGCTTTCATTCGGTGTGGTTGTGTAGATTCTCCATGCATTTCCTTTAAATTGATCTTGGGTAACGACATGAGAGTCATAGTTAAATACAGGTGTGAAGCTCTCATCTGAAGAATGAAAGGTGAGCAGCGACTGCGTCAGATTCTCCTCCGTGGAGCTGCCTATCAACGTTTTGTCCGCGGCAGATATGACGGTTCCGTCCTGATCGATGATTAATGTATTCGCATAGTCAGCAGGGAGCATATTTTTAATGATCTGACTGATCGCTGATTCTTTGATATCAATCGCAATCATGGCTTTGCTCTCTTGTCCAGACGATTGAAACGGGTAACTATGGACATAGGAAATTAGAGGACTCATGTTGCCCTGTTCTCGTGATTCGATATAAGCATCCTGAGGCACCATGCGAGTCTTCATCCATAAGGAGCTTTCTGGAGTCTCTTTCATCGCAGCAATCCAATCCGTCGTATGATCCATACTCGAAGGCGTGTCCTCATAGAGCAATAGCCCATATACAGATGAGACGATGAAGTGGTTCTTCGTATCGTACACATGAATAGCTTCAATGAGATCGGAATAATTTTGCACCATATTTTTGAGGGACTGTTCGATGTCCAGGATTTTGCTGTGGTTTCCTTTTAAGCTATCTAAGTCGATACTTGCGGCGTTACCGAGTGCCAGGGACAGATAGACCTGATTCACCTTCTGGATCACAGAGCTCTCAATATAATTGACAGTGCTTTTCAGCGACAGCTGATTATTGATTCGAATTTCTTTGCTGTATTGATGGGAGAAGAAGAGGTATAGAATGGAGCCGAAAAGAAGCGCAATGACAAGAACGACAGCAAGGTAGGAAAGAACCATCTTGGATCTCACAGACTGAAATGGCTTATGCATTCTTTTTCCCCCTTCGTTTCTCGTGTCTAAACAACTTCATCATTATATAGCAGGCCGAGGACTAGAAATCATGTTGATCGAAATTTAACAAACTTCTTCTCCACATTTTACACTAATTTAATAAAGCGTTTACATAAAAGGATATTATAATTAACGAAAGTAGTATCTCCTCTGTTTTTTGAGGGCAGAAATCATCGGAACGTACGATTTTGATATAAAACGGAATTTGTTCTATAGATGCGAAACGCTCCCTAATGCTACAGTAACGGCAGATCAGACATCTGTATAGAGACTTTCTTACTTATTTGCAGATGCAGAAGCAAAAAAATAATTTACCATAATGGGAGCGTGTATTTGCAAGCCATGAGAAAACCACTTAAAAAGTCACTGGCATTACTTCTAATGTTGTCTATGGTAGGTCCGACATTTGCAGAGAAGAGTTTTGCAGCCGATCAGAAGATTCAGTTCTCTGATATTAAGGGACACTGGGCGGAAGCAAATATTCAAGCATGGGGTGATGAAGGATTAATTCGAGGTTACCTGGATCGTTCATTCAAACCGAACACGTATATTACCAGAGCAGAATTTATGAATTTGGTAAATGGAGCGTTTGGATATTCCGGACAAGCTAAAATTACCTTTAACGATGTGTCTGAGAGTGCATGGTATTACGAAGCAATTTCTATTGCAAATGCGAATGGATATATAGATGGATACACCGATGGCACAATGAAGCCGCAAGATCCGATCACCCGTCAAGAAGCAGCTAAAGTGATTGCCGGTATTCTAAATTTGGAATTGAATGAAACAGCAGCAAATGTCTTTAGCGATTCATCGTCTATTGCAGCGTGGAGCAAGGGAGCAGTAGGTGGAGCGGCAGCAGCGAAAATTATCGCTGGTTATGCAGATGGAAGCTTCAAGCCGCTTAATTCCATTACTCGTGCCGAAGCCGTGTCAGCACTCGTTAAGGCGGTAGAAGCAGATGCGACTACGGCTGCCAAACCAGCTAAGCCAAAAGGAACGGCAGCCGTACTGAATGTTAATCCTCCAGCAGATGAAGCTCGGTTGTCCGCCGTGAAGGACGGGGCCAATGCTGGAGACGACACCTTGAAAAATATTGCGGAGACCAATCCGTTCATTGATATTTTGGACGGTTTTGATCAAGTATGGTCCATGAACCAAGCGGACTGGAGAGATGGAACGGCGGCAACCAAAATTGGAGCTGACGGAAAGAATGCAAAGTATGGAGATGGACCGTCCCCATATTATGACGGCTTTAAGAATGATCCAACCGTAGCCGTCGATGATCAGAAAACATATGCAAATGAAGAGATCCGAAACAAAGCGACTTGGGAAGCCAATATCAGATATGTAGAAAAGGTCACGCAAAACCGCACGGGTGAAGAGGCTTTGGCAGCCTACTATGATGACCAAAGGGATAAGATTTACAGCGTGATGGAGGGCTTTGGTCCGTTGGCTAACACGTATGTAGATATCATCAAGCCAAAGACAAACGTTGAACGAACGGTGGACGAGATGAATGTGGTATTGACCGAAGAAACCGTGGAAGATGAAAGCCAAGGTATTGGAGATTGGGAGGAAAAAACAGAACTATCAGACTTGGTCCATTTAGTTGATCTGGTTCGATTCAAAATTCCTGCTTCATCTAATCCCTCTAAATATTTCTACTCTTCCCCTAGACCGTGGAGAATGAATTCCAATGGAGAAGTGAAAGAAGTTGTTGACAGCAAAGGACTGCCTGTATGGGAAACCTTGGGCGAAGGTGAGAAAAAAGAAGTACCTCTGGCTTCAGGCGGCACCAAATCAACCGGAGAAAAACATTACCAGCAATACGAAACCAACGTTAAGCTTATTCCTGCGTTAACTTATGTCAAACGAATCGCTGAGGATGGAAGAGGAAAAGATGGCGGATTTCCGAGCGGACATACCAGTGCAGCTTACTTATCCGTATTTCCTTTGGCATACGCTACACCAGAACGATTCTCTGAATTGTTAACGAGAGCAGCTCAGCTGGGCGAGAATCGAGTCGTAACGGGGATGCACTCGCCGCTTGATGTTATAGGAGGAAGAATACAGTCCACAGCCATGGCTGCATATGCACTTAATAAGGCTGAGAACAAAGATGTGTTAGAGAAAGGCTATGAGAATGCAGGAGGAGTATTTGGAGCCGCAGCCAAGGAAAAAAATATGAGTCTGTATGAGTATGCACACACCGTAACCGAAGATTACACGTTCAAGAGTGCTTATGATGAACACAAATGGGAAGATCATGATGCCAATAAAGCCTTCTATAGAGAGAAGATGACTTACGGTCTACCACAAACAGGAACCAAAGGTTTGGCTCCCGTTGTACCGCAAGGAGCAGAAGCTCTGTTGGAAACGCGTCAACCGTATCTAACAGATGAGCAACGCAGACAAGTATTGTATACAACATCCATTGACTCTGGATATCCTGTACTGGATGATTCCAAGGGCTGGGGTAGAATTGATCTGGTCACGGCTGCGGATGGATACGGTGCATTCTTGAACAATGTAACTGTGGATATGGATGCTTCCAAAGGACGGTTCAATGCTGAAGACTGGTGGAGAAATGATATCACCGGTAGTGGAATGCTCACGAAAAAGGGAACAGGATCACTTACCCTGACAGGCAACAACAGCTACACAGGCGGAACCTTGCTGCAAGCAGGAACGTTGGTAGCCGAATCCGCAACGGCTTTGGGTACAGGTGATCTGTATGTGGAAAATGGAACCGTTGTTGTGAATGTCGACGGAGCATTAACCTTGAATAGAAACTTCACCATGGATAACGGTACGCTGGAATTGGTTGTAGATGGTGACAACAGTCAACTGAATGTCGGCAGAAAGCTCTACATTGATGGAGGAAGTCTCAAACTAGACTTGTCCAACCATAAGATTGAAGGTTCCAAAGATATTACGTTAATCACCGCTAATGGAATTACAGGTGAATTCGACAGTGTAACCGCAGATGGTTATAACGTTACGGTCACATACGAAAAAGGTCGTATCATTGCACATGTTGTAGCCAAATAAGCGAAGTAATTATCCATTATATAAATTGAACTAAAAAAAATATTACACATGCCACTTCGATGACAGAATAAGCTGCCAATCATTCTTCGCAAGACAAAATTAGTAATATAAAAAAGGGCTGAAACTACAATGTAGTTTCAGCCCTTTTTTACGTGGTAAGAGACATGCAGAATATAGATGTTGAAAATTCACTCGAAGATGGTGATGGGCTGAATGCGTTAGTTACTCGTCGGTGTTGGTACCAGATGTACGACGTGTATTCTCTTCCAGCTCCGTAGAGACTTGCTTTGTTGGTTCCAAATCCGTATGTCCTGCGTAGGGGCGATCACTTCGAGAGCGTGTTCCGGTCAGACTGAAGCCTGAAGTGAACAGGATTAATTGTAATCCCAGTGCGTAGGGCGCAGCAACAGGTCCAATCAGATGGAGCGAGGAGCATAGCGCGATCAGCAAGGAGAGCAATTTGGTTACTGTACCCGGCCTATCCCGTTGGGGGCTAGCCCAGAGCAGGTAACCATATATTATGGTGATCATCAGGGAAATTGCGCGAATCCATGGCAAGATGTTGTCCCATGAGTCCACAGGGACGTCCAACATTCGCTGACGAAATACCAGATCTGTAACCAGAAACCCTGTGGCCGCCAGTGCGGCTGGTTCGGCTACGGGCCGAAGGATGGTCCAGACCGCTGTGCCCCAATGATCTGCATGAGTATCCCGGCTGAGTTCATCCGATAATACGGTGCATTCCCGTTCCAGTGCTCTGTGCATCAGTCCGATTCTGGCAGGATCATGATCCTTAATACAGTCACGGATCTGGTCCTGTAGCTGAGGGGATAGGTAAGATGCGGCTTTGCAGGTTAACATTGCTGTGATCAGATCATTATGTTCGTGTTCCGATCGTTCATAATTCCGATTTTCCTGGATGGTAAGTTGTCCCAAGAGGGCTGTACTTATGTATAATGTATCTCGTATCCTTTGCATTCGCCTTTCGTGGCTGCGGCGAACTTCAGTGGCAGACCATATGTATATCCCCAGAAGCAAAGCCATGACTCCAAACAGCACAGCCACAGTGCCTGAGCGCGATGTTAGATCTTCAATCCAACGTTGAAACACACTTGTTCCTCCTTTGCACCAACTTCACGTATCATGAAACACGCTTCACGTAAGCATTCTCTCACTATTACACAGGAAGTAGATGAATTCAAGCAGAAAGGGGCACAAATCATGGATCATGTGAGTATTGAACACACACCACCTGCAGCGGTGGAGTATCTTGCCTTACGGCAGATTTCGGGTCTTAGCCCAATGAGCAGAGAAGGGGCGGAGATTGGATTACCGAATAGCCTGTTTGCCGTATGTCTGCGTGAAGAGGATATGCTGATAGGCATGGGGCGAGTGATTGGAGATGGAGGTTGTTTCTTTCAGGTCGTCGATATTGCTGTACACCCGGATGTTCAGGGAATGGGGTATGGAAAACTGATCATGAGCGAGATTATGAATTATCTGCGTAAAGCAGTACCTGCCCGTGGTTTGGTCAGTCTGCTGGCGGATGTTCCGGCTGATCAACTTTATGCTCAATTTGGATTTGAATACACCAGCCCAAAATCGGAGGGTATGTGGTGGAGGCAGGGAGATTAGTGAACTAGTTAAATAACATATTCGGCGAACCTTTGGATAAATCCAAAGGTTTTTTGCTTTACAACCAATTATTTACAGGTATAATGTAAATTAAAACCAGTTTACGATTTACAAATTACGATATACGGGTGCACTCGTGAAGAATGGAGGAATTGAATATGTACAATGACCAGAAAGCTCAGTTTAACCAGATGGTGGAACGATCTGTGGAGCAGGCGAACAAAAATCTTTCGGGAGCCAAGGGAGTTGTTTCCGTCCGATTAAGTCAGGAAGAGATTGATATCATAGATCAGCTTGTATTTCTTGAATTAGCCAAAAACCGTTCTGATGCGACTGCAATGTTGATTAGGGAAGGCATACGAACCCATCAGACCTTATTGAACGAGATACGCGAGTATACGGCTGAACTGGAACGGGTAAAAGCCAAGATACAACAGACCATTCGAGATTCAGGTTTGGTTACGCGTCTGCATCGTAATAGTGATGATGAATCTGTTACGTACGAGGGAGAGGTGCGTGAAAAAGATGAAAAGTGAGATTCGTGGCGACAGCTATCGAGCGGTTTTGCGCCTTCCTTCTTTTGTTGTGCTTCTTGTTGGCAGGTTGATTTCTGGCGCAGGTCAGATTTTATTTTCTATGGCGACGATGTGGTATATCCTCCAATTAACGGAGTCGGCACTTGCTGCTGCGCTGATTCCGATGCTACCGTACTTGATCTATGCATTTTTGGGCATTCCCTTGGCTACGATCAGTGATCGCCTGCCGAAAAAGCAGCTTTTGATCTGGACAGATATATTGCGTGCAGGCATAGCTTGCATATTGGCACTTTTGTTCATGACAGGAGCCATGCTTCCGTGGCATATTTACGCAGCCAATCTGCTCATTGCCATCCTTGGTTTTTTGTTCAATCCCGCAACCCAGACAGTCATCCCCGCTATTTTGCCAGAACCTACAAAACAATTAGCTCCAGCCAATGCACTACTGAACTCTTCCTCCAAAACGATTGAATTGCTTGGATACGCCTTGGGGGGAATATTGATCGCGCTCATCTCCGTTCAGTCCATCCTGTTCATCTATGCCGTTACATTTCTGCTATCCGCCATATCCATTTTCTTTATCCGCATCCCTGTAACCAAAGTCGTGAAACAAAAAGGAGTCTCCGGTTTTGTTAAAGATAGCATGCAGGGAATTACATTCCTGTTTTCCCGTAAAATTTTGGCGTGCTGCATTATCTTTGGAGCCATTATCAATTTTGCAGGTGCACCACTGCACATTTTCACGCCGATTTTTGCCAATATGGTGCTGCAAGCCGGACCACAAGGCTACGGTCTGCTTCAGTCAGCCTTTGCCGCTGGCAGTATTGCAGGTTCTCTGCTTAGTGGTAAATATGCCAAACGACTCTCGCTCGCTCACTGGTTTTTGATCAGTTATCTCATCTCAGGCACAAGTTTGTTGCTCATGCCGATGTTTCCTAATCTGTATATTGCGATTGCATGTTCATTTTTGTTGATGATGGGACTAGCTCTTGTGAATGTACCATTGGTTACTTCCATTCTTTTATCCACCCCGGAAGAAAAGAGAGGACGTGTCATGAACAGTATGGGTGTCTTGATGAGTGGCATTAGTAATCCGCTTGGTTTGTTGCTGGGAGGGTGGTTCATTGAAACGTACAACCCTTCATGGGTGTACATGGGGATTGGTACATTTGTTATATGTATGGGTATGGCAAGCCTGTTTGTCCGACCTTTCCGTGAAGAACGGAGCAAGCGTACCCGGCAACAAACGACCTCGATGTAGTCTGGATTCTGATGTCATATTGCGCCTCTTTTTAGTCCGAGGAAACAAGTAATTTGACATGATCAGGTGAAATAAATGGATTGAGTGAATAATTTATGTAAAATAATTCAATTTAAAAGAAGGAATATCAAATTTTATGTAGAATTTGGTTTATAAGAGGGGGAGACAAATGGGAGGTAATATATCATGGAAAACAAGGAAATTTTATCTGTACAGGATTTGATGGCACTAGAGGTTGAAGAGGATAACAACATGTTTGAGGAAACAAGCTTGTGTACAGTTTGCAGCTGGACTAGCTCACAAACAATCGTTGTTGAGAGCTAGGAACTTCTTTACACGCTCTATTCACTAAATCATTTGAAAGATAAGTCTTTGATTTTCGCGCATTACTAAAATAATTGTACCTCCCCCTCTTACTTTATTCAAAAAGGAGTGATTCTCATTGAAATTCGCAAGCGTAACGCCCAAGAAGGACGCCTTTGAGAACGCTTTGGAACATATAATCCGGGAACTTCCCCAATCCATCCAATGGTCGAATGACGGCCATTGGATTTGTTTTAGACCGGAAGAATTAAGGCTTCCCGCACAGGGCTGGAAAATTCATCTGTCTGTTATCCCTGTGGAAGGGGCTGAATTGCTGCGACGCATTGCACCTGTTCTCACAGAAAATGATGTGCAATGGAAAGTAGTGAGCAGCGGGCTGAAACTGATTGAAACATCTAACGGTTCCATACCTCTCCCTCAGACTGGGAAGTGTGTCACCATTTACGCACGAGACGAAGAGCAGTTCTTGAAATTACTTGAGCTCATGCATTCATGTACAAGCGATCTGAAAGGACCAGCTATTCCGACAGATCGGGCATACCTCGGTAGCCAGTGTGTATTTTATCGATATGGTGCATTCACTGATCGTTTCTACTATGACCGTTACTCGGGTGCAAAAGTGTATGCGATCCAGAATCCGGAAGGTAAGCTGGAGGAGGATCGAAGAACACCCGGCAGGTATAAACCGGAGTGGGTGAATGAACCTGAGGAGTTACTGCGGATTCAAGCCACTGGGAAGGATCAGGCTGCTTCTCGTTACTCCGATTCCAATAACAATGAGTTTGGTATACGAAATATTCGTGTGAGACGTGTTCTCAAGAAGTCCGGCAAGGGAGGAGTATTTCTCATCTCTGGCACATCGTACGAACAGGCTGTCATGAAAGAAGCGGTCCACCGCATGCGTGTAGACGGTAATGGGCGCTCTGCTCATGACTATCTGGATAATGAATATCACGTGCTTGATCTGATGAAAGATACGGGGGTTACCCCACGACCGCTTGATCTGTTCAGCACTGAAAATAACCGCTATCTGATCCTGGAGTATTTTGAAAGCATCAGCTTGCGTGAATATATCCATCGCAGACATGTAGCCGCAGATTACAACCGGGCGGATATGCATCGGATGGGTATACATATTCTCAATATGGTGCAGCAATGTCACGATAAAGGAATTGTGATCAATGATCTGACGCCCAACAATATTGTTGTGCTGACGGACGGAAGTGTACGCCTGATTGATCTTGAACTGGCTTATGTCAGAAGTGATGAGAGTAAGGCCGATCCATTGACCGGTCATACTCCGGGCTATGTGCCACGGGGACGTGAACACAGCAGGCGATCCATTTATGCGGATGATCTGTATGCACTGGGAGGCGTCTTCTATTACATGGCTTCATCCATCGACCCCTATCTGAAATATCGGCAATCCCATCTGGAAGCTGCACAGGCTTATCTGGATCATCAGAGTAATACACAGCTTCGTGGCTTGGGAAGTCTGGGCATCGAGATCATGTCTGGCGGATATGTGGAGTTATCAGAAATTCGTGAAACACTGGTTGCATTGCTGGAGCAGCAAGAGGTCAATTCAGGAGGAAGCATGGATGTAATAGAGAAGGATGAATGCAATATGGAGCCAGAAGAAGTACTCCGTCAGGCAGAGCGCATGGTAAACACGCTGTACACTTCTCTTGATTTTAATAACCCCTTGCAACTGTTCCCGGAAAACAGCATGAGCAAGATGTTTCATCCGGCGAATTTCAACTTTGGCTGGACAGGGATGATCTTTGGTTTTAATCAGCTTGGACAGATTACACAAAACAGACAATACCATCAATATGCACGTGAAGTATTGGAATGGATTTTGACGAATCAACCTTACGTTCCAGATGAGACACCTGTAGCACTATACTTTGGATATGGCGCTGTTCCCTGGGCACTTGCAGAGACAGCTGAACGAATAAATGATCCATCGTTGTTTCGACGTGCAGAGGATCTGGCATTGGAAATCACCCGGCATGAGCCAGTACAGACCAATATTAGTCATGGAGCGGCGGGGTTGGGATTGATGCTGCTTGAAATATACCGTATTGGCGGCCGCCCTGAACTTCTGGCAAGAGCAGAGGAACTGGGAGTTTATATTCTGGAACAAGAAGAGCAGACAGATGAATCATTGAGTTTGTGGAAAGTGAAAGATAAATCGGACAAAAAAGGCCATCATTCCCTTGGGTTCTCTCATGGCATCGCAGGTATCGGATATTATCTGCTTGCTTTGGCGGAGCGTACAGGAAAGGAAGTGTACTATTCTGCTGTGAAGCGAATTGTAGATACACTTGATCGTACGAGTCATGGAGGACAGAATGGCGTGAGCCTGTGGCCTGCATCCCCGGAAAAACCGGATACACTCTGGGTACATTGGTGTAATGGATCGGCGGGTATTGGTCGATTTTTGATGGCAGCGGCTGATATTTTACAAGATCCCCTCTGTACCAGACTTGGACTTCAAGCAGCGGATGCAGTGGCACAGGCAACGGTATTTGCTTCTTTTGGGCAGTGTCACGGAATTGCAGGCAATGGCGATTTTCTACTCTTGGCTAACCGCAAGTTCCCAGGCAGATATGAAACCAAACTAGCGGAGTATACACAGAGCTTGTATGTATTGCGAAGTGATCCACAGGAAGACATATGGATGTGGCCTCTGGAGGACATGGAGTCCTTCTCCCCGGATTATATGACCGGTTATATGGGGATCTATACGTTCCTGCTACGCCGTTTTTATCCGTCTGTTGCATCCGAACCGCTGGTTTATTCAGGTTTCGATTATAACAGGGAGGGGAAAGCGTATGATGCTAACATCCATATCTGATATCCTGCCACAATGCCAGCACGAATCGGGGAAGACGGGTGCTCGCTATTATGCAGTTGAACCTGGAAACGACGAAACCCTATCTTCGTTCATGATGATTGATCAGGGTGAGGGGCAGTATACATTGGATTTATGGAGTGAAACACATTCCAATCTTTATTGGGAGAATCGAATGTCATCCATTTTGGATAAAATCACATGGTCCTCTCTATATGCAACTGCTCCTGCCTCATTTCCGTGGGAGAAGCTTGGATACCGGGCGGATGTTCTTGCCCATCGGTATCGATTTTTCGGCAAGCTGAAGGACGTTCCCGTGCCGGCTATGCCTAATGAAGACGCAGTTTGGATGTCTGCGGAGGGGCAGGCGGATTCCCTTGCACACTTGCTCCAGGCCAGTGATCCTACCTGTCCAAGTTGGGAAGCTGCTCGTCAAGCTATCGGAGATATTTATCAGGGTGTATATGGCAAGCTGCTGAAAGGTTCCGGGCTTGTGGAACTGGGAGGAAGGAAGATCGGGGGCTGCCTGTTAAGCGATGAGTTTGGCAGTGTACTCCTTGCTCATATATTCACAATACCAGAAGCGAAGCGTCAAGGTTGGGCCCGTTGGCTTGCTGCATATGGTCTCCATCGGTGCAGTTCAGATCCGGATCAGTGGATTAAAGCTTCACTTGATGCAAACAACCGGGGCAGTTATCAATTGATGACGGCGCTGAATTTACAACAGGTGCCTGAGCTTATACACGTATGCCGAATCACGAAAGAGAGTGAACTTTCATGATGCCTGTCTCACTGGAAAGTACGGATTATCATGATCTGAGAAGTAAATGGTTTCGTGTGAGTCATGAACCTGGATTGTTTGTCGTTGATGGGACATCAGATGCGGTGAAGCATGAAATTCACAAACTGAGAACGCATTGGCAGGATAAGGCTATACAAATTGCGGTTGGTGATCCGTATGCTACTCTCCCGCTGATCTATCAACTAAATCCATTTCAGCCAATAGATGATCTTGTGGCATGTAAAAATGCGTTATTGAGATTCCAAAGATCAGGGTGGACGCCTGGTAATCGAAAATGGGTTCTGGTTGAAGTATCTTCCTACCTTCACCCTGCAGATCTGGGAGCCATCCACTATATCCTGTATCGACAGAAATTAAGGGGAGTAAGTGTAGTGCTTTTTTTTCATCGATATCCAACCATGGCGAGTAATCCTGAGGACATCCCCAAACTTCCGGTATCTATTGTCAGGGATACGCCCGATCAAACTCGACGTTTGTTGGAAGAACATCTACAAATGGTAAGCAAGGAGAAAGGGAAGGAAAAAGAGGCAGCGTTGGCGCTCTACAATAGGCTGGCCTGGGTTTTGTTGTCCAAATCGGCTGATCCGGCCCGCTACAGGTCCTGTTTTCATTTTTTCGACAATAATTCGTTATTTCAACGTTTGTCGGCGACACAGCAGGCAGTACTCTGGTTTGAGTTGGGTCAGCTGTTGACCAAAAACGGGAAGCAGTATACCGAAGCACGACACTGTTATTCGAAAGCTCGGGAAATCATTGTCCATGAAGAACTAACTGAAACGTATCGTACTGGGAAATGGGCTGCGCTTGATAATGGTGAAGCATTAATTGAGATGCAGGAGGGCAATGTAGAACGTGCAATCACGTTGGAGCAACAGGCGGGCCAGCGTATACGCCAGCTTCCTGATGGACCCGATCAGCGAGTTTTTCAGATTCAGACGTTACTAAACATTGCGGGCTTGCAGCTCCGAGCCGGTCACTATGCAGAGGCAGGTAAGACGTTGCTGGCTGCGGAGAAGTTATGTGTTGATACGTACGCAGATTGGCTGGGGCATGTACTGCAATTAAAAATGGTATTACATCAACAGCAGGGTGAGCAGGAGCAAGAATATGAACTGTTGATTCAGTTGTTACGTATGAAGACAAACACGATCCATTCCAAACTGCTTGGCCGTGCGGTGGAAATCGCGGGTGCGCTGATTACTCAAGGGTTAGAGGAACGGGCATCCCGGGTGTACCGTCTATTGATGATGGGGCTGCCGGTTGCCAGTCTGCCACAGATCAGGTTGATTCGGGAAACATTAGGCAGACTGAGGACCGTTACGCCCCTAGATGCATACACGCAGGACCAGTATATTGATAAACTGGAATCGCAATTGGAGGGATGGGAGCAGTTAAAGTGTTGGAATGAGAGGAGGAAATCCGGTTGGGCTATCCATTCCTGACACGAATGAGTGTGAACAAGGAACGAACGAGTATGCTCTTGGGCTATGATGACAATACATGCGAATGGTGCAGTCTTGATGATACAGGCCGCATGGATAGCCGGCAGAGCCTTTCTGAACATGGGACAGAGTCAGATCAGCACACGCAGCATATTCAGTTTATTGGCAGGAACCGTGTTCTGGTGATTACACAGGAAAAGGCGGGGAAATGGCTTCATATATACGAGAATGAGAAGCAATTAATTCTGGTACAGAGCCTATTAGTGAAGTTTCCATTTCCAGTGAAGCAGGCCGCTTGGCAAGGGGAGCAATTAATTCTGCTATTTTCCATTAGACATCGTTCAGGGGCTGTCCGTATAGGTCTTTATGATCCAGAAAAGGATGAAGCGAGATGGGTTACTCCTGATCTGGATAATCCGCAATTTGTATTCTGGTCTGCGTCAACACGAGAGGTTGGTGTAAACGTTGGTGGATTGGGAAGAGTGTATTCATATTCCGAAGATATCCATCCATCATCCGAAATACCCTATACGGAGTATGCCTACCCTGTGATGGATAAGCAGGGGGATCTGATAGCCGTTTCTATTCCTGTGGAAGATGGCTTCCAGCCGGGATGGATTAGGCAGGGAGCGGATCGGGTGCATGAATGTTCAAGGGATAGACAACCCTTCTCTGAACTGATTAGAATGCAAATCGATCCACATCAACAGCTAGTCCTCTGCGAAGGGATAACCTGCGGCAGGTGGCAATATGTTCAATATACATTGGACAGAGAGAAGATGTTTGAGCTGTATGATTATCCGGGAATCTTGACACAGGCTGTCCTGAGCAAGGACAGACAGGGCTTGATCGGAAAATATGAATCTATCATACGTCCTCCGGTGCCGGGGATATACCGGTTTTCGGAGCAAACGCGTACGATTACCCGTTTCCCGGTTGAGCGAGATGAGAGAATTGGTAACCATCCTGAAGAGGAACCCGATGTAATCTATGGATGGGTTCGTTATGGGCATGACATGATTCCGTACATGGACATGCACCCAAAGGGCGCAGAACTGGTGGTCATCTATCTTCATGGTGGGCCTCATAATTGCCTGTTTGACAGCTTTAGTCCGGTCATCAGCGGATTATATCAAGCAGGAGTGCGGGTCATCGGGCTGAATTATCCCGGCAGTTCAGGGTTCGGCACGGATTACAGGATGCGCATTCAGAACGATTGGGGCGGCGTGGATGCAGATGTCATCCAATTCATGCGGGAGCAGATGTTATCTTCTTATTCAAACGTATCTCTCTATGGAGTGAGCTATGGGGCTTATCTGGCATTGCTGGTAGCAGGTAAAAGTCCGGCGTTATGGAGTACTGTGGTTGCCTGTGCACCGTTTACGGATCTGGAAGGGCTGTATGCGGGCGGAGGAGCAAAGCTGAGGTCATTCTTGGAAACTGAAATCGGTGAGCTTTTGCATGATCAATCTGCCCTGCGGGATCGAAGCCCAACAGCTTATGTATCCGGACTCAGTGAGTTGGATATTCAACTCATTCACGGTCAGGCTGATCAACTGTGTCCCGTAGAACAGACGGAGAGGTTATATCTGGACATCATGGAAAACAAGCAACTGTCTGGAACTGTGGGCAGGATTGAGCTTCATATTGTACAGGATATGGCGCATGAGGCTTATTCGGAGCGAATCTGGGCGCAGAAGGCTGTTGATTTTCTAACATTCAGTAGACTATCCACGTAAGATAAATACGTGATGTTGAAGCCGCAAATGCGGCTTTTTTGGCGATGTCTATGGTAATGATATGGAAAGGAAAAGCGGTTGGGGAAGTGTTGTTCGTGGTCTGGTGCATAGTTGGAGAGGTTAAGCGAATGAACATTAACGTTTACAAGATGTCACATCCGGTTTAAGATGGCGTGAGCCGTTTAAGGTATATAACAATAGGATTAAGTATTAAAATAACGGTAAGTTGATAAGATGATATCTACAGAAAAGAGGGAATTCATATGAAAGTAGCCATTTTTGGAGCAACCGGAGCGATTGGCAAGATGATACTGTGGGAGCTGATGGATCGTGGGCATGAAGTGACAGCGGTGGTGCGTGACCCTTCGAAGATTGAGATGGTTCATGAGCGTTTGCGTGTAGAACAGGGAGATCTGCTTAACCCGGATCAGGTGGCTGATTTTGCAGCGAGTCAAGAAGTGGTTGTGAGTGCATATGGACCGAAGTTCGGTGGAGAAGAAGAGATGCTGGAAGTGACACGTTCGTTGATCGAGGGTGTGCGTCGGGCAAAAGCAGGACGTCTGGTTGTAGTTGGTGGAGCGGGAAGCTTGCTAACCGATTCCGGTGATAGGCTGATGGATACGCCGGGATTCCCGGAAGAAGTCAAACCACTGGCGAAAGCACATGCAGATGCATATGAACTGATTGAAGCATCGGGCATTCACTGGACCTACATGAGCCCTGCTGCGACAATCACAACAGGACGTCGGACAGGCCAGTTCCGGGTTGGCATGAACCGTGTGATTACGGATGATATCGGGGAAAGCTCTATTTCCGTTGGTGATTTTGCAGCGGCTTTGGTGGACGAATTGGACGATCCGCAGTTTATCCAAGCGCGGTTTACGGTAGGTTATTAAGCGTAGACAGGCTTTGGAATGGATTTAATCTGAAGGTCTCGTACACGGGATCGATAGAGTTTTCGATGATGTATCGAGTGGATCGTGGTAACTGGATGAGGTAAGAGGAAAGATAGCGATACACATATAAGATGCAGAGTTTAGGTGCGAAGTTGTTGCTTTTAGGTATGAGATGAGCTTGTCACGGGGAGGGATGAACGTTGTTTATCGTAACCGCTGAACAGATGAGAGCTGTGGACGAGCATACCATTCATCAGCTCGGTATTCCGGCAGCAAGTCTGATGGAGAATGCAGGTCGCGCCATAGCCGAGGAAGTGATCAAGCTGTGTCGGGAAGGGCAGGCAGAAGGCCGGCTAGTGGATTCAGGGCAGCTTGGCTATAGCAGCAAGACCGATGCGAGGCGGGCACACACCGGGCCCGGTGATCGGCAAGGTTATGGTGGCGACATCATCGCCGATCCGGCGCTGGTGATGGAGCGCCCGGGAGATCAGCAGTGGTACATGCTGATCGGCAAGGGCAATAATGGCGGCGATGGGCTGGTGGCCGCACGCCATTTGGTTGAAGCGGGGCTTGGCGTAACATTGGTCTACGCCGATGCCCCTGATGCACTGCGGGGCGAAGCCGCAGTGCAACGGGATGCCGCCGCGAAGCTTGGCATCCCTGCTCTTGTCCACGGGCGCGAAGCCGTGGACTTCAGCCGGTGCACAGGCATCGTGGATGCGTTGCTGGGCACCGGGTCGCGGGGGGCGCCGCGGGGAGCTTACGCGGCGCTGATTAAGGCGGCGAACGACAGCGGCAAGCCGGTCGTGTCCGCCGATGTGCCAAGCGGGCTGGACGCCGACACCGGAGAGGTGTACGAGCCCTGCATTCAAGCCCGGGTGACCGTATGTCTCGCGCTGCTTAAGCGCGGGCTGGTGCAGTACCCGGGCGCTTCTGCCGCGGGGCGCATTGTGGTGCGCGCCATCGGCATTCCCGCGCGGCTTGCGCCAGAGCATGGCCCCTCGGTCCGTCTGCTGACGGACGGGGTGCTGCGCGGTGCGCTGCGCGTGGATACAGGCCGCCTCCGGGCACCGGACGGCCATAAGGGCACCTACGGCCACGTATTGCTGGCCGCAGGAAGTCTGCCGATGAGCGGCGCTGGCCTGCTCTCGGCCAAGGCCGCGCTGCGCGCAGGCTGCGGGCTCGCCACATGGGCGCTGCCCGCGGCACTGCTGCCGCATGTCATCGGCACCGTGCCCGAGCTCATGCTCGCTGCCGCCTCCGATGGCGACAGCGGCGAATGGAACGCGGCTTCCGCGGGCGTCGTGCTGCGTCTCGCGGAAAGCCGCGACGTGCTCGCGACCGGCCCGGGCCTCGGCCGCTTCAAGGGCGACACAGACTGGCTGCGCCGTCTGTGGCAACAATCGGATCGTCCGCTCGTCATTGACGCGGACGCCCTCAACATGCTGGCAGACGCTGGCCCACATGGGCCTCGCGACTGGGGCCAGCGAGGTGCGGCCACAATCCTGACGCCGCACCCTGGCGAGATGGGCCGACTGTTGGGCATGTCGACCCAGGAAGTGCAGCGTGACCGCATTGGACACGCTGCAAAATACGCCCGCGAGCAGGGCGTGACCCTTGTGCTCAAAGGAGCACGAACGGTCATCGCAACGCCATCCGGCGAGGCGTACATCAACACCACCGGGCACGCCGGCATGGCGACTGGCGGTACCGGAGACGTATTGACCGGCATCATCGCCGGTCTGCTTGCCCAAGGGCTCAGCGCGGAGCAAGCTGCCGCGTTCGGCGTATATCTCCACGGACAGGCCGCCGAACGAGCAACCCTGCTGCGCGGTGACCCGTCGTCCCTACTGGCCGGAGACATCATCGACGCATTGTGAGGATGGGACAGATATGGGACAAGCTCGCGGTTTTGGGTTACTGCCTATGACGATACATTTTCAAACTGCAAGTAATCCAACGAACCAACGCACCAGCGCATCAAAAGTAAATGAGTGCACGTTGATCATTGTCCATTATTCAATGATCAGTACTCATTTCTCAATACCCAATGCCCAGTGCTCAATGCCCTAACGAACCTGATACACCTTATACCACGGTTTACATCGAGGGGCAAAAGCTAATGAATCTCATCCACGTTATTTCTGCGTATTTCAGAGAAAACACTGAAAAACCGGGCTAAATTAGGAAATAGAGTGCCTGAGATTCGTTAAATTCTATAATCTGCAATTAGTGGCCCAAAAAGGTTTGCTCAGTTCGTTAAACGTTTGGATCTGAAACGCTGATGCCTTGTTATGTATATAAGTTGACTAAAGAATATTTACACTGGACACTCCGGTGACAGAACAACCTTCCGATCGCTGTTATCCCCAGTTTTTTATTGCTTTTATAAAGTGGGAAATCCGGTCATAGCGTATGCTTCCGAACCAGCTTTCTTTCAGATAGCTTTTAGCTCCGCTTCTTCAGGTTCTTTCTGTCCTCTGTGTTTCATGTAAATGTTTAGTTAGATGAAACAACGATTAGTTACTGAAAAGGGGAGCCCTGTCATGATTCATGACGGAGGCTCCCCTTTATTTATTTGTTTGTATGTTCACGCTATCTGATCCTGGCTCGCTTATAACCTGCCCATAATCTGCATCTAACCTGCATCTAAACTAAATCCGAACTACGTCCGGTCCGAATTCTCCGGCATCCTGCTTACAGCCGGAATCGCAGCAGTTCCTGATGCATCTCTGCACTGATATCACGCAATGACTTCACCTTGATACTTGCATCAGCGAAGGAACGTTGTTGTTCCGATGTGGAGGCGGTAATTTCTTCACTGCTGGCAGCCGACTGCTCGGTGATGGCACTGATATTTTCAATGGCCAGTTGCACCTGTGTACTGAGTTCATTGGAGTGTTGCATGTCCTCAGCAAGCTGATGGATACCCGTACTAATGCGCTCCACACTTTCACGAATGGCAGAGAAGGATTCACGAGTCTGGCCAGTGGCTTGTTCCTGTTCGCCGAATAAAAGCATGCTCTGTGCTACAGAGTTCTTCACCTTGTCCATGGAGGTTGTGATCTCGCCCACAGCCGCATAGATATGTTTGACCGATTGCGCAGATTGTTCGGCGAGTTTGTTCACCTCGCCCGCAACAACAGCGAAGCCACGTCCGGCTTCTCCAGCGCGAGCAGCCTCTATGGAGGCATTTAACGAGAGCATGGTCGTTTGTTTGGCAATCTCCGATACATACGCAGTCATCGTAGTGATTCGAACCGCGCTTTCTTCCAGTTCCCGCACCGTTTGTTCCACCTCTGACATCGCCATACGATTCACTTCGGCCAGCCGGAGTTGCTCCGCTACAGCCTTATTACCTTCCTCAACGGTAGTTAATACTTCACGACCATCGATCACCGATTGGGAGGTAGCCTCCAGATTACTATTGAAGGTAGACTGCATTTTGTCCACAACCATCACCGTTTCACTCAGATCCTCGGCAATCTTTTGACTACCAATCGAGAGTTCCTCCGTGGTGCGGGATACTTGCTGCACGATCGCTTGGGCTGTATCGTTGCCACGGTCAATATCTTGCGCCATCAGATCAACACGATGACCAGCTGCACCGATCGATTGAATAATGCCGCGAATATTATGGGTCATGATACCGAAGGAGCGACTCAGATCATCGAGTTCATCTTTACCCCGAGCTTCCGGCAATTGTCCTGTTAGGTCACCGTCTGCAATTTGTCCCGCGGCGTCTTTAAGCGTGCGAATACGCCGGGCGATCTGACGTGAAGTATACATATTGAACAACATCACCGCGACGAGCAATACGATGGCTCCACCGAGAGCGACTTGCCACGTTTGCTGAATGTCATGTTCCAAATCGACGGTATGTTGATCATAACGATCCCGAGTCATCTCGTCTAACGAATAGATATCATTCTGTATGCCACGAACCCGAGTGCTGTAACGTTTCGCATCCGCACTGTTCATCGCGCTCATCGCTTCGGTGGCTCCCTGGTTGAGAGCTTGTAATTTGGTCTCGATGGACTGTATAAGTTGTAGCTGCTGATCCGTTTCCAGCAATCCGTCCGTAAGTTCTTGAATCATCGTTTGGCCTTCATCCAGCAAGCGGAGCACTGCGTCCTGGTTTCCTGCTGTCATGGAGAATGAGTAGACATCCAGCGCTTGCTGGGTCTGAATCTGATTGGCGTTCAGTTCACTCACCTTGAGCATGGCGGGTACCAGATTTTGATTTTTGGCATTCATACCGAGTAATTGCATGATGATATAAGCAACCAGCGCAAGGCATAGGAACAGCGAGATTAGAGCATTAAGTATCAGTTTTCCCTGTAGTTTCATGTGCGTACCTCCTCGTATCCGATGGGTTATTGATCAAGCGTAATTTTGATTTGACCGGAAGAGATCTTTGCTTTCAGATCTTCGAAGGTTTGCTGTTGTTCATCACTGAGCGTGATATTATGTAGAGCAGTCAGACCCACGGCGTTCTCCGCCAGCCCCTCCACGATTTCCTTTTGAGGGAAGGTATGATTGTTTTGAACAAACGTGTTAACAGCATTATAGATAGAGACATCCACATTTTTCAGCATGGACGTAAGAATGGCTTTCTCTGCCAAAAAGAATTGATCGGTATCTACACCGATGGCGTATTTCCCTAATTTCTGAATCTCCGTCAGTGCGCCAACGCCTGTGAGACCGGCAGCAACGTAGATCACGTCAGCGCCCTTGTCCTGAATCATCTGTGCAGCCAGTTGTTCACCCAGATCGGCATTACCGAAGTCCCCTGCGTAGACGGCATCCACGGTTGCATCCGGCTTGACAGCCAGAACACCTTGTTTAAAACCCTGCTCGAAATCACGAAGGACCGGGATCTCCATTCCACCAAGGAAACCGACATGATTTTCGGTTGTGGCCATAGCAGCAATAACACCTGCCAGATAACTTCCTTCTTCCGCCCGGAATGAAATGGAGGAAATGTTAGGCAATTCGGACTGACTGTCAATCATGAGGAACTGCTGGTCAGGATATTTGGCTGCAACTTTCTCCATATCTGCTTGGATCGTATCACTCAGGCCGATAATCAGATCGAATTTGGCTTCCGCAAACTCTTCAAATGCAGCTTCGGCAGTTAAGTTCTCGCCCGGTTCACGATAATCAAAGACAATGCTTTTCTCGTCTCTGGCCTGAGCCAGTCCATCAAAAGCAGCATCATTAAAAGAGCGGTCACCCAGACCTACTTCTGTAAGCACGATCCCGACCTTTGTTCTTTTGTCTGTTGCCGTTGTTGTATTATTGGCTGAACATGCCCCCAGGATCAGTACCGTCAGGATCATCATTAGGGTGAGACCTAGACCTGCGCGTCTGTTCTTGTTTGTTTTCATATGTGGTACCCTCATTTCCGTATTCGCATTTTTCTGTTTTGCATGGTTCCTTAGCTCCAGGGAATGACGTGTACATGATGACACGTAGGGTGAGGATTTCCCTTTATCTATATCGGTCAGAAAGACACTGTGATTTATGGTATGTAGTGAAAAATTACGAAAAAATAAATACTTTTCATGAATTATACATTATTTTTACATTTCTCTGGTTGAAAGGGAGTATCAATAACTACAGTATGTTGTTTACTGACGTTAAAAGTTGGAAAAAGGCACAAGAGAGATGACATGAATCATCTCTCTTGTGCCAAAATCTCACCCTACACGAATGATAAGGTGATCATCCTATTATAAAAATTACGCGAGTTTTACCAAGCCGCAATCGAGCCATCGGCTCGGGTTTCCGTACCTCCGCATAATACGCCATTGTCCGGGTTGCGCCAGATGATCTGACCGCGTCCAAACTGGGTTGGATCGAGTGCCACTTGAATATCATGTCCTTTGCGGGCGAGTGCCTGTGCAATGTGCTGCGGGAAACCCGGTTCCACGAGAATTGTTTTACCCTTTGTCCACTGCCAGCGTGGAGAATCCAAGGCGGCCTGTGGGTTCAGGTGATAATCGATCGTATTCATGACCACCTGCACATGACCTTGCGGTTGCATGAAACCACCCATGACACCGAATGGCCCCACCGCTTCGCTGCCACGGGTGAGGAAGCCCGGAATGATCGTATGATACGTTCGTTTGCCCGGCTCCAGGGCGTTGGCATGATTAGGGTCCAGTGAGAAGTTATGTCCGCGGTTTTGCAGAGCAATGCCTGTACCCGGAACAACCAATCCAGAGCCGAAGCCCATATAGTTACTCTGGATAAACGAAACCATGTTGCCTTCACCATCAGCCGTAGCCAGATACACCGTTCCACTTGCACGTGGATCGCCTGCTTCAGGTGCACGTGCGGTATCACCAATGAGTTTGCGCCGTTCTTCCGCGTATGCCTCGGACAGCAGCTCCTCCACCGTCACACCCATTTTGCGTTCTTCAGTAATATATTTCTCCCCATCAGCAAATGCCAGCTTCATGGCTTCGAGCTGCTGATGATACGCCTGAACAGATTCTTTCTCTTCAAATTCATATCCTTTCAGCAGATTAAGCGCCGCCAGAGCAATCACTCCTTGTCCATTCGGTGGAATTTCCCACACATCGTATCCACGATAGGAGACGGAGATGGGATCGACCCATTCGGGACGGAATGCCGCCAGATCGTCTTTGGTCAGATAACCACCATGCTCTGTCATAAAGGAATGAATGCGCTCTGCCAGTTCTCCTTCGTAAAAGTCTCGCGCTTCGCTCTCGCCAATCTGGCGCAGAGTCGCCGCATGATCCGGCGAGCGCCACATCTCTCCAACTGCGGGAACACGCCCGCCTGGAGCAAATGTCTCAAACCACGCACGCCCTGCCTTCGCATCACCCTGGCGTGCATAGATCTCGGCCGCCCTTGCCCAGTGGCGGGCCAGCCCAGGCGCAAGCGGGTAACCTTCCTCCGCGTAGCGGATGGCCGGTTCCAGCGCTTCCGCCAGCGTGAGCCGCCCGAAACGGCGGCTCAGCTCAGCCCAACCCGCCGGTGCGCCAGGCACCGTCACCGGAACAACCCCAAGCTTCGGCATCTCCGTGTAGCCTGCCGCTTGAAGCGCCTCAATGGATATGCCCTGAGGCGCAGGGCCGCTGGCATTCAGGCCATGCAGTTTGCCCTCGGTCCAGACGAGGGCAAAAGCATCGCCTCCAATGCCATTGGACGTTGGCTCCAGCACCGTGAGTGCTGCCGCAGTTGCAATGGCGGCATCGATGGCATTGCCGCCTTTTTTCAATACATCCAGACCGGCTTGTGCAGCCAGTGGCTGTGACGTGGCGACCATGCCTTGCTTCGCATACACAGGTACGCGGTACGAGGGGTACGGTTGGTAGAGTGGATCGAAGTTCATCAGGTTGTTCAGCTCCTTGTCACAAGATGTCAGGTTCCGGTCTTCACCGGATCATACTCCTAACCCTCTTCGCAACCGGACAACCGATATCCTGCCACACCTGCCAAATCCAACCTGACACCAGCCTATGTCGTCACCATATCACCGCCATTGACATGAATGCATTCACCTGTGACGTAGGATGAATCACGGGAGGCGAGATAGACGTAAGCTGCCGCCAGTTCATATGGCTGACCAGCCCGACCCATAGGCGTCTCCGTTCCAAATACCTGTACATCCTCAGCGGAGAAACTGGCAGGGATGAGCGGTGTCCAGATGGGTCCCGGGGCGACAGAATTCACACGGATTCCCTGTGCAGCGAGCGATTGTGCGAGTACACGAGTCAGCGATACGACGGCTCCTTTGGTAGAAGAGTAGTCGATCAGTTGGGTATTGCCTTTATATGCCGTAATGGAAGCCGTATTGATAATGGAGGCACCTCTGCACAGATGCGGGAGAGCGGCCTGAATCAGAAAGAAATAGGCGAACACATTGGTCTGAAAGGTGTGATACAGCTGTTCTTCCGTAATATCAACGATGCTCGGCTGCACATACTGTACGCCGTGATTGTTGACCAGAATATCGATCTTTCCGTAGGTTTCCATGGTTGTGCGAATGACGGCTTCACAGTTTTTCTTTAAGCGGAGATCAATCTCGATTAAGAGACAGCGTTGTCCCAGTTCTTCGATCCGTTCACGAGTCCTTTCGGCATCTGTCCGTTCATATAGATAAGCAATGACGATATCCGCACCTTCCTTGGCAAAAGCAATGGCGGCCGCCCGGCCAATCCCACTGTCACCACCCGTAATAATGGCAACCTTACCTTGGAGTTTGCAGCTGCCGATATAGGCAGGATCTTCACTAATTGGTTCAGGCACCATGAGGGTTTCCAGACCGGGTTGCTGGTCCTGGTGCTGGGGTGGAAATGCCAGCTTTTGCTCCTTGCACACCGTTTTCTCACCGTAAAAAGGATAAACAGGATTCATTCGCTTTACATCCTCCTCGAACGTACATTGATACGGATAACCTATGCATTCGCCCAGAAGGATGTGCGAGAGGAGCAGGCACGGCGGTTGTTTTTTGCGCAAAATATACCATAATAAGGATAGGTCCTTAAATCGATGGAGGTGTCAGGAGCCACATGAATATTCAAGGAATTAATCATTTGTGCTTTTCCGTATCCAATCTGGAGCGGTCCATTACCTTTTATGAGCAGGCTCTCGGTGCCCGAATTCAAGTGAAAGGACGCAAACTGGCTTATTTCGAGTTGGCCGGTCTGTGGATCGCCCTAAATCAGGAGGATGTTATTCGCAATTATACGGAACGAACCTATACTCATATTGCTTTTACTGTCAAAGAAGAAGAGTTCGACGAATCTGTGCAGCAACTTCGAGCAGCCGGAGCAGACATTCTTCCCGGAAGACCAAGAGATCCGCGGGATGCAGCTTCTGTCTATTTCACCGATCCGGATGGACATCTGTTCGAACTGCATACAGGTACGATGAAGCAAAGGTTGGATTATTACCGTGAAGACAAAGCTCATATGACCTTTTATCCATGAGTCTGATGTGCAAATGGAGAAAATTCGAAAGTATTACTCACATATCTATTGTCTAAACAATGGCATTACCTATAATATGGACAAATAGTACCTTAATTTACCAATGTTAAATTCGTTGGTTCAATTCCAAGGAGGTTTGTCATGATTCAGTTCCCCAAACCGGATGTTGAGCAATATTTCCAGACGTACCGTATTTCGCATTTTGCCGTATCGGCAGATGAGAAACGTTTGTTCATGGACAGCAATCTGAACGGTCAGCCGAATATTTGGGCGATGGATTTGCCTGGAGGATACCCGTATCCTTTAACGTACTTGAATCAGAGCAGTCAATTTATTAAAGCAGACCCGCAAGGACGGCATCTTCTTACCGCGTTTGATCAGGATGGAGATGAGAACTATCATCTGTATGCACTTCCACCCGAGGGTGGTGTCCCACTGCCTGTGGTTCCGGCTGAACCGAATGATCGCTGTTATTTCTCAGAGTTGTCCGAGGATGGACAACGTCTCTATTATGTTACCAGCGCGGGTAATCCGAACTATCTGAATTCACGCCGCATCGATCTGGAGACAGGTGAAGATAAACTGTTATACAGTGGAGAAGAGGTTACGAGCAGCCTGGTTGCAGTAAGTCCTGACGAGAAGAGTTATGTCATTCTCAAAATGTACTCGAATACGTATCAGACGGCGCATCTGTATCGTAACGATGAAGAAATGGTAATTCTGCCAGCCTCAGAACGTCATAGTCAGGTATCCGATCTGATTTTTGCAGATGACAATCGCCTTCTGTTCATTACCAATGATGACTCCACATACGCCTATGTGGCTGAGTACCGTATCGATACCCGCGAATTCCGTTCATTGTGCAAAATCGAAGGGGAAGATGTGGAGTTCATCCGCTGGCATCAGGCTTCCGAGACCTTATATTTCTGGACACTTACAGGGCCGGAGAATCGTATGTACGTATTGGGCAAAAATGCTGATGAGCCTCGGCGCATAGAGATGCCGCTGGATACAATAGAACAGGTGAACGTGACGAAGGCTGGCAATGTGTATATCCTCGGACGTGGAGCGATCCAGCCGCATAACATTTATCGCAAAATGGCAGGTGCTGAGTCCTGGGAGCCGCTTACTGCCAATCGGGTAACCGGACTGGACCCAAGTGATCTCGTGTACCCTGAAGTTATTCGGTATAACTCCTACGACGGACTGGAGATCGAAGCTCTCTTGTTCAAAGCAAAGCCAGAGCAGGCCAATGGATACACTGTATTTTGGCCGCATGGCGGGCCGCAAGCATCCGAAGCGAAGTTTTTTCGACCGATGTTCCAGATGATGCTCGCTCAGGGCTATCATGTCTTTGCACCGAATTTCCGGGGCAGTACCGGATATGGTGCGGAGTTCGTCAAATTGGTTGAACGAGATTGGGGCGAAGGGCCAAGACTGGACTGTGTTGCCGGGATCAACTGGCTGTTTGATCAGGGAATTACCTCGCCAGAGCGGTTGTTTGTGGTAGGTGGAAGTTATGGGGGATACATGACCCTGTTATTGGCAGGCCGCCATCCGGAGCTGTTCCGGGCTGCGGTTGATATTTTTGGGCCAAGTAACCTGTTCACATTCCTGGAATCCGTACCGGAAGACTGGAAGCCGATGATGGACAACTGGCTGGGTGATCCGGTCCGTGACCGCGAACGCTTAACGAAGGATTCACCGATTACGTATCTCGATCAAATGGTTAACCCAATGCTGGTTATTCAGGGTGCTAATGATCCAAGGGTCGTGAAGGCCGAATCCGATCAGATCGTGGCTGCGCTCCAGTCCAAGGGACTTGAAGTGGAATACATCGTTCTGGATGATGAGGGTCATGGCTTCTCAAGGAAAACAAACGAGATTCTCGTGTACCGCCGGATGCTGGAGTTTTTGCAGAAACATCAGGAATCACCCGTTGCACAAGCTTAAGTTGAGAGTTCCATCGTTGACTTAAATATATAGTGAGATGAGGAAAACCGCCAAAGATCAAGGATGATCTCTGGCGGTTTTATGCGTGCGCCCGCATGTTGGGCGGCATATATGGAACGATACATTCTACTAATCTAACAATGCGACAATCGAATCAATGGACTGCTGCGCCCACTGTGCAAAAGGCAGGTCGGCTGCCCATGTCACTTGTCCTGTCGCTTTGGCTTCCCCCCACCACAAGATACGTTGATAGAGTAGATGCATGCTGAGACGTGTGCGGAAGTGTTGGCATTTCTCTTCATCTGCTGCACAGACCAGATCCCGGTAGCAGCGAAGGAACTGTGCGGCCAGTTCTGGTTGACCCTCACGAACATACCTGGTGGATATTTTGGTTAGGTCGGCCGTGCCGTCTCCGAAATAGGCGGTTGTAAAATCGAACAGACCACTAATCTGCCACCCTGAAGAACGGTCGTCCAGATTTTGAATCAGAATATTCTCGACCTTGAAGTCTCCCATAACAAAACACGGAACAGCTCTTGACCGAAATGCCGGTTCAGCATTCTTGAATTGCTCGTCCACCCACTGAACATCTTCATCTGTAATCACCGAGTACTGTTCAGCGTCATGTAACCAGTGACGAATGGTTCCGTACAACCAGTCCAGATAATCGCCTGCAAAGGAGACAATCTGCTGGGCTATAGGGTCATATTCCCCGGCATCAGGCACCTTCCAGCGGTGCAGTTCAGCTAATGTATGGGCAAACATACAGGCGATCTCTTCCTGATCTTGCTGTGACAATGAAGCCTGGAATGCTGGATCATACAGGTGATTTCCGGGCAGGCGCGGCATGATGGCATAACTCCAGCCTAGAAGTTCGGTATCTTCCTGTAATAAATAGGGGTCAGGGACAGGAATGGACGTATGTTTCGCCAGTTGTTCTACAAAGAACTTTTCTTCCTGTAACTGTCCTGCATATAAAGGATTGCCTTTCAGAATATACTCTCCACGGGAAGAGCGAATGAGCAATGTCTGACCCATAACACCTTTATCCGTTCGCCGATACTCTTCAAGGGTTCCCAGGTCAAGCTCATTCAGCGCATCCTGCAATGGAACTGCAGCCACCTCGCCAAGTTGATTGGAACCAAAATATATACGGGTTGTCATATGGCCGGACCCTCCTGGATTTTAGACCTCATTCTCTTCGTCAGACAGGTCATACGTATCCTCATCAACCAAGCCGCGGATGAAAGCTTCAAAATTCGGCGCAAGATATGTAATCTCATAATCATTTTCCTGATCTACATGAACTACACAGGGCTCGCCTTCAGGGCCACAGAAGCGATAATCCAGCATAACGACATCATGACCAGCGGATGGACAATCACAGATCACAATTCCCAGGTCGGGGTATCCCCAATCTTCGATCATGAATCGACTTCCCATCTCACCAGCGAGTGCGTATATTTTATCGTGTCCGATTCCCGTAATGCTTGAAATGGCGATGTGATCCTCAGCCCAGGAAGTCGCTTCTTTGGTGGGAAATACAGTGAGTGCAGGGATACCGCCATTCTGCGTATTCATCAGATGAATATAGGAAGCGGGCAGTTTGTAACCCAGTTCTTGCTCAATCGACACAATTTCTGCTTCGTCAAAGGGAGCCGACACATGGTTGTCCCGTGCATAATCACTCTGCTTCCAGAATGTTGCAGGATCATAAGACCCTGAAGCAGCTCTTAGATGGTTCTGTGCTCCGCTCTGCTCGAATGCGGCAAGCTCCTCTTCATGACGCTGGCGATCTCGACGCATCTTGTCCGCTTCGGGACGAATCTGACGAAGGAATTCCAAGGTAGATTCATCGTGTGGCATGAGCTCGTCCGCTCTCTCAAAAGCCAAAAGGGCTTGTTCATAGTTGGCGATATAACAGTAGGCGTACCCCAAGCGATATTGCCAGAGTGGATCGTTTACCCCTTGCTCCTTGACAGACAACAAATGTTGGATGGCTTCGCGATAGCGTGCGTCATTGTTATAGGCTCTTGCGAGTTGACCAATCAGATCATAATCCCGCTCTGAGACGGGGATTCGTTCAATACGTTCAATAATGAGACTGAATTGGTCCTGCTCATGCCACAAGTTGATTTGTTCCAGCAGTTCTTTTTCCATGATTAGGCCTCATTTCAGTAGGGGATGAGAATCTCTTCCAACTATTTTACAAGGTTCAGAGGTAAAAAAACACTCCCGCTTGTAGACAACCACGATGGCTTTCTACGAACAAGGAGTGCTTTAATGTGATCATTATGAATGATTGAAGAATACAATTAGCTGGGTTTACAAATCGTCAAATCCGTTATCGTCGCCAACTTTACCATAGTTACGGGATTTAGCTTCGAAGAAGTCGGTTTTGGTTGCATTCAATGCTTCATCGGAGAATGGTTTGATCCAAGGCATGCAGTTTACATCTACACCTTCATATGCTTTTTCCATACCCATCAGACGCAGACGTTTGTTGGCGATGTACTTGATGTAATCTTCCAACTCGTTCAGGTCAATACCACGCACGTTGCTGAGTGTGTAATGTGCCCAGTTGGTTTCAAGCTCAACAGCACGATGGATTGTTTTGTATACATAGTCCATGTTCTCAGGTGTGTTCAGTTCAGGGAAGTCTACCAGCAACTGTTTGTACACTTCAGCGAAGAAGTAACAGTGTTGGTTTTCATCCCGCTGGATATACGAGATCATCTGGCTGGTTGCCATCATTTTCTGGTCACGGGCCAGGTTGTAGAAGAAGGCAAACGTACTATAGAAGAAGATTCCCTCGAGTACCAGATCGGCTACCATAGCTTGGAAGAACGTCTGTGGAGACGGCTCGTCCCGGAAGTTCTGATAGATATCAGCGATGAAACGGTTGCGGTCAAGCAGGACTGGATCATGTTTCCAGTATTCAAAAATTTCCTTTTGCTCCCGATCCGATACGATCGAAGACAGGACGTAGGAGTAGGATTGGTTATGAACAACTTCCTGTTGTCCGATAATGGCCGAGATCGCTTCGAGTGAAGAATCGGTAAAGTAACGTTTTACATCACCAACAAACATCGTCTGCATGGAGTCAAGTACCGCGAGCAGGGAGATGTTGATTTTAAATGTACGTTGCTCTTCCTCGTCCAGTTGAGCAAACTGGGAAGCATCTTTGGACATTGGAATCTCGTCTGCGATCCAGTGGTTGAGCAGCAGTACTTTGTACAATTTGTACATATGAGGCATGCGAATGTCATTCCAGTTCAGGATACCGGAGCATTCACCTTCAATAATACGGGTTGATTGGTTAGGGGCTTCGGTGTTGAAAATTTTCTGTACTTGCATCGTCCGTTCACTCCTTGAAATTTCATAATGTTCTGCCGACAGAACTTTGGGAAATCATCTATATCAACATCTTGCGATGCTGTGATCGTGTTTTAGGCAAAAAAGAACCAGGGCAACGCCATTTTGCAATCAAAACAGGATGCCCTGGTGGTCATCGTGAATCTAGTTAATCTTCTCTATCACGGATAAAACTTAACTTGCGCAAGAATCGCATTCTTCAATGGTTAATGCCCGGCTACGAACGTAATACGTCGATTTCATGCCGGCTCTCCAGGCGTGCAAGTGCAGTTCCAGGAATTCCGTTGCTTTGATATCCGGACGAACATACAGGTTGAAGCTCTGTCCCTGATCGACGTGGCGCTGACGCGCAGCAGCCATATTGATGGAAGCATGTTGATCCACCATGAATGCCGTTTTGTAATACCAGATCGTTTTTTCGGACAGATCAGGTGCCGGATTGGCAATCTTGTATGTTGTTTTCTCTTCATAAGACAACAGCTCATAGAGCGGGTCAATGCTGGCCGTAGAGCCGGCAATGATGGACGTGGAACCGTTTGGTGCAATGGCGAACATCCAGGCATTACGAACACCGTTTTGTCGTACTTCAGCTTGCAGTTCTTTCCACTGCTCGGTTGTTACGAACTCGCCTACGCGCTCACCTGACGTGTACTCGCGTTGGTCGAAGTAGTGACCACTTTCCCAATCGGAACCTTTGAATTTCGGATAATGTCCTTTTTCTTTGGACAGCTCCATGCTGGCTTTCACGAGCAGGTAGTTAATTTTTTCGTACAGATTGTCGTTATACGTTACCGCTTCATCAGACTCCCAGCGAATGCCTTCGAGGGCAAGCAGATGGTGAAGTCCAAATGTTCCCAGACCGACTGCACGATATTGGCTGTTGGTGTATTGGGCTTGCAGCACTTCGATGTTGTTAATGTCGATAACATTGTCCAACATACGTACCTGAATCGGTACCAGACGCTCCAGTACATTGTGAGGCACGGCACGTGCCAAGTGAATGGAGTTCAGGTTGCAGACAACAAAGTCGCCAGGCACTTTGGAAATCACGATACGAGTTTGTCCATCTTTGGTTACGAGTTCTTCCTTTTCTACCACAGTGGCAGATTGGTTCTGCATGATCTCGGTACAAAGGTTGGAAGAGTAGACCATACCATGTGCACGGTTCGGGTTCGCACGGTTAACGGTATCCCGGTAGAACATGTAAGGTGTGCCTGTTTCGAGCTGGGACTTCATCACACGTTTCATAATATCAATCGCCTGAACGGTGATACGGGACAATAGCGGGTGGTTGACCGCTTCTTCGTATTTCTCACGGAATGCACCTGCACCAAAGGACTCATCATAGAAATCTTCCAGTCCGAGTGGACGACCGTTCTCGTCTTTCCAACCCATCACTTTCTTAGTTTCGTGCGGGCAGAACAAGCTCCATTCGCCACGGCTGGATACCCGCTCCATGAACAAGTCAGGCAGACAAATTCCGTGGAATACGTCATGAGCACGCATCCGCTCGTCACCGTTGTTCAGCTTCAGATCGAGGAACGCCAGAATGTCTTTGTGGAAGACATCCAGATATACGGCAATGGCACCTTTACGTGTACCAAGCTGGTCTACGCTGACCGCTGTATTGTTTAGTTGGCGAATCCAAGGGATTACACCGGAACTTGTGTTTTTGTGTCCACGGATATCCGATCCACGTGCTCTTACTTTACCAAGGTAAACGCCGATGCCGCCGCCCATTTTGCTCAGACGGGCTACATCGGTATTGGAATCGAAGATACCTTCAAGTGAGTCGTCCACAGTATCAATGAAGCAGCTGGAGAGCTGTCCAGCCACTTTTTTGCCCGCATTGGACATCGTAGGTGTAGCTGCTGTCATATACATGTTGCTCATTGCCCAGTATGCTTCCTTAACGAGATCCATACGTTTCTCAGCAGGCTCCTGATGCATCAGGTACATCGCGATAACCATGTAACGCTCCTGAGGCAACTCCATCACTTTTCCGTCAAAATCGTGAGCGAGGTAACGTTCTGCCAGTGTGAGCAAGCCGATGTAATCGAAGAGCAGATCGTTGCGGTAGTCAATGCATTCAGCAAGTTCGTCGATCTGTTCTTTGGTGTAACATTCCAGCAATTCTTCACGGTAGATGCCTTTTTTCACGAGATCTACAAGAAGCGGGTGGAATGCGCCATAAGGCTCGTCCGGATAAGACTTGTATCTGCGGTTGGTAGCCGCTTTTTTGTACAGGGAAGTGAGCAGGGAGCGTGCCGCTGCAAATTTCCAGTTAGGCTCCTCTTTGGTTACCAGTTCCAGTGCGCTCATCATAAAAGCGTTACTGATTTCGTCTCCGGTAACTTCATCACGACGGAGCTTGCTGTTTACCCCGCGTACCAGACGTTCCTTGTCGAGCATGTCCAGTCCTTCCAGGATACGGTCGGCATATACCGAGATGCGCATATCATCAAAGGCAAGCTGGCGGTTGTTCGGCTTGGTCACAACTTGTGGCATGAATATTCCTCGCTTTCGCATGTTTAAGAGATAAATTGGAGAAATTCTTTATATAAAGAATTGAGTGTCTTCTTACGGTGAGAAAAAGAAATAGGTTACGTTTTGCGGACTAAAAGGCGGTGACAAGTTCATGTCTTAAATCGCTCAACTTGAGGTGCACAAAGCAGCACAATGCAGAACATGCTCATATAAAAAGCATTCTCCCGCCTCGCGGCTGAAAATGCCCATGGATGCTCTGGCTTCCTTACTGTCTTAGAGGTTCAGGATATCGACAGAAAAGAGTGCTTATGTAAGCTTTTGTCTATATGCAGATGTGCCTGTAGTTTGAGGATACCGGATGCAGTCCAAACAGCCCCGTTAACCTCCGTGTCAACTCTGTTTCGAGAAAGCGATTTACACCTACAGGGACGTGCCTTTGGAGGTGATTTCATCCTGTTTTTCGCGAGATTGCAGAAGGTGACTATTAGAAGCGGAGAAATCTAGTGTTACTACATTTTGTAGCTGTCAACATACTGTAACCCAACATATTGTGTTTGTAAAGTGGGCAGAACCAGTAAAACGTAATTCCGAGTATACCATTTAAGCCAGGAATCCGCAAAGGAAAAGGACTGGAAGATTTGAAGATTTATCAAAAAAAATTTTTGAACAATTTGAATGACGTCTTCACGTCAGTTTGAATTGTAATGTATTCAACTGGTAGAATAAAAATAGTCAAAAATCGACTAAAATCAGCGGCAGCGGTTGTTCACGGGGCCCAGAGGAGGCGGAGCAAAATGGCAATAGCAGAAGTGACTGTAATTCCAATCGGAACGGGTACAACGAGTCTAAGCAGTTATGTGGCGGACATGCAAAAGGTATTGGAACATCAACGGGGCATTACATTTCAGTTAACTTCCATGAGCACCATTATTGAGGGTCCGCTTAACGAGATCTTTACAGCAATTGCGGCTCTGCATGAAGCGCCGTTTTTGTCAGGAGCTCAGCGTGTTTCCACATCCGTCAAAATTGACGACCGTCGTGATAAACCGGATGCCTCAAGTATACAGAAGTTACAATCGGTTCAGGATAAACTGACGTCACTTCAGGCAAGGCCCAATTAATTCCTAATGTAAATACTCTACATCCCTAAATCGAATGTCAAAAAAGACCAGTCTTTTAAAGAGCTGGCCTTTTTGTATACTCATTTAACATTTTAATTAATCTGCAACTACCAATGAGGCTCCAATCAAAGTGGCGTTGGTGTAACCACCGCCAACATTTTCAAAAGAGAAGTTGGTAATTGGAGCACCGATAACAGTGGCATAATCACCATCAAGCAAATCTCCGGTCGTTGCAGGATATAACGCTATAATATCGTTTCCGTTCTCATCCATGACATGAACGATAGAGAAAGTTGCTCCGAGAGAGCTATCTTCTTCAACGGATATGACTTCCCCGTTAACTTGTACGAAAGTATTGTAATAGTTGGCTACATTTTTATTCAGATGACGGGTCGTTACATTGGAGTCAACGAGCCCCTGTACCTTTTTGGTTAGTTCTGCCGTAATGGCCGGGAATACATCGTCATGTTTACCAAAGAAATCATAAGATGCCTGCTCCATAAAGGCTGTGTCTTCTGTAATGTAGGGAGTTAACTCATTAAAGAAATCCGCAGCTGATGCTGTGGCAGATGTATTTCCGCTCGTTGCAGTTGTTGCTGTTTGCTCCAGAGGAACAGTAATACTTAGGGAATCCAAGATATCTTTGATCTCATCCTGATTATAAGTATCCTTGGCGTAGGTTAACGTCATGGTATAGAGTTCTGTATTGGTCGGAATCAGATATTGGACAAGGACAACATCTGTACCCGAGGTGTGTTTATAGGCTCCTTCCAAGACACCAGCGCTATATTCTTTATAAGGCTTGTTCGTGTAGCTGGTTTTTGTATAATCGGAAATGCCGATGCTTGAACCGTTTTGTGTGTAATAATCAACTATATTATTAGCGTATTCTTCAGGATTGATTGAACCGGTTGAGCTGGCCTCAATCGTCAGATTAATATTATCTGCAAATGTGGCTGATGAAGATTGGTCTGAAAAAGCAGCTTTAATGGATGGAACATTCATTTGACTTGTATCTACGCTTTTCCAGGATTCAGGATATGCAAAAGAAAATCCTTCTCCACTATATGTAGTGTATTTCGTAGCTTTTGCTTCTGTTGAGACAGTTTCAGTTGCCTTGGATGCTTCGGACGTTTGGCTATTGGTTGTTGTGTTTGTTTCTGAATTACCACAAGCACTAAGCAATGTGGCTAATGCCAAAATCGTAATAAGTTTCTTCATTATGTCTAATTTCTCCTAATGTGCTTCCCATCGGTTGGGATTTTTTCTAAGGTCATCATTTCGTTTGTAATCTAGTTTAGGTGGTGGGCATGGAAACTCCTTTCTACTTTATTAGTAAAATAATAACATAAATAAAGATTTCAGTATTCATAATTACTAAAAAGGTAATTTATCTGTATTTAACAAGTTAGAAGCTAATGATATACCGTATTGGTATCCATTTTGAACGATAGTACATACATTTGATGGATATAACCGTGAGATTTATTTATGGCTTAAACGTATTTGAATATAACATTCAGACTTAAGAACTAACCCTTTATGTAGGTGCAATTAACGAATAGTCATGTGGAAAAAAACAGCCCATTTTCGACCTGAGCCCGGTCCCATGTATGATTGGTGCATATAGTGAACTGTACCTCAAATCAAAGGAGGGGTTTACATGAGTGGAGTTGTAGGTGGATACGGCGGCGCATGGACATCGACTGGCGCGATTTTGGTTCTCTTTATCTTGTTGGTCATCATCTCTAAAGCGTTCCTGATCTAATAAACCGTTTGGACCCTAATATAATTGGTAAAGGAGGGTTCTACATGGGCAACGTAGTTGAAGGCGCAGGATACGGCGGCTGGACATCGACTGGAGCAATCCTGGTTCTGTTCATTCTTCTCGTAATCATCACTAAATCTTTCTGGGTATAATATGACGAGCTCTGCCGGGCAACCGGTGGGGTTTTTTTCTAGAGGACAAGCATGGTGGAGAGCCAGGAAGATAAGATAGCGTGTGGTTGAACGTAAGAATTGGTGGAATTCAAGTAATGGAATGACGGCGTATGTTTGGAAAATGGGGAAGGTACCTAATGGCTAAACGCCCATTTTGTCAAAATGAGGGCAATAGCCCGGTCCAGAGGTAGGCTGAATACATAGCTTAGGGGTGTAGGCAAATGTTAAGGAGGAATGAACAATGAGCGAAGTAAAACCGAATTCACCGAACGGACAGGGACACGTATACGGACATATGGGAGGTTATGAGCATATGCAAGGATACCAATACACAGGTCATGAAATGCATGGGTATGGATATGGTTGTGGAACAATGCCAATGGGATATGGCTATGGATACGGACACCATGCCAATCAGGCTCCAATGATGCACGGTTATCAACAGGGTTGTGGAGTATCCTATGGTCATGGCGGCGGAAGCTGGGGTTCCATGGGTACGATCCTCGTACTGTTCATCTTGCTGGTCATCATCTCCAAAACGATGTTTATCTAAGTAATTGTGAGTGCAAGGAGACTTTGCTGATCGTGGATCGTTATGATAGGTGCTCTAAATAAACTCCGAGTTTGAGTTCCATGTTGGGGCATAACGTACCTATGATTCAGAAAGGGACAGCGTAGGATTTCATCCTGCGGTGTCCTTTTTTTATTAGAAGTGAAGGAGCGTTGGCATTACTTTCTTTAACGAATTCCACAGACTGTTTAACGAATCGTAGACACCTTATTTCCTTAATCTGGGCATGTTTGGAGCCTATATTCATGAAGTGACATGGATTAACGTGGCTGAGATTCGTTAGATTTTACATAGCACCAGAAATCCTCAATATAAGTTGTGCAGGATTCGTTAGCGTCTGGTGAACGTAAACATTTGCTTTAGAATCTGGGGTTATTTGCAGAATTGGAGAAGTAAGGGAGTAAGGGAGTAAGGGAGTAAGGGAGTAAGGGATTAAGTATCCAGGAGTGCAGTCAGTGGGAGAACGGAAAAGTTTTAAAAGCAGAACCGAACCGAATATATCTGGCTAGTCTGATAAGTGAAAGGAAGACTTTTCTCAATGAAGGAACGGTGTCCGATAGTCTGTGGATGATGCTGAAATGTGTATGTGGACATGGATAAACACCCGGAACCCAATTCCGGGTGCTTTGTGTATGTTTTCAATCTTCTCAAGAATAAGTGATATCCAAAACAACAAAAGCCCTACCTCTCTTTTGTCCTTGCGGCTCCGATGACCGCGCCAGTGTGAATGGGAACATCTTGTGAAACTCTGTACTACCGGGTTATTGTGATTCAGGTTCTTCAATCTTCATAGGTTAGTTGTGCTTAAAAATTCGCTGCGGTCGCAGCATGAAGAAAATATTCCGGGGTTTAAAGAAGACAGAAATCATATGAGGTTGTTTAATACAACTTTTATAGTATACCACAGGTTGTAATTTTCTGCAATAAAAAGGAAAGCGCGACCAGAGCAACATGTATTCGGACTATTTTTATGTTAAAAAGTGAAAGGTTAGTTTGAAAAGATACAGAAAATTTTTCAGACTATTTCTTCACAGGGGTAATCCTCTTCAAAAGATTCTGCGTAGGTTATAATAAGAGGGAAGAAACAGAAAGGGGCCCTCGCATGACTGAATCGATGGAGGACAGCAGGTTAATGCGGCGGATCGCGGAACGTGATGCCTCCGCACTGGAGCTGTTATATGACCGTTATGAGCGAGCGGTGTATTCTTTTGCCTATCGGATCGTTGGTGATCCCATGACGGCAGAAGAGACCGTTCAGGAACTTTTTATGCGGGTCTGGAATAATGCTGAACGTTACGATGCCTCACAGGGGAAGCTGACCACATGGATGTTTGCGATTACGCGTAACATTGCAGTGGACATGCTGAGGCGGAAATCAAAAGGGGCAGCGGCTACTTCAGTTGAACAAGAGACACTGGCGGCCTATGCCGATGAGCATACAAACACGGAAGAAGAAGTGCAGCGTAAATGGGAAGGTACGCGGATTAAAGAGGCGTTGTCCCAATTGAACGGTGATCAGCAACAAGTTATAGAATCGATATATTATGCGGGATTAACCCAGCAGGAAGTATCCAGCCGATTCGGGATTCCGCTGGGTACAGTAAAGAGCCGTGTCAGGCTTGCCATGCGACAGCTCCAAAAGTTGCTGGCCGATGCTGAATTGCATCCGGACGCGGGAAGGGAGGGCATACATCCATGATAGAACGACATGAGGAGTGGTCTGATCTGGCACCGATGTATGTGCTGGGCGGACTGGAAGCAGAGGAAGTGGCGGCGTTTGAAGCGCATATGGCAACTTGCGAACCTTGCCGCCAGGAGGTGAAGGAATTGCAGGAAGTGACTGGCTTCCTGCCACTTGCGGCGGAACCTGTAGCACCGCCGTCAGGCATGCGAGCACGTGTGCTGGGCAACGTGCTCGGACATGTGCAGGAGAGCGCCGAGGCGAAGCCAGCGGCTGCTCCTGCAGAGCCTGAAGCACCCGTGGTGCTTCAGGAGGATCTTGCGCCGCAGCATGAACGTGCGGCGCAGCCCGGGCCAGGCCTGCCGCCGGTAACGGCGGTGCCTGCGGCCCGGGTGGAAGAGGCTGCCCAGGCACAGCCATGGCAGCCACAAGCGCGCGCGCGTGCGCGCAGCAGCAGCGCCTGGCGCATAGCCAGTGCCGGCCTTGCGGCCGCGGCACTGTTGCTCGGCGTGTACACGGCGCAGCTGCAGAGCCAGATCGACTCGCTGACGCAGCAAGCGGCGGGCTCGTCGGCTACGCAAGAGCAGCTGGTGCAGGCACAGGCGCAGAATGCGCAGCTGCAAGAGCAGCTGGCATCAGCTCTGAAGCCTGCACAGGGCATGCAGACTGGCGAGGCAGTGAAGCTGAATCCTGCAACGCAGGACATTGTAGCTCAGGGTCTCGCAACCATCGTTATTGACAGCAAAGGCACTCACCTGGTTGTGCAGGCTGAGAACCTGCCGAACCTGGAAGGCAACGAGGCTTTTCAGGTCTGGTTGATCAAAGGAGATACCCCTCAGAATGCGGGTACTTTCCTTAGTCGTGACGGGACGGGAGCGGTATACTACACATTGGATTCGGCCAACGACTATGATACGGTTGCCATCACGCTTGAACCGGATGCAATGGGAGATGAGCCGCGCGGTACGATGATTCTGGCTGCCAAGATTAAAGGATAAATATAGGACATATCACCAAAGGCTGCTCCGTCGTGGAGCAGCCTTTTTGTGTTTTCCAGTTCTGGTGCCAACCCATTGGATTTTATTAATTTTTTTAGTCGGAGCAACCGATAAACAAATAGAAGGCAATACCCTTAATCTCCCTGTGTCTCAAGGGAGAACTGGTTGCACATAGAGAGTGAGGGGTTCAGTTGGAAGCATACCGTTCATTTATCTTTCGCCTGATACGCAATTATCTGATCGGTTCACTGGCAGCTGTTTTTGTTGTCGGTACAGTAGTTATGGTATCTACTCTGCAAATACCCAATATTCAATTTGTTCGACTCATCTTTATTGTACTGATTTCACTCTTGTTCATGCTGGTTGCTGAATTAATTACGCTGTGGGTGCAGCTTGGCCCCATAAGACAATTTTTCACTTCCGAGCATCATGAGAGAGACGAATTAAACCACATGTATGAGAAAATTCATCGTTTCCCGGGACAGACCATATATCGGATCATGGGTCCGCACATGCTTGGGTTCTCACTTCCGGCAGCCGGATTAACAATATGGATGATATCCACAGGGTGGCTTGAATTCCCTTACTTGTATATTGTCGTGGCCGCTGCGTGTGCCTTTCTGATTGCGATCATGCATGCGCTGATAGAGTATTACCTAACGGTGCGGGCGATTAGACCCCTGTTACTTGAGATTCGACATCGAGGCAAAGTCCAATACGGGATGGAACCTTCACTGGGAGGGCGCATCCTGGTATCGATCCAGCGTAAATTTCAGCTAAGTACGGCACTGATTGGATTATTTCCTCTTTTTCTATTTTTCCTGGCTACATATATCAGACTTCAGTATATGGACAGTGAATTTGCGAAAGAGTACATACTGTGGGGAATTCTCATCGTTATTCTGGGCGCTGGGTTTGCGCTGGTGGGAAGCTGGCTGTTGATTCGTGATGTTCGTGATCCAGTTGCTGAACTGACACATGAGATGAACCGAATTCAGGGGGGAGATCTTGGCAGACGAGCTCCGGATCTATATGCGGATGAGTTTTCGGCACTGATCTCCGGCTTTAATATGATGATTAACCGGCTGGAGATGAGACAGGAACGCAATCGACAGTTATTGCAAAGTTATTTTTCTACGTTGGCTGCTGCTTTAGACGCCCGAGATAAGTACACGGCAGGGCATTCCATGCGTGTGGCAGAGTATTCGCTGATGATTGGCAAGTTAAGCGGAATGAATGAGGAACAGGCGGATTTATTGTACAAATCAGCCCTGCTTCATGATATCGGGAAAATCGGCATACCTGATGAGGTACTGCTGAAGGATGGAAAACTAAGCGATGAAGAATTTGCGATTATTCGTACACATCCCGTGCAGGGAGAGAGTATTTTGTTGCAAATAGAGCCTATTGATGCCATGGCCGACTTTCTGCCAGGTGTACGATCTCACCATGAGAGATATGATGGCAAAGGATACCCGGATGGGATGGCTGGTGATGATATTCCCCTTTTTGGCCGCATCATTGCGGTAGCGGATGCCTTTGATGCCATGACGTCGGATCGACCATATCGGAATGGGATGAGTCACGAGAAAGCGCTAACGATTTTGGAAGAAGGAAAAGGGACCCAATGGGACCCCTATTTTGCAGGTTTGTTTATTGATGAATGGAGACGACAACAGCAACTTCAGAAACCATCGAAGTGAGGGATCAGTTGATCCCCTCTGTCCACTTCGATTCTTTTCTGCGTCTCCGGTGTAGAGCGAGGCCTGTTATGATGGTGAGAACGAATTCGCCGAGTATGACTGCACCCAAGGCGTCATAGATCACGTGTTGTTTGATCATTAGCGTGGATACGATAATGGTTGCTGCCCCGGCGGCCACCAGAATCTTGACGGGTTTGCGGATGCTTGGAACCGAGAGAACGGCACGCATAACCAGATAAGAGTGAAGAGAATGAATACTTGGAAAACAATTATAAGGACGATCCTGGCTATAGAGCCATCCGAGAACAGATGCTCCCAGGCCTGTGCCCGTCAGTTCCGGGCGGGGTACCATGGTCTGAAAGTTGAAGTAGATCAGATAACATATCCAGACACAGATATTCATGGATAACAAGACGCGGTAATACGTCAGGCGATCCTTGGCACACAGGTAAGCGAGCACACCGAATACAAACGGGTACCAGCCCAAATATGGAATGGACATGCCAGGCACGTAGGGAATGATCCGGTCGAGCGGCGAATCAAGTACTACGAACCCGCGTTCCGGACTGTTAAGAATATCATAGAACAGCCCCATGACGGCCAAAGACAGCATCAAACTCAATGACAGCCAATAGGATTTGCTTTTTAACAATTGCACAACATCTTTCTCCTTTCATTCATGCTCCCTAGGAGCATGAGCCCAGCAAATAACTAATTCAAATTTAAACAACAATATATTCTACTACGACCAGCGCACAAATTGAATCCTGATTTGTGTATTTTTGTGTATTTTTTTGACGAAGAAGGAATGCCGAAGTTTCAATGGGCATGATATGATAGAGACACATACGGACGAAGGCAATTTGGCCAGTAAAGTCGGTACAACAGGAGTGAGTGAATGCAATTTTCGAAAATGTTCGTATTGAATATGGGGATGCTTATTACCATTGCATATCTTGCTAGTGTGTTCTATAAATATGTCGTAATACGTACCTCTTCTCGAGTGAAGCAGATCAGTTCAGTGCTTGTCCTTATATTTGCAGGTTGGATCAGTACGGTTTTTGGGTTCCAACTCACCGATGAAGTGGTCTTTGATCTTCGTTATGTTCCTTTAATTGTTGCCGTTCTAACGTATAGACAACCCTATAGCGTAATCATCGTGGGTATTGGAATTGGGCTGTCGAGGCTGACTTTTGGCATCACGGATGCTACATTGGCGGCAGTACTTAACATGTCTATTTTGGGCGTCATATGTGCAGGTCTGAATATATGGATGAGACGCAGCAACTACAGGCTGATTATTAAAGGAATCCTTGTTACAGTTATCGTCAATGTGGTCAATAGTGTAAACATTGCTATCGTTGGTGTGATCCCGGCTACATACTTCTTTTCACATATTATGCCTTATACACTCCCTACAGGCATTTTGCTGAGCCTTATTTTTGCATTTATTTTACGTGATTTTCAGAATGAACAGAATCGAATTTTGCTGATCCAGAGTACAAACCGGCTATTGTCTGTGCAAAAGGAAGAGTTACAGAAAGCCCAGATTGTACTGGAGGATCGTGCGAAACAATTGATGATTGCCTCACAGTACAAATCGGAATTTCTCGCCAATATGTCCCATGAACTGCGTACACCACTGAACAGTGTCATTAACTTTGCCCAGATGATCAGCGAGAATGCCGACACGATGGATCAGGAGGATATTGTACGTTTTGCCAATATGATCGACCACTCCGGGCAGGAACTGCTTACGCTCATTAACGATATTCTGGATCTTTCCAAAGTAGAAGCGGGGCGGCTGGATATTGTACTGGAGGATATCAGTGTCGCACAACTTACAGAAGATGCCATGAGCCACTTTCAGCTTGTTGCCGAGAAAAAAGGAATTCAGTTGGTTCTGGACAAAAAACAGGGACTGCCCGAGACGCTATGGTCTGATCCCCAGCGGGTTCAACAGATTTTGCGGAATCTGATGTCCAATGCCATCAAATTCACTCACCGAGGGAAGGTCACGCTGACCGTAAGCACCAAGCAGATTAAGAATGCAGGTATTCAGAATCGATGGCTTATTTTCTCCGTTCAGGACACAGGCATTGGCATTTCGGAGGACAAGCATCATTCCATATTTGAGGCATTTCAGCAGGCTGACGGGTCGATTAGTCGGAAATTTGGCGGTACCGGACTAGGCCTGTCGATCAGCCGGGATTTAGCGAGATTACTGGGGGGATCGATTGAACTTGAGAGTGCTGAAGGTAAAGGAAGCACCTTCCATCTCTATCTCCCGTTGGACCGTGAAAAAATGAGTTGACAACCTTCGCGCCGTGAGTAGAATTTGGGATGACAACTAGCATCGACCGGCATTTGAGACCCGGTCTAAGGAGTGTATCCCCATACAGAAGACGGTCAACGTTAACCCTCCCCCGTTAGCAAGCAAACCACGGCGCAAGGGTTCGACACAACGCACGAATTTATCGATTGCAACATGGGAGGGTGTACCGGCAATTATTTTACAGACCTTGCTGGGAGGCCCGTTTTTAACCGGATTTCTGCTGTACCTTGGGGCCGGGTCGAGACATATCGGCTTTGTGCTCGCGATTACCACGTTCGTGAACATTGCCCGGATCGGAGCAGCTTACTGGATGCAGCGTATTCGCAGCCGTAAACGTATGCTGCTGCTGTTCGTGGGCACACATCGTATCTTGTGGAGTGCAACGGGACTGATTCCGTTTATATTCCCCAAAGAGTGGTGGGTAAGTGTATATATTGGCGTGTATACGGTTGCTTTTATATCAAATACCATCGGCGGTATGATCTGGACTTCACTAATTGGCGATATCGTACCTGCCAAGGTGAGAGGTCGTTATTTTGGAATTCGAAATACGATTCTGAATGCTCTTGGAAGCGTATGCTTATTTGCAGGCGGTATTGTTTTGGACCGTTACCCCGGAGAAATGGGCTTTCTAATCCTGTTTATTCCGGTGTGGATCTGTGCCATTGCCAATACAGTCATCTATTTTTTCTATCCGAACGTTCCCTTTGAACGTTCTACCGAAAGGGTTTTCTGGCGCATGTTCATCAAGCCGTTCCAGGATCGTTCTTTCTTGAAAGCAACGCTGTTCCTGGCTGTCTGGTTATTGATCCAGACCTTGATTGTTCCGCTCTATTCCTATGTTATGCTCGATTTATTGAACATCAATTATCAGACTGTATCCCTGATCACGGTAGTCCAGACGCTGGTTATGATGGCCGGTTTTTATGTCTGGGGCAATCTGAATGCCAGATTCAGCAACAAAACCCTCCTATTTTGGACATTGCCAGTCATTGCACTCTCCTGTTTGTCGTGGGGTTTAATGTCGTTCATGCCCGTATTGATCGCACTATTTCTATCTCATATCTTCCTTGGGATCGGTGTAGGTGGATTCAACCAGCTGGCATTTAACTTTACCATTGGAGACACACCCAAAAGTGAAAGACCGATGTTTGTCGCGGTGTATTCGGCTCTGACCGGAGTAACTTCGTTTCTTGGGCCGTTGTTGGGTGGCTGGTTGTATGAAAAAATGGAAACCTGGTCCGATGCGCTCGCTTGGATCTCAGCCTATGGATTTCAGGTGGGGGTTGGTGTCGTGATGCTGATTCTTACATTTACCCTTGGACGTCGTGTACTGTTAAAATAGAAACGATATCGCATAACTTAATAAAACGAGGGCGAAGTGGAGGGATGTAATTGAATCGTCTCGAACGGAAAGCCATGGTGATTGGAGCCACGGGGCTTGTAGGCGAATTACTGGTTCATCATCTGCTGGAGCACCCGGCATACAGCTTGGTTCGCGTTCTGGTTAGACGTCCGCTTGAGCTGCAACATCCCAAACTGGAACAGCATGTGGTGGACTGGGAACAGCTGGAGAGGCAAGACCACTTATTCGATGGAATCGATGACCTGTACTGTTGTTTGGGGACAACCATCAAAAAAGCAGGCAGTCAGGACAATTTCCGTCAGGTGGATTATCATTACCCGGTTCGTGCAGCCACGATTGCGAAGCAACATGGTGTAGTACAGATGCTGGTGATCTCCTCCATGGGAGCGAGTGCAGGTTCCCGGGTCTTTTACAGTCGAACCAAAGGGGAAATGGAGGATGCATTGTCCGATATCGGTTTTCCGTCACTGCATATCTTCCGTCCTTCCTTAATTCTGGGAGATCGAAACGAGAAGCGGTTCGGTGAGCAGATGGCTGCCTATGCCATGAAGTATCTGGATCGCTGGATGAAAGGCAGAGCGGACAAATACCGGGCGGTCCACGCTGTAACCATTGCACAGGCCATGACCAATATTGCGCTGGTGCAAGCCAAGGGAAACCATGTGTATTCGAATGAAGTCATTCATGTCCTTGGTGTGGACGGGGGCTAAGAAACCTTTGAACGAGCTGTTTACTTCATGTGGCTAGTGAGGAGCGTTTCTCGCTTGAGGCAGATCGTGGTATAATAGGCAACAAAAATGAGTTCGAACCCTGACTCCATGCGGCAGCAGGATAACGAACACGAAGGAGAACCCGTCCATGAAAAAACCAATCTCTACCGATCAGGCGCCAGGCGCCATTGGTCCATACAGTCAAGCCGTTGATGCAGGCGATTTCATCTACACTTCCGGACAGCTTGGCCTGAATCCTCAAACGGGAGAATTCGGCGCAGATGTACAGGAGCAGACACGTCTGTCCTTGAGCAATGTGAAGGCTATCCTTGAAGCAGCAGGCACAAGTATGGATAAAATCGTGAAAACGACGGTGTTCCTGAAGGACATGAATGACTTCGTTCCTGTAAATGAAGTATATAGCACATTCTTCGAACAGCCTTATCCTGCACGCAGTGCAGTAGAAGTTGCTCGTTTGCCAAAAGATGCACTGGTGGAGATTGAAGTTATTGCCCTGAAATAGGACAACCTTCATTCACTGCGTTATACATAAAAAGCCGATTTCAGGTCAAATGACCAGAATCGGCTTTTTGCTTTATGTTTTTGCGTTAGGATGGAAGTCGCTCAATCGCGATCCTGATTACGGGCGAAGAACAGCCAAATCGCGTAGATTGCCAGTACGATCGCAATGATGATTGCCGTATAATATACGGAAGTGACATCCTTTTGTTTAAGTGCAATGGCGATGTACGCCCATGTGAATACCAGTGGATATACACTGTCCCGATAACGGAAGCTAACGAGTACAGCCAGCACCATACCCACAATCAACATAATGATCGTCCAGGTCGGTTCGCTGAGACCAAAACCATCCCAACCGATTTTATATAACAGAACAGCTGCATTGACGATCGTTGCCACGCTAACCCATCCCAGATAGATGCTGAATGGCAGCTTCACAAGCCAGATCTCAGCAGTGGTCGGAACAGTAATGGTACGTGTTTTTACATACAGCATGATCAGAGACAACAGAAGCAGTACAATAATCAGTAAAGCGAGACCGGTCTGCAAGTTTTGAAAAGCGAAAATCCAGGCTACGTTAAAGGCACAGCTTGCCAGGAACCAATACCCGAGACGGGTAATGGAGTCCCTTTTCCACGAAGCAGGCACAAACTGATAGATCACAAAACCTGCCAGCAGCAAGTAGATCAAACCCCATATAGCGAAGGCATAGCCAGAAGGTGTGAGTAGCACAGGGTACATATCCGATACTTCCTTGTTGGTTCTGCCCCCGATCGGCAGAGCGTTGGAAAGGTAGTTCACGATAATTACAGCGATAAAACCAATGGCGTTTAACCACTTGTACGGATTGTTACGTGACATTGTGTTTCCTCCTTGGTTTAACGAATGAATGAACCACGGGTCAGTCTACAATGAATATACCCAGTTCTTGCACATTCTAATAACAGCCGCAAAAAATTCACAAGTTGATCTTGCAGATTCTTGTGCTCTGCCGCTTCGTTGGAACGGTACTCTGTCCCAATGTACGCGAAACCAAACAGAAATATGTCCATGCCCATGATGTCCCACTGGAAGAGGAGGAAGAGAATGCTCACAAGAGAAACGATGGAGCAACAGCAAACCTGGTTCTATGTAGTTGCATTGTTTTTAGGAGCAGCGATAGGGCTGAGTAATCCGGTATGGGGAAATGCCTTACACTACACCGTGTCCCCGGTTCTTGCCGTTCTGTTATACAGCATGTTTGTACAGATTCCCTTTCTACAGTTAAAAGAATCTTGGTCGAATCTTCGATTTATGTGCGCGCTACTGGTGGCTAATTTTATCGTAGTACCTGTAGTTGTATGGTTGCTTACACTTGTCTTTCCGCAATCACCAGGCGTTCTGATCGGAGTCTATCTGGTACTGTTAACACCCTGTATTGATTACGTCATTGTGTTCACACAACTCGGCAGGGGCAATGAAAAACTGATACTCGCCGCAACACCTCTTTTATTTGTTATACAAATGATCCTGTTACCGTTTTATTTATGGCTATTGATGGGTACCGAGGTGGCGCAGATCATGCAGGTAGGGCCGTTTGTAGAGGCTTTTCTGTTCCTGATTGTTATTCCACTGCTGCTCGCTGTTGTTACACAAGTTTTCTCCAGAGGTAAAGCGAGCGGTGAAAGGATCATGAATGCGACGGCATGGCTCCCGGTTCCGATGATGGCACTCGCGCTGATCGTGGTTGTCGCTTCCCAGATAGGCAAAGTATACAATGATATGGCGATCATCGTGAACGTGATCCCGATCTATGTTGCTTTCCTAATCATTATGCCTTGGATATCTCGGCTTATTGCTACTTGGTTTGGATTGAATTCAGGCGCCGGGCGGGCGTTGATTTTCAGTTCAGCCACACGGAATTCGCTGGTCGTTCTGCCACTTGCGCTGGCACTCCCATCAGAATGGGCAACCATTGCTGCTGCTGTTATTGTTACACAGACGATGGTGGAACTTGCAGGGGAGCTAATCTACATTCGACTTGTACCTGCGGTAATTTTGCGAGATCGGTGAGCGTTCTTACTTATCGGAAGATCATGTTCTACCTGGATATTATACTTGTACCGTTCGTCATCGTATCCTATCTGAGAAAGAAACGAGCCCAAAATTCGTCTTGATCTATGCTATTCTTTGTAAAATTAAAATTAAAATTAAAATTAAAAAGAGTACTCCCGATAGGCCATGCCGGGGAGTACTCTTTTTAATTCAAATAAATTGGTACTCGTTAAGTACCGGCCTCCAATAATGTTTTACGATATTCCGCTGGCGTGATGCCTTCCATTTTTTTGAACACTTTGCTGAAATATTTTTCATCCTGAAATCCAACCATCTCCGAGATTTTGGCGACTCGCAGGGAAGGATTTTGCAGTAACAGCTTGGCGTTGTTGATCCGCAGTTTGCCCAGATATTCCGACCAGTTCAGACCAAATTGCTGTTTGAATTTACGGGAGATATACTCCCGGCTCAGATAGAAACGCGCGGCAATCTGCTGTAAGGACAGGTCCTCCTGATAATGGGCGTCCATATAACGTGCAATCTCACTCATGGGATCAGGATTGGCGTGGTGATGAGCGGTGAGCGCCTTTCCTGCGGCAAGCAGTCGTTGTTCCAATAATGAACGAAGCAGGGGGAAGGATAACAGTCCTTCAGCGTCCAAAGGTAACTCGGCAAAGGGAATGGACTGTTCCTCCGTCACTTCTTCCTCTTTGAATGACGAACCTGCCGTAACATCAAGCCAGCGGCTCAGCATCCATTCCAGCTCCTCGATCCATTGCTGGATCTGCTCAGCACTGACAACCTCGAGATCAGTAATCGGGTCAAGCCACTCGGCGACCGCAGCAGATACACTGGAAGCCCGGCAACTCATGGCTGCCATACGCAGGGGTTCTTCATGGGCGGTTAAACGCCTGATTTTATTCCCATTTGATGATTCCACTGAGGCATGGATTCGCTGTTTAATTTGCACAGCATTGCGTCGCCACAACCTTGAACTTGCTTCCAGATAGGCCGCTGAGATTCCGCCAGGGTAGGACTCACAGGTGGAGATGCCAAAATGAAGCCGGCGCTGAATCGTCTGCTCCAATCCATGATTGACCTTGTCCAGAATATGTTCCAATGAAGTGGATGGGCCCCAATGCAGCAGAACAATCTCGTCCGGTTGATCCAACTGGCGAAACATTACGCCTTCGTCTGGTGTGGATAACATCTCGGCACAGATATTGAGTACCGAGAACACAAGCAGGTCCGGTTGACTGCGGTATTTTGCCAGACAATCTGCATCCAGATGGGACAGGCTGGTGACAGCGACACTACAGACAGAGATTAGACGGGGGAGATTTAACTCATCCTGTAATCGCTGCATGTGTGATTGGCTGCTGCCTCTTCCGACGGCAAGTTCGGTGAGCAGACGATCCTGGTAGTGGGGACGCATTCGATTAACAACAATGGATTGCCTGGTGGATTGTATCCGAATGGCGTCTTCCTCTTCCCAAGCTGTAACGGCCTTTAATAGAGATGCATTAAGCTCTTCTGCTTCCACGGGTTTCAGGAGGTAGTCCATACCACCATGCCTAATTGCATGCCTCACGAGTTCAAAATCATCATATCCGCTGATAACCAGCACTTTGCTGTGTGGGACATGAGCTGATATCCATTCAAGCAATGCCATACCGTCCTTGCCCGGCATACGCATGTCACTGAGTATGATTTGAGGTTGATGTGCCGTGATGGCGGCGATGGCTTCATCTCCGTCTGCTGCTTCAAGTAATGTATCAATGCCAAACTCTTCCCAATGACCAAGCAACCTTATGGCATCGCGGACATGTTTTTCATCGTCTACAAGCAGTGCCTTCATGTTGTTCACTCTCCCGCGTATAGTTTAACCGTAATCTTCACACCATTGGGTTCCTGATTGCTGATCTCAAGCCTGGCTGAGTGACCGGGATGTGAGTTCAATTGAAGTCGGCGTATTACATTTCGTAGACCGATGGATTCAGACTCGTCGGATTCTTGTGTGGATAACCCGGTTGTTGTATGACTTTGATGTAGCCATCCGCGGATCTCCAGTAATTTATCTTCAGATATGGAGGGGCCGTTATTATTCAGTTCTATTTCAATCCAATGATCGTTGATCCGGCGGCTGGATAGGGATATGTGACCTTTGCCAGGCTGAATATCCGCTCCATGTTTGAAATAGTTCTCAATTAAAGGTTGTAACGTCATTCTTGGCATTTCGACAGACAGGGTATCTTCGGCAAAATCCAAATCCACCTCAAGGCGGTCACCAAACCGCTCCTGCTGCAGTTCCAGATATAATCGGGCATGCTCCGCCTCTTCGCGTAAGGTCACGCAGGTCTGATCCCGCATGCTGTAGCGCAGCATTTTGGACAGGCTAGAGAGTAGTATATACGCCCGTTGTCCCTGCTGTTGAAGGGCAAGTGTACCGATCGATTGCAGTGTGTTATATAGAAAATGCGGATGAATCTGCGCTTGCAACGCTTTGAGCTGATTCGTCTTATTGGCGATCTCGAGTCTATATTCCCGCAAAATAAGATTATTTACCGTATCCATCATATCTCGGAAATGACGAGCGAGCACCCCGAATTCATCTCGGCTGGATAGATGGATATCCACATGCAGACGCCCGGCTTGAATTTGGTTCATATACCGCATGAGTTGCTTGAGCGGACCTGTGATTCGGATGGAGATAAACAAGGTTGCAATAATGACTAATACAAGTGCTGCAATGGCAATCATTGCGTTATTCCACGTGAGTGTGGTCGCCCTGGCGTATAACGTCTCATTCGGAATCTGTTTGACGATGGTCCAATCGGCGTATGTGCTGCCAAGTTGTTGGTATACATACATGGATCGATCCTGTTCAAAATGTCCTGCGACATTCTGGGCTGTACCCGCGCTATTTCGTGCGATATTCAGCTCACTAGCTGTTTCCTCTCGCAGTGCATCGGTATGATTGACCTCGGAACGTCCTTGGTAAATGATCTGATTCTGACCATCCACAACATAGATCTGTTCCTTAGCCGGATCATACAGCCTGCCACAGATTGCTGCAATGGTATTCATATTCAGATCAATGGCGAGTACACCCAGGCGCTCGGTGGACGGAATATCCTTGATCACCCGATGCAGGGTAATGACCGTTCTGGCAGGGTCATCGGGGGAGGCAGCCTTGAATCCGTACGTGTGACTCATATGGGCCGATTCCACCCAGATATCCGGGCTGTCACCGCCTGTTTTTCCATGAAGCGAGCCGGAATAGGCCTGTTTGCGTTCCTCCCGCTTCGGAAAGGGGTTCGTAATTAAGGTGGATTGATTGGCGGCAAAAGAGTGCAAATACAGCTGGAATACATCCGGCACAGCCGCGCGTATCGTCTGCAAAGTGGTGTACACCTCGGCAACCGCACGATAATCACCAGGAATTTTTGCCAAGTTACGCAGAAAGTTCGGGTCGTTATACACAGCGAGCGACGCTCTGGCCACGTTATCCACATAGTTGTTGAGATTGGTGGACGCTTGGAAGATCAGGCGTTTGTTCTCTTCAACAGCCTGTTCCCGCAGGGCTGTCTTGGTCTGGATAAACGTCATGCTGATCGATGCGAGCAGTGGAAGTGTGGTAGCAATGAGCATAAAGGCAATCAATTTGGTGCGTATACTGTAGTATTTGGACATCGGAACACCCCTTCTGGTTGCAGGTTAAGAGAGGACAATATTTTACCCCCAACTGTTCACACGGGTCGGTGTTTCCCTCGGCGATAATGGGGTTTAATAGAAAAAGAGACCAATTTCATCCATCTATAGAAGGGGAGAACGATATGAAGCATCGCAAATCTTCACAGCTGTTACAGCAGCTTGTGTTCGTGGGTCCCTCCATCGTGTTTTTTATTCTCATCATCGTGGTCCCTTTCCTGCTTGGCATGGTGTATTCCTTCACGGATTGGAACGGGGTATCCGAGAACATTAATTGGGTAGGGTTTGACAACTTCGTGCATGTTTTTGCGAATGATCCCAAGTTCCAAACGGCGTTTTGGTTTACGGTGCGCTTCACCGTGGTTGGTGTAGTACTGACCAATGTGATTGGCTTTTTCCTGGCGTATTTCCTGACCAAACCGCTTAAGACGAGAAACATTCTGCGTACGATCTTTTTTATGCCGAACGTGATCGGTGGGTTGTTGCTCGGCTTTATCTGGCAGTTCATATTTGTGAAAGGGTTTTCAGCAGTAGGCGATGTAACCGGCTGGTCCTTCTTCAACCTTCCTTGGCTGGGAGACGAACCAACCGCCTTCTGGGGAATCGTGATTGTGTTTGTATGGCAGACCGCAGGTTATCTGATGGTCATCTACATCTCATCTCTGACAAATGTATCCCCTGATCTACTGGAAGCTGCCGAGATTGATGGCGCAAGTCGCTGGCAGGTACTGCGGAGCATCATTCTTCCGCTCATTATGCCGGGTGTGACAATCTGTCTGTTCCTGGCGATCTCCTGGTCGTTCAAAATGTTCGATCTCAATCTGTCGCTAACCAAAGGTGGACCGTTCGGATCAACAGAGTCGGTTGCACTTAATATTTACAATGAAGCCTTTGTGAATAACAGATATGGCATCGGAACCGCCAAAGCGCTCGTGTTCTTCGTAATCGTTGCCATCATCACCATGATTCAGGTACGTCTGACGAAGAGCAAGGAGGTAGAAGCCTAATGGAGACGACGAAAAATTACCGCTTCAGTACCATTGTAACCGAGATTGTCATGGTACTCCTTGGACTTTTATTCCTGGTTCCGTTTTACTTCCTGTTTGTGAATTCGGTCAAAACCTTCGGTGACCTGCTCACCAATTCGGCTGCATGGCCGGAAGTATTTCAGTGGGGCAACTATGCGAACGCCTGGGAGAAAATTAACTTCCCATCCGCGCTGATGAACTCGCTTATCGTTACTGTGGTCAGCAATCTGTTGCTTGTGCTGATCAGTTCCATGGCCGCGTACCGAATGGTTCGCAGCGATACCCGGTTCAACCGTATTTTGTTCGGCATGTTCATTGCCGCTATGGTGATTCCGTTCCAGTCTATCATGATTCCACTCGTTACTGTAACCAGTAATCTGGGATTGATCGACAGCCTTGGCGGCCTCATTATCTGTTATCTCGGTTTCGGGGCACCGATGTCTGTCTTCCTGTTCCACGGATTCGTAAAATCCGTCCCGCTGGAGATTGAGGAAGCGGCTCGTGTGGATGGAAGCTCTGCCTACGGGGTGTTCTTCCGGATCGTATTTCCACTCATGAAACCGATGTATGTCACCGTCATCATTCTGAACACACTCTGGATTTGGAATGATTATCTGCTTCCATCCCTGATCCTGCAAAGCTCCAACCTGCGTACGATCCCGATTGCGACCTTTGCACTCTTCGGACAATATACGAAGCAATGGGACCTGGCCTTGCCAGCACTTGTGCTCGGCATCATGCCAATCATTATCTTCTTTCTGCTGATGCAGAAGTATATCATTCAGGGGATTACGGCTGGATCAGTTAAAGGGTAAGTGTTGCGAGGGCAGGGTCGCTGTGGCGGAGTGCGAGGCAAAGGTTGCTGGCGGGCTCAAGTTGCGCTTTCGGTCGCTGTTGCCCCTCGGTGGCCTGAATGTATTAGGGCAAGGAAGCCACCGAGTTTCAAAGGCGAACGCTCCGCTCCTACATCGCATCCTGATCCCTTTGCTCCCACATCGCATGGAGGTGTGCAAAGGGAGTCATGCCCGCATAGCTTGGCCATGATTCCTGAAGAGAGAGGCCCAGATAGAATGGGCTCCTTCCTTGATAAAGGCTTGATAAGTTCAACTAAACATTTACAACGATAACGAAGAGGGCAGAAATAATTTGAAGAAGCGAAGCGTTCGCCTAAAAGCTTTCTGGAAGAAAGCTACTTCGGAAGCATACGCTATCCCAGGATTTTTCCCATTAATAATGGATCAAATAAATCTGGGGATAACAGCGATCGGAAGGTTATTCTGTCATCGGAGTGCCAGTGTAAATATTCATTAGTTGAACTGTTATACTGAAACTACTATAGGGAGAGTGTATGTATGAAAAGAATGACAAAGTTGACGTTGCTTATGCTGATTGCTTTTTCGGTAATGCTCGCGGGTTGTGGCAATGGAGATAAGAGTGGCAGTCCGGTCAACACGGATGCTCAAGGTGGTGGTGAGGCTGCTGCTGGAGATAAAACCATTAAAATCTTCCAATTCAAAGTCGAAATTGCGGAAGCGCTCAATCGTCTCAAAGCGGAATATGAATCCTCCCATCCAGGCGTCAAACTGGACATTCAGACTGTAGGTGGCGGCAGTGACTACGGTGCTGCATTGAAAGCCAAGTTTGCCGCTGGCGAACAACCGGACATTTTCAACGTAGGTGGTTATCGCGAATTGGATACATGGCTTGAATATCTGGAAGATCTGTCTGGAGAATCATGGGCCAAGGATGCGCTCGAAGTAGCCAAAGAGCCAATGACCAAAGACGGCAAACTCTACGGACAGCCGCTCGCATTGGAAGGTTATGGTTTCATTTATAACAAAGACCTCTTCCAAAAAGCAGGTATTACTGAAATTCCAACGACACTGGAACAATTGGATCAAGCTGCACAGAAACTTCAGGCCGCAGGCATTACCCCATTCTCTAACGGGTATCAGGAGTGGTGGGTGCTGGGCAATCATAACGTAAACGTGGCATTTGCAAATCAGGCAGATCCGGTGAAATTCATCCAAGGACTCAACGAAAGTACGGAGAAAATTCCTGGCAACCAAGTGTTCGCCGACTGGATCAACTTGCTCGACTTAACGTTGAAATACAGCAACAAAAACCCGCTGACAACCGACTACAATACGCAAGTTACGTTGTTTGCGAGTGGAGAAGCAGCGATGATGCAACAAGGAAACTGGACTCAAGTACAGATCGATGGAATTGATCCGGATCTGAATCTGGGTATCCTGCCAATGCCAATTAATAATGAACCAAATGACAAATTGTTTGTCGGTGTGCCGAACTATTGGGTTGTGAACAAGAACTCTCAAGTGAAACCGGAAGCAAAAGAGTTTTTGGAGTGGCTCGTAACTTCGGATATCGGGAAACAATACATGACAAAAGAATTCAAATTCATCCCGGCGTTCAGTTCCATCACGGCATCCGAAGAGGATCTGGGTGACCTCGCCACAGAGATCATGAAGTATAGCCAGGAAAACAAAACACTCAGCTGGAACTTCAACCGTTTCCCTGAAGGGGTTCCACAAGAGTATGGCAGCACCATTCAGGCTTACGTTGCAGGCAAATCGGATAAAGCCGGATTGCTCGACGCATTGCAACAGAACTGGGATAGTCTGAAAAAATAATCCGGATCATTGACGGTATCCACAGGTTACCGAAAACTGTTTAGAAATTTTTGGATAGAAAAGTTAGTTTATCGGATATATAAGTTAATTGAAGCAGGTCAACCAGAAATTTTATTCTGGTTGGCTTGTTTTGGTTTTTACGAGGAGTTAAAAAGTGCTCACTGGAAAAATGATAGATGTTAATATCCCTGAAATGTGGATAACCCAAAAGCAGTTTAACGATCCCATGACGTATTTAACACAGAGTTTATACTATATGTGGATATCCTGTGTGTATAACACTCTAAATGTGGACAAGTATGGAGTAGAGGGAGCGGGAGGTCCTCATTTGTTATCAGAAATACTTGTTTTCAACTAACTAGTACTGTATAGTTCTAAATATGACAAATCCAAAAATGAACACGGGACTTGCCAAATCCAAGAGTTCCAATCCGGTGAACCGGACCAAGGCAGTTGAAGTGGCGGCACAATTATTTCTGCGTCAGGGGTACAGCTACGTCAGCATGGATGAAGTCGTGCGAGTGAGTGGGGTATCCAAGTCGAATATTTATTATCATTTTAAAAACAAGGAGGAACTGCTCCAGGCCGTGGTACAATACTGGATTGCCCAGTATGAGTCGGAGCTGTATCTGCTGCTCAGTCAGCGTGAGCGAGGAGTGGAGGAGCGTATCTACTCATTCATGGCATTGCTGTCGGCAGGCATTGAGGGCCGAAATTACGAAGGGAGCTGCCCTTTTGTTACGTTATATATGCAGACACCGGACAGTGCACCCCAAGTGAAGGAAAGCATATCCAGATTCTTTCGTGAGCTTAGGCCTATGGTGGAGAAGTTGTTTCAGCAAGGTTTGGATCGCGGTGAATTTCGCAAAGAAATCGAACCGGGACCGGCTGCTTTGTTGTTTATTGCAGCACTGGAAGGTTCACTAATCCTAGCGGGAACTGCCCGTGATGTTGGGATTATAGAACAATCGGCACGGACGTTTTGTCAGATGCTTCGTTAATCGAAGCTCTTTTTTTGAATATAACTAGTACTATGTAGTACTAAAAGGAGCCGTAACAGAATGATTGTACATACTAACCGTGTAAACAATGAGGAAAACACAGCAGCACATTTAACAAATATGAATCAGGCAATGAGCAAGTCTGATATTGCAGACACGACCATTTTTATGACAGGAAGTACAGGTTTTATCGGCAAAGAAACGGTCAAACAACTCACGCAGGGAGACGTACAATTGCTCTTGTTGGTTCGTTCGGAACAGCGAGCCAGAACTGTGCTGAAAGCTTATGGAGTGAAGGATTTCGACCGGATTACCTTTATTAAAGGTGATTTGTCCAAGTCGGGTCTTGGACTTGCCGCAGCGGACCGGGAGCGTGCTCTTGAAGCAAATGTGATCATTCATGCGGGTGGAACGATGGACGTCACTTTGGAACGAAAAGTAGCTGAGCAGATATTCATGAACGGGGCCAGAGAAGTGGCACAGCTAGCACAGGAAATCCACCGTACTCATGGATTAAGACACTTTATCCACGTTGTTGGTTATATGAGTCCTTATGGAGAGCGGAATGAACAGGGGAATTATCTACAGGTTGAGCATGTGGATAACAATGAAAGTGCATATGAAGAGATGAAGTTTCATGCCGATCTGCACATTCGCAAGCATGCAGAACAGCATCACTATCCCTTATCCGTTGTAAATCCGAGTACAGTGGTTGGGCCACGCCCCACCGGTGAAACCGAGCAAACGGGTGGGATTGGACTGCTCATTCAGGCGATTCAGAAAGGACTTATGCCAGTAGTGCCGGGAGGTTCATCCTATTGGTTACCGCTTGTGGAGAATGACATTGTTGCACAGACGCTTGTTTTTCTATCCAGGGAAGCTGCTCCAGTCGGAGGAACTTATCCACTATTGGCGCGGAGGGAAGACAGTCCCAATATGAAGGAACTGCTGCAACTCTTGGCGCAGCAATTGGACGTACCCATGCCCAAAGGGGCTGTGCCACTATCATGGATTCAATGGATCATGAAATCAGGGGGCACACGCATCAGTGGTGTTCCAGCAGAGTCGGTTGCTTTTATTACCAACAGGTCATTCCCGGTTGAAGAGACGGAGGCACTGTTCACACGTATGGGGCAAAACTGGCCGGACATCCGGGAACAGCTTCCACTGGTTACAGCCGATCTGGACTATCGTCTGCGGTATGCGCCGTTACCTGAGGGTTTTCCGACAGATTATACTCGGTCACGGAGCGGAAATATGGCTATGCTTGGTTGGGAGGGTGAGGGAGAGCCTTGGATTATTGTACATGGTTTGCTTCAATCTGCGGATGAGATGTTACCTTTGGGACAACAGCTTAGGGAACAGACCGGGAACCCGGTATGGTTAATCGATCTCGCTGGATTTGGACGGTCTCCTGTACATCAGGGAGATGAAGCGTTTGAAGGTCAGGTGGATGCACTGCTTACGGCTCTTGGTGAGTTTGAGGGTCCGGTGAAGCTGGTTGGTCATTCAATAGGGGCTGCTATTGCAGCTGCGGCACAGATGCGTAGCGGGCGGACAGACATTCGGTTAGGTTTGCTTCAGCCAGTTGCCAACAATTCGAATCCGAATGTGCTAAGAGGGATTTCCCGCTTGCCAAGAGGGGTGATGCGCTTCCTGCTGCGTGGCAGATCGGAGAAAAGTTGGATTCAAATGTTCAGTTCATTTAGCGGCGTAGGCGACAGCAGTGTTATGGCCGATACCATGGGCAAGAGAATACGCTCCAGTCTCCAGTCCCCTCGCATCGCAGGAGCACATGCAGACTTGTTGCGCTGGATCCACTCGGGTCAGAGGAAAGGCGCCAGATCAACGTTGTGGGCGAAAATGGAAAGTCAGCATTATGCCAAGAATGTATTAGTTGTATGGGCCAATCAAGATCGGGAATATTACTTTCCCCAGGATATGAACTCACAGGTCAAACGGATAGATGTACCCTATGGACATTACTTTCCGACGTTTCAGTATAAGGAAACAGCTGCAATCCTCACTGAATGGGCCGATACCTTGAGGTGAGTTGAGGTTTGGATATGCAGGAATCCCGTACCAATTGTCGAAAGGGTCAAGTCGAGTTACGAAGAGGATTAACCAAGGATAGGAGAGATGAACGTATGAGTCAGCAACGTGTGGAAATCAGTAAGAATGTGCTAACCGAATGTCTCGGACTGCGCAGCGGAGAGAATCTGGTAGTTGTCGCAGACGATATGAAACGGGATTTGGCTGAATCCATCTATGAGGCAGGCAAAGCACTTGGTGCAGAGTCGGTCCTGTTAATCATGAAGGAACGCAGCAGATCTGGAGAAGAGCCGCCTGCGCCGATTGCAGAGGCCATGATTCGAGCAGATGTAGCCGTGTGTGTAACGCGATATTCATTAACACATACCCAGGCACGCAAAAAAGCCGCTGCCTCTGGTACCCGAGTGGCAACAATGCCCGGCATGACAGAGGATATGTTTGTGAACGGAGCCATTACAGCTGAATATTCGCAAGTAAAGGCGTTGACCGAGAAGGTAACGGCTCTATTAACCGCAGGTCGCCATGTACGAATAGAGAAGCAGGGCCGTAGTCTTTCCTTTTCCATTGAAGATCGTAACGGTGTACCAAGCACAGGTATGTATTTGAATCCTGGTGAATCGGGTAACTTGCCGTCAGGAGAAGCCTATATTGCTCCCGTCGAGGGCAAGGGCGAGGGCAGTATTATTGTAGATGGTTCCGTTGCTGGAATTGGGGCACTCCGTGAACCGATGTTATTGACCGTTAGTGAAGGACGGTTGGTGTCAGCTGAAGGACCAGATGGGGCTCAATTACTGGAAACGCTTGGTGAGGGCGATGGTCGTTTTCTCGGCGAATTCGGGATCGGTACCAATAACAAGGCACGAATCACGGGTGTGGTGCTGGAAGATGAGAAGGTATACGGCACAATTCATGTGGCCTTTGGCAGTAATAACACATTTGGTGGAACGATTGCCGCGGGTGTTCATATTGATGCAGTTGTACAAAAGCCGGACGTGTACATCGATGACAAGCTGATCATGCGTCAGGGTGAATTGGTCGAATAACTACAGCGAAGGAAATTGGGCATGTCCACAACGTGTCCACAGTAATGGATAACTGAAGCGGAAATTCAGATTTTACGTCAGATTTACAAACAAATACACAACATGTCCACATTAAATTAATGAATATCCACATGAAACTCCAAAGATATCCACAGCATGTGCGCAATATGTGCACAACTTATCCACAAATCAGGTATAACTCGTGTTTTCATCCGATAAAACAGTCGTTTTGGAGTAATAAAACAAGTTATCCACAGGAATTTCGCTTTTTTGTTCCAAGTATTTGAAAACATAGAAACAGATCCATAATATATGGGGATAAAAAAGACCAAAAATCGGCATAAAGCTGATCTTTGGTCTTTTTTTTGAATATAATTTTTCAATCCAATGTCAGGTTACTTACGCTCAATACTAAAACGACTGACTTCCACCACCCTCCACAATAGGGCAAATGAGCAGAGTGGAGACAGCAACCGTAATGCAACGTCTGTTGAAGTTGGTAAAATTGATCTGAAGCCTAAACATTTGGTCAAAAATAACCGATACACCAAAGTAACATCTAATGAGACGAAAGTAGTCTGATTATACGGAATGAGAGGGTATGGGGATAACTATGGACGAGGGAATGCAATATATTAATTTTTCGGTAGGAGACCAGATCTTTGCACTACGAATTGATGAAGTTCATGAGATCATCAGAATGGTGCAGGTGACAACGGTCCCGTTTGGAAGCCCGGAGATCAGAGGTTTTGCTTCGCTGTACGGTAAGGTCGTTTCGGTTGTGAGTCTTCGTGTATTGTTAGGCATGCCGGACCAGGAGGATACTTCTTCTACACGTATTATTGTGGTGCCTTACAAAGGTGGATTTGTACCGCTGATCGTAGATATGGTCGATTCTGTCGTAAGTTACGATCGTTTCGAGGAACCTGCTGAGGAACACCGCCGTTTCATGCTTGGCGTTTTTGACAAAATCGGGTTCTGTGAAGATCATCGTGCAGGCATTTTGAACCTGGATGTATTACTGGGCAGCTTGATCAGATCATAGTAGTATAACGATCCGTAATTCTTTCAATATTCAGTATTATCCTTCGGTTTACCCAAATGTTCCTCATCCGCTTTTCGGGAGAAGGGACATTTTTTTTGCCGCTAGGGCGTGTCTGAAAACTCCGAAGGAAGCAGATTTGCCGAATTTTCGTTCCAAGCAAGAAAGTTTTCCGCAGGCGTGCCGGGGCACGTCAAGGGAAAGTGACGCAGCAGGGGGAGAAAAGGGGGTAAAAAATGCACTTCAGCGAGTTTTGAGACACGCCCTAACCCTCGAAATAACCACTTTTTATGGGCAAAGGTTTTTAAATCCGGTCATTTTCGTATATGATGGAGAGTAACAATGCGAAGGGATGACGGGAGACTTTAATGATGCAATCGCTGTATGGAGTATGGCTTGGTGACGTATTTTTTTGTTTTTCCGGTGAAACATCGGAACCGCGTGTGGATGCATGGAGCCACGTGGTAAGAAGGTTGAATTTTGGCGACGGGGGTCGTCTGTTTCAGCCTGCCGCTCTGCGTCTTGCGGAGCTGCGCTGGCCGAATCCGCTGAGGAACACGGCTGAAGCCAAGAACACGAAGCGGCGTCAGCTGCTGGGGCGCACATTGGAAGGATTGGCAGTCTCGCCTAAGGATGCCTTCAGGTTGCTGCTTCAATGGGATGACCGTTTGTTAAATGCAGCCGGAATTCAGGTTGGAGAAGAGATGCGTTACTGGATCAAAGCAGCGCAGTTCACACAGGAGCTGCTGTTGCGGGGAGCAATTGCTCCATCGGCTGAATTCGCAGCAAAGACCGGCGCACGGCGACGGACCGGGCAAGAGACATTAACAGGCGTATGGCGGCCACGCTTGCAGCAGGAGGAGGACATCGAACGCTTCCGCGATCTTGCTGAAGCGATGCCTCCGATTGGGTTGGCTGCTCCTGGAGCTTATGCTTCATTGGAACCGGAAACGCGTGAAGAAGCAGGGGCTGCGGTATTATTTTCATTCATGAGTGGCATGATTCATGCTGTAGTGACAAGTGAACTGGAGGGTATGGACAGTGAACTGTCCCGTTACCGCACCCCATATCGACGCGGATCTTCGCCAGTAGCCGAACTCTGGTGGAACAGTCTGATCTCGATGTTCCGTCCTGTGACGGTGCAAGGGCCGACGGACGATATGACAGCGTTTATTCATACGTTGCAAGAAGTTGGTGGAACGTCAATGCCAATCGTGGGAGCAGAAGAGATGGCACCTGCTGAAGGCCAATTGAAGCTGGTGCTCCGCTTGGAGCCTCCACTGGGCGAACATGAAACGATCTGGGGAATAAGCTTTTGGGTGGACAGTGAGCAGGAACCAAGCCTGAGGTTGCCTGCGCGGACCATCTGGGCACATCCAGAGCGAGATCTGGACCGCGGGAAGGTGTTATATACCTCGGCAGCAGAGCAATTATTGATGGCACTCGGGCAAGCAGCAGAAATGGCACCTGAACTGGAGACGGCGCTGCTTACTGCTCGTCCGGAGGGAATTAAGCTGGAACAGCAGGGTTTCTTTGAATTTCTAACGCATGCGGTTCCGCATTTACAGAAGGCTGGCATAACCGTGCTCATGCCTTCAAAGTGGAGTCGTGCCGGAAAACGCCGTGCAGGACTCCGTTTGCAGATGTTGAATCGGGGAACAGAACGGTTGCCTGGAGCCACATCGGCACTGGGCATGGAACAATTGGTTGCATTCAAAGCAGAGCCCATGCTGGATGGCAAGCCCGTAACGGCAGAGGAACTGGCAGCTTTGGCTGAATCTACAGTTCCCTACGTCATGTTCCGCGGTGAGTGGATTGAAGTGGATACAAAAGAGATTCGCCAAGTCCTGCGTTATATGAAAAAAGAAGAAGAACAATATATGCCTCTCTCCGAATGGCTGCATCTGGCTGCGGATGAAGGGGAGGATTCCGCGTGGAAGGGCCTTTCCGTCTTTGGCGCCGAATCCGATGGGATGCTTGCTTTCCTGCTCGATGGACAGGTGCTTCGCAGCATTGAACCTCGTCAGGTTCCGGCAGAATTGCATGGTGAACTAAGACCTTACCAGGAACGAGGTTTCCAATGGTTATCCGCGATGCGTGATCTGGGCTTTGGCGTATGTCTAGCGGATGATATGGGACTTGGGAAGACCATTCAGGTCATTACCTGTCTGCTGGATCGCAAACACGAAGAACGCCAGGCGGCTGAAGAGGAAGCACGTGAGTATGAAATGCTGGATGGATCCGATGATTCTTTCCCGGCGGATCAGCATACGAATGGGCAGCCTGATCATTTGCCTGCACTTATTGTGTGTCCTACCTCGTTGCTTGGAAACTGGCAGCGTGAACTGAAGCGGTTTGCCCCGGATCTGTCGCTATATATTCATCATGGCGGACAACGGTTGCACGGGAATGAGTTTCAGGCTGAAGCACAGACGCACGACATTGTACTGACAACCTATCATTTGGCAGGCAGAGATGGCCCGGATCTGGCTTCATTGCACTGGTCCACCATTGTGCTGGATGAGGCACAATATATTAAGAACTACCGTACCAAACAAGCGCAAAGTGTGATGCGACTGTCTACACTTCATCGTATTGCGATGACGGGAACGCCTGTAGAGAACCGATTGAGCGAACTTTGGTCGATTTTCCAATTTCTCAATCCGGGATATCTGGGCACAGCTTCATCGTTCCGCCAGAGGTATACGGGACTTGGGCCATCCGAAGAAAATGCAGCATCCTTGCGTGAGCTTCATCGACTGGTATCCCCATTCATGTTGCGCAGGCTGAAAAGTGATCCGGATATTCGCAAGGATCTGCCAGAGAAGCTTGAACTGAAATCCTATTGTTCCCTAACGCCGGAGCAGACGGTGTTGTACCAGCGTGTGGTGGATGATCTGATGGGTGGTCTGGACGGCAGAAATGGCATTGCCCGGAAGGGGATTGTTCTGTCCTCCCTGACCAAGCTCAAGCAGATCTGTGATCATCCGGTGCTGGCGGACAGCAATCGGAAAGACCATGGCAAGGCAGAGGCATCCGGTAAGATGGAACGATTGCTTGAACTGCTGGACGCCATTCGTGATAACGGGGAATCAGCCCTGATTTTCACCCAGTATGTTGCTATGGGAGATCTGCTGGTGTCGAGGTTGAAACAGCGATATGAGGAAGAACCGTATTTCCTGCATGGTGGTGTGTCGAAGGCGCAAAGGGATGAGATGGTGGAGACTTTCCAAAAAGGAGAGGGTCCTTCCATGTTTGTTCTGTCTCTTCGTGCCGGAGGTGTAGGTCTGAATCTGACACGGGCGAGTCATGTCGTTCACTATGACCGGTGGTGGAATCCTGCGGTTGAAAATCAGGCGACGGACCGTGTATTCCGAATTGGGCAGAATCGCAACGTGCAAGTGCATAAGTTGATCTGTCAGGGAACACTGGAGGAACGGATTGATGAGCTGATCGAAAGCAAGAAGGCACTCTCCGAGCAGGTCGTTGGTTCGGGTGAGAACTGGCTGACTGAGATGTCGGATGATGAGCTGCGTGGTCTGATCTCTCTTCAGGGTGAGACTTGGCTGTGACCTTGAACATTCAAAGGAATATAGATGTTGAGAAAGGGGGATTATTGTGAGCGAAATATGGAAGATCGAGCTGCATATGTCCCCCGGTGGATGGACAGCAGAAGTAAATACAGCAGCGGAAGCGGACCAGGAAGTTTCCGTTTCCGCTGCTGAGGGCAAGACCGGATCAGCCGCAGGCATGTTCACGGTCACGGGAACGCCGGCGCGACTGAGCGAAGCCCAGCGCGAGGCTGTGCTGGCTCAGCTGCGCGAGCGCCCGCTGACGCTGTACGCCCTGCTGCGCGGCGGCCCGGCGTCCGAGGAGCTCGCCGGGCTGCTGCCGGCTGCGCAAGCGCCCGAGGGCTCGCCAGGCGCAGCCACGTCCAGCGCGTCCGTGGCATGCACCTGCGGCCGCCCGGGCTGCGCGCATGCCGCGGCCGCTGAGCGCGCCGTAGCCGCGCGCCTCGCGGCCGAGCCGCTGCTGCAGCTGGCGCATGCCGGCCTGCCGCGCGAAGCGCTGCTCGCCGGCGTGCTGGGGGCATGGGCGGAGGACCTCGCCC
>NZ_VXKZ01000011.1:0-240 GCF_008693195.1 Paenibacillus sp. UASWS1643
TGCAAATATCCTTTCCTCCCTCGACGAAAAAATTGAAATCAACAATCAAATCAACAAAAAACTAGAAGAAATGGCTCAAACGATTTTCAAACAATGGTTTGTTGATTTTGAGTTTCTGAATGAAGAAGGAGTGCCATATAAGTCAAGCGGCGGAGCAATGGTTGAAAGTGAACTTGGGATGATTCCTGAGGGGTGGGAAGTGCAGACAATCGAGAGCCTATGTGACGCAAACCAAGCTTC
>NZ_VXKZ01000108.1:0-250653 GCF_008693195.1 Paenibacillus sp. UASWS1643
CAACGGGAAGTACAGGAGCAACTGGTGCGACTGGTGAAACCGGAGCTACAGGTATAACCGGTGCAACGGGAGTCGGCACAACGGGAAGTACAGGAGCAACTGGTGCGACTGGTGAAACCGGAGCTACAGGTATAACCGGTGCAACGGGAGTCGGCGTAACGGGAAGCACCGGGGCAACTGGTATCACGGGTGAAACCGGGGCTACAGGTATAACAGGAGCCACAGGAGTGGGCGTAACGGGAAGTACCGGAGTTACTGGTGTCACTGGGGGAACAGGAGCGACAGGAGTAAGTGTAACAGGTGTAACAGGAGCAACCGGAGTCGGCATAACAGGAGTTACCGGAGCAACAGGTGCAACCGGAACATCTGTAACATCTAACTCGGCTTTTGCTGAGAACACTAATGGTACGATTGTTGTAATATTGGGTGGTACACTCGTTCCATTACCGAATAACCAAAATATTGGCACAGGTATAACCGTCAATGGGACAAATGACACCTTCACGTTGACCAATGCAGGTCGTTACTATATCTCATACAAAATAAATCTGACAGCTGCACTTGCTATCCAATCTCGGGTTTTACTTAACGGTGCAGTAATTCCAGCGAGTGTAGTATCTCCAGTACTTTCTCTCAGTCAGCTGCAGTCTGACTTTATGGTCACCGTTACTGCTGGTTCAACAATACAGTTACAATTATTCGGGCTTGTTGGCGCAGCCGTTCTTTCTCCTCCGGGGGCTACACTAAACATTATTCAGTTAAGTTAATAGTTCGATTACGTATTAAGACTATTTCCCAGTGAGAAAAGAAGCGGATTTCCTATGGAATTGGTGTGTCAGATTGTGAGGAACCCAGATCATTTTTAGATCTTGGATTTCTCTTTCTTTCCAGGTAGTAGTGGTCAATCCTTTTCCTAATATTTTGTTTGAAAACTTCATCACCGATATTTCAGCGGGTACACGAAAAAAAGACGGGAACCACGAGGTTCCCGTCTCTACTATTACATTTAGAAATACGTTTGATTATTCCAGAACAATTTCAACAGCAGTATTGATTTCAGGCAGTGCAGCAAGCTGCACAAGCACATCTTTTGGAACAGCTTTATCTACGGTCAGAATCATGATCGCTGCACCACCAATAATTTTACGTCCAACCTGCATGGATGCGATGTTGACATCGTTTTGTCCAAGCAGTGTGCCTACACGACCGATAATACCTGGTTTATCGTTATGTGAGATCAAGATTTGATGACTTTCCGGTGCGATATCTACCGGGAATTTGTCCAGACGAACGATACGCTCTCCATAACCTGCAAGCAATGTACCCGCTACACGGCGTTCCTCAGCATCCTGAGTTGTAACCAATGTTACGGTAATCAGGTTAGTAAATCCTTTAGTTGTTGAGGTTTGGCTTACAACGACATTTAGATCACGGATTTTGGCCAGATGCATGGAGTTGACGATGTTGGCTTCCCCACCCAAATGTCTGGCGAGAATCCCTTTCACAATGTAACGTGTAAGAGGAGAAGTATCTACTTCAGAAAGTTCACCAGCATAGTCGATCCGAATCTCCTGCACTGCATTTTGTGTAATCTGTGCTGCAAAACTACCCAATGTTTCACCCAGTTTGAAATACGGCTGCAATTTGTTCATCACGGTTGGTGCAACAGCCGGCATGTTAACTGCGTTCTTGAACGGTTCATTGCGCAGAATATGAAGAACTTGTTCCGATACATCGATAGCCACGTTCTCTTGTGCTTCTACTGTGGACGCACCAAGGTGAGGCGTAACGATAATGCTTGGGTGATTCAAGAACGGGTGATCTGCGGCTGGCGGCTCGCTTTCGAATACGTCAAATGCTGCACCAGCAACAATACCTTGATCAATGGCTTCGACAAGTGCCATCTCGTCAACTACACCACCACGAGCACAGTTAATGATACGCATACCTTTTTTCATCACTTCGAATTGTTGACGTGAAATCATATGCCGTGTTTCCGGTGTTAATGGCGTGTGAACGGTCATGAAGTCCGCATTGCGAATGATATCATCTACACTAGCCAGCTTCACTTGCAGCTTCTCGGCACGCTCCTCCGTGAGGAACGGGTCGTAAGCAAGAATATCCATTCCGAATGCTTTGGCGCGCTTGGCAACTTCACTACCGATCCGTCCCATACCCAGTACACCGAGCGTTTTATTTCTTAATTCCACACCCAGGAAGGTTTTACGATCCCACGTACCCTGAATAGTTTTGGCATATGCCTGAGGAATGTGTCGTGCCAATGCCATCATCATGGCAAACGTGTGCTCACAAGTTGTGATGGTATTGCCATCAGGTGCATTAATAACGATGATACCGCGCTGTGTAGCAGCTTCCAGATCAATGTTATCTACACCAACACCTGCACGTCCGATCACCTTAAGGTTGGTACCAGCCGTCATAATACGATCTGTAACACGAGTCTGGCTGCGAACCAAGAGGGCATCATATTCACCAATAATGGCAACAAGTTCATCTTCACTAAGACCGGTTTTCTTCTCAACAACAACATCATTTGCATCCACCAGTTGCTGGATCCCCAGATCACTGATTGGGTCCGACACTAACACTTTGTACATGGTTTCTTCCTCCTTAGGTATGTGTATCTATATCGTCAAGGTCTGACCTCAGCGAAGAGGTATCCCTTAAAACCAGGTTGATTCTTCCGCCCAACAACGCGGTGTCGCAGCAGAGGGGGAAGGTGAAGCAAATAGAGTGATCCCACAGATATCCTTTAAAATAAATCAAAAAACTCTCAATCCACATACTGCTTGCGCAATAAGGGACGAGAGTTGTCGTGGTACCACCCTAATTCACCGCCGTTTCGCAACGACAGTCTTAGCGGTCAATGAAGACCGAAGAGGATAACGGGTCTAAACCGATTGCACCTACTCCAATTTCAATGCAATAACTCAGGAGCGCTCAAGATCATTTGCCTGCCACCGATTCACACCTACCATCGGCTCTCTGTAAGACGAAGCAACGTCTTTTTTCCATCATCGTGTTTAACGTGACTAATTTTTTCATAATGTATCATGGCTGACATGAGCATGTCAATAGGCTTAAATGTTTTAAAATGTTTTGCAGATGTCTTTAGATTCACACATAAACAGAGTCACCATAAGTAATACAATAGTTAATATACGTACGACAAGAAGATGGAAAGTAAGCTGTTTGGTGAACTGGATTTTACTGCTTTAATGAAGTAATGGTGCTGACATCTAACCAGGACTTGGAGCAGGTCTTGAACCTAATTGGTTTTTTGGCTATCATTTAGTATACTATCCGATTGGACAACGTAATTGTTATCCATCAAATTTAACTCAAGAGGACAGACGCATCCGATGAAAAAATTCAAGTTTCCCAAGTTCAAGATTCAGAAGGCTGAGCCACAACAGCTTACCGAGCGTTTGCTTTTAATCAATCTATACTTTACACAAGGTCTGACACTGATTATCGGAGTTGTGTGGATCTTATTGCAGAAACGAAACTTGTTAGATGTACTCGCATGGCCTGACAATTACCAATTTATATGGTGGGGTCTTGGTCTTGCAGGAATAATGCTTGTTATGGACTTGGTACTGTCGTATGTTATACCTCAGGAAAGCATGGATGACGGTGGAATTAACGAGATGTTGTTCCGTGGGCGTCCGATCTGGCACATTGTATGTATAGCAGCCATTGTTGCTGTGTGTGAGGAATTATTATTCCGTGGAGCCATCCAACATGCCATCGGTCCTTACTGGACAAGTATTTTATTTGCAGTTATCCATATTCGTTATTTGCGCCACTGGATTCCAACAGGCTGGGTGTTTGTCTCAAGTTATGGATTGGGTTGGATTTACTTGCAGTCCGGCACATTATGGGCGCCTATATTATGTCACTTTATTATTGATTTGGTGTCCGGATTAGCGATACGTTTTCGGAGGGGATCATGAATCAGCCATTAAGTAGAATGAAGACATATGGCAGTCAGCGCCATCGTCAATCGGATAAAAAAGAGAAATCCGAGCGTCAGGTGGCTTCTCAAGTTAGCATCGTTGCTGAAACGGCAGCAGCTGCTGAGGTTGGCGGAATCACACCAATTACTTCCGTATCTTTACCTAGGTCACAGCGCAAGCCCTATACAGAAAAACTGGAAAGTCCAGTACTTCCTCAAAGGGCACCATCACGCTCCAAAAAAACGCCAAATTCAACGGAAGAATCGATCCCCGAAGCGGGTTCGCTTCCTACACGGACAGAGTTACATCCTTCACGTCGGTTAAAATTGAGTAAGAGGTTTGTCAATTCACTCATTTTTATTTTTGTCATGTTAACGATTAGTTTGGTTTGGTGGGGGGTTGAAGGGGCACCCGCTCTGAATACGTTCCTTCCCTTGCCGTGGTAATGCTTTTACTCGCAGGTTTAATCATTTTGATGGGAGTATTACTACTTTTTCATATGTGGCGAGAAGCCCATATTCATCAAATGATTGAAGAAGAGGTTGAAGTGCCTCATCTGCCAATATCCTTTGACGGGGCTATGATTTTGTATGTATCCGACACTCACAAGCGCAAGCTGAAGCAGAAGGATCTGGAAAACGTTAAAAACAAGGTGGACTGGGTTCTCATCGGCGGGGATGTTGCGGAAAAAGGAATTTCATGGTCTTTAGTTAGACATAATATGAAAATTTTATCGCACATTGCTCCTTCTTTTACGGTGTATGGCAACCATGACAAGAGGGCTGGTACCGCTCAACTTGCGCGAATCCTTCGGGAATCGGACGTTAAGCTCCTGCAGGATAATGTGGAATATCTGCAAAGGGGCAACGACAGATTGAGTCTGATCGGTATAGACTATCGTTCCAAACAGGGCGATGTATTACTACAGCAGATCGGTAACCGTTTTTGCAAAATTGCTATCGTTCATGATCCTTTGCAGGCCCTTCGCTTGGAAGAAAATGCAGATCTTATTTTAAGCGGTCATACACATGGCGGACAATTGGTTTTACCATTTTTTGGACCTGTGTTCCTGAGCAAAGCGTATCGTCCCGTATCGAACGGGTGGTACTCCCTGAAGCGAAGTCCGGAGGACGTTCACCAAGAAGGCAAAATGCTTGTTAGCAGAGGATACGGTACAAATCATCTTCCTCTCCGACTAGGTTGTCCTGCGGAGATGCATATCATCACGTTAAGAGTGCCCGCGGAAAAAGCACTCACAGAGAAACAGCCTTGATCCAATGGATCAAGGCTGTTTTATTTTAATGCGCAAAATTACAATTTAACGAGCTTCCAATTCAATTGCACGCGGATCAACAAAGGAATAACCTTTCTTTTCGAGCTTGGTCAGCAACTCATCCAATGCTTCAACCGTCCATGGCAACTCATGCATCAAAATATTGCTTCCGGGGTTTAACTGGTCCAGTACATTTTGGATGACTTTTTCCGGTTTGTCTTTGGTGCTTTTATCCCAATCGAGCGAACCATTAGACCAAGTCATATATAACATGCCATTTTTCTTCACAGTAGCCTTCAGTGTATCATTTCCCGACCCAAAAGGTGGACGGAAGAATTGCGGTTCCTCACCAATGGTATCCTTCACTATCTTTTGGACATCTGTAACCTGTTTGGCCGCCTCAGCGTCGGACATTTTTTTGAGATCCTCATGATCCCAGGCATGATTGCCTACAATCTGACCTCGTTCATGTATGAGTTTGAGCAATTCCGGATGGCTTTTCACCCGATATCCATTGACGAAAAATATCGCTTTAGCGTTATGTTTATCTAAAGTGTCGATCAGTGAAGTGATCATTTTTTCTTCTTTGGGCCCATCATCAAAAGTTAACAAGACCACTTTGTTTGGGCTCGCTTCATCGTTTGGTTTAATATAATAATTTTCATTCATATGGTACGTCTTTTCCACTTTCTCTTCTGTAGAAACCTTCTCCGAAGATTCAGGTTCTTCTTCTGTCACAGTTGAATCTTCCGTTGAAGGCTCGGGCACACCAGTTCCAGTTTCTTCTGTTTCAGTTGGGTTAGATTTACTTTGCTCTTCTTGAACTGTGGTAGTTGATTCGCCCGCTGGTGCGGAATTATCAGATGTTTTTTCTTCCGCTGTCCCACAAGCTGACAGCAGCAAACTTGCAGCAATTATTAATGCGGCGGTATGTCTGAACATGATTTCAACTCGCTTTCCTGTATTTATACGGAATGAGATCGCTCACTACCGCAAACACTAAATATGATTTTAACACTTGAAGGAGGTTGGTGTAATGAAGACGTCATCCTTTTTTTGGGGCATTGTCATTGGTGTCGCAGCCAGTTCATGGTTGTCCAAAGGCAAATTGCCCATGATGTCATCGGGTTCATCACGAAATATGATGGATCAGGCAAAACATAAGATGATGGAGATGACTTTCCCGGGTATGGATGGGTTCACAAGCAAGCAAAATCAACATGGTGAATCACACAAAAATCCAGCAGCAAAAAGCGCAAGAGCAATCACACCTCAGGAAAAAGAAGCGAATATGAGCATGCTCAAAGATTTTATTCGCACCAATCCGGATGTTAAGCATGAAGTTGAGCAAATTTTAAGTCAAACAAACACAACAGTACCGGGTTTATAAACCAAAACCACCAATTAGAATCATCCACAGTCTAGATTGGCTGTGGAATGATTCTTTTTTTGTCGATTTTACTTCGTGCATTTAGAGGTATAAAATGATAACATAACTACATAGATTTATTTTCAGCACATATTGTTTTGTGCTTCATAATCTGTTATAAGACTTGCTTATAAAGGGGAGATCCTGTATGAAAATAGAACGACTAAGTCACGATAAGATACGGATTTTCCTGACCTTTGACGATCTGAGCGAGCGCGGAATACAAAAAGAAGATATGTGGCAGGAAATACCTAAGGTTCATGAACTGTTCACTGAAATGATGGATCAGGCCTATTCCGAACTTGGATTTGATGCCACAGGTCCACTCGCTGTCGAAGTATTCGCACTTCCCGCTCAAGGGATGGTTGTCATTGTCACACGTGGAAAATATGATCCGCAACAATATGGTTCAGGTCATGAAGATGATCTTCCTGAAGAAGTATATGAAATGGAAGTTACACTCGAGCAAAGCGATTCCATCGTTTATGCATTCAAGGACTTTGAAGTGCTCATTGAAGCTGCACATATGTTGCGTCAGCATGTTACGGATGCTGGGAGACTTTACTCTTATAAAGACAAGTGGTTCTTGCATTTGGAGCCAGATGAGGTAGATTCCACCAAACATGCGGCATTGATTGCCTTGCTTGCTGAATTTGGCGAAGGCTCCTCAGTTACTCCGGCAGTTATGGAAGAGTATGGTAAGGTTGTTATTCCTGCACAAGCGATTGATGTTATCTGCACCCACTTCAAACGCCAGGATTAATCTCTAGTTGTAATCGCGTCTTTAGTCAGAGGAGGGAATTTCGGTGCTTTTGTTTTCGGTCTTAGCGGCAGCAGTTGCTCCGGGTCTCGCCTTGTTAACATACTTTTACCTGAAAGACCGTTATGATTATGAGCCACTTCATATGGTATTGCGGGTTTTCCTCATGGGGATTCTGATGGTACTGCCTGTGATGATTATTCAGCGTGGCATGATGATGTGGCTCGGGGATAATCCTTATCTTGAGGCCATTATGATCTCAGGTGGTGTGGAGGAATTCGTTAAATGGTTCGTACTTTATCATATCATCTATAATCACACCGAATTTGATGAGCCGTATGACGGGATCTTATATGCAGTCGCTGTTTCACTTGGATTTGCCACTGTTGAGAATGTGTTGTATGCCTTTGCGGGGAATGCATCCGTCTCAGCCATGTTCCTTCGGGCACTGCTCCCTGTTTCAGGGCACGCTATGTTTGCGGTAATCATGGGTTATTACATGGGTAAAGCCAAGTTTATCGGTGGTAAGAAAAAGCGGTGGTACCTGGTTCTTTCTCTGGTGTTACCTTTTTTCTGGCATGCATTGTACGATGTCATCATGAACACCATGGTGAATCATTGGTTGTGGTTTATAGCGCCGCTAATGGCGGGCCTGTGGTATGGGGCAATGGGTAAAATCACACGTGCTAATAACCGTTCTCCTTTTCGTTTTGTGAAGCGGGAGGAAGAGGTTAAATTATAAAAATACGGACACACTGGTGGACATAAAGCGCATATTGCGCCTATGGCTCCGGTGTGTTTTTATTTTTACGGATAAACTCCCGGGGAATGACCAACAGAAACGGAGATCGTTGTGATGAGAATTAAAATTAAAATCAGATGCAAACAATGCGGTGAACGATTTACATTACGAGGGAAGAAAGAGCGGGGCCGGATTGAGACCGGATTCAAGCAGTGCCTCTGTGATAACAGAGACCAGTTCGAAATTGAGGAAGAGGGCATGGCAACTGGGATTCAGCTGAATTAAAAGGAGGACCCAAACGGTACTTTGGCAGCCTGCTTGTGTAAGGACTGGAAATCGCATGCATAAGAGATCTTTCTTCGATCCACAATAGAGGTAGTGGTTTAGAAGAAAGGAGACTCTACCGATGTATAAACGATTAAGTTCAGTTATGTTTCCGATATTTGCGGTTCTGCTGGTCGGTGCGCTCGTGTGGGGCTATCAGGAGAATCAGGAGAAGAATGCAATTTTGATCAAGGCAGAGAATCAATATCAGCGTGCATTTCACGATTTATCTTTTCATATGGACAAATTGCATTCGGAGATTGGCAACACCTTGGCGGTTCACTCTACATCACAGGGGATGCATCGCAAAGGTCTGATGAATGTATGGCGACTCACCAGTGAAGCGCAGAATGAGATCAACCAACTGCCACTCACCATGCTGCCCTTTAACGAGACAGAGGAGTTTCTCTCGCGTATTTCCAACTTTGCCTATCGGGCGTCGATGCGTGACTTGACAAACGAACCGCTAAGTGAGAAGGAAATGGGCAACCTGAAAAAGCTGTATCAGAATTCATCCGAGATAACCAAGAATCTGCAGGATGTGCAGCAGAAAGTCCTGACGGACCGATTGCGCTGGATGGATGCAGAGACTGCCATGGCAACGCAAGAGCAAACCATGGACAACACGATCGTTGATGGTTTTCGTACTGTGAACAAAAAGGTACAGGAATATCCCGAGCTTGATTGGGGTCCTTCCGTATCCAATATCTATGCAAAACGATCAGTCAAGAAACTGGGCGGCTTACCGGTGACCAAAGAACAGATTCAGAGCAAGGCTGCAAAATTCTCTGATGCGGATCGTAGCAAAATCCAAGTGCAGGAGAACGGCAAAGGAACAGACTGGGAGTCCTACACTGCCACGATTGATCATGCCAACAATGGCAAACTGATGATGGATTTCACCCGTAATGGCGGAATGCTGATCTCTTACAGTGATACGCGTCCAATCGGAACCAAAAAAGTATCTCGTCAGAATGCCATGGCTAAAGCAGATCAATTTCTAATGAACAAAGGTTATAAGGATATGAAGGCTGTAAACTACGATGAATATGGTAATCTGGGTAACCTTACTTATGTGCGTAAGCAAGGGGATACCTTGATCTATCCCGAGAAAATGTCAGTTCGTGTAGGTTTGGATACAGGCGAAGTAACCGGCTTCCAGGCGAGTGACTTTGTCTACGAACATAATGACAAGCGCAAAATTCCGAAAGCAACTCTTACGGAGCAACAGGCGCGGAAAAAGCTTAATTCGGAGTTCGAAGAAAATTATGTTCGAAAATCCTTGATTGAGAATGATTACAGCAAAGAAGTATTGTGTTATGAATTCGGAGGGAAAATTAACGGTTCTCGTTACCGGATATACATTAATGCGAATACAGGAATGGAAGAAGCGGTTGAAGAGATCAAACCGGTCAATGCAACCTCATAAAAAGATGGATAATCTGAATTTGAAGTTGAGCGAATAACTGCGGCAGACCACGATGTGGTCTGTTTTTTCTTGTTCAATGTGAGAAAGGTCATGGTATAATAGTCCTTGTACATACGAAGATAAATACATAAAGTGGCGGTGAACAGCTTGTTTCCTAAAATAAATGAAATTTTATACATCCAGATTGCTTCTGCAGATGAAAAAGAGGAACACAAAGAGTACAAATCACGCATTGCAGATATGGATGACAGCAGTTTTCTGATTGAGGTACCGATGCAACAAGGAAGCAGCCGTCTGAAAAGGCTCTTTTTCGGAGAGGAATTGTCCATTTCATATATTACGGAGGATGGGGTCCGGCATTATTTTAATACCTACGTCACGGGATTTGAGGAAGATGTGGTCCGTCTTGTCCGTATCCGCAAACCGCTTCCGAGCGATATATCCAAAATACAACGGCGCAGCTTTCTTCGTGTTCATGCAAACCTCGAATTGGCCATCCAAAGTGAAGATCTGACCCGTGCCGTCGGATTGACTGAAGATATTGGTGGCGGTGGATTGTCCATCTACGGTGAAACGGGGTTTTCAATAGCTGAAGGTCAAAAACTGAAATGCTGGTTGCTGGTTCCCTACCGGAATTCAACCATTGAACATGTGAATTTTGAAGCTGAAGTTGTGCGGATCAAAACCCTGGAAACCGGCAGACAGCTATGCATGCTGAAATTTGTGCAGATTTCAGATTCGGAGCGCCAGAAAATTATCAAGTTTTGTTTCGAACGACAATTGGACTATCGCACGAAATAGGAATGTTGTGGCATAAGAAGAAGGAACTGCGGGTACCGTAATGAAAAAAACGGAGGCATTGCCATGAATCATCGTCATGCAACCCGCAGATATGAACGACTTTATTATGTTTTCTCCAGGCGAATGGAACGAAAGGTTACGATTCTGATTATAGTCCTTCTAATCCTGCTTGTGGTATATCAATTGCTGCTGTTGGTACCAGGCTTCAAAAAGAATTTGACCACCATTGACCGTCTGGAAGGAACGCCAATTGAAGTGCAAACGATGAATGATTACGAACATCGTTGATTTGTCTGTTTTTGCATCCATGTGTAGAGTGTGGTATAATTTTCACGATGCAGGCAATGCCTGTTTTTTTATTGAGGTTTATCGTTTGAGGAGGAATGCCCCGTTGGCAAGCCAGAACACATCAGAGAACGGGAAAATGAACGTTGCAATTGACGGACCTGCCGGTGCCGGGAAAAGCACGGTGGCCCGATTGGTTGCAGAGGCGCTCGCGTATGTATACGTCGATACAGGCGCAATGTACCGTGCGGTAACCTTGCACATGCTTCGGAAAGATATTGCGCCGGAAGAAGTGGCACAGGTACTTCAGGAAGCCCAAAAGCTGGTCATTGATTTACAACCGGATCCCGACGGACAGAAAGTGTTCTGTAATGGGGAAGAAGTAACCTCGGAAATCCGCTCCCGTGAAGTGACGGGAATCGTGTCCCGATATGCGCAAATCGAGGGGCTGCGTACGCAATTAGTGGATACTCAGCGGCAAATGGCTTTGCGCAAGGGCGTCGTCATGGATGGACGCGATATCGGAACGACAGTACTGCCCGATGCGGAAGTGAAAATCTTCATGACTGCCAGTGTCGAAGAGCGTGCACTTCGCCGCTTCAAAGAACTGGACCCCTCTGAAGGACTGACGTTGCAACAGCTGGAGCGAGACATTGCCACCCGTGACAGATTGGATGAGAATCGGGAAATTTCCCCATTGCGTTGTGCTGAGGATGCTATCGTCCTTGATACAACGGAGATGAACATTCATGAAGTGGTTGACAAAATCGTATCTTATTGCACAATGGTCAGAGGAGAGATCGGTCTATGATTTACACATTTTGCAGCACATTACTGCGGATCATTTATACCATTCTTTTCCGCTTGGAGGCCGTTGGACGGGAGAATATTCCGAAAGAAGGCGGCGTACTTTTATGTTCCAATCATATTAGTAACTTCGATCCTCCAACCGTTGGTATCAAAATTCGCCGTCAGGTGCGTTTCATGGCCAAAAGCGAATTGTTTGAAATTCCGGTACTCGGCCGAATTATTAAAGCCGTGGGCGCTTTCCCCGTTAAACGTGGAGGTGTCAGCAAGGAATCCATTAAAACCTCACTCAATATTTTGCGTGATGGTCAAGTGCTTGGAATCTTCCCCTCGGGAAGCCGTCACAATGATGGAGGTATCGGCAAAAAAGGGGCAGCGAGTTTTGCTCTCCGCAGTGGCGCTACAGTTATTCCTACTGCTATTATCGGTAACTACAAAGTTTTTCGTAAGATGAAAGTTGTATATGGAGCACCAGTAAGTTTGGACGAGTTCAAGGAAGACCCATCTGGAGAAGCTCTGGAGAAGGCGACTGAAAAAATTATGTCCAAGATTAACGAAATGGTGCAAACGGGCGTGCCAAGCAAGTAATGGCTTCGTCGGTAGCTGAGTGCATGTTTCCATATTTTTGAGGGAGACTAAAGCTTGAGCACTCAGTGATGAAAGTGTTTTGAACTCTGCTACAGGCAGGTTTGAATATAATGGGGTTTTTGAATTGAGGAGGGTATTTGACATGTCGGAAGAAATGAAAAATCAAGAAGCAACCCAAGATGAGTTGGATCAATTCGTTTCCTTGAAAAAAGGAGATACCGTAAAAGGAACCATCGTCAAATTGGAAGATAACCAAGCCTATGTGAGCATTGGATATAAATATGACGGTGTCATTCCAATTCGTGAACTGTCTTCATTACATGTTGACAGCGCGTCTGACGCAGTAGAAGTTGGACAAGAAGTTGAAGCTAAAGTTCTTAGCATCGACGACGAGAAAGAAAAACTCGTTCTGTCCAAACGTGCAATCGACAGCGAAAACGCATGGGATCAATTGCAAAAGCATTTTGAAGACCAAGACGTATTCGAAGTTGTTGTAGGTGATGTTGTTAAAGGAGGTCTGGTAGCAGACGTGGGCGTACGTGGATTTATCCCGGCTTCCATGGTTGAACGCCATTTCGTTGAAGACTTCAGCGACTACAAAGGACGCACACTGCGTGTTAAAGTGAAAGAGATCGACCGTGAGAACAACAAAGTGATCCTTTCCCAAAAAGACGTACTGGAGCAAGAATTCGAAGCAAACAAAGCTACAGTAATGGCTGGTTTGCAAGAAGGTCAAGTGATCGAAGGTACAGTACAACGTTTGACTCAATTCGGTGCATTCGTTGATGTGGGCGGAGTTGACGGTTTGGTTCACGTATCCGAGCTGGCTTGGACACACGTTGAAAAACCATCCGACGTACTGTCTGAAGGTGATAAAGTTAGTGTGAAAGTGCTGAAAGTTGACCCTGAAAAAGGCAAAATCAGCCTGAGCATGAAAGCTGTTCAACCAGGTCCTTGGGAAACAGCAAGCGAAAAATTCAATTCCAGCGATATCGTAACAGGTGTTGTAAAACGTCTGGTAGACTTCGGTGCATTTGTTGAAATCGCTCCTGGTGTTGAGGGACTTGTGCATATCTCGCAAATCTCCCACAAACACATCGGCACTCCTCATGAAGTGCTGAAAGAAGGACAAGAAGTTCAAGTTAAAATCTTGGACATGAACCCTTCTGAGCAACGTGTAAGCTTGAGCATCAAAGAAACAGAAGAAGCTCCAGCTCAACCACAAAAATCAGAAAGACCTTCAAGAAACAACGCTCCGCGTGAAGAAATCAACAATCCAAACGTTTCCTTGAACAATCAAGGTATGAGCACTACGCTTGGCGAACTCTTTGGAGACAAACTCAGCAAATTCAAATAAGTTAACAATGCATGGTTCTAGTTATATACTGCATATTTTGCTGAATAACAAAAGCAAGATCGGCGAGCCCCAGGCGGGTTCGCCGATTGTTTTTATTGCGAGTAATTTGGCATGAAACGTTAGCCAAGACATATCTTTTTTGCTATGATGAGTATCGTAAGTATGGACAGGAGGAGTGGAATGTATGGCAAGACCCGTTGTGGCAATTGTCGGACGACCGAACGTGGGTAAATCCACCATTTTCAATCGGATCATCGGCGACAGACTGGCCATTGTGGAAGACAAGCCGGGCATTACCCGTGACCGCATATATGGAATCGGTGAATGGAACGGTAAACCCTTTAGTATCATTGATACAGGTGGTATCGAAATTGATGGTGAGGATGTAATCTTAAAATCGATTCGGATGCAAGCAGAGCTCGCTATTGAAGAAGCGGATGTTATTGTATTCATGTGTGATGCAAAAGCAGGTATTACGCAATCGGATGAAGAGGTAGCAGAGATGCTCTACCGCTCAGGCAAGCCTATTGTTGTAGCCGTTAACAAAGTGGATAATATCGGACGAAGTGAGCTCATTTATGAGTTTTATGGATTTGGTTTCGGTGATCCGATCGGCGTATCCGGAAGTCACGGTACAGGTGTAGGTGATTTGCTTGATGCAATTGTGGAGAAGCTGCCAGAACTTGAGGAAGAGACTTACGATGAAGATGTCATTCGTGTAGCTCTGATCGGACGTCCTAATGTGGGTAAATCTTCACTGGTGAACGCTATTCTGGGTGAAGAGCGTGTCATTGTAAGTGACGTGGCTGGAACGACCCGGGATGCAATTGATACACCTTTTGAAAAAGACGGCCAACGTTACGTGCTGATTGATACAGCAGGTATGCGTAAGCGTGGTAAAGTATATGAAACAACTGAGAAATACAGTGTAATGCGGGCTATGCGTGCGATTGAGCGTGCAGATGTTGTTCTGATTGTCATTAATGGTGAAGAAGGCATTATTGAACAGGACAAGCATATTGCAGGTTATGCATTCGAAGCTGGTAAAGCGTCATTGTTTGTTGTGAACAAATGGGACGTGGTAGAGAAGCATGACAAAACGATGAAAGAGTTTGAGAGAAAAATTCGGGATCACTTCCTGTTTATGACTTATGCTCCGGTCGTATTCTTGTCAGCCCTCACAAAACAACGCTTACAAAAACTGTTGCCGGTTGTGCAACGTGTAGCAGAGCAACACTCGTTACGTGTGCAGACACATCTGCTTAACGATGTGGTGTCTGATGCGGTTGCGATTAATCCTCCGCCAACAGATAAAGGACGGAGAATGAGAATTAACTATGTGACTCAGGTTGCAGTTAAACCGCCGACCATGGTTATTTTTGTGAACGACCCTGAGTTGATGCACTTCTCATATGAGCGCTATCTGGAGAATAAAATCCGTGCAGCGTTTGATTTCGAAGGAACACCAATTCGCATATTTACTCGGAAGAAGTCCGACGAAAGTTAGGGGAGAAGTGTGTGATTTTACAAATCGCAGCGATTGTACTGAGTTATCTGCTCGGTTCGATCAGCTTTAGTGTCCTCCTTGCCAAAGCGATACGGGGGATCGATATTCGTCAGCACGGAAGCGGAAACGCGGGAGCTACCAATACATTGCGTATTTTGGGTAAAGGACCGGCAATTGCTGTTCTGTTACTTGATGTACTTAAGGGTGTTGCAGCTGTATGGATAGGAATCTGGCTGAGTGACGGTTCTGCCTGGATTCCTGCACTCAGTGGTATAGCAGCCATTGCAGGACATAACTGGCCGCTTTACTTCCATTTTCGTGGAGGAAAAGGCATTGCCACAGCCATTGGTGTTCTTGTGAGTCTTGCTTTCCTACCTGCGTTATGTGCTGGGGTGATCGCCATTCTGTCTATTGTATTGACACGCTATGTTTCATTGGGGTCTCTGATTTTTGTAGCATTTACACCCATCTTTATTCTGGTATTACCCGGATATTCAATGAATATCTTCTGGGGGAGTCTGATTATTTGTCTGTTTGCGTTCTGGAGACATCGTACCAATATTGCGAAGCTCGCCAAAGGACAGGAAAATAAATTGGGATCGAAAAACCCTGGAGGGGGTAAACGAGTTGTCTAAAAAAGTTGCTGTTCTGGTCGCTGGAAGCTGGGGAACGGCTCTGGCCAGTGTACTCGCTGCCAATCAGTTGGATGTGATGATGTGGACACGTGGTGAAGACCAGGCTAACGAAATCAATAACAAGCACACCAATACACGCTATCTTCCGGATGCGGAGCTTTCACCACGGATTCAAGCAACAACTGATATGGAAGCTGCGGTGGAAGGCGCTATAGCTGTATTAATTGTTGCGCCTTCATCAGCCATGCGTGCAGTTACGAACCAGCTTAAGGCTTATTACAAGCCTGAGATGTTAGTCATTCATGCAACCAAAGGTTTCGAGACAGAAAGCCTCAAACGGATGTCCACAGTCATTTCAGAAGAGCTTGAATGTGAAGAAGGACGTGTTGTGGTTCTTTCTGGCCCAAGCCATGCGGAAGAAGTGGTGAAGCGTTGTCCAACGACAGTGGTTGTAGCTTCACTGGATAAGTCATCTGCCGAGTCTGCCCAAGCTTTGTTTATGAATGCCTATTTCCGGGTTTACACGAATCGGGACATGATTGGTGTTGAGCTTGCAGGCGCATTCAAAAATATCATTGCTCTTGGTGCAGGAATGTCCGATGGTCTTCAATTTGGTGATAATGCCAAAGCCGCTTTGCTAACACGCGGTCTGGCAGAGATCACACGTATTGGTGTTGAGATGGGAGCAAATCCACTAACGTTTTCGGGACTTGCCGGAATCGGGGATCTGGTTGTAACGGCTACAAGTCAGCACAGTCGAAACTGGAGAGCAGGTTCCATGTTGGGCCAGGGACAGAAGTTGGATGATGTACTGAAGTCCATGGGCATGGTGGTAGAAGGCATTCGAACTACGCAAGCTGCCTATTTCATCTCACAAAAATACGGTGTGCAAATGCCAATTGCGGATCAGTTATATCACGTTTTATTCCAGGAGAGACAGCCGCGTGATGCGGTTGAAGCCTTGATGGGGCGTGACCCGAAGACTGAAATGGAAGTCATGAAACTTGAAACCTGGGAGCAGTGGCATTCCTGATTGTAATCAGCCGAAGGGTACCTTGTGAAATAAGAAGCTTATTCACCTTTTCTGTAGCAGACTCATACTATACACATGAGTATTGCCGGAGGAGGGGAGACGAATGGGTAACAACATTTCCAAAGATGCACTGAATGCAATCAACAAGAAAACGGGTAAAACGATAACTGAAGGTGCCGTTAAGAAATTGGCAAGCACGGTGAAACCAACGACGATTCAGAATGAAGCTCAGTTGCGCCAGTTGATCAAACAAGTATCCGCCATGGCGAAAGTTCCGGTATCTGAGGATACGGTTAAGGATATTGTGAGTGCGGTCAAGAAAAGCGGATTGAATCCGAGCAGTATGGAATCGTTAATGAAAATGATGATGAAAAAATAATAGATCACACCTGCATGTACAGGTGATCCAGTAAGACAAAAAGACGAGTCGGCTTCTGCCGGCTTGCTTTTTTGTCTTTTTTTTGGAAAGTTGAACTGAATTTCGTGTTATAATGGTTGCAATTGTCACAGTGTCAGTGATGAATATCGGACTGAAGGGGAGACTGCTGGATTATGAGCGCAATGGACAAGATGTGGCTGTCATTGGTGGCCATCCTCATTATGGGACTATCTGTTTTCCTGATTACGTTTGCTCGTGCCAAAACAAAAGGTATTGTACGGGGGATTCTTTCTCTGATTGCATTTTTGATTATGCTGATTGGCTTTTTCGGTGGAATCGCTTCTCTGACCTGATTTCCCAACCTGAAAGATAACATCCGCATAAGCACATCATAAGAACTGACACAATGAATACGGATGAGGGGAGTGTGAGCCTATGGGGCCGCATGATACGGAGGGGCGGACAGAGCGTTATCCGGAATTACACGCGGCTTTGCTGGAAACGGCCAAAGCCTGGAACACACAGCCTCAGACATGGTTACTTGGAGGAAGTTGTGGGTTGTTGCTTCAAGGGGTGGAGTTGCAACAGGCTCCGAGAGATATTGATATCTATGCGGATGTCGCTGCTGCTAAAGGACTTCACCGTAGCGCTCCGGGGGAAATGCTTGACGAGCCTACAGTGGACAAGACGGGACCGTATGCTTCTCTGCTGAGCCACTATCAGGTGGGTGAATGTGCGCTGGAACTAGTTGGTGGTTTCGAAATATGGGCTCGCAAAAGTTGGTACCGCATCGAGATTGAACATGTACTTGCTCCGCATGCACCAGTAGCACAAGTGGGTTCATATCCCCTGCGACTGATGCCGCTTGCGCATGAGCTGTTGTTTAATCTGCTGCGAGGTCGTGAAGATCGTTATGTCCCCATTGCTAAACAGATGCGCGAGCAGCCAGATGCACATCAACCTATAATGATGCTTTTAAGCCAACAGAATGTGTGGACGAGCCGCTTCAGAGCCGAAGTGGAAGAGCTTGTTGGCTTTACATGGCCCCAGTAGGTTGAGGGAGGAAAATGATGGACTATAAAGTTACTTTTTTACCTATGAACAAATCGATAGCACTCAAACCAGGGGTGACACTTTTGCATGCAGCACGACGTGCTGGAGTCAAAATTACGACCCGATGTGATGGCAAAGCGGCTTGCCTGATGTGCAAAGTGAACGTGGATGAAGAACATCGGGCGGAACTGTATCCACCAACAGATGCAGAAAAGCGCAAGCTGGGTTCACTGTTGGAAGCAGGTACACGACTGTCCTGTCAGGCCAAGGTGTGTGGATCTCTATCGGTTCATGTTCCAGAGGACCCGCTGAAGGCAGCCATTCGGAAACAACTGGAACGTCAACAACAGGAAGACGACTGGTTCTGAGCGTTATGACATTGATTCTCTAATGAGTTATTCAAGGAGGACACGAATGATTAGGAACAAGCCAAATTGTGTGGAAGGAAGCAGACGGCAGCGTCTGAAACATCAGACGGGCGGTCTGCTGATATTCCTGTTGTTTGCTTTTACAGCAAGTGGTTGTATGTATCCATCGCAAAGCAATTCGGACCCTAAAATAGCCTATCGGGAAAGCGTGAGCCGTATCCAGAGTGCGGTAGAGGCATTCCAGCAAGATGAGGGGATTTTACCCATCCTCAATGCAGATATGGAAACGCCAAAATATGAAAAATTCAGAGTGGATTTGCCCAAGTTGAAGCAGCTGGGGTATCTGGATGAAATACCGGGAACCGCTTTTGAAAGCGGTGGTAGCGCTTACTTCCTTATCCAGGATGAAGAAGTGAATCCCACCGTTAAAGTGATGGACCTCCTGACTGTTCAGAAAGTCAACGATGTGCAGCGAATGGTTAATCAATATAAATCCGTACATAACAATAAGCTGCCAAGCGGGGAAGAATTGTATCCGGGGTTATATGCTGTGGATATGGATCAGGCTGCACAGGCAGGAACTCCTTCCACTACATTGAATAGTGTGTATTCGGGTCAGGCATTACCTTTTATGATGGATGACGAAGGCAAAGTCTATGTAGATTATGCTTTTGACATTATGCAGGCAGTGGAAAAGTCTGATGTGTCTCCAGCAGAGACGGATGATGTTCGGGATCTTCTGTTGGAACACTCCTACTTCGTACCTGTAAAATCTGTTTTATACACTTGGCAAAATAATGCACCAGTGGCACAGCCAACAAAATAAGTCTGGTTGCCATTCATATGATCTAACTGTATGCCACCCCATGCCTCTAAGGGTTCAAAAAGAGATATTCCAAATCAGGAATATCTCTTTTTTCTTTTGTCCGTATGAGCAATAACCGTCATAAAAACTTCACGGATCACATAAAGTAGATTGAAATAAAGACGCGCAGTCCGAGATCGGGGGATTCTCCTAATGTCATCACCATAAGATAAAAAAACAAAAATACGCGTCATATTGCCGCATACGGATACATAAGATGATACTAGTCCAATTGCATGTACGAGTTAACGCCGCTCTCGCCGGTTTCATCAGAATGCAACGTTCGGCGGCGGACGACTTCCGGGCACTCACAAAGGCGGCTCTACCGTTGCAGGGATTTCAGTCTTCTGATTGAAAAAACGAAGCGGATGCTCTTTAGCATTTTTCCTTCGGAGTAATTTAGGGAGGGGATTTCATTGGAGAAAGTGGACATTTTTAAGGACATAGCTGAGCGGACCGGAGGGGATATTTATCTCGGGGTTGTCGGCGCAGTCCGGACGGGAAAATCAACATTTATTAAACGATTCATGGAAACGATCGTATTGCCCAACATCGCAAGCGAGGCCGATCGTGCCCGTGCAGTGGATGAACTTCCACAAAGTGCAGCAGGCAAAACCATCATGACAACCGAACCAAAATTTGTACCGAATAACGCAGTTCAGATCAAGGTGGCCGAAGGGCTTGATGTCAATGTACGCCTTGTGGATTGTGTGGGTTACGCGGTGGAAGGAGCCAAGGGGTACGAGGATGAAAATGGTCCGCGCATGATCTCCACGCCTTGGTTCGAAGAGCCAATTCCGTTCCAGGAAGCCGCCGAGATTGGGACTCGCAAAGTCATTCAGGAGCATTCCACACTGGGTGTTGTGGTCACAACAGACGGCACAATTGCCGAAATTGCCCGCAGTTCCTATGTGGAATCCGAAGAACGGGTTATTGCGGAATTGAAAGAAGTCGGTAAACCGTTTGTCTTGGTCATCAACTCCACTCGCCCACGCAGTGAAGAAGCCCTGCAATTGCGTAGTGAACTTGCTGCCAAATACGACATTCCGGTGATGACACTCAGTGCAGCCACAATGACTGAAGATGATGTGACGGGTGTACTTCGTGAAGTGCTCTATGAGTTCCCTGTGCATGAAGTGAATGTAAACCTGCCGAGCTGGGTTATGGTGCTGAACGAGACTCACTGGCTGCGAAGCAACTACGAGAATTCTGTACGGGATACCGTGAAGGATATTCGCAGACTTCGCGATGTGGATCGGGTTGTCGCTCAGTTCATGGAATATGAATTCATTGATCGCGCAGGCCTGAGTGGTATGAACATGGGGCAGGGTGTAGCTGAAATTGACCTGTATGCACCGGATGAACTGTATGATCAGATTCTCGTAGAAGTAGTTGGCATCGAGATTCGCGGCAAGGATCATCTGCTGCAATTGATGCAGGAGTTCTCACATGCGAAGAGAGAATACGATCGCTTCGCAGAAGCGCTGGAAATGGTCAAAACGACCGGATACGGCATTGCTGCTCCATCTCTCGCCGAGATGGCTCTGGATGAACCTGAGCTCATTCGTCAGGGCACCAAATTTGGCGTACGTCTGAAAGCTACGGCACCGTCCATTCATATGATCCGGGTCGATGTGGAATCGGAGTTCGCTCCAATTATCGGTACGGAGAAGCAAAGTGAGGAACTGGTGAGATACCTGATGCAGGACTTCGAGAACGATCCGATCAAGGTATGGGATTCAGATATGTTCGGCCGTTCGCTACACTCTATCGTGCGAGAAGGGATTCAGGGCAAGATTGCCATGATGCCGGATAATGCAAGATACAAACTGCAAGAGACGCTGGGAAGAATCATTAACGAAGGTTCAGGTGGCTTGATCGCTATCATTTTGTAAGACATCAAAAGACCGTAAGGGGAAATCCCCTCGCGGTCTTTTTTATGTGATTTCTTTATTTTGGATGAAATGGATGGGAAGAATAGTGCTTTCAAAAAAAACTTAGCGATTTTTAGCTTTAAATTGCTAAAACCCATTTACATACTAGGGATTAGCCGTTATATTAATATTCAACTATTGTGATCGAGATCACAGAGAGTGGACAGGGGGAGACAGAGATGAAAAGAAAAGAGATAAAATGGGTATGGTTGAGTGTGTTATTGGTATTTACATTGGCACTGTCCGCTTGCGGAATTAAAAAAGAACCGGCAGCAACTCCAGCTTCAGGTGCATCAGCTGATACGCCGAAAACGGAAGCAGTTACAGGCCCTCTAAGCGGTAAAAGAATTGCACTTATTATGGAATTTAATACAGGTACCTTCTCGCAGCAATATGTACAAGGAGTCAAACAAGAAATCGAAAAATTCGGTGGCGAACTGACGACGTTTGTTGCCGATAATGACAAAGCAAAGATGGTATCTTTGCTTGATAGCGCAATTAACCAGAAATTCGATGCCATTCTTACGGATCACGGCGATTCCCTATTAGAGCCAGGCGTGAAGAAGGCAGTAGAACAGAACATTCCCGTGGTTGTATTCGATGCAGCCATTACTGTACCGGGAGCTACAGTCCTGTCACAGGATGACCAGAAGATGGCTGAGCTCACACTGGAGCAAATGAAAAAAGATATCAATGGACAAGGAAATATTGTGAAAGTATGGGTAGCTGGTTTCGCACCGATGGAACGTCGTCAGATTGCATACGGTGAATTCATGAAAGCAAATCCGGACATCAAGGAAATAGCTACATTTGGTTCCGCACAGAATCCGGCGCTGGATACTCAAGCCAAAATGGAAGCTATTCTCAAGCAATATCCAAAAGGTGAGATTACAGCTGTATGGACTGCATGGGATGAATTCGCCAAAGGTGCAGCGCGTGCAATTCAACAAGCTGGACGTGACGAGATCAAAGTGTATGGTATCGATATGAGTGACGAGGATCTGCAAATGATTCAGGACCCGAAAAATCCTTGGGTTGCTTCTGCTGCTGTTGATCCAACGGATATTGGTCGCGTCCAGGTACGTTATGCTTATCAAAAACTGAACGGGGACGAGACGGAAGATGCAGTTGTTCTTAACCCGGTCTATGTTCAACGTGAAGCTCTGCCAGATAAACAAATCTCCACTTCGGAGCTGTCAGAGTTCGTTGAAGGTTGGGGTGGCAGCACACAAGGAATCAAGGACTGGATGAGCGAATACGGAATTACTGCTAAATAAGCAGCGTATGGGAAGCGCGCCGCAAGGCGCGCTTTTTCAAACATAAATGAAAGATATGTGTTGTCTGGATGAAAAAAGGGATGCTCCCGGAAGGGAACGATTGGAGGTTAACATCATGAGCACTGCACCAATTCTGCTTCATATGGAACATATCCACAAGCAGTTTTCAGGTATTCCTGCACTGAAGGATGTGGATTTCTCTGTAAAAGGTGGGGAGATTCATGCGCTGCTGGGTGCCAATGGTGCCGGGAAGAGCACGTTAATGAAGATTTTGTCTGGTGCCTATCCATTGGATCAGGGGACGATTCAATTGAGTGGACAAGCGCTTCATTTAAGTTCTCCGGGAGACGCTAAGGCAAGTGGGATTCACTGTGTCTATCAGGAAGTGGATGCTGCACTGGTACCACAGCTGACGGCCGCGGAGAACATTATGCTGGATCAGCTGGCTTCATCTGCTGGAGGTTGGTGGAAAAGTCCACGGAAGCTGCAACAGCGCGCGGTTGAGGCATTGAAGCAATTAGGGGCGGACATATCCGTTCACCAAAAAGTGGCCGATCTGACACTTGCAGAAAAACAGATGATATTGCTGGCGCGGATTTTGATCCAGGATGCCAAAGTCATCATTTTTGATGAACCGACTGCACCGCTGAGCCAGGAAGAAACGGATGCATTTTTCCGGATTGTTCATCTGTTGAAGGAACGGGGCGTAGCCTGCATTTTCATTACCCATCGTCTTGCGGAAGTGACGGGTCACTGTGATCGCGTTACGGTTATGAGAGATGGGCAACATGTATTTACCGGTGAAGCAAAGGGACTGACGATCAATAATTTGGTTACTCAGATGTTAGGCAAACCATTTGAAGAAGAATTTCCAAAGACGGAAGCGCCCGTGGGAGAGCTGCTGTTGGAGGCACGAGGGCTTCGTCGTGGAGTGAAAGTCAAAGGTGTTGACCTCTCTGTACGCCGAGGTGAAGTCCTCGCTGTGGTAGGTCTGGTAGGCGCGGGTAAAACGGAAAGTTCTCGTTTGCTGATTGGTGCAGATCGACTAGAGGGAGGCGAGATCCGGCTTAATAACCGTAATCTCCGCCTGTCTCAGCCTGCGGATGCGGCGGCTCTGGGGATTGTTTCTGTACCGGAGGAGCGACGTAAACAAGGAATCCTGATTCAGGAGAACGTGGAACGGAATTTAAGCCTGCCTTTGCTTAGTCGTCTTAGTACATTAGGTTTCGTAAGCCGCAAGCGGGAACGTTTGAATGCAGAGTCATTGGTGAAACAGCTTGGAATTAAAACATCGTCCGTGAAGCAGGAAGTGAAATATCTAAGCGGTGGTAATCAGCAGAAGGTAGCCATTGGTAAATGGCTTAATGCGGATGCTGACGTATTTATATTTGATGAGCCAACCAAAGGCGTAGATATTGGGGCGAAAAGTGACATTTTCCGCATCATCAATGAACTGGCTTTGGCGGGCAAGGGTGTAATCTATTTCACCTGTGAACTGGATGAAGGCATGGGAATTGGCGACCGAATCGCTGTCATGTGCGAGGGTGTTATCGTGAAAGAGTTCAAACGTGGCGAGACTAATCAAGAACAGCTGCTATACTATGCAAGCGGTGGACAAGAGGTGCAATCATGAAGGATAAATCACTGGATTTTGCGTTCCGTTACGGGGCGATTATAGTCATCATAGGTGTTATCGCATTTTTTGGCATTAAATTGCCTTATTTCTTTACGTACAGTAACTTGACCGATATTTTGGGCTCGATCTCTATCGTTACGTTTGTAGCGATCGGTGTTACGTTATCTCTCATTGTTGATGGATTTGATCTCTCGGTTGGGGCGACTGTCTCATTGACTACCGTCGTTACTGCTTCGTTAATGATTTGGTATCAACAACCACTGGCAATTGTAATTATTGTGCCACTAATCATTGGCGCTGTTATTGGTTTACTGAACGCTTTGCTCATTGTAAAATTGCGTATTCCGGATTTACTCGCAACCCTTGCCACGATGTACATCATCGGAGGTATTCACAAAACGTATGCACAGGGATATACCATTTACAATCACATGCAGTTCCCTGACGGGAGCAAAGCTGCGGGAGAGATGGATCCGACATTCCTGCTAATAGGGCAGGGTAAATGGCTTGGTATGCCGATATCGGTAATCATGCTGCTTATTGCGGTAATAGGTGTGCATATCTTTTTGACGTATACGAAATATGGTCGCCAGATGTACATTACAGGCGGTAATGAGGAAGCTGCACGGTTGTCTGGAATCAAGGTGAAAAAGGTGCGTACACTCGCCTATGTAGCCGCTGGAGTGTTTGCAGCAATTGGAGGTATCATCTATGCTTCCAAAGTAGGATCTGGGCAAATTGATGCGGGATCGCCGTTGTTAATGGAATCCGTAGCTGCAGTATTTGTCGGTTTCTCTGTGTTTGGTGCGGGTAAACCAAATGTCATCGGAACCTTCATTGGTTCGGTTCTGATTGGTGTACTTGTGAACGGGTTAACGATGATGAACGTACAGTATTTCACACATGATATTGTAAAAGGTGGGGTTCTCGTGCTGGCCCTGGCGGTTACATTTTACGTCTTAAACCGCAACCGGACTTGAAATTGTGGGCTGTCTGTATTAGTATGAAATTTGTTCGGCGTCTGAAATGCCCGTGGTTTCAGACGACATTCTGCCGAAAATGACTGTTGACCGCAGGCGGAGATTTGTGTTCATCGCTCAAGATGTACGTAGATTTTTTGCGTATGAACGTATATTTCGCTATAAAACGGAAACACAGTATAACATTCAGGACATTGATACAGGAGGTGAAAAACAAATGAACAAATCAGACTTGATTACACACGTATCTGAAGCAACTGAATTGTCCAAGAAAGATGTAACGAAAGCGGTTGATGCCGTATTCGAAGCAATCTCTGAGGCTCTTCAAAGCGGAGATAAAGTACAATTGGTTGGTTTTGGGAACTTCGAAGTTCGCGAGCGCTCTGCACGTAAAGGACGCAACCCGCAAACAGGTGAAGAAATCGAAATTCCTGCGAGCAAAATTCCTGCTTTCAAACCAGGTAAAGCGCTCAAAGACGGAATTAAATAAGATTTCTACATATTCCATATGTCGACAAAAAGACCGTGACTTGTTCACGGCCTTTTCTTTTGCCCTTTAACGATGTTTCTTGCGGCTATCCGAGTGCTCAGGATCATCCGGTTGCCCGGTATAAGCAACCAGAATCAGATCTTCGCCAGCAGCTTCAGACAGATGCTGTTCGATTTCTTTTAACTGATGAATATGCTCGTCTGTAAGTGCGGCAGGGGTGTACTTCATGCAGATTCTCCTTTCTGTGGCTGTACAACTGTAGTATGACCGGAGGGTCGCCGATTCTTGCGGTTCATTCGTATAAGGCGCAGGTTGACAAATGAAACAATCTTAATCATCATTAACGCTATCGAACTAAAGAAGGGGACATGCGTGATGGATCATCCAACCGGCAATGATTATATTGTAATTAAGGCAGAGGAAAATGGTGTCCAGGTGATCGGATTAACCCGAGGTCAGGATACACGTTTTCACCACACCGAGAAATTGGACAAAGGTGAAGTGATGTTTGCCCAATTTACCACCCATACCTCAGCTATTAAAATCCGGGGCAAAGCCACGCTGATTACCAAGCATGGACAGATTGAATCGGAGTAATGGACAGATTGAATACATTCAAATGAAGATTGCAGGCATAGCCTGCTTTTTTTCATTGTACAATGAGGTATGAGCCTTTACCGGACAGACTACACTAACAGGTAAAGGCAAGGAGGCGTATATGAATCCGCGGATGATTGTTACTGCTTCAATGCTGGCAACGGTTGCGGCGGTCTTTCTGCTTGTTGCGATACAAACCTTACATATGCGTACATGGGGCGGGGAAAACGTACAACCTGCCTCTGCATCACATCATCCGGTTCAGCTAACGAATGACAATCTGGTTGATGTGCTAAGCTCCATGCAACTATCAACTCCCATTGCAAGAGTGGAATGGAAACAGTCCATTTTGACACTGGACCTCAAAGTTAAAGGAACGGGTACAAGTTACACTGAAATCTATGAAAACATGGCAGCTGTGGCGGATATGGGCTTTCGGAGTCTGGATAACGTGGATCAGGTGCTGCTGCGTGTGATGGCAGAAGATGAATGGATGCATAAACGACATCTGTTGCTTGCTGCTGATATTCGGCGTGGAGAGTGGCCTCTGTATGCGATTGAAACATTACGGAACTGGAAAAGTGCGGCCTTTTCAGATGAATTGAAGGACTGGTTTCATTTGATGGAGACCGAACTCTGGAAGAAGCAATTCGAAATGACAAGTCAGGGGTAATAGAATAGCAGGATTCAGTGCGTGCCCGTTCAACATATGCTATAATATATAAGATTGTAGTGCAGAAATGGTTTAACAATGTTAAGGCTCGGAGGCTGAGAATGAATTCATATCGCGTACCCCAACTAGCAAAGAAATATACGGATTACGACATGATTCGACAACATACGGAAATCCCATCATTTCCGGATAGCCGGGCACGTCTGTTGCAGGTATTTGTGGGCCGCACAGACGAAAAGGTGCATCAAGAGTTATATGCTCTTGCAACTTCGCTCGTTCAGTTGGCCATGGATACGCATGATCGAATCGATACCATTTCCGGTGAGCGTAGAGAGCAGGAGATGCGTTCACGCCAGTTGAATGTACTCGCCGGGGATTATTTAAGTAGCCGTTTTTATCAATTGCTTGCCCAAGCGGGCAGAATTGAAATGATTGGCAAACTCAGTGGTGCTGTATCCGGAGTGAACGCACGCAAGATGACGCTGTATGAACGGATGAAGAAGCTTCTCGTTTCGGCTGATGAATACTTGCGTGAAACGGTACAGCTGAGGATGCAGCTGTTTCTTTCATTTACAGGCATGATCCAACATAACGAAGAGTCCTTATGGAACAGCCTGTTGACTGAATTCAGCTCCTGCGAAACGATCGTGGAAGAACTGAAGCGGATGAATGACGCGAAACAATATCTTCACAGCTATGCATATTGGCACATATACGAGCATGGTAATGACGATGAGCGCAATGTGTTGCGTCAGTCTGAACCGGATGCACGCGCATGGAACTCTATGGTGCTGAAGCATAGGGTTGGCGAGGTTTTGCTGGACAAGCTTCGCGAGTGTACACACCGCATTCAACTGTTGTTGCAAGACGAGGAAGGGCGGATGGGCTTGCAGGAGATACATGCAATTCTAGAGCCTTACTTGGCATATTTGCAGCCTTCACATGCGGCAGTAAGGGAAGATTGAGGGGGAGACAGACGAATGGGGAGCGGAGAGACCAAACCGAAAGAAGAATATGTCCATTCGGTTTTTCAAAGTATAGCCGGAAAATATGATGTCATGAATGATATTCTAAGTTTCCGCAGGCATAAGGCTTGGCGTAAATTCACCATGAAAAAGATGAATATGTCCAAAGGCGATACCGGTCTTGATTTGTGCTGCGGCACATGTGACTGGACGCTAGCTATGGCAGAGGCAAGTGAAACGGGGCACATGCACGGACTTGATTTCAGCAGCAACATGCTGGAGGTCGGCCAGACAAAGATCAATGCGGTGCAACGTCAGAAGCAGATTACCCTGACACAGGGAAATGCCATGTCACTTCCTTTCGAAGACAATTCATTTGATTATGTGACGATTGGGTTCGGGCTGCGCAATGTACCTGATCTCAGACAAGTGCTGTCTGAAATGAAACGTGTGGTCAAACCGGGCGGTATGGTTGTGTGTCTGGAATTGTCCAAGCCAACATGGCAGCCGTTCAAAGGCATTTATTATTTTTATTTTGAGAAGGTTTTACCGAATCTTGCCAAAGTGTTTGCTAAAAGTTTTGAGCAGTACAAATGGCTGCCGGACTCACTGGCCATTTTTCCGGGAAGGCAGGAACTGGCAGACATTTTTGCAGAAACTGGATTACAACAAGTGCAGGCCTATCCTCTAACCGGAGGTATCGCGGCACTGCATATTGGAACCAAGGAGAATCAGCATGTTTAGGAAAATTCGCATCTTTTTAGAAATGATCAAGATTGAACACACGCTTTTTGCTTTACCTTTTGCATTTATGGGGGCCATTCTCGGCTCCATGGTAGTGAATGATACCTTCCCAAGCTGGATGCAGATCATGTGGGTATTGCTTGCGATGGTCGGCGCACGTAGTGCGGCTTTTGGTTTGAACCGAATTATTGACCAAGCGATTGATGGTAAAAACCCGCGTACCGCGATGAGAGCCATCCCGGCAGGACTGTTGAAAAATGGGGAAGTTGTTATATTTGTCATTATCTCATTTGTATTGTTATTCTGGGCCTCATCCAATCTTAATGTATTATCCATGCAGCTGTTGCCTATTGCTGTGTTTATGTTGGTACTGTATTCGTACACCAAACGATTCACATGGTTATGCCACGTCGTTCTCGGAATGACGATTGGTTTGGCACCACTTGGTGGCTGGGTAGCTGTAACAGGAACGATGGATTGGACAGCGATTGTGCTGTACGTTACGATTGTATTCTGGACAGCGGGCTTTGATATTATCTATGCATGTCAGGATCTGGAATTCGATCAGGGAGAGGGTCTTCACTCCATACCTTCCCGTTTTGGCCTGGTTAAATCCTTGCAGATCGCTAAGTTCTTCCATGTGATTACTGCAATTGGTTTTCTTGCGTTATTGTTGATGACAGATCTGAGCTGGTGGTATGGCGCAGGCATGTTGGTGACGTATGGAATTCTGTTCTATCAACACTATATTGTATCGCCTAATGATATGAGCCGTGTTCAAACGGCGTTTTTTACCATGAACAGTTTGCTTAGTATAATCGTATTTACGTTCACTCTGATTGATCTGGCGGTGAAATAAATGGTGCAGCAGCCGGACAATAAACGACTGGTTGTCGGAATTACCGGAGCGAGTGGCAGCATATATGGCATTCGATTAATTGAAACGCTGCTTGATTTGGAATATAACGTTCATCTGGTCATATCCAATGCAGGGTGGCGTGTACTGAAAGAAGAATTGGACTGGGATGTGACGAATCGGGACGCGGTGCTGGAAGAAAAATTCGGCAACCGTGCCGGTTCTCTGACCTATCATCCTGTGAGTGATATAGGAGCCTCCATTGCAAGTGGTTCTTATCTGGCCGACGGCATGATTATCATGCCATGTTCGATGGGAACTCTTTCGTCCATCGCGCAGGGATCGTCGGATAATCTGATGTCTCGCGCAGCCGATGTTATGATGAAAGAGGGAAGAACATTGATCCTCGTACCACGTGAGACCCCTCTTCATGCAATCCATCTGGAGAACATGCTGAAGCTTTCTCGTCTTGGTGTACGAATGATACCGGCTATGCCTGCTTTTTATTACAAACCTCAAACTATGGATGAGTTGATTCTGTTTTTGGTGGGGAAAGTGCTGGATAGCTTGCGCATCCCACATCAACTGTTTACAAGATGGGGAGAACCGGATGAACGGGGATAACGACTGAGTTCGATACAAGGCTGTTTTTTGCCAAAGTGTTGCTCGGTTTATTTGTCCCCGGAATCCCGGGGTATTGGTGAGTGCTGATGGTGAGTCTTCATGAACCACAGTCTTGACCCATGCTCCGGCAACTTCTGTATTTTGTTTCAGAACAAGTCGCAGAGTTTAATTTCCGGGTGTCGGCTATGACATTCGGAGAAGAAAAATACGTTAGATTACCTTATAGAAAAACAAAAGCAAGAACGGTAAGCCGGGTTTTTCGTAATGCCTGCAGGCCCGACTTGCTGGAGGGGAAGGTAAGCATGAATTTATGGACTGACAATACGCTGATACGGGTGAACGAATGAAACTATTGGATATTTTCGGGTTGTTAAAAAAGGACATGGATTACATTGAGAAAGAGTTGTATCGCAGTGTTCGAGGAGAACAGAAGCTGTTGAGTGAAACGTCACTTCATTTGCTCAAAGCAGGAGGAAAACGGTTGCGGCCCGTTTTTGTGTTACTTGGTGGGAAATTTGGTACATACGACATTGAACGTCTGAAGTTGGTTGCGGTTCCGCTGGAACTCATTCATTCGGCATCCCTCGTTCACGATGATGTCATTGATAATGCGGAGACGCGCCGAGGCAAACCCACGGTGAAGTCAAAATGGGATAATCGGATTGCCATGTACACAGGAGACTATATCTACGGTAAGGCACTTGAAATGACTGCCGGATTATCCGATCCAGCTATTCATCGTATTCTTGCTAAAGCCATGGTACAGATGTCCATTGGTGAAATGGAGCAAATTCGCGATTTTTTCAATACGGGACAAAGTGTTCGTAACTATCTGCTGCGGATTCGCCGTAAAACAGCACTTCTGATTGCGGTTAGCTGTCAGTTAGGGGCATTGGCCACACGCGCGCCTGAGCATGTATCTTCCCTACTGTATACGTACGGATACAATGTGGGGATGGCTTTCCAGATTCAAGATGATGTACTTGATCTGGTAGGTACCGAGAAACAACTTGGCAAGCCACCAGGCAGTGATATGAAGCAAGGAAATATTACTCTTCCTGTACTTTATGCCCTAGAAGAATCCGATCTGCGGGAACCTTTGCTTAAGGAGATTTCCCGTGTCCAGCATGAAGAAGGACGGGCAAGTGCATCGGATGCAATTGGAATGATTCGCCAAAGTCAAGGAATCGCTAAAGCAGAAGCCCTTGCTGACCGATATATGAAGAAAGCGCTCGATGCTCTCGATCAGCTACCTAACATCAAGACGACCAAAAACCTGCGTGATATCGCTCATTTTGTGGTTAAACGTACGCATTAAATGTTGTATGACCTTCAACTCTCAGATCGCTCATACCCAAAGATGAACAGACTTGTGATATTCCTCATTGGGAGGATTTGGACATGTATGTTACAATCAGAGGGATTGCGTTTACATAGTGATTAACTTTGAACCGTGAGTGAGGAGTGAGCTGATGGATCGTACATTTTTGATGGTGAAGCCGGATGGTGTGCAGCGTGGATTGATCGGTCGAATTATTAGCCGTCTGGAAGACAAAGGATTTAAGTTGGTGGCAGGCAAATTGGTGCAGATGTCTGAGGATCAGGCAAAACGCCATTATGCTGAACATGAGGGCAAACCGTTTTTCGATGATTTGGTTCGTTTTATCACATCTGGGCCTGTATTTGCCATGGTGTGGGAAGGGGACGATATTGTGGCGCTTGCGCGCATCGTCATCGGAAAAACCAATGTGAAGGAAGCAGCTCCGGGTACCATTCGCGGAGACTTCGCCAGCCACACACCACATAATCTGATTCACGGAGCAGATTCACCGGAAAGTGCTTCCCGTGAAGCAGCAAATTTCTTTGCTTCAGATGAACTGGTGGTATACGACAAGAGCATCGCAGCCTGGTTGTAATTATTAGCCAAAAGGGTGATACACGATGCTGGAGCAAGAACAACTACTAGACCCGGATTACACCGGATTCATTCGTAAAATCAAAGAGAGCACAGGCATTGATCTTGCTCAATACAAGGAAGGCCAGATGAAAAGAAGGCTGACCACACTTCGCAACAAAAACGGGTTTCATACATTTTCTAACTTTTTTGATGCTATGCAAAAAGATAAATCATTGTTCTACGAGTTCCTTGATCGTATGACCATTAATGTGTCTGAATTCTGGCGTAATCCCAATCGTTGGGAAGTGCTGCGGGACGAGATCCTGCCTGAACTGCTAGGGTCCAAGCGTCGTGTCAAAGTCTGGAGTGCGGCTTGTTCAACAGGTGAAGAGCCATACACACTCGCCATGATTTTGGACACGATGGGCATTTTGAAGGACAGCTCGATTACGGCAAGTGACTTGGATGAAGGTGCATTGGCCAAAGCCAAAGAAGGGCGTTATATGGAACGCTCACTTAAGGATGTGCCAAAGGAAACGGCGAACCGTTACTTCAAGCAGGATGGCTTGGTATACCGTATTGATGAGCAACTCAAAAATTCGATCAAGTTCATGAAACAAAATTTGCTGGTGGACCGTTTTGACGATGGGTACGACCTGATTGTGTGCCGAAATGTCATGATCTATTTTACCGAGGAAGCCAAAAACCTGTTGTATCACAAATTTGCAGCAAGTTTGCGTCCAGGCGGTATTTTGTTTGTGGGCAGTACGGAGCAGATCTTCTCCCCAGGACAATATGGTCTGGAGACAGCAGAAACATTTTTCTATCGGAAAAAATAATGATAATGGTTGTTCAGCCGTCTGAAGCACATGTACATGTGTTCAGGCGGTTATTTGTATACCAAGTACAAGAAAGAGCCGACTTTCTTGTCAAAGCCGGTCAGCTATACTATAATAAGCAAAGAAATTATGGGATTTTAGCAATGTGAAGTTTAACAGTTTAAAGGGGGAACGTATTATGAGTTTACGCTATTTAACCGCAGGGGAGACGCACGGACCCCAATTGACCGCTATTATTGAAGGATTGCCAAGTAATTTGACGATTGATTTTGAAGAACTGAATTTCCAGCTTCACCGCCGCCAAAAGGGATATGGTCGTGGACGCCGGATGCAGATCGAGAAAGATCAGGCGAATTTCGTTGGTGGTATCCGTCACGGATATACAACAGGTGCTCCGGTAGCGCTGGTTGTTCAAAATAATGACTGGAAACATTGGCAGAATATTATGAATATTGAGCCGATCGAAGGCAGTGACGAAGAGAAACGTCGCGTTCATCGCCCTCGTCCCGGACATGCTGATCTGAACGGTGGACTCAAGTATAATCTCAAAGACTTGCGTAACGTACTGGAGCGCTCCAGTGCACGTGAGACAACGGTACGTGTGGCATGTGGTGCCATTGCACGTCAATTCCTGGCTGAATTTGGAATCAAGGTAGCTGGACGTGTACTTCGTATTGGAGAGATCGAAGCTCCGTATCAGGACCTTCCGATTGATGAACTGATCGAAGTGACAGAAGCCTCCTCTGTACGTGTTACGGATGCTGAGACAGAGAAGAAGATGGAAGCCTACATCGACCAGATTAAACAAGAAGGCGATTCCATCGGAGGAATAGTGGAATGTATCGTTGAAGGTGTACCTATTGGTCTTGGTAGTTATGTTCAATACGATCGCAAGCTGGATGCACGAATCGCTCAAGGCGTAATGTCCATTAATGCATTCAAAGGTGTAGAGATTGGTATCGGATTCGAAGCCGGAGTCATTCGGGGATCACAGGTGCATGATGAAATCATGCATACGGACGAGCGCGGCTACCACCGGGCAACCAACCGTCTGGGTGGATTCGAAGGTGGAATGACGAACGGTATGCCAGTAGTTGTACGTGGTGTGATGAAGCCGATCCCAACGTTGTATAAGCCACTGCAAAGTGTGGACATTGATACGAAAGAAGCATTTACGGCTCAGGTTGAGCGCTCGGACGCTTGTGCTGTACCCGCAGCGAGTGTGGTTATGGAGCATGTTGTAGCGTGGGAAATTGCCAAGGCATTCCTGGAGAAATTCGGCGGGGATTCCATGGAAGAGATCCGTGCGAATGTTGCTAGTTATAACGCTCAACTGGAGAATTACTAATATGCGTCAGCTGACGGTAAAGTTGGAGGAACGCTCATATCCGATTCTGATTGGTAGCGGCCTATTGGCACAAGCACCTCAATATTTTGAGCAATATGGCTTGACCAAAAAAAGTCCGTTACTCATCATTACAGATGAAAATGTGGCTCCCAAATACTTGTCAGGTTTGGAGCAAACACTGCGTACGGCTGGTTATACAGTCGTATCGGCGGTTGTGCCCTCTGGTGAAACATCGAAATCCCTTTCGGTATACCAGGATATGATGACTGTTGCGATCGAAGGCAAACTGGATCGGAGTTCTGCGATTCTGGCCCTAGGTGGTGGTGTCGTAGGTGATCTGGCTGGCTTTGTTGCCGCTACATATATGCGTGGAATCAAGTTTGTTCAAGTACCTACAACGATTTTGGCGCATGACAGCAGTGTAGGCGGCAAGGTGGCTGTCAATCATCCGCTGGCCAAAAATATGATCGGTGCATTCCATCAGCCCGAGCTTGTACTTTATGATGTGGATACACTTCAATCCTTGCCGCCACGAGATGTTTCGGCAGGGTTGTCAGAGATGTTGAAGCACGGACTGATCCGGGATGAGGCTTTTGCACATTGGTGTGAGGAACATGCGGAAGAACTGCTTGCGCTTAATCCGGAAGCATTGGGATACGGCTTGGAGCGCGGGTGTGGTATTAAGGCAGAGATTGTATCCAGAGACGAACGTGAAAATGGAGAACGTGCGTTGTTGAACCTGGGACATACGATTGGTCATGCCATTGAAGCGATTGCCGGTTATGGAGAATTCTTGCACGGAGAAGCGATCTCGATCGGTATGGCTGGATCAGCATTGCTTGGTGAGAAGCTTGGTGCGCCAGCGGGGCTCTATGAAGATACGGTCCGCATGCTGCGTTCACTCCGCCTTCCGACAACGATGCCTGCGCATCTCGACACGGATGCATTAATGGAAGCGATGATGCATGATAAAAAATTCCGTGAAGGTCACATGGTGTTTATCATTCCTGATCGGATCGGGGCTGCAAGAATTGTGAAGGACGTACCTGTGTCGGCAGTTCGGGACGTCATTGAAATGCTCAGGAAGGGAGAATAACAGCAATGGTCACACGGGGAATTCGCGGGGCTACAACAGTCACGCAGAACAACGAAGAACAGATTTTGAAGGAAACGGCTGTATTGTTGCAGGAGATCGTGGATCGCAATGAGATCCAACCGGAAGATATCTGCAGTGTGTGGATTACGTTAACTGGGGATCTGGATGCTGCTTTCCCGGCAAAAGCTATTCGCCAACTGGATGGCTGGGAACTCGTACCACTAATGTGTGCACTGGAGGTTCCTGTTAAAGGTGCCTTGGCGCAGTGCATTCGTTTCATGGTGCATGTCAATACCAACAAAGCTCAGAATGAAATTAACCATGTGTATCTGAACGGTGCACAGGCATTACGTCCGGATTTGGCAGCACCTTCTGGCTCTTAAGTAGTGGGTTGTCAAACCGATCATAATGATGTATAGTGAGAACCAGTTGAGTAGAGTTGAGATTGAGCTGAGAGCAGCTGAGCTAGTGGAGTATATAGCAGAGTCCAGTGGGTGGTAACCGGGGCAACAGAAACCGGTCAACTGATTCACGGTACGTCGTGCTACGGAATAGGTAACAGGAGCAGGGAAAACAAACGTGTCATAGGACACCTTTTGTTTTGATATATTTTGGTACAAACACAATCAATGCACTCTCCTATATTTTACGAAATATTGGAATGGGAGTTGAAGTGTTATAACTGATTTATTTTCCCGGTTGGATGATGTGAGATGCATCAATTCAGCGACCTGTGAATAATCCGACAGCGAAGTATAGGGACTTGTTATTTATGAAGCATCACCCTGTTAAATACAGCTTATAACCAAACCTCTACCTGATGGTAGAGGTTTTTTCATTGTATATTGAATTGTTTCTTCTTCCCCTATAAGTTCAACTAATCTTTTACACGATAACGAAGAGGACAGAAATAACGTGAAGAAGCGAAGCGTTCGCCTTTATCCCCGGATTTTCCCTTTAGAAAGGGAATCAAAAAATCTGGGGATAACAGCGATCGGAAGGTTGTTCTGTCATCGGAGTGCTCAGTGTAACCTCTTTAGTTGAACTTACCTAAATCTGAAAGGACGTGATCTGATGATAACGCCAAACGTTAATCAAGTACTGAAAATGTCGAATGAGTATAATCTGATTCCGGTAGTCAAACGGATTCTGGCAGATATGGAGACTCCGATTCGTATATTCCGCCGTTATGCTGACAACGACCGGGCATTCCTGCTGGAAAGTGTAGAGGGGGGTATCCAATGGGCGAGATACTCGTTCATCGGTACAGATCCGTTCCTGATGATTTCGGCCAAGAAGGGCCGGATTGTTGTAGAAGAAGCAGGGAAAACTCGTGAATTGCCAGGCAAACCGATTGAAGAACTGAAAGCACTGCTGCGTAAGTATCGCAGCCCAAAAGATGATGAACTGCCACCATTCACAGGTGGAGCAATTGGTTTCTTCGGATATGATCTGCTGTCCTATTATGAGAAACTTCCAGCTCACGCGCTGGATGACTTGAATATGGATGACATTCGCTTTATGTTCTGTGACCAGATTATTGTGTTTGACCATGTGAAGCAGCAGATGCTGCTCGTCGGCAATGTACACGTCAAGGACGGTGCAACGGATGACGAGATACGTCAAGCGTATGCAGTGACTTCGGAGAAGCTGGAGCAGGCCGCAGAACGTTTGCAGCAGCAAGGACCAGGGGAGAACCTGAATCCGCGTTCTATTCCGGGAGACGTGGAACTGGGGGATATTCGCTCCAACCTCACGAAGGAGCAGTTTATCGGTAATGTAGAGCAAGCCAAAGATTACATTCGCGCAGGTGATATTTTTCAAGTGGTATTATCCCAGCGTTTCCACATTGATACGGAAGTTTCTCCGCTTCACGTGTATCGTGTGCTTCGGACCCTGAATCCATCACCTTATATGTACTACCTCAAAATGGATGATGAGATTATCGTGGGTACTTCGCCTGAAGCGTTGGTCAAGGTGGACGGGAATCGTGTGGAGACACGACCGATTGCAGGCACACGTCCAAGGGGGGCAACAGAAGCGGAAGATCGTGCACTCGCTGCTGATCTGCTCCAGGATGAGAAGGAACGCGCGGAGCATCTGATGCTAGTTGATCTGGGGCGTAACGATCTGGGCAGGGTATCCAGCTTCGGCAGTGTGAAGTGTGACATGTTCATGGAGATTGAACGGTATTCTCACGTTATGCACATGGTATCCAACGTAACGGGCGAGCTTAGAGAAGATAAGGATTTCTTCGATGCATTCCTCTCTTGCTTGCCAGCGGGTACCGTATCCGGTGCACCGAAACTGCGAGCAATGGAGATTATCGCGGAACTGGAGAAAGAGGCACGGGGTGCTTATGCAGGAGCAATCGGATACCTTGGTTTCTCGGGTAACATGGACTCCTGTATTACGATTCGTACGATTATTTTCAAAAAAGGAAAAGCATATGTACAGGCCGGAGCGGGAATCGTATGGGATTCTGTGCCTGAGAATGAATATGAGGAAACGGTTAACAAAGCTAAAGCATTGCTCAAAGCGATTCGAACAGCAGAAGCAATGTTTCCTGCCAAAGAAAAGGACAGCACATTGAGACTGGCCAATGCAGACTACTTTGTCACACCAGCGGCCGCCAAGAACTGAGAGAGGAGAGACCGGAGATGAACATAAACCCAATAATGAATGAGAACCCTGTAACCCCCATTGCTGAGATTACTCGTGAGGAAGGCATGAAGAATGGCCTGGCGAAGATTTTGGAGGGCAGCCATCTGGAGCAAGCCGAAGCAAGAGATTTAATGTACTCGATTATGAGAGGTGAGGCAACACCGGCTCAAATCGGAGGTTTGCTGATGGCGCTGCGGATGAAAGGGGAAACGGTGGATGAGATCACCGGTTTTGCTGAAGCGATGCGTGGTCAAGGCGGACGGATTCTCACAGATGGCAGCGGCTTGCTGGACACTTGTGGAACAGGTGGATCGGGAATTCATAAATTCAACATCTCCACAGCATCTGCCATTATTGCTTCCGCCGTCTCGGTTCGGGTCGCCAAACATGGCAACCGTTCAGCTTCAGGCAAAGCAGGTAGTGCAGATGTATTAGAGGCACTCGGTGTAAATATCCATCTTAACGGGGAACAGGCCAGACAATGTCTGGATGATATTGGAATCTGTTTCTGTTTTGCCCAGGTATATCACCCTTCCATGCGACATGCGGCAGGACCGAGAAAAGAGCTCGGTGTTCGTACCATTTTCAATATGCTCGGACCGTTAACCAATCCTGCGGGAGCAGATCGTCAATTGCTTGGCCTGTATGATCGTTCCCGGACGCCGATGATTGCTGAAGTACTGAATCGTCTTGGTCTTAAAAGAGCGTTGGTCGTGGCCAGCCATGATGGTCTGGATGAAATCAGTATCTCGGCACCGACTCAGGTATCTGAACTTCGCAATGGTGAAGTGCACACCTATGATATTGATCCACGTGATATGGGCTTGTCTCTGCATCCGCTTGAAGCGGTACTTGGAGGAGATGCGGCACAGAATGCCGAAATTATTAAGAGGATCTTCCAGGGTGAGCAGAGTGCCTATCGCGATGTCGTTCTGTTGAACGCCGGAGCGTGCATCTATGTATCCGGTCTTGCAGATAGCATCGCTGAAGGGGTGACACTTGCCGCAGAAGCGGTAGATTCGGGCAAAGCTGCCGGGAAGCTTGAACAGTTAATTCATACAACGGAGGCGTACAGTCATGTATCTTGATCGAATCGTTGCAACCAAACATAAAGAAGTAGAAGTATTGGCAAAGACATTTCACATGGATGAGGCTATCCAAAAAATCGAACAACTCCCCGCAACCCGGGGGTTTGAACAAGCACTATCAAGCGGACGCAATCGCAAACTCGGCCTTATAGCTGAAGTGAAGAAAGCTTCGCCATCCAAAGGGTTAATTCGCCCGGATTTTCATCCGGTAGAGATTGCTGCTGCTTATGAGCGAGCAGGTGCAGACTGCATCTCCGTATTAACGGATGTGTCGTATTTTCAAGGGAGCAACGAGTACTTAAAGGCGATCCATCAAGCGGTGAATATTCCGCTATTACGCAAGGATTTTATTATAGATGAACGACAGATTGCCGAGGCAAGATTACTGGGTGCGGATGCGATACTGCTGATTGCCAGTATTCTGACACCTGAACAGATTCGTCAATATCTGGGGTTTGCCAAAAGTTTGGGGCTGGACGCTTTGATTGAAGTCCATGATCGAACAGAATTGGAGCAGGTATTGGAGATTCCGCAGGCAACACTAGTGGGCATCAACAATCGTAATTTGAAAACATTCGAAACCAGTCTGAACACGACACTGGATTTGATGGAATTGATTCCAAGTGGTGTTACCTTGATTAGCGAAAGTGGTATTGACGGACCAGAATCAACAGTACCTCTGATCCAGGCCGGTGTTCATGGTATTCTCGTAGGTGAGCATCTCATGCGCAAGGATGATGTCGAGGCGGCTGTATATGATCTGATGGGACCCAAATGATGAATACTTCCATACACGATGGCACAGGTGACAGTATGTCAGAACTGAGAAACCCGCTGCCAGCGGCCGTAAAAATATGTGGACTTCAGGACGTTGAAGTGCTAAAATCGATGATAAACTTGCCTGTGGATTACATTGGTGTTGTTTTTGCCAAATCACGCCGTCGAATCGAACCTGAGCAGGCTGCTGCATTAAGAACGGTGTTGTTCGAATGGTCTACCTATGATCGGCCGAAGCTTGCAGGTGTATTTGTGAATCCTACGCTCGAAGAGTTGGAATACATTATGGAGATTTCTCACCTGGATGTTATTCAACTGCATGGACAGGAGTCTGCGGAATTCTGCCATCAGGTGAAGCAGCGGTGGAATGCCGAAATATTCAAGGTTTTTTCTTTTCCCAAAGATGAAACAGGTCCGGAAGCTGATGATGCAGCCATAAGGGCTCTTGATGCTTACGATAAATTCGTTGATGCGATATTGCTCGATACCCATGATCCTCTATATGGAGGGGGCTCCGGGGAAACGTTTGCCTGGGAGCGAATTCCTGCCTATGTGGAATGGGCGAAAAGTCGCGAAATCTCTCTGTTCGTTGCAGGAGGTTTGCAGCCGGACAATGTACAACAACTAATACAGACATATGCACCTTTCGGCGTCGATGTATCCAGCGGCGTGGAGACTGAAGGTGTGAAGGATATTGCCAAAATTACAGCATTCGTAGAAAGGGTGAAGCAGGCATGACACATCAATTGCCGGATCAACACGGGCGTTTCGGTCACTTCGGAGGCCGCTTTGTACCTGAGACACTAATGAACGCACTCATAGAGTTGGAGGAGGCATATAGCCACTTCTCTGAAGATGAGGAATTCAACAAGGAACTGAACTATCTGCTAAGCGAGTATTCTGGACGTGAAACGCCATTGTATCATGCAGAGCAATTATCACGCCGATTGGGCGGACCGAAAATTTATCTGAAACGTGAAGATCTTAATCATACTGGCGCGCACAAAATTAATAACGCCATTGGACAAGGTTTGCTTGCCAAACGGATGGGCAAAAAGAAAGTCATTGCCGAAACAGGTGCAGGTCAACATGGCGTTGCAACGGCAACCGTAGCCGCATTGCTTGGATTGGAATGCAAAGTATTTATGGGCGAAGAAGATACAGAGCGTCAGCAGTTAAACGTATTTCGGATGAAGCTGCTCGGAGCAGAAGTGATTCCGGTTACGTCCGGAACACGGACACTGAAGGATGCTGGTAATGAAGCGCTTCGCTACTGGGTCAGTAATGTGGAGGATACGTTCTATGTGCTCGGATCAGTGGTTGGTCCTCATCCATATCCGATGATGGTGCGGAATTTCCAACGTGTGATTGGTGATGAGACCCGTCGTCAGATTCAGGAGATCGAAGGGCGTTTGCCAGATGTAATTGTAGCAGCTGTCGGTGGAGGAAGTAATGCGATTGGTATGTTCTATCCATTTATCGGTGATCAGGATGTGAAGCTTGTTGGTGTTGAAGCCGCAGGCAAAGGGGTCGAAACCGAGTATCACGCTGCGACGATGACCAAAGGTACGCATGGTGTATTTCAGGGATCTATGAGTTACCTGTTGCAGGATGAGTATGGACAGGTTCAGCCAGCGCATTCCATCTCGGCCGGACTTGATTATCCGGGTGTTGGTCCAGAGCATTCCTATCTCAAGGATATTGAACGGGCAAAATATGTACCGATCACCGATCAGGAAGCATTGGATGCCCTGCAACTCCTATGTCGGACGGAAGGAATCATTCCTGCTCTGGAGTCTGCACATGCGGTAGCTCAAGTTGTCAAACTGGCGCCTGAACTTACAGCAGATGATATTGTAGTCATTTGTCTGTCGGGACGTGGAGACAAGGATGTTGAATCGATCATGAAATACACGGGAGGCGACTTGGGATGAATCTGATGGACCAGACCTTCCAGCAATTGAAGCAACAGAATCGCACGGCACTTATTCCATTCTTAACCGTGGGAGACCCGGATGTGGATACAACGATTGATATCATCAAGGAGCTTGAGCAGGCCGGAGCGGATATTTTGGAACTGGGTGTTCCTTATTCCGATCCACTTGCAGATGGCCCAGTCATTCAGCGTGCTTCCGAACGTGCGCTGAAAAGCCAGATTACCATACGTACTGTTATGGAAACCGCGGCAAAAGCTCGTAAGGCAGGTGTGAAACTGCCGTTTGTACTGTTCACCTATTATAATCCGGTATTGCAGACAGGCCTGGATGTATTCTTTGATGAATTGGTCAAACACGATATCAGTGGCATGATCATTCCGGACCTGCCGATTGAGGAAGCGGAAGAGATGCGAGAACGCGCAAATCGTGCGGGTGTTCATCTGGTGCCGCTTGTTGCACCTACATCTAATGCCCGGATTGAGCGGATTGTAACGGGAGCGAGTGGCTTTATCTATTGTGTATCATCCCTTGGGGTAACCGGAGAGAGAGCTTCTTTCTTTGATGGCGTAGAGAGCTTCATTGAGACGGTGAAAAGTCTGACAGACCTCCCTGTAGCGGTAGGTTTCGGTATCTCCAGTCATGAGCAGGTGGAACATTTCTCCCGCATCTGCGATGGCGTTGTTGTAGGTAGTGCCATTGTTCGTCAGGTGGAAGATGCGATTCCTCTGCTTGAAAATCCGGATACGCGTGCAGCAGGACTGTTGCAAATTCGCAACTTTGTGGCACAATTAAAGGGATAGGGATGTCCTGAAAGGACATCTTTTGGACACGTGAGGTGCACGATGATTCGTGTCTAACATTATTTCAATAAAAGGAGGCGGTCGGGTTGAAACCGAAATCCCAGATTGTCAATCTGCCTGTGTACCAGCCGGGCAAACCGATTGAAGAAGTGAAACGTGAACTGGGGCTTGAACAAGTCATCAAGCTGGCCTCCAACGAAAACCCGTACGGCAGTTCTCCTGCCGCTCTGGAAGCCATTACGAGAGAAATGACTAATATAAGCATATACCCAGACGGTAGCTCGGTTGAGCTGACGGGAGTTCTTGCCAAGCATCTTGGCGTTGAACGGAACAACTTAATATTTGGTTGTGGTTCCGATGAGATTATTGCTTTGATCACAAGAGCTTTCTTCTTGCCGGGTGACGAGACCATCATGGCAGATCAGACATTCTCCGTATATAAAAGCAATGCAGATATTGAGGGTGCCGTGACCATCGAAGTGCCTCTGAAAGATGGCACGCATGATCTGAGCGCGATGCTCGCGCAAATTAACGACAAAACCAAAGCAGTATGGGTGTGTAATCCAAATAATCCGACAGGTACGATTATCTCCGAACAGGAACTTACAGCCTTTATGGACCGTGTGCCTGCTCATGTGATGGTCATACTGGACGAAGCTTATTATGAATTCGTAACCGATGAAGCATATCCGCAAAGCATACCATTGATCGAACGGTATCCGAACTTGGTCATACTGCGGACATTCTCCAAAATTTACGGTTTGGCTTCACTCCGGATCGGGTACGGCATTGCACGTCCCGAAATTATTGATTTGATTAACCGTGTACGTGAACCGTTTAACACCTCCCGTTTTGGACAGGTTGCGGCAACCGCTGCACTACTGGATCAGGATTTTGTTCAAGAGTGCTCGAAGCGGAATGCAACGGATCGGGATTACCTGCAAAATGAATTTACACGGTTGGGATTGTCATATTTCCCTTCACAGGGTAATTTCATTATGGTTGATCTGGATATGCCTTCAGCAATTGCGTTCCAATCCTTGCTCAAACAAGGCATTATCGTTCGCCCAGGATTCCACGTATACCCAACTTACATTCGTGTGTCCGTCGGAACATCAGAACAGAATCGTGCATTTGTCACGGCACTGGAGAACACGCTGGCTGAGAAGGCGGTAGCACGCTCTTAATACTGGCGATGAAAGAGTGAGGACCCATGAAACTAAAAATTGCAATGATTGGTGTAGGACTCATCGGCGGTTCACTGGCGCTCTGCTTTAAAGGCAAGCCAGATGTAACCGTGATGGGCTACGCCCACTTGGATGAACTGAAGGACAAGTACATAGCGAGCGGTGTAGTGGATGATGCTACGCTCTCTCTGGAAGAAGCGGTAGACGATGCCGACTTTATTTTTTTGTGCGTTCCCGTAGGTTTGCTTGAATCCTATTTCGAAAAGCTCTCCAAGCTGCCATTGAAAAAAGGATGTATCATCACGGACGTAGGAAGCACTAAAGCTTCCATTGCCGCATGTGCCGAGCATGTGCGGTTGACTGACGCTTACTTCATTGGTGGTCATCCTATGGCGGGGTCGGAGCGTGCAGGCGTAGATGCGGCCTCAGCTGTGTTGTTTGAGAATGCATACTATGTCTTAACTCCTTCAGAACATGTACCTGAGGAAGCCTACAGCAGGCTGTCTGAGCTGCTTGCGTATACGCGGGCACAGATCGTGCGTGTGGAGCCTCTGCTGCACGATGACATCGTGGGGGCGATTAGTCATCTGCCACATGTTATTGCTGTTGCGCTGGTGAATCAGGTGCGTGAATATAATGAGTCGAATCCACTGTATAAAATGCTGGCTGCAGGTGGTTTTCGGGATATTACCCGGATTGCGTCCAGTGATGCGATTGTGTGGAGAGATATCTTGCTTAGCAACCGTGATGTACTGCTGGGCTTGCTTAAGGACTGGAATAGCCAGATGACGGCCTTTACGGATATGCTGGAGCATAAGAACGGTGAAGGCATAGAGGAGGCATTCCGTCAGGCCCGCGAGTTCCGCAGTATATTACCAGAACGACGCAAAGGCATGATTTCGCCTTTATTTGATCTATATACTGATGTCCAGGATGCACCGGGTATGATCGGTAAGATTGCAACTGAGCTTGGTGCGAATGATATCAACTTGAGCAACTTGGAGATTATCGAAAACCGGGTGGATGTGCCGGGTATTATGCGTCTGTCTTTCCGTCAGGAAGAAGATATGGAACGAGCCAAGACGTTATTGGATTCCTTAGGCTATCAAGTGTGGATATAAGACGTGAAAGGGGGCGAAAGCCCTCTTTTTTGTGAGGTAATATTGAAGTTCATATTTGATTTTCAGTCACAGAAAAAAGGATGTATTATCCTGAATTACCGAAAGATATAATTAATTCAAACAATTTTACTGAAAGTGTTGACAAAATGAAAACGTATACATATAATAAGGGTACAGTATGGTTTCTCTCCACTCCTATCCAATAACTGTATTGCTCCACGTGAGCAATGGCCGCTTATGTAAGCGGTCTTTTTTTTGTCTTAAAGAGTTATGGGTGAGACACTGATATGTTAAAAGTTACACTTAAACTTACACCCTCTATTTACATCTCCCTCCTTAATCTGTTAGGATACCTTAGATCAAAAAAACATCACATTTTTGTAACCTTTTCAGTACGTCGTCCGTCTATATAAGAGAGGCTTACCAAAAAGGCTCAAAATGAAGTCATGAACGTGAAAATGACTGCATATGAATGACAGGTCGGGTTCTGTGGATGCCAATGGATTTGCCAGGATGATGCAGACCGTTGTACAATAATACTGTTAATGTAGAAACGTTGGGGAAATTGCCATTACATAGGGGAATTTGGCGGGAAGGCCAGTTATGGCGCTGAACGCTTTTTATATGCGGTGAGAACCGCAACTTTTTTGTGCCTGTTCGGTAATACATGGATAGAGTCGAACGGGGAGAAGCACATGGATGGGCGAGGAGGGGTCGCACTCAAATGACGGATTCCCAGTTGATTCGAGAGATCAAGGAAGGTAACCTGGAGTTATATTCCGAGCTGATGAGTCGTTATCAGCGTAAAATACTGGCTTTCGTATATCATATGTTGAAAAGTTCCAATATGGAGCTGCTTGCGGAAGATCTCTGTTCTGAGACTTTCTATAAGGCGTTCCGCAGTCTGCACTCTTTCCGTGAGGTGGATGCCTCATTCTCAACCTGGTTATATACCATTGCGAGAAATACGGTACTGAGTGAGCTTCGCAAACAGCGCAGCGGAAATGTCCCACTTGAAGAGAGCGGGATTGTTCCCGTTGCTCCTTCGGAGAATACACCGGAGTATGCTGTACTACGCAGCGAGCGGGTGATGCTGGTTAGGGATGCGATTAACAATTTACCGGAGAAGCAGCGTTCTGCGATTATACTCCGTGAGTATGATCAACTAGACTACCAAGAGATTGCGAATATTCTTGGGCAGAGCGTCAGTTCTGTGAAATCGCTATTATTCAGAGCAAGATCAAGCGTAAAAACTCAATTGGAACCTTATTTCTTCGAACCGGTGTACGAGCCATATGAAGGGATGAAGAACCGATGAATTGCAATGAAGCCCAGGAACTGTTTGCACTGGTCTGGGACTTGCCGGAAACTCATCCTCAGCGGATTGCATTTCATGCTCATCTCGCTGGTTGTGAAGAGTGCTCCGAGCAGTTTGAGGTCTGGGAAGAAGCTCAGATCTTGCTGCACAGCATTCCGGTTCCAGTGACAGAACAACAAGCAGAGAGAGTGAACCGTAACGTGATGGACCGGATCTATGCGGAGTCTCCATGGTTACTGCCGGAAGAGGTAAAGGTTAATCGTTTCTCTGCTGTGATCCGCAAGCATATGTCTTTGTGGATTGCCGCGTTCCTGGCTATTTTTTTATGCAGCTTTCTGTATATGGCAATGTTTAAGCCAGACGTATCAGAAGCTGAGCAAACCAAAGTTGTTACTACGGGTATCCTGGAGACAGGGGTTGCCGGAAGCGGACCATCGTCCTCTGGAATGTATCAGTACAACATGACTGGAGCGGACAGAGGAAGTATCATAGAACCTTTTGTTGTGAGCATGGGACCTGCTTATCCGCAGTATTGGATGGCACTCTCTTTACTTGCAATAGGAATGGCGTTATTTTCTCTTGGACGTATGCATCGAACAACGAATAAACGCAAACAAGGTGCGAGTGCATAGGTAATAACCTTTCGTTCGCCGTGTGGAGAAATGAGGGATGTAAGTGCGAATCGGGCTTATTCGTCACGGTCTTACAGACTGGAATGCGGCGGGCCGTATACAGGGTCAGACGGATATTCCTCTGAATGGAGAAGGTCGTGAACAGGCAGAGCGCCTGGGAAGACGTCTGCTGAAGGAAGAATACCAATGGGACTATATCATCACAAGTGGATTATCGCGGGCACAGGAAACAGGGGAGATTATCTCCAAGCTGTTGAATGTACCTTTACTTGAGCCGGACGCACGGTTGAAAGAAAGGGCTTTTGGTCAGATTGAAGGTCTGACTTCAGAAGAACGGGTTGCCCGTTGGGGCCAAGCCTGGGAGACATTGGACTTGGGACAGGAGCAGATAGCGGATATCCAGATTCGTGCACTGGCGTTTCTGGAAGACCTATGGTCTGCCTATCCGGACCAAAACGTACTCATTGTCACTCACGGAGCTTTCTTGGCCAACCTGTTAACAGCCTTGTTTAAAGATCGGTATACAGAACGGATTGGAAACCTGTCGCTGACGATCCTGGAAAAGGAACGTGATGACTGGAGTCCGCTGTTATATAATTGCACACGACATCTGTCTTTGGACACTGCGAAACAACCTGAGTAATCCAACTTGGGTTGTTTTTTTGCATTTTATGGGGAAATAAAGACTTTATATGATTTCAAACCTCTCATTTTTCTTCTGATTGACCAACTTGGGGCATAGTATGGTTTAAAACATAAAAGATTTCCAAAAAGAGGTTTAGATTATGGGAATTCCGTCAACGATGTTTACAAAACCAAACTATTTCAGGCTCCGAATCAGCAGTCGAAGTAGTTAACGGGCGAGGCGATGGACCCATGAATCTAGCGGATATGCTTACTTTTGCCGATATTGGCCAGCTTAATCGAATAGCAGACTATTACCAATGTGAATGCAAGCCCAATTCCAAACACGAACTCATCCAGAGTATTCTCACTACATTGGGCAGCAGACCCTTTTTTGAGCAGCAGGTACGTCAACTGAATCAAGCAGATCAGCGCTTTTTGAACAACTTGTTGTTTGATCCTCGCCAGTATTATGGTATGGAAGAACTCATTGCCATAGCCCGTCAATCGATGGACAAAAAGGAGAGTGAGGCTGGCGCGAGTCCACGTGATCTCATCGTTCGCTTTAATAAGAGTGGATGGTTGTTCAATGGGACAACGCAGCAGACCAGGTATTTGTATCAGGTACCCCAGGATCTGAAATTAAGATTCAGGGATGTGTTATCCACACATCTGCGAGCAGGGATTACCAAAACAACGGAACCACCCATGTATCGGGATGAATATCATCTCTTAGCGGATGATCTCAAGTTGTTCCTGCAGTTTGTCCAGCAGCACGAGATTGCCCTTAACGCTGAAGGAATGATGTACCGTCGCTCTCAACAGCAGATTATGGAGCATCTGCACATTAGTGAGGAATTGGTGGGCAAAGGTGGATGGAGATTCGGATATGGCCGTTCCTTCAAGGATTACCCGGATCGTTTTGCACTTCTCTACGACTATGCATTTCACCATCGGCTGGTTCGTGAGGAGCAAGGCACGCTGAAGCTATCACCAGCTGGAGAAGACAAGCTGGGGGCAGAGAAAACAGCAGAAATGATACAGCTATTTAGGTTTTGGTTAAGATTGTATAAAGGTGCTATTCCCAATCTGTCCTCTATTGTGTACTGGACAGGCGAATGTGCCCAGGAATGGTCAACCGCCGAGTCGCTGTTTCGTCAGATCGGTCCATTCATTCAGCCGTTCTATTATGATACGGCCGAGGCCATCTATGATAACAGAATTGTTAAAATGATGTTGCATCTTGGCATGGTCCGTATTGGGGAACATGAGGAAGGCAGGACTATACAAATGACAGCCTGGGGCACACGTCTTGCTGCATCCTGTCGCTCCATCTCAGGAGACATTACACCTATTATGTTTGACAAGTGAAGGACAAGTTGCTAAAATCACTCCCAAATTAAGGAGTGATAATAATAATGATAATTCCATACAAAGGTCTACAACCTCAGTTACACCCTTCGGTATATATGGCTGAAGGTGCAAAACTGATCGGTGATTTGAGAATGGGAGAAGAGTCTTCCGTCTGGTTCAATGCAGTCCTGCGGGCTGATTTGGCTCCTATTATCATTGGAAAGCGCTGTAATATTCAAGATAACGTTGTCGGGCATGTCAATACTGATCAACCTTTGATTGTGGGAGATGATGTTTCAGTAGGACATACAGCGATCATTCATGGTTGTCGTATTGGAACAGGATCATTAATCGGCATGGGAGCCATTCTGCTGAATGGAGCCGAAATTGGCGAATATACGCTGATTGGAGCCGGTTCTGTTGTTACTGAGAATAGTAATATTCCGCCCTATACTCTTGCTTTGGGTACACCTGCCAAAGTGATACGTGAGCTGACTGATGCCGATCTGGAGCGGATGTCCAGAACTTCACTGGGTTATGTTACCAAAGGAAAAGAATATAGGAGCTCTTAAATCCGTTTTGGAGGTGCATCCTATTGGATAAAATGAAAGTTACGTATGAAGTCATGTTGGGGCTGGCAGCTGAGATGGTGTGGGACGAAGCGCTTCGCAAACAGCGCAGCGAGAAGCTCTATTTGGAAATCGATAAAGCGTTAGCTACCGGAGACGAAGTAGCTTTCCGGAGTCTGACGGATGAACTGAGGACCATAAACTGATAGGCAAAATATATCCTTTCTGAGATAAAAGGGAATGCGCAGAGGCGTATTTCCTTTTTTGATATGTGTAATTCTGAAATGAATGTCTGGATTTATAAGATATGGTCATATATAATATGGGAATAAAATGGATAGAGAGGGGATATAGGGAATTGAAATTCAGTGAGATGACTCAAGACAGCTGGGCTGAACTGCAACTCTATCTGGATACATGCCTTATTCCATACACAGCTATTAGCGGTGAGCAGTCGCCAGTTGAAGCTACCGAGGCATTGGAGCGGCTGAGAGATTTTCTGGATCTGGTCGAAATTCCTTTCAAAGGGAGAATCATGACTTATCCAGCCTTTCATTATGCTAATTCGGAATTGTCAATGACATTAAATTCCTTGTCCGCACAGCTTAAATCCTCAGGATTCAAATATGTGGTTATTATGTCATCAGATGGTCATTTGGATGGCGTGGACATTCCATCTGCTGATCTGGTTTTGAGTCGGTCCGTCTTAACTCATGAGGTTGGAGAAGAAGGGATTGCGAGATTTGTAGGGGAAAAGATACGAGAGTTGTGGAAAAAATAGTTTTTAGCGACAAATGTGACAATTTTACAACAATTTTTTAATAACGCTTACAATTGAACCTTAAAAATGTGTGACAAATTCTTGACGGTGTTCTAGGGCTACTATATGATTATGTATGTTCTAGTAAGTCGTGGAATTTATGAAAATGAAAACGTTTGAGAGAGTTGGCTGAAAAAGGGGGTTGGAGACAGTATGAGCAGTGAGCATGACCACGAAGCTTCATTGAAATTGCCAAGCCGCATGGAGATGTCACGCAGGCAGTTCTTGACGTACACGCTTGGTGGAGCTACAGCCTACATGGCCGCCGGTGCAATCCTTCCTATGGTCCGTTTTGCGGTGGACCCGATTTTGCAACATAAGGGAGAAGGCACCTCTGTCAAAGTAGCTGAAATCAGCAAAATTACGAATGAGCCTCAAGAATTCACCTTTGAACTTAAACAACAGGATGGTTGGTATCTGAGTAATGCATCGTTAGTGGCGTGGATTCGCAAAGACGAGCAGGGTAAAATTTATGCACTCTCACCTATCTGTAAACATCTGGGATGTACAGTAGGCTGGAATAGTGACAAGCAGTACCCTGACGAGTATCATTGCCCCTGCCATGGCGCGCACTATGACAAGGAAGGGAAGAATCTTGCCGTAGCCCCCAAACCGCTGGATGAGTACGTAGTCAAGGAAGAGCAGGGTTGGGTATATCTGGGCGACATTGTTCCGAACACCCGAGTGAATTAGGAGGCGTGAACGCAGATGTTTAAAAATGTCTATGACTGGATTGACGAGCGTCTCGACATCACGCCAATCTGGCGGGACGTTGCGGATCATGAAGTTCCAGAGCATGTAAATCCGGCTCATCACTTTTCCGCATTCGTGTACTGCTTTGGTGGATTGACGTTCTTTATTACTGTTATTCAGATTTTGTCAGGCATGTTCCTGACCATGTATTACGTACCTGATATTATCAATGCCTACGCAAGTGTGGAGTACCTGCAGACCAAAGTAGCCTTCGGCCAAATTGTTCGCGGCATGCACCACTGGGGAGCCAGTCTGGTTATCGTAATGATGTTCTTACATACGATGCGTGTGTTCTTTACAGGCTCTTACAAGGCACCGCGTGAAATGAACTGGGTTGTCGGCATGCTGATCTTTTTCGTCATGTTGGGCCTGGGGCTGACAGGGTACTTGTTGCCATGGGATAACAAAGCCTATTTTGCAACAAAAGTAACACTGGAGATTGCCAATACGGTTCCTTGGCTGGGACCGATTATTAAAGAATTCCTGCAAGGCGGTACGATTGTCGGTGCACAGACACTAACCCGATTCTTTGCCCTGCACGTATTCTTCCTCCCCGCTGTGCTTCTGGTGCTTCTGGTCGGACACTTTATCATGATCCGCAGACAGGGCATTTCGGGACCACTATAAACTGAGAAGGGAGGAATCGCAATGGCTCACGGACATAAGAAGGATGATGAGGAAAAGGTTATCTTTGTCGGTGATTCACGGGTCCGTAAAGGGGCGGGCTTCATTACCCCGCCTGATTACACGGCGTATCCCGGCAAATCAGAAGCCTTTATTCCCAACTTCCTGCTGAAAGAATGGATGGTTGGTGTCGTTGTATTGGTGGGGATTCTGGTTCTCACGATCTCAGAACCTGCACCTTTGGGCTATCCGGCCAATCCGAGCGCATCCGTAATTCCTATGCCGGACTGGTACTTCCTTTTTCTGTATCAGTACTTGAAGTATCCATACGCATCGGGCGATTACGTTCTGCTCGGCGTACTGGGGGTCAGCGGAGTCGCTTTTGGAGCTTTGCTGCTGGCACCATTCCTGGATACAGGCAAAGAGCGGCGTTTCTATAAACGCCCAATTGCTTCATCACTGATGATTTTGTCGGTCATTTCTGTATTCTACCTGACGAATGTAGCGTGGACGCACTACGAGCATGAGCTGGAAGCAAGTGGACAGAAGCCTGAACATATTCAACGTGAAGAAGAAGCGCTGGAGAGGCGTGAAGAGGGGCTCCCACCAGTTTCCAACGCACCTGGACAGCAAGAGGAAGTTGCGATCGTAGAACAGGATGATCCTGCAATGGAAACGTACAAGAAGGCTGGGTGTATTGGCTGTCATGCGGCTGATATGAAGGGTGCAAGTGGACCTTCACTTCGGGGTGTGGGTGACAAGCACAGCCAGGAAGAGATTCTGACCATTATCAAAGAAGGCTACAACGAGATGCCTCCTCAGTACAATAGTGCTATTGCTCAAGGCGTCACAGATGAAGAGATTACTCATCTGACCGAATGGCTTGCGAAACAGAAAGCAGAACAGTAAAATCGAAATAACCAATGAAACCTGATCGTTTATGCGGTCAGGTTTTTTGAAGTGTTTTTTTGGACAGCACTGTATCGTGCACAACATGTGAAGAAGGAAGGGGTAGGGAATGTGGCTTTATCGTATTTCTGGAGTAGGGAATTTCTAACCAATCGTTATTTCCTGTGGCTATTATTTTGGTGTAATGCGGTAGGAACGGTATACGGATACATCTGGTACGGAGAGCAAATGAAATTGACGCTGGCTGAGCAGCCGGTTTGGCAGGTCGTATTTGTACCAGATAGCCCAACAGCGAGTTTGTTTTTTACTTTAGCGTTGTTATGGGTCTTGTACCCACCACGGTCCATCATGATCAAACGGATCGGTCATGTGATTCAGGCGCTTGCCGTGGTCACATCTGTGAAATATGGCGTATGGGCCGTGTCCATTATTTTCGCTGGGTGGATGCAAGGCGGTACACAGCACTGGCAAGATTGGATGTTGATTGCTTCGCATAGTGCAATGGCCATTGAAGCTCTTATTTATGTACGCTTTTTCGGCTTCCGCTGGGCTTCCCTTGTCGTTGCAGGTCTCTGGACGCTGTTGAACGATACGATGGATTATACATATGATATTTACCCTTGGTTACCCGGTTCCCTCTATGATCATGTAGATGGTGTGCGTAATTTCACATTCGGACTTACACTGGTGAGCATTCTGTGCGCGTGGCTAGCCTTAAGACAAGCGAAACGAACCTGATATCCGATCTTGAGCTTGTTCTAATGAACTGTCCCCCGCCATACATTGGTGGTGGGAGGGATGTCCATGAAGAGAACGTTTGGGATCAAAACTGGCTTACTGGTGGTATCGTTCATGGCTCTGTTGCTTTGGACGAACTTAGCATATCGTGTATCCGCGCAAAGTGAAGCATTAAATTCGAATTCAGATCAGCAAGTGTCCACAAGCAATTCAATTGCACAACTGAATGAGGAAGCAGCCATATTGTATCGGCAGGCGCTCGAGAACAATATTGAAGAAGTGCGAGGAAGCATTCTGCGCATTAGTAAAAGTTTGGAGCATATTTCCTTTGAGGGACAAACGACAGTCGAGGGTATTCACGCCTTGTCCGAAACCGTAGTTGAAGTGAAACAAGCCGTTGTGAAGGTGAAGAATGACGATGCTTCTCTTCAGCAATCCTCTGCCAAACTCAGACTTGCAGCAGATAGTCTAGCAAATCCAACCAAGCCTTTATGGCTTCAGTATTATAAAATCGTGAAAAACGATCTGGACGCTTTATCTGCTGCTACAGATCAAGGGCAAACTGCGGCCGTACTGGCAAACCGCTACACCGTTCTGGAGGAGCATTTTGAGACGATTCGTCCTGCCGCACTGATTCGCCGTGAACCGTATGAGATTGCTCAGATGGACGCCTGGTTATCTCATACCAAAGGGCTTACCGCTGCCAAGCAACCTGATCTGGCACAATTAAAGAGCATGGTGGGCCATGGGGAGGAACTGGTGAACCAGTTGTTTGGTCGCGAGAAGGACGAGAGTGCCTTTGTACCGTTTGTACAGGGTCCTGATCGCAGGGCAGCAGGGTTGCTGATTAGTTCTGTCATTGTGGCGACGCTAAGTTACGCCGGATATCGTAAATATCGTGCGCAGCAACAGGGGATTTTTCCTTTTCGGCGTTAATCGGATATGAACTTGATCGTGGTATATAAAAAAAGACCTCTTTCACATAAACAGCCACTATAACGGCTCTTCATGCGAAAAGAGGTTTTCTTGTAGTTTCTGTATAGTGCGTCAACTTTCTTTGAAACCTTCTCCATGTACATCGTGAACATCGCTGATGATGACAAAAGCTCTGGGGTCAATGGAACGTACAATGGTCTGCAGACGCCTGAACTCTTGCCTGGAGATTACACAGTAGGCCATGTGTTTGGCCTGTTTAGAGTACGCGCCAATGGCTGGAATGAGGGTAACGCCACGATCCATATCCCGTGTGATCTGATCCGCAATCTCGGGTGCATGGTCACTAATGATCATAAATGCCCGGGCAGAATATGCACCTTCCTGAATAAAGTCGATGACTTTGGAAGCGATGAATACAGCTACAAGCGTATACAGAATTTTTTCTTTGGGAATGTAGATGAGAGAGAGCCCGATAATGACGAAGTCGATGCCCAGTAATACTCGGCCCATACTCCATCCATACTTGCGGTTGAGAATACGGGCAATGATGTCTGAGCCACCCGTCGTTCCGCCCCAACGAAATACGATGCCAAGACCGGCTCCAAGGGTGACACCTGCATATAGTGCAGCTAACAGTAAGTCATTCTCGGTATGTAATGGTTCAATCCAGCCCAGATGAATCAACTTCTCAAACAACCATAGAAAAACGGTTAGTGCCCCGATTCCGATACCCGTATAGATCATCTGTCTGCCGCCCAAAATTTTGAGCCCGATCAGAAAGAGGGGAACATTCAGAATCAAGGTTGTAAGTGAAGGTGAGATGCCAAAAGCGTAATTGATCAGCACCGTAACCCCGGTAAGGCCGCCTTCCATAAGCTGATTGGGGATAATGAAATAGAGGAGCCCAAAGGCATATAAGGCTGTACCCAGCACGATGGGAAGAACCAGTTTAACTTGAATCCAGGTTTTGGCAGTGCTCATAAGATCCCTCGCTGTAGATAAATTAGAATGAAGAAGCAATCATTCCCATCTAGTATACCTGTTTATTGATTCTTTAAAAATGATTTGTAGATGATGATGGTGGAAGTGAATCTAAATAACTGATATTATTAGGAACAAATACGACATCATTTCAAAAGGAGAATCCGTTCTCATGGAGAAAAGCATCGCAGAAATGCAGCGTGAGGTTGATCAGTATATCTCCCAGTTCAAGGAGGGGTATTTCAGTCCTCTGGCCATGTTGGCCCGGATGTCTGAAGAGGTTGGGGAGCTTGCCAGGGAAGTGAATCATGAGTTCGGCGAGAAGCCGAAGAAATCTTCCGAAGCAGCCAATTCCATTGAACTTGAGCTTGGAGATATTTTATTTATCACGATTTGTTTTGCGAACTCACTCGGCATTGATCTGGCTGAGGCGCACGACAAAGTCATGCATAAATTTAACACCCGCGATGCCAATCGGTGGACTCCCAAAAACACCGATTAGGCGTAGATTACATATGCTGTACCATCACCCGATCGGGGAGGGTCAGCTTAATGATGAAACCGGAAGAATATATGCAGCATGCTTACCGCTGTATATTGCAAAATGATTTTGAGCAGGCGATTCGTTGGTTCGAGTCAGCCATTCACGCTCATCCAAAACATGCGGAGTTATATTATCGCTGTTCCATTACCCACGCCCGCAGCAAACATCTGGTTCCAGCGCTTGAATATGCGCGCAAGGCGGTAGAATTGTCGCCAGGAACAGAAGAGTATATTTTACATCTGCAGACGTTGGAAGCAAAACAATTGACCTCCAGAGCGAAGTTGCTGTTGGAGCAGGCGGGTATTGCAACACAGGAGCGCTATGTGGAAGCGTCAACGATTCTGCAAGAAGCGGTCAAACTTGATCCGCTCTCAGTGGAAGCTCATGTTATGCTTGCGCTGGCTTACAGTGATTTGAATGAATTTGACTATGCGATTCAGGCGGTGCGTGAGGCAATTTTGCTGGACCCACAGAATGGGCAGCTGCATCAGATGTTACAGGAAATCAAGCAACGTATGAAATCCATTCAATAAGAATTCATTTTGCAAAGTTTTCTTTCGAATTGAAATGGATTCAACGATATGATCCAACATAGCGAGGAGATGCAGTCAATATGGGTGAAGTAATTAGAGTTGCCGTGATCGGAGCGGCTGGCCGTATGGGCCGTGAAGTTGTGAAATTGGTACTTCAGGACCCGGAATTGGAGCTTGCAGCGGCTGTCAACCGCTCCGGAGCAGGCACGGATGCAGGAACCCTTGTTGGTTTGCCAGAGTGTGGGGTGCTGGTGACTGATGATATCGAAATGGCTTTTGCCGAAACAAAACCGCAGGTTATGGTTGATTTTACAGTACCGCAATATGCTTTTACACATACCGAGATCGCGATCCGTCATGGAGTCAGACCTGTCATGGGTGTTACCGGCTTTACGCCGGAGCAGATTGAACAGTTGGACAAGCAATGCCAGGACAAAGGAATTGGAGGGCTTATTGCCCCTAACTTCTCGATCGGTGCCATTCTGATGATGCGATTCGCAGCACAGGCTGCCAAACATATGCCTAATGTGGAGATCATCGAATATCACGGAGATCAGAAGCTGGATGCCCCTTCTGGAACAGCGATTAAAACTGCGGAACTGATTGCTGCCAATCGGGAAGAACTTCGTCAGGGTAACCCGAATGAGGAAGAAACCATTGAAGGATCACGCGGCGGTTATTACAACGGCTTCCGAATTCACAGTGTACGATTACCTGGCGTATTCGCGCAGCAGGAAGTTGTTTTCGGAGACTATGGACAGTCACTCAAAATTCGGCATGACTCCTACGAGCGCGCAGGTTATATGCCTGGTGTTAAGATTGGTGTGCAAAAGGTTATGGAATATACAGGAATGATCTACGGATTTGACCACTTTATCGACTAAAGGAGATTGTCATGTTGAAAATAGCATTTATCGCCCATGATCGTAAAAAAGAAGAGATGGTTAACTTCGTGACGGCATATGAGCCTGTTTTTACGGACCATCAATTATATTCTACAGGAACAACAGGTCTTCGTATTATGGAAGGAACGTCGCTGAAGATTCATCGATTCGAATCAGGCCCATTGGGCGGAGATCAGCAGATTGGAGCTTTGGTTGCGCAAAATGAGATGGATCTGATTATTTTCCTGCGAGATCCACTGATGGCACAACCTCACGAGCCGGATATCAATGCGTTGTTACGTCTTTGTGATGTGCAGGGAATTCCACTTGCCACCAATATCGCAACCGCTGAGATTCTGGTTAAGGCTCTGGATCGTGGTGATTTTGCCTGGAGAGAGCTGGTACATAAATACAAGCCGGAGGCTGGATTGAATTCGGGTGATACCGAATGAGTCTGGATATTCTCATCTTTGGAGCACATGCAGACGATGCGGAGATTGGTATGGGTGGAACGATTGCCAAACATACCGCTGCTGGCTTGAAAGTAGGCGTGTGTGATCTGACTCGTGCTGAGATGTCTTCCAACGGAACAGTAGAGCGCAGAACCGAGGAAGCGGAGCAGGCCTCCCGCGTCCTCGGTCTTTCGTGTCGAACGAATCTGGGGCTTCCTGATCGTGGTTTATATCTTACGCCTGAACATGTACAGGCTGTGACGGCTGAGATACGGCGTCATACCCCTCGGATGGTGTTTGCTCCGTATTGGGAAGATCGTCATCCGGATCATGTCAATTGCAGTAAGCTTGTGCGGGAGGCTGTATTTAACGCCAAGCTTCGCAACTACATGCCGGACATGCCTGCCGTGCAGGTGAAGGAACTTTATTTTTACTTTATTAATGACATCGGGCCTACGGATTTGATTGTCGATATTACGGAACACTATGAGCAAAAAGAAGCATCATTGCTCTCTTATCGTTCCCAATTCGAACTGGGAGACGGAGCGGTCTCGACGCCATTGAATCAAGGGTATATCGAACGTGTAAGAGCCCGTGATTCCTTGCTCGGACAACGCAGTCTCATCCCGTTTGCAGAAGGTTTTGCTACAATTACACCTTACGTGGTTCATCAATTTGACTCGGGTGCACAATAAACGATTTCACATTTTACGTTTAATGAAACGAAGGGTTTCATTATTCCATTGCATGATATCAACCTGCATGAAGCGGGAGATCAAAGGAGCGTCCACAGGATGGATAAAAAGCTAAAAATCGGCATCACCTGTTATCCGTCCCTCGGCGGGTCTGGCGTTGTCGCAACGGAGCTGGGCAAATTACTTGCCGAACAGGGGCATCAGGTTCATTTTATTGCCAACAGTATCCCGTTCAGACTGGGTACGTTCCAGAAAAATATTTTTTATCACGAAGTTGAAGTAAATGATTATTATGTTTTCCGTTATCCTCCGTATGACCTGTCACTGGCAACAAAGATGGCTCAGGTGGCTAAGTCACAGCAGCTCGATCTGCTGCATGTTCACTATGCCGTGCCACACGCAGTATGCGCCTTTCTTGCGAAACAAATGGTTGGGGACGGCCTTAAAGTGGTTACCACGTTACACGGAACGGATATTACGGTTCTGGCTCAGGACGAATCTCTGAAGGATCTGATCCGTCTAGCCATTAATGAAAGTGACGCGGTTACTGCCGTATCACAAGATTTGATTCGGGAAACGGTCGAACTGCTGGATATTCAGCGCCCAATCGATCTAACCTATAATTTTATTGATAAACGAATATATTATCCGCGGGATGCTGCCAGTCTGCGAAGAGACTTTGCTGCGCCCGACGAAAAAATATTAATGCATATCTCCAATTTCCGACCGGTGAAGAGAACTCAGGATGTGGTAGAGGTCTTCCGTCAGGTGCAGGAGCAGGTTCCTGCCAAACTGTTATTTGTTGGTGAAGGACCTGATTTGCCGAAGATGCAATGGAAAATTAATGATCTCGGGTTAAATGATAAAGTTCATTTCCTTGGCAAACAGGATGACATTGCTCAGGTCATTTCCATGGCTGACGTGTTGATGCTTCCATCGGAGAAGGAAAGTTTCGGACTTGTAGCGCTCGAAGCAATGGCTTGTGGCGTACCCACGATTGGTTCACAGGCTGGAGGAATTCCGGAACTGGTCTTACATGGTAAGACGGGTTATTTATCCGCGATCGGGGATACACAATCCATGGCCGAGAACACCATCCGTTTATTGACGGACGATCGTTTGGCTGCTGAGTTCAGGGAAGCATGTCTTCAGCGCGCGCATCACGATTTTTGCAATGATGCTATTCGGCATGAATATGAACAGATTTATTACCGGGTGTTGGGAAGGGAAGTTCCGAATCTGAAGCCGGTTTGCGGTTAATCATTTCTTTGACGAAATCATACTGTGCATACCACAACAGGCAAGAGAAGAGGTGATATGTGGTGGTTCAATGGACACAGGTAGATCGTGAAATGGCAATTCAAAGTGAGAATGTACTCACAACATTAAACAAACATGGCTACAAGGCATATTGGGTAGGTGGTTGCGTTCGTGACGAATTGCTGGAACGAGTTGTAGACGATATGGATATCACGACATCTGCTTCTCCTCAGCAAGTCATGGAACGGTTTGACGATTGTATTCCTACAGGTTTGCAGCACGGTACGGTTACCGTTCGTTCAGGCGGTTATTACTTTGAAGTGACCACATTTCGAACAGAATCCGAATATCAGGATAATCGCAGACCTGCTGCGGTTCAATTTGTTCAGGATATCAAGGAAGACTTACAGCGGCGTGACTTCACGATGAACGCTCTTGCTATGGACGTCACTGGGACAATCGTTGACCCGTTCGGTGGACAGGCAGATATCAAGGAAGAGCGAGTCAGGTGTGTGGGTTCTGCGATGGAACGATTTGGTGAAGATGCACTGCGGATGCTCCGCTGTGTCCGGTTTGCTTCCGTATTTGATTTCAAAATTGCCCATAATACTTGGAAGGGTCTTGTAAGGCAGAAAGACCTGCTTCAACATATAGCGATGGAGCGGGTACGCACAGAGATGGTAAAAATGATGTCGGGACCGCATCCTTTAAGAGGGTTGGAGCTGTTATTCAGAAGTGATGCGCTTGCGCACATCAAAGCGCCGGTTAGCTCGGCGCGTTTTAACAAGACGTTGTTATCCAATCTGGAACAATTGTCAGGTCAGCATGTGTTGCTCCGTTGGTCACTCATCCTGATTGCTGGCGGTTATAGCAAGGATGAAGCAGATGTATTATTACGCCAGTGGACATTCTCCAATGAACATCGTTCTCGAATAACAGGGGTCCTTCAGGTGGAGCAGTTGATTCATACTTCCGTTCAGGAGCAGAAGGATACGGTCAGTCTCCGTTCCGATTGGATCGTTACGGTTCTGGCTTGTGGTGTTCAGGCGGCGGATGATTGGCTTCGAATACAATCTACACTGCCAGCAGGATGGCGGAATCAATCCGAACAGGCAGAAATGCAGGTTGTTTTGGTTCAAGAGCTTGCAGCCGAATGGAGTCAATCGATCTCAGTGCATGACTTGAAAGAACTGGATATCACAGGGGAACAAGTGTTACAAATGGTGCAGCGCAAAGGCGGGCCTTGGCTGGGTCAACTGATGAAACATTTGTTACGAGAAACAGCGATTGGAACGATAGCGAATCAGCATGAAGCACTAAGTGCAGAAGTGAAGCGGGTGGTTCAAGATGACCAAACATGAAGATCTGTTACATATGTTATTAAATGCAGAAGGACGATTCGTATCGGGGGAAGAGATTAGCCGTAATCTGTCCATCAGTCGGACCGCTGTGTGGAAACATGTGAACAAGTTGCGAGACATGGGTTATGAGTTTGAAGCTGTATCCCGCAAAGGATACCGTCTGGTAACGAAGCCGGATAGCATTGATGCTACTGGCCTCCAATTGGCACTGGATACAACCGTATTTGGCCGTAAGGCTGTTTTGTTGACCTCGACCCTGTCTACGCAAGGGGATGTTCTCAAGCTAGCTGAGCAAGGGCAGGCAGAAGGTGCTGTGGTCATTGCGGAAGAACAAACAGGAGGAAGAGGACGTTTCGGTCGACAGTGGTTCTCTCCTCCGGGTAAAGGAATCTGGATGAGTGTCCTGTTGCGCCCTGATCTACCACTTCAGCACACGCCGCAGTTAACTTTATTAACAGGAGTGGCTGTATGTCGTGCCGTTCGAGCTTGTTCAGGAGTTGATGCAGGCATCAAATGGCCAAATGATCTGTTGATTGACGGACGCAAGGTATGTGGCATATTGCTTGAATCCACGGTGGAAGATCATGAAGTCAGATACTGTATTGCAGGTATAGGTGTTGACGTAAACTTTGATCCCGAGGATTATCCGGAAGATCTTACAACTATAGCTACTTCACTCAAGATGGAGACGGGGCAATCCGTTGATCGCACCAAACTAACGGCTGCCATTTTGACGGAGCTTGAACAGTTGTATTTTTTGTATCAAAAAGAAGGATTTGGCGTAATCTCAGCCCTATGGGAGGCCCTGTCCGTATCGATGAATCGAGAGATTACAGTGACGAATCCTCATGGTGTCATTGAAGGGAAGGCAATCGGTCTTGACCCTTCAGGAGCACTTATCGTGGAGAAGCACGATGGAGAACATACACTAATCATCTCTGGTGAGATTTCTTGGAAATCATAAACAATTTGTCGAATTTTCACTGGTAAAATGAACATAAGACGTGATGTTTGAGCAGAACTTTGGTATACTGTGTTCGTGAGGCGATATCGGCTAATGCAGACCGAATTGCACTCCCGTAACAGTAACCTTTGTTCTGCTTTGATGTGTTTTATATAAGCAGACCGCAGTGCAAGAATGAAATACGTTTAAGTGAGTTGTTGGATTCTGCTCTGAGCCGAAGAGGACCGAGACAGAAGGGACGATCGCAAGTGACTCTTTTTTGACTTTTCGGGACTTTTTAGTGGAAAACTAAAAGGTTTTTTTGTTGCGTTTATTTGAAAAGAAGAAAGGAGCCATGAGAGAAAATGGCGAACAAACAAGCGTTGAATATTGTGAAAATGAAAAAATATAAGCAGGATGGCGTGCCGCTTACGATGATCACGGCTTACGATTATCCAACAGCACTCCTAGCAGAGGAAGCAGGTATCGATCTGATCCTGGTTGGCGATTCACTTGGCAATGTAGTACTGGGTTATAATTCGACGCTTCCGGTGACCATCGACGACATGGTGTACCACACACGTTCCGTAGTGCGCGGTGCTGAGAAGACGTTTATTGTGGCTGATATGCCTTTTATGACCTATCATGGCAGCGTGGATGAGACGCTTAAGGGTGTACGTCGACTGATGCAAGAGGGGCATGCCCATGCGGTTAAAATGGAAGGCGGAGTTGAGATAGCGGACACCGTCAGAGCAGTCGTGCAAGCAGGCGTGCCTGTTCTTGGACATATCGGACTGACACCTCAATCAGTTAATCAGATTGGTGGTTACCGCATTCAGGGCAAGGATGCAGCGGATGCGAAACGTCTGATGGACGAAGCCAAGGCCTTGGAAGCTGCTGGTGCGTTTGGTATTGTGCTTGAACTGGTTACGGAAGAAGTTGCACGGGCGATCTCGGAGGAACTATCCATCCCTACCATCGGGATTGGAGCAGGACGGGGCTGTGATGGTCAGGTACTGGTATTCCATGATGTGGTTCAATACGCATCTCCGTATACGCCCAAACGTTTTGTCAAAACCTATGGAGATGTGGGTACTTTAATCAGAACCAGCATCGAAGCTTACGTGAAAGAAGTGAAAGATCGTTCGTTCCCGGCCGAAGAGCATGTATTCAATGCTGCGGATGGTGTTTTGGATCAACTGTACGGCGGACAACGCAAGGAAAAGGTGGTGAGTAACTCATGAAAGTACTACGGACAATCGCAGAGTTAAGACAGGAACTAAGCTTGAAGCGTCAAGCGATTCGTTCCAATGCATCCGTTGTAGGTCTGGTACCAACAATGGGTTATCTTCATCAAGGTCATGCAAGCTTGATGCAGGCAGCCAGACAACAGAGCGATATCGTGGTATTAAGCATATTTGTTAATCCGATTCAATTTGGTCCTAATGAAGATTTTGACAGCTATCCGCGGGATGAAGCCAGAGATGTGGAAACAGCACGCTCACAAGGAGTGGATATCGTATTTATTCCCTCTGTGGAAGAGATGTATCCACAGGCAAGACAAACGACGGTATCTGTCTCAAAACTGACGGAGCGCTTATGTGGTGCTTCCCGTCCGGGTCATTTTGATGGGGTAACAACTGTAGTCTCCAAGCTCTTCAACATCGTACAGCCACAGCGTGCATTTTTTGGAATGAAAGACGCTCAGCAGGTTGCGGTGATTCAACAGATGGTGAATGATTTGAATATGCCTGTAGAAATTGTACCCTGTCCAATTGTTCGCGAAGAGGATGGGCTTGCCCTCAGTTCACGAAATGTCTATCTTAGCGCTGAACAGCGTACACAGGCGTTGGTTCTGTCGAAGGCACTGCGTGTAGCTCAGGAAGCCGCAGATACAGGTGCAGCTATAAACGCCGCAGATATCCGTCGTATTCTGCGCGAGCAGATTGCAACCTCACCGCTTGCGGTTATCGACTACGCCGAGATTCAGGCTTTTCCAAGCCTGGAGCCGCTCGCAGATCAGGAAGAAGTTCAAGGACGTGATGATCTGCTCATTGCACTTGCGGTGAAATTCGGAAAAACAAGATTGATTGACAATATAAGGTTGCAAAAATCGGAGGTACTGTCCCATGTTTAGAACACTGATGAAATCCAAAATTCACCGGGCTACGGTAACGGAAGCCAACTTGAACTATGTGGGTAGCATTACCATAGATGAAGACTTGATGGAAACATCCGACTTGATGGAAAACGAGAAAGTGCAAATTGTGAACAACAACAATGGTGCACGTCTGGAAACTTATGTGATACCAGGACCACGCGGAAGCGGGGTCATATGTCTTAACGGCGCAGCTGCACGTCTGGTGCAGCCTGGAGATAACGTCATTATCATTTCTTACGCCATGATGTCTCAAGAAGAGGCAAATACTCACAAACCAACCGTTGTGTTTGTAGATGGACAGAATAAACCTGTACAAACGATGAAACAGGAAGTCCACGCAACAATTATGTAATCGACTGGTAAGGAGAATGAAATCGGCCCTTGAAGCAAAAAATGAGTACAGGTCACTGCACTAATCCATTTTTTCAAGGGTGGGGATGCATCGATGTTCCAGCATGTTTTCGCAGAAATGAACGACATGTTAGATGAAATTATCAAGAGCTATCCTTCCGCTGAAGGCCTGACCAAACAGGAATTGTTGCAAAAGTGGAATTTGCTTAAGCGGATGAGTGACGGAATGCTGGATGAATGGCTGATGTTTGAAGAAAAGATGAGCCAGGTGAGGGAGCGGGAGATGGATAAGCCTACTTCCCTTGAACCGGAACAGGAAGCTGTTACTGCTCTGCCTGAACTCCATCTGGAATGTTTCAGTCGAGGTCAGGGCTATTTCAAATTACAGATGTATCCGCAGGCGATCATGCAGTTCTCCCGGGTTGTGACCGACCATCCGGAGAGTGCATTGACACGGTTTTACCTGGCACTCGCGTATCTGAATCTGGAACAAATGGCGGAAGCCGGGACACATTTGCAGCAGATCATGTACCTTAAGGGTTCTCCTCGATTAAAAGGGCTTGTATGTAACGCCCTGGGCTGTATTCAAGCCAAGCTTGCGAATCCCGAAGCTGCATGTTCACTCTTTGCACAGGCCCTTCAGTATGACCCGACATTGACCGAACCACTGTACAACATGGAAGCTTGCAGGTTGAACAGGGGGAAATTGCAATATGCTAATCAGCTGACGACCCTTCATTAAGCGGGAATTCGGCGACAAAAAACGGTGTTCCCTCCTTTGGCATAGCGGCGGGGACACCGCTTTTTTGTCAGTTAATTTTCAAATCCCCTTTTTTTTGCTATGCTGTAACATAGACTGGAATGGAAGGGACCGTACATTGCAATGAAATTTGCCGTATTGGATTTCGAAACAACCGGCACGCAGTCCGACGGTGAGATTATACAGGCCGGACTTGCCATCATAGATCATGACTACAGCATAACTCAAATATATAGTTCTTATGTGAACCCTGGTGTACCGATTCCCCCGTTTATTTCGGGGTTGACGGGTATTACCGATGAAGATGTGGCGGACGCTCCTTCACTCGAAGAGATGATGATGGAGATGGTTCCGCTGCTTAATGATGTGGTGCTTGTTGGACACAACGTCGCTTTTGATTTTCACTTTTTGCAGAATGCTCTTGACCGTTGCGGTTATTTGCCGTTCACTGGCCGCATTCTGGACACGATTGATTTTCTGAAGATTACATTCCCATCACTGGGTTCTTATCAACTTGGTTACGTGTCTTCCGAATTTGGATTTCAACATGATCGCCCTCACCAGGCAGACAGTGATGCACTGGCGACAGCCTATGTGCTGCTCAAGTGTCTGGATGAGTTAAAGGAATTACCGCTCATAACGATTCAGCGCCTCAGTGACCTGTTTGCACCAGAAGACAGTGACTTGGGTTGGTTTTTGGACGGAATGCGCAGTGAGAAGGAAGCAGAGCCGATTCAGGATCTGGACGGACATACCTATTATCGTCAGCTTGCTCTTAATGTAAGTGATTGGACTGATATAGGTGCACCACGCGATGAGCGGGAAGCTAACCCCCTCGATGGTGTAAGCTTCGAACAGTTTATGGACCAGGTTCGTGAGAATCTGAAGGATACGCTGGATCATTACGAAGAGCGTGAAGCGCAGACTCAGATGTTCAGCAGTGTAAGGCAAGCCCTGGATGAAGAGAAACATCTCTTGATCGAAGCAGGAACAGGTACTGGTAAATCTCTGGGTTATCTCTTGCCTGCTATTTACGAAAGTGTGAAGCAAGAACAGAAAGTTATGGTCAGCACGCATACAATCAACCTGCAGGAGCAATTGAGAGAGCGGGACATTCCGATGCTGACTCAAGTGGTTCCGTTCCCGTTTAAGGCTGCTGTATTCAAAGGACGTGGACATTACCTGTGCCTGCGCAAGTTTGAACACAAAATCAATAAACGTGAATTCGCTACACCCAAAGAGGATTATTTCACAGCTGCTCAGATGATTGTCTGGCTTACGCAGACCGAAACCGGAGATGATGAGGAACTTAACCTTAGCGGACGCGGAGGGGACTTCTGGGAGACGGTACAGAGCGAATCTGAGTCTTGTCTGGGAAGATCATGTCCATGGTTCCGCAAATGTTTCTACCATCGTGCCAAACATGAGGCCGGGTTGTCAGATATCGTAATCACCAATCACTCCAAATTATTTACGGATGTGAAAGCCGCGCATCAGCTGCTGCCAGCCTATGAGAGTCTTGTGATCGATGAGGCACATCATCTGGAGGATGTCGCTGGAAAACATCTTGGAATGCATATGAAATATTTCACCTTGGTTCATACACTGACCCGCCTGTTTAAGGACAGTCGTAATGGTCAGCTGCCTATGCTTCGTTCGCAGTTATCCGGGCATGAAAATTCGGTGCAATGGGGCTCCATGGTGGATCAGATGTTCCCGCTCGCTCTTGAAGTTAAGGAGCTGTGGGATCGTATGAGCGATGCCTTGTTCGGTCTGTTGCCTGAACGAAGTGATGCTTCACCGGGAGAGACGGGGCAATTTTCCCTGCGTCTGAAAGCATCTCAGAAACCTGCGAAATGGCAGGAGTTGCAGGATCTGGAGAACCAGATCTATGTGACTCTGGGGGATTTGGTCCGCAAAGGGGACAAATTGCTGCTTGAGGTGAAAGAGGATCAGGATGATTATCAATCGGATAGTCTGATCACGGACATTACAGGACTGCTGAAAGATCTGACCACATTGAAGGAGAATCTGCGTTTCTTCATGCGTATGGATGATGTCAAAACGGTGTACTGGATGGAAGCAAGCGGTCAGTTCCGCAGCAAATCTCTTCAGCTGTATGCTGTACCTGTAGATGTCAGTGCACAACTTAAGGATTTGTTCTTTGATAAAAAGAAAAGTGTTGTGCTTACATCGGCTACGCTCTCTGTAGATAAGTCATTCCAGTTCATGATTGAACAGCTTGGCTTGCAGGAAGCTTCCGAGAATAATCGGTTATTAACGTCGATGCTGCCATCACCTTTCAACTATCGCGATCAGGCACTTCTGGTGATTCCGCGTGATTTCCCGAGTGTGAAGGGCAGTGTGGGTGATGCGCACTTTGTCAATATGCTGGTGCAATCACTCGCAGAGACCGCAATTGCCACGCGTGGACGCATGATGGTTCTGTTTACTTCATACAAGATGTTGCGGCAGGTCTATGATCCACTGAAGGAGGCGCTATCTGGTAACGACATCTCGTTGCTTGGGCAAGGCGTTGACAGTGGAAGTCGTTCCAAATTGACACGCAGGTTCCAAGATGCCAAAGCTACGGTACTTCTGGGTACAAGCAGCTTCTGGGAGGGTGTAGATATCCCGGGAGAGGCGCTAACCTGTCTCGCTATTGTGCGACTGCCTTTCCAGCCACCGAATCATCCGTTGGTGGAAGCCAAGAGTGAGTTGCTTCAGGAACAGAAGAAAAATCCGTTCATGAAACTGTCCGTGCCGCAAGCGGTCATTCGTTTCAAGCAGGGATTTGGACGGTTGGTGCGTACAGCGAAGGACAGAGGAATTGTCATTGTTTATGATACACGGGTGATTGAAGCGTACTATGGTAAATTCTTTTTATATTCTTTGCCTGGTCCCAAAATGGAGCATATGCTGACGGAGCAAATGGTTCCACGAATTACCGAGTGGTTGGAAAAACCTGTTAATGAACAAGAATAATGGTTGTTTTGTTCGTTATATCATTGCATGACACTATCGTTTGGCGTTAAACTTTATTAGATATTTCCGTATCCGATTAAAGCAGTTGCACGTAAGAACTTATAACCTAAATTACAAGGAGCATTCTGTATACAACGTCTATCTTTGAATTTATACAGAATGCTCATCTTTTCATCTATTATTTTATCGTGGCCTTGGTAAGGGGGAGCAAGAATGAAATCGGATAAAATTTCGGAAGCGGTGGTACGACGTCTGCCTGTATACTTGCGTTATTTGAACGAGTTGCATCAGCGTGAGGTGGCTACTGTTTCTTCTCAAGAGCTTGGACAGAGGCTGGATCTGAATCCGGCCCAAATTCGTAAAGACCTGGCTTACTTCGGTGATTTTGGTCGTAAAGGGATCGGGTATGATGTATCCTATTTGATCGAGAAAATTCGTCACATTCTCAAAATTGATCAGCAAATTAATGTAGCTCTGGTAGGAGCGGGTAATCTCGGTCAAGCCTTGTCCAACTACAACGCATATCTGAAAGACAACATGAAGATTGTTGCTGTATTTGATGCATATGGACCGAAGATTGGTAGTCAAATTAACAGTTTGACGGTAAAACCAATGAATGAATTGACGGAAGCGGTTAAAACAGAAAACATCCGCATCGGAATTATCACGGTTCCGGATACGGAAGCCCAAAATGTAGCCGATCAGCTTATTGAATCCGGAATCGAAGCGATTCTTAATTTTGCACCAACCATTCTAAAAACACCGCCGCATATCCGCATTCACCATGCTGACTTTACAACGGATCTGCTTAGTTTGGCCTATTACTTGGAGACTGGAAAGGACGACGAGGAAGATGACAACAAATAGATGGGTAATTCACAACGGCAAATTTGCCGTTAATGAAGGCGGCACAACATGGAACGTGGTTCAAGGATACATGGTTGTTGAGGATGACAAGATTGTGCATATTGGTGAGACATTGCCGGATGGAGACAAAAATTGTACCAAAGTGGATGGAAAAGGACTGTTCTTCCTGCCGGGTCTGATCAATACGCATGGTCATGCAGCAATGTCGTTGCTCAGAGGGCACGGAGACGATCTTGCGTTGCAAGTATGGTTGCAGGAAAAAATGTGGCCGATGGAAGCGAAAATGACTTCACAAGACGTATATTGGGGAACTTCGCTATCGGTGCTTGAAATGTTGAAAGGCGGAACTACAGCTTTCCTGGACATGTACGATCACATGGATCAAGTTGCCAAAGTTGTGGAGCAATCCGGCGTTAGAGCAGCACTGGCACGTGGTGTAATCGGGCTGTGCTCGGAAGAAGAGCAACTGCGGAAGCTGGAGGAGTCGGCAGCGTTTGCACGTGAGTGGAATGGACAGGCAGATGGTCGCATTACAACCGTAATCTCGCCACACGCCCCATATACATGCCCTCCTGACTACATAGAGAAGCTTGTACAGGTCGCGAATGACCTGAACCTTCCTCTCCATACACATATGTCTGAAACGCTTCGTGAAGTGGAGCAGAACGTGGCTGATTATGGACTGCGTCCTGTGGCACATCTGGAGAAACTGGGCTTTTTCTCTCGTCCATCCCTGGTTGCACATGCGGTGCATCTGAATGACGAAGAGATTGAAATTTTGGCCCGTCATGATGTGGCTGTATCCCATAACCCGGGAAGTAACCTGAAACTCGCTTCCGGTGTTGCGCGGGTACCTGCGTTACTGAAAGCAGGAGTTACCGTGTCACTCGGAACAGACGGACCGGCAAGCAACAACAACCTGGATATGTTCGAGGAAATGAGACTGGCTGCATTGATCCACAAAGGTGTATCTGGTGACCCGACGGCTGTGCCAGCAGGCGAAGCGTTACTCCTGGGAACGTCATACGGTGCCAAATCCATTTTCTTGAACAATACCGGAGCACTTGAGGTCGGCATGAAGGCTGATTTTATCGCTCTTGACATTGAACAGGCACATTTCTATCCACATACAGACCTGATCTCACATACGATCTACTCGGCTTCTGCCAAAGATGTTGAGCACGTATGGGTGGATGGAAAACAAGTGGTCAAACACGGCGAATGTCTGACGCTGGATGAAGAACGCATTTTGCGTGAGTCTCAATTGGCATTTGATGGTCTGCTTGCTCGTTAATTGCAGGACAGAGCATCATAGGGAAAGGAAGTTCGGCTTTTGAAGAAAAAAAAGAAGTGGATATGGATTTCGCTGCTTGCACTGGTTCTGATTCTGTTTGGACTTCAGCGTTATTACGTCTATGTCACGCAGGACCAGCGCAAGGAAGAAGCTCTCGCTATACAGGCAGCACAGAAGCAACTGGGCATTACATCCTATGATGAATTGCGCAAGTACATCTGGGGAGACAAAGAAGGCTCTGACAACATCTACTGGACCCTGATCGGCAAAAATAAGGATAACCAGGATGTTATGGTCTGGGTTAAATTCGATGCAAACAATCAACCGGCTAAGGGTGCAAACGCTGTACACAGTGAGCTGCTGCAGAATGGCATGTCCGAAGCGCAGATCCGCAATCGCTTCAGTTCTGAAGTTCCTGCCGGCGAGATTAAACGAATCATGCCCGGAGTTGTGAATGGAATATATGTGTGGCAAGTGTATTATAAAGACGGTACGCATAACCACTATCGCTTTTATCGTTTTAGCAATGGAGAACAGGTGGACCTGGTCTACACACTCCCGAACAGCTAGTACAAATAGAGTGACATAACTAGAGAATTAGAGAAATGAAAGAACCGGCAGACGGATATCCGACTGAACCGGTTCTTTGTGTTGTCTGTAAACATTTTTGATTTAAATAGTTAAAATTAATAATTTATTCATATTTTCGCCTTCGAAAATGTATATACGATGTGATATACTCAGATATGTACTCACAGTTACATTCAAAACAAATAATCCTGTCGAAATTCTCGCAGGAGTCAATGTGCACATATTCGTATATACCAATAAGCCAGTAGGTTAGGCCAAAATCTGGGAGGGGTAATTCACTTGAAGCTAAAAGTATTGCCTATTGCTTTAACTGCCGTCATTTCAGCCGTTGTGTTGTTTGGAGGTTGGTTTGTATATCGTCAGGTGGCCGTGCAGAATCCGATTGAAAAGATGGTTACACGGTACGATGGAGTCAATGACGTTCAATTAACTATTAACCGCAATGACGTACAATTGAAACTGGATCTGCAACCGGATGTTGATTTGGGCAGACTGGTACAATATATTCACAAAGAAGGACAGACGGTGATTGGTTCACGCTCGTTAAAGCTGGATGTTGTGGATCATTCCAACGAGGCGCTTGAGAACTGGTGGGGTGATGCCATGTTTACCGTAGCCCAGGCGATGGAGAACAAGCAGTACACCGAGATTACACCAACGTTGTCGAAGATGGCGACGAACGGGATTAAAGTGAATACAGCTATGGATGACAACAATGTATATGTCAGTCTCAGTGACGGAGATGCCAGCAAGTTTATAATTCTGCCGCGTGTGCCCGGTCAGATAGGAGTGTGGCCTAATGCCTAAATGGACAAAAGAAGTTGCCATCGGATTTTTTCCTGTGTTGATTATTTTCCTTGCGTTTACTGGTGTTAATATTGTTCCGATTCTTATTGCAGCGGCGGTTGTCGGTGGTCTGCTGTTCATGATGCAAATGCGCGGCGGGATTACAGTAGGCGCTGCACAGGAACGTAAACGGAAGAAGAAAGGACCTTCGAAGCTTACTTTTGAAGAAATTGGAGGTCAGGACAGTGCCAAGCAGGAATTGCGTGAAGCACTTGACTTTCTCATCAAACATGAAGAAATTCGGAAGTTCGGAATTCGTCCGTTAAAAGGGATCTTGCTGACGGGCCCTCCAGGGACAGGGAAAACGTTGATGGCCAAGGCTGCTGCCCATTACACAGATTCTGTTTTTGTAGCAGCATCGGGTAGTGAGTTCGTGGAAATGTATGTTGGTGTGGGTGCCAGCAGAATTCGGGATTTATTCAAGGATGCGAGAACCCGTGCTACCAAGGAAAATAAGGAAAATGCCATTATATTTATCGATGAGATTGATGTCATCGGGGGTAAACGTGAAGGTGGTCAACAGCGCGAGTATGATCAGACTCTGAATCAGCTCTTGACGGAGATGGATGGAATTTATTCTTCTGAGACACCTCGAATTCTGGTTATAGCTGCAACGAACCGCAAAGAAATGTTGGATAGTGCCCTGACACGTCCGGGACGTTTTGACCGTCACATTCAAGTGGACTTGCCCGACAAAAAGGGCAGAAAGCACATTCTTGAACTGCATGCTGTGAACAAACCTCTGATGGAGGAAGTTAATCTGGAGAAGACAGCCGAGGAATCATATGGGTTTTCCGGTGCGCAGCTTGAAAGTGTTATGAACGAAGCAGCAATATACGCCATGCGGGACGGACTGTTACACATTGAACAACGGCACTTGTCCCTGGCCATTGATAAAGTCATGATGGGTGAGAAGACAGACCGTGAGTCCAGTGTGGAAGAGAAGAAAAGGGTCGCCATTCATGAATTGGGACATGCCATTATGGCTGAACTCGTTCGTCCAGGCAGTGTTAGTCAGGTGGCACTTAGTCCGCGTGGTCAGGCGCTGGGATATGTACGTCACAACCCGCAACAGGAACAGTTCCTCTATACGAAGCGTTTCCTGGAAGAGCAGATCATGATTGCACTCGGAGGAGCCGCTGCGGAGGAAATGTACTACGGTGGACGTTCCACTGGGTCACGCAATGACTTTGATCAGGCAACCAATGTTGTACAGACGATGATGGCTTCGGGGTTGACTTCACTTGGGATTGTGAACATGGATATGGTCACAACCGAGGAACTGATGCGAGAGAATAAATTAATTCTGCAAGAACTGATGGAACAGACAAAGCGGTTACTTGAAGAACAACGGACAATTTTCGACAATTCACTTGACATCTTGATTCGTGAGGAAGTTTTGTCTGGCGAGCAATTTCGTTGTCAATTTCGTGACAGTGCCCTTCTACCAGCATAATTTATTTATGCTGGTTATTTTTTTTTACATTTCACTCGTGCTAAGATATTATTATATGTTGGGTCGAAATTTGTAATTTTCGGCGAACAGGGTACAATAGAGAAATAGAGAACCGAAAGGATGGAGTAGAACCATGTTTTTCAAAAAAATAGGAGTTGTCGGCGGCGGTACGATGGGGCAAGGTATTTCCCAGATGCTCGCAGCCAAAGGACTTGATGTGCTTCTCGTGGAGCATACAACACAAAAGCTGGATCATGCATATGACATGATCGAAACCAATCTGGATAAACAACTGGAGAAATGGGCGATTACAAAAGCGGAGAAGAAATTGATTCTTTCCCGTATTACCAAGGTAGCTCATTTAGCTGAACTTGGAACTTGCGACATGGTCATTGAGACGATTTCAGAGGATCTGGATGCGAAAAAAGCAGTATTCAGCCAACTGGACCAAGTTTGTCCAAGCAATGTCATTCTGGCAAGTAATACATCCACGCTGAGTTTGACCGAGCTTGCAAGCTCGACCAAATACCCAGAGCGTGTTATTGGTATGCACTTTATTCACCCGGTATCCCGGGTTGATCTTGTAGAGATTATTCGTGGACTGAAAACTTCGGATACAACATTCGAAGAAACCAGACGTTTTGTTGAAGAAGTAGCAGACAAAAAAGGAGTCATGATCTATGAATCACCTGGATTCGTAACTTCCCGCTTGATCTGCCTGCTGATTAACGAAGCGTTGCATGTATTGCAAGAAGGTGTTGCATCTGCTGAAGATATCGATGATGCAATGCGTATCGGATACAACTTCCAGCATGGACCACTCGAAATGGCTGACCGTTTTGGATTGGATTCTGTTGAAGCTGCACTCGAAAGAATGTTCCGTGAATTCGGAGAGTTGAAATATCGTCCTTCTACAGTCCTGAAGAAAATGGTGCGTGCAGGACACCTGGGTGCCAAAACAGGCGAAGGATTCTTCAAGTATGACAAGGATGGTGACCGACTGTGAAAGTACTCGTAATTAATGCGGGGAGTTCCTCGCTCAAATATCAACTGTATAATATGACTGACGAATCTGTACTGGCTAAAGGTTTGGTGGAACGGATCGGAATGGATTCCTCCATTCTGACACACAAACCGACAGGCCGCGAGGATGTTACAGAAGTTAGCGAGATTCTGGAGCATACAACAGCGATCCGTAAAGTCATTGATATTTTGACTCATAAAGAAAATGGTGTACTGGATTCTGTAAGTGAAATTCAAGCTGTTGGACACCGTGTTGTTCACGGTGGTGAAGCATTTAAAGAATCTGCATTGGTAGATGATGCTGCCAAAGCTGAAATTCGTCGTTTGTTCGACTTGGCTCCACTTCATAACCCTGCTGCAATGATGGGGATTCGTGCAGCTGAATTAAATATGCCAGGTGTGCCTCAGGTAATGGTCTTCGATACAGCGTTCCATCAGACGATGCCGGAAAAAGCATATCTGTATGCTATTCCGCGTGTACTTTACAAAAAATATAAAGTACGTCGCTACGGCGCACATGGTACTTCCCATGATTTCGTAAGCAAGGCAGCTGCTGAATATCTGGATCGTCCAGTGGAAGATCTGAAAATCATCACTTGTCACATCGGTAACGGTGGTAGTGTAACAGCAGTTAAAGGTGGCGTATCCGTTGATACTTCGATGGGTATGACTCCACTAGAGGGACTGATGATGGGAACGCGTTCGGGTGACCTTGACCCAGCCATCGTACCTTATGTAATGAACAAGGAAGAACTGAGCGTAAGCGAAGTGAACTCCATGTTGAACAAACACAGTGGATTGCTTGCGATCTCGGGAATCAGCAGTGACATGCGTGAGATTACGGAAGGTATGGAGAATGGCGATGCCAACTCCACGCTTGCTTTTGAAATGTACGAATACCGTCTGCGTAAATACATCGGATCATATGCAGCTGCAATGAACGGTGTAGACGTGATCGTCTTTACGGCTGGTGTAGGTGAGAACTCTGTTGTACTTCGCCAAAAAGTATGTGAGCAGCTCACTTATCTGGGTGTTGAACTGGATGAAGCGTTGAATGCCATTCGTTCTGGTGAACCACGCCGGATCACAACAGCGAATTCCAAAGTGGAAGTTCTCGTTGTGCCAACAAACGAAGAATTGGTAATTGCACGCGATACACACCGAATCGTATTGAATTCTCAGTAATCTAACTGTAAAGTAAATATAGAATGACAAGGAAGTGCAGAGGACAGGCATAAGCCTGCCCGCTGCATTTTCAAATTCAGGAACCAAGGGGAGATATGGGCATGAATACGAATTGTGTAATTCGTAATGTGAACGAGCATGTGGGCGAAACCGTAACAATCGGTGCCTGGATTAACAACAAACGTTCCAGCGGTAAAATTCAGTTTTTGCAGTTGCGTGATGGAACCGGATATATTCAAGGGGTTGTTGTAAAAAGTGAAGTTAGCGAAGAGATCTGGAACAATGCCAAGAGCCTGACTCAAGAAAGTTCTTTGTATGTTACAGGGATTATTCGTGAAGAACCTCGCAGTGCGTCCGGTTACGAGATGACTGTTACTGGGGTCGAAATCATTCATCTGACTGAAAACTATCCAATCACGCCTAAAGAGCATGGTGTTGATTTCTTGATGGACCATCGTCATCTGTGGCTTCGTTCCACGAAGCAACGTGCGGTTATGGTGATTCGTGCAGAGATTATTCGCGCTGTTCAGCAGTTCTTTGATGGTAACGGATTCACACAAGTTGATCCTCCGATTTTGACACCATCCTCTGCGGAAGGAACAACGAACCTGTTCCACATCAAATACTTTGATGAAGATGCTTATCTGACACAAAGTGGTCAATTGTATATGGAAGCCGCAGCCATGGCGCTGGGTAAGGTATATTCATTTGGTCCAACATTCCGCGCAGAGAAGTCCAAGACACGTCGCCACTTGATTGAGTTCTGGATGATTGAGCCGGAAATGGCATTTGTAGATCACGAGGAAAGTCTGCGCGTACAAGAGAAATTTATCGCTCATGTCGTTCAATCCGTGGTTAAAAACTGCCGTGCAGAACTGGAATCTATCGGTCGTGACGTATCCAAACTCGAAGGAATCGTAGCTCCATTCCCGCGTATTACGTATGATGAAGCGATTGAATTCCTGCATGGACAAGGCTTTGATATTCCTTGGGGAGAAGACTTTGGTGCACCGCACGAAACAGCGATTGCTGAGAAGTACAATACACCTGTCTTTATCACGCATTACCCTGCTGGAATCAAGGCTTTCTACATGAAACCAGATCCAAATCGTCCAGAAGTTGTTCTCTGTGCTGATATGATTGCACCAGAAGGCTACGGAGAGATTATTGGCGGTTCGCAGCGTATCGATGATCCGGAATTGATGCAACAACGTTTTGAGGAGCACAATCTCTCGGATGAAGCTTACCAATGGTATCTGGATTTGCGTAAATACGGATCGGTTCCTCACTCCGGTTTCGGTCTGGGATTGGAGCGGACGGTAGCATGGATCTGTGGATTGGATCATGTACGTGAAACAATCGCATTCCCACGTATGCTCTATCGTCTGTACCCTTAATGCTTAACCGAGGAGCGTCTATGGAAGACACCACATCCAAAGCTTGGTTGGATGGAGCAGCTTATGGCATGACTTCGGGTACAGCCCATCTGCCGTATGCCTTGTTACGTTTTTATCACCAGCTTGGCCTATCAGATGCAGAAGTGCTTCTTCTGATTCAACTGCTAGGGTTCCGTCAGGCAGAGTTCAATGAGTTTCCCACGCTTGAAGAGCTTGCGGCGCGCATGGGACTTGCACCTGAAGGCATTGCCAGAATGTTGCAACGTCTGATGAGGGATGGGTATATTGCTATTGACGAGCACCGTGACGAAGAACGGGACATCCAGTACGAACGATATGATTTACATGGATTATATGCCAAGCTTGCAGCGTGCACTGCTGAAGAAGTAGCCGCATTCCGTGCGGAGCAGCAGAGTAGAAATACAGCACGTCAAGATTCGAACAGTGTTCAAAAAGAAGAGGAAGAACGGAACATGTTCTCCATCTTTGAAAAAGAATTTGGACGTCCGCTCTCTCCAATGGAGTGCGAGACGATATCCGGCTGGTTGGATCAGGACCGTTATCAAGAGGAATTGATTCTAATGGCTCTGAAGGAAGCGGTTTTTGCAGGCAAAGTACATTTCCGGTATATCGATCGAATTCTGCTTGAGTGGAGTCGCAATCGTGTCAAGACCGTTCAAGACGCGAAGGCGTACACGCAGCGGTTTCGTAATGGTGGACGTTAATTCCAGCGTAGGCAGGGACAAGAAACAGGCCAGAAGTCATTCTGTGCCTGTTTTTTTTGGATTAAAGATTGGATGAGTGATCAGTAACATCAACCTTTCAGGCAATGATTTCACTTTGTTTTACAAAAATTTGATAGATCACGCAGGGGTTAACACACAAGCTGTCGTCTATTGTATTGGAGAGGAGGGGAGAGTTATTGATGAAGCGCGCGTAATCGAACAAATCCGTCAAGGAGATACATCCCAGATGCGTACTCTGATTGATAAGTATAGCCAGCATGTATACCATGTGGCCTATTCCGTACTCAGGAACGATCAGGAAGCACAGGATGCAGCTCAGGAGGCGTTCATACAGATGTATAAGTCTCTCCCCGACTACCGTTCTGAAGGTTTCAAAACGTGGTTAACCCGAATTGCCTTTCACAAAGCGATTGATGCCAAACGCAAGCTGGGCAGACGAACTGCTGAGGATCTGGGTGGAGAAGAAAAAATAATCAATATGCCCGGACGGGATGAAGACGTTCTTACCCGTCTCGTTCGTGAAGAACGTCAGGATAAACTTCGCGAACGAATTAATCAGTTGCCTGCTCAGCATCGTGACATTATCACTGCGTATTATCTAAGCGAAAAAAATTATGAGCAGATTGCCAGTGATGCACAGGTGGCTGTGAAGACCGTGGAATCCCGCTTGTATCGTGCACGGCAGTGGATTCGAAAACATTGGAAGGAGGATGAATGGCGTGAGTAAACAGGAGAAGTATACCGCTGCGCAATGGACTGATTATATTGAAGGCCATATGAGTGAAACTCAAGCGAACCAAATGGAACAGCTTCTGATGGAAGATCCGGATGCGATGGATATCTATCTGGAAGCGCTTGGTATCCACAGAGAACTGCCTCCGCTACATGACCCAACAGGGTTTGCGGATTCAGTCATGCATCGGATTGAGGGCATTCAATCACCCAATGTACAACGCAAATCCCGTGCTGGACGAAACCGGCGCTGGCTTGATCATAAAGTGTTCCATTACGCGGTAGCAGCCTGTTTGACATTGATCTTCCTCTCGTCTGGACTTTTTGACAAGGTAGCACCATACCACAAGTTCCAGGATGGCGACCACAGAGGGTCTTTTACCGAGAAATGGACGGAGGCAGCCACTTCATGGCTGGATAACTTCAAGCCTAAACCATAAATAGTTTTGCATTGCCTGAAAAGAAAGGATGACGACTGTGCACTCAGATCGTAACAAATTACTCGCATTTCTATTAAATCTGATACCAGGTCTCGGTTTCATGTATTGGGGACGGGCCGCAAGAGCCGTGATTTATCCATTGCTTTTCTTCGGAACAGCTGTTGGCTCATTCATGTTAGCAATGGTCACTAATGAACAAGATTTAATGATTATTGGAGCACTTTTTGCAGCTTTCTTCTGGGGGATCAGCATGCTGGACATGATTATTGTTCTGCTCCGTGCACCTTCTGCCCGAGATGCTCATTATAGGGGATACGGTGCGCCTTATGGAGCTCCTCCACACCAAGGAACAGCCTACCAGGGAGCATACATGGGTCAGCAAGGACCTATGGAGCAGATGAATGAAGATGAGCTACATCAAGGTAATGAATATGGTCACCATGAGGGTGGATATGGTCAACCCATGTACCGAAAAGGCAGTGAGGGTGAACGGTTCTTCACCATTTTGCTCTCATTTGTTCCGGGATTGGGTCACCTTCATCTGGGATTGTTGCATCGCGGGTTGTCCTTCCTGATGGCGTTCTTTGGTTCATTTGCCATGATGGTTTTCGTGGCTTCGATCACCAATGAATCGGTATTTCTGATGTTCTTACTCATTCTGCCAGTAATTTGGGTATACTGCATGTTTGATGCCGTGCAGCATGTCCACCGTAAGCAGGCTGGAGAGGTACTGCAGGATCGGACGTTATTCGAGGAATTGGAGATGGGCAGAGTAGCCGGACGACGCAGTAAAGTGCTTGCAACCCTTTTATCTGCTTTTCCAGGTGCGGGTCATCTATATCTGGGTTTGCAAAAAAGAGGCATGCAACTGATGTTCCTGTTCCTGGGCAGCATCTATGTTCTGGACCTGCTTCACTTATCAGTGTTCCTGTTCATGATACCGTTGATCTGGTTCTACAGCTTCTTTGACGGGCTACAGTGCTCCAGTCGCTATGGACGCGAGCCATTGATCGATCAGCCGATCTTTAAGGATTGGGCCCGCCATCAGCGCTTGATTGGATTCGGGATTGCCGCGCTGGGTCTATATTACCTGACGATCCGTCTTGTCATTCCACAGCTGAATGAACTCTTCCCTAATGCATTTATGACGTATGAGATCCGTTCCTATTTGAACACCGTCATCGTATCCTTGCTGCTCATTTTTGGCGGTTTGAAACTGCTGTTTGGCAAGCAACGGGGGACGGGGATCCATAGTGCTGCTCATCGAAATGATGAGGGAGCAGACAGTCTCTTTTTATTCAAGGATCGGGATGATCGACTGTAATTTACGATCCAAGTTGAATTAAAGAATATTTACACTGACACTACGATGACAGAGCAACCTTCCAATCGCCGTTATCCCACAACATAAAAACACGCCAAGGGCTATGTATACCAGCCTCTGGCGTGTTTTTGGTTTTGCAGCTTTGATTTTGAATAAATGATTGCTATTTCGTAGCGCCCTTCAGCAGAAGTTGACGGTACATCACTTCGAACAGGAACTCGAACGCTTCCAGATGACGTTTCGCTTCAAAAGCATCTTTACCCCAGGCATAAATACCGTGGTTCCGAAGCAAGATCCCTGGTACGTTGGTATCAAGTACACCTGGCACCAATTCAGCGATAGATGGAATATCTGCAAAGTTAGGCAGGACGGGTACACGAATCTCCGCATTTTCTTCCCAAATGTTGAAAGCCTTGATCAATTCGATTCCTTGAATCGGTACGTGTCCATCTGCTCCAAAGAATTCACTGATTAGGTTGTTGAACACGGTGTGCACGTGAAATACAGCACCGCAGCCGGTCAAACGATAGATTTCACAGTGAATCAACGTTTCGGCACTTGGTTTCAACGTTGTTGTCTCAATTGCTTTGCCGTGCTTGTCCACAAAAAGGAAGTCTTCCGGTGTGCGAAGGGATTTGTCTTTGCCTGAGGCGGTAACCGCAAAATAAAATTGCTCCGGGTCAAAGTCTCCTACACGCATCGACAGATTGCCGCTTGTTCCAGGGAACCAGTTACGACTGGCGAACAACGCTTTAATATCAGCCAGTTCTTCAAGGACCTGACGTTTGTGTTCCAATGTAATCTTTTCAAAGCCCATCGTTTACAGCACTCCTTGTGTTTGCTTCTGTTTCATATCTTCGATGATATCGTAAAAGGTAGTGAATGGCACATGGTCTACACCCAGCTCAATACATTTGTCCGTTAAAATGGAGCGAGAGTAGACGAGATCGGCAATCTTTGAACCCTCAAAATCTGTCAGACTGTCTCCAATAAGAATTCGATTATATTGATCTTCCGGAAAGGTACGAATCACGGTTGTTTTACACATGCCGCAGCCGTTCTCACAAGGAGGCTGGCAGGGATTCGGCCATTCAATCTTAATGGTTTCACCCGAGAAGTCAGCTCCGTTGCAATAGACATGATCCTGCGGGATATGAAATGGTGCGAGTAACGGTTCGATAAAAAAGTCCATACCGCCACTGGTCACATTGAATTCGATCCCTTCGCTGCGAACGTAGTCAAGAAACTCGCTGAAACCTTCACGGATCCCCGCTTGTCCAAGCACAAACTCCACAATTTCATCTTTCTGCGATGCAGGCAGAAGAGCAAACATGGCTCCAACACCTTCACGCAACGAGATGTTCTGCTCGATCGTATCTTTCATGATCGCTTCAATGCCCTCAGGCTTGAAATGTTTCATGATCGCTACGATGTTGTCCGAGAGGGTGATCGTACCGTCAAAGTCACAGAAAATGACTGTTTTCTTATCACTTCTCATCGTTCGCCACCCCACAGGTCCAATGCGCTTTTTAGCTCCGGATGCTCGGTTGCATATTGCGCGAGTGGAATGGAACGCTGAGCTGCCTCAATCGCTTGCAGGAATGCACGTCCGCCTGCCTCAGTGCCCATAGGATGTCCATGAATACCGCCACCAGCATTAACGATGACATCTGTACCAAAGTCGCGCAAAATAAGCGGTACAAGGCCTGGATGGATGCCGGCTGAAGGCACTGGCATACTGGTTCGTACTGGCAGATCAGCTGTCAGTAATTGCTCCGTGATGGCCATATTTTCTTCCTTAGGCATCGTTACGGATCCATAAGGGGAAGGGAAGAGCACCAGATCGGCACCGGCAAGACGCATCAACTGGCCAAGTACAACCGAAGCTGAAATGCCGTAATGTGGTGAAGGATATAGTGCGCCTGCAAGAGCAGGATGAGCCATAATTGGCACATTGATGTCAGGATCACTGCTGAGTTCATGCAGCACATCATATCCGTAAGACAATACGTTGAATAGCAGGGCATTTGCTCCTGCACCTATGGCACGTTCAGCTTGCTCTTTCAGACGAGATGTAGGCCCAGTGAGATTAGTTGCATATAGAAGTTTCTTGCCAGTCTCCTGGCGTGCCTGTTCGGCAGCTTTCATGCAGACCTCGACTCTTTTTTCGATAGGTGTCAATTTATTCTCGAACAGGATCTCATCGTCTTTGATCAGATCAACGCCCCCAAGGGCCTGACGAATAAATTGTTCACGCAGTTCATCTGCATCCAGCCCAATAACTGATTTGAAGATACTCATTAATAGTGGACGGTCATGTACACCAAGCAGATCACGAACGCCATTCAGTCCAAACTTGGGTCCCGGGAATGCACTGAGGAAGCCATTCGAGAAACCAAGCTTTGTTAATTTGATCCGGCCATCCATTGAGATTTTGCCAAAGACCGTCACAAGCAGGGCAGGGATATCACGGCTGAAGTTAACATCGGGATATCCGATGGTAATATCGGCGTAACGCTCACCCGCAGCCATGCCATCAGCTTCATGGACTTCTACGCTGATTACTTCACCGAGATGCTTCTGCATCGCTTCGCGCTGGGCTTGTGGCAACTCCGTCCAACTACCCACGGTCATGCCAATCGCGATGGACTGAGCCTTCTTGCGAAAGTCTGCATGATCATCGTGCAGACGATATGTGGCTGTGCACATGTTATTCATTTTAAATCCCCTTCCAAGGCAGCTCCCATCTCCCGTGAGCGCTCTGCACAGCGGTTGACGGCTGCGATTACATTTTCAAAGAAATCTCCTTCGTCCAGCGTTTTCAGTGCTGCTTGCGTTGCCCCTCCTGGGGATGTCACATCACTACGAAGCTTCATCGGTTCCAAACCGGTTTGTTGTACCATACGTGACGCGCCAAGCACCGTCTGAACAGTGAGATCACGAGATTGCTGGCTGGATAAGCCACCACGAATACCTGCGGCAATCATGGCCTCCATTAAATAGTATACATAAGCAGGGCCGCTTCCGGAAATCCCTGTGAGCACTTCGAGTTTATCTTCAGGCACGATGGTCACGATACCAACCGCTTCAAACATGGTCATTACCGTACTGCGCTGTTCATCCGTAATCTCCGCAGAGAAGGCAAGCCCGGTTGCACCAAGTCCAATGGTACTGGATGTGTTCGGCATGGTTCTGGCGATTGGCTGTTTACGACCAAGCAAGGACTGCATCGTGCGGATTGATAATCCGGCGATGACAGACACGATCAGTTGATCAGGTGATAACAACGGACCAAGCTCGCGCAGCGCTGCGGCAGCATCTTTGGGTTTCATACAGAGTACAATGACCGGAGTGGAGGCAAGGTGATCCAGAGATTGTGAGGCAGTTCCGGTATGTACAGCATAACGGGTGCTGAGCTCCTCCTGACGTTTCTGGTTGCTGCGGTTCAGCATCGTAATATCCTGAGGACGAACGACTAGGCGGGAGATCAGTCCGCGCACGATGGCTTCAGCCATCGCGCCTGCTCCGTGGAAAGTAATCTTCTGTTGTAATAACGTCTGTTGCTCTTGACTCATATTTATCGTTCCTCCTATATAACTGGTGCTGGTGCTGGGATGTTATTGACGAATCTGTCCATTGCCTGTAATCCGATATTTGGTTGACGTCAGTGCTGGTAGTCCCATTGGTCCTCGTGCATGCAGTTTCTGGGTACTGATTCCGATTTCGGCTCCATAGCCAAATTCAAATCCGTCGGTGAAACGCGTGGACGCATTGTGATAGACGGCTGCTGCATCCACATCATGCATAAAGCGCTCTGCATGGTCTGTATCACGGGTTACGATACACTCGGAATGTTTGGTTCCGTAATGTGCGATGTGCTGCATCGCTTCGTCCAGGTTCTCGACCACCCGGATATTTAAAATGTAGTCGTTGTACTCGGTCGCATAGTCTTCCTCGGTTGCCTCAAGGGCAGAAGGAACAAGTCGGCGCACGGTATCGCAACCTTTCAAGATTACATTGGCCTCACGGAATTGCTCGGCAAGAGCAGGCAGATGCTCTTCTGCATATGCGGCGTGCAGCAGCAACGTTTCCATGGAGTTACATACGGATGGCCGTTGTGCCTTGGCATTGATGGCAATTTCGGCTGCCATAACTGGATCAGCTGATTCATCCACATAGGTATGGCAGATGCCTGCCCCAGTTTCGATAACAGGTACGGTTGCATTGGCAACCACATTACGAATGAGGGAAGCCCCTCCGCGTGGAATGATAACATCCAGCAGTCCGTTTAACTTGAGCATCTCATCTACGGAAGCACGATCTGCATCTTCAACCAATTGTAAAGCATCAGCAGGCATGTCTGTCGTTGTAAGTGCCTGATGCAGCACCTCGACAATTTTACGATTGGAGGACAGGGCAGAGGAGCCACCGCGCAGAAGCACTGCATTACCTGTTTTGAGACATAATCCAGCTGCGTCTACAGTTACATTAGGACGAGCTTCGTAGATGATGCCGATCAGGCCAATCGGCACTCTTAATTTTTCAACATGCAATCCGTTAGGACGGGTGAATGTCTCCAATACTTCACCGACTGGATCAGGCAGATCTGCAATCTGACGTAATCCTTCAGCAATGCCAGCAATGCGCTCCTTATTAAGTGCGAGCCGATCCAGCATGGATTCCGGCGTACCTTGTTCTCTGCCGCGATCCAGATCTTCAGCGTTTGCCGTAATGATGGAATCCGTCTCTGTAATCAATGCATCTGCCATGACACGCAGGGCCGTATTTTTCTGTTCTGTATTCAATCGGTTCAGCTGTGGAACCGTGGCTTGGGCTTTGATGGCTTTTTCTCTGACTTCACTCATCTTAATTCCTCCTCATATATAAAAAATTAAAATTTTAACCACATGTTGGACTAAAGATTATTCACACAGTCACTACGATGACAGAATAACCTTCCAATCGCTGTTATCCCCAGATTTTTTGATTCCCTTTTCTAAAGGGAAAATCCGGGGATAAGCGTATGCTTCCGATGTAGCTTTCTTTCAGAAAGCTTTTAGGCGAACGCTCCGCTTTTTCAGGTATTTTCTGTCCTCTCCGTTACGTATAAATGATTAGTTTAACTTAATATTGGTTCATGTTTTATTTTAACGTAATCCATTCGTCTCTATGAATAACCTCAAGCCTGTGGATGCTAGCGAGTTGTTTCATCACTTCGCCACTGGGAAGTCCGACAATGAGTCGAAGCTGGTCATCATCATAATTGACAATACCGCGACCAAGCAAGGTTTCATCCAATCCAATGACCTCTACGACATCTCCTGCATGGAACGTTCCCAGTACCCGCTTGACGCCTACAGGCAGAAGACTGTGCCCCCCATGGACAAGTGCCTCTTCAGCACCGGCATCTACAACGACTGTACCGAGTGGAGTGGACATGAAGCCCAGCCACTGCTTTTTACGGGATAACGAAGCGAGGCGTGTCTCAAAGTAAGTTCCTTTGCCCGTGCCATCAACCGCCTTCTGCATATCTCCGGGTTCTTTCACACTTCCCACGAATACAGGTACGCCTCCACGTGTAGCAACCTTGGCTGCATCAACTTTGGATCGCATGCCACCTGTACCAACCGATGATCCTGAACCACCGGCAAAAGCATAGATCTCAGCCGTGATTTCGGGGATACGGTCGTAACGCACGGCAGAAGGATCTTTACGCGGATCTGCGGTGTACAGGCCGTTGGTATCGGTAAGAATGATCAGATGCTGTGCCTTCACCAGGTTTGCAACCAACGCGGACAACAGATCGTTATCACCAAACTTCAATTCGTCCACCGACACCGTATCATTCTCATTAAAAATCGGAATCACTCGCTGTTTGAGCAGTTCCTCCACAGTCATGCCTGCATTACCCATGCGTTTACGACTGTGAAAGTCTGTGCGGGTTAACAGAATTTGCGCTGTAGTAACGCGGTGCGCTGCAAAAGCCTGTTGATATGCCTGCATCAGTAATGCCTGCCCAACGGCCGCTGCAGCTTGTTTCTCATGCAACTGTTTGGGCCGCTGAGGGTAACCGATCTCCCGGAATCCGGCCGCTACCGCTCCTGAGGTGACCAGAAGTACTTCATGGCCCTGATCAGCCAATGCTGCAATTTCTCCGGCAAAAAAAGTGATCGAACTGCGATCCAGACCGCCTTCTTCCGTTGTAAGCGAGCTGCTTCCAATCTTAACTACAATACGTGAAGTCATGGTTTCACTTCCTTAAACATGATTAATAAGTGTTTCTGGAGCAGGCTTTAGCGGGTACAAAAAAAACTCCCGCCCTTTAGTTAAAAAGGACGAAAGTTCGTTACTTCCGCGGTACCACCTTTATTGATGATTAGATCATCCGGCTTCATGCCCTGTAACAGAAGGCACTGTCCTGCACGTAACAGGCCGCTCAGGGGTAGGTTTCAGAGAAGAGCCGCGGTAAATTCTTTCAGCAGGGTGGAATTTACTCTCTGGGCGCGACTGATATTCTCTTACTGGTCCCGTCATCACGTTTCGTTCAATATTTCTTATAACATACCATGGAAACTTGGCATATGCAAAGGGGTTATGGTCCTGTAAATTACTTGAATAAATTCAGCTTGCCAATCCGTTCCACAGCTTCGCGTAATCGGTTTTCATCACTGAGCAGTCCTGCGCGGACATAGCCTTCACCATGTGAACCAAAACCGACACCTGGGGCGACTGCCACCTTGGCTTCCCGCAGTAACAAGTCCGCAAATGAAGCAGAGGTATAACCTGCAGGTACAGGCAACCAGCTGAAGAATGAACCTGCCGGTTTCGAAGCTTGCCAGCCAATCGAGGAAAGAGAGTCATAAAATGCATTGCGACGGGATTCGTAACGTGAAACCAGCGAAGTAACACATTCCTGGGAGCCAGTAAGTGCTTCCGTTGCCGCAGCTTGAATCCCACCGAAGAGACTGACATAGATATGATCCTGAAGCAGATTGATTTTAGAGACAATCTCTGCATTACCAAGCGCGAATCCAACACGCCATCCAGCCATATTATATGTTTTGGATAACGTATAGAACTCAATGCCCACTTCTTTGGCACCAGGGGCTTGCAGGAAACTTACGGGACGATGTCCGTCAAATCCAATCGCACCGTAAGCAAAATCGCTGGCAACTACGATTTGATTTTGAATGGCAAATTCAACGGTATCTTCGTAGAACGAAATGGGTGCCGTTGCTGACGTTGGGTTGTTGGGATAGTTCAGGAACATCAGCTTGGCCTTATCCCGATCTTCGGCTGTAACAGCTTCGTAATCCGGCAGGAATGCATTGGACTCGAGCAAAGGCATAAATGACATGTTTGCTTTGGCGAGTGCAACACCAGACCAGTAATCGGGGTAGCCGGGATCTGGAACGAGAACGGTGTCGCCGGGGTTAAGCAGGACCTGAGGTAACTGAACCAATCCGGTTTTTCCTCCGAACAGAATGGCTACTTCAGTCTCGGGGTCCAGATCAACGTTGTAATCTTCCTTATAACGTTTGGCGACAGCTTCCTTCAGGAAAGAGTAGCCTCTAAAAGGGGAATATTTATGGTAGAGGGGATTTTCAGCCGACTTTTGCAGTGTTTTCACAATATGAGGTGGTGTAGGTGTATCCGGGTTGCCCTGCCCCAGATTGATCACATCATGTCCACTTGCGATTTCACGATTTACATTTTGAACAAGGGTAGCAAAAAATTGCGTTGGCAGCTGTGTCATCACATCAGAAGTTGGTATCTTAAAAGCTGAACGAGCAGTTATATGGTCTGGATGGGTCATTATATTCATCACTCCGGTTATTAAAAATGGCAAATAGTTCTCATTAATTTATCACGCCAATCCCGAGCTGTATAGAGGGAAATCGACTTGATCAGGTAGCACGTAGAGCAATAGCGGAGGATTGTACAAAACTGAAAGTGCTTATTTAGTTTTGTCCATTGAGCTAAGAGAAGCCATGTTTTATGATAATATCCGATAATGATAATCAATATCATTAATTCATTCCACAACGCACATGATATAGGGGGAGAAATAGAAATGAAAAAGGGCATTCGAAATACGGCAGTATTATTTACAGTAACGTGGCTATCCATTTTGCTACTAGCTTGTGGAAATCAGGCTGCAACACCTGCTGCCGGCACAGATGAATCCAAAGCAACCACAGAAACGACAGGGACCACGACTGCAATGGAAGAAACGAATGAAGGCGAGACCCGGATATTCAAAGACTGGACAGGCCATGAAGTAGAGGTTCCTGTAAATCCGAAGCGAGTTATCTATCACGGAGAAGTTACAGGGGATCTGCTCGCGCTTGGTGTTGTCCCTGTCGGCATACTTCGTCAAGAGGGAACCGTATTCGATGATCAGGTTGCTCAGGCAGAAGATGTAGGATTTCCGATCAGTGTGGAAAAGGCGTTAGACCTGAATCCCGATCTGATCATTTTCTCCAACAGTGACGAGGGTCAATATGATCAGATCGCGAAGGTTGCACCCACGGTTACATTTGATTCGTTTGGTTTAATAGAAGATCGCATGCGTACCCTTGGCGATTTGTTGAATAAGAAGCAAGAAGCGGAGGACTGGATTACGGCTCATCAAAAAGCGACTGAAGAGATGTGGACGCAACTTCATGAGAACGGATTGAAAAAAGGGGAGACCGCTTCGGTATTCACCATGTATCCCGGGAACCGTCTGTTTGTCATGGCGGGTGCAGGATTGCCACAGTTGTTATACGGAAAAGACGGGCTGAAGCCAACCGCGGAAATCCAGAAAGTATTGGATGAAGACATGGGATTTGTAGAGATTTCGACTGAAAAATTATCTGAATTTGCCGGTGATCGGATATTTATTCTGGATCCTGTGACCGACGATGCGAAACAATCCACCAAAGAATTGCTAGATAGTTCAATCTGGAAGAACCTGCCTGCGGTGAAAGAAGGAAAAGTATACCGCTTTGATATCGTCAAAGCTTCGAGTGATGCCCTTTCCAGGGAGTGGTTGTTACAAGAGCTGCCAAAACAGATGATCCAATAATTGGTGATGAGCTAGTAAGGCACTGGTAACACCTTTGAGTAATGCGGATTTAAAAAGTAAAAGGAGCCTTCAACCTTTCGTTGAGCGCTCTTTTTTGCTGAATAAACTCATATCTGGATTATTGACCATCGCTCGCTTATAATCAGACCATACAGAATGATTGATAATTATTCTCATTTTAGAAAAACGAGGTGAACCGACATGCAGGCTTTGGATGCCGATGGGGGAGCGTTGTTCTTTTCAGCATTCATGTTTCGGCTGGATCATCTGGTACGACGAATTGAACCACCTGAACAGGTGATGCTGGAAGTTGCTTGCGAGAAACATGCCTTCCTGATCTGCGAAGAAGGGGATGGGCGTTTATATATTGGACATGAACAGTTTCCGTTTACCACGGGATGTGTTTATCCGCTTTCTCCGGGAGAGGGGCACCAGATTGAACATCGTAATAACTTGGAATTGAAATATTTCGTAATGGCTTTTGATGTTATTCATGTGTTGACGGGTGATCCCGAGCTCTTTACCCGCCCTGTATTTGAGCACAGAAACCAATTGAATGGTTATCCCTATGCTCCTTTAAGTGGTCTGCTTGAGCAAATGTATGCCATTCGGAACTATAAAACAGATGCCGAATACAGTCATTTGAATGCACAGTTCCAAAAATGGATGGAGATGATCATTACCCGGTACACTTCTCCAAAGACGGAACAGAGTATGGAAGCAAGACTACACAGTACGATTCAGTATGTGGACGACCATTATGCTGAAGAAATCACTGTACAGAAACTGGCACGTCTTGCGGAGATCAGACCTGTACAATTTACGACTCTTTTCAGACAACTCACGGGTCACAAGCCGCTCGATTATGTGAATCATGTACGCATCAAACATGCCAAGGACTGGCTTCGCAAATCAGATGAACCACTTCGGGATATAGCGAGTCGCGTAGGGTTTAAGGATGAGTATTATTTCAGCAGGCGTTTTCGCCAAATGACCGGATTATCCCCTCGTCAATATGACAGATCCATTCAACAGCAGACGTTGGTACAAGACTGGTTGGGTCATGATGTGAATATTCCAGTAAACCCGGAACGAATTATGTATTTTGGAGATTCTGCGGGAGATCTGCTGATGCTGGGCATTCAGATATTGGGAGATCAGACCTATGACGCGGTTGCTCCGGTTAATGTGGAAGCAGCTGTTCAAATGAAGCCGAATTTGATTATTTTTGATAGCAGCAATGAACAGCAGTATGAACAACTTTACCGGATTGCTCCGACGCTTGCTTACAATTCACATGCCACGTTGGAAGAACGAATGCGCAGATTGGGCAGCTGGTTTGGCAGACAACCTCAGGCTGAACAATGGCTAACCTCCTATGAGGAGCGTACTGAGCAGATGTGGGCGAAGATCCATACTGTGATTGAAGAGGGGGAAACGGCTTCCGTATTTACATACCATCGGGGTGCACGATTATTTGTTATGGGCAATATCGGTCTAGCGCCATTGTTATATCATCCGATGGGATTCAGGCCAGTTACCAAAGTGAAGGAAGCACTTGCAGCGGGCAGAGCCTATAAGGAAATTTCGGCTGAAGCGGTACGTCAGTATGCGGGAGATCATGTATTTGTTATGCTGCCTGAGGAAGTCGTGGCGAGACAGGCTACAGAGATGCTGATGAAAAGTCCCAGCTGGAAGGCCCTTCCGGCTGTGCAGAATGGACGGGTATACCCTGTGGAGGAGTCAACATGGAATGTGGGTGATGCGCTCACGAGTGATCGATTGTTGACCCTGCTGCCTGAGTTGTTATGTGGAAGTTCATAACAAAAACAGGCTTGCAGTCTCCAGGAGGATCAAGCTATGATAGCAGGTATTACGGTTCAGAGGAGTGCTTGTCATGACAGAAAAACAACAGGGAGAAATGCGTGTAGCCCTGATTCAGGGCGATATTCAACTCGGAGACCCTGAGGCCAATCATAAACATATGCAGACGTTGCTTGAGCGTGCGGTAGAACAATATCCGGATCTGGGGCTGGCTGTGTTACCTGAGATGTGGAATACGGGCTACGCTCTGACGCAAATTCATGAACTCGCTGACCCGGAAGGCCAGAAATCTCGGGAATGGTTGTCTGCTTTTGCTCAAAAACATCAAATTTCCATCGTTGGCGGGTCAATCGCTGAGAAACGGGATGGTCAAATATACAATACAATGTATGCTTATAATCGTGAAGGAAAACAGGTCACTCGGTACGACAAATTACATTTGTTCCGTCTGATGGATGAGGAGAAATATTTACAGCCAGGTGCGGAACCTGAAATTTTTGAATTGCAGAACGGTCTTACAGCGGGTGCTTCGATCTGTTACGACATCCGGTTTCCGGAACTTGCCCGCACCCTTGCTTTGAATGGTGCCAAGGCATTGATTGTACCGGCCGAATGGCCGAATCCTCGTCTGCACCACTGGCGTACGTTGCTTACGGCACGAGCGATTGAGAATCAGATGTATGTGATCGCCTGTAACCGTGTGGGAAAAGGGGGAGACACCGAGTTTTTCGGACATTCCCTCATCATTGATCCGTGGGGTGAGATTGTAGCGGAAGGTGGCGAAGGGGAAGAGATCGTGACCGGAATCATTCGCCCATCCCTGGTAGATGAGGTTCGCGGGCGTATTCCCGTGTTTGAAGACCGTCGACCTGGCGTTTATTTTGGCGAAAAATAAAAAAATGAAATAAATTCTGCAGAGAAAGTGTTTATTCTTCCAGGACGCGGGTAATGATAACTATCCCGTTACCAAGGAGATGATCAATCAATGGACAACCATGTGAAAGATACGCTCAGGAGACTGGAACAGGATAACACAAGGGAAGATCACTTAAGGGCATTCTTAGAGAATGGAGCAGGAGGGCTATCACCGCCTGATTCAACTGTTCAGGACGAAGGCCGTGTAATGAATCAGCAAAACAGGCTGACAAGCGATCGTAATTTGCGTAAATAAACCGCCAGACATGAAGTTTTCTTATGTACGTTTCTACATTAACATTATAAATTAGCATTAAAGCTTAACAACTTAATAAGCAACATTGTACTCTAACCAGTTACTGTGATTGCGATGTAAGAACTTTATCCTGCGGATGCGGGAAACGAGTATATGACAAAGGCTTGGCCATAAGGGTCAAGCCTTTGTTTTGGTTCAGTATGAATTGTACCTAAAGAAATGTACCTATACCATAGAGCAATTTCTTAGTTTCCCTTTGACAGTTCGGCCACGGTTTGTTGAAACGTATGGATGAATGCTTCGGCTGCCTTCGACAGCACTCTGCCTTGACGATAAGCCACAACAAGTGTTCTGCTGGGAGTAGGTTCAGCAAGTGGCACATACACAGGCACGAATTCACTGCGCGGCGCACGGGCAATAAAGCGAGGAACCAGGGTAATACCCATACCTGTGGCGACCAGCGACTGAACGGTTTCAATATTGGTGCTCTCAAACACAACTTGGGGATCAAAACCAGCCTGCTCACAGAGATCAAATGTAAGTTTGCGGAAACCCTGTCCTTTTTTCAATACAACAAAGGGTTCATCCCGAAGCTCTTCAATTCGCACAGGAAGCGGATGTTCCGGATCTGCCCTGCGTGCCAGAGGGTGATTCGGAGGAACTGCCAGGTCAATCCGTTCTTCGCCAATAGTTACATAAGCCAAGCTTGGTTCTTGTAAAGGAAGAGATAGCAGACTCAGATCAGCTTTGCCGCTTGCTGTCAATTTCTCAAGCGTAAGTCCGGAGTCTTCCAATAAGGTTACCTCAATCTCGGGATAAGCTTGTTGGAACGCCGGAAGCACGTGTGGGAGCAAGTGTGAACCCGTGATCGGCATGCTGCCCACAACGACTTTACCTTTGCGAAGCTGGGAGATATCTGACATTTCCTGACGCAATAGCTCCACGGCATCTACGATCTTCTGGGCTTGCTCGACAAACGTAACACCCGCATGGGTTAACTCCACGGTACTTGTATTACGCTGAAACAGTAGCACACCCAATTCTTTTTCCAATTTGGATAATTGCTGGCTTAATGAAGGTTGAGCAATATGCAGCTTCTCTGCTGCCCGGGAGAAATTGCGTTCGGCCGCAATTTGCAACGTATATTGAAGTTGTCTGAATTCCATCGTCATTGGTCATTCCTTTCGTTATGCCACCATTATATCATTACAGATAAAGAAATCATTCTCTTTACCGAAACTACCGGTAAACTCAAATCTCAGGAGAGGCTTCTTTATTTTGTATAAAAGCATTGACAGCGAAGAAGCGGGAACGTAGTATAAGACTTATCTGATAATGATAATTGTTATCAATTGAAACCTCTGCGATGAGCAGTGGTTTATTTGCCATTCTCTCATTATAGGTTAAACCTATTACATCTATAGATATTATATCTTGGAACAATGAAGGACAGGGTGATATATTTATGTCATTCAAGAGCTTCACTTTTTAAAGGAAACACGAGGCTCTTCCAAGGACCGAACTTATAATGAGGTGAAAATGATGAGTAAAAAAACGATGTTTGAGAAAATTTGGGAAAACCACGTGATTCATCAAGAAGAAGGCAAACCAAGCATTCTGTATATCGATCTGCATCTGGTGCACGAAGTAACTTCTCCACAGGCATTTGAAGGTCTTCGTCTGAGCGGACGTAAAGTTCGTCGCCCTGAACTGACATTTGCGACAATGGACCACAACGTTCCAACGAAAGACCGTTTCAACATTACAGATCCTATCTCCAAACAACAAATTGATACACTTTCGCAAAACTGCCGTGATTTCGGCGTGAAATTGTATGATCTGGACACGATTGATCAAGGCGTTGTACACGTTATGGGCCCTGAACTGGGTCTGACTCACCCGGGTAAAACGATTGTATGTGGTGACAGTCATACGTCCACACACGGTGCGTTTGGTGCACTGGCATTCGGAATCGGAACAAGTGAAGTTGAACACGTTATGGCAACGCAATGTTTGCAACAAGCAAAAGCCAAAACAATGGAAGTTCGTTTTGTCGGCAAACGTAACCCGGGTGTAACCGCGAAGGATATGATCCTCGCAGTCATCGCCAAATACGGTACAGACTTTGCAACAGGTTATGTTATTGAGTACACAGGCGAATCCATCCGTGAGTTGAGCATGGAAGAGCGTATGACGGTCTGCAACATGTCCATCGAAGGTGGAGCAAGAGCAGGATTGATCGCTCCGGATGAAACAACATTTGAATATCTGCGTGGACGTGAATACGTACCAGCGGGTGCGAAGTTTGATGAAGCTGTAGAAGGTTGGAAACAGCTTGTAACCGATGAAGGTGCCGAGTTCGACCATGTGGTTGAAATCGATGTGGAGACATTGATTCCGCAAGTAACTTGGGGAACAAGCCCTGGCATGGGAACCGACATCTCTTCGAAAGTTCCTGTTCCGGCTGAATTGCCTACAGAAAACGAACGCAAAGCGGCTGAAAAAGCGCTTGAATATATGGGGCTTGAACCGGGAACACCAATCGCCGAGATTCCAATTGATTATGTATTTATCGGTTCTTGCACCAATGGTCGGATCGAAGATCTGCGTGCAGCAGCAAAAGTGGCTAAAGGTCACACGGTATCCAGTCAGGTTACAGCAATTGTTGTACCAGGTTCAGGACGAGTTAAAATCCAAGCAGAACAAGAAGGTTTGGATAAAATCTTTACGGAAGCCGGATTTGAATGGCGTGATGCGGGATGCAGCATGTGTCTGGCGATGAACCCGGATGTATTGAAGCCAGGACAACGTTGTGCTTCGACTTCCAACCGTAACTTTGAAGGACGCCAAGGACGCGGAGGACGTACGCACCTGGTATCTCCGGCAATGGCAGCAGCAGCAGCGGTTAAGGGTCACTTTGTGGACGTACGGGACTGGAATTTCAAAACAGAAGCAGCGATCTAATCTATAACAGACAGAAGGGAGAACGTTTAATATGGAAGAATTCAAAACATTACAAGGCATCGTTGCACCGGTAGACCGGGTCAATGTAGATACAGACGCAATCATTCCGAAACAGTTTCTGAAACGGATTGAACGTACCGGATTTGGACAATTTTTGTTCTATGAATGGCGTTTTGATGAAGAGGGCAACAATAATGCTTCCTTCGAAATGAACAAACCTCGTTATGAAGGGGCAACCATCCTGATCTCACGTGCCAACTTTGGCTGTGGATCTTCCCGTGAGCATGCGCCATGGGCAATTATGGACTATGGATTCCGTTGTGTGATCGCTCCATCTTTTGCAGACATTTTCTATAATAACTGCTTTAAGAACGGAATCTTGCCAATCAAGTTGTCAGAAGAGCAAGTTGAAGACTTGTTCCAACGTACAGCGACACATGAAGGCTATGAGATGAATGTAAATCTGGAAAACAAAACGATCACCGATGCATACGGACTGCATATCGATTTTGATCTGGATGAGCACCGTCGTCAATTCCTGTTGCAAGGATTGGACGATATCGGTCTGACTCTTCAACATGATGATGAAATCGCTGCTTACGAACAACGCCACGCGGCAAAACTGTTCGGTTAATTACTAAAGTATCGTATAGAAGAAAGCTTCTGCCTCGCCAAAGGGACCTTGTTCCCATCGGTGAGACAGAAGCTTTTTGTAATTTCAGAAGCTAAATTAGCTTAATAAGTCAGCTATACATAGAACTCTTGATTCTTCTTGGCCGAATACTTCAACAGATACTATAACAGCCGACTAAATAGAGGAACCTAAAAATCGATTACTGAGGTAACTCCAAATGGTCGTTTTTTTTATTCTGAAAATAGACATAGATATAACAAGCCCAATGCACGAAATTCACAAGTGACCATACCATAAGCCATATGATTGGAGTTGATAGGGTAGTCCAGATGCCAAACCAAGGCAGCACACGTCCTCCGCCGATAAATGTAACCAAGGGGAACAGAGACAAGAGAATTAGAACCGGGATCAGTCTACCAACCGTGATCATAATCAATTTGCTGATCGTTAGGCGTTGGTTGCTCCGACGTATGCGGAAATAGGCGTATATGCCCCATACAAGCGTAGCGATGATCAGCGCAATCATGATTATTTCCATATTCCGACCGTTCACAAAAGAGGTTTGGGGTTCTCGGCCCCTCATAATATCCGCTATTCCATCAATAAATGCCGAGTAATTCACATAAGCGTTTATACCAGAATTAAACATTACGGCAATGCCCAATTGCTCGTTCAAAGAAACCAGTTCTTCTGACTTGTAGGTCCAGAAAATGCCGCTGTGGGAGATCGTTCGGCCACTAGACGCATCTTGGTTTGCAAGCCAGCCCATGCCGTACGGACTGATATCTCCTGCTGCATGATATTGTTTCATCAGCACAGGGGAAACGAGGCGGCCATTATATTGGGAAAGCATCCAAAGGGACATGTCCTCTGCGGTTGAAACGATGCCGGCGGGGCCCTCAATGAACCAAAGCGGTTCGGATTGACTTATAGAGCGTCCCAAACTCAGGTAGTGTCCTAGCGGGATAGTATTATTCTCATAGAATTGCTGCGTCGTACTGACACTGAAGGTATGGTTCATTCCTAGCGGTTCAAAAATATGTTCTTTCAAGTAATCCGAAAAGCGCTCTCCGCTAACACTTTCCACGAGGTTCGCCAGCAGCACGTAATTAGGATTATGATAGCTGTAGGCCGTTCCGGGGATATGGGCAAGTTGAACCGTGTTTAATAATTGGTTCGCTTCAGCCAACGATTGGAATTGCGGAGTCTTTGTCATATCGGGATTTATCTTGTCATTGAGACCACTCGTCTGATTCAGTAAATGACGTACCGTGATGTCAAGAACGCGGGGATCCTGTGGAGAAAGCTCTGGAAAATAGGAAGCGTAAGCAGCATCCAAGTTGATCCGACCCTTGTCCACCAACTGCAGAACGGCCAATGCAGTAAAGGACTTGCTGAGTGAAGCAATGGGAAAAGGGGTGTTGCCCGTAACCTTCTGGCCATCCGCAAATGTCCCGTAGCCTTTTGCGTAAAAGACCACATCGTTATTGGCAATCGCCAGTGAAGCAGTCTTAATGTGATTGGCCTTCATGCTCCGATTCATATATTCGTCGATCTCCTGCAGAACTTTTGTCCTGTCTCTGGCTTCATTGGCGGATAAGGGGGTCGCCCACGCGATACATAATAACAAGCAGCTAATTGTGATATACAATCTTTTTTTTAGTTTTAGCATGATAACACTCCTCGAATTCAAGATAAGAAGATGTTATCAGATCATTTTCAACTATTTATCAACTTGCGTCCCAATACTTGCCGTCACGCTTCCACCTCCGCTAGGACCGTTTGCAATCTGAAGACTACCTTCATGTTTTTCGCAAAACACCTTGCAAACGTAAAGGCCCAGCCCGCGATGTTCGCTCGCATCCCATACTTCGCCTCGGTAAAAAGGGAGTATAGCCTTACTCAGTGCTTCGTCAGAGAAACCAGGACCGTCCTCTGAAACGGTAATCTTCATAATGCCACCCTGCACGTCATAGTGAACGTTTAATTGACTGGCTGCGTATCTGGCCCCATTAGCCACTATATTCTCGAATATCTGCATGACGAGATAGTGATCTACATTTACTGAGGCATTATCATATTCCACGGAAGAGACGAAACGTATACCGTACTGTTTCGCGATTTGTTCAGCGCTGCCGTCCAGCAAAGCCTTCAATGAGATCGTATCCATCGATTGGAAGTTCAACGGCACATCCTCCAGCCTCTGAATTGAGTTCATGGCCTCTGCATAACTCTCCAGACGTAAGATGTGAAGGTTCATAGTATGGATCAGGTCGAGCACCTTTTCTTCAGACAACTTCTTCTCGGGAAGATAGGTGGCGAGAAGCTCGGCGTTTCCTTTTAACACTGACAGGGGTGTTCTCAGATCATGGGCAAAAATAGCATTGATCTGCTTGCGCTCTTCAACCGAACGCCAAAGTGTCTTAAGGTTTTTTTCCAATTGTGAGCGCATGTTTTCAAATAGCGCGATCAGCTCGCCCATCTCATCCTGGCTGTCATAGGAAATGCGGAAGTTTAGATCGTTGGCCGAAATGTTTTCGGATGCTCGTTTTAATAGCTCCAGCGGACGTTTTAGCTTCCATCTGTAAAATAGAACGGCCATGGTGACAATTCCAGTCGCTACGGTTAGCAGAACCGCCGAGACGAGGGAGGGCAGCACCCAATCCGCATCTCCGAAACGCAGCCGCAGGTTCTCCGCCCAAGCAAACTCCATGGTTATGATGGCCAGCACGGCAATAAGTGTGACCACACACAACAGCATAAAAGAGTGCAGTAAGGACAATCGCTTTAAAAACAGGAGTCTAGTCATAAACTTGGCCATTTGTAGCCTACTCCCCAAACAGTCTCGATTTGATTATCACAGCCGTATTCCTTTAATTTGTAGCGAATTCGCCGGATATGCTCTGCAATCACGTTACTGTCGCCTTGCTCATTCATGCCCCAAATCTTTTCATATATGCGTTCCTTTCCAAACACCATATCAGGATGCGTGGACAGTAATTCGACAATATCAAACTCTTTTTTGGGCAGTGAAATTCGCTTATCCAGGTAGTAGAGCTCCCTGGCCGTATAATCAATGACCAATTCATTGTTAAACCTTACCGAAGATTTAGTTTGGATTCGTTGTTCCCTGCGTATATGTGCTTCAACCCTTGCGCCCAACTCGCGAATGCTGAAAGGCTTCAGGATATAGTCATCGCCTCCGGCACGAAAACCTGCTATTTTATCAGCATCTTCGATTCGAGCCGTTAAAAATAAGATGGGGCAAGAGACGTAGTCCCGAATTTTTTCACATAATTGAAGGCCGTTCTGTTCAGGCATTTTGATATCTAACAAAACAAGATCGGGTTGTTGCTCCACTTTCCGCAGCGCTTCCCGGCTGTCCCTGGCCGTCATCACGGAATATCCGTTAATTTCAAAATAATCAGTCAGTAGCTTTCGAAGATCTGCTTCATCGTCCACGATCAGTATTTTAGGCATCAAGTCTCAGTCTCCTGTAGTCAAGTATTCGAACTCAGCATAGCAAAAATGGATGAGGAATGTAATTTCCATATGATTTCGGGAACTAGACGAATGGAGAAAGTAGTTTTTTTGCCACTCTGTTTCCGACTAAATATGACAACGTTGTAACCGGATGATCAGACAATATCTGATAAACTGATTAGTAGATTATGGAAGGTTACATATTGTCATTGATGTTACGCTGCAGAGAATCAGGTCGGATGTTCAAAAGACAAAAAGAATGGTGGATGAGGTATGAAAAAATGGTCGGCAGCAGTCGTTTTTCTTCTGTTCCTATGTTTATTCCCAATCATGGCCCATGCAGACACCACTCCCTCGATTGTACTCGACGGTGTAACCATTAACCAGCAGACGGGTGCACCTGCAGAGAATATCGGGAAAACGGTCATGGTTCCAATTCGAATTGTATCCGAGAACCTGGGTTATAAGGTGAAGTGGGAGAAGGAAACTCAGTCAGTCCAGGTTCAAAAAGGAAACAGCATGATCCAAATGACGGCTGGCAAAGATGCAGCTACAGTGAATGGAAACGTGGTGAACTTGGATTCGCCCCCACTGATCAAACAGGGAACTACGCTTGTTCCGTTACGCTTTGTTGGGGAAGGCATGGGTCTGCGTGTTGGCTGGGACAATGGAACCAAGACAGTAAGCCTATTTAGTATTCCTCCTGTAGTTGAAACGGAAGGTGACAGTGACCCCGTCGATGCACCTGTCCCGGATGGTTTGACAGAACTTCAAGGCATCAGCTTCAGCGGAGATCGGTTGATTGTAGCAACCAACGGTAATATTAGCCCAAAAGTATCCAGTATTGGTGGGCCAGACCGAATTATTGTTGATCTGCCTTCAGCGAAATTCTCTCAGGAATTCATTCAGGGACAAGCATCTAATCCGGATGGCAGTGGACAGATTCTCGTTACGGATTCATCAATAGTTTCCAAAGTCCGTTATGCCATGTTCAGTAAATCGCCTTCTACCGTACGTGTCGTTCTGGATCTGGATCAGAAGGCTACAGCCAAATGGTCTGTTGGAGATAACAATGTCTTGCTCGTTGACCTGACAGCCACGAATGGAGAACCGACAAGCCAACCGGCAGTACCTACCAATGATGGTAAAACGATTGTGGTCATTGATCCGGGACATGGTGGTCGTCAATCGGGTGCAGTGAGTTTGTCAGGAGCTTATGAAAAGGATTTCAATCTGGCTGTAGGACTGAAGGTACAGGCAATCCTTCAACAATACCAAAATATTCAAACGGTCATTACACGCCAGGATGATACAGAACTTTCACTTAAACAGCGTGTGGATATTGCTGAATTGAATCAGGCAAATGTTTTTGTGTCCATTCATGGAAACAAATTTACTACACCGGTACCAAACGGCATTGAAACGCTCTACAGTCGTAAAGAAAGCAAGACTTTGGCTGACACTCTTCACAAATATGTGTTGCCGGTAACAGGACTCAAGGATCGTGGGGTTAAAACGGCTAGTCTGCATGTGACGCGTGAAACAACCATGCCTGCTGTGTTACTTGAACTTGGTTTTTTAAGTAACCCTACAGATGAAGCAGTCATGCTCACGGAAGAATACCAGAACAAATGTGCACAGGCGATTGTGGACGGAATTGTTGAATTTTTGGGACTGTAAATTGAATTGTGCGCAAATATGAAGGTTAGGGTAGTACGTTGTTTAGAGATGTATATTTGATAAATAAGGAAAAAAGAAGACATTAAAATGTAAAAAAAGCTTGATCTGACAACGTTTTTTTTCTGTTATGTTGGAATATATTCGCAACTTTTGAGAGCGAGGGGCGTCTAATAGGTGTCTGGTAATGCCCAAGCGGTCAGTCGGAGTTGGAAAATGACAACATGCGGCAAAAAAATATGAGAATGGTAGGGGTGAAGGATGAAGAAGTTCGGTTTTTTGGTACTGTTATTTGTCTTTGGGCTCGTATTCCCGGGCTATAGTCACGCAGCAACAGACACGAAAATTATCCTAGACGGAAAAGAAATCGTACAGCCATCGGATACAAAAGCGGAAATTATCAACAGCAAGGTGATGGTTCCGATCCGGGTTGTGTCCGAAAATCTTGGATATAGCGTGGAGTGGAAGCAGCAAACGCAAACGGTGACTATTAGCAAAGACAACACTGCCATGCAGATGATTGTTGGACAGAAGACGGCAACGGTGAACGGCAGTAACGTAAACCTGGATGCCCCGCCACTCGTGAAAAATGGTACTACGCTCGTACCTCTCCGATTTATTGGTGAGGAAATGGGTCTTAAGGTGGGTTGGAACAATACCACGAAGACGGTAACATTAGTTACCCAGAATTCAGGTTCCGGAAACGGGACAACCACACCTCCGAACTCTGGCAATGAAGGCGGAGGATCGGATCAAGAAGGTCTTGTACTGGTGAACGGCATCAGCTTCAGCGACAACCGCTTCATGATTGCAACAAGCGGAAGTACGAAGCCGAACGTCTTCACGATGACAGGACCAGATCGAATCGTTATAGACTTGCCGAATACCGCATTTGCTGATTCGTTCAGTGAAGGACAGGCTCTAGACAGCAACCAGAATGGACAACTCGTCGTTAGCGGCTATCCGGATGTGTCGAAGATTCGTTACTCGTTATACAGCAACAGTCCATCTACTATTCGTTTTGTAATCGATCTGTCCAGTTCAAAAGGGTACAGTGTGCAAAATGATTCCGGACTGGTTATGATTAACCTCGATAATCAAAGTGGTACACCTGCTCCTCCAGTTGGTAATAATGGCAAAAAAGTTGTCGTTATCGATGCAGGTCACGGAGATCATGATCCTGGGGCAATCGGTGTAACTGGTAAACGTGAAAAAGACTTCAATCTGGCAATGGCTCTGAAAGTGGAAGCCTTGTTGAAAAAAGAATCCAAAATTGACGTTGTGTTAACGCGCAGCGATGATACATTTTTGGCATTAAAAGAACGTGTGAAGATTGCACAAGACATAAAAGCGGATATCTTCATCTCCATTCATGCTAACAGTGGCCCTGCTGCTGCGAACGGTGTAGAGACATTCTATACACGCTCCAACAGCAAAGCACTTGCTACAGTGATGCACAAGTATCTTTTGCAGTCATCCGGACTGAAAGATCGTGGAGTGAAAACGGCAAGTCTCCATGTGACCCGTGAAACGACAATGCCAGCAGTTCTGCTGGAAGGTGGATTCCTTAGCAATAAGAGCGACGAAGCAGCCCTGTTCACGGAGAGTTTCCAGAACAGTGTTGCCAAAGGTATTGTTGCAGGAATCAAGGAGTATCTGGGAATTAAATAAGGGACAAGCCCTTATGTTGAGGAGGCGGAGTTAGAATGAACAAGAAAATATGGATTGCAGCCTTGCTGGTAACGGTTATGGCAGTAGCTGCTGGATGTGGAAGCAAGCCAACAGCGGCTCCGAATCAGACGCAAGGCGCAGGAACTGAAAACAATGTGACCGAGGTTGAAGGCGAAACAATTACCGAACCGGTAACTGCTGAACCAGAAGAGAACACAACACCAACAGAATCCACGGAAGGCAGTTCGGAGGAAACGACTACAACTACTCCGCCAAGCGAAACGTCTACGGAGAAGCCGGCAACTTCCGAAAGTAATGAAAAGAAAACGATCACTGTATTCTATACGGATGAAGAAGAACTGGAGTTGCACAAAGCTTCGACAGAGATTTCATACGCATCGGATGATGCCAAATATAAAGCTGCCTTTGAATCACTGCAACAGAGCAAAGACGCTAAACTTGTTCCGCTGTGGTCTAAAGAAATTGAATTGAAGTCTGTTCAGTTCAAGGATGGAGCTCTTACGCTGGATATTCATATGCCAGATACGGCACGTCTTGGAGCAGGTGGAGAATCTTATGCGCTGGATGCTCTAAAACAAACGTTCTTCCAGTTTGATGAAGTAAAATCACTAGATTTACTGGTGGATGGTCAGCAGACGGAGAGTCTGATGGGCCATGTGGATCTTGAACATCCAATGACAAGATCCGAATAGGCTGTGCAACAGGCTGTTGTACCGTGAATCCACGGAATATGGGTCGTTTTACATGAGAGAGGGGAATCATAGGTGACTTTTAAATATAACCATACATCACACTCTAAAAAAGTAGTATCAGCCGTGCTTGCAGGCATGATGGCCCTTAGCGCCGGCGGAGCTGCCATGGCAGCAGAATCAACAGAAACGGGGCAGGGTCAGACTGCTGCAATAACAAATACGGCTGCACCAACTGGTTTGTTCAGTGACATCAAGGTCGGATACTGGGCTGAAAAACATGTGTACAAACTGGCATATCAAGGCATTCTTCTCGGTAACAACGGCCTGTTCCGTCCAGGAGACGCGGTAACACAGCAAGAAGCTGTAACGATGGCAATCCGTTTTATGAATCAAGAGGGCCAGTTGAATACCGACACGGCTGCGGCATTACCGACAAACATGGAAGTGGGAAATTATTTCAAGCCATATGTCGCGCTGGCACTTCAACTGGGACTGATTGACAAAACGGAAGAATCAACGGTGGATGTATCCAAGACCTCCTGGGGTCAAAAACCTGCTTCACGGGAATGGATTACGAAATTGTTAATCCGTTCATTGGACAAGGATGCTGAAGCGAAGGCACAAAACAATCAATCTACCGGATTTGCTGATAATGCAAGTATTTCCGAAAGTGGTAAAGGTTATATCAATCTGGCTGTTAGCCTGGATCTGGCCAAAGGTGTGGAAGGCAACAAATTCAATCCAACTGGTTCCGTAACCCGTGCTCAGCTGGCTACCTTCTTCAGTCGTGGTGAATCGTTAACAGATACAAAGTATCCGAACACTTCCACGGGTTATGTGACTGGATTGAAAGATGGGCAGATCACGCTGGTTGTGGACGGCAAAGCCGTTAACTTCGCAGTGAACAGCAGTACGCCTTACTTTACGAAAGACAGTGAGACTCGTGCTTCCGCCACAGATGTGAAGCTGTATACGAAAGTTATGATTGTAGGTTCGGCAGGTGGGGCTTCCTATGTGGAAGTTGTTGATGCTACACCGCAGGTGGAAAGCGTTGAAGGTACATTTGCACGTTCATTGTCTGGTAATAAAATTGGTATCTTTGTGGGCGAGAATTACGAAACGTACAGTTATGATGAGGCAACTGCATTCATCGATCAGAATGGTAATGCAATCAAACTGTCCGATATTACGGCAGATAGCATCATCGAAGTACAGCGTGAGACGTTCTCGGCTGACAAAAAAACAGTTGCTATTCGTGTGAAATCCGGCATTGTGAACAAGAGTGACAATGGCGTAGTTGCTGAAGTATCCACTTCTGGCAAAACGATCAAACTTGTCAATGCAGCGGGTGCAACAGAGCAGTTTGCATACAATGACAATCTGCTTATCACATATCAAAACCGTATCATGTCAGTGGCTGATCTCAAAGCCGGCAGTGCCGTGAAATACACCGTTAAGGACAGTGTTCTGCAAACTATCACATTGTCTCAAGGTGTGGAGCAATCTGTGCGCGGAACATTGGTTGAGATCGGTGGCAACCAGTCCACGTTAACGTTCAAACGTGAAGGGGGTTCCCTTGAGGCGAAACTGCTGACTGAAAAGCCGGCAGTTATTATTAATGGTATTCAGGATGCAACGCTAAATGATCTCATCACAGATGCAACGAACGGGGATCAGGTGGAGTTGTCATTGAACGCTGACGATCAGGTAACGCGTATTCAGGTGATTGGACGTCAAATGGAACCTATGAACGGAGTAACGGTTGTATCTTACAACAGCAAAACAAAGGTACTTACCGTACTGGACAACAACAAAAAACCGTTTGTATTTACATTGGACGAGAAAACCAAACTGGACTACAATACGACCAAACCTACACTCGCTGGTCTGGAGTCGATTTTAAATGATGGTCGCAAATTGGATCTGACCTATGTGGGAACACGTGCGTTGTCCGTTAAAGTGATTTACAAGTACGAAGGTACGATCAACAACATTGACACATCGGGCAGAAAAATCAGTTTGTTGTCTGGTAATCAGACGATTACAGTGCCTTATACTACCTTACCTACGGTTGAGATCTATAACAAATCGGGCGCAAGTCTGGGAGATTTGAAGATTGGTGACAAAGTGACCGTAACGCTTGGAGCAAATCAGGATGTAGTGCAGAAGGTTGCTCTCAACACTGTGGCTCAATTCGAAGTGGTTGCCTTGGAAGCAAATAGTCGTATTCGAGTAAAATCCGATCTGTTGACAAGTCAGTTCTATGTAGATCAAGCCGTACTGACAGGAGAGAGTGGACAGACGATCACGCCTTCACAACTGACAGCAGGTAACCTGATTAATGTAACGTTTGAAGGAGCTACGCCAAAAGCGGTTCAAGTCGTGAAACGTACGCTGGCTGAAGTTACAGCGGTGGATGCTTCATCTGTAACGCTCAAACAGTTTAACGGCCAGACTGAAACCGTGCCTGTTAGCGGTTCTGTTAAAGTCGTAAAATCTGGCTCCACATTAACTTCATTGACTAGTCTTACGGTCGGAGATCGTGTGGAAATGACAAAAGATACGGATAATTCCACACGTTTCAGAGTACTAACTGTCATGAGCAAACAATTCTGGTCTTATGATGGCGTGGGTAACCAGATTTTGGTTAAACGGGAAACGACAGCAGACACCAACTATCGTTTTGCACTCGGATCAAGTGTATTTGTTCACCAGGGTGACAATACTTTAAGCGTGCAATCTCTCAGAGATAATGATAATATTGTATTGTATCTCCTGAACAATGTTATTCTGGAGATTCAAAAACAGTAATCGTTTCTTTTCGAGGATCAAAAGAATGACCGTCTTGATACGGGATCTTTCCCGCATCAAGACGTTTTTTTTGCAAGCTTTTTGAGGTCCCCGCAAAGTACTCGGATGAAGCTTCGAAGTAAGGCTCCGCAGAGTGGAGTCATTTTGTGGGAGGTAGCTCTTCATGAATGCAGCGACGGTTAGACATATACTCGAAACTATGGAAGCAATGTTTCCTGATGCACATTGCGAATTAAATCACAGCAATGCATTTGAATTGACGGTAGCTGTCCTTTTGTCTGCCCAGTGCACCGATGAAACGGTGAACAAGGTAACCGCAGAGTTGTTCCAGAAGTACAGAAGCCCAGCAGATTATCTGGCGGTTCCTCTCGAAGAGTTGGAACAGGATATTCGGCGAATCGGTTTGTACCGGAACAAGGCCAAGCATATTCAGAACATGTGCCGAATTTTAATAGAGCAGTATGGCGGTGATGTACCGCAGGAACATGATCAGCTTGTGACACTACCAGGTGTCGGGCGGAAAACCGCGAATGTAGTTGTTTCCAATGCGTTTGGAGTACCGGCAATTGCGGTAGATACTCATGTTGAACGTGTATCCAAGCGGCTGGCGCTTGCAGGTTGGGATGACTCCGTACTTGAAGTCGAAAAGAAACTAATGAAGCGCGTACCCCGGGACGAGTGGACTTTAACTCACCACCGGTTTATATTTTTTGGACGCTACCATTGCAAGGCACAGAACCCTGCGTGTCATATCTGTCCATTGCTGGACATATGCAGGGAAGGGAAAAAACGTATGAAAACGTCCCAAATCAGGAAAGATAAGGAACGTGTCACCACCCGAAAACGAAAAATAAATTAATGAGCAGAAAAGGATGAATAATCATGAAATGCATTTCCGTGTACACTGACAATTTTGAGGCCTTCTCCGATATCTTTGAACAAATCGTTGAACAGGAAATGGCTGAAAATGAAGAAAAAGAAGTAGAAGGCATCACAGTAAGCCACTCTGGCGACGTGCCTGAACATTATCTGGAGCGTATGTCTGTTAAACCAGAAGTTGTTGTTATGAGAGACAAAGGCAGAGACATTACAATTCTGCAACATGGACAAGTATTTGAAATCTTGCTGCCTTCCATGGAGAACGCAGTTTCATAAGAAGTGATTACACTATGGGTTCTGTTGTATTAATGTCATGAGGATCGTTGTCATTAAGGTGATCGCATCGCATTCATGCAACAGACACTTGGCGTATACATTTGCTAAATATCGAGTATAAAACGTATTACAGATAAAACCGACCTTGTTCGGTTTTATTTTTTTTAGATTATAGATTTATACGTTCATTTATGTATATTCAATTCCAACCGTTCAAATTCAAACTTGATAATGTTAAAATAAATGTTGTAAAAGAGATAGACGTCGAAACGGATGTCAAATTAGAGGAGCCAGGGGGAAGGCCAGTCATGTCCAGAACAGATTACCCAAAAGAAATGGCCAAACCTCTGCTTCCGCTGCGTGAAGCGATGGAGCAGACAGGGGACCATACGGCTGTACAGGCTATAACGGATTTAATCAGCAAGGCGGAAACGAAACATCTGACGATTGCGTTCTGTGGTCATTTCTCTGCAGGCAAATCGAGTCTCATCAACAGTTTGTGCGGTAAGCGGGTGCTGCCTTCAAGTCCCGTGCCAACAAGTGCGAATGTGGTATCCATACGTAATGGTAAGCCAAGAGCGCTTATTTATACTACGCCAAACGTAAGCGCTGACAATGGAGCAGGAACACTTGAAGTTTCTCCAGAGGAATTGGAGGCGTATTGCAAAAATGGGGGAGCGTACAGCTCGATTGAAGTATGGGATGATATTCCTCTGCTGAATGATGATGCTGTCCTGCTGGATACACCCGGTGTGGATTCAACAGATCGCGGACATAGTCTCGCAACCCATTCAGCGCTCCATCTGGCGGATGTGGTGTTCTATGTCATGGACTATAACCATGTCCAGTCCGAGACAAACCTTTCATTTGCCAAGAGTCTGTCGGATTGGGGCAAACCGTTGTTTTTGATCGTGAACCAGATCGACAAGCATCGGGAGCGTGAGCTCTCTTTTGACCAATATACCGAAGGTGTCGAAGCTATATTTGCGGCCTGGGAAGTCAGATATGACGGACTGTTGTTTACTTCCCTCCGCGACAAGCAGCATCGCTACAACCAGTGGGATGTACTTCCGGAACTCATTGGACACATGATGCAAGAAAAGGAAGCGTTAATTACGCACAGTTTGGCAAGTTCGGCCAGTCATGTAACGGAGCAACACCTGACGAGAGAAGCGGAGAAACGTGAGGATGAAGAAAATTCTCTGCTGGATGAGATCGGTGGCAAGGAAGGAATTGAACGCTTGGAACGGGAGCTGGAGCTTCTTGATCAACAAGCAGAAGATATCCGCACCGGGCCTTCGCGAGTGCGTGAGAAATTCCGGGCAGAGCTTGAGCCTCTTCTGGCGAATGCGAATCTTACTCCTGCGGATATTCGTACGTCGGCTGCTGCCTATTTGGAGAGCCGCAAACCGGGCTTCCGAGTAGGTTTATTGTTCTCAGGTGGCAAAACCGAGCAGGAGAAACAACGCCGTGCTTCTGAGCTGGTAAGAATGTTACAGGATCAGGCTTCCGGACAAGTTGAGGTACATATTCGGACGATGCTTAGACAGCTGGGTGAATCTCATCAGTTATGGGGAGCGGAGTGGGAGCAATCGCTTAATACGGAGCTGCCTGCTATAGATGAAGCATTGCTGGAAATGAAACGCAGTGCCAGTGCAGAGGTATCACCCGAGTATGTGATTCAGTTCAGTAAAGATGTGCGGGGCGAGATTGAGGCCCGCTATCGCAAGTCGGCCATGATGCTGGCCGACCGCATGCTGGAGGCGCTGGCAGCGCAAGGCGAAGCCGCGCTTCAGGCGCTGGACGCCAGCCGCGCAGCGCTGCTGGCGCAATCCGCGGCGGCGGCGCGCTACACGGCGCTCCAGCGCAGCGCCGCCGCAGAGGCAGCAGAGCTGCGCAGCCTGCTGCCCGATGCGGGCCCCCTCCCCTCCGGGCTATTGCCGGAGGTGAAGGGCCCGCACGTGCCCGCGGTGCCTGAACCGGGCGAAGCTTCCGGTTCGCATGCGGGCACGTCAACGTCTGTGGCTGCGCAGCCACAGACGTCAGAGGCACCGCCAGCGCAGCGCGCAGCCGCAGCGGCAGTGCCTGGGCCATCGGCTGCGGCTGGCGCTGAACGCCGCCGACGCCTGGACGCAGCAGCGGCACGGCTTGAAGCCGCTGCTGCGCTGGTGGAGCCGTACCCCGCCATGGGGTCGGCGGTACGGGATCTGCGTGCACGCGCGGCTTCGCTTGCGGGCGGCACGTTCACTCTGGCGCTGTTCGGAGCATTCAGCGCCGGCAAATCCTCCTTCGCCAACGCGTTGCTGGGCGAAGCTGTACTACCCGTCTCGCCGCATCCAACAACAGCGGCGATTAACCGGATCATGGCTCCTGCCGGGGGCGCGGAGCATGGAACAGCCCGGGTCCGCATGAAGACCCGGGACGCCTTCCAGGAAGACCTCGGCTATTCCTTCCGATTGCTCGGATTGGGTGAGCCTGGAGCGGAGTGGCAGAAGCGAGTACGGTCCCTCTCACCACAGGATGTGCATCCAGCGGGGCGCCCTCATTACAGCTTTTTGCAGGCAGCGGCAGCCGGCTGGGAAGAAACAGCGGACCAGTTAGGTCAGGATGTGCTGGTGGATCTGGACGGTTATCGTAACTTTGTCGCAAACGAGAAGAAGTCCTGTTTTGTAGACAGTATCGATCTCTATTACAGTTGCGATGTGACTGAACAAGGCATTGTATTGGTAGACACACCAGGAGCGGACTCCGTGAATGCTCGTCATACGGGTGTAACCTTCAATTATATGAAGAATGCGGATGCACTCATTTTTGTAACGTATTACAACCATGCTTTCTCACAAGGAGATCGCCAGTTCCTGAATCAGTTGGGTCGTGTTAAGGATAGTTCTGCCATGGATCAGATGTTCTTTGTTGTGAATGCCAGTGACTTGTCTTCCTCTGAGGAAGAACTGGAGCAGGTTCTCGATCATGTGAGCACCCAACTGCGCAGTAATGGAATTCGGGCACCACGACTCTTCCCGGTATCCAGTATACTGGCGATGGAAGGCAAGATGGCAGGTGATTCGAAGCTGCTTGAGCAATCCGGTTTTATCCGGTTTGAAGAAGAGTTCAACCAATTTGCAGGCAGAGAATTAGCCGACCTTGCGGTAGGTGGAGCTTCCGAAGAGATGGCACGTGTCATTCAGCGGCTGAAGAAACGCGCGGAGGATGCGGCTCAAGGGGAGGAAGCTTTGCAGCAGCGGCGGGATGAACTGGAGACCATCCAGGGACAGTCACACCAGCGCATACAGCAACTTGCAGCAAGATCCATGAAGGAAGAATTGTCACAGGAAACAGCAGAATTACTCTTCCATGTGCGGCAACGACTTGCCTATCGCCTTGGTCTATTCATGGCAGAAGCATTCCATCCATCCGTACTTCGGGAGGATCGAGGCAATCTGAAGATGGCTTTTGCAGCCTGTGGACGTGAACTGTTACGCATGATCGCCATTGAACTGGAGCAGGAACTGCTCGCCACAACCCTCAGACTTGAACAGGCAGGTCAGACTTGGCTGATGAAGCAAGTTACGGATTGTATAGATGAGGTGAGACAGTTATCAGGGGGCGTGGATGTGTCACTGCCACTGAACGAACGCTGGAGTACACCTGTGCTTGAAGAAGTTCGTCTGGAAGAACCGTCTGGATGGAAAAGCTATTTGAATTATTTCCGCAATCCGAAACAGTTCTTCGAAGGAGATGGACGCCAGCGGTTACAAGAGGCACTTGATCCTGTCCTCAAACAGATGATCATTGAAGTTCTTCCTGCTGCGCAAGACAAACTGATTCAGTTTTATGACAACCAGATTTGTCAATCATTGCAACACCAATCCCGTCAGTTGGAAGAACGTCTGGACGAGGCGGTGAGTGGAATTCAAGATACACTGGAGAGCGGAATTCCGGCGGAGCAATGGACCAGCTTGTCTAACCAACTGGAACAGATTGAACGCAGTTAAAATCGCGGCATAACACGTATTCTCTGGAAGTCTTTGTAAAACAAAATGAATGATACAGCAACACATTGAAAATGTTGCGAAAATCAACCCAAAAAGGCCCCTGCCGAAAAGGCATATAGGGAGCCTTTTTTTGGTACGAACAACCTGAAATAAAGAGAATATTCAAACATTTGATTGAAAGGTGGGTATTTACCTTCGTTAATGCGTCAATAAGCTGAAAGCAGGCAGAATATGGTCTGTTATTCGCTTTGCCGCGAATGGGGTACGGTGATAAACTTCATAAATGTTCATAGTATTTTTGAACGACATAAGAGGAGGAGAAACATGGATGTTCTTAGGCAACTGCAAATCTTTTTTTGGGAAAAGCGAACGTATTTATTTGTATCAATCTTGTTCCTCGCCTTAGCGACCGCACTTGGGTTGGTGTATCCTTACATGCTGAGGATACTGATTGATGACATCATTGTTCCGCGAACTTTTGAAGACGTTCCCATAATTGCCTTAACAGTGTTAGGTGTAGTTATTTTGAAAGCGGGAATGCAGTTTTTACATGGCTTTTTTGGAGGACGCTTGGGTAACTTCCTGGCGTACAGACTTCGTAACGCATGTTATGAAAAGCTTCAATTTTTATCCTTCCGTTATTATGATACGGCCAAGACAGGTGATCTGATGTCCCGCCTCACGGGAGATTTGGAAGCCATCCGTAACTTTATCGGATTTGGTTTCGCCCAGATTCTCAACATGGTTTTGATGGTCGTATTCGGCGCAATCATGATGATGACCATGAGTTGGCAGCTGACGCTGTTCACACTCATATGCATCCCATTACTTGCCTTCGTTGCGCTGAGATTCGAATCCAAAATTCACCCTGCGTTTCAGGAGATGCGGCTGGCGCTCAGTTCACTGACAACAGCGGTACAGGAGAATATCACTGGCGTACGTACGGTTAAATCCTTTGCACGTGAGCCTTATGAGGTGGAGAAATTCTCTACACGTAATGAACGTTACAAGACAAATCAGATTCATGCGGCAACATTGTGGAGTCGTTATTTTCCGATCATGGAGATTCTTGCTTCGGTGAGTATCGTACTGTTGCTGGTGATTGGTGGAAGAATGGTTATACAGAAGACGCTGACACTCGGTGAACTCGTTGCCTTTTTCAGTTTGATCTGGTACATAATCGGTCCAATGTGGAACCTTGGGTTCCATATCAACAACTATACGCAATCCAAAGCTTCAGGTGAACGGGTACTCGAACTGCTCAATACACCAGTGGATGTGGAAGAAACACAAGATCCGGTCATTGTGGAGGCAGACCAGGTCAACGGCCATGTAACGTTTGAATCCGTTACCTTTGCCTACGGCAACAAAATGCCAGCGGTAACCGATATTAATTTTGACGCTGCACCCGGTTCTGTAATCGGTTTCCTCGGGGGAACAGGGTCAGGTAAATCGACTATCATTCAGCTTCTGATGCGTGCATATAACGTGAACTCGGGAACGATCAAGCTGGATGGTAAAAACATCAAAGATATAGGTATCCGCAGTTTGCGGAGTCAGATCGCTTCTGTCTTCCAGGAAACATTCCTGTTCTCATCCAGCATTCGCAATAATATTTCCTACGGGCTTAAGAACGTCACAATGGATGAGATCATCCGTGCAGCCAAGCTGGCCAAGGCTCATGACTTTATTATGGAGTTCCCGGACGGATATGACACGGTGGTTGGTGAGCGCGGTATGGGTTTATCTGGTGGACAGAAACAGCGGATTGCGATCGCAAGGGCTTTGCTGAAAAATCCGAAAATTCTGGTACTTGATGACGCAACAAGCGCCGTGGACATGGAGACAGAACACGAGATTCAATCCGGTTTCCAGGAAGTTATGCGCGGCAGAACGACATTTATTATTGCACACCGTATTTCTTCACTACGACATGCAGATGAGATTCTGGTGCTCGATGAAGGTCGCGTGGTACAACGTGGCAAACATACCGAACTCATTGAAGTGCCTGGACCATACCAGGATGTTTATAAAATTCAATATGCAGATTATATTGCCCGCGGTAAGCGGGAGGCTGGGGAGCAGGTGAATTCATGAGTGCCGAAACGATAGCAGACAGGCGCGAGGCCAAAGGGGCCTCTGAGAAGAAACTGAATGAACGATTTGTGTATCAGGACGATGAAATTATTGAAAAACCGTTTAACTGGAAAGAGTTCGGACGTTTGTTTGCATACATGAAACCCTATGCGAAACAACTGTTACCACTTGTTATTCTAATGATGATCTTGGGTACCATTACGAAATTGTCCGTACCGTTTCTGATCAGTCTGGCAATTGACCGGGCCATCGCACCGGCAACGGGGTTACCAAGCATGACTATGCTTTATCTTATCGCAGGCTCCATATTCGTGTTGTATCTCATTCAGTGGGCTGCCAATACGTACCGGATCAAATTGACAAACATTATCGGACAGCGTGTTATTTATGACCTTCGCTCGGATCTGTTCAAGCATATCCAGAAGCTGTCCTTTAACTTTTTTGACAAAAGACCGGCAGGTTCCGTACTGGTACGTGTTACGAATGATATTAACTCCCTTCAGGATCTATTCACGAACGGTGCAGTTAACGTCATGATCGACTGTGTACAGCTGCTCGGGATCATTGTAATCTTGCTGTTGATTAACTGGAAACTGGGCCTTGCCGTAATCATTACGGTGCCGATCATGTTTATCATCTCGACCAAACTGCGGGTGCTGATCCGTCGTGCTTGGCAGGATGTACGCATGAAGAACTCTCGAATTAACTCCCACTTGAATGAATCTATTCAAGGGATTCGAGTGACTCAGGCCTATACCCAGGAAAAAGAGAACATGAAATACTTTGACAACATGAACCTGTCCAGCAAAAAGTCATGGGATAGAGCATCAGCGATGAACCAGGGCTTTGGACCGCTGATTGAGATTACAGGCGGTTTTGGTACATTAATACTCTTCTGGTTTGGTGCCTATCTGATTCAACAGGATCAGTTGACCGTAGGATTACTTGTTGCTTTTGCCAACTATGTCGGCAACTTCTGGGACCCAATCAACCGTCTGGGACAGATGTACAATCAGTTGCTGGTTGCGATGGCATCATCGGAGCGTATCTTCGAATTCATGGATGAAAAACCAAGTATTGCGGATAAACCAGGTGCCAAGCCACTTCCTTCTATTAAAGGAGATATCGCATTTGAGAATGTTGTGTTCGAATACGAGAAGGGCAGACAGGCGCTGAAAGGGATCAGCTTCTCGGCGGCTGCGGGACAATCGATTGCACTTGTTGGTCATACGGGCTCAGGTAAAAGTACGATCATCAATTTGATCAGTCGTTTCTATGATATATCTGGCGGACGTCTCACCATTGACGGACAGGATGTGCGGGATGTAACGGTAGAGAGTTTACGCAGCCAGATCAGCATTGTATTACAGGATACCTTCATCTTCTCGGGTACGATTCGTGACAATATTCGATTTGGACGGCTGGATGCAACGAATGAAGAGGTGGAGGACGCAGCCAAAGCAGTCAATGCACATGAGTTCATCATGAAGCTGCCTGGCGGATATGATACCGAAGTAGAGGAACGCGGGAACGTATTATCCATGGGACAGCGACAATTGTTATCCTTTGCCCGTGCGTTGCTTGCTGATCCACGCATACTGATTCTGGATGAAGCTACAGCCAGCATTGATACGGAGACAGAGCTTAAAATCCAGGAAGCATTGAAGGTGCTGTTGCAGGGAAGAACGTCCTTTATGGTCGCTCACCGTCTCTCAACCATCCGGAATGCAGATAACATTATCGTCCTGGATCATGGTGAAATTAAAGAAGAGGGCAACCATGAGCAGCTGATCCAAAAACAAGGCGTGTATAATGGATTAATAGAAGCTCAATACAGATTTTTGTGATGAAACCTTTGGACGCCTGTGAAGCGCTCTGAACACATATGAACTTATAACACTCTGGTGTTTTTTAGCCTGATCCTTCAATAATAAGTGCATCTTATTCATTGAAGATAGGTTAGAGGATAGCCGGAGTGTTTTTTTTATTCGTTAGTGTGGTATGTTATATTTTTGAAGAATGAAATCAATACAATCGTTCATGGCTGGAGGGAGATCAATGCAGATGGACAACAACGAAATAAATTCAAAGCATTTGGATCATCTGGATCATATGAATTTTAGGCTCCTTCACGTGAATTATACGAGTGATCCTGCGAAGGAGTGGCTTCTGAGGAAACACTTCATTGAAACATACATGTTATTATTTGTAGCCAGTGGACAAGGGTGGTTAAAGATAGATGGCAGTTTCATTGAATTAAAGGCGGGCGGACTGTATGTAGGCTTCCCGGGGCAACTGGTTGAGGCAAATGTGCATTCATTGGATGAACGAGGTTTGTATCACATGAGTTTTGATGTCATGTACGCACTGGAGCAGGAGGGTGGGACAGCCCTTGAAATGATGAAGCAACTTTTACGTAATGAAGTGAATGGCGAGGTCAGCTCATCTTCGCCCGTTGCTGTTGGCGTGATCTGTCAGATGATTTACCACCACACATTGAAGAAGGATGGTTTGCAAAGGTACTATGGTCAGATTCGTTTTCAGGAACTATTGTATACCATGTTTTACGACGTGGCCTGTGCCGAAAAGACGGATCTGGTTTCACCAATAGAACATGTTAAAGGCTACATGGAGCAGAATTATTCGAAGAGATTAACCATTGAGGAATTAGCAAATGTGGCACGAATGAGCCCTCGACATTTCATGCGTTTATTCAAGAAAAGGTATGGTTCCAGTCCAGTGGACTATTTAACGCTATATCGAATCAAACAAGCCCAGATCTTAATGAGAAATGATCATAGTTATCGACTCAAGGATGTGGCATCGTACGTGGGTTATCAGGATGAGACGTATTTCCGGCGTAAATTCAAGCAAATCTCTGGCATTCCACCAGCAGCGTTTATACGTAATAGCAAACAAAAAATTGCTGCAGTTCATTCTTTGAGCATTGGTATACTGCTTGCGTTGCAGATCATTCCATGTGCCGCGCCGGCAAGTCATCCGTGGACATACTATTATAGACGTAAATATGAAACGGACAAAGTTATGCCACTCGCAGAGAGTGAGGCCACCTGGCTGGAACAGCTTCGATTAGTTAAACCTGATTATATTATTACGATTGGGACAGAGTCTGAGGTTTTGCAATGTCAGCTTCAATCCATTGCTCCTGTGTGTGACCTCCCGTGGGAAAAAGGGGATTGGAGAGCACATTTGAGATATGTTGCAAGCTTTTTGGACAGGTCGGATATTGCAGAGGTTTGGCTTCAAAGATATGAAGAGAAAGCAAAAATCATTAAGAATCAGCTTGCGGATTTTATACGAAAAGATAAGCTAGTTGTACTCAAAGTTCAGGGTGAAGCGTTGCAGATGTTAGGCCCAAGGAGCATTGCTTCCGTTTTTTACGTTGATATGCAAATGGAGGGTCCCGAAGGAGTTGAGACTTATTGGGAACGGGACACAGTGACCATTAAGGAGTTATCTGTTCTCAACGTTGAGAGAATATTACTGATTGTGGGTGATGACGAGTCATCCAGGCAGACATGGTCTGCTGTGCGTAAGTCTGAAGAATGGCTTGAGTTGTCAGCGGTACAGAATGGCAGAATGGATATCCTGTTGTCGAGCGTCCTGCTGGACTACACGGCGTTTACCCATGAGCTTATGTTGGATGAAATTTTAAAGCTATGGCAAGATCGTCCACAGCAAAAAGTCTGAATAGTCAATATCATGCCTGTACATATTTGATTATACTACTCCTATATCTTAGTGATAATGATAATTATTATTGATTAGACATTGTCATATATTAATGACCTATAGGGGGTACATACAGAATGAGATTCAGACGGTTAACCGTAATATGCACGATGATGTTGATGCTCGTTATTTCGGCTTGTGGAGCAGCAGGCAAAGAAGCGTCCCCGAGCGAGGGACAAAAAGCGGGCACCACCAATTCGTCAACAACAGAAGCAAGTCAGGTGAAACAGGTGAACACGGAAATGGGTGAAGTTGAAATCCCGGTAAACCCGCAAAAAATAGTTGGTCTGTCCGTTGTATATCCAGAATTTTTATATTCACTTGGCATCGTACCGATTGCTGTACAGAACTACCATGAGGAGTTTCCTTCTTACTTGCAAGAGCCATTTGCAAACACGATGAAAATGGGAATAGGAAGAACGCCTAACTTTGAAGCCCTCATGGAGGCAGATCCGGATTTAATTATCGCTCCTGACTGGTGGTCCAAAAAGGACTATGATCAGCTTACTCTGATTGCACCTACCGTACTTTTGCCACAGCGTGATGATTGGCGCGATGAACTGCGGGATATTGCCAAAATTCTGGACAAAGAAGAACAGGCCGAAAAGGTCATTCAGGATTTGGTCGCTAAGGAGAAGGTAGCTGCTGACCAATTGCACAAGCTGATTGGTGAGGAGACTGTTCTCTACATTAGAGTGATGGAAAAAGAAATCGTACTTCATGGGGAGAACCTTGACCGAGGAAACTTTGTCCACAAACGATTGGGAATGAATCCACTTCCTAATTTCCCGAAAGATCAAACGGCCATGTCCGTATCCTTGGAAGTACTGCCTGAATACGACGCAGATCATCTGATCGTTCAGCTGGATGATGAGACTAATCCTGAAATTAAAAAGAAATTTGAAGATATGTTATCTTCATCTTTATGGAAAAATCTGAAAGCAGTCAAGCAGGACCACGTCTACATGGTGGGTGGGAAGGAATGGTTCAATCTGGGAATGTCCCCACTTGCCGATGAATATGTCATTGATGATATTGTTGCTGCTTTTGAAGCAAAAAACAAATAAAGCAAACTGGGAATGTTACTTGTATCTCGAATTCATAACTAAATTAACAGGGTGTGTTCAAGATGAATGAAGAAGATATCTACGATGTAACCATCATTGGAGGCGGACCTGCCGGCATGTATGCGGCTTTTTATGCAGGGATGCGTGACATGAAAGTTAAAATCATCGAAGGTAAAGACCAGCTTGGTGGTTTTCTGCATACCTATGCGGAAAAAACAATTTGGGATGTAGGTGGTCTACCGCCTATGAAATGTTCGAAGTTGATCGAGTGGCTTGTCCAGCAGGCCAATACGTTTAATCCAAGGATTGTATTGAATTGCAAAGTAGAAAGGTTCACTCGACTGAATAACGGAATATGGAGTATGTATACCACTGAAGGGGATATCCATTATACACGTACGATTATTGTCGCGGTAGGCCGTGGTATCGCAGAGATTCAGAAGCTGGAGCTTCAGGAGCCGATTGAATATGAGCAAGAGAATCTTCATTACACCGTCCAAAATCCAGAACATTTTTCAGGGAAACGTGTGCTTATTTCAGGAGGAGGCAACAGTGCAGTAGACTGGGCAATTGAACTTGCTAAACTTGCACACAGTGTAGTCGTAATTCACAGGAATAATGAGTTCCGTGCAATGGAACGAAATGTAAGCGAGATGAACAATATAACGGATGTGAGAACACCATACAGCATCACGCAGCTTCATAATAATGGCAAGCGAATCCAGCAGGTTGTGATTACGCATATGGAAAGTCAGGACAATGTCGTGTTGGAAGTGGATGAAGTCGTCATTAGTCACGGATATAAAAGCAATTTAAGTGATCTTGCCAGTTGTGGCTTAGAAATGGACGATGGAATGGTTCTAATGAGCCACCATGCACAGACGAGTCTTCCGGGTGTTTTTGCAGCAGGGGACTGTGCGACCCACGAGAGCAAAGTTAGACTCATTGCAGGAGCCTTCAATGATGCGATCGTGGCAGTTAATAGTGCGAAACAATATATGACGCCAGACGCCCCCCAGATGGCTTATGTTTCTTCCCATAATGAAATCTTCAGAGAAAAAAATCGACAAATCCCAAGTCTTTAAACTTGGGATTTGTTTGCGCATTTCGATTCGTTGGAGTATTAAAGTCTGCTCTTTTAACATTTCCTTAATTTTGGGAGGAATGGAAGGAGTATCGAATCTGTAAGCGGTAATTGTAAAATTTGATCGAAAAAACACAAAAAATCTTGTAAAATTCACAAGAAAAATAGGGAGCACTCTTGCAATCTTTAACCAAAACCCCGAAAATAGAGAGACAGATATAGAAGATTTCTCTTTGGGAGGATTGGAAAGAACATGTGGGGTGCTCCTTTTACGGCTCAAGCCAAAAAAATGCTGCTACTAGGCAGTGGAGAATTGGGAAAAGAGGTCGTTATTGAGGCCCAACGACTGGGAGTAGAGACGATCGCTGTTGATCGTTATGAGAACGCACCTGCAATGCAGGTCGCGCACCGGTCTTACTGCATCGACATGCTGGATGCCGAAGCTTTGAAACAATTGATCCGTAAAGAAAAACCTCATTACATCGTACCTGAGATTGAAGCTATTGCAACAGAAGCTTTACTGGAGCTTGAGGAAGAGGGATTTTGTGTAGTACCTACTGCCCGAGCTGCACGTTTAACGATGGATCGCGAAGGCATCCGTCGGCTTGCAGCCGAACAATTGAAACTTCCGACAGCTGACTACCTTTTTGCGGACAACCTGGAACAACTTCAGGAAGCCGTACGTGAGCTTGGCACACCTTGTGTCATTAAACCATTGATGAGTTCTTCCGGCAAAGGGCAGAGTGTATGCCGTACACCGGGCGACATGGAGGATTGCTGGAACATTGCTCTTTCGGGAGCTCGTGGCAAATCCGTTCGTGTTATCGTGGAGAGCTTTGTGCAATTTGACAGTGAGATTACATTACTTACCGTTAGGTCTGTATCAGGCACCGTATTCTGTCCTCCGATCGGCCACATTCAGAAGGATGGGGATTATGTCGAATCCTGGCAACCTCATGCAATGACTCCTGAACAATGGGAGCAGGCTTGTCATATTGCCAAATCCGTCACGGATGAACTTGGCGGTCATGGACTGTTTGGAGTGGAATTGTTCCTGACTCCGGATGGTGTTGTGTTCAGCGAGGTATCTCCTCGTCCACATGACACAGGAATGGTTACAATGGTGACGCAAGACAGTTCCGAGTTTGCGCTGCATGTACGTGCAATTCTTGGTTTTCCGGTCACAGGTGTACATCTGTTGACACCGGGAGCTTCAGCAACGCTGAAGGCTAATGATGAAACATCTGACTTTACTGTAGGCGGGATAGAAGAAGCACTGGCTATTCCTCGTACTCAGATTCGTGTATTTGGCAAACCTGAGACAAAAGTAGGACGCCGAATGGCTGTAGCCTTAAGTGCTGGCCAAGATGTGGAAGAAGCTCGTAAAACAGCGGTGCAAGCCGCTAATATGCTGAAAGTGGAGGTAAATCATGTCCAATAATGTTGAGGCCCCTGTACTGATGATCCGAGAGTGTGAGCTGCGAGATGCTGAAGCGGTAACGGGACTGATGCGAGAGGTCAGCTATCCGACAACAACCAATGTCATGAAAGAACGCATTGAATGTTTGGAAACCAATCCAAACGCATGCATGCTTGTTGCCGAAGTGGATGAACAAATTATTGGTGTGATTGGCTTGCAGTGTGTGCAAAGTCATGCCTATCCAGAACCTGCCGCACAAATTACTTCCCTGATTGTAGGTCAAGAACATCGTGGTGGTGGGATTGGCCGTCGTTTGATGGCTCGTGCCGAAGATTGGGGCAGACAGCAAGGTGGTAAACAACTGTTTGTCACGGGTGCTAACCGTGAAGTGACTTCAACAACGTACTCTTTTTATGAGCACATTGGTTTTCAGAAGAGAGGCTATCGGTTCAGTAAAGTTCTTCTATAGTATAAAAAAAGTTTCTTCTATTGCATGGAAATTCTCATGATATCCTGATCTGCACATTCTGGTGTGGTGAATGATAAATAGATGGTGAAGCGACATTCGACTAGCATTTTTAGTCCGAATGTCTTTTTTTTATGCTTTTGTCAATGGAGGTAGAGCCTTACAGGATAAGCCCTTAGGACAAATCTGAAACATTCTAAAAAATGACAAAAAAGTTACTTTTCCATATTTTATAGGTTCACAATCTCCTGTTGAATTGATATACTGCTAGAGTATTAATTACAAAATTGTAATAACTAATCTTAAGGAGATGAATGAATTTGAAAAAGAAATGGATGAAAACTGTCGTAACGAGTAGTCTGACAGCCGTACTGGCCGTAGGGGTAATGCTTCCTGCTTCCGCGTCTGCTGCAGATTCAACATATAAGACTATCACCACTTACAAAATTACAAGTACAGACAGCTTGAAAGCTTATATTGAGAAATGGCTCAAACAAAATGGATATACCGTATCCGAGGGGCAAATTGTAGAGAAGCCTGCTACGCAGCCTGATCAAACAACGAAACCTGCTGAGCCGACAACAAAACCAACTCAACCAACAACAAAACCTGCTGAGCCTACAACTAAGCCTGAGCAACCGACTAAACCAACACAACCAGCTCAAGAAGAAAAACCGGAAACTACTCCGGCTAAAGATCCTTCAAACACAGGTAATACAGGTAACAATACAAGTAATAATGGTAGCAAAAGCACACAATCCGACTTTGCTACTCAAGTTGTAAAACTTGTGAACGCTGAGCGTGCCAAAGCAGGTCTGAACGCCCTGACTTCAGACGCACTTCTGGACAAAGTGGCAGTAGCCAAAGTAAAAGATATGAGCAACAACAACTATTTTGATCATCAGTCACCTACGTATGGTTCTCCGTTTGATATGATGAAACAATTCGGGGTAACTTACAGCTATGCAGGTGAGAACATTGCCAAGGGGCAAAAAACACCTCAGGAAGTTGTTACAGCTTGGATGAATAGTGAAGGTCACCGTGCCAATATTCTGAGCAAAAACTTTACGCATATCGGTGTAGGTTTCTACAACGGATACTGGGCACAAGAGTTTATCGGTAAATAATCGATTTATAATGAAGAAAGTATGAATTTCTTTTCCACAAGGTTATGCCAGCACGCAGTTCAAATCTGTGTATGGCATAACCTTTTTTCCGTAAAATGACATAAGGAAAATGAATTCTGCAAATGTAGCGGCAAAATTTGCAAATTAACGACAGAACATTTATGTTATTTAGGAATAACATCATCAGGGCGTGTCTGAAAACTCCGAAGGAAGCGGATTTTCAGACACGCCTTAATGTAAAGTCATTATAAATTATTAAGCACCCGGATTGGTGTACTTGAGCGGAGATGTGATGATGAAAAAGAAAAAAAGCCTTGATTCAGCACCATGGATCTGGAGAACCGTCAGTACAGTATCCATCTTGGCAACCTTGTTGTTGTTATTTGGATTTGGATACGCTATAAAAGACGTGATTTTCCCCGAGGGAGATACAGCGTTAACTACAGGCCAGGAGGCAACTGCTCCATCCAAGGATATCGAGGGGGAACCGGCTGTCGTGGAAGATGGCAAGATTCGGATGGCCGTCATCGGCGATTCCCTGGCAAGAGGCACGGGGGATGATGAAGGACTCGGTTTTGTGAGACGTGCAGGGAACCTGCTTAAAGATAAAGGATATGATGTTCAGGTTCTTAATAATCTGGGTGTAAACGGTTTGAGAACAGATGCTTTATTGGAAAAACTCGATGAGCAAGGCGTGCGTTACGTCCTCCAACAGTCCAATTTTATTTTGCTCTCGATCGGCGCAAATGATTTGTTCCAGGGAGGGCAAGTTCTACAGGGGGAAGATCCGCCCACAGCAGAGCAGCTGGCAGCGGCTTTGCCGGAAACGTCGAAGCGCCTTCAAGAGATATTGAAGAAAGTTAAAGAAATTAATCCCGATGCACAGATTGCGTACATAGGGTTGTACAATCCATTTGGCGATGTGAAGGAACTGGAGAAGCCAGGTAATGCAGTGGTTGCTGCATGGAACGATGCTGCACTGGCTATTTTGAACAATGAGGACAAGATGACACTGGTGCCTACATTCGATTTATTTGAAAATCATCTGGGGGAGTATCTCTCGTCAGATCATTTCCATCCCAACGGACAAGGTTATGAGCAAATTGCAGTTCGGATTACACAGGAATACCAGGCAGATACACCGGCAGAAGGGAGCGGAAATTAAATGGCAGAGCAGCAGTATGATTCCGTCTTGTCTGTACAGCATCTGAAGAAGCGGATCGGACGCAAGTGGATCATTAAGGACGTTACATTTGACGTGAAACCTGGTGAAATCTTTGGATTTCTCGGTCCCAACGGTGCCGGAAAAACAACAACGATACGGATGCTGGTGGATCTGATCAAACCAACAGAAGGAAAAATTAAAGTCTGTGGTTATGATGTGAATCGGGACCCTGAGCGTGCATTGAAGTATGTAGGTTCCATTGTTGAAAATCCGGAGGTATATACATATCTGACAGGATGGGAGAACCTGGAGCATTTTGCCCGCATGCAACCAGGTGTGGACAACGAGCGCATTCAGGAAGTTGTGGATATTGTGCGTCTGGATCAGCGGATTCACGATAAAGTCAGAACCTACTCATTGGGTATGCGTCAACGGCTCGGTATTGCACAAGCGCTGCTTGGGCGACCGCGTCTGCTCATTCTGGATGAACCGACGAATGGCCTTGATCCAAAAGGCATTAAGGAACTTCGTGTCTTTATTAAGCAACTTGCCAGTGAAGGCATGGCTGTATTTGTCAGCAGTCACTTGTTAAGTGAGATCCAGCTTCTCTGTGACAGAGTAGCCATTATCAGTGCTGGGCGTGTGCTTGCTGTTGGAGGTGTAAGCGAACTGATTGAAGATCATTCCAAGTTGGCCATTTGGCATGTTTCACCACTGGAGCTAGGCAAAAAGATGTTACAGGATGCAGGCATTGCTCTGGTAGGTCGACCTGCGGATGTGATGGATGATACCATTGTTGCGGGCCTTGGTCCCAACGCTGTGGTTGCCGAGATGCATGAGGATCGAATCCCTGATCTGGTGCAGCAGATGGTTCAAGCAGGTATTCAGGTTGAAGGTGTACAGCGGATTCAGCCTACGCTTGAACAACTATTCTTAAAAATGACAGAAGGTGAATCCATTGAGTAATATCATGCCGCTGATCCGTAATGAAACGATTAAGATGGTGAAGAAAAAACGGCTTTATATTATATTTATTGTACTTGCGGTCCTCGTACCGATGTTTACGTATGCCCAGATGAAATCTGCGGAGAATAATCGCGACAAGTTTGGCGGTGATTGGCGTCTTGAACTGCAACAGGCCATCACAGACAATCAAAATTCGCTCGGTAGCGATCGGGTACCTGAAGAGTACAAAAAATATAGAACAGTATATATCCAGCAGATGCAGTACTATCTTGAAAATGACATCAATCCCAAAGAACCAGGTGGTGTTACCTTTACGCGGGAGTTCATGAACAACGCGGTTGGTCTGTTTATTCCACTGTTAATCATGGCTATTGCTTCAGATCTTGTTTCAGGTGAACGTACGACAGGTACGATTAAAATGCTTTTAACGCGTCCGGTTAGACGCTGGAAAGTGCTTCTGAGTAAATTAATTACGCTGATTATGTTTGTTTCGATCATAGTGGTATCAGCCTACATTATATGTTATGCCATATCGGGTGCGGTCTTTGGTTATAAAGGTTTCAACATGCCAATCTTCACAGGATTCAAAGTTGTGGGAACAGATGTCGATATGTCGGCAGTGCATGCTGTAGACCAGTGGCTGTATATGCTTATGCAGGCAGGACTGATCTGGTTTGTGAGTGTAATTGTGGCTATGCTTGCATTTATGGTATCCGTGCTTGTGCGCAGTACTGCTGCGAGTATTGTTATCATGATGGCCGCGCTGATTGCAGGAACAATCCTGACCAGTATGGCAGCATCCTGGCAGACAGCGAAGTATCTGTTCATGGTTAACCTCGAACTTCCGAATTATTTGTCTGGCGGATTACCTCCAATCGAGGGTATGAATTTAGGTTTTTCCCTTATTGTGCTTAGTGTTTGGGGCATTGCTTCACTCATTGTGTCATTCCTTGTCTTTACGAAACGGGATATCTTGAATTAAAATGGACAAGGATAAGAAAACATCTGTTTGCATTTTAGGCATTTTTTTAGTTGCAAGTTAAGAAGGGGGAGCATGAATGGTCGAGCAAATCGATATGTCGGCAGGTTCGACAGGCGGAGGACAGGGGTCTTCAGGCTACGACGCGGACGACATTCAAGTACTTGAAGGGTTGGTAGCGGTACGGAAACGGCCGGGGATGTACATCGGCAGCACCAGCACTTCGGGTCTACATCATTTGGTATGGGAAATTGTCGACAACGCTGTCGACGAACATCTCGCCAAATTCTGCTCCAAAATCGATATCACGCTGCATAAGGACGGTTCTATTACGGTTCAGGATAACGGAAGGGGAATTCCGACAGGTATACATAAAACAGGGATTCCTACTCCCCAGGTCGTGTTTACGATTTTGCACGCAGGCGGAAAGTTCGGTGGATCAGGATACAAAAAATCAGGCGGTTTGCACGGTGTAGGTGCGTCAGTTACAAACGCATTGTCCGAGTGGCTTGAAGTCGAGATTTTCCGTGATGGCAAGATTCATCGTCAGCGATTCGAGTATTGGAAGGACAAAAAAGGGATTGAACATGTCGGTGAACCGGTCTCCGGTCTCGAAGTGTTGGGCAATACCAATCGGACAGGTACAAAAGTTACATTTAAACCGGATATTCGTGTGTTCCAGAATGGCATTCAATTTAATTATGATACATTGGCAGAACGCCTTCAGGAGATTGCTTTTCTGAATTCGGGTCTGAGAATTGTGCTCAAGGACGAACGTTCGGGCAATCAGGATGAATACATGTATGAAGGCGGAGCAAGCCAGTTTGTTGCTTTTCTTAACGAAAATAAAGATGTCCTGCATGATGTTATTCACTTCTATGCGGAGAAGGATGACATTGAAGTCGAAGTGGCAATCCAGTATAACGCGGGTTATACGGAGACACTGGCTTCGTTCGTGAACTCGATCCCTACTCGGGGCGGCGGTACTCATGAGACCGGATTCAGGGCTGCGTATACCCGAGTAATGAATGATTACGCACGGCGTACCAGCATGATTAAGGAAAAAGACAAAAACCTCGAAGGTAATGACCTGCGTGAAGGTATGATGGCTGTCATCAGTGTCAAAATGTCAGATGTTGAGTTCGTAGGTCAGACGAAGGATCAGCTCGGCAGTGCTTCCGCTCGAAGTGCAGTGGATTCGGTCGTGTCCGAAAATATTCAAAGGTTTCTGGAAGAAAACCCGCAGGTAGCTCAAACGTTAATTCGCAAAGCGGTACAAGCCTCCAGAGCCAGAGAAGCAGCTCGCAAAGCACGTGATGATATGCGTACAGGCAAGAAACGCAGTGAGAGTTCCAACCTGAACGGCAAACTGACGCCGGCGCAATCAAAGGATTTTACCCGAAATGAGTTGTTTATTGTTGAAGGTGATTCCGCAGGTGGTTCTGCCAAACAGGGACGTGACTCGAAGATTCAGGCTATTCTGCCGCTTAAGGGAAAACCGCTCAATCCAGAAAAATCGAAGCTGGCCGACATTCTCAAAAATGAAGAATACCGTGCCATTACAGCGGCGATTGGGGCGGGCATAGGAACCGAATTTGCAGTTGAAGACAGCAATTATTCCAAAATTATCATTATGACCGATGCGGATACGGACGGCGCACATATTCAGGTGCTGCTGTTGACCTTCTTTTATCGTTATATGAAGCCTTTAATTGATGCAGGCAAAGTATATATTGCTCAGCCGCCATTGTACAAACTTACTCGTAAGTCTGGTAAGCTTGCGAGTGTTCGATATGCATGGACGGATGAAGAACTGGCGAATTATATGAAGGAATTCGGTAATAATGTTGAGCTTCAACGTTATAAGGGTCTTGGTGAGATGAATCCGGATCAACTGTGGGAGACAACAATGAATCCGGAAACTCGTGCGATGCTGAAGGTACAGATTGTTGATGCAGCAAAAGCAGAACGTCGTGTATCTACGCTCATGGGTGATAAGGTTGATCCGCGGAAACGCTGGATTGTAGAGAACGTCGACTTTACAGAGTACGAAGAATAGAAGGTGCTTGGAATGAGTCCATCAGAACAATTTATGCCGGCCTTTCTCGAAGAGGTCGTTGGGGACCGTTTCGGTCGCTACTCCAAATATATTATTCAGGATCGAGCCATTCCGGATGTCCGGGATGGGTTGAAGCCAGTACAACGGCGTATTCTGTATGCCATGTACGATTCAGGTAATACGCCTGACAAGACTTACCGCAAGTCTGCCAAAACCGTTGGGGACGTAATGGGTAATTATCATCCACATGGTGACTCATCCATCTATGAGGGCATGGTGCGGATGGCTCAGCCATGGAAAATGGGCCATATGCTCGTGGACGGTCATGGTAACTGGGGATCACAGGATGATGACCCGGCAGCGGCGATGCGGTATACGGAGGCCCGTTTGTCGCCCATCGCGATGGAGATGCTTCGCGATATCGAGAAACGGACGGTTCTGTTTAAGGATAATTTTGATAATACGGCCAAAGAACCGGTTGTATTGCCATCCCGTTATCCGAACTTGCTGGTTAATGGTGTCAGCGGTATTTCCTCCGGATTTGCAACGGAGATTCCTCCACACAATTTGCGTGAAGTCATTGATGCTTCGATCGCTGTGATGGAGAAACCGTCAATTGAGCTGGACGAAATTATGATGTTTATGAAGGGTCCTGACTTTCCAACAGGCGGATTGATTATGGGCGGTGACGGCATTCTGGATGCTTATCGCACAGGTAAGGGACGGATCTATATCCGGTCCAAAACCGAGATTGAAAACATGCGCGGTGGCAAACAGCAAATCGTCATTACCGAAATTCCTTATCAGGTCGTGAAATCTCGTCTGGTTACAGCGATGGAGAACATCCGACTTGAGAAGAAGGTTGAAGGTATTGCCGAAGTGCGTGATGAGAGCGGACGTGAAGGTCTGCGGATCGTGGTTGAGTTGAAAAAAGAAGCTGACGCACAAGGTATTTTGGCTTATTTGCTGAAGAAAACCGACCTGCAGGTCACTTACAACTTCAATATGGTTGCGATTGTGAATAAAGCACCACAACAAATGGGATTGAAATCAATTCTGGAGGCTTACATTGCCCACCAGCGGGAAGTTGTGACATTCCGTACCCGGTTTGAGCTGGAGAAAGCGGAAGACCGTGCACATGTGCTGGAGGGCTTGGTTAAAGCTCTTAACATCCTTGACGAGGTCATTGCAGCGATCAAAGCGTCGAAGAACCGGCAGGATGCTCAGAATAACCTGATGTGGATGTTTGGATTCACGGAACGTCAAGCGGATTCCATCCTTACTTTGCAATTATACCGTTTGACGAATCTGGAGATTAATTCTCTGGAGAAGGAACTCGGTGAACTGATGAAAAAGATTGCGCAATTACGATCCATTCTGGATAGTGACCGCAAGCTCATCGGAGTCATTCGCAAAGAATTGATGGAGATTCGTGAGAAATACGGCATAGACCGTCGTTCTGCGATTCAGGGTGAAGTGGAAGAACTCAAGGTTAATCTCGAAGTACTTGTGAATGCGGAAGATGTATTTGTTACGTTATCCAAAGAAGGATACGTGAAACGTACAGGCATGCAGTCCTTTACACGTTCTGGTGGTGAACGGAGCGGAAGTGGAGTAAAAGATGGCGATTATATCGCTCAGGTTCTGGAAGTAAACACACTTGAGAATCTGCTTGTCTTTACGAGGAAAGGTCAGTATTTCTTGTTACCTGTTCATCAGGTACCTGAATTCAAGTGGAAAGACCCGGGCACAGCCATTGTGAACGTGATTCCCCTTGCGAAAGATGACCGTATTGCAAGTGTGCTTGCTGTGAAATCCTTTGAAGAGCCGAATCACAGTCTGGTCTTTGTCACACGAAGAGGACAGGTGAAACGAACGGAACTGAAGGATTACGTGACCAAACGTTCCGGTGCAGTTGCGGCTTGTAAAGTGGGCAAGGACGATGAAGTGTTATCTGTACATCTAAGTACAGGCGGTCAAGATATTATGCTGATTACAAAAGAAGCCATGGCGATTCGTTTCCGAGAGGATGAGGTCAATCCAATGGGACGTGTATCCGGTGGTGTTCGTGGTATTCAGTTGAGAGATACAGATGAAGTTGTATCCGCTCTATGGGTAGAAGGAGATGAAGGTGAAGTTGCCGTGTTGTCCGATCTGGGATATGGTAAACGTTCATTACTCCTGGATTATGCTGTCCAGAGCCGTGGAGGCAAGGGACTTGCCACATTCGAGTTCAAAGAAGGCAAACGTGTGAAACCGAATGGCAGCCGTATTGTTGGAGCGTTTTATTGCAAAGAGCAACGTAAGATCACTGTAATGACCAAGGAAGGCCACGTGCATCAGATCTCTTCGGAAGGTGTTCCGATTACTGAGCGCAAACATATTGGCAAACTGATTGTTCCTGTGGATAAACAGGACGAGATCGTTGAACTTCTGAGGGACTTTAATGAGAATCAACCAGCAGCATCTTCATAAAAACAAACAAACGAGACTTTTCGCAGAACAGCTAATCCTGTCATGCGAAGAGTCTTTTTTTGTTGTTCGAAGGCGGATTAGAAGAGGTCATCCATGCGAAGTTTAACAACCTTCGTCGATTACGGTCGATCGCTAGGAAATTGAAAAAAGGCAGCAGGAATGCGGCTTTGGAGCGCGAAAACTTAAGCAGGTGAAGTGATAACCGGTTGCAGAGAGGAGCGATGGAAGATGTATAATTCCGATTTTGCCAAGTGCTGGTCCAGGTTAACGAAAGATTATAAATTGCATATGGATCAAGAGCTGGCACCCTCATTAACGGAGGCTCAGCTGGCTGTTCTGGAGGTACTCGAAGACCATCAGAAGATGAAACCTTCGGATCTGATTCCTTATCTGGCGACTACGCCAGCTGCCGTAACCATGCTGCTCGATCGAATGGAGAAGAATGATCTGATTCGCAGGAATCGGGATAATCAGGATCGACGCATTGTGTGGGTATCTCTGTCAGAGAAAGGAAGAATGGAGACAGAGCGGGGAATCACCATCCGTAATGAATTCATGAACTCTGTTCTCAGTAACATTTCGATGCACAATCAACAATTGCTGGTATATCTGTTAGGCAAAATGACTACACCCAAGACCAAAGAGCCTGCTTTATCTACTTCGGTATGATACCATGCTGATTTTTCTGAATAACCATAGGAGTGCCTGCTCGTTTCATGCAGGAGCCCTATGGTTATTTTATTTACAAATTACATATGATACACACTGTGTCCAGGTTGGTTGAGTAAAGACAAGGATGTAACACAGTTAGTATGTCCTAATATTATTTTTGTGAATTCATATGTAAAGAGTTGACTATGTAAATATTTTTGTTATAATAAGTAATTGTTCCCCTGATATTTCGTGTACGAAATATTATATTCCAAAAGTAAAAGGGTGAATCAATGACTGATACGTATGAAGTATTCTATATTATTAATTCGTTCCGCCAAGTTAATCAAATGCTTTTTCGAGCATTTTGGAATGAAAACAAGGAGATCGAGCTGACTTCGATCCAGTTTATGGTGTTATCCATTCTGAGGGAGCGTCCTTCCATTGGCATCAACGAAGTGGCTGAGCTATGCCATATGGGCAGCAGTTCCATGAGCGCTGTTGTGGAGCGACTGGTCAAAGGCGAGTATATCGTTCGGACACGTTCAGATGCTGACCGCCGCTCCGTTAAGCTTCAGATTACGGACAAAGGGGAACAGGCCCAACAGGAAACGCACCATTTGTGGATGGAAAGAGTGTCACCCATTCTGGATATATCGAAGGAAGACCTTGAGCACCTACTTAGAATTCATAGTCAAATGATTGAAAAGTTAGAAGGAAGAGAGATGAACAACATATGAGTACGACTACTGCTGCAGCTCCATCCTCAGCGATGGACAACATCAAGAAAGGCCCGATTGTAGCGGCATTGTTAATTGGTGCCTTTGTGGCATTCCTGAACCAAACCCTGATGAACGTAGCGCTTCCTAAAATCATGGAAGACCTCGCGATCAATGCAAACAAAGCCCAATGGTTAACGACGGGTTACATGCTTGTGAACGGTGTACTGATTCCGGTTACGGCATATCTGATTGCCAAATTTTCAACGCGTCAAATTTTTATTACAGCCATGACTCTATTTACCATAGGTACATTAGTCTGTGGTCTTAGTCCAACCTTCACCATTCTGATGGTAGGTCGTGTTATTCAAGCGGCAGGTGCAGGTATCCTGATGCCACTGATGACCGTTGTATTCCTGACCATCTTCCCGATTGAGAAACGCGGTCAGGCCATGGGAACCATGGGGATCGCGATGATTCTGGCCCCTGCGATTGGGCCTACACTTTCAGGTTATGTGGTTGAGCATTATTCCTGGAGATTGTTGTTCTACATCATCTTGCCATTCTCTATTATTGCAACGGCAATTGGTATTGCTTTTGTTAAAAACGTAACACGTCAATCCAGACCTAAACTGGATTATCCAGGCGTTATTTTATCTACACTTGGTTTTGGTAGTTTGCTCTACGGATTTAGTGATGCGGGTACCGATGGATGGGGCAGTGCAATTGTCATTGGATGCCTCGTCGTAGGTGCGATATCCCTGATTCTGTTCGTTATTCGTCAACTGACAACAGATCATCCGCTCCTTGAGTTCCGTATTTTCAAGTACAATATGTATTCATTAACGACAATTATCAATATGCTTGTGACGATGGCGATGTTTGCAGGTATGATCCTGCTTCCTATTTTCTTACAAAACATTCGTGGTTTCTCACCGATTGAGTCAGGACTTCTGATGATGCCTGGTGCGATATTGATGGGGATCATGTCTCCGATCACGGGTCGCATATTTGATAAGGTAGGCGCTCGCTGGCTTTCAGTTGCGGGTCTTGCTATTACGGCGATCACAACATTTGGACTGAGTCGCCTGGCAATCGATACTACGTACGGCTACATGATGTTTATCTACACGGCTCGTATGTTCGGTATGTCGATGCTGATGATGCCGATCCAGACAGCAGGTCTGAATCAACTGCCACAACGTCTGAACGCGCATGGTACCGCCATGTCTAACACATTGCGTACTGTTGCCGGAGCGATTGGTACAGCTATACTCGTTACCATCATGAGCAGCAAGCTCAAAACACATCTGGCGGATGCAGTGGCTGCGGGTCAGGTTGATCCTACTGATAAGACAGCAATGATAGCTGCTACAGCAGATGCAACGATTTACGGTGTTAACTATGCATTCATTGTGGCTACCGGAATGACTGTGGTTGCTTTGATCATGGCGTTCTTTATTCGGAAAACAAAACCAGCTGTTGAGCCTGTTACTGTAGAACAGGAAAAAGCGACTGCTACTGCATAACGAATATTAGATAAAACCAAAAAAGAGAACTCTAGCAGTCGAAGGGGTAACCCTAACTGCCTGAGTTCTCTTTTTTTTTTGGTGTGCGTGATAGGAGGAGAGTACTTTTATTATTCGGGCTGGATCGTTGGATCGATAAGAAATACAGGATCGGGCTCATGTCCGAACCGTTTTAGATTAATGGTTCCGTTCAGCTGAAACTCCACACCTTCGCTAATCAGTTCTGTTTCCTGCATCATGCGCGAGTGTTCGTCCGGTATGGAGATTTCGCCTTTTGCGTTGACAACACGGTGCCAGGGCAGACGTTCCTTTCGGCTCAACGAGTGTAGAATACGGACGACTTGTCTCGCCGCTCTTGGACTTCCAGCATGGGCTGCAATCTGACCGTAAGTCATCACTTTACCTTCGGGAATCGCCGCGATGATCGCAATGACTTGTTTGGTAAATGGGGTCATCATGATGTCTCCTCTCTGTATCTTAGGTATATAGCTGAAAATATGAAAAAACGTGTCGTTCAGATACAGAATCTGAACGACACGTAATATGGACAGATCTAACCTGATCCTGTGCACTTATAGAGGTTGTTCAAAAAAACCACTTTTGATTACGAATGATGCCTATCGACATCATCAGCATCGAATAAGGAATTCAGCCGAAATAAGCGGGAGGCTTACGAAGTATGTTTCCTGCGGAAACATTGTAGTTGCTCACGTAGCTTTTCTACGCTCCGCTACTCCATTTCTAGCTTCATTCATCTTCTCGGTACTAAAAACAGTCTTTTTGAACACGTATTATAGAGGTTGTCCAAAAGCTTTTTGGTACACGGCAGCGGGCCATTCTGCCCAGGGGAATTCTCTTGCAGGCAAAGATTGCAGAATAACTTCTTCCTTGGTAACTGGATGAGGAAAAGCAGCAATCGCAGACCATAGAGAAATCTGTTGCCCGGGTTTATTCACGCTTGCGCCGTACTTCTGATCCCCGTACAGAGGGCAGCCAATTTCTTTCATTTGCACCCGAATCTGATGAGATCTGCCGGTGTGCAGTTCGATATGGACGAGGCTGTAACGTTCTGTCTCGCCGATAACACGGTAATCCAGAACGGCATCCTTACCGCCAGCCGTACCTTTAGGTACAACAGTAACGGTATTTGTACGTGCATCTTTCAGGAGCGTGTGTTTTAACGTTCCCTGCTGTGCAGGCAACTTGCCATGTACAACAGCTGCATATATTTTACGGAAATGACGTCCCCGCACAGTCTCGGACAATCTCGAAGCTGCTTTAGAAGTCTTGGCAAAAATCATTGCCCCTCCAACAGGACGATCAAGTCGGTGTACTAACCCGAGATAAACATTGCCAGGTTTATTGTATCGTTCTTTCAGATCCTGCTTCAGCAATGTAAGCAAATCCGGATCACCTGATGAATCTTCCTGTGTAGGTACATTGACCGGCTTCGTAATGCCTAACAGATGGTTGTCTTCGAACAAAATCGGAATTGCATCGTGATTATGCCGATGTTCTGACATGATTAAGACTCCCAACGGCCCAGAATGCCACAAGGCAGATCCAGACCACTGCGTGTGATCGGCAGACCAATTTCACCTGCAGTAATGTCACCACCGTACTGAGCAGACATCGTCATGGTCAACATGTTGCGCAGAACCGTAGAGGAAATGCCCGTAGTGTAGGAGTTAACCAACATGAATAATGGATTATCCGACAAGATCGTCATACATGACTTCAAGAATGGATAAAGGTTCTCTTCCAGTTTCCATGTCTCGCCATTCGGACCGCGGCCATAAGAAGGAGGGTCCATAATAATGGCGTCATAACGATTTCCACGCCGTTGTTCCCGTTGTACGAATTTGAATACATCATCTGTAATAAAACGAACAGGGCGATCAGCCAGTCCGGATAATTGAACATTTTCCTTGGCCCATTGAACCATGCCTTTAGCTGCATCCACATGCACGACAGAAGCGCCTGCGTAAGCTGCGGCTACCGTTGCTCCGCCTGTATAGGCAAACAGGTTCAAGACAGAGATCGGGCGTCCTGCATTGGAGATTTTATCCATCATCCAGCTCCAGTTGGCAGCTTGTTCAGGGAACAGACCAGTGTGCTTGAAGCTGGTAGGTTTAATGTGGAATTTCAGGTTTTCGTATCCGATCGTCCAGCGCTCGGGAATAGGCTTTTTCATATCCCAGTTACCGCCACCAGAAGAGCTGCGATGGTAGTGACCATGCACCTGACGCCATTCATTGGTTTCTTGCTCGAGGGGCCAGATAATCTGTGGATCAGGTCTGCGTAAAATCACATCTCCCCAACGCTCCAGTTTCTCGCCGCCTCCTGTATCGATTACTTCATAGTCCTTCCAATTCTTAGCTACGTACATAATGATTTATCCATCCTTCAAAAGTCATTTGGATACTATTGTACAACAAAAAAGGGCTTGTACGCCAGTTGGGGGACGGGATCATTGGAGGAAGGTATTACAACTGACCTTAAAGGATGAAGTATTTTAGCTGTGTTGAAATCCAGCATGCCCCATATACTGAAAAACAAAGATAACCAAAAATTTAATTTGACAATGATAATCATTATCACATATGATTTTGTTAATCCAAAATTCATTCTTTCTTCATAGAGAGAATATAACATGATCAAATTAAAGTGAGGGAAAAATAGATGGCTAAATTGTTAGTTGCTTATGCGAGCATGACAGGAAATACAGAAGAAATTGCAGAACTGATTGTGGAGGGAATTAAAAAGGGAGGCCACGAGGCAGACCTGAAATCCGTAACGGATTGTAATGCATCTGATGTATTGGACTATGACGGATTCATGATCGGTGTGTACACCTGGGGAGATGGGGAGTTGCCAGATGAATTCCTTGATTTCTATGAGGAGTTGGATGAGCTTGACCTGAGTGGTAAGAGAGCTGCGGTGTTTGGTAGTGGTGACACCTCGTATGAGCAGTTCTGCGGTGCAGTTGATCTCGCGGCTGCCAAGCTGCAAGAGCGTGGGGCGGAGGTATCTCCAGAGATGTTGAAAATTGAATACAGTCCGCTTGAGCAGGAGAAAGAAACATGCCGTGATTTTGGCAAACGCTTCGCTGCTGCCGGATTACAGGTATCCTAAAGATCATGTTAAAACATAATGTTCAGGCATCGATGCCAGTCGGAAGAAATGATCTTTCTGGACGTCTGCTTGAAGATTACAGATTGGAAGAAATGCTGCGCAGCCCACACCGATTCATCCGCCCTGAACCCGTGTCTGAGCAGCGTCTTCCACTGCAATGGAGGCACCGTGTACAATATGCGGTGAGCCATGCGATCAATGCCTTTTACAGTCTCGACCCCGATGTTCGCAAAGAGGTACCCGTACAGTATTTACTTGAGAAATGGTGGCCCAGAAAGGCGGATGGTTTCGAATCTGTTCTCCATTACTGGGATGTGAAGAACAAGATTACGGATGAATTGTCACTCGCCATTGCAATGAACGATGATCTGAAGCATCCAGCCATTCTTTTTGAACAGTGGAGAACGGAGTTACCTTCATTATCCATGCATTTGTCGATGATATTTCAGGCGGCCTGGCAACCAGAAGGCTGGGATTCGTTGCTTATTCAGAAATATATGGTTGTCCATGATCCAAACGTAGTTGAAGCGTTTCAGCATATGGTCAGTGTATTCTGCTGGGAAGCCTTCGGAAAATTACCGGGTATGATCGAGATATACTGCTTGTTGGAAGGACGCAAAATTAGGTACATCCCTGGACGCCAGTCTCTGATACGTTCCATGGACTACATTCTCTTGATACGTGACAGCATGCCCCAAGCAGAAGTGGTGGAGTCAGAACAGTTTACGACGCGTGATAAAGCGCGCATACATGAAGAGGTAGATCGCTGGAAAACGGAAGCCGTTGAACCGAAGAAAACATGGTTGATGTGAAGGCGATTGAAGGATAACGATATATCATGCACATAGTGGAGGGGAAGTTGCCATGTCTACCGGTCTAAGTCAAGATATAAGCAGCGGCAAGAGACGTGCAGGAACTTGCGAATTCAGTCCGTTGCCAGTACCCCAGTCGGTTATACGAAAGTTGCTTGATGAAGCAGATCCTTCATTATATGTGATGAGTTCAGAACCCTGGAGGTTTATGTTGTTTGCAGGCGAAGGGCGACAGCTTTATCTGGAAGCGGTCAGACAGAGCTATCCACCCCATCTAGCTGATCGCTACGGCGATTGGGCTACATATCAATACACGGAAGCAATTCCAACCCATCTGGTTGTCGTGGCACCTAGAAATGCCCGTGAGGATGATCTTCTGCCGGCCAAAGCCTGGAGCAAACGCTTTAGTATTCTGGCTGCGGAACAGGGTTTGAATGCGGTCTGGAAGATCAATGATTATCAACAACATCCTGTGTTTATGAATTTGATGGGTTTGACAAGTGCAGAGAAGGTGCTGGGGGTATTCCATATCGGTTACGGAGACCAGCCTGGATTGCGGGATGTGGATGCAAGCAGACCAGCCTCTGAACTGATGACGGTCTATGACCATCTGGTATAAAACGATTCTTTAGTTTTTATTTGCTGGTGTTGGATAGAAAATCACGAACGAGCTGACGATTCGTCTGATCTTTGTTATATACGGAGTATAATCGATTGGATACTGTAAGGACATTGCCAAAAAAGAATCGTTCGAATTGGGTCTGTCTGCCCCCGAATGATCCAGCCCCAAGCTCCCAGATCAGGCGGAACAGAGCGTTGCGTTCATAAGAAGCCATATTGTTCCCTTTCAGATATATATTCAGTGAAGGAGCGATATCGGATTGAAACTCTTCTTCCTGAGGGATCATAATTACCCCGCTCGAACCCAAAAGTTGCAGAATTTCAATCATCTCAGGATAAAGTTTCGGAAAAAGCAGATTGGCTGCCATCAATGGTTTGGGTGCAGGTAATACAAATCCTCTTCCGTCTGGTATGGCGCCTGCCTCTGCGGCCAAAGCCAATGCTTTTAACGATTCAAGACCTGCGAACACTCGTGCAGTTTTCTCAATAACATGTGCTTCCTTATTGAGATCGAGAGTATCCGTGAGAAGCTGGAGTGTACCGAGAACAAATTCCGTCTTGGCAATATAACGACACAATACCTGATGACCTGCGTGAATATGAAAGTTGCTACCACTGAAGAGACGCGAGGATATTTCCTCACTTCCTGCAAAAAATATCCGTTCATGCGGAACGAGCACCCGGTCAAAGATGACGATATTGTCCATTTCTTCATATCTGGAACTCAGGGGATAATTAGTGTGAGATTCGGCTGCATAGGTATCCCTGCATACCAGACTGATTCCCGGAAGATCATTGGGGACAGCAAAAGAGAATGCAAATGGATTTTCGTCATCAAATGGGGCAGGCGAAGGTGACGGATAGACAAAAATCTCATCCGAAGTGGCAGCTTGTGTAGCCATCATGAATGCTCCGCTTATAATGAGACCTTCCTCGGTGCGATCTACGACCTTTGCGGCAATAGCATCCTCAGTGGCATCCAATTGTCCTGAAATTTTGCTAGCATATGGCTGAATAAAGGCATGGGATAGCGTAATATCATGATCACGGCAGTACGCATAATAATTCTTGAGATTTTCTGCATATTGGGGAGATAGTTCGTTCAGGAGATCGGCACCTGTGTAAAAGGACATTATGGCTGTATTCATGTAATCGGGTGAGCGACCAAGAAAGCCATGATGCACATTTGCCCAGATATTCATCCCTTCCCGGCGTTTACGGAGGTCGTCTGCACTGGTTGGAGGCAGGAAGGATATGCCCACAGGTTTGCCGTCTGCCGGGGAGGCATACGTCATCGTTTCTGCAAATTTAGGATCAGATTGCAGATCATACATGTACATCTGAGTCTCCATTAAGCCAGCAAATGCTACATGTTCAGAGCGTTTTCCAGTAATAAGGTTACCTTTGTACCAGCAAGGGACGGACTGTGCATCAATTCGTTCGCGATACTGTGTGCCACTTTTAACAGGCATTGTTATTCACCTCTTGGTTCTAATCGTTCATGGGCATACTGACTTCTTACGTAGTGTACGTAGGTCATCTGTCCAATGTGCATTTAAGAGGTGAGAAGGATTTTTACAGAATAGGCTTGATAATAATTATCATTCTTGTTACAATAGAAAAAGAAAAAGGAACCGGTAAGGGCTCCTTTAAGTGGATCACATGAAATTACTTATTTTACTTCAAATGTCTTACAGTCTGTTTCAGCAGACTGACTTGCTTCTTTGGAACTGTGACTCACAATGTAGATCGAAGATGCGTTACATTTGTTCTCTTGAGCCCAGTGACGACAGGAATTAACTTCACACAATACGTCTTTTGCCATGATTGTTAACCTCACTTTAATTTGGATTACAGTCGTTGGTATAAAGATCCGGATATAACAAGTTGCCGCTTGCCAATCTGGAAAATTTTTCCTCTCATGAAATTCAGAGGGCTTTTTTGCGTTATACACAACGATGCACACTTAGAATAGCAAATTTTATTGAAGCTTGCAACCAAATGCCCCCATCTGTGGCAAAATAGTGGACGTGCTGTGGTTATATTTGCAAAAAGGCAGTAGTATGTTATTATTTAATAGTAATAATTACGATTAAAAGTCTAATTGATTCTATATAACTTGAACCAAGCATTTACACGAAACCATAAATGAAGGAGCATGTGTATACATGAGCAAAATAAACCATATGAACCGGATTCCCCGAGCGAAAGGGATCGATATGGCTGCTTTTTACACGCCGAAAGAGTGTAGACATAAAGCCCAGCATATTGTATTTTCCGCTGAAAATGAACGCATCATTAATGAATTTGTCACCATTCTGGGCATGAAAGAGAAGTTCAGAGAGCATGATGTATCAATCCCCAACAAAATGGTCATGTTCGGGCCTCCCGGCACGGGAAAAACATTAACGGCATCACATCTGGCGGAGCGCCTCGATCTGCCATTGGTTCTTGTGAGATTAGATGCGATCATTCATAGCCATCTTGGGGAGACGGGGAGTAACGTACGTAAGTTATTCGAATATGCACGAATGAATCCCTGTGTGTTATTTCTGGATGAATTTGATGCCATAGGCCGGACGCGTGAGAGCAATGATGAAGTGAAAGAGATGGCTCGTGTCGTCAATACGTTGTTGCAGTGTCTGGACGAATTCGATGGGGACAGTATCCTGGTAGCTGCGACGAATCTGGAAACCCAACTGGATCACGCCATCTGGCGGCGGTTTGATACGAAGATGACCTATGGTATGCCTGATGATACAAGTCGCAGATTGTATATCAGTAAGTTGGTGGGATCATTTGAACAGGAGACCCAGGTGGAAGATTACATATGTGAACGCTTGACCGGATGCAGTTATGCGGATATAGAGCAGATCGTTTTGAAAGCAAAACGGAAAGCAATCATTGCCAGTAGTGTACTTCATAAGCAATTGATCTCGGATGCTTACGATGAATACAGACCACGTGTATTAGAGTGTTGATTGCTTTTATTCTGGATAAAGCAACAAGTAACAACGTTGAACTAGCCCAGTCTCCTGAATGGAGTTCTGGGCTAGTTGTCATGTTAGTGTGGTGCGTTACACCTTAACGGCTGCTCCGTATGCTTTTTCTGTATTTAGGGCTTCTTGTGTTGCAGTCCAGCGTGGCAGGCTTAATCTGAACATGCTGCCTTCAGGACTGCTGGAGACAAGTGTCAGTTCACCGCCCTGTTCCTGAGCGAGTAGGCGGCTATATGTTAATCCTAGACCCAGGCCGCGGTTACGACGTTTTTTGAGTTCTCCACGATAGAAACGTTCGAAGATTTTGGGTTGTTCTTCAGCTGCGATGCCTGTGCCGTTGTCCTTGACATCAACGTACAGCATCTGTTCTTCTGTACTAAGATAAATATCGAAGACAGCCTTCTGTTCAGGAGCTGTGGCATGAAGTGCGTTATTGAGCAAATTGACAATGATCTGCTGAATGCGGAGAGCATCCCCCATGGTAAAGAAGTTAATTGGAGGGGCGTGCAGCTGAACCTCTGGCATTTTGTCCTCATACGCAATCTTCCACTGATAGATGATCTCACCGACCAACAGCTTCAGATCCGTCCGTTCCTTGCGAACGGCAACACTTCCTGCAGCCATGGCATTATAGTCAAGCAAATCTGCGACCATACGCTCCATGCGTTCGGATTCCTTCAAAGCGATATCCAAAAATTCTTTACCTTCCTGTGGACTCACGACATCGTCACGTACTGCCATAACGAGCCCCTTGATGGAAGTTACCGGTGTCTTGAGTTCATGACTTACCCCTGCCAGCGAAAGTGTACGCCATTCTTCAAGTTGTTGGAGACGAGTGGCCATATCGCGAAATGAATTTACAAGTTCATTGATCTCACGTTCTCGTGTATCCAAGTCAAGACTCACATCATAATTGCCACCTCGGATCTGTTCAGCGGCATAGGCGACCTGACGAATCGGTCTGGATAACTTTTTGGACAGGAGATAGATTGTAAACCATCCACAGAGGATTAGTCCTCCGAGGATTAGAGCCACGAGCCCTATCGTCTCTGGACCAAATGTAATGGATTGTTTGGACTGCATGACCCACACTTTGCCCAAGGTTTGATCACCCTCGGATATGTTGACCGTCACACCTGCATATTTGTTGTTTCGAGGTTCAAGATAGTCGTCTGACAGTCGATAATGCACATCTTTTTGTTCCATTTTAGGCTGGGAAAAGATCAATTGATTGTTATTGTCCAAGATCATGACACAAAAATAATGATCTGTGTTGAATAGTTTCTCTCGCTTGGTTACCAGTCTGTCAAGATCGGGTGGAACCCGAAGCATATTATTTTCACTGGTCACATGATCGGCAATCTCCAGACCAAGCAGTTCTGCGGTTTTTAGGCTTTTCTCAATGGAAGTTGTTCGAATCCAGTAGAGTGCCCCTGCCGCAATAATCGTGAATCCAATACATAAAATGAGAAAATATCGCAGTGTCCAGTGTGACAGAATGGATATCGTTCGTTTGGGTTTCTTCTGTTTCAGTTGGCGATCCAAAATTGATACCCCATTCCTCGCAACGTCCGAATTTCTCCCGTCTCTGGCGACCAGTGGGAGAGGGCTTGACGTAGTCGTTTAATCGATAGATCCACAGCACGGTCACTGCCATCATAGTCCATCCCCCATACCTGTTCAATAAGATGATCTCTGGTAAATGTACGATTCGGATAATCGGACAGGAAGAACAGTAACGACAGGTCACGAGGTGTGAGAGCAACCTCTGCTCCGTTCAGCAATACCTGCTTGGCAGCAAGATCAATGACGAGATTTCCAAAGGAACGCTTCTCTTCGCCACCAGAGGTCCAATGTGGATTACGGCGCAACACCGCATTCACTCTGGCGACCACTTCTTCCGGTACAAAAGGTTTGCTCATATAATCGTCAGCACCGGCATTTAGTCCGTTGAGACGGTCTGAAATGTCATCCAGTGCAGTTAGCATGATCACGGGACAAGCACTTTTTTCACGAATAATCCGCAGCAGATCCCATCCGTCCATTCCTGGCAGCATCACATCAAGTAATACAAGGGAAGGCGTTACGGTATCAAAAAGGGTAAGTGCAGTCGGTCCATCTGCTGCATGATGAACTTCAAATTCTGCTTTTCTCAGATAAGCAGCCAATACTCGTGCAATAGCTTGTTCATCCTCGACGATAAGTATGGATTTCAAGAAAAGCGTTCTCCTTTCGCTTTGTAAACTTGTACTGATTTTACATGAGCAAGAGCGTAAAGCCAATCCTGTATTACGGATTCGAAAAAAATATGGGACTTGTCTTATCTTGACTTCTTCCTGACACATTCAATTGATATGATTCACTCCAACAAGCAACCTAAACAATCATGTACTGGAGGAAACATAGAGATGAACAATAAAGCAAAAGCATGGCTTATTACAGGTGTAGCGGCGGTTGCCGTAATTGGTGGCGGTGGTTACTATATCGCAAATAGCTACTTGGGGAACAACGTGGAGATTGAGCAGGTGCTTCCTGCGAGCACAGCGACTTCCACAACAGCTGTAGATAGCACAGGAACACCTGTAGCCAATGAAACTGCAGGAGCAGAGCAACTGAACGGAGACTGGAGCATCAGCGAAGGTTCCAAAGTATACTTCTCCGTAACCACATCACAGGAGACAGTTAACTTTGTGGACGAGCATGTAACAGGCAATTGGACAATTAATGTAGACGATGCTGCTCAGATGAAGGCAGAAGGACAGATCGAAATGGATGGAATTGATTCGGGGAATGGACAGCGTGATGGTCACGTGAAGCAAGCGGATTTCTTCGACATTGCTACATATCCGCAAGCTACATTTACAGCGACTTCATTTGAAGGGGTACCTGCGGAATGGCCTGTCGGTCAAACAGTTGATATCAAAATGAATGGTACGATTACGGTTAAAGGTATTGAAAAAGAAGTAACTTTTGATGCAAAAGCTGCTTATGAGAATAAAGCAGTATTGTTGTCGGCAACATCCATGGTAACATTCGAAGATTTCGGAATGGAAAATCCACACTCGGTTGTGCTTTCGACAGAAAATGATATTCAGGTACAGCTTGAATTAAAACTCTCCAAATAAGTGTAGCGACGATCATATACCTAAAAATCTGTTCTGCTTCCGCCTTCCGGTGGACGGACAGATTTTTTTGTTTCTTACAAATCGTGGATTCTTATAGCTCAAATGTAACTTTTACAGGATCATATTGTTAAAATAACTGCTGTTTCCTTTGGAAAATGCCGTGTTACCCACCACTATTAAGCGCTTACAATGAGGAGGATTCATCACATTCATTGATCCATGCACAATCAAACACAAAAAGGGGGAGATCAAGAGTGAACAAAAGGTACATAAGCGGGTGTCTGGTATTACTAATGTTGTTCTGTGATCTGGGGTTGATGGTTCGTCCAGCGGCTGCAGAAGATGCAAAAGTGAACGTGGCACTTAACAAGGCGGTTACGGTAAGTGAGCAAGATCTATTGTATGAGGGACAAAAAGAAAAGGCGGTGGATGGTGATGTGAATACTCACTGGAGTGCGAGCTCACCTACTTCTGAGAGTAATCCTCATTGGTTGACTATAGACCTAGGTGCGCCATATGAGCTTTCCGGAGCGGAGTTGACTTGGAAGGACAAAGACCAAGTTGTAAAATATTTGATTGAAGTATCTGATGATGGTAACAACTGGTCAACTGTTGTGGACCAAACGACTAACGAAATAAAACAGACTGTGGCCAGTGAAGAATTCCAGACCAGTACATCTGCCCAGTATGTGAAGGTTACGATTCCGTACTATGCGGGAGCAACTTGGTGGCCCGGGATATCCGAGCTTAAAGTCTGGGGCGAAGAGGAAGAAATTGATCCGTCAACCATTACGGGCTATGATGCTATACAGGTCAAAACAGTGGCTGGGGTTGCTCCCGTTCTACCGACAAAAGTGACAGCGCAGTATCCGATCGAAAAGTCGGGTTCTGTTCCAGTGGAATGGAATAGTATCAGCCCTTCAGAGTACGCACATGCGGGCAGCTTTACCGTAACAGGTGCAGTATATGGAGCTCCTGTTCAACCGGAGGCCACAGTAATTGTTGAGGGATATCGTGAAGACTATGTTAGAGGTGTTGATATTTCCACATTAACTGCCATTGAGGCTAATGGAGGGAAGTATCTGGATAGTAATGGCACAGAAAGGGACTTGCTCGATATACTGAAGGATCGCGGTGTCAATTATGTACGTCTTCGTCTGTGGAATGATCCACAGAAATCAGGGGGCTACAACGATAAGAAAGATGTAATTGAGTTAGCCGCACGGGTGAAAGCAAAAGGCATGAAAGTGCTGCTTGATTTCCATTATTCTGACGAATGGGCTCATCCAGGACAGCAGCTTCGTCCAAAGGCATGGGAAGGTCTGTCATTTGATGAGTTGAAACAGGCCGTATACGACTATACATTTGAAGTTGTGAGAGACATGAAAGCAGAGGACGCCATGCCTGATATGGTGCAGATCGGTAATGAGATCAACAGTGGTGTTCTGAACGGCTTGAGCAGCGACGTGGATTTTAAGCAAAATGTTGCATTGCTGAAAAGCGGAATTGATGCTGTACGTGCAGTAGAAGGAGAGATCACCAATAACGCTGATAAGGTTCAAATCATGATTCATCTCGCAGAAGGCGGCAAGGCGGATACGTTCGACTGGTATTTCAGTGAGCTGGAGAAAGGCGAACTGGAGTACGATATCATCGGACTTTCCTATTATCCGTTCTGGCATGGAACATTTGCAGATGTGCAGAAGACCATGAATAAAGTATCTGACAAATTCAAAAAAGACGTGATTATTGCCGAGACTTCGTATCCATTTTCATATAAAAACGGGGATGCACACGGTAATATCATTGGATCGGATGAAGCGCTTCATGTTGGGGGAGCAACATTCCCTGCAACGGTACAGGGGCAATATGATGCTATTGCCGGTATTATGGATATGATTGCTGACGTGCCGGAAAACCGCGGAGCAGGCTTCTTCTATTGGGAGCCCGCATGGATTGCCGCCAATGTAGGCTGGATTGATTCCGAGGGAGATGCATGGGAAAATCACGCCATGTTCGACTATGATGAATTTCCTGAGAATGGTGGATACTCCTACGAAGGACGTGCCTTGCCATCACTGAATGTGTACAAACGTGGATTGGGTATTCTGCCCGCAGACCGCCAGCAACTGGATGCGGCACTTACACGAGCCAAATCATTGGTACAGAATGATTTTACTCTGGATAGCTGGGTGACTCTGGCTCCGGCAATCTCGGCAGCGAATGATGTATACCAACAGGCATACACGCCGGGTGGGGTAACTCAATCAGATACAGATGCAGCGACAACAGCATTGGAACGTGTGATGCAGCTGATGCAGGTTATCGCTCCGCAGCTTGACGAGCTCAGAGCCAAAATAGCGGAAGCGCGTACGTATCAGCAGGCTGACTGGTCTACGGCCACTTGGGCGGTATTGACCAAAGCGCTGGAAGGCGCTGAGCAGGTCTTGAATGATCCAAGAGCAACACAGACGGATGCGAATACAGCGGTTAAACGTTTGGATGATGCCATTGATGGTCTATCCAATGTGGACAAAACACAGCTGCACCAGTACATTCAACAAATGCAGCAGCAGACTAAATCTTCCTATACACGCTGGAGCTGGTCTGTATTGGAACAGTCTTTGCAGGCAGCGATTCAGGTCCGAGATAACAATGCTGTTGTTCAGTCTGAGGTGAATTCAGCACTGAATACGTTGAAACAAGCCTTTACTAGTCTGGTCTCTCTGGAGGCTTTAACAACGGGCAAAACGGCAACAGCTTCAAGTAGTGCAGGGACAGGAGGCAATCAAGCCAACGCTCCTGAAGGTGCAATTGACAACAATCCGAACACTTCATGGGGAACAGACCAGAGTAAGGATAGCTGGTGGCAAGTGGATTTGGGTCAGGTTGCTAACCTCCGCAAAATCGAAATGTCGATGTGGAGTGGCGGCATCAAATATACGATCGAAGTGTCCAACGATAACAAAAATTTTGTGAAAGTAGTGGACACCACAAGTGATGTTGTTGTATCGACCGCACCTAGCCATGTACTTCCAAAAGGCACGGAGGGACGTTACATTCGGGTAACGATTAAAACAGGTCCCACCTGGGTAGGATTTATGGATTTTGAAGCCTACGGTACATTCCCGGCGGACAAATCTGTACTGCAAGCTACGGTAGATACGGCTGAGAAATTAAAGCAAACCGAATACACGACTTCAAGCTGGAATGTGTTCAGTAAGGCGCTTTCTGAAGCGAAGGCATTCATTCTGGATGTTGAATCTTCAACGCAAGATGTGAGCAATGCGGATCGTGCGTTACAAGATGCTGTGAGTAAACTTGTACGTCAAGATGTAACACCTGGCCCTGGCCAGCCATCCCAACCAAGTGAACCATCACAACCGTCCAACCCGGGAACAGCCCCTTCAACGGGGAATCCGGCTGTAACAACACCGACTGAACCTGGTAATCCGCCAGCGAAGGGTTTAATAACGGTAAAAGGAACAGCAACTGGGGATGACAAGTATTCGATTCGTCCAGATGCATCTCAATTAACTCAGGCAATGCAATCCATGGATGCAGGAAATCGTACGTTGAAACTGATTGCAGATGTGCCTGACACAGCCAAGACAGTCACATTCCAATTGGGTGCAAGTCAACTGGCAGCATGGATTCGTTCCCAGGAAGTGAAATCCCTGGATGTAGTTGTAGGACAGACTACCGTTCGTGTTCCTCTAAAATCACTCCCGCTAACTATTGCGGAGTCTGCGGGAACGTTCGACATCGTAGTGGCAAAAGGATCGACAGATACACTGTCCACCTCTCAAAAAGCAGCGATCGGTAATCATGCGATTGTTGATGTGAATTTGTTAATGAACAATAAGCCATTGCAATGGACAAACAGAGCGGTTGAAGTTGCTCTATCCAATGTGGAGCAACCTAAAAAAAATGATGTAGTTATGGTTGTACATTCCATATCTCCAAGTGGAGAAATGAAACCTGTTACGTATTCCAAGTACGATGACAAGACCAAAACGATGGCGTTCAAACCGCTGGAATCCGGCAGTTATGTCATTACAGAAGTTGAAGTACCATTACATGATCTGCAAAATCACAACTGGGCTCTCCAAGAAGTGCAGAACCTTTACGGTAAAGGGATTGTTAAGGGGATGAGCGCAACTCGTTTTGCCCCACAAGGTGATCTGACCAGAGCACAATTTTTGCAAATGATAATTAAAGGCATTGGTGATACACGCCAGTCCGATCCATCTATTTCAACCCCAACGGATGTGAAGGAAGGGCAATGGTATGCCGATTCAGTACGACTTGGAATTGAAATGGACATTATTCAAGGCCGGGCAGATGGAAGCTTTGGAGCGAATGAACGTATTTCGCGAGAAGATATGGCCGTTATGCTCAACAGAGCAATGAAATTTGTGCAGCGTGAGGATGCGACCCATTCTGTACAAGGAAATATGGTGTTTGTAGACAACGCCGAGATCGCGGCATACGCCAAAGAGGCTGTAGCCTCGATGCAACAACTTGGACTGCTGAATGGCATGCCTGATGGCACGTTTGCTCCGAAAGAAACGGCGAACCGCGCACAAGGGGCTGTTGCAGTCGCCAGATTGATGGAACTACTGTATTAGAAATAACAAAGCAGGTAAGGAGATCGGATCAACTGATTCGGTCTCTTTGCTTTTTTCGAAAAAAAGAGGTTTAGACTTCATCCCTTTCTCTACATAGGCATATGAATCATTTGTTAATGTCGTATTGACAATATCAAATTCATTTGTTATCATTTCGATAATATCAAAACGACAATATCAAGAAATGGGGAATGAGCCATGTTTGGATTCCGATTTGCGAAGTTTCAACCCAGTGAATATGTAATGAAAGTGAAAAATGGTGAGGTAAAACGTCAGGGTGTTGGATTGTCCTTTTATTACTATGAGCCGACCACATCGGTAGTAGTCCTACCCGTGTCCTCGGTGGATGTACCATTCATGTTCGAAGAGATTACGGCGGACTATCAGACCGTTACAGTGCAGGGACAACTAAGCTATCGCATTGTAGATTATTTGAAAATAACTCAGAGCCTGAATTACACATACAATTTGCGCAAGAATCGGTATATTTCCGACGACCCCGGCAAACTGGACCAACGGGTAATCACCACAGCGAAAGTACTAACCAAGAAATATCTGGAAAAAGTGCCCTTGAAGGAGGCCATTCAATCCAGTGAACGGCTGGCAAGCAGCATGAAACGCGAAGTTGTGCAAAGTGAAGAGTTGGAGAAACTGGGCGTTGAGCTGATGAGTCTATCCATCCTGGCCATTCTGCCCAATAAAGAGACGATGCGTGCATTGGAAGCACAAGCGCGGGAAGAGATTTTACGTCAAGCAGATGAAGCGCTGTATGTGCGTCGCAATGCATCGATTGAACAGGAGAGACGAGTGAAGGAGAACGAACTGAACACCGAAATTGCCGTGGAGACAAAGAAACAGCAAATTCGTGAGACCCAATTGCAGGCAGAACGCTCGGTGAAACAGAAACAAAACGAGATGGAGCAGGAGCAGCTTCAGTTCAATACAGCGATGGAGGAACGCAAGCAGCAACTGATTGAATTAACCATTGCCAATCACAATGCGGAAGCCGATGCCAAAGCGTATGAGATTGCTGCCGTGATGAATTCGTTGCAACATGTACAGCCAAATGTACTGCAAGCGATGGCAAACATGGGCATGAATTCTGATAAGCTGATCGCACTAGCATTCCAGGAACTGGCCGAAAATGCAGGCAAGATCGGACAGCTTAATATCTCGCCGGATCTGTTGCAGGGATTGATGTCTCCCGCGCCGGGCAGAGATCAGGGAGGTCGAGCACGATGAGATTAGGAAGAAGAGAGCAGGCAGAACAAGCAGGGAAATCAGTACGTCATGAGGCTACGCCGGACGATCGAATGAGCGAACACAAGCTGATTCTGGTGAAGCGCCGGACCCGACTGGAAGAGCTGATGGTTCGATATAACACGGTGCAGCAAGCTCAGTTTTATATTGAACGTCTGGGCGCCGACTTCAGTGATTATATGGAGGAAGACCGTCGTTATCGGTTATCTGTGCAGCAGGCACAGCAGCAACTGGGTCAATTGGGACGGGTTCAAACGATAGATCGGGAACATGTGCCCAATTTTATCTTTGGAGAGCAAGATATTGTGGTCGTGGTTGGACAGGATGGGCTTGTAGCCAACACCCTCAAATACGTTACCGAGCAGCCGCTCATAGGTGTGAACCCGGACCCGATGCGGTGGGATGGCGTGTTATTACCTTTTACCGTGGAAGATCTGAGCTTCATTGTTCCTGATGTCATTCGAAAGCAACGAACATTGAAAGAAGTCACTCTCGCCAAAGTGGAACTAAATGATGGACAGTATCTATATGGTGTCAATGATCTGTTCATTGGTCGGAAGACACATGTATCGGCTCGTTATGAAGTGCGTTTGGGTACATCGACTGAACAACAATCCTCTAGTGGGATTATTGTATCCACAGGCATGGGATCGACAGGCTGGTTCAAAAGTGTGCTGGCCGGAGCCACCGGAATTGTAGGATCGGCGGCATGGAAGCACATGAATTCTGAAGCTGAGTTTGCTGTTGCATCCTCATCCATTCATGGAAGCAGGCAGGAGCTGAATCATTTTAACTGGGATGCGCCGTACTTATATTTTTCAGTACGTGAACCTTTTCCGAGCCGAACGACAGCTGCCAATCTGGTGTTTGGACAGATCCATTCGAAGCAACCACTGCACATTGTATCCCAGATGCCAGAGGATGGTGTTATTTTCAGCGATGGGGTCGAGCAGGACTTTCTTGAGTTTAATTCAGGAGTGGAAGCTATCATTGGTTTGGCAGAGAAGAGAGGGCGTCTCGTGGTCTAACCCTTTATTTTCAAGCCGTTTCCGACTAGAATGGGTAACTAGATGTGATACACTGACGTCAGGAAACGGAAAGAGGGTTAACGATGCAGTCGATATTGTTGGTTGAAGATGATGCCAAGCTAGCAGGATTGCTGGCGGCTTATCTGACCCGAAATGGATTCCAGGTACAGGTCACAGATGATTTTCGTCATGTACTGGATGAATTTGTGGAAGTGAATCCGGATCTTGTGCTGATGGATGTGAATCTGCCTCAATATGATGGGTACTACTGGTGCAGGCAGATACGCACACATTCCATATGTCCCATTCTATTCATATCGGCTCGTGATAGTGGTATGGATCAGATTATGGCGTTGGAACATGGAGCGGATGATTATATTACAAAACCCTTTCAATATGAAGTCGTTCTTGCCAAAGTCCGTAGTCAGCTGCGCCGAGCCTATGGTTCTTACGCTGCTGTTCAGCAGGAAGTAACAGTTACGAATGGTCCCATGATCCTCTATCCTGAGCGATTTGTACTGGAATATGATCAACGTTCAATAGAGCTGACACAGAAGGAAGCGATACTGGTGGAAGCACTAATGGCGAAGGCAGGGCGAGTTGTCAGCCGAGAAAAATTGTTAGAACAAATGTGGGAAGATCAACATTTTATCGATGATAATACGTTGAATGTCTATATTACACGTGTTCGCCGGAAGTTGAAGGAGCTGGGTGCAGAAGAGATTTTGGAGACGGTTCGCGGAGCGGGTTATCGTGTGTTGGATCTGGGTTCAACCGCACAGGGAAAAGGGAAATGAGACTTTTCCTGAAAGACCACCTGATGTTAGTCGGATTTTATGTGTTACAGATGCTGCTGGTTCCGTGTGTCTACTGGCTCTCTGGTGAGGGTCGTCCGATGAAGATTGTTCTCTATGGCATGCTGATCAGTACTGTTGTGCTGTTGATCTATCTGGTCATACGTTACCTCCAGCTGCGAGCGTATTATCGTCTACTTGAACAACCACGTAAACTGGTAAACGAGCCTTTCCAAACGCTTGGAAATTCGGTCGTGCCGGAAGCCATCCAGGAATTGTTACATGAACTGGAGCGTAATCGGCAGAATGAGATAAGTCAATTACGTACCAGTAAGGAACAGCAGGTGGTATTCATGAATCGCTGGGTTCATCAGATGAAGACCCCGTTGTCCATTATCCAACTGACCTTGGAGGATGTGGACGATGAGACGGCTGGCAGTATTCAGGATGAGCTGGATAAAATGCGCAAAGGACTTGAGATGGTCTTGCATTCATCACGGCTTGAACAGTTCGAAGGGGATTTTCGTGTAGAGCTGCTGTCTCTGCATGAGGTGCTTCGGAGTAGCATTGCAGAGAACCGACGTTTGTTTATTCGCAGAGGCATTACGCCGGATATCCGGATGGAGGGCGACCTTCAGATATACAGTGATTCCAAGTGGCTACGGTTCATGTTCACCCAGATTTTAACCAATGCCGTGAACTATTCCGATAGCAAATCAGGCAAAAAAGTGATCATTACCGGCTATAAACAGGAAGAGCGTACAATCCTGGACATTCAGGATGAGGGAATCGGCATCTCGTCCGAGGATATTCATCGTGTGTTCAATCCCTATTTTACAGGTGAACGTGGCAGGCAATACCACGAATCCACAGGGATGGGGTTATATCTGGTTCGTGAGATCAGTGCACGTCTGGATAACCGGGTAGAGTTGTTTTCGGAGCTGAATAAGGGAACATTGGTCAGATTTAGCTGGATTCATTCGAAATATCCGCAATAAAGAGCGCTTTGCCCACAGCCATGGGTGAGGTGTTTTTTTTATAGATACAATAAGTTATGGAGGCAGGGGAACAGAACCTTAAACGTACTGTAAGGGAAGTTTAAGGTAATTCGATAGCACCGTTATGGGAGGTCAGTTAGGATAAGAATAGAATTAACGTATAAAGAATGATGGATTAGGAGGGAATTATGCATGGAAATGTTACAAGTATCGGGACTGAACAAAGTATATCAGGGCAAAGTGCAGACTCAAGCCCTTAGTGATATTCATCTGACAATCAAGCAAGGTGAGTTTGTGGGTATTATGGGCCCGTCGGGCAGTGGCAAAACAACTTTGTTAAACATGGTCTCCACCATTGATGAACCCAGCTCAGGCAAGGTGCTGATTAATGGCATGAATCCGTTTGATATGAAAAAGAAAGAACTTGCCATGTTCCGACGTCGGGAACTCGGGTTTGTTTTTCAGGATTTCAATCTATTGGACACGCTGACGGTTGCCGAGAATATTGTACTTCCATTGACACTGGACAAGGTCAAACTGAAGGAGATGGAGAGCAGACTACACCGTATTACAGCCAAGCTTGGGATTGATCATATTCTGGATAAACGAGTGTATGAAATCTCGGGCGGACAGCGACAGCGCACAGCCATTGCCAGATCCATGATTAATATGCCTTCGATTGTATTGGCGGATGAACCTACTGGCGCATTGGATTCTACTTCATCTCAGGCCGTCATGGAGTCGCTTGAACAGATTAATCAACAAGAGAAAACGACCATTATGCTGGTTACACATGATCCCCTTGCTGCAAGTTATTGCAACCGAATTGTGTTCATCAAGGACGGAAAACTGGCAGCCGAGGTACACCGCGGAGATAATCGACAGACGTTCTTCCAGCGGATCATTGATACTTTATCCTTCTGGGGAGGGAATTCACATGAGCTTTCCTCAGTTCGCGTTTAATAACATTCGCCGCAATGGGCGAGCGTATATTGCTTTTTTTCTAAGCAGTGTGTTTATGGTCATGATATTTTTCGCTTATGCAGTATTTATCTATCATCCATATGTGGCAGAGTTGCCAATGGGTGACACAACTGCTACGGGGATGCAGATCGCTTCAATTATCGTGTACGTGTTTGCTTTTTTCTTTGTCATGTATTCCATCAGTGCTTTTCTCAAATCACGGAATAAAGAGTTTGGCATTCTGACCATACTTGGTGCGGAGCCTGGACAGATTCGGAAATTGGTCATATTGGAAAATATGTTGATCGGCTGTCTGTCCATTATTGCCGGTATCGGCGGAGGTATGTTGTTGTCCAAGCTGTTCCTGATGTTAACTACTCGTTTTATCGGGATGGATGATCTGTCCTTTTATTTTCCGGTGAAAGCGATTCTGATTACGATCGGGGCCTTTCTGTTATTATTTTTCTGCATTTCACTCTTCACATTGGTTTTTATCGGAAACAAACGGACGTTAGAACTTTTGACGGGGACCAGCAAACCTAAAAAAGAGCCCAAAGCTTCGTGGTTCTTCTCACTTCTGGGTTTTGCCTTACTTACAGTAGGTTTTATGGTACTCCGTAGCGAGTTAAATGGCGGAACAATCATGCTTGCAGCAGTAACAGGGATAGCAGGAACATATTTTTTCTATTCACAACTTTCCGTGCTCATCATCCGTTTATTGAAGCGTAATCGTAAAACGGTATGGCATGGTACACGTCTGTTATGGATCTCAGAGATGAGCTATAAAATGAAGGATAATGCCCGCATGCTGTTTATGGTGACCGTGGTCATTGCGATTGCTTCAATGAGTGCAGTTGTAATTTTGTCACTGGATCAGGAGAACCGGGAGCAGTTTACAAACAACGATTTTCCAATTCAATACAATGTCTTCAGACCAGCGGAGCAATTGGATATGAGCGCTATTGATTCGATGCTTGAAGCTGGAGCCTTGGATTATCAACAGATATATCTGGAATATTTCTGGTCCGCTGCAGATCAGAGTGCTGTCTCGGTTATGCCGCTTAGTCACTACAACCAATATAATCTGACACAAGGGAGAAAGACGTTCCAATTGGATGCTGGATCCGTCTTATTTGTGGATACCCGCAATGAGAAGGATCAGGCTCAGATAGAGCGCAACAGATTTCGTAATTATGCGAAGGGAGACAAGTTGACGTTGAGTCTGAATGATAGCGCACTTGAAGCTCGGGTTACGGATACAGATATCGATCCAAAGTTTGGAACCCTACTTTATGCTACAGGTGTAGTTGTCCTACCGGATGAGAAGTATGAAGAGATTGCCCAACAGATCAAAGAGAATATGATATCTGGTAAATATCTGTATCAGATCCCTGCATGGGGTCATGCGGTACCTGACCGCCACTCCTCGGAAGCCATGGTCAGCGATCAACTTCTATTCTCTGCGGATTCCATTCGAAGCAGCAACGCTTCAACGGATAACCACTCTGGATATCTGAGTACGCGGTACGGTGATTTTGAGAGATACAGACAGGGTACAGCACTCTTTACCTTCCTGGGCATATTTATCGGGTTAATCTTCTCGATCTCTTCCGCAAGCTTTTTGTATTTCAGACTGCATACCGATCTTGAAGCGGATGGAAAGATGGTGCATTCTCTTTCGAAAATGGGTCTCAGTTTCCAGGAGATGAAACGATCATCCACCGTTCAGATTGCCATTTTGTTCTTTTTACCGATCGGAGTAGCTATCATTGAAACTTTGGTCGTGGTTAAGCCATTTCTTACTGAATTCGGGATTACCAATTATACGATGCCGGTGTTGACTGTATTTGGTGCCTTTGTACTTGCACAGACGTTTTATTTCATCGTTATACGTTCGAGATATATCGCTTCTCTGCGCAAAATGATGGTGTAACCATCTTAGAAACAAACGGTCATAGGGACCGACCACGATCTGTTCATTGCCCGCATTCCTTGATTCAGATCAAGGAAATGTGGGTTTTCTTGCGATAAGATGAATGTATTCACAGATTATATTATCGAGGAGGACGATTATGATGAGTATTACGTCACTGCAAGAAGTCAAAGCATTCAGTGAGGACCGTTTTACGAAACGGGTTTTATTCCAACAGGGTGGTGGAGTGACCTTTGTACTTCATTTCCTGCCAGGTCAGCAGCTTCCCGTTCATAAACATCCGGGCACAGACGTTATTTTGCTGGTGGTCGAAGGCACAGGCACACTTATTTTGGATGGTGAAGAACAAGAGGTGAAACAAGAGGATGTGATCCATTGTGGCGGTGAGGTGGAGTTCGCATTCCATAATACAGGAGATCAGGAGGTTCGTTTGTTCGTGGTGTTAAATAAAGTACCAGCAGCATCGTATGCCAAGGACATCTAACATCTAATATCAAGGAATCGATAGAATGATTCACTGAACGGCACTAATATAAGGGAAACTCTATTCTGGAGTTTCCTTATTTATTTTTATTCAAAAATACCTTGATTCTGTTCCATCGCAAAATAAAAAGCATACCTGGGTCTGAGAACATCAGATCTTAAGTATGCTTCTTCGTATTCTGCTGCCAACTTGTTCATTGATTCGGAGTATTGTCATTATGTCTAGAAGTATCCCAACATTTCCTTGGCTTCATTCGACATCAGCTGTGGAGACCATTGTGGCTCCCACACCACTTGAACATCAATATCAGTCTTATTCGTATTTTCCTGCAAAACCCATTTCACCGCACCAACAATGGTATCGTGCAGCGGACAACCTGGCGTAGTCAGCGTCATCCGTACATGTACCCGTTCAGGTTCTTCCCTTACTTCATACACCAGACCCAGGTCAACGATATTGACACCTAATTCAGGGTCATATACTTCCTTGAGACATTCCAGCAAATGCGTGGTTTGTTCCATCATGTTCACTCTCCAGTCCACCTTATTTATGTTAACGTCTGAATACCAGAGCAATATTTGTTATATAAACGATGGAGACAAGAGACAAAATCGTCCCTCCAACCATCATGACCTCTGCCAGATTAATCAGAATTCCACTGACAAGCAAAAGGCTTCCAGCCACCATGGCGAGCATACCCCAATTGACATACCGTTCACTCAACATACCTGCCATCAACGGTGTTCCCGGTCTGCCTGCCTGCTTGCCATATTTGTGGGTCCACCATAGAAAAGGCACAATTTTGGAGGCATAGCCAAGTATGGTGAGAGACACCCAGCCCCCGAGATATACCCATCCAGACAGCAGAACAACACGTGGATGGAGCAGCAGTTCAGTTCCTTGTGAGGAATAGATCAGTAGGGCAACAGCATATACAGCAAACGCACGGCTTACATACACAGACCAGCGGATGCCCGGACCTGGGTTACTTTTGTGCCGTTTCTCCTGAATTTGCTCCAAGTGATACACATAGAAGAGAAGGGCTGCGGTTAGAAGTAGGAGCGCGAGCCAGAGCAGGCCTCCCTTGATACCTGTCAGAAATGCGACAACACCTGTAACTACAGCTGCATTCCACAGAACCAGGACCACTTTTTGCAGTCGAATGGAATAATCGTGGGACAAGTAGAACATCGGAAGCATTTTGTAACTGAAGCCGGTAATCAGCATGCCAAACCAGCCAAGTGTTCCCATCCAGATATGTGCACCGAATAAGCGTTCATGCAGACCGTTCCAATCACCAAAGGCAAAATTCAGACCCATCAGCATACCGGAAAGCCCTGTTAGAACCAGATAAAGACAGGAACAAGCTGCACTGATCGTTACCGGATTCCACTGTGAGGCACGCAAGAGGGTAACGGCCATATTCCATGCAAACAACAGAATGCCCGAGAGCGCGAGTGTAGCAGAACCGGCAATCCAGATGACATCTGCACGGATGAAGCCGTATAACATGCCCACGATTCCGATACTGAACAAGAAATAATGACAATAACCAAGAAACAGACTGTAAATATTGGATTGCAAAATAACATGTTTCAACTGATAAACGGCACCCATAGCCAGCATGGTTGCCCACCCGAGCACAAACAGATGGGCATGAAACCAGCCTTCGGGTCCTCTGAGTTCATCACCAAGCCAGCCTGTCAGCGAGAGCAGGGAGAATGCGTGATACATTACAAATCCAAAGATGCCCGTGATGATAAAAAGAAACGGCAACCTGGACATGGCTTTTGCCTCCTTACCCTTTTTCAATTCTCACTTTGGCCGTACCATCGGCTTGATCCTCAACCGTGAAGGGGCAACCGAGATTATTTAACTCTTCAATCAAGAAAACTGGCACACGGTCATTGTGAATCAGTACGACTTCCCCAGGTTTGCAACGTTCCAGTGCGGCAAGTGTTCGCATCATTGGCTGTGGCGGTTCCAATCCGCGATTGTCCAGTATAACGGTGGGCGCCTGTAGGGATTCAAATTTTTCAATCGCAACAGCTTGCTCCTCTGAATGTCCTTTGCATGAAGCTGATTCTTCATCTGAATGGGGTTCCCAATTAACTTCTGATCCAGATAAAACCATTGCAGATAATGCTTTTGCACCGGTTTTGTTTTTTTTGTGCACAAACGTGGTAACCCAGTGATCTGAACCTTTTCGTTCCGATGTGCTGGAGTATCCTTTCATCTTGAGAATACCGAGTAGTGGCGTTGGTTTAAATGGAGCATGTAGTACAAATACATCTTCATGCTGAAGGCCTTTGACCGTGTCCATGATCAGTTGAAACGGCTCCAACTTTTTACTCAGATGAGGACGCACATCCAATTCAACAATATGGACGTCAGATGGAGACATGTGCGTTCACATCCGATCCTGCACTAGCTACATCCGCCTGCTGTACCAACTGCAGAGATGATTCATACAGGGCGGCCATTCCACCGTACAGCGCATAGAAGAATGACTCCGGCGCATCGAGGGAGAAGGACAGATAGGCTTTGGGGTCCATCCCGAGCATACGCTCAAAAAGTCTTGCACTGTCATAGGCGTAAAAACAGAAATGAGTGTATTCGAACACAGACATTTTTTCGTAGATGGTGATAATCTCTTGCGCATATTCGGCCTGCTCACGCTGTGCTATCTGTACCATGGTTAGGGCATCTTCCAACCTCAGCGTGATGCGAAGTGTAGTATCGTCAATGATTTCAACGTGGGCCATAGCGGTTCAGCTCCAATCTATAGTTTGCTGATTTTGACCTGGAAGGTTGTAGGACCCTGCTCAATATACTCCCAGTTGAAGCCATCGGGATGTGTGGACTGGAATTGGAATCGAAGTGGCTTAGGATCGTGATCGTTAATGAGCAGCATGGATTCCTGTGGTTGCAACTGATCAAACGTTTCGAAAATAACTTTATGTTTCAAATGCGGTGGATACTCTGTGGCATTAATGGTTGCTGCGTATGTGTTCATGTGTCATTCCTCCAAATAGGGATAGTGTGGTGTTGCAATTTGATTATAGAAAATGTGAAGAGGGGTCTTTGTGAGCCTGCTCACACATTTCCTTTTGCCATAATTTTGCCTTATTTAGACCAAAATCCTGTTTGGAAAAGGGTTGCGGAGCATATATAGATGTGCAACTGTGCGCTATGTTTCACTTCTTGTGATATTTTGCACAGTTGAGCGAACGAGACATCCTTATATTTAGCGTCAAGATGACACTCGATGAGAGGAAGCAGGTTTCTCCTTCGGCTGATGTGAAGACAGCACCCTAGAGAAGGGAGGTACGTGTATGGAATCGAAATTAATGGATCCGTTTGGAAGAATACATGATTACTTAAGAATTTCGGTTACGGATCGCTGTAATCTCCGCTGTGTGTATTGTATGCCGGAGGAAGGAATGCAGTTTGAACCGACAGAACGAATCCTGTCCTATGAAGAAATCACGTCCATCGTTAAGGCGCTTGCTCCATTAGGCATTAGGAAATTGCGTTTAACTGGAGGGGAGCCTCTTGTTCGCAAGGGGCTGGATCAACTGATTGCCATGTTGTCCGCCATTCCAGGAATTGAAGATATCGCATTGACAACGAACGGTATATATCTGGCAGCTTATGCGGATCTGCTGAAGGCTGCGGGACTAAACCGGGTGAACATTAGCCTCGACTCCTTGAAGCCGGAGCGATTCGCAAGCATTACACGAGGCGGTAAAGTGCAACGTGTGCTGGACGGCATCAAAGCCAGCCAACAAGCAGGATTTCATCCGATCAAGCTAAATGTCGTACTCATGAAAGGCGTGAACGACGATGAGGTGGAAGATTTTCTGCGTATGACCCTGGATGATCGAATTGATATTCGTTTTATTGAGTACATGCCCATAGGTGACAGTGGTGATGGCTGGAGATCAGGATATCTACCACTCGAACAAGTGCTGGAAACATGCGGAGCATCATGGAACTACGAAAAAAGCTGTGGTGAAGTTTACGGCAATGGCCCGGCAGATAGTTATCGCATTGTGGGAGCTGCCGGAACCTTTGGTCTGATTCACCCGGTGAGCAGCCATTTCTGCGGAAATTGCAATCGGCTCAGGCTGACAGCAGACGGAAATATCAAACCTTGTCTCTACTGGTCAGATGAGTTCAATGTTCGTCCGCTCGTAGGTGATGACAAGGCGGTGCAGGATTTATTTTACAAGGCGCTCGGAGCCAAACCCGAAACACATGACATGTTAAAAGCCTTAAACGGGCAACAGATTGACGGCACGCCAACGCTGCGACATATGTCGCAAATCGGAGGGTAGCAACAGCAGTTCAGGATTCAACTTGCATCAACAGGTCATATATGTGGGAGGACAACAATGAGTAACAAAAGCATGCCCTGGATGGGCAAACTCAAATATTTTGCCAAACGTGAAAAAAGTGCGGAGGGCTGGAGTGAGATGTCCCCGGTTAACCGGGATTGGGAAGATGTCTACCGCCGCCGCTGGCAGCATGACAAAGTGGTGCGTTCCACACACGGCGTCAATTGTACCGGATCATGCAGCTGGCAGATCTATGTGAAAGACGGCATTGTCACTTGGGAAACGCAGGCTACTGATTATCCTTCAACTGGACCGGATATGCCGGAATTTGAGCCACGAGGTTGTCCACGTGGAGCGAGTTTCTCATGGTATCTGTACAGCCCGCTGCGTGTCAAACATCCTTACGTACGTGGTGCGCTGCTGGACTTATGGCGTGATGCGCTTCAGACACATGGTGACCCGGTTCAAGCATGGTCCAGCATTGCGGATGATCCGGCCAAAGTGAAAAGATACAAATCGGTACGTGGTAAAGGTGGATTGATTCGCGCGTCATGGGGTGAAGTGACACAGATTATTGCCGCTTCGCTAATTCATACGATCAAAGAATACGGACCGGACCGGATTATTGGTTTCTCTCCGATTCCGGCCATGTCGATGGTCAGTTATGCAGCAGGATCACGGTTTTTATCCCTGATGGGATCGCCATTGCTCAGTTTCTACGACTGGTATGCGGATCTGCCACCGGCTTCACCTCAGATCTGGGGTGATCAAACGGATGTGCCAGAGAGCAGTGACTGGTACAACTCGGGATACATTCTGGTTTGGGGCTCGAATCTGCCAATGACGCGGACACCGGATGCACACTTCTTGGCTGAGGCACGTTATCGGGGAACAAAAGTGGTGTCGATCAGCCCGGATTATGCGGAGTATGTGAAATTCGCAGATACGTGGATGTCGGTAAAACAAGGAACGGACGGCGCTCTGGCGATGGCTATGGGCCATGTCATCCTGAAAGAGTTTTATATTGAAAAGCCTACGGACTATTTCATGCAATATGCCAAACAGTATACGGACTTTCCAAATCTGCTGATTGTGGAAGAAAAGGACGGCATACACACAGCAGGCAGATTTCTCGTTGGGGAAGATCTGGGCATCACAGGTAATAACATGGCTTGGAAAACGCTTGTATACGATGAGAACAGTGGAACCTATGCGATGCCCAAAGGAAGTTTGGGCTTCCGTTGGGGTGAAGAAGGCACATGGAATCTCAAAATGGAACAGGTGGAGAGCGGTGAGCCGATTGATCCAAGACTATCCATGCTCGGCGTTCATCATGACCTCGTAACCATTCAACTGCCGTACTTTGATGATGAGGGAAAACACGTCATGGAGCGGCAGATTCCTGTACGTCAGATATGGTTAGGAGACAAATGGATTACAGTAACAGCCGTATACGATCTGGTACTTGCCAAATACGGAATTGAACGTGAAATGACGCGTTCAGCGGATTCAGCAGAAGTAGTCACTGGTGTGGAACAGTTGAGTGTACGTGTTAACCATGGAGACGACATCTTGCATGCAACACAAGTAAAACCATTCACTCCAGAGTGGCAAGAGAAAATTACTGGTGTGGACCAAAAGACAGTCGTACAGATTGCACGTGAGTTCGCACAGAATGCGATTGATACCAAAGGTCGTTCCATGATCATCATGGGAGCCGGTATTAATCACTGGTACAACTCCGACGTCATCTATCGCGCCATCATTAACTTAATTCTGATGACAGGTTGTCAGGGTGTGAACGGTGGAGGCTGGGCCCATTATGTCGGTCAAGAGAAACTGCGTCCGGCTGAAGGCTGGCAGACGATTGCCTTTGCTCGTGACTGGACCGGACCTGCACGTCTGCAGAACGGAACATCCTTCTTCTACTTTGCAACAGATCAATGGAGATACGAGGAGACCCAAGTCGGAGAGTTGACTTCGGCGCTTGAAGGTGAACCGCGGTTCCAGCATGTGGCTGATTATAATGTGATGGCTGCGCGTATGGGCTGGCTTCCATCCTATCCACAGTTCAATCGTAACTCGATTGATCTGCATCAGGATGCACTACAGGCCGGAGCAACGACGAAGGAAGAGATTGGCGCTTATGTTGCTTCCGAGCTACAGAACAAAAATCTGAAGTTCTCGATCGAACAACCGGATGATCCGGCGAACTTCCCGCGTGTACTATTTGTCTGGAGAGCGAATCTGATCTCAAGTTCTGGCAAAGGGCATGAGTATTTTCTGAAACATTTGCTCGGTGCAACGAACGGATTGCTGAACGATGACGATCATGGACTGCGCCCAGAGCATGTGGAGTGGGTGGATGAAGCACCGGAAGGCAAGCTTGACCTGATGATCAACATGGATTTCCGTATGGCAGGTACAGCGATGTATTCCGATATTGTGCTGCCAGCAGCGACCTGGTATGAGAAAAGCGATCTGAGCAGTACGGATATGCATCCGTTCGTTCATCCGTTCAACCCGGCGGTAGCCACGCAGTGGGAATCCCGTTCCGACTGGGATACTTTCAAGGAAATCGCACGTGTATTCTCCGAGATGGCTACGCAGCAATTCGATGGGCCGCAGAAGGAGATCATTGCTACACCGCTCTTGCATGATTCACCGGATGAGCTTGCTCAACCGTACGGAGAGATCAAAGACTGGAGTGCGGGAGAATGTGAAGCAATCCCGGGTAAAACGATGCCACATATTCAGGTCGTGGAACGTGACTATTCTGCCGTATATAACAAAATGATCAGCCTTGGACCTGTGGTGAAAGATAAACCAATCGGCACCAAAGGCATATCTTGGTCAGCTAGTGAAGAGTATGAAAAACTCAAGGGCATTCTGGGTGTGCACCGTAAAGATGGCATTGGACAAGGATGTCCGGATCTGAGCACAGACCGTAACGTTGCGGAGGCCATTCTGACCTTGTCCAGTACAACGAACGGTAAGATGGCTGTGCGTGCGTGGGAGGCGCTTGAACAGAAAACAGCATTACATCTGAAAGATTTGGCTGAGGAACGGTCGGAGGAATGTTTTACGTTTGACGAGATCACTTCCAAACCGAAAACGGTCATTACCTCGCCTGCATTCAGCGGATCGGAAAAAGGTGGACGTCGATATTCGCCATTCACTACCAATGTGGAGCGCCTCATTCCGTGGCGTACATTGACAGGCAGACAGCAGTTCTACATTGATCATGCGATGCTCCGTGAGTTCGGAGAGACATTGGCGACATTTAAACCTGTGCTGAAGCATACGCCGTTTCATCCCAACAGCAAACGTCCGATTGAGGGTGGCAAGGAAATCGTCCTGAACTACCTGACACCGCATAACAAGTGGTCGATCCATAGTATGTACTATGATGCGCTGCCGATGCTGACCCTGTTCCGAGGTGGCCCGACAATCTGGATGAACCACGAAGATGCAGAAGAAGCGGGACTCGTTGACAACGACTGGATCGAATGTTTCAACCGTAACGGGGTAGTCGTTGCCAGAGCCGTAGTAACGCACCGTATTCCTCGCGGCATGGCATTCATGTATCACGCTCAGGACCGTCACATTAACGTTCCGGGCACCAACATATCACAGACACGTGGAGGTACACATAACAGTCCGACACGTATTCATGTGAAGCCGACACATATGATTGGCGGTTATGCCCAGTTAAGTTATGGCTTCAACTACTATGGCCCGACAGGCAACCAGCGTGACCTCAACGTCATCATTAGAAAACTGCAGGAGGTGGATTGGCTTGAAGATTAAAGCACAAGTCAGCATGGTCATGAATCTGGACAAATGTATAGGGTGCCATACATGTAGTGTAACGTGCAAGAACACCTGGACCAATCGCCCAGGTGCAGAGTATATGTACTGGAACAATGTAGAGACCAAGCCAGGGGTCGGTTATCCGAAACAATGGGAGGATCAGGAGCGTTATCGCGGTGGCTGGGAGATGAAGAATGGCAAACTGGAATTGAAGTCCGGCACACGTGCAAGACGCTTGCTTAACATTTTCCATAACCCGGATCAACCAACGATTGATGATTATTATGAACCATGGACATACGAGTATGAGAAACTGACGAACAGTCCGGAGAAGAAACATCAGCCTGTAGCAAGACCCAAATCCCAGATTACGGGTGAATATATGAATCTGGAGTGGGGTCCGAACTGGGAAGATGATCTGGCAGGTGCCCATATAACCGGAATGGAAGATCCCAATATGAAGGGGGTAGAAGATTCAATCAAAATGGATTTTGAACAGGTATTCATGATGTACCTGCCACGAATCTGTGAACACTGTCTCAACCCGGCATGTGTATCCTCCTGTCCTTCCGGAGCGATGTACAAACGGGAAGAAGACGGCATTGTACTGGTCGACCAAAATGCATGCCGCGCATGGAGATTCTGTGTATCGAGCTGTCCTTACAAAAAAGTCTATTTCAACTGGCAGACAAACAAAGCCGAGAAATGTACTCTTTGTTTCCCACGGATTGAAGCGGGTCTGCCAACGATCTGTTCCGAAACCTGTGTAGGACGGATCCGTTATATCGGCTTGATGCTGTATGATGCGGACCGTGTTGAAGCCGCTGCTTCAGTTGAAAATGATCAGGATCTCTATGAATCCCAGATGGATATTTTCCTTGATCCGAATGACCCTGAGGTGATTCGTGAAGCCCGCGAGGCCGGAATTCCAGAGGATTGGATTATTGCAGCGCAGCAGTCCCCTATTTATAAAATGGTTATCGACTGGAAAATTGCGCTCCCGCTTCACCCTGAATACCGCACCATGCCAATGGTGTGGTACATTCCACCACTTAGCCCGATTACCAATCGGGTAGAGGGACAGGGAAGTTCACTGGAGGCCAATGATATTTTCCCGGCGATTGATAACATGCGTATTCCCGTGGAATATTTGGCAAATCTGCTTACGGCAGGAGATACGGATCGAATCCGTGAAGTACTGCGGAAAATGGCAGTTATGCGCATTCACATGCGTAACCAGCAGACGGGCAAGACCAGTGAATCGGAATTACTGGAAAGAGTAGGCATGGATGCTCAGGAAGTGGAGGACATGTACCGACTGCTCGCTATTGCGAAATACAATGACCGTTTTGTCATCCCGCCAGCTCACCGTGAGGAAGTGGAAGATCTCTTCAGCGAACAGGGCAGCTGCGGACTTGATTTTGCAGGTGGTCCAGGTTCTTGCGGGGTATTCTGATGGGAGAGGGGACAATGACAACGATGACGACCGATACCAATGAAGGAACAGGTCAGGCTCTTGATTACGATACGGATACGAGAAGAATGGTCTGTAAACTGATCTCCTATCTGCTGCAATATCCTGATACAGAATGGAGAGAAGGACTACAAGGTGTTAAGGAAGCTGCACAGTCCATTTCGGATGAGACGGTGAAGCAGATTCTGTTGACATTTGTGGATGAAGCACAGGCGGTAAGCTCGATTGAATGGCAGGATGCCTATGTTCGTACATTCGATTTTGATAAAAAGTCTAATCTCTATCTCACATATGCTCTTCATGGCGATGAGCGGGATCGAGGTCCGGCTTTGATTGAATTGAAGCGCAGATACGAAGCTGCGGGATTTTACATGGAAGTAAGTGAGTTGCCGGACTATCTGCCTGTGGTGCTTGAATTTGTAGCTGAGGCTCCAGAGGAAGATGCCTTAGGGGTGCTCTCCAGTTGCCATAAGGCGTTGGTCACAATGAGCGAAAGCATTACGGGGCAGAACAGCCCCTATGGACCATTACTCAGCCTGATATTACAGGTCATTCCTGAGCCTCCTGCCCCTGATGTGCCAGAACAAGAAGAAGCAGTTAACCAACAACCAGCAGATCTTATGCAGATCGCTGCCCAGATGAGGAGGGGGAATCGGTGAGTACACTGGAATTGTTGTTATGGGGCGCTCTTCCCTATATGGTCATTGTTTTCTGTATTACGGCGACAATCTGGCGTTATGTGACGAATCCTTTTAGTTGGACGTCCAAGTCCAGTGAGATGCTGGAGAAACGCATGCTAAAATGGGGCAGTTTACTCTTTCATATCGGGATATTCGCCGTAATCTGCGGACATATTGCCGGTTTGCTTGTTCCAGTGGAGTTCTATCGCTGGATTGGCCTGAGTGATGAAGGATATCACTTGATGGCTATTGCAGGAGGACTGCCTGCGGGAATCATTGCATTTGCAGGTGCTGTCATTTTGCTGGTTCGCCGTTATGTTGCTCGCAGAGTGCGGGCAACAAGCAGCATCGGGGACTGGATGGCACTTGCCATGTTGATCATTGTCATTGTCACCGGAATACTGGCGACCTCGGCTAATGCGGTAAATCACACAGGTTTCGACTATCGAACAACGATTAATCCGTGGTTGCGCGGTCTGATCGCATTTCAGCCTGATCCGGTTCTGATGCAGACGGTACCGATGAACTTCAAAGTACACATTCTGCTTACCTTTGTCCTGTACTGCGTGTTTCCATTTACACGTCTGGTTCACATGCTGAGTATGCCACTGGGGTACTTGAAACGCAGTTATGTGTTGTATCGCAGAAGAGATGGAGCTGTGCATCCAGGTCAGGAACAAAAAAAGGAAAGGGCGATGTAAATGCAAGATAAAGGAAAGATTCAACTGCCCTTGCAAACGGCAAGTCTCGTTCTTGGGTTCATGGTATGGGTTATCCTGTCCTCTCTCATGCCATTCATTAAAGAGGATATTGCGCTTACTTCTTCCCAGCTTGCATGGGCGACAGCGATTCCCGTATTGATCGGATCGATTGCCCGTATTCCGATTGGTTATTGGACGAATCGATATGGAGCACGCAATATTTTCATGATCAGCTTTGTCCTGTTGCTGGCCCCGGTATGGTGGATTAGCCGAGCGACGTCGTTCAGTGATCTGGTGATTGGTGGACTGTTCCTCGGTATTGGTGGAGCTGTCTTCTCCGTCGGTGTAACTTCACTGCCCAAATATTATCCGAAAGAGCGACATGGATTTGTTAACGGGATCTACGGAATTGGTAACCTGGGTACAGCACTGTCTGCATTCGGAGCCCCGCTGATCGCTGATCGTATGGGATGGTCTACGACGGTTCTGCTCTACAGTATTCTGCTACTAGGAATGGCAGCGCTGAATTTTGCTCTGGGAGACAAAAAGGAAACACGTGTTAATGTTCCGCTTATGCAGCAACTGAAGGCCATATCACGCAACAATAAACTATGGTTGCTCTGCTTGTTTTATTTTCTGACATTTGGCTCGTTCGTGGCGTTTACGGTCTATTTGCCGAATTTTCTGGTTAGTCACTTTCAGATGGATAAAGTCGATGCAGGTATTCGTACAGCGGGATTCATTCTCGTTGCAACCATTATGAGGCCCGTAGGAGGTTGGCTTGGAGATCGATTTAATCCGTTCAAAATATTAATGTTTGTGTTCGGCGGATTAACGATTGCAGCGATTGTATTATCCTTCGCGCCATCATTCTATATCTATACGATTGGATGTCTGACTGTGGCATTATGCGCAGGGACAGGTAACGGAACCATTTTCAAATTAGTGCCAATGTATTTCGTCAAACAACCAGGTGTAGCGAATGGGGTGATCTCCGCTATGGGGGGACTGGGTGGATTCTTCCCTCCGTTGATGTTGACTTTGTTGTACAGCATGACGGGTCATTATGCCATTGGTTTCATGGCTTTGTCTCAGATTGCGTTGGTCAGCCTGGTACTTGTGATCTGGATGTTCTACCAGGAGAAGCTTCAGTTATCTGCCAGCATTCTGGAGAGTACCATTGAAGCCATTCTGATCACAGATACGAACAGTGTTATTACATCCGTGAACCCGGCCTTTACTGCGGTCACTGGTTATAGTGCTGAAGAGGCGGTTGGACAGAAGCCAAGTCTGCTGAAATCCGGTAAGCAGGATAAACGTTTCTATGACCAATTATGGCTGGAATTACGTGAAAAAGGATATTGGCAGGGCGAGATCTGGAATCGGAAGAAAAATGGAGACATCTATCAGGAATGGCTAAGTATTACGGCAATCCGTAATGAAGCAGGCGAAGTCAAATATTATGCGGGCATGTTCAGTGACATGGGCAAGCCAGAGCTCACAATCGCCTGATACATGTATCGGTAATTGTGCATACAGCAAGAGACCTTAACATCGATTGCAGGCGTTAAGGTCTCTTTTTGCACACAGAGATTGGTGTAAGGAATTGGGGTAACCCCAGTGGAGCTTGATGATCATGCATCCTTTTGTTGTTTCAATGCTTGTAAATCAAGAATGATAATTCGGCTGCGATCCACTTCGATCAAATGCTCTTTAGTAAGCTGATTTAGAAGCCGATTCGCTGTCTCCCTTGTTGTACCAATGGAATTGGCAAACTCCTGGTGTGTCATGGGAAGGTTGATGATAATTTGGTCTCCATGTATCTGTCCATGCTGTTCTGAAAGCATGAGAAGGAAGGAAAGCACGCGGTTACGCACATCCTGACCAGAGAGTACCTGCAATTTATCCTGTAATTCTCGTATTTTGTCTCCGAGTACACGCATGATTTTGATCGCAATCGATGGAGTGCCCAGCATTAATCGTTCGAACAATCGGACAGGTATGGCCAGTAGTTCAGTAGGGGTAATCGCTTCAGCGGTAGCCGGATAGGGGTGTGCGTTAAAAAAGCCGGTGTGCGGGAACATATCCCCTGTTTTGAGGAAAGAGACAATCTGTTCATGTCCGTTCTCATCCGTTTTATATGCTTTTACAATGCCGGTACGAATGAAAAAAACAGCTTCTTTTTCGCTACCTTCGCTAAAAATGACCGTTTTCTTATGAATGCTTCTGGAAATGGCGATATCTTCGACCTGCTTTAATTCTTCTGGACTAAGGTCCTGAAAGATGGGGAACTGTTGTAAAAACTCAGCTGCTGAATCTTTGTTTACCCTGCTCATGAGAATCTTTCCTCTCTGTGTTCATATTTCTGAACTTCGACATCATTCAATCCTAGGAGGTTAACTGTGAAGTGAAAACCAATACGCATTCAATCGTTATCCCCCATGAACATGGCGGCTGGGCCATGGTTAGTGTACCTTTTCTGGTAGGTATGGTTGCAAGTGGGCCGCAATGGCTGCATGTGCCCTTATTTGTAGCCTGGCTTGGACTATATCTAACTGCGTATCCTTTACTGCAGTCTTTGAAAAAAAATGCCAATCGGCAGCGTCTCTACAAATGGGCTGCCATTTACGGTACAGTGGCTCTCATCTGCCTGATTCCGCCCGTTCTTGGCCATACCTCACTGTTATTCTTTGGCCCGGTACTGGCTGGCTTGTTGCTGGTGAACATCTGGCATGTTAGACACAAAGTAGAACGCTCGCTTACCAATGACCTGTGTGCCATGCTCGTATTTTCTCTAGGGGGAGCAGCTGCTTATCTCGTAGGAAGCGGGCACTGGGACTATGGAATGGCGATCGTAGTTTTGTTTTCTTTCTTACATTTTACAGGAAGTACGTTCTTTGTGAAATCGGTCTTTCGAGAGCGAACGAATAAGCGTTGGCTGATGCTAACTCGCATGGTACATATCCTTCTAATCATCATACCGATGGCGATAGGATATCCATGGATGTCTTTGGCGTATGTCTACTCCGCTGTGCGAACCTTCATCTATGCAGGCAGGACACTCCGCCCTATGAAGGTTGGTATCATCGAAATTATTGGAGCCGTTCAGTTCTTGCTGTGGTCTATTCTATTGTAATTCGCATCATTTCATCATAGCGTGATTTTTGAACACAGCAGGTGATATAGGTCACAACGTCGCAGGAATGTTTTTGATTCGTCAGCCAAGGTTAATGGAATGATAGAACATAATTGAACTTGAGAGGGGTCGGCCCAGATGTGGACTGCATTCATGTGGGGCGGCATCTCTGCCTCAGCGGTTGTCATAGGCGCACTCGCAGCATTGTTTCTGAAGATTCCCAAACGAGTCATTGGCTGGATTATGGCTTTTGGGACAGGTACATTAATCGGCGCAGCTACCTTTGAACTACTCGGAGATGCGCTGAATGATGGAGGGATTATCCCTACAGCCATTGGATTTACGGCGGGTGCCGTCGTATATACCTTGTTTGACTTGCTCGTTTCTGCAAAGGGAGGGGCAGGGCGTAAACGCTCGGGAAGGTCAGGAGACTCGAATCAAAGCGGCCTGGGTATCTTTGCAGGCACGGTGATGGATGCTATTCCGGAATCCATTATGCTTGGAGCCAGCTTGCTGGCTGGCAACGGTGTCAGTGTGGTGCTGGTGGTATCGATCTTTGTCAGCAACATTCCTGAAGGTCTGTCCAGTACGGTTGGACTACAGGGCAAGTACAGTCGTGGCAAAATTATACTAATGTGGCTGAGTGTACTATTGATCTCCGCGCTTGCAGCTCTAGGTGGATATCTGTTTCTCGAGCAGCTTCCTGAGGAGATGGGTGCAGCAATTGGTGCATTTGCAGGTGGCGGAATCATTGCCATGATTTGCTCGACGATGATGCCTGAAGCCTTTGAAGAGGGCGGGCCAGTTGTGGGTTTGATTGCATCCATGGGATTGCTCGTATCGCTGTTGTTGGATCTGTAGAGACAGAACCAGTTGCTAGTCACTGTCCTCTACATACCTACATTGTCGTGTAGATATTAGTTGATTTATATAAAAAGAGTATTCGAACAGAGTGGTTTCTGATCGGATACTCTTTTTATTATTAAACAAAGGACGTTCTTAGTGGTTGCTGGAACAGCTGCCTCCGCACCCGCAAGCTTCCTTACCTAGTTCATTGGATTCGGGCAGGCGATTCAACTCCACAGATTTCGTGAAATAGTGACTGATCTGCTGATGTAGCTGACTGAATTCCCGTTGAGCATAGATAAACCGACGAATGAGGGGATGATCATAAAGAGCACGTTCTTCCTCTTCATACACCTGAATTTCAGAGGCAAGCAACTCAATATTCTGCCGTTCTTTTTCCTCCAGTGCCTGGTGTTTTTCCATAAAACGCTCATACTGGGCTGTGGCTTGCTCATCTGCTGCAAACTGATCAATCATGTCCCGCATCTCTTTGTAGCCTTCATCTTGTAATAGCAGTGAACATAGCTCCTGCATTTTGTGCATAATGATCTGTTTGTCCAATTTAACAACCGTATTCATCGTATAAACCTCCTGTAGATCTTTTCTTAACTGTATACTGTAACGCTAAGCTTCACTGTGACGATACTCACATCCAATGTGAAATATAATACTTGTCCCAAAGCTATATAAGCTGAACTAATCATTCACACGTTAACATTGATGGGAAGGTCATTCTGCTCTCGTGGTGTTAGTGCAAATAATCTTTAGTTCAGAACGGAACCATTTCCCTGAGCTGCTCCAATTGAAGAATAAGAATGCAGTTTCCTGTAACCTGAAGCAGTCCCTGGGTCTGCATCGTGGCGAGTTTACGACTAAGTGTTTCGGGGGTGATACCGAGCAACAGTGCCATATCTTTTTTGAAAACAGGCAAACGGATCTCATGCCTTGCATGATTTCGGGTATGAAAATACAAAAGCAACTTGGCAATCTTCTGTTCCGTTGTCATCGCACTGAGTGAGCTGTTCCATTCATCTGTTTCACGGAGAAGATTGGAAATGGCAAGCAGGAAATGATAAGCAAGCTTCGGATCATGTTCCAGTAACTGGTCAAAGTCATGCTTGCTGATGGAGCAGATGGCCGAAGGCTCCAGAACTTCGGCGTTCGCGGCATGTGGTTTTTGGTGTAACAGGGAATCTTGTCCGAAGAAATCTCCGGGAAACAGAAACCGGATAATATGTTCCTTGCCATTTTCATTGTATTTGGATAACTTCACACATCCCTGATGAACCACATAAAGCGTATCTGAGCGTTCTCCCTCCTGGACGACAACTTCGCCTTTGTTATATTTGCGGGTATGCAAAAGGGAGGTCAGCAATGCAGCTTCGGCTGGATCAAGATGCTGGAACAGAGATACTTTGGAGAAACAGGCATCCTTCGCTTCGTGTGTACAGATCATCATTTAATCACCTCGAATTGTTCAGGATAGGTATAGCCATTATTTATTGTCATGTCTCAGTGAGACATCGCGGGTCCACCATGATCAGTACCATCCTTGGTCACACGCAGAACAGCGGCAGCGCCTTTGGCTACATGGTTGAACTGATGGGTTACAATCGCATAATCGCCTTCTTCCGTCACGGTGAACTCTACGACAGCTCCACCGCTTGCAGGAAGCATAACCGTCTGTATTCCATATTGGATGTTGCGAGGATTCCCATCGGTATATACACGGTCCATAATTGTACCTACAACGTGGAAGGATGAGACTTCATTGGGGCCGGCATTACTGACATAGATCCGCACCGTATCTCCTACTTTGGCTAACAGGGGATGTTTAACTAATCCATAATCATTGCCGTTAAATACGACATAATCCGGTTCTCCGTTCAAAAAAGCTTCATAATCATGTTCTTTGTACCATTCACTCTGAACAAGGGTATACTCACGATCAACCAAGTGATCAGAAGGGTATCCAGCCTTGGGTTCCACAATAATCATGCCGTACATCCCGTTTGCGATATGGGCAAGAACCGGTTTGGTTCCACAGTGATACATGAATACACCGGGTGAGGAGGTGGGATAGGTGAACGTGCCTTCCTCGCCTGGCATAACATCGATAAATTTGCTGCTGGGAGCCGCATGTACAGCGTGAAAGTCCATGGAGTGAGGCAGGCTGGAGTCTTTATTTTTTAGAGTGAACACCAGTGTGTCACCCTCTGTCACACGAAGTATGGGGCCAGGCACGGTACCATTAAATGTCCAAGCGTTGTAGATCACTCCTTCGGAGATTTCGACATCTGTAACCTGGGCCGTCATTTCAATATATACCGTAGTACCTTCTCTGCGAATGATAGGGTCCACCGGGGATTGACTGACCGCAGAGGAGGAGGAGGAGGAAACTTCTTCGTGAACAGGTTTAACCGTATCAGTGGAACTACAGTGAGAGAGAGTTGCTGTGAATATAGCGAATACGAGTGACCATTTATATACATTCATTAAGGAGAACATAGTTGCACAACCTTTACTCAAGTGATGTTTTTCACAATCTAAAAAGCAGTTTTTCTTTCATTTCAGTAGTTATTTAGTTATAGATTACGTTATTGAGGTGGGGACGGGTGTGATGAGGCACACACTTGGGTATGTCGTATTAGACGTATTTCCAACATTGTTCCTTCAATTCTTGTGCTGAGGAACGGAGTTTCATATAATTTTAGAGAGATGGATTGGTAAATGTTGAGTATTCTGACGCGGTGTGTGTCATAGTCCAGGAGAAGGGTGGATACAGGATGAAACGTTTCGAAGATGAAGGTGCGTATAAGTACAGTTTCTATTCGGTTCTTCGACGGGGAGAGCGGATTGATGTGAAATGTCCCAAATGCGGTGGGCACGCTACGATTGAACAACAGAATGATCAACTGGGATGGAAGTGTTTCGAATGTTACGTTCAAGCTTTTGAAGAACCAGTGTATCAATATAAAGCCAAGGGGAATTGTGCTGTATGTGAACGCTGGTTCAACGTGGAAGTCACAGACGAGAAGAAGACGTCTCACCGATCAACGCATGTAGAATGTCCGCATTGTGGTTCTGTTAATCAGGTTGAATTACACGCCAAGCCGACATACCAAAGGTGTTTTTCCGAGATTCGTGCAGGGAAGGATCCTGTATTTGAGCTGGAATTATACTTCCTGGATGATTTTAGAGGAAAAATAATATGGGCTGTGAATAGGGAGCATCTGAATTATCTTATCGCTTATGTCTCCGCAGATCTGCGTGTGAAATACGGAAATATGCCTATACGAACGGCTTCACATAGTATTCCGGCTTATATCAAGGATGCGAAGAACAGGGATGTGGTTGTGCGTATACTGTCAAAGCTTCAGCACAAGACTGGATGAGAATGAAATTGAAGAGTTAAAGCCGCAAGGAGAGAAGACATGAAACTACGATTTAAATTAACTATTTTTGCAATCATTCTGGGTATGTTGATGATTCCTGCTTATTTTATTTTACAGACTTATGGCATATTTCAAAAACAGACAGTCTTATCTGACTATGCTCTCGCGGTTGATGTTAAAGGGAAGTCCTATGAAGCCTGGCCGCTGATTAACAGTTTTGCAGCGATGGATAAACAAGAGGATAACCGTCAGTTTTATTACCGGATCGATATGAGTCATATCCAATACCTGTTTAATCTGGCCTATCGGGAGTATGAAGTGAAGCCCGGTGGGGATAATCCGTATCTGGAAGGTACTGTAAACTATGAACACACGGACCACGCCTATGTACAGACCGAGAAAAAGTACGAGAACGCCAATGATTTTAGAACCGTTCTGAATCTGTATGATCAGGATGGGCAGGTGATTTACTCCTACGATAACACTGGCAAGGGAGATAAACTGCTCGTACAATCCATTATTCATCAGGGAATGAGCCGTACCAGTGGGAGTGGCAGCGAAGCTGCTCGCGATCCTTATATCAATATTACGGCGCTATTCCGTGACAAGCTAAACATCGATGTGAAACTGAACGTGGATGAGGAGCACAAAGTAGTTACTATTCGAATGAACAAATCGGAGGCGAGATGATGAATGAGTACGGTGTACAACACGGACCTGTTTATCTGGAAGGATTAATTAGGAAGGAAGAGGACAAAAAGTCCGATGAAGTGGAGTGGAAAGGCAAACTTCAAACGAGTGATGGTCATGATAAATTCCATATTTTTTATTATGGTGACTTAACCGAAGATGATGTGATTACTTGGCATGATTCGACACCGCTTCTTGTATATGCGGAGCATACGGTCACGGGTGAGCGTTATCTGCTCATTGATACTGCCAAGCACGGATATGATGCCATGTTATGTGAGACCTATTCGGAAGACGCACTACATGACAGACCCCTTCGTCCTTACCTGGATGTTGAAGGAGAGGACATATTTGAAGTAGAGTTGACGGCTTACTACAATGTGCCTTGGGATGAAGAGTTTGGCGAAGATGTAGATGAGCATGGTACGTATGAACTGATTACGGGAGAGCGCATGGATTTTGATCAGGTCAAGCGTGATGGATATGATGCCTTTGCCATTCGCATTCTGAATCGTAAAGGCGTATGGACTGAAATTGTACAGGAAGAACTGGCTTAGATTCTGAAAACGAATGAACCAACCTGAGATGGGAGATGTCGACAAATGTATATGGTATCCCGTGTACTTAAGCCGGTTCCAACAGAGGAACTGGATCACTTTGAACAACAGCACGCCATCTCGCTGCCTTTGTCATACCGGACCTGGATTGAACAATACGGAGAGGGTACATACACGGGATGGATGAATGTGCAGAGGCCGGACCCGGAAGTGCTGAAGCCTTTTGTTGAATATGATTTTTGGATACATACGGATGATTCGCCTATAAGTCAGCATCAACTTGAGCAGTGCATCTCCATCGGCAGTTCTGTAGATGGAGATTTCCTTGCTGTTCATCCGGAAGTTGAGGGGCTGTTGTGGCTACCGCGTCATGATGAGAATATCACCTTATGGACATGCTCGGAGACTGAATTTGGCGAAACGCTGGACCGGATCTATTGTGGGTATTACCATCAGGATAAACCAATAACGCCACTATACTTTGAACCGTGGAATGAGCTTCGGAAACATACGTTTTACCATTTTTCAGGGACGGAACAGGGAAGCTCCATGAAGGAGCTCGCCGATACATGCAAAACAGAATTTAAGTGGGATGCTGTGTTGGAGAATGAGTACATTTGCAAGATGTTCATGGTGTCGATGGGAGGATATTTACGATTTAACTATGCAACGGGGAGAGAAGTTGCCCTGTTCTATGAAGAAAAGAATGGTGCGGAGGAGGCGACGGATAACGAAATCAGTTTGTTCTTGCAGGCACATCATTGTACGGCATATGAATAGATGCAGAGTGGAGGGGAACAGATGAGTTGGTTAAAGGAAGACATCGCGGAACAATGGCGCAATGAAGGCAAGCGTTATGCAAGGGATGTCAATGCATTTGTCCAGAGAAGCATGGAGGGAGAGCAACCGGATGAATCCGAGCTGGAGGGAGACTCCAGAAACGGAATGAGTATTAAAGTATTCCATATGGTGAGACAGGCCAATCTCCACGGTGACTTGGAGGTGCTCCGACGTGAGCTGCCAGCAGCGACGTGGCCACTGAATGAGGCGTTTCAGGCTTCCATGCAGGCGGTCAAAGTTGTAGGTTATCTGAATGAGGAAACGTGTGTATGTAATACGGGTATCTTCACGGAGAATAGTCAGATATATACGATGGATCAACACGGATGGCAGTTGATCTTTCCATATACTTTTGCAGGTTGCTCATCAGACGGATTGGACTATGCGCTTGCAGGACCGGATGGAATTCGTGTCATTCGTCAGCCAGATCGCAGGTTGGAAGGGCAGGAGATAGCGACATATCGATGGGAAGATATTCAAGCCCGGATACAGTCGTCATTACCTCGGATTGAATCACTTGCAGACTGTGAGCATCCCGAACGGACACTTGAAGGACTTATACCTATGGATGAAGGCAGAGCACTACTCATACATTCACGATACGGGATATATCTGGTAACGCAAGATCAAGTGACCTTGCTTCATCCCGATCTGGCAGAGATCGAAGAATATGAGCTAGAGGATACACAGTTAGACATGGGACATGTAGCGGTCTCTCGGGATGGTCGATGGATTGCATATGGTAGCCAAGGGAGCAATCATATGGTGATGGACCGCCAGCTGAACAAGACATACTCCCTCTATCCGGAATCAAGCTATCCTCATTATGCGGCATTCACCAGTGATAACCAGACCGTCTGGTTTAACGCATGTCATTTCTATAACGGGGTCACGATACAGGTTCTGCTGGAATCAATCGCAGGTAACGAAACGAAGGAAGATTGGCCGGTCATGGATGAGAATGCACGAGTGTATGCAGCGGTGGAAATAGAGGCAGGCATGGTGCTGGGGGATGCATATGGTTATCTATATTGTGTAAATGGCGAGGGTAAGGAAGTATGGCGTCATTTTGTGGGAAGTACCATCTATTCTCTCGCCGTATCGCCAGGGCAGTCCAAACTTGCAGTTGGCACGTATGGTGGCATGCTGCATGTGCTCGATCTTCGTTCCAAAGAAATGGACGAGTACGGGATCGGTACAGGCACTCTTCGTGAGTTGGAGCGGTATGTATTGTGGCGTGGAGAAGAACCTCTGCGCTGGTGAGTTAGCATTTTGACCTAGTTAGGGGTGAAGGAATGGAACGTGAAGAGGCAGTAATGTTATTAAAATGTCATGCTTTTTCCTATGATGATCTGAGTCATCCCAAGATGGAGAACGGTTTTCTTCGCAGTCTGCGGCCCTTTCGTGGACATTTAATTGAAGAGAATTTTCATGAGTTGATGGAGATACTGCGGGTTCTGGCACCAGAACTTGCACGGCCTTCATTGGATCGGGAAGTCATGGCATGTCTATGGGGAATTACTCATATGGCACGTGCTTGGGCTATTGAACCTGAGGGTATGCTTCGCAGCAACAACCTCATTTCGGACGAACAGGTGGCATTGATGGAACAATGGCTTAATTTGTTATCTTATGCAGTTATGATTCTGATCGAAGGTGGCGGAGAAGAAGAAGCGTTTTGGGGCTATCATCAATATGTGCAAGAAGAGAATGGCGGAGCTAAGAAAGGGGAGGTCTAGTGAAACCGGAATCGAATGTAACATTAAACGTACTTATTGACGAGCTGAATCGCTTGCTGGATGAGAAAATACAGGATCAAGAGATTCGCCAATTGTTTGAACAATATCAACATGGGGAAGGTGCATCCGAGGAAAGCCTCGAAGTATTCGAAAAGGAGTATGGCGTCCGGCTGCCTGGCGATTTTCGTACCTTTTACCAAGGCAAAGACGGCAGTGGCTATGGGTTGCATGTGCTGTACCCGGGTGATGCTGAGGCTGGGCGTTGTACGCCATTTTATATGATGTCATTGGAAGAGATTCGAGAGACCAAACAATACTTCTGTGAAGTGGATGAGAAGCTGGAAGAGTATTATTCTGCGGAAGAGATCAGCCAGTTGGACCCTGAGATTAAGCCGTACCTGTTCCACAAACCATGGATTCCATTTGCAACGATCGCGGGAGGTTCACTGTATCTGATGCTCGATTTTGATCCAACGGAGGAAGGGACGTATGGACAGATTATTATGTACGTGCATGATCCGGACTTTGTTTATTACCTTACACCTACCTTCACGGATCTCCTCCACATGTCGAACCGAAATCTGAAGGTGATGGATGAGATCACATATTAAATCTAAACGATTAGAGGATAGTTCTAGATGAATAAAGAAGCTGCTGAAGCAGCTTCTTCATCTGATCTGAACCTGGACTTTGAATGAATCACTTGTTTACCACTGAAAAAAACGATGTCCGTGAAATCCTCCGCCAGGAGGTCCTCCGTGTCCACCTGGACCGCCGTGAGGTCCACCGGGATAGCCACCTCCTGGGAAATGACCAGGGTGTCCACCGGGGTAACCACCGCCGGGATAGCCACCATGCCACCAAGGGCCACCGATCGGAAATGGAAGTGGAACAGGAACGATGGGCGGGTATGGATAGGGGTAAGGATAAGGGTACGGTGGCGGTGGTGGATAATAAGGGTAAGGATAACCCGCAGGTTGCGGGGATGATACTGAACCAGGGCCGTATGCCATGTAACAAGCCTCCAATAACTGGATTGATGATATCAGCCTATGCCACAGTGGTTGCAGGTGATACAGCAGATTGAAGAATAATGAATATAGAGTCATGAGGGGGAGCATATGGTAGCCGTAGCTTTTCACACCGATCCAAGAGGAACTGCCTATGAACTGTTGATTGACGAATTGATCGAGAAGACAGATCGTTTTATGCTGGTTGACCGAAAGTATGTCGAGGGAGATACACCTGAGAGTGTTGCCAAAGTGTTACAGAGACTTGAGCCGTATCTGATTGAAAAGAGTACGATGGAAGAAATGATGATGCAAAGTGGCGCTATGTACTCAGAGGGCATCTATTACATATATCGTTGCACGCCTGATTCCGGGCAGGTCCTTAAGAAGGAAGCCAATCGCTTTCATGACTGGTTATATCCGTCATTGCCGGACGATCTTTGTTTTCTGAAAGAGGATGGGAGCGATTACTTCTACACGGTTGCTCATGAGCATATGTATGGCATGCACATTACACAAGAAGAAGCAATTGAGCTAATGGAGCGTATTCCAGGTTTGTTCTTCGAGTTAGATCGTCAGAAAGATATTCATCGACTGTTGGAGGATGCAATCAGGCATCAGACCGATGTGCTTAATATTAGTTCACATTTCTTGAAAGAGATTCCGGAACGAATTCGGGAATTGAAGCACTTGAAACGTTTGACGATTTTTGAGCAGGATGTTTACACCCTTCCTCCAGCCCTTTTTGAACTGGCATCTTTGGAAGAATTGGAGATCATGACGGCGGATTTGGAAGGTATTCACCAAGACATTGGAAAATTGAAACAACTTCGAGAGCTAAGAATTTATTGCGGTAGTTCTTATCATGTTCCTACCGGGTGGAAGCCAAAGGAGAAGTCGGATCTTGGTCTGAAACATATTCCAGCCGAGATTGGCCAATTGAGTGAACTTGTGAATCTGGATATAAGTTACTCTGGCATTCGTGAAATCCCACCCGAACTGGAGCAGTTGAAGAAACTGCGTTATCTGAGTATAACGAATAGTTTAATCGAAGGAATGCCGGACATAGTCAAGCGAATGACCTGGCTTCAGAGTGTAAATTTGAACAGTACTCCATTAGGGATCAGTTGGGAGGACATCTCCGACGAAGAAGAATTATAATAGCCAAATATCCCTGCTCCGTGTATCTGAGTCAGGGATATTTGTTGTGCGATGAAAAATTGGCGGAAATGGGCTCACGTATCTGGGCGCTGGGCATAAGCTGGCATATAGGTTATGACCTAAACCGAGAGCGAAGGGCAGGCGTTTTATTTTGGCAACCTCAACCATGGATTACATTTTACCCACCACCGAATTTACTTACGATTTGAGCAATAACCCGTTATTCAAGAAGGATGAGGATAACTATATAAACTCTCTTTCCATCAACCAGTTAAACACACTGGGCAATACTTCTTTACTGGATATTTTCCTTAACACGGGCAATGTGGTTGAACCACATATTCATCAGAATGCAACCGAACTGGTGTATTGCATCAGCGGTTCTGCCGTCGTGTCCCTCATCAATCCGTTTACCAATGAGTTGCTTCATTTCCCGATTACTCCGGGGCAAGTGGCGAATGTACCCCAAGGCTGGTGGCATTATGAAGTGGCTACTGCAGATCAAACGCATCTACTGGCGATCTTCGATGCACCGGTGCCTGAAGCGATATTTGGCTCAGACATCTTGCGACTTACACCTACCAAACTTCTGGCTTATACGTACTGTCTAGATGAGAAAAAAGTTCAAGAAGCGCTGGCTCCCATTCAAAAAACAGTGATTATTGGCCCGCCGGCAGATTGTATGACTTCCACTGCCCCCATCTCTAACAGTGCTCCGAATGTGAATCATCAGCCGTACGTAATGCCTAATGTACAGCCAAATATGCAACCAAACATGCAACCAAATACTCAGCCCAATATGCAACCTTACGTAAACCGTCTTCCTTACTGGGGCACTTGGGTTGATCCACGTATTATCCACGAACCGGGTTGCCCGTATTATAGAGAGCTTCCTGTGAATACGAATATTCAAGAGGAAAGATGACGTTTATTAGGCAACGTTTATCAAATACACATAGGTACTTCAGTTGAATTAGGTAAAGCAAAAGAGGCGTCCGCAAAGGAACGCTTCTTTTTTTGATTAAGGATGTCTTCAAACCTGCTGAAAGCCGATGCATACCTGAACATGTCCGGAGCATGGAGTGTTAACGAATCGTAGGCGTCTTAATCAAGGATTAGAAGCGTGCCCAGAAATCTAAAGAATCTGAGACACCTTATATCAGAATAAACAGCCGTTTGAGGTGTTTATATCGGGGATTATGGGAAATAACATGTCTGGAGTTCCTTTAAATGAGGACCTAGAGGCCAAATAAGATGTCCTGAGTTCCTTAGAAAATTTTCAACCCATTCCCCCAGAGTCCGCAGGATGGTACTTCAAGACTTTTTAGGCGCTGACATCCATCATCGATAGATTGCCTGAGGTTGAAGAACACCTATATAAGTTCAACTAAACATTTACACGATAACGGAGAGTTATTTTTCCATCGGACTGCCAGTGTAAATATATTCATTAGTTGAACTTATATATGATTTAATTTACGATGTGTAATTTCGTCCCAAGCCAAGCTCCGTTAACAATTGACGATAAGCAATCGAAGTACGGTCTGCGGGAATGTGGGCCTCGGCATGCAAATCAAGGGGCAGATCCTCCGGTTTCTGTGACTCGACCATCTCGCGGTCCTCTTCGAATACCTGCAAGTTGAACTTGATTGTGTCTTCAATCGGAGCATCTTTGTCAAAGTTGCGTGTGATTGGACAGAATAGACGTGTATAACGGGCAGAGATCGGCGAAGCACAATTCAGAATATTCAGCTTGTCCTCACCTGGGAAATGTACCGTAAGAGAAGCCGCAAAAGGTGGGAACACTCGAAACTCGCGCAGCCATTGGAAACCTTCAGGTGCCACAAGATCTTGCCCTTTGCCATAGTTACTCACCGTACTCCAATACTCGACCAGTAACTCATTACCTTCGGTTTTCACTTTGTATTGGGGAACTTCTGTGTTGTTTCGGTCACCAAACGTTTCGGTATGTACATAGGCAAAATGGGATACATCCAGGAATCCCTCCATTTGTCGTCCAGAGGAACCAGCAATGTCAAAGTTGGGTGGCAAAATATTGATATAATCCGGATCATCCCATCCAGGGAAGGAGGGGATCTGTTCTTCCGTTCCTGCCAAAGTGGCCCATATTAAGCCATAACGTTCAACTGCCGGGTACACAATGAGTTTGAGCTTGGGCGAGATCTTGGAGCTTGGGTGCGCAGGCACTGCGGTACATTTTCCTTCACAATTATAACGGAAACCGTGATAAGGGCAGACAATCTCGCCATTTTCTACCCAGCCTTTGCTAAGTGGAGCCCCGCGGTGAAAACAAAGATCCTTGGCTACCACAACCTGATCATTACTGCGATAAAGAACAAGCTTCACATCGAGTAATTGAGCAGCCAGGGGTTTGTCTGTTACTTCGGTTGCTTGGGCTACCGGATACCAATATTGGGATAATACATGCCAGTCTTCAGCGGTGAAGGTACAGCCTCTAGGCAATTCGGACGTCACATTAAGGTTTGCGTTGGAAGTTATCATAGGAAACACTCCTTGCCGATATGATTAACGTTTCTCTTCTCATGTCAGAAAAGTTAACTTGGTTAGCCGTATGTTACTACTCTTTTGGTCAAAATATCAATAATTCCAACCTACTTTTGGTTGAAATCACAAACAGTACAGTAAAAAACGTACATGAATACGGAAAAACGCGGATTTTTCTTAAGGTAGATGTTAATTTTATAGAATGAGGACAGACATTCAGTATGTTATTTCTTTTACTGATTGATGGCTTTATGGAGGTTTACTGTTTAGAATTTGCAGTGTGAATATTCGTTAGTTGAGCAACCATTCTTGTGGCATAAAAAGATTTTCGCAAAGAATGTCACAGATCCCGGCCGTCATTTGTCTACAGTATGTAAACCAAATGACGGAGGCGAATGAGAAATGAATTTAAGAACGAATTACAGAGCAGTGAGTCCAGGCGCTTTTAAAGCGATGATGGCGATGGAGCAATATATATCCGGGCAATTTGAAAATAAAGTATTGTATGAGCTGTTAAAAATCCGCGTGTCCCAGATTAATGGTTGCGCCTTTTGTCTCGATATGCATGCCAAAGATCTGATGAAACTGGGAGATTATGCGGATCATATTCTCCTGCTGAGTGTGTGGCGTGAAGTGTCTTTCTTCACGGATCAAGAACGTGTTATGCTGGAGCTGGCTGAAGCGGTGACCCGTATCTCGGAACACGGTGTACCAATTGCGTTGTACGATAAGGTCCGTGAACATTTCAGTGAATCCGAACTGGTGGATCTGATCCTGGCCATTAACACGATTAACAACTGGAACCGGATTGCGATTACAACAGGGATGTATCCGGGTTGCTTTAACTAAAATACACGCACCATGCCAGAGGGGGCCATTCTTATGAATTCCAATCTCCACGCCAATGAGCCAGATGTGTCTTCTCTGGATGTTGGTGAGTTGTATATTCGTTATAAAAAATATGCATTTTCAATAGCCTACCGCATGTTGGGCAGTGTGGTAGAAGCTGAAGATATTGTGCAGGATTGCTTTGCGGGGATTCAGAGCACGTCTGCTCAGGATATTCGTAATCCCAAGTCCTACATCGCCAGATTGGTTGTGAACCGAAGCTTGAATCTGCTAAATTCCGCCCGTAATCAGCGGGAAAGTTATGTTGGTGAGTGGCTGCCAGAGCCGATGGGTGACAGTGAAGAGGCGAACATGCCGGAGGAAACGATGGAGAAAAAAGAGCTGATCTCCTACGCCTATCTGGTCATGTTGGAGCGTCTATCGCCCATGGAACGGGCTGTTTTTGTCCTTCGTGAAGCGTTCCGATATGATTATTCCGAAATAGCGGATTGGCTGGGCAAAACGGAGAGCAACTGCCGTCAAATCTTTAGCCGCGCCAGACGAAACTTGCCTGAAAAACTTCCACTGATCGAGCAGAGTGATGCGGATATGATAGCCAAGGGTGAATTGCTGAGCCGTTTTACAACGGCTTTCCTTCGTCATGACGTCTCTGCCATGCTGGAGTTACTGGCAGATCAGCCTGTGTTTACAGCAGATGGCGGTGGCGTTGTGCATACGGTTATGAGAACAATGAACGTTCACAAAGGTGTGCTTGCACTCCTGACCTCACGGCGAGTCCTTACGCGATTGCGTGAAAGAGAATGGGTGCCCATGTGGATCAATGGCGAGCTTCAACTCGCTTTGATGAAAGAAGGGCAGTTGTCCGAGGTACTCTGTTTGGAGTTGGACGCTTCCAGAGAGAGGATTGAGGGCGTGTATCTCGTCGTAAATCCGAACAAACTTACATCAATAGACACTTCAACTCTTTGATCCAAACGTAAGGACTTGATATGTAAACTTAAAAGCGGCAACCTCTTTCTCGAGGACTGCCGCTTTTTTTGCATTCACATTTTGCGATTCAGCATCCAATTATTCCCGGGCAAATTGTTGTTGAACAGGTTCAATGATTGCTCTGACTTCAGGTGTAAGCTCATCACTGTTCTGATTGAGAACCAGTAAAATCTTTTCCATAGTGTCCAGAATAACACTATCCGTATTGGGCTCACGCTTAGCCAAAGCTTTCTCGTAAGCTTGTTTCACCTCAGGGTCCATGGTGCGGATTTCTTCGTCCGTGTACCAATCATAAGCAGGCGTGTTGTCACTTCCGTAGAACAGATAATCCACAAATAACCCTTGCTTCACTGCTGATGTGCGATTGGAATTCGGGAAGTTGTTCAAAAAGGCTTCTTTCTCCAATGCACGCTGGATTAATTCGTTCCAAGAGATGATAATGCCACCATCTGAAGTCGTCATTTGGTTGGACTCGGTAGCCATAATATCAATGTACTCAGCAATATCAGCCTTAACAAAAGGTTTGAACTTTTTGTATATCTCATAATTGATGATGGGGTAATACAAACCTTCACTGGTTTCCAGTTTGAACCCGAGATCAGAAGCTTCCTGCAGAAGTTTCTTCGCTGTCGGATCTTTAATTTCTTTGAGCAGACGACTATATGTAAGCTTCTGTTCGTAACCAAGTTGTTCATGGGCTTGAGATATGGCCTGTTGAAATTGTTCCGTATACATTTGGTAATCCATATCAGCCAATTTCACGTTCTGCATGTTCTCCAATTGCAGGGTCATTAATGTTGCCTGCCAAGGACCGACTTTGTCGATATGATTCATCAGGTATTTACGTGCTTTAGCCACACTCGCTGTGGATTTCACTGCTTCCGTTCGAAACGTTTGGAATTGATGATACACCGCTTTGGAAGCGGGAACAGGTGCAGCGAGCGTTGTTGAAGTCGTAAGTGTTGAGCCGATGGCAGTACAGCCGAGAGCCATAGCCAGTAAACCAAGTTTAGCAGGTTGCTTCCATCTCATTCGTATACCTCCCCATAATGAAGAAAAAGCCATTTGAATTCTCGTTTAACGGCATTTCACCGTTTTTTATATGTATGATCCGTATGTGGACTAAGTACGGGTTTGTCATTGATTAAACCAGTTTCTGGTAACCGAATCAAGAGTCTTCAGTAGGAAAATAATTGTAAATAACCAAAAAACAGCCCCTAAAACCCAAATGGGTTGAAGAGACTGTTCTAGGTGTTCAGACTTTATTTTCTAACTTAATGAAGTGGTTTATTGCTGTTAGGCATCTGAGGTGCTCCGGTTGCTGGAATGTATGCCTGAAGCATCTGTTGTGTATCACTTGGGGTGAGTTGAGGTACTTGGTAATAGGCGTTTTTATTCTGGAACATGAAAATTTCATAGGCCATCTCGATAAAATGCTGGATCTGAGAAGCGATGACTCGGCGAACCGTTCCATTTGTGATCTCGCTACAGGACATGCCGAGCAGACTCGCATGTGACTTGATCAGTCCCAGCATATGACCGCTAATCCCGGCATCCTTTACATCGGCCAAGCTCTGGTTTGGTTTTTTCGGTGCTGATGGCTTAAGGCCATATACCGGTGGTACCATGTTGGGGATCATATAGGTAGCTGTCTCTTGATGAGGCTTCTGTCCGGATGCAAAACACTCTGCTGTCAGATTGTACTGGGATAAAATGAAGTTATACTGCCGATCCAGAATGCCAATCAGTTCCTGGCTCTGCACGAATGTACGGAAGATCATATATTGATCCAGCACATTAATGGTGGAGGACAGGATCTCATGCACATCGAACATCTCATGACCGCCATGATTCATGTTAGGCGTAACATTGGGATTTGCGTTTAAAGTAGGTTGTACTAAATTCTGTGGGTTCATCGAATTCGGATTCATTGGTAATTTGATTCTCCTTTGGTAAATGGTATGATTCTAGTATGCTTGGAAAGTAGTAAACTTATGTAATGTGTTAGGAGTATACGCACAAATAGGAACAGGTGTGGTGGTGGTTAAAGATGGAAGAGACCGATTGGGGTGTAGCAAAGGATTTGTTCTTCAAACATTACGGAAGCGCTATACAAATGCATCGAGAAGGTGTGTATGCAGAATATAAGCGATGGGACGTACCCCAAGAGTTAGAGGAACAATGGATAGGGGAGCGAATTCAACAATTAAGCTCCGAGCTGTCTATCATGAATTGGGATGCGGTGGATGAACTTGCGTTGATTGCCAAACATCGGACAGAACCCAATATAATTAAGGCAATTACAGAATTTTCCTCAAGACAATTGAAGAGTGCGGACAGTATGGTTCGTCTCGTGTATGCTGAACGTCTTATTGAGCTCATTAAACGGTATGAATCTTCTCTGCCGATGGACAAGTTACGGGAAACCTATCAATTGACGATGGACTTGCTTGTCGATGTGGCGACTAAACCGTTGGTGCTTGATCCAGGCCATGAACTACAGCAGTATGGATTAAAGGATAAACGTGGATTGAATTTACGTGTTGAAAAGAACAAGGAAGAAATCATCCGCTATTTTCGAAATTAATTTGAATTTTATCAAGTGAGGTCAGAATCATTGAGAAAACTGAATTATATTCACATATTTATTTTCCTTAGTGTGGTCACAATAGTAACGCTTGGATTGTACTATGTAGCCGCAGATTGGCTGGATCAGCGTTATTTCCGCTTCCTGATCTGGAATCTGTTCTTGGGCTGGATTCCTTTTGTGTTCTCTTATGCATCCTATCTGCTATCTGATGTGAAATGGAAAGGGTCCGCATGGCTTGCAGTCGCAAGTGGGCTGCTGTGGTTGTTATTTTTCCCGAACTCTTCTTACATTGTTACGGATTTGGTTCATCTGACAGCAAGAAGTTCCCGGTATTATGGTGGGAACGGAGTGGACTACACGTATTGGTACGACTTGAGTGTTGTATTAATGTTTGTCTGGACTGGACTTCTACTTGGATTCCTGTCGATGTATCAGCTTCAGGAAGTGATCTATCACCGAATTGGACGCTGGACATCCTGGATCTTTGTACTGGCTGGCTGTGCTTTGGGAAGTTACGGGGTATTGCTTGGACGTGTATATCGACTGAATAGCTGGGATGCACTGACGAATCGCGAGACGCTGATTGAACTGATGCGCGAAAGTGTAAGCCGTCCGTCTCTTGCGTTTTGCCTATTCTTTGGCACGTTTATCATTACAATCTACGCCACACTGTATTACCTGGTTAATACGAGGTCTTCCCGTGAAACGCAGAAAAGTGCAGGAAGTCCTGAGGTTGACCTACAAGCGTTGCGCTAAATTTTGTTGCCTTGAGGCATGCAACCAAATAGAACTAATCTTAATATATTGCTTAAAGGGCTGTTCCAAGTCATACACATGGCTATTGGAACAGCCCTTTAACATTATAACGAGACCTGGATCTACTGAGAAAAAACATCTTACTTTTACTTACCAGAGATTAACGCTAGGATTGTTTTCACAACCAGTTCAGGTTCATCGTGAATAATCATATGTCCACTGCGGTTGGCCACAATGAGCTGACTATCCTTCGATATATTCAACATGTTACGCTGTCCCGATTGCCATATGGATTCGAGCCTCTGCCCAATTTCAACTGGAATCCCTGCACTAGCATAGTTTTGAGGACGTCCGCGTGCAATGATACGCACAGGGATTGATCCAAGATTTTGGCCACGAATGGCATCTTCTGTTAAATGGGCGAGTAAGGCTTCTTCTTCTTTGGCATGAAAAAAGGAGGGGGTGGCAATCACATTAACAAAAGTATCCCGATCTTGCTTGGCAACCAGACCATCCAGCAAAAAGTCTGGAAATAATCTGAAAGCGCCGGATAACTTCAGTAAGGATAGGAAGGAGGCAGACGGGTTTCCCTGAAACTGAGCCTGTTCCAACAAAGCCTTTGTATTCTGTTCATCATCTTCAGGTCTCGCGTCAATGAGGACAAGGCTCTGAACCTCACTTGTATAGGTCTGTGCAAAGAGTCTGGCATACATACCACCAAGGGAATGACCTACCATAACGTAAGGTCCCTGAATATTCTCCTTCTCCAGAGCTGCATGTAGCTCTTTGACGATATTCGAACCTGTACGTTCTGTAGGGGCAGATTCACTCCAGGCATATCCTGTACGATCATATGTGACCACCGTTGCATGTTGGGCGAGTGCCGCAGGAATGTCTCTCCACGACAAACTCGTCTCACCACTTCCAGCCTCCATAAGTATGGTCGGCGAGCCATTGCCTTGTTTATGAATGTGCAGTTGGTAACCGCCGACTTGAACGAGTGTACCTGGAGGTGGAAAGTCCTTTTTGGCCTGCGACGAAGCAAACCACTCATAGAGGAAAGCGGCACCTATCAGTAGTAGCATTGTGCAGAATAACCTTACTATGAAGGTGAAAACTCTGAATTTCTTGCGAGTTGAGGCTGGGGTAGTTGTATGCATGATCTTATGAATTCCTCTCCTACAGATGTTTTTATATTTTAGTACAATGTATTAAAAAGATTATAGCACAGTGTATTACAAAAAGAGAAGTTTGTTGTATAATGTTGTCATGCCAAAAATCGTAGATCATGAAGCTCAAAGGAAAATCGTTGCTGATGCAGCAATCCGGGTCATTCAAGTGCACGGACTGGAGCATGCTACAGTTCGGAATATAGCGAAGGAAGCGGGACTTTCTGTAGGTTCCATGCGTCATTATTTTGCCACACAGGCTGAATTGTTCACCTTTTGCATGAACCTTTTTGCGGAACGGGTACAGAAAAGGGTGGAGGCGTTACAGATGAGTGGATCTGAACTGCAGGATATGAAGAATCTGCTCTTGCAATTTCTCCCGTTGGATGAAGACAGAATGATGGAAATGGAGGTCTGGTTTTCGTTTACAGCCAAATTATTGGTGTACCCCGAATTAAAAAAGTTAAGTGATCAGATGCATCAAGGGATGTATCGATCGGTTCAATGGGTAATACAGGAGTTGCAGAAGCGGGGGATGACACATCCTGAACTGGATGCCGAGATGGAGATAGAGAAGTTATATGCTCTTGTGGATGGACTCGCCATTCATATGTTAATGCAGCCAGATAGACTTACGGTAAAACGAGTGGAACAGGTGATTGAACAGCATTTGAGCATGCTTTGTGAAATTTAATCCTTACGTTGTCTGAAGAAGGGGTATTTCTCTTTATAAGGGAGTAGCCCTTCTTTTTTATGGAAATTTGGCAGGTATGCAGGATATGACGAAGAATTAAGAATGAGAATGTAATGAATACATAGACAAGTAGGTGAACAACAAAATGTTAAATGTATTAGAGCTGACAACAAAAGTAGAAGAAGTTATGGAACGCGTTAATTTTTCGGGTGTTGTATTACTCCAACAAGGCGGGAAAACCCTTTTGAATATGAAACGTGGTTATGCGAATCGCAGTGAAGAGCTTGCCAATCAGGTGGACACACGGTTCGGAATTGCATCAGGATGTAAGATCTTCACGGCAGTGAGTGTATGCCAGCTAATTGAAGCGGGTAAGTTATTTGCTGATTCCAAGCTTACGGATGTGTTGAATGTGGAATTTCCGCTGTGGGACGAAGGAATTACCATTCATCAATTGTTAACACACATGTCAGGCATTCCGGATTATTTTGATGAAGAAGTGATGGAAGACTTTTCAGAATTGTGGAAAGACAGACCCGTCTACGCGATGCGGCGATTAAGTGACTTTCTGCCCATGTTTCAGCAGTTACCGATGAAGTCTGCTCCAGGTGAACGTTTTCACTACAACAATGCGGGTTTCATTGTGCTAGGGCTAATCGCGGAACAGCATTCAGGACTGTCGTTTACAGATTATGTGGAAGAATACATTTTCAAAAGGTCTGGCATGAAGGACTCCGGTTATTTCGTAACAGATCAGCTTCCGCGTAACACCGCTTTAGGATATATCGATCATGAAGATGGCTCTTGGAACAACAATATGTTCTCCATTCCTGTCAAAGGCGGATCAGATGGTGGGGCCTATGTTACAGCGCCGGATATGGTTCGATTTTGGGATGCTTTGCTGGGTCACCAATTGTTGAATGCTGAGACAACACGGCAGTTATTAACTCCACATGCTCATCAAGAGGATGAAGAGTATTATGGACAGGGGATCTGGATTGACCGCAAGGGGGAAGGGATTTTCAAATTTCATGTCATGGGGTTTGATCCAGGGGTGTCGTTCATGTCTTCCGTGTATCCGGACTATGATCTACAACTGGTTGTGCTCTCGAATCAAGAGTCTGGTCCGTATCCAATCACGGTTGCCATCGAAGAAGCATTGGCATAACAAAATAAACCCTCAGCCTATGGATTGGTTATCCTACAACAGGTTGAGGGTTCATTGGTCTAACCAGTGGTCGAACAACATAAAAGAGCGGCCTGCATTTATAACATTTTCCATAGCTCAGGGGCGATTAATCGAGGGAAAACATCCAGCGGAGGTTTCTCTTTCTTTCGTCTGTCATTGGTTAACACCGTAACAAGTTCCAGCTCGGGGACAATATATACATACTGCCCCCCAAATCCTCGCGCGTAATAATAATGGAGATTGGGTCTGTCGTTTTCAGCATCAATATCTTCGGCAACAGACCTTTCATTCGGATAGACATCGACCCACCAATGCCAAGCATAACTGCCGTAATTAGGTGGGCTGACTGTAATGAATGGCTGCGTTGAACGGGTAACGAGCTGACTGGAAATGAGAGACTCCCCTTCCCACATCCCTTGCTGTAAGAACAACTGACCGAATTTTAGCAAATCTACGGGTAACATCTTAAGTCCGAATCCGCCGGTGTGTACACCTTGGGGGTCGCTTTCCCATTCATAGTCCTTAATTTCCAGCGGCTCAAAAAGATAACGTTCTGCGAACTCGGCTACATTCATACCTGCATTTTGCATCAGGATGGCGGATAGGATCTGTGACACTCCTGAGTTGTACTCCATATGTGTACCCGGTACATGACTTAACCGTTGTTCCAACGCAAAATCCACCCAATGATCGGTACGGGTCATGCGAGGAAATGAATTCTGCCCGCCGAACTCATCCCAGTTGAATCCGGCTGTCATGGTGAGCAGTTGTTCCAGTGTGATTGCTGGTTTACGCGGGTCAGGATCGGATGTCAACTGCGGGAAAAAGGTAGAGATTGGGGCTGATGCCTCAGGCAACAAGCCTTTATCCATCGCTATACAGATGAGTGCGGATAGCACACTCTTGGTACAGGAATTGATTTTTGCAATATCGGTCGCAGCCTCTTGGTTGCGGTAGTGTTCGTACATAAGCTCACCGCGTACACTGACGAGGCAGCTTCGCAGATCCAGCTGCGGAATGATAAGTTGTAACTTGGATGACAGTGATGAAGGATTCATAGTGTCCTTTCTGTACGGTTGATTTGTAATAGAGATTTTGTGATAGCACGTTATCGCTCTAGAGCATTTGAAGGATGTAGACTTAACATCGTTTGGGATTGTTAGTTTGTCCCAGTATGTAGTCTACACTCACATTATGGAATTCAGACAGCTTGATAAGAACAAAGCTTGGAATATCTAAAGCGCCAGTTTCATAACGAGAATATGTTGTTTGAGAAATTTTCAGCATCTTAGCCATTTGTTGTTGAGTCAGATCTTTATCTTCTCTTAGATCACGAATTCTTATATACATAGATATCACCCTTGATCAGCTTACTCTATGCGGAAACTGCATATTGATTTTTATGCAATTTTCGCATAAAATTAAACCGAGCTAATTAATGAGTTTTTACTGTGAAAAGATTATTAGGGAGGGATTGAAATGAAAAGCATATTAGAAGAAATCTATTATGGTAATCTGAGACCAGAAGAGAATATTGTTCCTAAAGGTTCGGAGTATCGATCTATTAATAAGGAGATTACAGGTTACATCGAAAAATTTCAGAAAAAGCTTTCGGAGGGTGACTTTAAACAGTTGGAGGAACTATTAGACATGATAGATAATATTAATTCCACTAATTCTTGTGAGGCATTTGTGACAGGATTTAAAATAGGGACATTAGTTACGAACGAAGTTTTTCAATGAGAGTAGGTAAGAATTAGCTAGAAATCAATACTTATATAAAAAGCCTACTCGCATAGAGTAGGCTTTTATGGGATCAACTTGTTTTAATAAAGTGATCAGAGTTTATTCTAATCTCCGGTAAACGATGATTTTTAATGATTTCTTTCCAATGATCCAGTTCGGTACCAACGTCTTCACTTTTCATAATAATCAATTGAGTGACTAAAGATGAAATACTTGCATGTAGTTCGAACTCATCTTGAGACAAGATTAAATCATCGTTCTCGATAATAAAATCAATGTTATTGTTGGAGAATTCAATCAAAAACACGCAATCTTCTTTAGAAAAAATCAATGGTTTTGATTTTATAGTTTGAAGGATAGCATCACAAGCTGCTAGTTTCATTGTATGTGATCCGTATTTTAATATTTCAAATAATTGATTTAAGAGAGTAGTAGGTTCTTCATCAATATGGCCTTCTATAATTAACTCTAAATAGCTAGGTAATGCACGTAGAGCATGTTTAATTGAATCATCGGGAAATTTCCAAATCAAATCAGCATAACTTGTTGTAAAATTCAAATCTAAATGTAGCCTCTTTGCTTGTGGAAGAAGGTAGACAAAACAATAAATTTTACAGTGATATATCTCATTAATAAGGGAGCTTAATTTTTCTTTAAGCTTACTATCTAAATAATCCAAAGGAATTGTTTTCAGAATAGTGTAACTGAGATATTGAACTAATAATATTAAGTAATCTGGTGAACGAATTAACCAATTTCTTTCATTCTCTGTTCCTAATAAAAATGCTTTTTGAGAGTCCCACCAATAAAAGAATTTACTTAGCCATTCCGCGAGTATTTCCATTGGGATCTCTTTATTTTTTTCTAAAGTTTTATTTATAATTGATGAGAATTCTTTAAAATAATTATCAAATGCTGAACCGTCACTTATCACCCCATTATTTGTAAACTTCGGGATCTCTTTATTAATGATAAAATCTTGAATAATCAGAAGTGGTTCTCTTTGTTTTAAATTAATGGAGTCAAAAATAAATTCAAAAGTACTTTGAAATACAAAATTACTAAAACCGAAAGAACGATTAGAGGGCAATGAGTTAATAATTAATGCTAGTTGATGCTCTTGTTCTGTTGTCAGGTTTTGCGTTTGATAAAGAAAAACTAACCTTATTAGTGCGCTCTCTTCATTAGCATTTTCGAGTAGATTAGATTTTATTTCCTCTTTTATTTCTAATTTAATTGGTGTTAAGTCATTAATTGATAAAAATATAAGAAAAGGATCGAAGAAATAATTTAAGCTATTTTCAACGAAATTATTATCAAGAGCCACTAGTAATTTTTCAAAGAAAGTTTTCTTTAAATGGTATGTTTTCGAGAAAGTTAATCTTTGAATTAAGTTCGAATAAAGCTCAACCTCAGATATACTATAAATTTTTTTGTTTTCAATTAGCTCGAAAATCATTTCATCAAAAAGTATTTGTTTTTCTGAAGAGAATGCAAAATATACACGTGATAAAATCTCTATTGCATGTTCAACTGGAACTAGTGGAGAAGATTCTATAAGGGAATTAATTAGTATAGACTCGATTATTACTAACTGAGGAGATTTAAGGTAATAAACAAATTGTCTAGTGAAAATATCTCCAATATCTTTATTGTTTGCATAATATAATCCCTTTGTCAGTGAGAAGTTGGGAAGAATAATGCTAATGTTTTTATGTGCAATTTCAAATCTTTTACGTATATAGTAGAGTCCAAGTTCTTCCTGTAAAATTAAAGCCGCATAAGAGTCTAAAATTTCTTGACTCATAAAATCACCAAATTTTGAACTAGACTTTCTAGTTCTGGGATCAAATCCAAAAGTCTCTTTGTTACCTAAATCATAATTATAATCTTTAACAGATAACCATGTTCTTTCAAGTTCACTGTTTGAATTGCAGCTATGAGAATTAATTTCACGTAATCTCTTTGAGTAGTAACCACGTTTATTAGTAATGCGTTCTAAATTATGGAGCACTACACTTTCAAGAGATAGTAATCTATAATTTTCATTATCAATTGTTAATAATTTTTTTATTTTTAATAAACTGAGTTCGAGTAAATTTTCTGCAACTTGCAATTGCTTTATATTAGAATAAATCACAGCTTTTTTGATATTCCATTCATAATCATTATCCGTGACCTGCCAATTGTTTAATTCAATTAGTACTTCACTGACCTTATTTAGTGCTAACAAATTGAGAATGGTTTCGTACTGAAGAAGGTGTCGTTGCTCCGAATTCAGTTTACTGTCTTTTAAGATATCAAAATACTGATTGAACTTACCTTGATCAAAATCCAATCTAGCTTCTCTAAGGAGAACAAGTTTTATTTCATTTAGGTTAATATCTGAATCGTTAGATGAGACAAAATTTCCTATGATACTTTCGAGAATTCGATGTTTATTAAAATCAAGAGGTATTGAAAATATGTTAAAATACCAGAGAAATTCATTTATTAAATTTATTTTTTTTTGGCTAATATTGTCTTCATTAAAGTTACTGAAAAAATGATTGCTGAGATTATGCAACTTGAGGGCATTTGATCTTCGTATGCTATCCGGTAATACTACCCAGCCAGGATAATTTTTACGATTGTAAATAAAATTATTAAGACTTCCATCTAATATACGATGTGGCCATTCATTTTTTTTCTTTTTTGATTCGTTCATTAGGAAACGGAATATATCTGTATACATATCATTAAAAGGATTTGAACTGCTTGAGTATAATCTTGTAAAGTCGATTAATGTTATCCCCTTCTTCTCCAATTCAACTCCACGATGCTCTTGATCATAACCAAGCATGTATACTTTAGGCATGTGCTCGCCTAAATTCTCCGACACCCATGATGTCCAGTTACTAAAGTTAGGATCATCTCCTGAAAAACCTATTAATACAAAAGTTGTTTCCATAATTGACTGCTGAACCATATTTACAAATGGACTAAATTTTACAGGATAATTATCATAATCCGATTTCGTGAAAATAAAAGGTCTATTTGCAGGGAAACTACCATGAAGCTTAATGATACGAGGTTGAACTGAATTTGGAATGTCACTTATATCATAGATAGTTTGATAATTTCTCTCATGTACATGGCTTTTAGCACGTTCTAAAAGAGTATCGTAATTAGTTGTATAAATATCGCTCCAAGGTAGTTTTAATAAATCAAAATGGAGGCTATCAGGTTCGTAATTGTTATCTGGTATAGCATTTTTAAGAGCTTCATCTAGACTGGTTCTACCGTACTCTTTAACATATAACTGACCTATCTCTAATACATCTACATTGCTAAGGTCTCCTTTGTGGCTCAAACTTTTAGTTAGTTCATCTTTAATATCATGCCAGAGGGCCATGCCATTAAAAGAATCTTCAATCTTTTTAGCATTTAAGCTAAACCCAGCACCAACCATTACTGTAACTCTGCTTTTTCCATCATCTGACCACAATCTATCTCTTATTTTTTTGAAATGAGGATACATATCAAGATTTTCTTGAAAGAATTCTTCAACATCCTTGGTCATAGTTATTCTCCTAGAATATGTATTTTTTAAAAATATTTAAATGAAAATTTATATTTCTAATATGAGAATTCGACAATTCTCTTAAATTAGTGATAGGTTATAATAATACTATTTTATATTATATCCCATTCATAAATTCAACTAAATATAAAATTGATTAGTAGTAGGAGGGTGCACCTTTGTTCAAAATCGGAAATCAAGGATCGTTCGAAACGCTTCCTGATCAAGCTAGGGCAATATATGAGGGAGATACCGGTGCTGTAGAACAATTCATTAAGCAGGGCATGGGTCTCGAAGAAGAGATCACACTCAGCAAATACATAGCATTAACGCCGTTAGACCTTGCCTTAATCTGCAATCAACTGGAAGTGGTTAAGTTGTTGGTCGAGCATGGAGTTAATCTGAATGTCAAAAATAATCCGGCGATCCTGAAGGCAGTTAGATACTGTGGAGAAGAAATGGTGCGATACCTGTACCAGCAAGGAGCCAAGTTAAATGGCCTTAATCGGGTCAAATCCAGTGCATATGATGAAGCCTACTATGGTAACAAAAAGAATATAACCGTGCTAAATGAACTGGGGTTGGGTATTCGTAAATATGGAGGGAAAACGTTACGCAAAGCGGTAGCTGATCACGATATGAAGACAATCCAGTACTTGCTGGATCAAGGAGTGGACGTCAATTACAATGAACCGGATATGGTATACCCGTATAAGGCGACACCTCTCACGGTAGCTGCAAGACTTAATAACATGAAGATGGTTCGATATCTGGTGGACCAGGGAGCAGATGTGACCATTCAGGAGAAGGATGGAGAGCGAGCGTACACGATTGCAGTGAGTCAGAAAAATGAAGAAATGGCTGAATACCTAAAGGGGCATGAACCTCAAGAATTTCATGATATGAGCAACAAATTGCATGCATTGAAGTCCTATAAACTTCCACAGCAACTTATTGATTTTCTAACTAGTGGACCCCGAAGAATGGATTTGCCAGATAATGAATCAGGCATCCGATATATAGAATTCTTTCATCTGATCGATACCGTGGAGATGAAAATGGGCAGGCAGAAGCTACTGCGTATTTCCTCGGACATCGATCAATACTCACATATGCTGATTGTCTGGAGTCCGAGCAAAAAAATGATGGGATATGCGGATATTGAACATCAAGAACATGGAACGATAGCTACATTTGAAGAATTCTTGGCAGATCCTGTTGCAGCTATAGAAGGTACCCTGAAATAGATGGATTGTATACGGAAATTCTATTAACCTCTTTCCTATTAACATGTGGAAGAGGTTTTTACTATTATGAACATTCTAATATAGAAAAAATATCATATGAAAAAAAGTATGATAGTGTGTGATAAAGTTTTAAATGGTAAATACCGAATTATGTTATAACCGCGGCGACAAATACCATGTATGCTGCTTTGATATTATCTCACCCATCCCCATCCTGAACCAGACCAACTCAGTTCCAATGAAAATGAGATTGGCTTACTTAATGAAACGTTTCGAATTTATATTTATAAATTCTCTTTATGGTAATCAGTGTTTGTAAGCGTTTTACTTTTCTTGTTTACGGAAATGGGAAAATTATGATAACATATACACGAAACGTTTCGAATCCATTTGAAGGGGAGAAAATCATGAAAAAAGTAAAACAATTCAGCTTCATTTTAACTTTTTGTCTGTTCGCTAATTTAGCTTTAACTCCTATGGCCTCAGCAGGTGACTCAAGCAATTTAATTGGATTTCGAGCAGAACTGAAAGCGATTGCATATAAAACTTATTCGTTTTTTGAGGACTATACGGATCAGAACACCGGCTTGACTTACGATGAAGTTCGGCTCACTGAAAACGGGACAGAAGAAGCTAAACGTACCTCGCCCACGAACATCGCCATGTATATGATGAGCACCGTTTCAGCGCAACAATTGGGTATCATTTCGAAGAAAGAAGCAGTACTTCGCCTGCAAACGACTATTAATTCCCTCGAAAAGTTAGAAAAGTGGAACGGCCTATTTTATAATTGGTATAACACAGATGACGGTTCAGTGAAGAAAGATTGGGGGCAATTTATATCCCAAGTCGATAATGGCTGGTTATCCGCTGGTTTAATTGTTGTTGGGCAAGCCTATGAAGAACTTCATGGGGCAACAAGCGAGTTGGTCGAAAATATGAATTATACTCCGTTATATGATCCTGAAGTCGGTCAATTCCGCGGAGGCTATGATGTGGCTAAAGGCGCACTGACGGATCACCATTATGGAATGTTTTACACGGAACCACGTGTAGGCAGCTATATTGCCATTGGGAAAGGTGATGTTCCCCAAGAGCATTGGTGGAAGATGTATCGCACATTACCTCAAGAATGGGATTGGCAAGCTCAGATTCCTCAAGGCAAATCTGTTAAGTACGATGGAGTGGATGTGTTTGAAGGAAGTTATGTATACAAGGATAAAAAGTTCGTGCCAAGCTGGGGAGGTAGCATGTTTGAAGCTCTTATGCCCGGTATGGTCATAAAGGAAAAAGAGTTGGGTACTCAAGCTTTGGGATTGAACAACCAGCGTCATGTCGAATTGCAGATCGAATATGCCAAAGAAAAAGGCTATGCCGCATGGGGCTTTTCACCTTCTGCAACTCCGACAGGTTACAGTGAGTTTGCAGCAACGCCGTTAGGAACCTCGGGTTACAAAGATGGAGCAACGGTTACAGCACACGCAACATTCCTTGCCCTGGATTATGCCCCTGAAGCTGTTCGAAAGAACATTAAAGCTTTAAAAAACTTCAAAATGTTTGGCAAGTATGGGTTCTATGACTCAGTCAATGTTGAAACGGGAGAACTCGCAAAAGCTTATCTGGCACTGGATCAAGGGATGATTATGGTGTCGATCGCCAACTATCTTCAAGATGGCGTTATACGCGATTATTTTCACAGTGATGTGATAGGGCAGACGCCAGAAGAATTATTGAAAAAAGAAGTTTTTTCCATTCAATAAAGGGTTGCTTTAGATTAGAGCAAGTTCACTAACGAAATGGGACGAAGATAAAAAGATGGGCGGAACGAAGCAGGTTATCAGCATGCTTCGTTCCGTTTTTGCGTTTACCATTGATAATGAAGTCGTATCGATTAGATTATGGAATTTACGTTACAGGTAGTGGTGAAGGCAGGGTGATCCCCCGATCACCGACAGTGTATCCGGAAAAAGAAAAGGTATTGTACAACCTCGGCTGGAAGCTGGCGGCCATCCTAAACGGAGCGGACACCGCCTTATTCGACACGTACAATGAGGAGCGCCGTCCAGTGGCTCAATCAGTGATGCCCGCTAGCTCCATAAATTGTGAGAGAGCACTTGTCATGTACGAGTCACGTCGTCTTATAAACACCGTGGGCACTTTTCCATACGATTCTGGTAATTAATGTCTTAACGTACGAACTGTTGTGTCCGCCAGCTTTGCAAATTTACTCACTGTTAATCGCATCTAACGTCCCTCTTTTCAAATAATCAGTTCTTGTATTTTCGTGCCAGAATAATTCCAATAGAAATATTATAAATGACATGTGCAAGGATTGGGGGAATTAACGACCCCGTAAAATAAAAGAGCAGTGCAAAAATCAAACCATTCACAAACACAACTATAAGGACACCCGTAGCTCCTCTATATTGAGGAATGTGTATTATCCAGAATAGAAAAGTGCTTATTAGAATGACGAGCCAATCCACGAACAATGAATTTCCAATAAATAATCCGATCAGGACACCTCTAAAAAGAATTCTTCAAATATACCACCTATCGCCGTTAAAGCTATACCACTTGGGTTGGATCATTATTTTTTTAATCATATCTGACCCCTCGGTTTTAGGGAGTTCAGTTCTTGTTCTGATAAATGTAATTAGAACAATCGAAGTAATAAAAAAACTGAAAATAAGACCAAAGATGATTACGGATAATATACTAATCTTGTTTGGCATGAATAAGGAAGCTATAAATGGCAACATTTCTCCCCACTTAAATAAACCAATAAAAATAAATCCAATAAATAGAAAAGCTGATTGCGTTAGTAATGCGATCAACAGTATTTTGTAATGTTCCTTTGCATGGGTCTCAGACATAATGAAAACTCCTTTATCACATTTTTTTCATTGTAGATTGTGACGTAGCGTCCTCCGCAACAGCTTTTTTTTATCAAAGTATTGATCAGTTACTCATAACAAACGTTTGAATTCTTGCTCGGTGATCACAATATGTTTCTTTTGCAACGTGGAGGAGGTTCGTAATTCACATATGTACAGCCTTGCTCCATCTGCAACCATCCACATCAGGGCTGGACGGAAAGTGCCGCAGTAGCGCGGTTTTACACACCCTATTCGTGACAATGCAGAACCTACATATTTACCGTGTCATCTTCGTTTAACTATACTTCGGATTGTAAGCGTTACCAAAAAGGGAGTCAGCAAGAATGCAAAGCAGCAACATAACCGTAGGTAATGAAAGACATAGAAAGGAGTGAGAGAGTGAAGGAGAGTCACACAGTAGTATCCGTAAATCCTTCATTGAAGAAGAACTCCCTTGGCAAGAGAATTTGGAAAAACTGGGAGCTTTATCTGTTCATGCTTCCCGCATTGTTGTATTTCCTTGTTTTTCATTATGGTCCGATGTACGGCATTCAGATTGCTTTTAAGAATTTCGTACCTTCAAAAGGAATTACAGGCAGCCAATGGGTTGGTTTTGATCATTTTGAACGGTTCTTCAATTCTTATTTTTTCTGGGATCTGCTCTGGAACACATTCAGTATCAGCTTCTATGAACTTGCCATCGGATTTCCGCTGCCTATCATATTGGCGCTGGCCTTCAATGAAGTCCGCAACGGCCCGTTCAAGAAATCGGTCCAGACGGTCACCTATGCACCCCATTTCATTTCTGTAGTTGTCATGGCAGGTATGATCATTACCTTTTTATCACCCTCAAGCGGAATGATTGTCAGGTTCATCGAATTCATTGGTCTTGAACCAGCACAGTTTCTGACTGATCCTGCATGGTTCAAGACGGTGTATGTATTCTCCGGCGTTTGGCAGAGCACCGGGTGGGGAACCATTATTTATCTCGCAGCCCTGTCTGGCGTAGATCCCCAGCTCCATGAAGCAGCCATTATGGATGGAGCAAGCCGAATTAAACGGGTGCTGCATATCAATCTGCCGACGATATTACCCACGATTACGATCATGCTGATCTTGAATATGGGTAATATACTGGGTCTTGGCTTCGAGAAGATTCTGCTGCTGCAGAATTCACTCAATATGGAAGCATCCGATGTAATTTCCACCTATGTATACCGCGCCGGATTGGTGAACGCTCAGTATAGCTTCTCTACGGCTGTCGGATTGTTCAACTCGGTAGTCAACGTTATTTTGCTTGTTACAGTCAACCAGATCGCCAAACGCACCAGTGAGAACAGCCTCTGGTAGAAAGGAGTTGAAGTCTTTGGTTACTGCGATGAAAGAATCCAGGGGGGACAAGCTTTTTCTGATCAGCACTTATATTTATTTAGGTCTTTCACTGCTGGTTGTTCTCTATCCGCTCATCTATATTCTCAGCGCTTCAATCAGTTCGCCGCAGGACGTCAATTCGGGAGCGATGTGGTTGTTTCCGAAGAATGTAACACTGGACGGCTACAAGCTAGTATTTGAGAACCCGAAGATATGGAGTGGTTACTGGAACACCATTATTTACACAGTTGTAGGCACTCTGCTCAATCTCGCCGTCACGCTACCGGCCTCGTATGCGCTCAGCAGATCTGATTTTGTCGGGCGCCAGTTGTTCATGGGCCTCATTCTGTTCACGATGTTCTTCAGTGGCGGAATAGTGCCGACGTATCTGCTGGTTAAGAACCTTGGACTCATGAACAGCATGTGGGCATTGATTCTGCCGGTGGCCGCTTCGGTCTGGAATATCGTCGTGGCCCGCACCTTTTTTCAGACGACCATTCCGAAAGAACTTCAGGAAGCAGCGCACATTGACGGCTGTACGAACCTAAAGCTGTTCATTCGCATTGTTCTACCACTGTCGGCACCGATCGTAGCAGTTATGGCCCTGTTCTATGGGGTTAGCCACTGGAACAGCTACTTCCCGTCCCTGATCTATTTAAATGATGAAGCGAAGTATCCGCTGCAGATGGTTCTGCGTCAGATCCTTGTTCTTCAGGAAATGACAGCGGAAACGACGGGCTCATCCATTAACGGCGAGGTGGCGACCGCCATGAATAATAAGGCAGAAACGGCATCCCTGATTAAATATGGAGTCATTGTTGTCTCCACACTGCCCATTGTGGCAATCTATCCATTCCTGCAGCGTTACTTTGTCCAAGGGGTCATGATAGGTTCTGTTAAAGGCTAAACAGTTAAAATGGGATGAAATCAAGGGAGGAATTATAAATGCCAACCACGCGCAAGTCATGGAAGCTTTTGCTATCTTCGGCTTTAGTTATTACATTACTGGCAGGCTGCAGCAGTTCAAACGAAGGTGAAGCGAACAACAATCTCGGAAAAGTCGCTGTGAACAATGAAGGTTTCCCGATTGTTAATGAACCCGTTACTTTGTCGCTTATGGCGCCAGATGTAGGGATTCAGAACTGGGAGAACATGGCTGTGCTCCAGCAGATGCAGGAGAAGACCGGTATTACGCTGGAATACAAGAATGCACCGAAGGATAGCTTCGAAACGAAGAAAAATCTGGTGCTCGCCAGTGGGGATTACCCGGATATCCTCTATGCTGCCGGTTTGACAACTGCAGAGCAGATGAATTATGGAGAGCAGGGTATCCTCATTCCACTGGAGGATCTGATCGAAGAGTATGCTCCGAATTTCAAGGCGCTGTTGGAGGAGAATCCAGATGTCCGCAAATCAATCACTGCACCGGACGGGCACATCTATTCCTTGCCGGTAGTAGAACTTAGCCAGCACTGGTATCGCAATCCGATGTGGTATAACGGGGACTTCCTGAAGGCACTAAATATCGATAAACTTCCCGAAACGACAGAGGAGCTGTATACCTATCTGAAACGTGTGAAAGAGGAAGATCCCAACGGCAATGGTATAGCCGATGAAATTCCGATTTCCTCGGTGACAACACCCGCTGCGAACCTCCGCGATATCCGTACATGGCTGCTTGGTGCCTTCGGCATTTATGAAGAAGAAATTTATGTGGACGATGCGGACAAGGTGCATTATACACCACTTGAAGAAGGTTACAAGGAGTATTTAACTTATATGAACCGCCTGTGGTCTGAAGATCTGCTGGATCATGAGAGCTTTTCACAAACAGCGGAGCAAAAGAAGGCCAAAGCACAGAACAATCAAATCGCCCTCTTTTCGGACTGGCATGCCTACATGAGCAAAGGTGGAGAACCTTCGACGGCGGATCCGATGTTTGCACCTGTCCACAGTGAATCAGTTGCTGCTCCAGCGATTGCAAAGAACAGGGGGATTACAAGCGGCGCCTTTGCTATCACGCAGAGTAATCCTGCGCCGGAAGCCTCTATGCGCTGGGTGGATTATCTCTATTCGTATGAAGGTGCCATGTTCTTCAATAAAGGTCCAGAGGGCACTCTCTGGGAGTACACTGACAAAGATAACCGGGTCAAACGTTACTTGCCGGTACCTGATGGTAAGGAAATGGAAGATTATCGGGCAACGCTGACACCTAACTACGGCATTCCCGCTCCAACCCTGTCCATGGATGATATTAATAAGGGGCTGAAGACAGACTTTGACCTTTGGGTAGAGCAGGAGACCAAGCAGAAGCTTCTCGATAAAGGCGCACGGATTCCGTTTCCCACTCTGTTCCTTACCGTGGAAGAACAGACCGAAATCAGCAGCCTGAATTCTGATTTGAAGACATATGTGAATCAGATGGAGGCGAAATTCATCACTGGAGCCGAGCCGCTTACGGGTTGGGACAATTATGTGGCGACCGTCAAAAAAATGGGCGGAGAGCGTATGGTTGAAATCAATCAGGCTGCCTATGATCGTTGGAAATCCAACTAATCAGGTCCATGCGAAGAAAGTTGCTGTTAAAAATGAGATATAAGGATACAACGCGTCCCTGAACATTCATGCAGATGCAGGAGGAATAGACATGCAAATCACGAGACATCCGAATAATCCCATTGTTGTCCCGGGCGACTATGAATGGCGTAAGGTTACGGTTTTCAACCCTGCGGTCATCATCGATAACGGTAAATTTTATATGATTGAGCGCACTGCTGGTTCCCTAACTCCATGCAAAAATTACTTGGGTCTGCTAGAGAGTGAAGACGGGGTGAACTTTACCCACGTGAAGGATGAGCCAATTGTGACGCCAGACATGCTGGGATTCCCTTATGGTAGTGTACAGGACCCGCGGATTGTCAAAATTGACGGAACCTTCTACCTGAACTACGCCCTTCGCCCCTGTGCCATGAGTTATTACCCTACCGGGGCAGGCGTCCCTCTTCGCTCTATTCCGGAATATCCGGACGGGTGGGGAGACGAGGAGGGACATTGGCTAACCCGGTCCTCCATTTTGAAATCAGATAATCTGCTGGATTGGGAGTATGTAGCGGACACGACACCTCTTGATATTAATGACCGGGACAACATTCTGTTCCCTGAGAAAATAGGCGGTAAATTCGTACTGCTGCGCCGCCCTGAGGAATATGTGGGAGAAGCCTACGGTACGGATAAGGCGGCCATGTGGATTACCTACTCCGAGGATCTCGTGAACTGGGAAGAGCCCAAGCTGTTAGCTACCGCGCAGAACCTGTCCTGGGAATCGCGGAAGATTGGGGGCTCTACGCCCCCGATCCGTACGGACAAGGGCTGGCTGGTACTCTATCATGGCGTCGATGAGGACATTGTCTACCGTGTGGGGGCCATGCTGCTGGATTTGGAGCAGCCTGAGAAAATCATTGCCCGGACACATCATTTTATTATGGAGCCAGAGACGTACTATGAGAAATTTGGGTTCCAGATCCCAAATGTCATCTTCCCGACCGGAAATGTGGTCAAAGATGGACTGCTCTATATTTATTACGGGGTAACAGATACGGCGATTGCCCTTGCAACTGTTCCGCTGGACGAGCTGGTAGGGCACATCCTCCAGGAAGGGCAGTAGCTAAATAAACCATAAATGAAGCGGTATCTTCAAATACAAGAATGTAGTACAGAAGGGGCGGAAGCTCCGCCAATTTAAACAGGTCCTTTAATAGTAGCTCCTCTTAAGGCATGTTCTTTGCGATACTGCCCTGGCGTCAGACCGATTTCTTTTTTGAACTTGCGGATGAAATTTGGCGTATCCATGTAACCGACCTGTTCGATAATTTCTTTGAGCGGTGCGCTAGTGTTCTCCAGCAGCCGCATGACTTCATCCACACGTCGCTGCCAGATGTATTGTGAGAAATTGCGGCCGGTCTTCTCTTTGAAGCTCCGGCTTAAATAAGAAGTTGAAATGGCAAACTTAAGTGCCACATGCTCCAGGCTGAGTGTGTAATCTGCAAACTGTTGATCCACGTAAGCGAGAATGTCATCCATTAACGTAGACTCGTTTGTCTTCGTATTCAGCTCCACCTTCGCGCAAATGTCAGCGGCCAGACAGAGCAAACGACTCTCCAACTCTTCAAGTGTTTCAAAGGAAGTTAACTCCGGTATATTGGCGAACACTTCGTTCATACCAAGCTCGGAGGCGGTGCGTAGAAAAGCGTTCAGCAGATCGAAACAGATGCAGCGCAGTAGATGAACCTGCAACGGCTCGTCTTGGATCGTATGAATGGCATCGGTAATCATTTGGACAGCTACTGATTCGTTGCCCTGCTTTAGACTCTGCTCCAGTTTCAGCATGGATTTGCGCGGAATCCAAAAGCTCTCGGAAGTAGAAGAATTCAGCTCTGCAAGCTGCTCGAAATAAGTCACCTGACCGCTGCGCCGGATGATCCGGTGCTCCAGAGCTGCAGCGGCTTCAATGAAGGATTGGTTAAGCCGGGCCAAGTCCCCATAGGCCATGCCGACACCTATACTCAGAGATAGCTGCGAGTGCTCGCGGATCACCGTCTGAATGGCTTCAATGACCTGTTCCAGTTGGCTTTGAATCGGCTTGTCCGCATCGCCGGGAAGTGAAATAATCAGGGCAAACTGGTCCTTGACCGAAAATTCTACACCAAAGATCTGAGCACCGGTACCTGGAAGACACACATTGCTGAGTATATCCTGCAACAGATGCCGTTCCTGCCAGGACATGTCGTCAGACAACGTATCATCCCAAGACAATATAGCCGAGAAATAGAGCCCTTGTCCTTGAGGATGCCGGAATCCGGCGCTCAGGATCATTTGCTCAATCTCCGGATCATCCGGCTTGCCGTGCTTGAGTAACAGCAACATGCACTGATTACGGACGAAGGGCTCCTGAAAATCAATTTTTGCACTGTAATTGTGGAGCGTCTGTCGTATCCATTCCCATTCATTGCGCAGCTTGGAAGCATCATCGCCGCTGCCTCTCATCTTGTCCATCAAATCCCTGATCGGATGGTACTGCCGTTTGGCTAACAGCAGCGCAGCAGCTATGCCGGTAATGACTGTAATACAGAAGACGATCAAGATCAGGGTCTGGACATGGGCGACACGGCTGAAGAATTGGAAGCTTGGCATTGTGGTCACATAGGTCCAGCCATTTTCTTCAGATTGTACAGAAACAACGGAGTATTGTTCTCCATCCATCTTCAAATTATGAATACCGGGCTCAAGTGTAGCTAAATGCTCAATTTCGTCCTGGGGAAGGCTGATGCCATGGCTGTTCGCGGTCAACACCTCTCCGGAGGAACTGAAAATATAACTGCTTCCTGAGAAATCACTCAAAATCGAATCCATGACCCCCGTAAGGTTGGATTCTTTCATTAAATAAACAACGGTCCCATAGGGAAACGGGTCATTCGGTTTAACAGGCACAAGCATGACAAGCATTGACTCTATTCGGGAATTAACCTTCACGTTCTCAGCGGGACGGACCAGGGGCTGCCTGGTCTCATTCAAGTCCTGCCGCAATTCTTCCGGATTCCAATGCTCGAACTGATAGAGACTATCAAAGGTGACATCAAGATTAGCCAGACCGCGGTATGAATAGATGTTGGAATCGTTATGGAAATAGAGGAGCAGATCCTCTGCAATGCTGCTGCTAGCTTTGTAATTGGCCAGCGCCTGAATCGCCTCCAAGCTGTAATAGGGATGCTGTACCATATAAGGGGTCAGGTGTTTGTCATAGGCGATTCTCCCCGCTATTTCCTGAAGTTCATTCATCCGGTTATCTATAGTGCTCTTCACCTGGTTAAGCTGATTGACATTTGATTGTTCAATCTCCACTCGCAATCCTTTGACAGCGTTTTCATATACAAAAATAGTTACACCTGTCAGAGGAATAAGAAATATGAGAATGTAAGAAAAGGCATATTTCAGCAGAAGCCTTGATTTGAAATGATTCCAGCTGAGCCTGAATCTGTGGAGCAAGGATGGCTTGAGTGCCGAATTTGCCATGAAGCAGTCCCCCAATGTTAGATATTCGAATTAAAAATTTTGAATTAAAAATAGTGTTCTCTTCTGGATTACACTTGTGCTAGTATAAACATTATAACATTATAATCTTTAGAATAAAGTAGCTCATCAGGCTTATTTTTGCCTATTTGGAAGTACAGATTTCATGAATCATTTTTTGGATTTTGCCTGTATACCGGGGTTGAAAAAGGAGATGGGATGAGTGGGCACAGAGAATGTGCTGCGCAATCTGCAGCTTGTTGATGGGCGAATTATGGATATCGCCATTCAGGACGGGATCATCACCGCCATTACACCGCCAGGACAGGTTGAAGGAGAAAATGAGCTGGATTGTTCAGGGTTATATGTGTCTAGTGGGTGGATTGATCTGCATGTGCATGCCGTCCAGGAGCTTGATCCCTATGGCGATGATATCGACGAAATTGGTGTGAAGCAGGGGGTAACAACGCTTGTAGATGCCGGAAGCTGCGGTGCAGATCGAATTGGGGCTTTTTATACCGCAAGACTACAGGCTGCTACACAAGTATTTGCTCTGTTGAACATTTCAAGCATCGGGCTCGAACGGACGGATGAACTGTCGCAGTTGGAATGGATTGACCGGGGCAAGGTCCTGGAGGCGGCAGCGGCTTATCCTGATTTCATTGTTGGTCTGAAGGCCCGCATCAGCCAAAGTGTCGTCAAAGACAGCGGCATACAGCCACTCAAGTTGGCACGCACACTCTCGGAAGAAACGAAGCTTCCACTCATGGTTCACATCGGTTCTGCTCCGCCCGCGATTTCTGATGTGCTGGAGCTACTACAGTCTGGCGATGTAATCACCCATTACCTTAATGGCAAGTCCAACAATCTGTTTCATGCGGACGGCACACCGCTGCAAGAACTACTGGATGCAACTGCTCGGGGAGTTCATCTGGATGTGGGGCATGGCACAGCGAGCTTCTCCTTCCGGATTGCAGAACAGGCCAAGGTTGCAGGAATTGCGCTGAATACAATCAGTACTGACATTTACCGAGGCAACCGTATGAATGGTCCGGTATACAGTATGTCGAATGTGCTGACGAAATTTCTGTACCTCGGCTACAGTCTGGAAGAGGTGATCCGTGCGGTTACAAGAAGTCCAGCGGAGTGGCTCGGTAAGCCGGAGCTCGGGCAGATTAGGGTGGGACAACAGGCGAACCTGACTTTATTTTCATTGGAAGCAGGCGAAAAGCAACTTAAGGACTCGGAAGGTGATGTCCGGGTCACGCAACACTATATTGAGGCTAAAGGAGTCTTTGCTAATGGGTCACTCATTACAGGCTAAATATGGATTGAAGCGTGTTATTAATGCCAGTGGAAGGATGAGCATCCTTGGCGTTTCCGCACCAACGGATTCAGTCATGGATGCGATGAAACAGGGCGGACAGCAGTACGTGGAAATTGCGGATCTTGTGGACAAATCCGGAGAATATATTGCACAGTTACTTGGTTCGGAAAGCACGGTTGTGGTGAACTCCGCATCCAGTGGTATAGCGCTGTCAGTGGCAGCCATTGTGACTGCCGGAGATCCACGTCTCAGCCTTCGTCTGCACCAGGAGCCGATATTGAAAAATGAAATTATTATGCTAAAGGGCCATAATGTGCAATATGGAGCGCCGGTCGAAACCATGATATTCCTTGGCGGCGGCCGGGTAGTAGAAGTCGGGTATGCCAATGAAGGCCGTAAGGAACATATTGATCAGGCGATCGGTGAACACACTGCAGCCATTTTTTATGTTAAATCCCATCACGCTGTCCAGAAGAACATGATTTCTGTGGAAGAGGCATGGGAGGTTGCGCAGCGTAGAGGGGTGCCGCTGATTGTTGATGCGGCAGCGGAAGAGGATCTGTACAAATATATCCAACTTTCGGATCTGGCCATTTACAGCGGGTCGAAAGCTATTGAAGGCCCTACTTCCGGCATTGTCGTCGGCAAAAATAAATACGTGGAGTGGCTTAAGTTACAGCTACACGGGATTGGCCGCAGCATGAAGGTTGGTAAAGAGACCATTTTTGGCTTACTTCAAGCGCTAGAGGAATACCAGGACAAAGCGGATAATAGTGAACGAGAGAAGCAGACACTGGAGGCTCTTCAGCCACTGGATAGACTTCCTGGTGTTTCGGTCAGCATCGTGCAGGATGAAGCCGGTAGATCGATTTTCCGGGGGCGTGTCCAGATTGATTCCTCTCTTGCTGGGGTGGATGCGAAGAAAGTGAATGACCAGCTACGTGAAGGTGCAATTGCGGTATATACCCGAGACTATGGCGTCAAGCAGGGTTATTTCGATATTGATCCAAGGTCGCTACAAGGGGATGATATGCAGGTCATCGTCAGCAGAATACATGAAATCGTGGGAGGTAAACCAGAATGAGTCATATTCAGCAGTGTCTGTATAAGAACAGGGCCGCAATTAATGTATTGGCCGGGAGTATCGGGAACGCCAAGGATGTGTACGAGGCTGCGGAAGGATATGTACTTATTGGTGTGCTCTCCAAAAATTATGCTACGTCGGAAGAAGCTGTAGTTGCCATGACTGAATATGGTCAGGCTATTCAAGATGCCGTATCTATCGGACTCGGGGCCGGAGATAGCCGTCAGGCTGCAGTTGTGGCGGAGATTGCAGCGAGTTATCCGGGAAGCCATATCAATCAGGTATTCCCGGCAGTCGGGGCAACCCGTGCCAGTCTGGGACCTAAAGATAGTTGGATTAACTGCCTGGTATCTCCGTGCGGGCAGCCAGGCTATGTAAATATATCGACTGGCCCCATCAGTTCAGTAACCACTCCGCAGGCCATTGTTCCCGTTCATGCCGCCATTGCACTGGTTCGTGACATGGGAGGGAACGCGCTCAAATATTATCCGATGCAGGGGTTAAAGCTGGAAGAGGAGTATCGTGCTGTTGCCAAGGCTTGTGGAGAAGCGGCTTTTGCTCTGGAGCCTACAGGCGGAATCGATCTGGACAACTTTGGACCCATTCTAGAGATTGCACTTCAGGCAGGCGTACCTCAGGTTATACCACATGTCTATTCTTCAATTATTGAGACGCAGACCGGGAATACGAACGTACAGGATGTCCGCAGACTGCTCGAAACAATGAAATCGCTGGTGGACCGATATGCCTAGGGTTGCTGCTTTTGGTGAAGTGATGATGCGGCTGCAGGTTCCAGGATACGAAACGCTGGTCCAGAGCAGCAGGCTGGAATATACTTTTTCCGGCAGCGGGGTGAATGTAACGGCAGCATTAGCCAGATACGGCCATAACGGCGCTCTTATTACGACTTTGCCGGAAACTCCGGTGGGCGAAGCGGCTCTCGCTTATCTGCGCAAGCTTGGGGTGGATACCTCTCTTATTAGACAGGGCGGTAGACACCTTGGGATGTATTTTCTGGAGAATGGTTTTGGAGCCCGTCCAGGCAGAGTCACTTACACAGACCGCCTGGGCAGCAGTTTCAATACTGCGGAGGCGGCCAATTATGATATGAGAGATCTTGCGTCCCGGATCGACGTTCTTCATTTATGTGGCATTACGCTGGCTATGAATGATGGCGTGCGCAAGCAGATGAAACAGCTTGCGGAGGAAGTGAAAAGTGCTGGAGGCAAGGTTGTGTTTGATTGTAATTACCGTCCTGCGTTATGGGGGACAGATGGTTATGTCAAGGCCCGCCCGCATTATGAGGAACTGCTGGGGCTGGCAGATCTGGTGTTAATGAATGAGAAGGATGCGAAGTGTATTCTTGGCATCGGAACCGGAGAATATGATAGAATAACACAGATGAAGCAAGCGATTCCTGAAGTTGCACAGCGCTTCGGAATCGGAACGGTAGCAGGAACTCACCGTGAGATTAACGCTGACCATACGCATTCCTTGACAGGATATATCTATCATCAAGGTACGTTCGTATTTTCCCGCAAGTTGACGTTCCCGGTGTACGACCGGATTGGTGCCGGCGATGTGTTTGCTAGCACCATCATCCATGGGGAATTGCAGCAATATCCACAGGAACATACGGTTAATATGGCAGTGGCGGCAGCGATGCTGGCCCATACCACTCAAGGTGATACAGCGCTTTTTACCGAGAATGAGGTGCTCCGGGCGCTGTCGGACCATACCTCAGATGTTGAAAGGTAGTGAACAGCGAGTGTCTCTGAAGCGCAAGCAAGGTCCTTTATATCAGCAAATCCAAAAAATTCTCAAAGATCGGATTCTACATGGCGTATATCCTCTCGGAAGCATCATCCCCTCCGAACCGCAGCTGGAGAAAGAATTTGGCGTCAGCAAAATGACAGTCCGCGGTGCGGTCCAAGAGCTGTCCCAGGAAGGTTACGTGCAGAAAAAAAGCGGTGTTGGAACGATTGTGTTGCGCAATACCTCTCATCAGAAGCTCTCAAAGGGCAAACGGTTTACGGAGCTGCTCGTAGAAGAGGGCCATAAGCTGGAAAAGAAAGTTCTGAATTCCCGTTTACTCACCAATGATACCGGAACGGAGGAATATGGTCGCTACAGGCCGTATTGCCAGCGGATTGAAAGGCTCTACATTCTTAACGGACAACCTTATATTCATCTGATACACTTCTTGGCAGCAGCTGCATTGCCCGGCGGAGGCATGGAAGAGATGAATGGAGACATTCAATCTCTGTATGACTCACTGGAGGAGAACGACATTTTGCTGGAGAACTTCAAAGACCGTTTCTTTGTGGAGCTGGCAGCTCCTGAGGTATGCCAGCTACTGAAGATCCCCCCGGGGACGCATGTGCTTAAGCGCCTCCGTAACTCCTTCGACGGAGAAGGCAGATTAATTGAGCACAGTATCGGCTGTTATAACACGGAACTTCATCATTATCTGGTCAGTTACGACACTTGAGGTCGGCGGTGCAAAAAAGGGTCCTGTAATGTTCATAACAGGACCCTTTTTGCGTAAACTAGAAATCCCTCAAACGATCAAATACCTCATATAATTCCTCGTGATTGACCTTAATCAAATCATCTTGATGCAGTTCCAAATTCTCCTGTAACTGATTCAGTAACTCTGCTAGAACAACATAAATTTCTTCCCGCTCAACAGTTTCAATAAAGCCGGCCTTGGCATCCATCTTGTTGAAGGTCTGTGTGTAGTTCTCAGCCATGGAGACGAGCTGTTTGTGCACAGCTTCCTGATTGTTAAAATCTTGACTTTACTGACGTATTTCCTTCAAGCACTGCTTGTACAATTGAGCTGCTTTTTTGGCGTGAGCTGCCTTAATGTGGTCCAGCCCATCCCAATCCCGAAACGGATTGTTCAGGTTCTCCGCAAGCCATTCGGGTTTGCGTGCTTTGGTGATTTCCATATTAAGTCCGGCAGCAGCGAATTTTTTATATCTTGTTTTGATCGATTTGGCTGCATTCGCTGGCAGGCTGGTTAGCCACAGCGTAGCCAACTTCGGAAGTTGATCTGGATCAGGGGATTGTTCCCCATTAAAACCGAACAGGTCATATGTAGTGAAGGTTTGCAAATTTGCCAAATGCTGAATCGAATCTATATGGGATACATTGCCGGGTTTACCCCACAATCGTAACTCTGAAAGCTCAGGATAATACTGCACAAGTGGCTCCAGATTGAGTTCCGTGATATCTCTGATATACAGACCTGCAAGTCATGAGATACCCGTAACCTGTGGCAGGCCCGATGGAACATTGAGAGTGAGGCATTTACCGTCTTCATAAGCCGCGATACGCAGATCAGGAGACACCTCACCTGTAAAATTCAGGTTCTTCATCTTTGTGTTCAAAATTAACTCCTTCAACCCGCTGACATCCACAATAAATTTGGTCAGGTGACTGTTGCTGATATCGATCATCGTTTGACCATGATGTATGATATGAAGTTCATTAATGAACGGGTTGTCTCTATAAATGGAAAGATTGATTCCGTATATCCATCCATTTCAATATGTGTCAGACAAGGTAGTTTTGCGAGTTCGACTACATCTTCAGAAGATTTAGGGCTGAAATCATGGAGTGTACTCGTACTGCGCCGCATTACACGATCGCCAAACATGATTTCTTTGTCATCATCCGCAGCTTGTTTGAACTGTGCTCTTCGGATCGCATCGATACGTTCCCATTCGCGCTGGAGATAGAGACTTTCTCCGATCGGCCAGCCTCCGCGATAAGTATTCGTTTCCTCGGTGTAGAGAGGAGGGATGTTGCATGCAAGCACATACTGTGAAGGAACATGAGCACTCACGAAACTATGGGCAAGCGATCATGCCAGAAATAGAAGTTACAGATCAGCGGTTTCATCTGATGAAGCTGCATTTCAATAGGCAGTTGATCACCAGTCCAATCCAACTGAAGAACAGAGGCAAGCGTGTCGGAAGTTTTACCCTCGTTTCTTTCAGTCCAGCTACCTGGCAGGCTGTATATTGTTGTGATTTTTCGGCGTACACGCAGTACACATCTCCAACATTGGGGATCATGTTATGCTCCTTTCGTTCTGCACCATTCGATGCTAAGCTACTTGTAAACCAAGTATTCTGTAGAACTAATAATAGATGAAATATATCAAAGTCATTCAGAGACTACCATTTTGGGATAGAGTCGAATAGGCTTGAATACTTTTATAAAAAGGAACGATGTCTATGGATACAAGTATGAGCCGTAACAAAAAACTGGGTGAGTTTTTGAAATCACGGAGAAGCCGCATTCAACCGGAACAAGTTGGATTGTCAGGATCTTATGGACAGCGAAGAACACCTGGTCTACGGCGGGAAGAAGTAGCGGTATTGGCTGGTGTCAGTGCAACGTATTACACGTGGCTTGAACAAGGTAGGGAGTTGGCAGCTTCACGAGAAGTGATGCAGAGTATAGCGAATGCGCTCCGTTTAACCCTGGAAGAGAAGAGTCATCTATTTGACTTATGGGACCCTAATACGGAACATGAATTCCTTGCTTCGTATTCGCAACTGGAGCCAGGGTGGCAGAGCATTATTGGCCAGTTGACTCAGCCTTCCTTTATTACCAATGAACGTTCTGAGGTACTTGCCTGGAATGAAGCTGCAGATACGAACCTTTTCAACTTCTCGTCGATGAATATGAATGAGCGTCTAATGATGCGGATTTTATTTCTGGATACAGTGCTCAGGGAGCGTATGCACAACTGGGAGGAATTCGCGCGGCACTCGGTAGCCGTATTCCGTACGTATTATGACAAGTATCCGAGTGACCCCGAATTTAGCAGAATCGTGAAACAATTGAGTGAAGAAAGTGTAGACTTCCGAACGATCTGGAACCTGCACCAGGTTGAATTAAAACAAGTCAATCGTGTCCTGCTTGAAACGACGGATCGGGCAGATGGTGTTGTGCATGCATACGATATCTTTTCCATGAATAATCTGAACAGCCAATCAGGCATTCATTGTTGTATTTACGTTCCTGTTGCCATATAGAAAGTTAATCAAACTGGTACTTTCTTTACTAGCATAAACAGAGTGTGGTTGGGTTCTTGGTATTGAAATAGAATGAACTTAAGCTCAAACGTATCTATTTATCGTTTCTATTTTAATATGAAAAGAGGGAGCCTCATGCTCAAGACAAGAACGTTAGGCAATGACAAATTACGTATATCTGGGCTCGGCCTGGGTGTGATGATGATGCCGGATAATGACGAATCGGTACATACCATTCAGGGTGCGCTGGATGCAGGAGTTACCATGTTTGATACGGCGGATCTGTACGGAGAGTATGAAAAACAGCGATTTGGAGGGAATGAAAAGCTGCTTGGACGCGCGCTTCAAGGTCGAAGATCCAAGGCAATTGTTGCCACCAAATTTGGTATAACACACACGCAGGGCCCAAAGGGAGATCCAGCCTACATCAAAAAATCAGTAGATGCGAGTCTCTACAATCTGGGAATGGATTATATCGATCTGTATTATCAGCATCGTCCTGATCCGAATACACCCATTGAAGAGACGGTAGGCACCCTTGCCGATCTGGTTCAACAGGGGAAGATTCGATATATTGGTTTGTCCGAGGCACCGGTAGAGATCATTCGGCGTGCACATGCTGTTCATCCGATTACAGCGTTGCAGACGGAATATTCATTGTGGAGTCGAGAACTTGAGGATGAGATTATGCCTGTCCTGCATGAATTGAACATTGGCTTGGTTCCATACAGTCCATTGGGACGTGGCTTCCTGACTGGTCAGATCCGATCTATAGACGATTTGGCGGAAGATGATTATCGTCGTCACTATCCGCGTTTTCAAGGTGAGAACTTTCAGAAAAATTTGGAGGTTGTTGGATTGATCCAAGAGATGGCTAAGCAAAAAGGATGCACGGTCTCTCAACTTGCTCTGGCCTGGTTGCTTGGAAAGGGAGAACATATCGTTCCGATCCCGGGGACTCGGAACTTGGAAAGAGTTCACGAGAACTTAGGAGCGCTACAGGTTTCGCTTACGGATGATGAGATGAACCAGATCGATCGCATATCACCCCAGGGCATTGCAGCCGGAGGCAGATTCCCTGGTCAAGTCTAGTTTGTTTATACATGATTCTAAGAAACCTAATGTTCAGGATTAAAAACAATATATAACATGTGTCAACGGTATTATCTTTCTATTCTCCGGCATACAGTACAACAATGAGATGTATGCTCAAGGAGGAGAAATGATCGTATGATGAATCCGATTTTGCAAGCTCCAAATGTTCCGCTAGCTGCCGATTCCAATGCGGTTGTCAATTATCAGAGGGATGCACGCAACTATGTAACCCAGTTGTTTGGAGAACAGCTGCCGACCATTGCAAATGGTTTCTTCAACGTGTACTTAAGCAAAGGAATTATTGTACAGCCACACTGGCACACCAATGTCACGGAGATGGTTGTAGTTATCAGCGGTGAAATTACAGCGTCAGTCTTCAATCCGTTTACGCGTGAACGATTGACATATCGCCTGAAACCAGGTCAGGTTGTGGTATTTCCTAAAGGCTGGTTTCACTGGTTTGTCGCTGAGACAGAAGATGTATATTTATTAACTATTTTTGATCAACCAACGCCTGATATTGTGTTTGGAGCGGATTTCTTGGCAGCTACACCGCCGGAGGTGGCTCACCGCGCGTACTGTTTAGATGAAGAGGCATATGCGAGAGCTGTTGCATCTATTAAAAATGATGCCATTTTGGGCCCTCCAATAGGGTGTGATACGCAGGTTTCTGATCAATCGACTTCACCTTCCAAGACGTCTGTTTCACCATCCGATAAGCTGAAATCATAATTCAAAATTCCTTATTCATTATAATAAGTACAGAGCCTGTAACTGGAGAATAACAGTTGCAGGTTTTTTGACGTGTTGATGTAATAATCGTTAGTATAGTAATAGTATGAACATCCAACAAAAACGGAGGACTCATGAATGAACATGTCAGAAATGAAAACGCTTGAAACTGCAATGAGTTATGCACCTATTTTGATGTTTGACATAGCCGAACCTTTTTATCCTGATTTTGTTGGTATTTCTGTGTTGCATCAATCTGGGCCTTCACCATCGTTCAGAAGGGATATTAAGTTTCCGACCGAAGCAGTACAATACGTAATTGAATATGCAATCTGGTGGGATTATGAGATTGGACATCTGTATGAAATGGAGCATGTATGGGTTTATGTGGGCCATGACGGAGAGGTAGTAGACTGTGAAGCCAGCTTTCATGGGAAAGTGCTGCGCGGATTATTGAAGGAACGGGTCAATGTGGTTGGACATCATGTATGTCTGTACTCTCAGCCTGGCAAACATGCTTTCTCACCACTTCCAGTTGTATTTGAGTTATTGCCAAACCTGTATAGTGCAGCAGGTGCCGAAGCTGGATGTGATGGGCTACTTGTGAATGAGTTGTTTCAAGATTATTTTGAAACGAATGAACAGATCGATGCTCAGGTGGAGCGTTATCTGCAGACCAAAGCGTTTGTACCTACCATGGAGTTCGAAGAATATTTACTAAAACCGGAGATGTTCATGACGTGGGCTAATCTGTTTGATATTATTCCGCACAGGATTAAGGACCGCTTAATGGAACTGGAGCAGTTATATAACATATAAGTAATTAGTTTTAAACGGGTTTTATGTTAATTTTAAGTGTGTTTTTTCGCTTCAAAACCAAACTTTGTTGATTTGGTTTTGGTTTTTTTTTTTTTATGGGAAAATGGACTCAGTATGTGTAAGTATTTATTAGACTTAAGTCTTGAAATGTTGAGTGTGTACAGCGAAATACATAATTTTTACGCTGGAAAATGATATTTGTTAGACGTAAGACCTATACAACTTCTTATGTAAATATAAGAAGACCATATTACATGAAATTTTGTATGAAGATGTATGTGAAAGTCAATGCAGAATGTTGAATATACGTATATATGTAAGTGTAAAACGTCAAAGGACACACAACAGCTTAAGGCAGACCTCTGAAACAGAGCAAACGAAACAAAGCTTGCCTAACGTGAATACAACTGGCCCGGATGTTACCTATTGCTCAACTATTCAGTCGCTTCCCGAGATTGGTTCGTGACCTATCGCAGAAGCTTGGTAAGGATCTGGAACTAGTTATTCAAGGTGGAGAGACTGAGCTTGACCGGATGATTATTGAAGAATTGAGTGACCCACTGATCCATCTCATCCGTAACAGTGCTGATCATGGCATTGAAAGTGCAGAGGTTCGGGCGGAGAACGATAAGCCGTCCAAAGGACGTATTACCTTAACTTCGTTTCATGAAGAAAATCATGTTGTCATTCGTTATTCGGATGATGGCAAAGGTATCGAATGGCGAGAAGATTAAAGCTTCCGCCTTGGGCAAAGGTATCATTAGTGAGGAACAGGCTGCACGCCTAACAACACAGGAAGCTGTCCATCTCATATTTGAGCCCGGTTTCTCCACAGCTTCTTCTGTTAGTGAAGTATCGGGGCGCGGTGTTGGAATGGACATCGTGCGTAGTCAGATCGGGCGGCTCAACGGTATCATTGATATTGATACGGAGGTTGGTGTGGGCACCACGTTTACGATTCGTCTACCACTCACATTGGCGATTATTAAAGGTTTGTTAGTTAAAGTATCAGGTCGTGTGCTAATCTTGCCGATGTATAATGTTGCTGAGATTGTTCGAATTTCACCTGAAGTATTCAGATGGTGATTGTGCGTTCCGTTGATAAAATTGCAGCTTACGCGGTAGATGAGATTATAGGAAATCAGGAAGTCGTTATTAAGACGCTTGGTACGTATCTGGGAGCGATGAACCATCTATCTGGAGCAACGATCCTCGGTAATGGTAAGGTTGCCCTTATATTGGACGCGTCCTATCTGGTGAGTCTTTAATCGTTAGATAAACACAAACATTATGCAGGCCAAAGAGCCTCATCATCCATGACTGGATGGTGGGGCTCTTTGTTGTACCTTTTGACATTGTGGCCACTCAGGCTTTGAAAATGAGATCCATAAACCGGTTGGCAGCCAGAGAGATCGGCATATTTCGTTTGGTCATAATCCCCACATGGGAAGGGGGGAGCGGGACATCAAGCTGAATTTCGAAAAGAGAACCTTCCTCCAGCTCTTTGGATATAAATTCACGTGTGACATAGGAAATCCCCAGTCCTCGACGCGCAAACTCAATCAACAGATCAACGCTACCAACCTCAATCTCAGGTTTCAACGTGTAATTATAGCTGTTAAACAACTCGGTTATAGCCATTCGAACACGGCTGTTCCGGGAGAAGAGGATCAGTTGATGCTCCAGAAGCATCTCAAGTGTCATGACTTTACCCTTCAACTGAGCATAACGTTCTCCAGCTACAAAACAATCTTTTAACTGAATACTTTCCCTGACTTCAAGCTGTGGATCAACAATGGGCATCCGAACAACACCGAGATCAATCTTGCCTTCTTTCAGAAAGGTAATCACTTCCGGCGTAGTTCCATGACTCAGATGTAGCTTGATGTTAGGGTACAAAGTGTGGAATTCCTCTAGATACGCCAGCATGTAATGCTTGAACAGGGAGTCACTGCCACCAATCCGGAGTTCACCATTATCTAGATTCTTCAGTGCGGCCATTTTTTCTTCCGCAAGTGAGATCAGAATCTGGGATTGTTCAATATAGGAGTATAGACTGGCACCTTCCTGTGTCAACGCTACACCCTTGGAATTTCGATAAAACAAGGTAAGACCAAAGCTCTCTTCCAATTGCTTAATGGCATGACTGACGCTGGGTTGAGTGATATACAGTGCTTTCGCAGCCTGTGTCAAACTTCCCGTTTTGGCGGCCCAATAAAAGACTTTATATAGTTCGTAATTTGTTGTCATAGATGTGGTCTATAGCTCCTGTGAAATATATTAATTACTTGTATAGCTATAAAACGTATTATAGTGTAACTACAACAAAGAAACCAGAGTTACTTGGAAGGAGAACGGTGAGATGGAACCAACTACCATTGTTTTATTTGGTGCTACTGGCGATTTAGCCAAAAGAAAAATATATCCTGCCTTATATAACTTATATCTTGAGCAGAAGCTTCCTGAAACCTTCTCATTGATTGGTCTGGGGCGTAGAGAGTGGTCTGATGAATTCTTTCAGGCACAAGTGGAAAAATCATTAAATGAATTTTCCAGACGCCAAGCTGATCCTGAAGTTGTGAAGTCATTTGTGAAAGCTTTCCGCTACAGTGTATTGAATATAAGCCATAAGGAAGATTATATAAAGCTGTTGGGATTAGTTGAACAAAGAGAAGCTGAGCTTGGCATTCCGTCCAACCGCTTGTTTTATCTCTCGGTTGGTCCGGAATTCTTCGAACCGATTGCCGAGAACATTCAACAAAGTGGGCTGGGTTCCACAGAGGGCTGGAAACGTCTCGTCATTGAGAAGCCATTTGGTCACGACCTGCAGTCAGCTAGAGACCTTAATCGCAAATTAAGCGAATCGTTCACGGAGGAAGAGATTTATCGGATTGACCATTATTTGGGCAAACCGATGGTACAGCGCCTGGAGACGTTACATCAGAGTAACCCAATCATGAAGGCGTTATGGAACAACCGTTACATCTCCAATGTGCAAATTACGGCGAATGAGACTGTAGGTGTCGAAGAACGTGCATCCTATTATGATCATGTAGGTGCAGTGCGAGACATGTTCCAGAATCATATGTTGCAATTGCTCATGATGATGGCGATTCAGCTTCCATACAACAGTTCTTCCGAAAAAGTTGGATTGAAGAAAAAGCACATCATGGAATCGATCCAGCCGTTACAAAAGCAAACTGTGGGCGCAAACATCATCCGTGGACAGTATGCAGAAGGCAGCATTCAAGGTAAACCGGTAAATGCTTATACTGCTGAACCGGGTGTAGCCGAGAATACGATGAATGACACATTTATTGCTGCCAAATTGCAAATTGATGATTTCTTCTGGCGTGGTGTTCCGTTTTACATTCGCACGGGTAAAAGAATGAAGGAGAAATCAACACGTATCGTGATTGAATTCAAAGAACCTTCAGGACAGACAAATGTGCTGAAAAACAAGGGTTCCAAGCCAAACCTGCTCGTCATTGAGATGAGTCCGGATCAGAGTATGACATTGCAACTGAATGCAAGTGATCCTGAGAATAAAGGTGAATTCAAACCGGTTCATATCGATCTTTCTCCGGATAAAGGTGACCTTGCGGAAGCTTACGAGAATCTGATTCGTGATGCTTTGCTGGGAGATCCTACTTTCTTTGCCCACTGGGATGAAGTAGAATTGTCATGGGCATGGGTGCAACCCATTCTGGATGCATTCCAGGAAAATCTGCTGCCACTTCACCTGTATCCTGCAGGAAGTTATGGACCGACAGAATCAGATGTTATGCTTGAAGAAGATGGTCACCACTGGTGGTTTGATGAGCCGGCGGATCAGGAGTCTGTAGTTACAAATAGCATACCCTTGGCGGTTAATGCGAATCTCTAAACCATAAAAAAATTATATCTGGAGGTAATTAAATCATGAAATTTTTTATCGATACAGCTAACGTGGAAGATATCCAAAAAGCATACAAAATCGGTGTATTGTCTGGTGTAACAACAAACCCATCTTTGGTAGCCAAAGAAGGCGTGAAATTCGAAGATCGTATTGAAGAAATCTTGCGTTTGGTACCTGAAGTGGAGTCTGTTTCTGCGGAAGTGACACCAGATGCCCTTACTGCTGAAGATATGATTGCACAAGCGAACGAATTGATCAAAATTAACAACAGCGACAAAAACATTACGATCAAATTGCCAATGACACTTGCAGGACTTGAAGCTTGCCGTTACTTGACCAAAAAAGGTGTGAAAACCAACGTAACGTTGATCTTCACTGTGAATCAGGCGCTTCTGGCTGCTCGTGCTGGTGCGACATATGTATCTCCATTCCTGGGACGTCTTGATGATATCTCTGAGGATGGCGTACAATTGGTTACCAAAATTGCTGAATTGTTCCGTACACATAACCTAGATGCACAGATTATTGCGGCTTCCGTAAGACATCCGGATCACGTTACACGTGTAGCAATGGCGGGAGCACATATCGCAACCGTTCCATTCTCCGTCATTGAACAAATCTCCAAACACCCGCTGACAGATCAAGGTATGGACAAATTTGCCGCTGACTGGAAAAAAACAGTACAATAAACTATAACCATTCATTCGTTTTAACTTACTATATAAATAATGGAGTATTGGGAGGACATAATGAGTAAACAACAGATCGGTGTTATTGGATTGGCAGTAATGGGTAAAAACCTAGCTTTGAATATTGAAAGCAAAGGTTTCTCGGTATCGGTATTTAACCGTTCCCCGGAGAAAACGAACGATCTTCTGAAAGAAGCAGAAGGTAAAAACCTAACAGGTGCGTTCACTATTGAAGAATTCGTGGAATCCCTGGAGTCTCCGCGTAAAATTCTGATCATGGTGCAAGCAGGTAAAGCAACAGATGCAACGATCGAACAACTGCTTCCTCATCTGGATCAAGGCGACATTATTATCGATGGAGGTAATGCTTACTTCCCTGACACGCAACGTCGCAGTAAAGAACTGGAAGAAAAAGGTTTCCGCTTCATCGGAGCAGGTGTATCCGGTGGTGAAGAAGGCGCCCTGAAAGGCCCGGCAATCATGCCAGGTGGACAAGAAAGTGCTTATCAGTTGGTAGAACCGATTCTGACAGCTATCTCCGCTAAAGTCGGCGATGACGCTTGCAGCACATACATCGGACCAGACGGTGCCGGACACTATGTGAAAATGGTGCATAACGGTATCGAGTACGGAGACATGCAGTTGATTGGTGAAGCTTATCACTTGCTCAAATCCGTATTGAACGTTTCCGTTGAAGAGTTACATGAGATCTTTACGGAGTGGAATCAAGGGGAGCTGGACAGCTACCTGATCGAAATCACGGCAGATATCTTCTCCAAATACGATCCAGAAACAGGAAAACCAATGGTTGACGTTATTCTGGACGCGGCTGGACAAAAAGGAACAGGTAAATGGACAAGCCAAAGTGCGCTGGATCTCGGCGTTCCATTGTCCATGATTACGGAATCCGTATTCTCCCGTTTCCTGTCTGCCATGAAGGACGAGCGTGTAGCAGCTAGCAAAATCCTGAGTGGACCAGCAACTGAAGCATTCTCTGGCGACAAAAAAGCGTTCATCGAGAACGTGCGTAAAGCATTGTTTGCAAGTAAAATCGTATCCTATGCACAAGGATTTGCACAAATGCGTGCAGCTTCCGATGAATACGGCTGGGATCTGAAATACGGTAACATTGCCATGATCTTCCGTGGCGGCTGCATCATCCGTTCGCAGTTCTTGCAAAACATTAAAGAAGCATATGACAAAGATGCAGAACTCAAAAACCTGCTCTTGGATCCTTACTTCCAAAACATCGTTGAATCTTATCAAGGCGCATGGCGTGAAGTTATAGCGGCTGCTGTAAAACAAGGTATTCCAGTACCTGGATTCTCCAGCGCACTGTCTTATTATGACAGTTACCGTACAGAGCGTTTGCCAGCAAACTTGCTGCAAGCACAACGTGACTACTTCGGTGCTCACACATTCAAACGTGTGGACAAAGAAGGTTCATTCCACTTCCAGTGGATGGACACAAACGAGTAATTTTAATTCCGAAAATATAGCATTCCTGCAGTTGTCCTTGAATTTAACTATTCAGGGCGGCTGCGGGAATGCTTTTTCTCGTTTTGGTTCGAATTTGAATATCATCAAATTGTAATAAAATGTACGAATCTGGGTTTGGCAAACAGATGATCTGACTCATCAACTACGTTATACTTGTTCAGACGGACCTGTGTCCGTGATGAAAATTCAGAATACAACTTATTGACGTGGAGGTTAGACCGGGCATGTTTGTATTAGCAGGTATATTGTTTTTGGTCGTATACGGTTTATTAGTGTTCTACATAGGCTGGAGCGGTTGGAGTTGGATGAAACCAGTTGTGTCCGCCAGATTTCGATGGTTGTATATTATAGCGCTTGTATTCCTTGCCGTTTCCTTCATTCTGGCACGGGTATTTGGAAGCATCTCGTTCCTCGGTATCATCGGTTCTTACTGGCTGGCGATCTTTTCGTTGTTATTACTGATCCTGCCCGTCGTTCACCTTATGATGTGGTTGCTGAGATTAACCCGTATTCCTAGACATCACACACAGAAATGGGCGGGAGTCGTTACGCTGGTGTTATTAGTGTCCACATTAGGTTATGGAATTTATAACGCTTACAGCCCGGTAGTCAGAACATATAATATCCAGATTGATAAAAAAGTAGAAGGTGTAGACAAGCTCAACATTGTCATGGCTGCCGATATGCACTTCGGACTTCTGTCTGGTCCTGCACATGCCAAACGCATGGTGGAGGAGATTAATGCATTGAAGCCGGACCTGGTGCTGTATCCTGGAGATATTATTGATGACAATCTGGATATGTACCTCAATAGCGGAATTGCCGATATTATCAGTGATATTCAGGCCCCATACGGCGTCTATGCTTCTCTCGGGAATCACGATAAGTTCGATGGTCCGATTGAAGATCTGATTGCTGCGCTGGAGAAGAGCAACATGCAAGTTCTGTACGATAACAAAATCGTTTTGGATGACAAGATCACTCTGATTGGACGGAAAGACCGAACAGAGAAGGATCGCGCAGAAGTAGCTACGTTAATGCAAGGTACTGACTTGAGCCAACCGGTACTAATGATGGATCATCAGCCGTATGATCTGGATATTGCGGAGCAAAACAATGTAGATCTGGTCGTATCTGGTCACACCCACCGTGGACAGATTGCGCCTGCTCAGTTCATCACACAGGCGATTTACGAGAATGATTGGGGTTATCTGCAAAAAGGTTCTATGCACTCCATCGTAACCTCAGGATTTGGCTTCTGGGGACCTCCAATTCGTACTAGTAGCCGTTCGGAGATTGTACAAATTAATGTGACCTTCCAATAATGATGAAAAGCCCTTCGAGAGAAGGGCTGCCTTATAAGCACGTCAAGCGTAGATTGATGATACCGGCTCCGCTTATATGATGACAAGATCAAATCGACTGTCGTCATAAAAGCGGAGTATTTCTTATGCAATTTTAAATGGGTGCTGAATGATTAAGGAGTTCATATTAACATAAGGCAGCTCGATGTCCCGGAAATCGGAGCTTCAAGCCGCCTGTTTTTTATTATGTAAGTTAGTCTCTTACCCCTTTTGAAGGAATAGCTTCAAACGAATAAAATGCGCCTTTTGTATTGATTTTACCGATAAGCGTTGTGGCTCCTTTTTTCGTGAAGGTGTATTCGTTTTCTTGGATACGAACGGAATAACCTTTTAGCTCAATACCAAATATAGATCTGACTGTAGGTACAGCGATGGATAGTGCTTTGTTTTTGCTGAGCTTGGGCTTCGCAAAAGACTTTTTGAAATCAGCATCATTTTTCCAGTTGATACCTAGTTCGTTGGTGACTTTCCATACCTTTCCGGTCTTGCTGCCGATATGCACGTAATTTAGATTGTCGTCATCCCTATACTGCCATAACATATCTTTTCCTTCTACGGTAAATAAGGTGTAATCAAAAGCTTTTACTGAGGGTATTCCAAGTGTTTTGAGTGAATTTCGTGCTATGTTTGTCATCCAGGCATAGGAATCATCGATTTTATATTGCAGAATTGCCGACATTTGATTACCTTTATCCACATCGATGTAAAGTTGTTGACTTGGTCCAAAGATGACCCAGTAGTTTTGAAGTAAATGTCCATGTTCCGGATCATTGGCTTTGAAACGCCAGAAACCACCTTTAATGAAGATATCTTCATCTTCAAATGTTTTTAGGAAGGCATCAAGCTTCAGGCGCAGCGCATTATCCATGACTTTATTCAGATCAGCGTTATCATACATGATATGGGTGGACGCGACACGATTTGTATCAGGATCGTATGTTTGTGTGAAATAGGCGAACCCGGTTCCATCAATAGTTCCGTTAATGACCCATGGATCAAATGATGTGTCTATTGTGGTGAATTGAATGTTCTGTTTCCCCACGAGTTTAACTAGTTCATCACTCAAAAGTTGTTGTGTCTTCCGATCCAGCTGGTCAGCGGACTTGTAATTCTCTATTAACGAGAGTTCATTGGATTTTGCGGCCAAGGTGGGCGGAGCTGATAACAATAGCGAGATGGCAGCAATGACGGCGGTAAACGAAGTGATTTTTTTCAAAGTGAATCCTCCTGAATAGTATGGGTCATATTATTAAATATCAAAGGATATATCTCATTTCAACATAACATAGAAGGTAAATGTTGCATATGTTCTAAAAAAGTGGAATAGAGCGGTAGTATTTTGGGTTGACACCGTTTTCAGGTTATGATAAATTATATCCGAGGCTTGTTACCGGTAATGCGGGCAAAACCACTATGGAAATGATTTTATTATTTCTGTTTTGGTTTTGCCCTTTTTTATTCCTCAAAAAAAACCAGGTGGGTCCATAATGATTATTAAACAGATATTTAATAACAATATTGTCAGTACCGTGGATGACAAAAATCAGGAACTGCTGATCCTCGGCCGGGGTATCGGATTTAAGTTCAAAGCAGGCGATGAGATTGATGAAGAGCGGATTGAGAAGGTATTTCGTCTTCAGGATGCATCGATCTATGAGAAATTCAAATCCATCGTAGCTGAAGTGCCGATTGAGATTCTGCAGGCAACAGATGATATTGTGACACTGGCACGAACGCAATTGAACAAAACCATCAGTGACGGGATCTACGTCTCGCTGTCTGATCACATTCACTTTGCTGTTCAGCGCTTGGAAAAAGGAATGATTACTCGTAATCCACTTTCTTGGGAAGTTCAGCACTTCTATAAGGCGGAGTATGATGTGGCCAGAGAAGCACTGACCTTGCTGAAGGAAAGACTGGATATTGAGTTTCCCAAAGATGAAATCTGTAATATTGCCTTGCATTTCATCAATGCGGAAGTCAATGATTCCATGAACGATGTCACTCATCTGATGCAGCTGTTGCAGGAGATTATGAATATCATCAAGTATCACTTCAACGTCGAATTGGATGAAGATAGCGTCAACTATTTCCGCTTCATCACCCATTTGAAATATTTCTGTCAGCGTGTCATTACACATTCTTCACATGATGATGCTGAGGAGTATTTATATGAAGTGGTTCGGAAAAACTATCCGGAGACATTCAAGTGTATTGGCAAGATCGAGACTTTTATCCATAAGAACTATCAGTATGACATGACTCACTCGGAGCAGTTATATCTAACGCTCCATTTGGAACGTCTGATGAAAACCAAGCGGGACGAGAAGTCCACGCGATAGTATGAAATTACAACTGTATACCCTATGGGCTTGTTACTGTTCAATCAGGCAATACCCGAATGAGATGGCGCCACATTTTGCGCTATATTCGTTCGGGTATTTTTTATTGGAAAAATGAGGAGGAAAACATCATGAAACATCAGGAAACGGCGCAGGAAATTATTAAAGCCGTTGGGGGAACAAACAATATTAACTCAGTTTATCACTGCGTCACACGTTTGCGCTTTGATCTAAAAGACAACGAGAAAGTTGACAACGGCTCACTCAAGAAACTGGATAAGGTCATGGGCACGAATATTTCCGGCGATCAATTCCAAGTCATTATCGGTAATGATGTGGCAAAAGTATTCGATGCCATGGTGAAGGAAAATCCGGCAATCCAGCAAAGTGCAGAAAACAAAGAGCCAAAGTCGGATAAAAAACAAAATGTCGTGCTGAAAATTTTTGAAACAATCGCAGGTGTCTTTGCCCCAATGCTTCCAGCGATTACTGCGGCAGGTATGCTCAAAGGATTACTTGCACTATTCGTGTCCGTAGGTTGGATGTCCGCCGGAACGGATACGTATCGTATTCTTTCAGCCATCGGTGACGGCGTATTCCATTACCTGCCTTTACTGATAGCAGTCAGCGCTGCTCGTAAATTTGGCAGTAACCCGTTTGTTGCGATTGCACTAGGTACAGCACTCATGTATCCAGACATGACAGCATTGTTATCTAGCGGTGAATCGGTTGGATTCTTGGGAATCCCGGTTACAGCAGTAAGTTATGCTTCATCGGTTATCCCGATTCTTCTTGCAGTATGGTTGATGTCCTATGTTGAGAAATGGGTTGACCGCGTTATCCCTGCTGCACTCAAGCTATTGCTTGTGCCGCTGATTACCTTACTTGTTATGGTTCCGGTAACGCTGATTGCGATCGGTCCATTGGGTACATTTGTAGGTAGCGGATTGTCTGGCGGCATCAACTGGCTGTTGAATGAAGGCGGATTGATTGCAGGTATTGTTCTTGGCGGTGCGATGGCGCTCATTATTATGACAGGAATGCACTATGCACTTGTGCCGATCATCCTGAGTAATATCGCTACACTGGGCTTTGATAAATTCTTGCCACTGACCTTTATCTCCAATATGGGTCAGGCTGGTGCGACACTCGGCGTATTCTTCCGGGCAAAAGATAAAAAACTCAAAACCGTGGCATTATCAACGAGCTTCACGGCACTCATGGGTGTAACGGAGCCGGCTATGTACGGGGTTAACATGAAGTATAAAAAACCATTTGCCGCAGCCATGATTGGTAGTGCAGTGGGTGGCGGATTCGCCCTTGCTTTTGGCGCGAAAGCGTATGTACTTGCGGGTAACGGTGGTCTCCCAGGACTTCCTTCCCTGATCGGACAGACATTCTGGTATTCCTTTGGGGGGATGATTTTGGCCTTTATCGTGGGTGCAATCATGTCTACGATATTTGGTATTAAGGAAGAAGAAGGAGACGCAGAGGCGTTAGCTCAATTCTCACCAGGTGCTTCTTCTGCACCAGCGAAAGTAACTTCCAATAACGCCGCAACCGTGAACGTGGAAGACATGGGCGATCCAACACCAACGAGTGATGCAGTAGCTGTTGCACCGATGACAGGTAAATCCATCCCGCTCAAAGAAGTCAACGATCCAACATTCGGTGATGAATTGATGGGGAAAGGTGTGGCATTTGTTCCAACGGTGGGCGAATTGGTATCTCCAGTGACAGGTACCATCATGAATGTGTTCAAAACAAAACATGCGATCGTTGTCCGCAGTGATAACGGAATGGAATTGTTGATTCATGTTGGAATTAACACGGTGAAGCTGCGTGGGCAGTACTTCGATGCACATGTTGCTACAGGAGCACGTGTACAAGCAGGAGACAAGTTACTCACATTTGAACTGGCCGAGATTGCAAAAGAATACGATATTACAACCGCTATGGTTGTTACCAATACGGCAGATTACAAGCAGGTTCTACCTGTGAAATTGGGCGAAATCACAATGGGTGAAGACGTCTTGAAAGCTGAAATCTAGACTGTCCGTCTTAGGACTAACAATATCAACTAAAGAAGGAGAGATACGAATGATTAATCGACAAGGGTTTCCGGAAGGTTTTCTATGGGGCGGCGCTATTGCCGCCAACCAGGCTGAAGGTGGATTCGACGCTGGCGGCAAAGGATGGTCGACGGCCGACATGGTTCCTTATTTTGAGAAAAAGGACTACACCAACCTTAGAGAACTGATGCATGTTACCAGTGCGACGGTTGAGAAAGCAATGGCACATCATAGCGCGGAAGGTTATCCGAAGCGTTACGGGATTGATTTTTATCACCGTTTCAAAGAGGATATTGCATTGTTCGCCGAGCTGGGCTTCAAGACATTCCGACTGTCCATCAACTGGCCGCGTATTTTCCCGAATGGTTATGATGCCGAGCCAAATGAAGAGGGATTGCGTTTCTATGACGAAGTGTTCGATGAACTCCGGAAATACGATATCGAACCACTGGTAACCCTCTCGCATTATGAGATGCCTATGGCACTTGTACTGAAATATAACGGCTGGGCTGGCCGTGAAGTGATTGGACATTTTGTGAGATATGCGGAAACCGTAATGACCCGGTACAAAGACAAAGTAAAATACTGGTTGACGTTTAATGAGATTAACACGACCATTATTGAACCGTTCACAGGCGGAGGTATTATTGAAGACCGGGTGGAGAATACGATGCAGGCTTCCTATCAGGCACTTCACCATCAATTTGTAGCCAGCAGCCTGGTAACAGAAAAAGCACGCCAGATTAACCCGAACTTCCAGATCGGATGTATGCTTGCACGCATGATTCACTACCCGGCGACATCGAAGCCAGAGGATGTGCTGCAAGCACAGATCGATAACCAGCTGAACCTGCTGCATACGGATGTACAAGTTCGTGGTAGTTACCCAACATTCATGGCTCGGTACTGGGCAGAGAACGGGATTACCATTGCCATGGAACCGGGGGATGAACAGATCCTGCGTGAGCACACAGTTGACTTCATCTCATTCAGTTATTACACATCCTTGGTGTCCGCAGTGAACCCAGAGGAATATGGAGTGACGGGTGGTAACCTGTACAGTACAATTAAGAACCCGAATCTGGAGCGTACGGAGTGGGGCTGGCAGCTTGATCCGATCGGTCTGCGCGTTGCATTGAAAGAACTGTATGATCGTTACCAATTGCCATTGTTTGTGGTGGAGAATGGACTTGGCGCGAAAGATACGGTTGAAGCAGACGGTTCCATCAACGATGATTATCGTATTGATTATCTGAGAAAACATATTACACAAATGAAAGAAGCCGTTATGGATGGTGTGGACCTCATGGGGTATACCAACTGGGGAGCGATTGATATTATCAGCGCATCCACTTCGGAAATGTCCAAGCGTTATGGCGTGATCTACGTGGATCAGGACGACAACGGACAGGGAACATTGAATCGGTATAAGAAAAAGAGCTTTGGCTGGTACCAAAAAGTCATTGCCTCGAATGGCGAGAACTTGGAATAGATTAATCTAAATAGGCACCCCAGGCGTAGCTAGTGTTACGCATCGGGGTGCCTATTTAATATCATCTCGCAGGATTCTCATCAGCGCTAATGGCACTTCAAGGTAAAAAGGATGACTTCATAACATACTGAATGGTATACTGTGATCGTATTGGGGGAGGGATAACCATGAAAAAGCCTATTATTGCTGTAGATATGGATGACACGATATGTCATCTGGTCAAGCGGGCTATTTATCACAACAACCTCAACTTCCCGACCCATCCGTTGCGGTATGAGGATATGATTCATTGGGATACATCCCATTTGCGTCATCCAGAGAGCACGCACGATGTATTTTATGGTCGGCCGGGTCTGTTCGAGGAATTGGAATTATATGACGAGTATGTTGTAGATGAGATGCGAAAGCTGAACGATGCTTATGATGTCATTGTCGTGACGGCAGCAGAACCAAAAACAGTCGTTGAGAAGTGGAACTGGCTTCAACAGCACATGCCTTTTATAACCGCTGAACAGTTTATTACATGCAAACGAAAAAACTTGCTCGGATTCGATCTGCTCATTGATGATGGAGCACATAACCTGATTCCCGCGCATGAGGACGGCAAAAAGGTTATCTGTATCCCGCATCCGTGGAATATACAGGAGCGTGAGCGATACAACTTTCCGTTGATGTCTTCATGGAAAGAAGCCAAGGCATACATAGATGAAGTGTTACAGGTTGTTAGTGTCTGAAAGTTAGTTAACCTTATTGTCCAGAGCGCAGTGCTCTGGATTTTTTGCGATAGGCGAGAGGTGTTTCGCCTGTTATTTTTTTGAATGCGGCATAGAATGAATCCATATCCCGATATCCGACGAGCTCTGCAATCAGGCTGACTTTGTGCTGTGAATTCTTTAGAATTTCGCAGCTTTTTTGTATGCGCAGATGTTGCAGGTGGCCGCTAAAGGTCTGTCCGGTATACCGAAGAAACATTCGTCCAATTTGCTTCTCGCTCCAGCCCGATACACGGACCAGATCAGACATCCGAATACGATTGCTTACGTGTTGTTTGAGATAATGAAGAATGTAATCAAAACCGGTGGAATGATTCTCTACATCATGTTCCTTTTGATAAAGTTGTCTGTAGGTTATCAATACCAGCTGGCTCACCAGGGTGTATAACATGGTAGAGGAACCGATTCCCGGAACGGAGGATTCACGGTACAGCTTCACCATTAGTTCTTCAATCCGGTCGTTCTGATCCACAAGGGAAATATAAGGAACCTGATTTTGTGCCAGATTCATCAGATGTTGTATGATTTCTTTTTCCTGAATGATGGCTGTCAGCGTGTTGATCAATTCAGCATTAAACAGACAATTATATATAATTAATGGATGCTCGGTTACGTTTGTGCTCACAGGACGAAAGACATGAGGAACACCAACAGGAATGACAAACAGCATGCCTTTCTTCACGGGAATGACATCTTCACCGATATGATGAAAGCCCCTTCCTTCGGAGACATAGCTATATTCAATAAATTCATGTGCGTGAAAAGGAAGCACAAAATCTTCAGAGCAACGATTGACAAAAAGTTGCAGATGATTATGCAGAAAGTATTCGCTTTTCATAAGTTGTACAGATGAATTCACAAGCAACCTCCTCGCACAGATGGCTGAATCACCGGATGAAATAGTCCTGATAACCGGGTATTTAGGGCAACAGGATCGATATAATTATATCGTAACCCCGAATGGGAAGCCAAGATGGAAAGGACGATCTGCTAATGTTCAACGTGAGTCACCTTCGCTGTGAGTATAGAATCAATCCGATAGGCCTTGATGTCAAATCACCGAGATTAAGCTGGCAGTTACAGTCTGATCGTCGAAACTGCAGGCAATCCGCATACCAGATCCAGCTGTCCCTGTCAGAAGATTTTGATGAGATTGCATGGGATTCTGGCAAGATAAACACGGATCAATCCATACATGTGGAATTAAACCATTTTCAGCCTTCCCCGCAAACACGATACTACCACCGGATTCGGGCATGGGATGATGCAGGAAGTGATTCGGGTTGGTCCGAAACGGCTTATTTCGAGATGGGACTTATGGATCGTTATAACAAGTGGCAAGCAGAATGGATCACAGCTCAACCATCAGATGATGGAGATACGTCATGCCCGCGTATGCGCAAGCAGTTTAATGTGAAACAACCTGTTACGTCTGCCAGAATATATGTGACAGCACTTGGATTATACGAGTTGCATATGAACAACACAAGAGTAGGAGAAGATTATTTTACACCTGGTTGGACCTCTTATTGTAAGCGATTACAATATCAAACCTATGATGTTACTCACTTGCTTCAAAATGGACAGAATATATTGGGCGCATATCTTGGAGATGGCTGGTATCGGGGATATCTTGGCTGGAACAAAGAACGGGAGGTATTTGGTTCAACGTCCGCATTGCTGCTGGAACTGCATATGAAATACGCAGATGGATCGGAGGAATGGATTTTATCTGGTGGGGATTGGACCGCTGCTTCAAGTGCCATTCGTATGTCGGACATCTATATGGGAGAGACGTATGATGCACGAATGGAGTCGGATTGGTCGGATTCATCTCAGACGAATTGGGTACCTGTGAACGTACTGGATCATCCCAAAGATATCATCGTTGCGCAGGAGAATGTACCCGTCACTCAAGTAGAACAGCTACAGCCAACCGCTTTGTTAACAACCCCACAGGGAGATCGTGTAATAGATATGGGGCAGAATATGGTGGGATGGGTGAGATTCAGCATTCAAGGTGAGATCGGTCAGACGGTTGAGCTGCACCATGCTGAGATATTGGATCATGAAGGCAACTTCTACACCGATAATCTTCGCTCCGCCAAGCAGTGTATTCGCTATACGTGCAAGGGGGATGAAGTAGAAACATTTGAACCGCATTTTACGTTCCAAGGGTTCCGTTATGTGAAGCTGGTTGGCTTCCCGGAACACGTTTGTCTGGATGAATTCACCGGAATAGTGCTGCACTCGAATATGGAGCAAACAGGTCAGTTCTCATGCTCCAGTCCACTGGTGAAACAACTGCATCACAATATATTGTGGGGGCAAAAAGGGAATTTCCTTGATGTGCCGACAGACTGTCCACAGAGGGATGAACGGCTTGGATGGACTGGCGATGCACAGATGTTTGTCCGCACGTCTTCCTACCTGATGAATACGGCACCCTTCTTCACAAAATGGTTGCGGGATCTGGCAGCGGATCAGGGAGAAGATGGAGGTATTCCATTCTTCGTTCCGGATCTGAGAAGTTCCACGTCGGAAGGATGGGGTGACACCAGTCATTCCTCCGCCGCTTGGGGTGATGCAGCAGTCATCTGTCCATGGACCATCTATGAGATGTATGGGGATGCCAGATTACTGGCCGAGCAATATGAGAGTATGAAGCGGTGGATCGAGTACATTCACGTGCAGGGTGACAATCCGAATCTGTGGAACACGGGATTCCACTTTGGCGATTGGCTGGGACTGGATTCCAAGCCTGATAGTTATGTTGGCGCAACGGACACGGATTATGTGGCAACTGCATTTTATGCCTATTCGGTTTCGTTAACTCAAAAAGCAGCTGAGGCACTTGGAAAGACAGATGATGCTGAATATTACAAGCAGTTGCATACAAACATTGTTCATGCGTTTCGAAATGAATTCGTCACTCCCGCCGGCAAAATTGCTGTTCCCACGCAAACAGCGCATGTTCTCGCGCTGCAATTTGACCTGCTGGATGGTATTGCCCGAACTCGCGCTGTCGAACAATTGGCAAAACTCGTGAAAGAGGCGGGCAATCATCTTACCACAGGTTTCGTGGGCACACCTTATCTGAATCCGGTATTGAGTGATGCGGGTCTTCACGACCTGGCTTATACATTACTTTTTCAAGAGGATTATCCGTCCTGGCTATATCAGGTGACTCAAGGCGCAACGACGGTCTGGGAACATTGGGATGGGATCAAAGAGGATGGCAGTCTCTGGAGTGCTGATATGAACTCATTTAACCACTATGCGTACGGTGCGATTGGGGAATGGTTGTATCGTTATGTTGCTGGCATCCGGTCCGATGAACATCAGCCAGGATTCCGAATGGTGCATATCGATCCGCAACCCGGACCTGGACTGGATTGGGTGGAAGCAAGTTTGGAGACGATGTATGGTCAAGTTGCTTCAAGCTGGCACCGGCTGGCGGAGAGTGAAATGGAGATTCGGGTGCATATTCCCGCCAATACGAGAGGTACGGTTCGTCTTCCTGGAGCAGGTGCACAGATCGTTCTAGAGCAAGGAAAACCGTTGGATCAGATAAGTGGAATTCAGGATATTCAAAACATTGGAGACGATGTTGAAGTCACACTTGGATCTGGGAGTTACCAATTCACGTACATGTACAGAGATATGAACAAGGAACGAGATATTCAACAGCCTACATTGACAGAGTCCGTATAATGATAGAATAAGTGGTAAGATGTACAGTTGAAGAGGATCTGCACACACGCAGGTCCTTTTTTCGAACTTGTCTGAGAGTAAATTTGTAGTTTTTGAACAATGAAAGGAGCACGACCATGGCAAAACCTGCATTCAAAGATGCGCCTTTGCGTCGCGAAATAGAGAATCTGGCTAAGCAACAGGATCACCATACATTGGCCTGTTGGGCTGCGGAGTGTGCGGCACGTGTCTTGCATATATTTGAGAAAAAGACGGAGGATCTCCGCGCCCGTGATGCCATTGATGCAGGAAGAGGTTGGATCCGTGGGGAAATTGCCATGGTTGATGCTCGTAAGGCGGCTTTTGCAGCTCATGCTGCTGCACGAGAATTGGATAATGTCACTGCCTCTTCTGCATCTCGTGCGGCGGGACACGCAGCTGCAACGGCCCATGTGAAAGGCCATGCGGTGCATGCCGCAACGTATGCAGTGAAAGCTATCTTTTATGACTGTTTGATGGAAGAGCAAGAACGTCGTGTCCTGGAAGAGAGAACGTGGCAATATCAATATCTGTTGGGAGGATGTAGTGATCATGGTGAAAGAAAACGTTAGATTAATTAAACCATCCCGAGTGTATAAGGATGCATATTTGGAATTTTATGAAGACTGGGTCAGAAGTGGAGAGTTGAAGGTACCGTGGGTCATTTCCAAAGATCCTTCTGCGTTTGATGAGATGTTGGCGTTTTTGCAGCGCAATGAACAAGGAATCGACATCCCGGAAGGCTGGGTCAAAGACAGTACATACTGGCTGGTCACGGAGAGTCAACAAATTGTGGGTGCCGTCAATATAAGGCATGAGCTTAACGACAAATTGTTCAACAGTGGAGGGCATGTTGGATATGGTATTCGTCCAGGAGAGCGGCAAAGTGGCTATGGTTCCGAAATTCTCAGGCTTTCTTTGGAGAAAACAAGAGAGCTAGGAATCTCTAAAGTATTGGTTGTATGCGATGCGGTTAATGAGCCTTCCAGAAGGATTATTCTTCGTAATGGTGGCATCAAGGATGCAGACTATGTAGAATCCAATGGCAACGTTGTTGAACGATTCTGGATAGAAAATGTCGAATAATGCAGAATAATGCTGTAATATAACGAAAATAATATGCATTATGATTGTATTACCCTCGCGTGCTGATTAAAATGAAGCATAGAATCTGGATTGCGGCCGGAAACTATCATCCCATATCAGGCACAAGTGAGGTTATCTTTATGAATCAACCGGTTAATCGGCCCCGGCGTATTGAGTATCTGGATCTCTATCGTGCTTTTGCCATTATGGCAGTGGTAGCGATCCATGCGACTTCAACAGCAGTTGCGCATTACCCCAAGAATACATTAGATCATGATGTGTATTATTTCTGGAACACGTTTTTGCAATTTGCCGTTCCAGCGTTCCTGTTTCTGTCATCCCTGGTTTTGTTCTACAACTACAGCTCCAAGCTGAATGAGAAGGGTTGGATGCTCGCTTTTTATAAAAAGCGTTTATTCTATGTATTTGTACCCTATGTGGTGTGGTCCCTTATCTATTTTGCCATTAAACAGTTGCTTGCAGGCAAAGAACCTTTGACCCATGGTGTTCAATTTGCCAAACAATTAGTGATGGGAACCGCTCATACGCACTTGTACTTTTTTCTGATTATTCTTCAATTTTATGTCGTTTTTCCATGGCTTCTGTCCTTTACACGCCATCGTTTGTTTAATCGTTATTTGCCATTATTCTTTATTGCGGGTCAAGCGATCTTTTATGCACTACATTTGCAGTTTCACTTCGAACGGACAGGAAGTTTGTTACCCAGTTATCTGATCGTGATTGGATTTGGCGCATGGGTTGGGCTGAACTTTGAGTGGGCATTAAAGAAACTGTATACTCACCGTTATGTGCTCATAGCTGCGTTGTTAGGTGGAGGTGCCATTTTTATATATGGTAATGCTTATATCAAAACCGCTTTTGCTGCATATCCGGTGGTAACCTATACCGTGCTGTTCCTGTTCCGAAATTTGTTTACCTTGTCAGCCTGCCTGCTTCTGCTGATCTTTAGTGAACGATTGGGCGCAGGAAAACATACTGAAGTTCGTAAAGCTACGCATGTTCTGGATTCCTTGGGTACAGTTGCGTTTGGTGTGTTTTTAATGCATCCCCTCGTACTGCTCTTCTGGAGACGTGAATTTACAGATGACCTGGCTCGGCACTTCAGCGTGGGTATCATCCTATCTTATGTTGTTGCTCTCCTGATCTCATGGATCTGCGCAATGGGATTGCGACGGATGAAGTGGGGATGGGTCCTGATTGGACGTTAATTAAAATAAAGATATGCCATTTAAGAAAAGAGTTTTCAAGCCCTCACGCATTGAGGGATTCACTTGAAACCTCTTTTTTATTTGCACTAAAGGAGGTATCATAGAGTTTAATGTCCATAAAATTGAATTAATGGAATGAACACTACCTTGTCAGGAGTGATCGAAAATGAAATTAGTGATTATTTTTGGCCCACAGGCTGTGGGCAAGATGACGGTGGGGCAAGAGCTGGAGAAGATAACAAAGCTAAAATTGTTTCATAACCACATGACAATTGAATTGGTGTCTCCTTATTTCAGCTATGGCACACCACAAGGTAAAAGACTGGTGAGTCTGTTCCGTCAGGAGATTTTCGAAGAAGTGGCGAAGAGTGACCTGCCGGGTTTAATTTTCACATTTGTATGGGCTTTGGACGCGGAGTCAGATGGTGAATACATCCGTAAGATCAGTGAGTTGTTTACATCTCAAGGGGGTCAGGTCTGTTATGTGGAATTGGAGGCCGATGCATCGGAAAGACTAGAGCGCAATAAAAGTCCGCATCGTCTGTTACATAAACCAACAAAGCGTGACATTGCGTGGTCTGAGCGAGATTTGCTTGATACGATGAAGCAATATCGACTGAACTCGGAAGCGGGAGAAATCACGCATGAACACTACATAAGGATTGATAACACATACAAGAGCCCAGACGAGGTGGCAAAGTTAATTCAGGAACGATTTAATTTGTAATCTGAGAAACGTCTATCTTAGCAAAGTAGATACTTATATGGGAGGGGCATTACATCATGTACTTTGTTATATTTTTGCTCATAGGTCTTGTTTTATGTTATCTGCTCCCATTTGGCCCAATAGTGGCCGGGGGTATTATTTTTGCACTCGTTGTGGACCAATACCGCCAGACGATGCATATGCGTGAAGATATCCGAGACATCAAGAATCATCTGGGACTAATGAACAAAGGCGAGGCGCAAGAGTACGAGTTGGATAAAGAATACACTCAAGTTGATCGTTTGGATTCAGAACAGATGGACATGATTAATCGAAGAATTGAAGCGGAACTGGAGAAAGAAAGCAAAAACAATAAACCGTGAATCCCTGTAAAATAATTCTTGATTTGCTCACTCCTGTGAGTATATATACCTAGATCGGGAGTCATGCTAATACGATATTAACTTTATGTTGCACTGTGTAGAAATTTGTAATATTATGAGTGAAGCGCGTACAACATATCGGGTTGTAACTGTTGAATCAGGCAAAGCCGTATACCTTGAGAAAAGGGATTGGTTTGTCTTTTTCTGTATATTGGAGTGATAAAGTGAAAATCGAGAAGGTGCTGAACAATAATGCTGTAGTTGCGATGAATGACGAACAACAGGAAGTTATTATCATTGGCCGGGGGATTGCTTATCAGAAGCGGGCGGGTGATATGGTTTCCGAGCAGCATATCGACAAGATATTTACTTTACAGAATGAAGATATTCAGGAAAACTTCAAGGCATTAATCTCAAGCATTCCATTGGAATACATGAAAGTATCCGAGGAAATCATCGCTTACGCCAAGCTAAAACTTGGCAAGAAATTAAATGAGAGCATCTACTTACATCTCACAGACCATATTCACTTTGCCATTGAGCGGTATCGTAAGAATCTGCCCATACGCAATGGTTTGATCTGGGAGACGAAGCAGTTATACAAAGAGGAATACGAAGTCGGAATGGAAGCGCTCAATATGATCTGTGATCAGTTTGGTGTGATCTTGCCCGAGGACGAAGCCGGTTTTATGGCACTTCACTTTGTCAATGCAGCGTTGAATGAGGAAATGCCCAACATCAAGAGTATGACGCAGGTCATGCAAGAAATCTTGACAATCATCAAGTATCATTTCAAGATTGATTTTGATGAGAACTCACTGACATTTTATCGCTTTGTGACGCATTTGAAGTTTTTCGCCCAACGTTTGGTGAAGGGAAAACATTACAAGAGCAACAACGATGATGAACTGTTCCTGATGATTCAGAAAAAGTATCCGGCAGCGCACAAGTGCTCGGAGAAAATCAAGAAATTCATTGAAAGCAACTACACGTATCAACTAACTGACGAAGAATTGATGTACTTAACGATCCATATTGAGAGAGTTGTGAATGCAACTTCTGAATAATCCCATAGATCAGCTTGCAGGGTTGCAACCACTAGGGCAAAACCTGAACGCTTGAATGACAGAACATACCGTTAACCGGATGTTCCATACATTCAGATGTTCAGGTTTTTTTATTCTCTCCAATATGCTTCGAATCCGTGTCTAGCCAGAAAGGAAGAAAAGACTTCATGAAACACGAGCAATTAGCCAAGGACATTCTGTCTGGCGTTGGTGGTAAACAGAACATTAACAGCGTGGTGCACTGCGCTACCAGACTTCGTTTCAAATTAAAAAATGACAATAATGCGAAAACAGACGAACTCAAAAATCTGTCTGGAGTCATAACGGTAATGCAAAGCGGGGGGCAATATCAGGTAGTCGTGGGTAACGAAGTGTCTGATGTGTATAAAGCCTTGTTACAGGTGGGTAATATGAATGCGGATGAACCGGTCTCAAGTGATGATTCAGAATCTTCCGGTAAAAAAGAGAGTCTCTTGGGTCAGTTTATCGACTTGATCTCAGGTGTATTTACACCAATTCTCGGCTTGCTTGCTGCAACAGGGATGATCAAAGGTTTCCTGTCCATGTTTACTTCTCTCGAATGGCTGGACCCGGCTTCAGGAACATATCAATTGTTGAATGCTGCAGGAGACTGTCTGTTCTACTTCTTCCTAATCTTCCTGGGTTACACAGCTATGAAAAAATTCGGTGGATCTCCATTCCTGGGGATGGCCATCGGAGCATCACTTGTATATCCGACCTTATCCGGTCTTAGTGGTGGGGAACCGCTCTATACGCTGTTTGCAGGCACATTGTTTGAATCACCGATTCATATCACGTTCCTGGGTATTCCCGTTATCTTGATGAGTTATTCCTCATCCGTAATCCCGATTATTATTGCTGCTTATTTTGGAGCAAAGGTAGAAGCATTCTTCAAAAAGATCATTCCTTCTGTTGTGAGAACGTTCCTCACGCCATTCTTTACCATTCTGATTGTTGTACCTGTGACATTCCTCTTGATTGGTCCAATCGCAACATGGGCAAGTCAGCTGATTGGTGCCGGGGTATCGGGCATCTATGACTTGAGTCCGTTGGTGACTGGTATTGTTGTTGGTGGATTGTGGCAAGTATTGGTTATCTTCGGGTTACACTGGGGTATCGTACCAATCATGTTGCTCAATCTGTCCACTCTGAAAGCAGATCCGATTCTGGCGATGATGTTTGCTGCTTCTTTTGCTCAGATTGGTGCCGTTCTTGGGGTTATGCTTAAAACGAAAAATACCAAACTCAAATCACTGGGTGTTCCTGCCTTTGTGTCAGGGATTTTCGGTGTAACTGAGCCTGCTATTTATGGTCTTACTTTGCCACTGAAAAAACCATTTATTATGAGTTGCATTGCTTCTGCAACCGCTGGTGGTATTATTGGCTTTGCAGGTTCCAAAATGTTTGTATTTGCTTCAGGAATCTTTGGTGTTCCAGCGCTGATTAGTCCCACAGAGGGGATTAACTATGAATTCTGGATGGCCATGATTGCCACTATCATTGCTTTTGTACTAGGTTTTGTTCTCGTTTATTTTGTAGGATTCAAAGATCCTGCTAATCCGGAGGCTGCCAAACAGGCTCCAGAGCCAGTAAAAGAAGAGAAGGCTGCACTTGAGCCTAATCCAAACAATCGTTACGAAATTGCCAGCCCAATGACGGGTGAGGTGGTTCCTTTGCAAGAAATTAACGATGCTACATTTGCTGGTGAACATATGGGTAAAGGGATTGCTATTCGTCCAACCAGTGGGAGAGTTGTATCCCCGATTAATGGTGTGGTACAGACGATTTACCGTACCAAACATGCGATTGGACTTGTAGATGATCAAGGTGTAGAGATTCTGATCCATATTGGTCAGGATACGGTACAGCTCAAAGGTCAACATTTCACTGCCCATGTGAAAGATGGAGATCGTGTGAGTGTTGGCGATCTGATCGTTGAATTCGATCTGCAAGCCATTATTAAGGCGGGTTATGAGACCGTAACACCGATTATTGTAACTAATACGGCTGATTATTTGGACGTGGTTGCTACAACAAATCGTGAAGTGCAAGAAAAGGATAAATTGATTACGGTTATTGGTTAATTCTGCGTTAGTGCGTATTTATAAATGTGAACGTTAAGCTATATAGAGGCCACTTCGATGCTTTCGAAGTGGTCTCTTTCTTTTCATTTTCGGTCACTCAAATGTATTTGTGAATTTAATAAAAATAAGTGTTGCAAACGTAGTTCAGATGTACTATGATGAGTTCAAGAAGTAAGCGCATACATTAATCGGGTTGTAACTGTTCAATCAGGCAATGCCGATCATCCTCAGTTCAGAGGATATGGAGTGCAACTTACTTTCGTTATCCAAATAATTAAATATCAATGTGTACAGCCTTACAGGGTTGCAACCGTTAAGGGCAAAACCTGAATTGCTGAATAACACGACTGATTTCCGGACGATCCGGTACGTTGTGTATGTTCAGTGGTTCAGGTTTTATTTGTTTCAAAAGTCATGGGGAGTCTACTTAGAGAGGGAGAATTGCAATGAGCAACTACGATCAATTGGCTAAGGACATTCTGTCACGTGTAGGTGGTCGCGAGAACGTAAATAGTGTATTCCATTGCGTAACAAGACTGCGGTTTAAACTGAAAAATGAAAGCGTAGCCAAAACGGAAGAACTTAAAAATCTGCCAGGTGTTATAACCGTCATGCAAAGTGGTGGACAATATCAGGTTGTTATCGGCAACGAAGTGCCGGATGTATATAAAGCAGTTGTTAAAGTAGGGAATTTCCCAAGTGAAGGACAAGTTGAAGAGGAAACGGACAACTCAGGCAAAAAAGTAGGGTTGTTCAGCCGATTTATCGACATGATCTCAGGTGTGTTCACACCATTACTCGGTTTGCTGGCTGCTACAGGTATGATTAAAGGTTTTAACGAGATGTTTGTATCTTTTGGCTGGATAACTCAGGATTCCGGAACGTATCAGTTATTAAAAGCAACGGGTGACAGCCTGTTCTATTTCTTCCCTATTTTCCTGGGTTACACAGCAATCAAGAAGTTTGGAGGATCTCCATTCCTGGGTATGGCAATCGGTGCATCTCTCGTTTATCCTACATTGGGCGGCCTCAAGGCAGGAGATCCACTATACACATTATTTGCAGGTACATTATTTGAGTCTCCTATCCACATTACGTTCCTGGGTATGCCGGTTATCTTGATGGAGTACTCTTCATCAGTTATTCCGATCATTATTGCCACATTCGTAGCTGTGAAATTAGAAAGATTCTTCAAAAACGTTATTCCAAAAGTAGTAAGTACATTCCTTGTACCATTCTTCACTCTGCTTGTTATCGTGCCTGCAACATTTTTGGTCATTGGGCCGATCTCCACATGGGCAGGACAATTGATTGGTGCTGGTGCAACAAGCATTTATGAATTAAGCCCTATTGTTACAGGGTTGGTTATCGGTGGATTGTGGCAAGTATTCGTATTGTTTGGACTCCACTGGGGACTGGTTCCAGTCGCACTTCTCAATCTTAGCACGATAGGTGCAGATCCAGTTATAGCAATGTCGTTCGCTGCTTCTTTTGCTCAAATCGGTGCTGTACTTGCTGTGTTGCTCAAAACTAAAAATACAAAACTCAAAACACTTAGTGTTCCAGCATTTATCTCCGGTATATTTGGGGTAACTGAACCTGCCATCTATGGTGTTACGCTTCCATTGAAAAAACCGTTTATCATGAGCTGTATTGCTGGGGGTATCGGAGGCGGTATTCTTGGGTATGCAGGTTCGAAATTATATATGATTGGCGGACTCGGGGTATTTGGATATCCAACGTTCATCAATAAAGAAACAGGTTTGGATTCGACGTTCTATATGGCCATCGTTGCAACACTGGTTGCATTTGTTCTTGGTTTTGTCCTGACTTATGTCGTTGGATTCAAAGATCCGGTGGAAAAAGTAGCTGCACCTGCACCAGTACTTGATCCAAATCCGAACAGCAGATACGAAATTGTAAGCCCAATGGCTGGTGAAGTTGTTGCACTGAACGAAATTAATGACGTAACGTTTGCAGGAGAACATATGGGTAAAGGGATTGCAATTCGTCCAACCAGTGGTAGAGTGGTATCTCCAATCACAGGTGTCGTTCAAACCGTATATCGTACCAAACACGCCATTGGTCTTGTAAGCGATGATGGTGTAGAGATGCTGATCCATATTGGACAGGATACGGTAAAGCTGAAAGGTGAACATTTTACAACCCATGTGAAAGATGGAGACCGTGTTAACGCAGGTGACCTGATTGTTGAGTTTGATCTGCAAGCCATTAAGGATGCAGGGTATGAGACGGTTACACCGATCATTGTGACTAATACTTCAAATTATCTGGACGTTGTAGGAACAAAAGATGCATCTGTTCATGAGAAAGATAAATTGATCACGGTTTTAAGCTAATTCAAACTAAGGATGGTTAAGGAGGAACTCCTCAATGAATGAAAAGTTTACAGCCTTCCCGGAGAATTTTCTCTGGGGAGGAGCAACCGCAGCGAATCAATTGGAAGGTGCTTATCTGGAAGGTGGCAAAGGTTTAACAACTGTAGATCTGATTCCGATTGGTGCCAATCGATGGAATATTGCTCTGGGTAACCTGGATTCGTATGAGCCAAAGGCAGGAGAATTCTATCCTTCACATGAAGCCATTGATTTCTATCATCGATTTAAGGAAGATATTGCGTTATTTGCAGAAATGGGATTTAAGTGCCTCAGGCTTTCCATAGCCTGGGCACGGATTTTCCCTAATGGCGATGAAGCGGAGCCAAACGAAGCAGGCTTGCAATTTTATGATGATGTCTTTGATGAGTTATTAAAATACAACATTGAACCTGTCGTGACGATCTGCCATTTCGATGTACCTGTACATCTGGTCGAGACTTACGGCGGTTGGAAGAATCGTAAGATGATTGGTTTCTTTGAGAAATATGCGACGACGCTATTCAATCGATACAAGAATAAAGTGAAATACTGGATGACGTTTAATGAAATCAACATGTTGCTGCATCTCCCGTACATTGGAGCGGGTATTGTTCTGCAGGATGATGAAAACAAAGATCAGGTCCTGTATCAGGCAGCACATCATGAATTGGTAGCGAGTGCACTTGCTGTGAAGGCCTGTCACGAGATCATTCCGGGTGCTCAGATTGGTTGTATGTTAGCCGCTGGAATGGTGTATCCATACAGCTCTAACCCGGATGACGTGTGGAAGGCTATAGAGAAAGACCGTGAATCATTCTTCTTCATCGACGTGCAGTCGAAGGGAGCATATCCGGGTTATACAAAAAGATTTTTCAGAGAAAATGACATTTGGATTGAAATGCAACCGGAAGATGCAGATATCTTGATGCAGAACACGGTCGACTATATCGGTTTTAGCTATTACGCAAGCCGGTGCACCAGTACGGACCCTGAGATTTTGAAAGATTCGACAGAAGGCAATGTATTTGGTTCGGTGAAGAACCCTTATCTGCAAGCTTCTGAGTGGGGATGGACTATTGATCCCAAAGGACTCCGTATTACATGTAATCAGCTTCATGACCGCTATGGCAAACCGTTGTTTATTGTAGAAAATGGACTTGGGGCAACCGATGTGTTGTCAGAAAATGACTCCGTTGAAGATGACTATCGCATCGAATATTTGAATAGTCATTTTGCCGAGATGGCTGAAGCGATTCAAGATGGTGTCGAGCTCATAGGTTACACAAGCTGGGGACCGATTGACCTGGTCAGTGCGGGTACCGGAGAGATGAAGAAACGGTATGGCTATATCTATGTAGACAGAAATAACGATGGTACGGGTACACTTCGCAGAGTGAAAAAGAAGAGTTTTCACTGGTACAAAGATGTCATTGCGAGTAATGGCGCACAATATTTCTGATACAAGGTGTCCGACGTTAAAAAATAAACAAAGAGCAGTCTCGTTACTACGGGATTGCTCTTTGTTTATTAGGGGATGAATTTGAACCTTGATGTGGCTTTCAGATAACATAAAGAAATGAAGAAAATCTTGTCACTTAAGAAGGGAGGAGCACCCACTCATGAAGAAAAATCACTTACGTTTATATCTTCGGGATATGGATACTCCACTGCTGTCTTTTTCTAGAATCTATTCCAAGGGTGAAGTCTGCCCAAAATAGGAAGAAAACAGGAAATAACGCAGAAAAATCTTAAGAATGATGAGGAATCCAGATGACGATTGGATATATTACGGCGTTAGGTCTGCCAGAGATTAAAATTGAAATAGAGCTTTGGGCAGCAAAAGTGTAACATTAATACTTTTTAACCAAACGAAGGAGCATCTTACTTACAGATGCCCCTTCGTTTTTTAATTTGTGTAAAAATGGAAGGGATATGCCTGTGTGCAATCATGAGTGATAGTAGGTGTATTATGGCACCTGCAAGCTCTGATAGGCATTGAGTCTTCCATACGTCCAATAGATTCCAGAGCCTGATACCGGATCGGAAGCGAAGCATAGCGCATCCCGAATCTGGGCATTGGTTTTCCCGCGTGCAGCAAGAAGTGCAGCTACTCCGGCCACATGTGGGGCTGCCATAGATGTTCCGCTCAGGTAGGCATAGGAACCACCCAGATAGGTGGATAGGATGGTATCTCCTGGTGCAGCCATATCAACCCAGGAGCCATAGTTGGAGAAATTGGATTTGAGATCGGAAGGATTGGTTGATGCGACAGCAATGACGTTGGGATACGATGCGGGTACGATCGGGAATGAAGTGTTGTCGTTGCTGGCTGCAGCGATAATTACGGCTCCACGATCCCAAGCATACTGCACGGCAGCTTGGAGGAAAGCGTCTCCCATCGGACCACCAAGACTCAGGTTAACAACCTGTACACCGTTATTGGCAGCATAGACAAGCCCGTTACCGACATTACCTACCGTTCCTTGCCCGTTGTTATCCAGTACCCGGAGCGGAACGATGGATGCGAGTGGTGCAGCCCCTGCGATTCCCACACCATTGTTGGTAACAGAAGCAGCGATCCCGGCAACATGGGTACCATGTCCGTTCCCGTCTTCAGGGATATTATCATAATCAACATAATCGTAACCGGGGAGGAGCTTGGAAGCCAATTCTGGGTGGTTCAGCTGTACACCGGTATCGATAATGGCGATTTTGACAGAGCTGTTACTTTGAGTAATGTCCCATGCAGCGGGTGCATTGATTTTGGACAGGTTATACTGATAAGGAAAGAATGGATCATTGGGAGTGAAGGATGCCTCAACCAGGTAATTCGGCTCTGCATGTTCAATAAGCTCATGATCTTTATAATGTTTCAGCATTCGGTGCATTTTTTTGCGGGATTCCACACGGTACCAACCCAAATCCTCGTATGTCTCAGCGACTTTACATCTCCCTTTTTTGTGAAGGGTGTGCATCTCATCTTCCGTTGTCCCTTCCTTGAATTTGACTAATAGCTGCTTGGGGGCATGAGGGTGAAACTTGCTCTCGGCACGTTGGTCCAGATAACGATACACGATCACAATGATTGCTAGCAAAATGAAACCAAAAACACCTAACCATAACCACATGAGCGTTTCTCCCTCCAATATGGATTGTGACACGCCTTATCGTATGCGAACTCTATCAGACTGTGTGGGCACTTTTTCAATTTGGTTAGTAGTGTAGATAGATTGATAGGAGGGGACAAATTCGGTAAGATGAGATGAAGAGAGCCGATCTGGCATGAAGAAGGATCAAGGAAATGCCTAGAGATAGCTCCCAATATAGAGGAGAAGGAACGTGGATCTTTTGACACAACTTCAGAGTATACCGACAGTAACACCAGTTCAGGCACACCAGATTCATGATGCCATTGATTTTGCCATGCGTGTACGTAGAGAAGTGTTTCCTATGATGGATCACACGAGGTTACCTGTGGACTTCGAGCAGTTCACAGAACATTATCTGGACTCCGATGGATCGATCTTTCTTGTTGCAATGATGGGGGATGCGGGCATCGTCGGAACGATTGGAATATTACCATATGATGGACGTATTCAGGCCGTAGACGGTCGATATGCAGCCCAGTCCGCAGCCGAAATTGTGAAATGTTATGTAGATCCTGCGTATCGCAGATACGGCATTGGTTCCATGCTGGTCAAAGAACTGGAGAATGTGGTGAAGGACATGCACTATACTACACTCTACTTGCATACACATCGCTTCTTGCCCGGAGCTGTAGATTTCTGGAAACGCCAAGGGTTTACGGTTATTGCTGAACAGGACGATGACTGGCAGACCGTACATATGGATAAGTTGGTCTGTAGGTAATCATAACCAAATGACATTACGATGGTATTGGAGGAGATCTATCCATGTATTCAAGTCTGATTGAGAAACTGGAGCATACCGAGGCTATACGCTGGTTCCCGAATCATCAAGTTCAAGAGAGTTGGATTGTTGAAGTTGAACAAGAGTTGGGCTTTTCGTTACCCCCATCCTATCGCTGGTGGCTTCTGAATTATGGTCAAGCGCTGTTAAGCGGAACAGAAATTCTGACGATTACATCTTCAGAACACCGAGAGTATACGGATGCTGACATTTTGTATAGATACCGACTTGCTGATGAAGACGCAAAGAAGGAAGGAAAGCTGGAGCTGTTTGTACCGGACGAGGATGAATATTACTACTTTGATACACGGATGGCTGATCACCTTGGGGAGTACAAAGTGATACGTTTAGATTACTTTAATGGGGAACCTGAAGTATACGCGGATTCTTTTGCCGAATTTTTGGAGAAGTTGATTGATCAGCGAACACCTCGCAATCGGTAATTTGGTGTAAAGAACAATGCCTGTTGGCACTCGGTGTTACATAGAAAACATAACATAATGGGGGCTAGGCAGATGAACGAAATGAAGCGAAAAATTGTATTTATTGATATTGACGGTACCTTGGTAGATGATGACGGAAACATTCCGTTGTCGGCACAGAAGGCTTGCAAACAGGCTCGTGAAAATGGACATCTGCTCTATTTATGTACAGGTCGCTCCAAGGCAGAGATCTATGATTCCATCTGGGATGTCGGATTTGACGGTTTGATTGGTGCAGGTGGGGGCTATGTGGAGTTTGGTAAGGACGTGCTGTATCACAAAAGGGTGACAGCGGGAGATGTACGTCATATGGTCGATTTCTTCAATGAACATGAGATTGACTTCTACCTTGAATCCAACTCAGCTCTGTATGCAAGTAGCAATCTTCAACCTCACTTGGAACGCCGCATCTATGGTGATGTGGAGAATGATCCTGTAGCCAGAGAGAAGAAGGAATTGAAGCCACACCCGTTTATTGCTGGATTGACGTATGGAGAGAGCGACCTGTACAAGGATGACGTGAACAAAGTATGTTTCTTGGAAAGTTCGGTGATCCCATTTGAGCGAATCAAGCAGGAGTTTGAAGGCAAATTCGAAGTCATTCAGTGTACGGTGCCGATCTTTGGTGAAGGAAGTGGTGAGCTAATGATCCCTGGCATTCACAAAGCTATTGCAATCGCCGATCTGCTGAAGCATCTGGACATGTCGCAGGAGGATACATTCGCCATCGGTGATGGCATGAATGATGCCGAGATGCTGGAGTTGTGTAACGTCGGCATTGCCATGGGCAATGCTAAGCCAGGTCTGAAAGCCATTGCAGACGATATTACTGGCACAGTTGAGGAAGATGGATTGTATCATAGTTTTGTGAAGTATGGATTGATTGAGGGGTAAGTAAACTTATATACGAGTATATAAAGTGAAATAAAACAGGCAACTCCTGAATAGGCAGTTGCCTGTTTAGCATGTGTTTATTTCATAATTCCGGACAAGACCCAGTAGATCAATATACCGAAAGCTCCAAGGCAACCACCGCATAGTAGTGTGAAAAGGACAACAAACTTTTTTCCATTCAGGATCTTCTCTCCCAAATTCGTTAAACATAACAACTAGAACAATGAAGTCTGCTTACATGTAAGTAGAGTTGTGTTGTTTACTCAACATTTGATCCCCGCTGTCCGATATAAATTAAGTACGCCCAAATGATAAGATAGAGAAAGGAGTGAAGATCATGGATATTGCAGCATTATCAATGGCAATGAGCCAAGCTTCAGTCGTACAGTCGGCAAGCTTGCAAGTGATGTCAATTACCAAAGACATGGCACAGCAGCAAGGCCAGCAGATGACGGAAATGTTGAAGTCTGTGCCTGCTCCTCATCCCAATCTGGGTGGAAATCTCGATCTTTCGGTTTAGTTGATATTACAGCATGTGTTTTAATGTAACACCCATTGCAGCAAGCAAAACCCAACCCGCTCCAATTCGAAAGAATTGAAGCGGGTTGGGTTGTTTTTTTCGATAGGTAAGTTCAGGCCGTTAATTCCAGACTCACTTCAGATC
>NZ_VXKZ01000109.1:0-253767 GCF_008693195.1 Paenibacillus sp. UASWS1643
TATACTCCGAAGTTACCACCGCCGCCTCCCCGCGAGGCCCAAAAGAGATCTGCATTATGATTTTTATTAGCCCGAAGCACTTTTCCTTTGGCGTCCACCATCTCTACCTCAAGCAGGTTATCACTGATGAGACCGATGGTACGCTGGAGAGGCCCAATTCCCCCACCTAATGTAATTCCACCGATCCCTACAGTAGGGCTGTCACCAAAAGGAGCTATGAAACCTTGCTTGGCAAGGGTATTCGCAATTCTTCCCACTCGGTTTCCTGTTCCAACAACAACCGTTCCATTTTTTTTATCAAGCTTGATGGAATTCAGATCACTCACATCAATCACAATTCCGCCGTTAACCTGTGAAAGGTTGACTTCAAGCGCATGTCTGCCACTCCGCGGCCTGATCGGTACATTGTTTTCACGGGCCCATCGGATGGCATTGGAGACATCTTTCGTCCGTTGGGCAAAAACAAAAACTTTAGGAAATCTGTCCGTATGCGGGTCCCAGTTTTTTCGGGCGGCCTCATATCCTGGATCACCTCTGAAGATCACTCGTCCGGTCAGTTTCGTTTTTGATTTCAATCTATCCATCTCCCTATTCAACATTTGTCATACAGCAGTTCACGAGAGCACTTTATACTGTATGACGGACATTCGCGGAGGGAATGGGCTGGTGCCCTTAATTTCAAGGTTCGTGTTTCAGAGCAAGCAAAAAGGAATTTTCCTTTCCGGCCACAGAACAGCCTTGAGGAAAATCCCTTTTATCTCGAAACTAGGCGCTGCCCTAATCGGAATCAATTCTGATTAACTTGCGCGCTTCCTGTTCCTTTTCACCATACCAGACGAGCACGTCGGCAAAAAGATCCATGATGCGAACAAAGTTCTGCTTATCCGCTTCTGAAATCTGATCTGCATACTTGAAAATCTCATCAAAGCAAAGCTCCCTTACAAATTCGGTATACTTCGCATATACCTCGCGACCTTTCGTCGAAGGTTTGACGTATATGTCTTTGCGATTGCCGCTTAAATGAAATTTTTCGAGCAGACCTTTTTCCGTCAGATTCTTCACGTTCTTGGAAAATGTACTGCGGCTTACGCCCAGGCGTGCGGCCATTTCCGACATCTTCTCTTCTTTGTCCTCGGCTTCCAGAATGTATTCCAGCGTCTGAATCTGTGAAGCCGAGAACATCATGTCTGTACCATAACTTCGCTGCAGCTTATAGGTGTTCGAGTACGCATTACCGTATTTGATAATTTTCTCAATCAGTTCCCGATGGTCGCCCATCCAATCTAATTTCATGGGTAATCCCTTTCATCATTCAGATTCTCTCTCTTACTCTACTGAAATCAGATCCGTTTTTCAATCCATGCAATCGCTTCTTCAATAACGTCATCACGGGTTGGTTCATTAAATATCTCATGCATCAGATGAGCATAAATTTTGAGTGTTTTATCGGTTGAAGCGATATCACCGTAAAAATCACGAGAGTCCTGTTCACTGACTAGTCCGTCATTCGCCCCATGCAGAACAAGTACGGGATCTATAAACTGTTCAGCGTTCTCCTTCAGCCATGTTATGCCATTTCCCAGACTGTTAAACAAATCTACAGAGATTTGCTTTTCCACTAGTGGGTCATTCGCGTAAGCAGATACAACTGCGGGATCACTACATACGCCGCTTCCCAGCTCATTCGGGAAATACGTGCCTGTAGGCAGATCCATAGGCAATTCTCCGGCAACTTTTGTATTGTAACGAGTGAGCGCTCCGGATAACACGATACCTTTAACCTTGCCTGGATATTTCGTTCCAAAAGACGAGGTTGCGAAGCCGCCCATACTATGTCCGATAACAAACAGCGGAAGATTGCCGCTTTCTTGCAAAGCAGTCTCCACCACAACGTTGACATCCTCTATGATCTGGTGAAAATCACTGTAGAACGTACGCTGTCCTTCCGATCTGGCATGACCGCGATGATCGAATCGATATACGTTAAATCCACGCTGACTCAGCTTCTCTGTCACATAATTATATCGACCGGTATGTTCAGCTAATCCGTGTACAATAACGACAGCGGCTTTGGCATTTTCCACTGTATCCTTGCTGAAATAAAGCTGTGTGCCGTCAAAGGATTGAATTGTTGTCTCGATTTTAGTCATCTTTTCCCCGTCCTTTTTGTGGTGTCCAAGCTTAAGCATCGAGAGTTCATTTCCTCCGCCCCACCATGGACACGTATAATATAGTTCTCACCAAAAATAATATTGTTTCTTACAGAAACAATATATCATCTGGTATGTTCTCTTGTCTACACAAAAATGAAGCGCTTTCAAGTAGAGAATTGGTATCCGTGAGGCACATGTGCCGGAGGACACAGAGATTAAAGCGATGCTGGAGCTCCTGAATCCGGAGCATATACAACTTGACGATGAACAGCAAACAGTACATTTATTAAAAGAAGGCATGGAGATCGACCTTGGAGCTATCGCTAAAGGTTATTTTGCCGATCAAGTTATGGCATTTTTCAAGAAAAATGGAGCTTCTTCCGCTATGATTGATATGGGCGGAAATGTTCTTGTTCATGGCGATTCCCCCTCCGATTCTAGTCACTGGAACGTGGGAATACAGAATCCCTTTTTACCCAGGGGCAATGCAGCCGCACTCGTTAGCATCAGGGAACAATCCGTCGTTACCTCCGGCATATATGAGCGAGTTTTAGAGAAGGAAGGAACGCATTACCATCATATATTCAGTAGTAAAACAGGATATCCGATCGAAAGTAATATTGCTTCTTTAACGATTATTGCGGATAGTTCGCTGGACTGCGACATCTATACGACAGAATTATTCGGGTTAGATGCGCTTTCTATTATTCATAAAGTGAATCAAATGAAACATATCGAGGCTGCCGCCATCACTACTGAGGGTGATCTGGCCTATACCGAAAATCTGCAAGGAAGAATCCAGCCGATATCAGGCTAAAGTAATGAGATCATTGATTGGCTACATTTCCGAAAAAGATGATAGAGGCAACAAGCTAATTTTTCCTTTTTACACAAGTCACTCCGATGACAGAATAACTTTCCTATCGCTGTTATACCCAGATATTTTTTGATTCCCTAGGAGCATCCAAAACCTTTAAAGCTAAAAAAAACCGCCATTGAAGGCGGTCTAAAAATGCTCATTCTCTGCAGCTGTTTACAAACCGTATGTATATCAGAGCGTTTCCATTAATTTCTGAATTTTAGATTCAGAAATTAAATATACAGGGCCTAAGATATCAATTTTACCATCCTTTACACGAATAGCACTCTCCTGCTCTGCCGCATAAACATTCATCTGTTCAGATAGTGGAGACAAGTAGCCTTCAACAAACGTACCGTAGTCGCGTCTAGCGTGAGATTCATAGGCGAAATGATCAAAGCTCAAACCCTCATAAAACGTAGTTGTTTCATCCTTAGGGTTAATATCTGCCGAAGATATCCATTTTGCAGCCATATTTAATGCACCGGCACTTGCACCGAGGATAACGGCGTTACTGTTCTTAATAATATCGGATAGTTCATATTCCGCCAAAAACTCGTGCTGCTGAACAGGATATCCTCCACACATAAAAATGACAGAAGCGTTCCGAATCAACTGATGAGCCTCTTCTTTCTGCATACGATAATCAATGAAGTGATATTCATCAAAACTAAGGTTAGCCTGCGTTAACCAAGTCCATTCCGTAATATCATCAAAGTTCACTTGCTCCCCTTCATAATCAGACGGCTTAGCGCTTATCATCACAAGTGATTTTCTAACTGTGATATCCTCTTGCAACCGTTTGACCAGCTTCTCTGGAAAAAAATCATTAAACCAACTGAAATAGTAGTGAGTATTCAACCGATATTACCTCCATATGTATAATTGACATGTTTCTATTTTTGAAAAAAAAACTTAAAAGACAACTCTGCATTATCATAACATCGAATTGAATGATGAGAATAGTTCCACTTCCGAAAGGCAGTGTGCCCGTTGCCCTATTCAGAACTGACCATCCTATAAGATAATATAGAGTGTATATCAACTTTATATAAGGAATGGGATGGCAATGAGTACGCTTCAACCGATTATTCATATCTTGCAACATTCGTCTGATGAAGACGTCATAGAACAGTTTTCGAGTACGAGTCGTTAATCTGGATTGATTGGAGAGAAGACGAAGGAGATATCATCCATTACTTTAACGGTCAACTGCCGGAATCTCACCAAATCCAGTGTAAAATTATGGAATTGACAAACCAAGGGGCATCGATATCGTGTTAAGTTCGGACGAGCGTACACTGACGATTCCGTTCGCCGATGATCGGACTGATCGGGACAGTGCCGTTCGGGCTATGGAGGAGATTATCGCTCCCCAATATTAGATTCGATGGTTTATGGAATCCCTGGGCAGTGACACGTTGGCATTTCTATTATTGTCAACGGAGCAGTGGACGGAGTTAGAGAAGCAATTCGGCAAAGAAAAGCTGGAATTCCACTTCCAGCCGATAACGTGCGAGAGCATGATGTTTTCCCTCGACGTGAATGACGTATTCAAATTAATTGAGACAAGGCAAAAAGCGCGTACCTCTGAATAGACAACAAAAACTCTTCCTTGTACACTGAGTTCCCCAGTATTCCAAATAAAAAACGCCATCACTTAATGTGATGGCGTTCCTTTGCTTAACGTGTCTACATCAAACCCAACACATTATAGATCATCACTGCTGCTTCTGCACGGCTGGCATTCTTCTTCGGTGCAAACTCATCGTTACCTACACCGTTGATTATGCCTGCTCCCTGTATTGCCTCTACCGCTTGCTTCGCATAGTTTGCGATGCTTGCTTCATCCTTGAAAGCAGTAGCTTCCCCACTTGCTAACGCTAGTTGCTTCATTTGGATCACCTTGTATACCATAACGGCCATATCTTCTCGCGTAATGTTCTCATGAACTCCGAATCGTCCATTTGGTTTCCCATTCACAATCCCCAGCTTCTGCGCGGTTGCGATATTTCCATGGTACCATTCTCCTTGCTTCACATCACTAAAACTTGTCGTTGCGCTCTCATCCGATAGCTCAAACAACTTCATCAGCATGGTGATGAATTCTGCTCTTGTTACTTGACCCTTCGGATTAAACTCGCCGTCGCCTACACCCTTCACAATGCCTCTTGCTCCCAATCCCGAGATCGCATCCTTCGCCCAGTCTTGGGTCACATCCTTAAAGCTCGTTGTAACATACGCTACCGTATATTTGCTTGGATACGTTGGCTTGAACTCTACTTTTCCTGTCACTGCATTGTATTTACCGTTCGTCACCACTCTTAGCTCTCCGTTGTCCTTCACATCGTATACGATGACGTTGTTTGGATTTTCGGCAGCTTTTAGGGTGTATGGCAATGCAATCACGAGATCATCTCTGCCGTCAAACGCTGTAAGCTTCTTACCATCAATCGTTAACTCGATATCGTATACGACCTCACCGGTTAGCCCCGCTTGTGCACTAGCTGGCAATTGATTAGCTGTTATTTTCTTAATCGACAATCCTAACGTTTTCCCTGCACTTGTTCCTGTTCCGAGCAGTTCGGTTGCCACGGTTACGACTGCAGAGCTTGTGTTGATCTCGATGCGATCTACCGTAGAAGATCCACTTGTTAAGCGCGCATCTACTGCTAACTCAATCGTTAGCCCGTTCAATGTTTGATCACCTTCAACTCGCACCTGTAGCTTACCGCCTGTTGTTTGATCAAGCGCACGCTTCACTGTATCCGCACTTAACTTCACGTTAAAAGCACCGCTTTCACTTGCGACTGGCTTAATGTTTATTTGGCCGTTATCCATTACCACTGGCTCATTTCCACCTGCAGCTGGTGGTGCTGTAGGTGCAGGGATATTACCGTCACCGCCACCATTTCCATTACCACTGCTTGGTGCTTGTGGTGTTCCTGACACCACAACCCCTGCGGATTCATTCCCTGCTGCGTTTACCGTAGTAATACGGAATTCATAACGCGTACCATTCGCAAGTCCTGTAACTTCATAACTGCTAGCGGCATGATTCAGCGTTACCGTCTTAAACTCTGTATTTCCAAGACCTGTAATCTTAATGGCAACCAGATCGATGTCTGCAGGATTACTCCATTTCAAAGTCAGCTTCTGATTACCTGCTGTTACACTTGGTCTTGTCACTTCTCCTGGTGCAGTCGGTTCTACCAATGGTGTTACTGTTACTGTAGCGCTGGATGATAACCCACCATCTACTGTAGTTACTGTAATGCTTGCTGTTCCTGGTGCCACAGCTGTTACTTGACCTGTCGCACTTACAGTGGCTACAGCTGGATTGCTAGAGCTCCAGGTTACTGCTTTTTTCGTTGCATTAGCTGGTAATACGGTAGCTGTCAATTGCCCTGATTGACCTTCTACGATGGACAACGTTGTTTTGTCCAAGCTAATTCCGCTAACGGGTACGTTCTTCCCACTGAGTGCATCATACTCACGTTGTGTAATTGGAATTACTGTTCCGTGACGCGGACTAGCGGGTAAATTGTAGTTGGAAGATAATGTCCAGACACCTGATGCAAGATTGGTTGTCTCGAATGGAACATAACCTCTTCCACCAAACTCATCTACGAATAAATACCATTTTTCATCTGTATTTGATTTGAAGATCGTTGGACCCTCAACCCATTTCATATTACCCACACCTTGATTAATCATCTTGAAGCCTGGATCTAAGATCGAGTTACCAACCTCTTGGAAGACCATCTTGCCAAATGGAGCAGAAGCTCCGTTGTCCTGCTCATCCTTCGTAAATCGATACACTTTTCCATCATGCTCAATCATCGTTGTGTCAATGATGGAATATCCATAATCCAAATATACTTGCGGTTCAGTAAACGTATAGAAATCTCTTGTCTTGCTATACATCATTTTTTGATATGCACTACCTGTATGGGATGCATCATCAAACATTCTTGAAGCCCAGAATACGATATATTCACCTGTCGTGTTGTCGTACATAATTTCTGGTGCCCATGTATTACCCGCTTCTTCCGGTGCAACCTCTACCATGCGTTGATCTGTCCAGTTGACCAGATCATTCGATTCCCACACCATAATGGAACGACTGCCCCATGTCTGTGCTCTGCCCCAGTTACCATTGCCGTTAATTTTCAGATCGGTAGCGATCATGTAGAACTTGTCACCTTCAGGCGAACGAATAATGAATGGATCACGTACTCCCTTCTCCCCTAAGGTAGAGGTCAATACAGGTTTACCATTATTCAATTCTCGCCAGTTCAACGGATCATTGCCGTTACTTAGTGCAAAGTGAACTTGCTCGCCTGTTGAGCTACCTTCTCCAGTAAAATATGTGAAGAAGTATCCCGCATATTTTTCATCAGCAGGCCGTTCCTTCACCTTCGCCATAAATTCCTTTGTAGTGGATGCTGAATTTAATGTAATCGTAGCTGTAAGCTTCACGTCTACATCTCCACTACCGTACGCCGGACGTTGTACTTCACCAGTCACTGAAACGACGTTTGGTTGAGCAGAAGCCCAAGTAACCGTTGTTCCATACAGTCCAGATGCTGGTAATGAGAGATGACCTCTCACATCAGTAATGTTATGAACGACTAGTGCTGCTTTTGCTTCATCTACAGAATTGGCATCGCTCGGCAATGCCTTAACCATCAACGTAAAGGTTTTGTTAACTGTCTCTGTACCATCTGTAAATACCGCTGTTAAGGTTACAACTTGATCGCCCGTTGCGTTCGCTGGTCTGGTTACGGCCCCTGTAGTTGAGATTACATTCCCCTTATCCGAAGTCCAGCTTATTGTTGTGCCATAAGCACCTGATGTTGGCAACATTACATTGCTTATAATCGCATCTTTGGATGTATTTGAAGCAAGGAGATCATCAATCGTTAATTTCTCTGCCGCAGCCGATACAAGCATGCCCTCCAGTAAAGCAATCTTCTGATCTGCCTGAGCCTTAAGTGATGTAATATCCGCAGCAGTCATAGCACCATCATAGATCTGGAAGTCTGCAATCAACCCGCCGAAGTATGGATCAGCTGCATAGAATGACTTCCCAATGTATCCACTACTGCCTGAGATATTTTTTATTTGTTCTAACGTCATACCATTCGTTGATCCTGATGCAACAGCAACACCATCAATATAAAGCGTTAGTGTACCAGCTGTACCTGAAACAACAGTCGTAACGAATTTCCATTCATTATTCTTTAAGCCCGTGGTCGAAGTTGAAGACTCATTATTCCAGGCATTCGTCGCGATACCTAAGCGAGCCAGACCGTTAGCGTTATAACGTGGTGTGAAATACGTATAGTGCGTATTATTGTTTGGTCTTCCTAATGCATATAACCACTCCGCAGCGTTTTTACCGCTCCAGTTCACAATGGATGAAACGGTCATATCCGTTAATCCATCTAGAACTCCTTGTGGCAGCTCTACATAAGAGTTAGTTGTGCCACCAGTAAAGCTTAGTACACCAGCTTCTTGTGTTCGAATCCATTCTGCTTTAGACGGATTCATCCATTTTCCGTTGAAGTTTCCTGTTTGGTCAACAACCGTTGCACCATCGATATCATTCATATCGTAGTGAAGAATGAGCTCTGCCCCAGATGGCTGCTCAACTGGAGGAGTAACGTCTTCATTAGCTAAAGTTGCAATCTCTTCAACAGATAATGCACGATTATAAATACGGAAATCATCCAATTTACCATCAAATAGACTATGAGAGCTGTTTCTCGATTTCCCAATATAATTCATCGTTGTTTCCAGTAACATTCGCGGCTCCACGTTAAATGTCGAGCTGCGTTTAACCTCTTGACCATTCACATACAATACGGCATCAAATTCATCCATTGTTATGGCAACATGCTGCCAAGTCTTCGTTGGTAATAACCCGGAATTTCTCACCGCATATTTATATTCTGGTCCCAGTCGCGTGCTGTCATTGCTAAATTTCTCTGTAAAAGGGGTTACAACAGCGAACTCCAGACTACCTGTATCCCCTTGTGTGCTCAAGTACATGGTGTTGCGGTTAACCTGTCTGCCTGTTTCGGAAGCAAAATCAAATATTCTTTGATTTGCCTGATTTCTGTCCATTTGAACCCATGTAGAGAACGTAGCCTTCTCCAGATTCAAGGATTGAATCAAGTGATCTGGCAGCTTCACATATCCTGTTGATCCATTAAGCTCTAATGCACCACCCGTTTTACCGATGCGATCCTCTTCATTAATCGTTGCTCCACCTACGAGTGTTGCGTGATGACCATTACCAGAAATGTCATTCAACGTTGTACCATTCACTGTATTTGCATCAAATGAGTAATGTACAACCGGATCTGCTGATGGTGCTGGACCTTTCCATGCATACTTCTCTTGCAAAGCATCATACTCCGCACGTGAAATTGGAATTACCGTCCCGTGTCGTGGTCCTGGCGGAAGTGCATATTGTTCACTACTTAACACATTGTTTATATATTGCGTGCTACTATCCAGATCTGTTGTATAACGTACATGATATGGCCATGAATCAAGGAACAGATACCATTTGTCCTTATGAATGTCCTTGAAAATCGTTTGTCCTTCATTGTTTCCGTTTTTTCCGATCAAGCCGAGTTTGTTATCCCGTGTACCCGGAACAGCCTCGTATTGAAGGCCATTTGCTGCAATACCGTCCTTGTCATAGTAGAAATTTGGTGCCTTCTCCACATACACTTTCGTATTCACTTCTGATTTGGTGAATCGGTACAACATATGATTGTGCTCAATAAATGTCGTATCAATGGTCGGAAGTGATTCATCAATCATGACCTTGGGCTCAGAAAAGGTGTAGAAATCTCGTGTTGTCGCGTAGTACATCACATTGTACTGACCTTCCGGTCTTCCGTTATAGTCACCATATGTCTCTGTGTTTTTCATTGATGATGCCCAGAATACAATATACTCTCCAGTTACCGGATCATAGATCGCTTCTGGCGCCCACGTATTTCCTCCAGTTTTAGGAGCCACCTTGATCATTCGCTGCTCGCTCCAGTTCACGAGATCCTCTGACTCCCAAACCATCATGTAATGACTGCCTGTTATTTGAGCTTGATCGAAATTTGTACTTTCACCCATTTTCAAATCGGTTGCCAGCATATAGAATTTATCACCTTCTGCTGACCGAATAACGAATGGATCACGAAGTCCCTTTTCCCCCATATTCGATTTCAGGATCGACTTTCCATTATTCAGCGCTTTCCAGAACAATGGATCTTCCGCTGTAGCGAAGGAGATCTCTTCACCACCCTCATATTCACCTGTAAAGTACGCAAAGAAGTACGCATCAGGTTTTACTGGCGCAGCTGCTTTTCTAATCGTAACGTTAAACGTTAGCTCTTTCGAAGCTGTACCATTCGTAATCGTAGCGATTAGCGTAACGGGTATATCCGTAGTTTGACGGCTCACCCAGCCTAATTGTGTAGCGTTACCAGCCGCTTCAGCCGTTCCTTTAACAACCGCCGGCCTGCTGGATGTCCATGTAATGGTGGAGCCTTGTTCACCTGTAGTGACAAGACGTAAGTTCCCTTTAACATTGTCCGCGTTGTAGATCTCTAATTGTTCAGCGTCCAGATCAACCTTCTGCTGATCATCGAATTGCTTCAAGATCGTAACAGGGAATACAGCAGTTGTAGATACGCCTTGATACGTTAAAGTAGCCGTAAGCTCTGCTTGAACATCACCTGCTTGAACAGCCGGACGTTGTACAGTGCCCCTGTTAGAAATGACCGTAGGATGACTAGAACTCCAAGTGATGTTTACGCCATTTTTACCACTTCTTGGTAAATTAACGTTTCTCGTTATCTTGTCAGCACTCTGATCTGCCTCGTCTAAATAATGACCGATGTTAAGTTGATTCGCTGCATCATCAACAGTGAGCTGACGTATTTTTAAGATGTGAGTTGCTGCTTCTTGTTGAAATAACTCGCTCATTTCTTGCTCCGTCAACGCACGATCATATACTCGGAAATCAGCCACGCTACCTTGAAGGTATGGATCGTTCTCGAAGATGGACTTACCGATAAAGCCAGAGAACGTAGCATCCGGATTAATAATGTCTGACAGCTTTAGTCCCTTCGTATTACCTGAAGCAACCTTAGCTCCATCCACGAATAATATCATCTTGTTGCTAGCTTCAGAGAAGGACACCGATACATGCTTCCACTGTCCACCGATCAGGTTTGAGTTTGCGCCACCTGTAACTAATGCTTCATTCGGCCAGCCATTTTTGGAGATACCTGTAGCGATCATATTGCCTGATCCACTACCGTGACGTGGGGTTACAAAAAAATATTTGTTCGTTTCCGGTGTTAACACCGTACCCAGACCGAAAATCCAGCGATTCGTACCATCATTCGTCCAGTTCACGATGGAAGATACGGTTATTTCATTCAGACCTTGTAATAAATCTAGTCCATTGGAGCCCTTAGGGATCTCAACATATCCACTATTCGATGTAGAACTTCCACCATTGAAGGAAATAAAGCCAACTTCACTATTTGAAATGAATTGTCCATTGTTTGGATTTTTAAATATCCCATCAAAGGTAACTTCCTTGTTGGCAACATCCTTTAGTACGAGTTGACCGTCTACTTCTGTAGTCGTTTTCATGTCATAATGAAGAAGCAGATCATCTTTTAGCGAATTTCCCTTAACGGTAACGGCTGATGTAGCTGTAAACTCTCCATCTTCAGTCTGTACCGTAATTGTGGCATTACCATCACTAACCGCTGTAACTTTACCCGTTGAATTGACAACCGCTACACTTAAGTCACTAGATGTCCAGACGACTCTTTTATTGGTTGCATTTGAAGGTGAAATCGTAGCCACTAATGTCTCGCTGTCCCCCACGGATAAACGAAGTGTAGATTCATTAAGCGAAACACCTTTAACGGCAATCTGCTGAGTAGAGTCATCCTTAGGTGGTAAGGTAACCACGAACTCCTTCGTTGCCTGGCTTCCACCTAAAGAAATGGTTGCAGTTAACCTCACTTGTTGCTCCATTTCTCGTAAGAACACTTCCCCGGTTGGACTCATCGCACTTTCATCACTGGAAGTCCATGATATCAATGCGCCATACTTATTGGCAGAAGGAAGTTCAAGAGATTCTGTCACGGCAGATACATCACCTAACGTTAGCTCTAATTTGCCTTGTTGTACTTGCTTTTCATTAAATGATTGTTCATATACTTCAGCGATATATTCACTACTTAGTGCCTCTCCGTAAATTCTTAAATCTTGAAAGCTACCTGCAAAAGTAGCATCCCCTAGATAATTGGAGCGACCGATGTAAGCTTGCAAATCCGTACCAAAGCTGGCTGTTGTTTTCTCTTTGGCGGCCGTGCCGATACTTACACCGTTAATGTAACCTGTAATAGAGCGTTCTGTAATGACCGTCGTATAATGAACCCATTGACCTTCGTACTGTGACGTAGAAGTGCCTGATACTCCTACCTCTGTCGTCCAAGGCTGGTCAATATTATTGCGATCCGTAAATACGGACTTGAAATCACCACTTGGATTCGATGGATTAAACATCCAGTAATTCGTTGGCAATTTATTTTCAGCTGCTGGCGTACCGTAGAACAATGCTGCGTAGTTCCCGCTTCCCGTGTTACTTTTGATCCATACAGAAATCGTTGTATCTTCTTGATGATCAAACAATCCAATAGGAAGCTGCACGTAGTTCGTAGTACTATCTGTTCCTCCAGGTAGAGTAAGACCATCGGCATATGTAATGTGGCCTATAGCCGTTCCATGTTTGCCATTACCGGATGTATCCTGTACATCCTCAAGCAATGGATAATGAGCCAACATCGTTGGTGTTATGGCGTCCGCTGAAGCTTGATTATTAAATGGCAGAACAAGACTCAAACAGTTACTGAAGGTCAAAAGTAAAGCTAACGTTATGATTGAAATCCGCTTTCGCATAGCATTCTTCCCCTCGTTTAATATTCAAAAGCACGTAATCCTTATTTCACCTTTAAAACAAGACCACCTCGATCAAGGAGCTAAAGAAACATCCTAAAATGAATACGCTTACATTTCTTCTCATATTACGTCTTCCACCCTTCCAATTCAATGTAGTTTCTTGTTCATAAGGTGGATTATTTTATTGCAATTTGAAATGATTGCAGACTGCAACACCATTCATATGAAGCAATCTACATGCACAGATGCTACAAGATTATCAAAACAATAAAACGGCATCTCTGCCGTCCTGGATGTATACGTATGGTTTATCTGTAAATTAAAGGATTGAACCCCTGATGAACTTAATATATATAGTTGGGCGCTTGTCAATATTGACAACGTGTCCGAATACGATGCGGGCAAGCCATGAGCGCACCGGATCGAAAAAATAAGGAGGATTTTCATTTATGCCAAAACGACTTTGCAGAATGCTCGCGTTCCTCTGTTGCTTGGTCATGGTGGCGTCGCTAATGCCTACCAGCCATGCTGCCGCCACTGACAACATCGGGAACGCAGAAGCGAATGAAACACCCACCGCCATTTTTGGAACTCCCGAACTCGGGGCAAACGACCCACTTTGGGGCCAAACACTGGAGCATCACATCAACAAAAGCACGGTACCTACCGACCCCAGACCCCATGCCACGGGCACAGCAAGAATCCTTTGGGATCATGACTACCTGTATGCCCGCATAGTTGTGAATGACAGTAATCTATATCAGGGAGCTGGCGCAGATCACCGGTATGACAGCCTGGAGTTTTATGTTGGTGCCGGAACCGGAGGCTCGAATCAATGGCGCGTCAGCTCGACGGGTGTGTTTTCAGGGCAGGCCGCTCCAGGCAGGGCTGCATGGACCCAGATCACGGAAACCGGATATATTGTGGAAATGAGAATACCAAAAAGAAATTTGACCTTTGAGGAGGGAAAGCTTACCTTTGAGGTTTACATCAATAACTCGACGGAAAACGGCGGTGATCGCTATGAAGTCGTTTCCTCTTTTGGAGTTCCAGACACAGCTTATACCAGCTCTGATTCATTTACAGACGGCCTGCAGCTCATCCCAGCCAATGAATTAGACACCAGATTATCAATTACCGCCACTGCGGGACCGGGCGGCTCAATCATGTCGAACCCACCCGGCGATGTCCTGAGAGTAGATCGGGGCTCTAACAAAGAAATTACGTTTGCCCCCGATTACGGCAAAATTGTGGATACCGTAGCGGTAGACGGCGAGAGCGTCACTCTATCTGCTGGCACTTATACCTTTACGAATATTGAGGCTGATCATACTATTCATGTGACATTCAAAAACGATCCGGACGCGGGGATACTTCCCTTTATCGTATGGAATGACAACTTCGCCAGTGGCGAGTACACAACGGCTGTTATCATCGACTTAGGCGAGGGGAAGTCGGCGTTAGGCTCCGCGCTTAATCCGGACTTGTTTGCCTTATCGGCTAGGAACACGACCCTGAACGGCGAAGCAGTGACCTTTGAAGGACCACGCAAAATCACAAGGGTATACGCTAATGACGAGCCAAAGGTACGCGGCTATGTCGGGCCGATTAGCCATTCCCAGATTATCAGGACGGACTGGCGAGCGGTCGTTACATCGTTGTTGAGTCTGAGTTTTATTCAGAGAGCGGCGGCAGTACAACGCTGGATGGCAGCAGTAACTCGACAAATCAGGTCTACACTCTTGTCCAAAAGGGTGAGATCATACTGACTGAAGGGAATCCGCTTCACAACGTAGTTTTTGAACAGGAAAAAGTGGTGAATCCAATCCTTGATAAATTTACAACATTCACGGACAATTCGGTCAATCGTTCGCTCTACCTTCACAAGGATGAAGACGGTAACGTGATGAACGGATTGCCGCTCTATGTATATACCCACGGCATGTCACGCGGCGGCACAAACGCTGCGACAGACCAAAAAGCCGCCATGAAATCCGCTAACGGCTCCGTCGCTTTAATGAAAAAGATGGAGCAAAATCCCGATAAGTACGCCAGCCATGTACTGAATCTTTCCTATAATGGCGTATCTGTTCCCTCCACAGAGAATGTTAAGAAGGTCATGGACGCCCTGATTGCCAGCGGCGAAGTAGACCCTAACCGTGTTTACGCAGCAGGCTTCTCCTGGGGCGGCCAGTATACGAACAACTTAGTTAACAGCTACCCTGGCTTCTTCGCTGCCGCCGCACCTATGGCCCCGGTAAGCGGTTCACCGAACGCTAAGGACAATGACGCTCACAACAACCTGGCCTATTGGATGTTTTTAAATGCTCATAATGTCGGAGGCTACCAGACTAACCTCAATAACTTTATCAATAACAATATGCCGAAAATGATCAACGCGAGGGCTTCGCGCTTTGAGAGTAATGAGGCACTTACGTGGCCCTACAATCAGTTTGATCAGCCGAATCTGAGGCCGAATCCTGCCAACACACCTGTTCTGGCTGATTATATAGCGCATGAAGTTGAAGCGGCGGTGCTTTATAACCAGATCACTATGGGAACTTGGAGTATAGCCCCCACGGCGCAGTCCTCTAACTTGCCGGCTTGGAACAATGACTACACAGACGTCTTTGATTGGATGTTCGCGCAAAGAAAACCAGTCGTGCCCGGTGCTCCGAGCGGCTTCAAAGCGACAGCGGGTGACGGACAGGTCACATTGAGCTGGAATGCTCCTGCTGACGATGGTGGCAGCGCGATATTGGGCTACAAGGTATGGTATGGAAATGTAACACCGGTTGCATTGGATGCGGCGGAGACCAAATATACCTTCAACAAGCTGACAAACGGCCAAGGCTACAACTTCACCATCATCGCGGTGAACGCGAAGGGCGACGGCGCGGAGATCAGTGCTACGGCGACACCAATGAAGACGACGACTCCCACTGTGCCTGATTCTGGCGGCAATACGGGCAACACCGGTAATACAAACAACAGTGGTAATACACACAACACGAACAATATGGGCACCGGGACAGACGCTGGAACGTCGAAGTCGACCTACACAGTGAATACACCGAAGGATAAACCCGCGGTCACAGACAAAAATGGCAACACCACCCTCCCCGGTGGCGGCGAGATTGCGACCAAAGGCGGGACGAAGATTAAGGTGCCCGAAGGCACAACGATAGACGCAAACGGTCAGGTAACCATTCCAGTAGACAAAGGCGCCGAAGTTACACTACCCGGCGGCAACAGCACAGTGACCATCTCGGGCGGCTCGACGATCGCGAGCGACGGTACGATCACAGTAGGCGGCAAAGGTGCGCATGTGAATCTGCCAAACGGTAATCAAGTGTATATCAACGTGGGATCGAAGATACGGAGTAGCGGCGCGGTTGTGGTAGGACTGACCGGCGCAAGAGTAAGCTTAGACAACGGCTTGTCGCTGAACATACGTGAGGGTACGGAGCTGTCGTTCGATGACGCCACCCCAATCGGCTTCCTGGTGGTATCGGGCAACCCTTTCAGGGATGCCACCATGAACGACTGGTTCTACAACGATATAAATTTCGCCTACACATACGATCTTTTCAATGGCACGACGTCCACGACGTTCTCACCGGGCACCGCAATGACGCGTGCCATGTTCGTGCAGGTACTGGCCAATCTTCAGAACGTAAACCTTTCCAGTTACACAAGTTCCCGCTTTAGCGACGTGACGGACGGACAGTGGTACACGGCGGCAACCGAGTGGGCGGCCGAAAAAGGCATAGTCAACGGTGCAAATGCAGACCTGTTTGACCCCAATTCACCGATGACACGCGAACAGATGCTGGTGATACTGTACAACTACATGAAGTACAAGGGCTATGAGATACCTGAAAGCCACTCTAAATCCTTCACGGACGAGAGTGAGATCAGCTCCTGGGCGTTGGAGGCCGTTCAGGCGCTGCAAGGCAACGGCATTGTATTAGGCAAACCGGGCAACTTTTTTGCTCCCAAAGCCACCGCCACCCGCGCCGAAGTAGCCACAATCGCTGTACGGTTCGTTGAATATCTGGCTAATTGAAAGCGTATACAGAATTAAGGTGACCCCTCCCGGCTGGACAATATCTAGCCGGAAGGGTCTCCTTATTTTCAAACTGCACTTTTTTTGACATCTAGAATATTCGTCCCCAAGCTCGTCCCCAAATCCAAAAATTCTACTTATTTAATTAATTAATTAATGCATGTGTCTGATTTATTTCACCACAAAAAAACGCCATCACATAACGTGATGGCGTTCTTAATTATGGAGCCTAGGGGATCGAACCCCTGACCTCATCGCTGCCAGTGGAGCGACAGGGTTCTGAGCGTTAAGAGAAACGCGGAGGAAAGACTTTAGTGACAAGGCTTTATTTAGTTTTTTGTTTCTATGTTCGAGTTTCGTGTAAAGCTCGGAAAAGAAAAAGTGTGACCATAATTGTGACCAACGAATAGTTGATTTCAGTATAACTTTCACAGTTCTTTTTATAAAGCATTCAAAAAATTTAGTCTTTCAAGTAATATGCACATATACTCCATGAGGGATCGTATTACATAACTGACTAGATTCCATATCTACTCATAACAAGAGAACTAAACATTCTTTCTATATCGATTGCAGATTCTTTGGAAATATATACAAAATTATCAGTATTAAAAGGAACGTAGTCAAAGAGGGGCACATTCGAATTTATATGTTTAATCTGACTTGACTCAACTTGCTTGGCTATTTTACTATTTCTTCTTAAAGATTTGTTGAAACCTTCTTCCCATATATAATCAATTTCACTCCCAATTAAATTGTAGTCTTTAGCTATTTTTTCAACCTGACTTTTCTCGGTCTCATCGAACTCTAAATAATCTACTAATTGCTCAATAATTAGCTCCTTGTTATTTAAACAAAATGAATTGAATTCATTAGGAAAGATATATTTCACCTGAATGTGCTCTTCAAAAGAATGACCTGAGAAGAGATTTTCAAAAGCAGAAAGTATAAGTTTTTCAATTTTAAAATCAAAATTATTTATAGTACTTATTTTTTCAGATGTACTGGTAATTTGATGCACAAAATGTACTCCAGCCATAGCTAACCTTTCGCTATAGGTCTCTATAGACCATAGCTCTTCAACTTTCAATAAAGTATTAATTATCGGTTCGAAATTCTTGAATATAGGATCATAAAGCTCTTCACCTACGTTATGCATTATCATAGAATTTAGATTTCCAAGTTCAACATCATCAAACTTCTTTAAAAAAGTTCTCATTTCTTTTGGTACAATATTAGATAAATTAAAAAAAAGCCCTAAATCCATCAAATCTGTTACTCCTGAATATACATTCTCTAATATCTTTTGTTTATCTAAAGAATCCACAATTAAATCCTCAATTACTTTAATATAGTTAGCATTGGAAATAGAATTCTCGGCTCTTTTCTCCTGGATATCGTTTTGAAGTATGCTACGTATCCCTTCTCTAGTTCCAAAGTTATACATATGATATATCATACCAATTTGCTCGTTAGCAGAGAGAGTACTATTAGATAATCTCTTCAATGATTTATATTTTGTTATTAAGGAACTCTCAAGAAGATCTACAAGATCATCCTCTAAATGAATGGGTTCTGTAACAACATTTGGGTTATACAAACTAGGTGTTACTCGTAAAATAACTTCGGCTTCTGCTTTAAAATAAAACAAAGTTTCAATGAAAACAGCACTGCTGATAAGTAATTCTATCATATCTTTTTCTGATGTAAGCTTATTAATTAAATAATCGCGAATTGAGTGATTCTCAAACCGAATTGATAAAATATTATTTCGCATTGATAAGTTAACGAATGTGTCTTGAAGCTCGTTCAATGCTTCCTTAAAAGTATCATTAAAAAAATGAACATCTTCTCCTAGGCTCGTCAGGAGAGATTTGAGGGCATATCCCATTTCTTTGACTGTTACTTCTACATCGAAGACAAGCAGTAAATATAATATATATTTCGCACATGAAGAAAGATGTTTATTAAATGCAAATGTCCATACTTCTTTTGGATCATTAAGACTTTCAATAAATGCCCCAGGATAATTATTCAAAGAGTACTTATTAACCACTGATGGCCTAGTCATTACTTGTACAATACGTGGATTGAAATTTGGATGCTTCAAAATGGAAATGTACTGCTTATCAACTATCAAAGCATTAATATAATTGACAGGTAAACTTGAAAAAAACAGACGGTTATATAATAATCGTGCTTTGTACAACATGTGAAATTTCCCAAGGTCGAGATGGCACTTTGAAATACTCAAATCAGCAGAAGCAATAATCTCACATTCATTTTCGGCTTGTTTCATAATATATTCGCGAGTTGTCATAATCAATTTCTTTGAAGAATCATTTGATATTTTCGTAATAAAACGTATTAACTGTTGCTGTTGCGTATTACTAAGAAATGTTTTATAAAAATTTGTTCCTAAAAAGTCTTCAAAAAGAAACACCTGTTGCTTATCATTGTCCAAATACTCAAAGCCATCCTGAATAATGTCCGATATCTCGACAGGCATATATCCCTGATCAATATAGTAATAACATAATGCTCGAGCTAGAGTGCTTTTTCCAATGCCAGGAACGCCAGATATGATTACAAAATGATCCCTAGTCAAGATTTCTAATGCATTATTGTAAGATTCATTTAATACAAGATACTTTTTATCATCCTCTATTTCTTCCTTTAACATTGATACTTGATTCAATTGCTTTTTATTGAAAATCTGATCGAGGACAACTGTACTAGAAAGCCAAAGTTTAAAGTGACTCTTTTCTATTTGAGGGTATTGGCGGAGCAATTTATTTAGATCATCATTTGCGTAAATATCGCTTGTTGACTTTATATATGGCTTAAACATTTCTTGTATTTCTTTCTTGTTTTTATGTGTCAGCCCTAAAGAAACAGCCACAAGGTATCTTGCTGGTTTCAGCTCGTTTACCTTTTTCACTTCTTCTCTTAGTGTTGTGAGTAAATTACTTATGTTTGAATACCGCTTACATTGTACTATACATAAAGACCCATCGTCACCTTCATGACATAGATCAAGCCCATTATCTCTTCCTTCCTTAAATAGCTGAAACTGCAAATCTGTATTTTTTTGAATTAAGTCACAACATAATCGTTCGAATTCAACAGGTGATAATTGTAGAAAATCATAAGACATTTCCTTTCTCCTTATCAAATCTATGTTTAGACGCCTTTTTAACTTTGGAGGGGAGTCGCGAACCCCTAACCCTATCGCTCCCAAGAGACGATAGGGTTCTGAAGTATAAGTGAAGTACAATGGAAGCCTTAGCAGTCAAGTCATCTTATCTTGTAAGAGGCAATGATCTAGCCAAAATGGCTAGAATTTTTTCAGCTAATTCTAGTACTTTTTTAGTGGTGATATTAGAATGGCTGAAAAGGATTCCTCTTTTACTCAAAGAAATTTTTACGTATCCATTATTGAAATCATTATCTGTGATTTGAAGCTCTATATTAGATAAAGTTACACCTTGTGTATCTTTAAATCTCTGCCAGTCATCGCCTAAGTTTGCATCAACTCCAGTAAGAAGAGCATTCGTTAAGTTTGGTAGATTCAAATTACTAAACCACCCCGAAACAATTTTAATATCATTAGGTGAATATCTAATAAATTTCTCTATCGCTTCGATTAAATTAACTTCAAATGGTTGTAATTTAACTGGGGTTGCTTCACGCAATCTGTTTAATGCATTATGGGTAATATCCGCTTTAGAACTACCCATAGTAAAAGTATAATCATAGTTATTTTTTTTATAGAATCTTAAATTAATGATTCTCAAGATAGACTTAAATTCTCTCAAACCTAATTGACCTTCAATTTTATATTTTTGAGTATGCCGAATATTAAATCGTTCATATCCCTCTAACATTTCCGTTTGATCTTTTGCGATAAAAAATCTAGTTTCAGCCGTAGCTGCTTCACCTTCAATTTGAACTTGTTCTTGACCCACAATTGTTTCCTCGATCATATCAGGAAAAGCAACAATTGTACTGATGGTAACTACTGTACTCAATGGAAATTCACCTCAGCTCATTAAAACTGTTTTCAATGTATCGATAGAATTCGAAAAATCGCCTTTATTTGTTGAACTAATTGATACCCCCTTATTCGAGTCAATAGTTATCAATGTAGTTCTACTTGATTGAATTTCTAAATGCGAGTATTTTATTTTAAACTTTCTAACACTTAACAAATTCCCCATTTGGGATATTTTGTATTCTGAATTCTTCTTGAATACTCTAGTGTTTATTGATTTAAGTCTGTATCCTTTATTCATGATATCTTCTAGAAAGACATTCCCTAAAAACTTCATATTTCTTTCTATAATCCGATATGTTGTTCCACCATCTAGTTTAATTTGAAAACAATTCTTGCCTTCTTCAACAATTGTGGTTTTACATATTTCTACATTTCCAGCTAATGCTCTGTGATAAAAGACTATTTTGTTTGAGTCTTCATATTTAACGTTAAAATCATTACTTGATAAATCACTACTCACGACAGAATGAGAAAAAAAATCAAATATTTCTGCCACATTGCTTATTTCAGGAGCAAACGTTAAAATATCTACACTATAGTCTAGATTATGATAATTTAACTTCAGTAAAATAGCCCCTATTACCATCCTAAAAAAAGGTAACTTAACCAATATCGAGCTTAAAAGTGCGAGAATAATCCCTACTAAAGTAAGTCCATCAGTGTTTGCAAGAGAATTCCAAGAAAAATCCTGATTAAAGAATGTATGGGTTATAAAACAAAGAATCAAGAAAAGTATCACAATATATTCCATTATTGATTTAATTAACTTTTCAAACAAATGGTTTCACCATCCTTAAAACAAAATAGTGCCCTTACTATCTTTTTAGTGTTCAATCAAGTTAACTTAAATTGTCTCTATGAGCAAGATTTGCTTCCAAAATCAGCGAAAGTACTGAACTCACTGTTACCCTCTTATAGATATAGGCTCTATCTATCTTAAATAACGAAGAAAATACATTTTTTAAGGGGTCAAAACAATAATCAGTTCTTGACTTAATAAAGCACTTATGCTGGAGCATGTTTTTTGTGAAAATCAGGTTTTATGGATGCTCAGATAGCTAAATTTGGTTGGATACAATTTGTCAAGCACTGATTGTTAGATTGAGCCTTTTTAAGAATACCATTCTTCCGGTATTAATTTTTTTCCATTTCTCCATTCAACTACCTCATGAACCCCTTCAATAGTTCCGTAGATATCACCGTCTGCATGATCCAGAATAATGCACTGCCACGCACCTTGGCTCGCTACAACTGAGTTTGCGATAGTGCTAAATATACTTTTCACAGCAGTGATGTCTTCGTTATCATATTGTGGTTCGTCTTCAGTGTCTTCATTAATTCTCTTTAATTTAGGAAAGTATACTTGACTAGGCTGATCAAAAATAACGAAACTAGGCACACAAGAATTTTCCATTTCAAGAAAAAATTCTTGTAATGAGCACATCAGTGCTATGTGAAAAGAAACCCAGTTTGATGCACTGCCAACTTGAGCAAGATAATGCCAATTACCATCATTACTGAGGATTGAGATATTTAGGTCTTTAATAATGAATCTTGGAGCTACCCTACGATATTTTTCTTCTACATCAAGGGTTTTTAAATGATTTAGCATTTTTTGCGAAATAGTTGTAGTAGCCTTTTCAATTCTTAGTTGCATTTTTCCTTTATCAACTTTTACTTGTAAATCACTATACTCCATCTCCAACGATGTAATTTCCTTTTGTAGGTCACCGCCATCAACAAGTTTTTCGAAAGTTTCTATTGAAGCTTTTAAATGACCCAAAAAAATAAACATTTGTTGGTTACGTTGGAACTCCTCCTGTGCTTTTTTATCTCTAGAGATCAATAAATCAAACCTCTTTTGTATTTTTTCTTTATGATCTAGAAGTTTTTGTAACTCTAGCTTAGTCCGTTCTTCTTCTCTCGAAAATGAAGTTGGAACTTCGGCAACATTTCTTGATTGGTCTTCATATTTTTTAAAAGCAGAAATTACTTTTGACAACTCCGAAGTTGATTTTGGATGTTCTGAGCTTCCACAAGCTGGACAAGCAACTGATTCAGATGAAACATTTTCCAACCACATTGAAATGTGTAACCGATCTGCTCTTTTCTGTTGAGAATTTCCATAATCTATCAAATTGGTTCTCAGACGTTTTACGTCATTCAACCTTTTTTTTGCCTCCGCAATTTGTTCGCTAATATTTCTCTCTTCAATTTCTAACTGAATAATCTCCTTATTTGCCGATTCTATGTTTTCAATTTTTGTATTCGAATGTTTAGGGATATCTTCGAAAATCCTCTTGGCAATTAATAAAAGTTCATCGGAAGGTGTATCATCAGAAATTTCCTGATTGAGAATTCCATACTCTTGCGCGATTTTTATATGACCTAACATGTTCGCCATCCAAGAAGCTGATACATTCCTAATCTTTTCAAATTCCTTTTTTAACTGTCCTAAACGTTTTTCCACAAATTGAAGCCGCTGCCTAGCGACGAGGATTTCAATATTCTCAATACCTAGAATAAAAGGAAACCAGTTTCTTAATCTCTCTCTATGTTCATGAGCATGTGTTTTATAAAATAATATATTTTGATTAGCCACGATATCTTGATTTTGGAATATTAAGGCCATTAAATCTCTAAAACTAAGTCTAGCTTGATAGTTTTCCTTCTCATCTTCGCTACCACTCAGGTTGAAATACGGTACTGAAGCAATAGCATTTAAAATATGTTTAACTCCTTCAGTTTTTTCATTAGGTTCTTCAATTATTGGAGGGATACTTACGATTCTCCCTCGTGACAAATAAAATTCATTTGAAACTTTATTTCCCAATGGTACTTTCCTTGCTATTAATATTTGTTCAGCCTCAGTGTGAATAACCACTCCATACCATGATACAAAATCACGAATCGTATCTATTGGAATAAAGCAATCACTGGAAGCAAGACAATAATCAATTATAGGAATAATTGCTGATTTTCCAGTACGAGATGAACCAGTGATTACATTCACTTTGCCTAATTCAAATGGTATAACTTGAGGAGGGAACTCTGGAGATTTAGGCCAGATGATTAATTTGAAAATTTGGAACTGCATTAGAACACCACCTTTAAATATGCTTCAATCGTAATTAAATCATGTTTAGAAAACCATTTCCCCAGAATTTCAGCCTGATCTCCTATGCGTTTAATCGGTGCCTTCAAACCTTTTCCCCGACTAGGTTTCTTATTCAAAGCTCTCGGATATATTTTTCCGCTTTCCATATCCCACATCACTAATCCTTCTGAAATGGCAATATCTATGGAAGCAAGTGTATATTCTCGCTTATCTTTAACTCTTTGCTGAATAGACAATAAGATATCTGACTGCTTAGACTCTTCAAAACTTCGTGCGTAAGACTGTAAACCATCTCTTTGATTAGTCACAGGTTTTAGCATTTTTTTGTTTGTGAGTATTGCAGACGCTACAAAGTGTAGAAGACCAATGGGAGCATCTCCATTAGAATGACCAGCACAATACCCCTGGGTGAATCTCCAAAGTATGAAAGCTCCAAGTATCGGAGTATTCCAGAGCTTTACTTCATCCACCAATCTCCCCAAATTAATCCCCCTTCTCCTTAATAAATATTTTATCCCATTCTGAATGCCATCCTATTTCTGCTTCATCTGCTAACGCATGATATGTGCCAGGAATAGTAGAGGCTGGGGGAGTCATATCTCTTATTGTTTCTAACCTTGAATTGCAATCAGACAAAAGTAATTGCCCCTGCTCTACCGCATTTAAATTCTTTTCAGTAATTCCAATTCTTTTCCTTTGATTCTTCCAAAACTTAGTCAAACGATCTTCAAAATCCAAAGCAATATCATAATCAATAGTTTCATTTTCTATCCATCTTTCAAGATTTGCATCTGCTCTTAAAAAATCAGAAATTGCCTCGAGCATTTCATTTTCAGTAAGTTCTATAGCTTCAAGCTGTTTTAAGTATATTGGCCGTTCTTTAAATTGTTTTTTGACTTTGTCATGTTCCTTATTATAATTCATAGTAAAATCAATGAGTTCTCTAGAACGTGAGCGATCAAGCAACACTTTGAATTGTTTATCAAAGTCTTCCCAAGTCATGATCGCACTTCTACGTGCTGCTATACTTTCAACAACAATCTTTAATACCCAACCGTTTAAATTTTCCATAATAAAGTCAATTTGTTTTTCAGAAACATGTTTTTTTTGTATTTCAATTCTAACAGCATCGTATCCGGCTCCACTCTCTATTTGCAAATTAAAGCGTTGGATAATTTCCATGAATTGAATCTCATTTTCATTTACTACGTAGTTATAATATTTCCATATCTCATGTTCAACGTCTAACTCTTTAAGTTTATCTTTTGCTTTCTTCAAAGCAGTTGAAGCTTTCAATGGATCTTGTGCTTCATCAAACTCATTAACCAGCCCTCTTCTTCCAGACTGATTTGTATATAGTACAAATTGGGTCTTTTCTATATCAATGAATCCTGAATTAGAAGCTTCTATCCAATTAGATAGTGTCTTCCATAAATCTTTTGATCTATCGGTCAATACATTCCCTAATACTGACGACTTATCTTCTTCTGTAAGAAGTTCACCATTAGAGTATCGGATTGCAACATCACCAACAACTTCAACACAAACAACATCATTAGGCGCACTCCTAAGAAGATGATAAAGTGCCCTAGGAAATTGTAGTGCGTATCCTAATAACTGACCAGGAGCATTCGATTTCATATATTGCCCTCCATAAAACGATATAGCTACTACACTTCCTAAAAATACATAATTACATTTTCTACATAATAGGACTATTTTCCTCTTTATCCAACAATATTTTTATCTTCCAGTCTCGTAGAACTACAAAATTCATCTATATATTATATTCTTAGGATTAAAAAGAAAAGTATTGATAATAAATAGTCAGGAGGAAAAATATGAACATCCGCACTGAGGAAATGAAGAAGTTGCTCTCAGAATGTTTGCATGAGTATACGAATAGTTATCTCATTGAAGATTTACTTGAACAATTTCCTACTATTCAAGAGCTTATGGATGTTTCAGAGCAACAGCTTGTTTACATTAAAGGATCAGATTAAACAAAACACGTCAATTGAGTGCCATACTGAAACTTGCCAAATGCTAGCATCACCTGTCTGTCCAGTTCCTCGAATCTGAGTTCCACTTCTTAAAAGTGGGGACACTTTGTCTGCCTCTTCTTAAACACCAAAAATAAAGTAATCTGTAAAGAAGTTATTTCCATCAGCTCATTGAATGCCACCATTGTTTGTTCACTCAAGAGGAGTATTTCATGCGCTATCAAGCATTGTAGTACTTCTATTATTGTGCTTCTAATCATCCCAGCGGAGACTAGACACCATCTCCAGAAGATCTGAATAATTAAATCGACTTGTAGAAGCTGGCGAAACTATTGGGATGAACGTGCTCGATCACGAAATTATCGGCCATAACAGCTATACCAATCTACGTGAGAAACCCTATTCCTTTAAATTCATCTTATCTAAACGTGTAAAATCTAAAACTCATAATTCAGTTGTTGTTCATCAGAGGAAAATGCCTGCATTAGTTGCTTTACCTTTTCCGTGTAATAATGCTGGGCATTCGGGCATAAGAAGAGTATCGCTGGATATTTACTCTCATGTTTTACCTGTCGTTCATCAACAGACTGCTTCTCAATATGAGGATATGTTGTTTGGTTCGCAATAATAATTCGACTTCAATTCATCAAAGTATTATGTGAATTTGGGGAATATTATGTACCATTTTGGACTCACACAATATAAAAAATCATTTAAAGAATTCTCCTCTGTGACCTATTCGTGTGACCACAACAAATCCAATCCATTTTTTACATAATTAAGAACGCCATCACATAACGTGATGGCGTTCTTAATTATGGAGCCTAGGGGGATCGAACCCCTGACCTCATCGCTGCCAGCGATGGGATTACTTCCTTAGTAATACGGCCCTGTACTTGAAACCCTTGATACATCAGGGTTTTTACTTTTGTGTTTACTTACTAATCCGTGTTCATTCTTAGTGAAACTTGATAATCTGGCACCATTTATGGCACCAGATTTAGAATTCTATCACCCTCAGCCCCCGTGGAGCCAAGCACGGAAAACCTCTCTTGCAACTAGTTTACTTCTTCCCGATTGCACCACATAGAATTTACCAGAGCTCATCAGTTCATATGCCTTATCCCTGCTGATACCAAGATACTCCCTGACGTCTTTCGTTTCCATAACCTCATCGTATTCATCTAGTGAACGTTTCTTCTTGTTGTCCATAGCTACTCTCCTTCCGTTGGTTTTTCCACAACAATTCTTAAATCCAAGGCCAGCTTATAAAATGCTCTCCAGCGAATTTCGATGTACTTCGGTGCACTGATCGGCGGTTTGAACTCGAAGGTGTAAACCTTTTGATCCGTGATGTAATCATGCTCAGTTGTCATATATCGTGCTTCAATCAGAAACCGCTCCATACGAGGCATACGCTTCACAGCACGTTCCACCCTGTCACAGTAGTCTTGTCGATACATTTCTTGGTCAGCGTTATAGATGGCGATACTGGCTGTTTGGTCGCTTGTCTGGTTTGTTGGACCGTGAAACCGTTCAGAGTATCCTGCTGTTGTACTTGCTTCCCGCGCCTCGAATGTCATGTATTTAAATATCCTGTACTTCTCTAATGCAGCCTCTACAGCAGCTTGAGTCAGTTTCCGGTCAATCTCCGGTAAGAAGCTTTGTTGACCCACCTTTGTATCACCTCAATGTAAGGATGGTTCCCCGACCGGAGCCGGGGAGTGAAACTATATTAGAACGGCAGATCATCGTCAGAGACAGGTACCTTAACACCTTCTTGAGTTGTTGCGATGATTGCGGCGGCTGTGGCTTCTTCACCTTCAATCGGAATCTTTGCCTGGTTCGGATCGGTGATAAGAATGTTACCCTCTGCATCAGTTTTTGGACCTTGTTGTTCTTGGTGTTCTTTCTCCTGCTTCGCCTGTTCTTCAGCAGCCATTTCAATTGTGAGCTGTTCAACATTGACCTCTTTAATTGCGAATGCGAGGCGTTTCACATCCTCGCTTACAGCACCATGACGTGTGATTACTGCAAAGAACGCTTCAATGTCAGGCGGAAGAGTTTTAAGCAATGGGCGACCGTCAGGAGCTTCCAAGACATCATCGTGTTTATCCATTTTGACATCAAGAGTGCAGAGAGCATGATCAATTACATAACGTTTCTGAGGGTCAGTCATTTGGTTCCACATGTCCGCATTGAGATACAAGATTGCGTCCTTATCCATGCTCATGCGGATTGCCTCATTGAGAACTGCAACACCACTGAATTTTGTTTTCCCTTTGGACTTCCATCCTCCATGTTTCATAATCACTAAAAACTCACTGTCATCAAGGTGTGTATGATTTTTTGAAATAATATCTTGAAGCAATTCGTTAACTCCTGCTGGTGCATCTGTAATGAATTTATCGTTTGCCATGGGTTGTTTCCCCTCTCAATTTAGGTTTTATAAGATTAGTAGAATAAAGTCGTGTTCTATTGCTGATCGGGTTCTATTGCCGGTTCATTATCATCTGGGACCCATTCGACCAGTCCCTCAAACATGCTTGGATTGATTCCGTACAAGGTGGCTGCCTTCACCAGTCCGTCCGCAAAATCTTGACTCTTGGCACCAATGTAAGCATCCCGCAAATTGTCTTCAAGCGAGGGTTCAACTGTAACTTTGTCCGGGTTATACAGCAGCAGGGCCATCTTCTCGTTTGACAGATCATTCAGACCCGCTATGCCCCAAAACTTTGTCATGCCTTTCGCCTTTGCCTCGGTATGTTTGTTCAGAATCGTTTCCCGACTCATTGTTGTAAGCAGTGTTTTCACACCTTCTGATTGTTCTTGAGTTACCATCACTGTTGTCATTTGCTCCATTCCTCCCAATTATTGAATTGGTAATATTAGTTCGTTGTTTCACTATTGAATGAATGATATAAATTAATAAGGGCCGCACACGCCTACATTCCGTTGTTAGTAGGGCTATTCTAGATAACCTGAACACGTTACATTAATTAGTATGGGACAAGTGGCGGTCCTTTCGCATGCCTACAGACAGTGTTGTATATCCTCCTTAGTAGGGAGAGGCCCACGCCTCAACCCTTGATAAATGGATCAAAACTAACTATTCCTGTTAAAAATCCACCTTCTTTTCGATTGAACAATTCATATGAGCAACGCGCTATATCTGCTTTTGTCGATCCCAGAAGGTTAACACCTGTCAGCGACCAGTCCTCACCGACTCCATTTTCTTCTCTGGACAACTTCTCAACTTCATCCCAAAGCACGCGCCCCGTTTTCAGCTCTCTACCCATCTTGGTTCCCCTCTCCTTCCTGACCCACCGGATCAATCTCTTCACGCTCAACAGCTTCACGCAGTACATTATAAATCTGCGATGCAATCACCATGTTCGACGTGTTGTGCATTAGCTCGTTAAGGTAGATCGACATTACATTCTTGGCGCGTTCCGATTCCAAGTACAATTCATGCCAAGAATCGGCTTGTTTAGCTTCTTCGGTTATACTTTGCCGAACCTCTTCAAGCTCCTTGCGGAGCCGTTCCAACTCTTGGTCGCCTCTCGCGGCCTTAATTTCAAGCTTTGTTACGTATTCAATGGAGTACTCTTTAGCTATTTGGCAAAGATCCTTTGGCAAGTTGTCGCCTTTGTAAATCCCATCGGAAACGATTTTATAAACGTTCGCATAGCTTACAACTTCATAAATTCCAACAGGAATCACTTTGTGGAAACTACCCAGACCCGTGATTTCATATTTTTTGGTTAACAAAACTTTTTTCGTTTCACTCATGACTGTTCTTCCTCCTTCACATTAACTGTGTTTATATACCGTTCAAAGTTCTTATCAATGATTTCCTTAGCCTGTTTGACGGCCTGCTTGTATTTATCCGAACTTGCAATTCTCATCCCACAAGCTGCATCCGATACTGTCCAACGCCAGCCCCATGGATCTTCTGTCCGATGTATGAAGAATTTATAATCGCGTTTGGTGAAAACCACTTCCCCGGTAACCTCACTTTTCTCGTAGTGCTTATTGGTTATGAGGAACGTCTCGGGCTTTCTCAGCTTGCGTACAGGTGTTTCTTTGATCTTCCTTGGCTTGCGTGCCTGTTTGCGTTTAACCTTCTTGAAATCAGCCGCCAGACGTTGTGGATGCAATCCGTAAGATACTTCTTTGAAAACTACATCAGCATCACTATAAGCTTGCTTCAGGTATGCCTTGAAGTCTGATTCAGGGATCTGTTCGAATCCTTCCCACCATTCCGGGCCGATGATTGTTAAATATCTCCGGTCATACCATGCGTGCATCAACTTACGTGCCTTGGACAAGTAGAATTTCGGTGTTTCCTGCCCCTGCTGCTGATCCATAACAACACGTTTGTAAATTTTCTTGTTAAGTCGTTTTGACATTGTATATCCCTCCTTGGTTAGAGGCCGTAGCCTCAATACTCTTTCAGTTCAGCAAGATTTATCTTCATCAGGTCCCAATTCTCTGAGTAGGATGGGACAACCGTTTGTGTGATCATTTGTTTCACCGTTTCAACTGGAACTGGATAAGTGCTCGTATTGCGGTAATAGAAAGGACGTTTTGCAAGGTCTTCTTCCGTATAGACTCCTGCTTTGTTCAGATCTTCGGTATACCCAGCGGAGTCAGGACCCCACCAAACGTATTTGCCTTTACCGTTCGACCATTTGAGACTGAGAATGTAATACTCCATTGTGTTATCTCTCCTTTGGTGGGCCTAAACCCAACCTATTTTTTAAATCCTTTGATCCACTGGTTATCCTTGTATATCTCAACTGCCATGTTTCCCGGAATGTTTAGTAAGTCGAGCGCCTTCTTCATGCAACTAAGCATGCCGTATTCGTGATTAACTTCTTTGATGATCTTGCCAGCACTGTTGTATATGTCGATTCGATACACGCTCACAGCTCCTTTATGTGGTATGTGGTGGGAAGAGGCTCTGCCCCTTCCTCTTTGGTATCCCTTATGCAACTCCGAAATAACGTTTGACTGCTTCTCCGGCCCATCTACCCATTGGCACCGCAACTGCATTCCCAATCTGTCGATAAGCATCGTTATCCGTGCCGGCGAACTGGAACCAATCAGGGAATCCTTGCAGCCGAGCATACTCTCTAACTGAATACGGTCGGATGGACTGCCCATCGTTGACCAGCCGCGTTGACCGATCCTTTGCGTAATGCGCCACGCACGTTGGCGCTCTGCCTTCCAAGTCCGTGATGATTGGTAAATCCCTGTACTCGCCGTTCAAACGCTTCTGGACGTAATCTGGAGCGTATACTTCTGTTCCTACATCGATGATGTCCTTCATGCTTGCCGGGCTTGATTCGGGATAAGGCAGATCGTTTATTGGTCGCTTGCTACCGATCACAATTAGCCGTTTGCGTTCCTGTGGAAGCCACATATTTGCGTTAACCGGACACTCGACCCGGACGTAATAGTTTGGAAGTCGGGTCAAACACTCCATAACAACTTGGAACTTCTTCATCCCGGGTACGTTCTCCACGATGTACATCTCTGGTTGTGCCAGTGCTACATGCCGAAAGAAGTGGAGGAACAAATCGTCACCCGTCCGGGTCCCATGAATGTCTGCAATCGTGCTGTATTTCGTGCAAGGGAATGTCCCGATATATACATCTGCGTCCTGTTGGTCCAAGACGGTGATTTTGGTGATGTCTGATTCATTTACCGCGTGTCCGAAGTTCTGCCGCAGCGTGTCGCAGGCTGTTTTGTCAATCTCGAAGGATTCAACCATGTGAATGCCGGCCTCCATCATGCCGAGATCCATTCCGCCAGCTCCGCTGAAATAACTTTTCGCTGTAATCATGTGTGTCTGTACTCCCTTCCTGGGGATGCTCCCCTAAACCACTTTGTTGCATATCCTGCATGCGTAATGGTCAGGCTGCATAACCGCCTCGCCTGGGATGTAACTGTATTGCAGTTCGACCATATGCTCGGGATGCTGGCAACGCTCCTGCAAGTTGCGTGAGCGTCTTTCTCGATCTTCTTCTTGGTACTTGCATCTTGGACACATGTGGTGAGTGAAGCCCGAGATTTTACCGTCATAGTCGTCTGTCCATACTTGGCGATGCTGCCAATACGGATCACCCTTTTTAAACGCCTTCCCGCAGTAGATGCAAGGTTCTTTTATCTTGCGGGAAGCAAACCTGAGTTTCATGGCTGTATCCTCCCTTAGATGGTTTAATATCCGTTTGCCTGGCGCTCATGGTTGACTTTGTTCTTATCCAAGTACGCCGCCTCGATCTGTTCAAGTGTGAAGTTGAATCGCTGCTGACCAAGAGCAAAGAACATGTTAAATGCCATACGGAATGACGTAATGCTGGAATACGGGCTGTACTCCATGCCAATGCCGCCAGCGTGATAGATCAATCGGGTGAGCACATTAGTTGTGCTACCTTCTAGGTAATCGTCAATGATAGTAAGGTCTGTTTCATCCAGGCCAAGTTGCCGGGCGATGCTCAAGAAGAAGTGGACGCAATCGACGTATTCCTCAAGAAGCAGGTTTCTGTATGGCGTGCCCCATGCTGTTGCGGGTACCTTTACCCTTGGTCCCTGATCGTTAGACCAATGCTTGAACCCGCGCCATTCGTTCGCCATCTCGCCCAGTTCAACTTGAAGTGCAAGGATCGTGTTCGGGAGCAAGTCTTTACCCCGCAGTCCCTTTTCCTCAATAATCCTTGCATCCAGTGTCTTCTGCATTTCGTACAATTTAGCTATGTTCATGCAGTTTCAGCCTCCTGAATCTCAGCCTCTGTTGCAGGCCGGATAACGAATTTTTTATCTCCAATGTGCAGAATGTGCGGCTCAGTTAACTTATAAATAGCGGCTTCGGTTGAATCAAAGCCTTGTGCGATTTGGTCAGCCGTTTTAAACTCCGTTCCCTCGGTACCATCGACCGTTACCATCTTCAAGCCGTCCCACACTTCCCGGATCTCTTCTGCCTTGAGTAACACCTGATTGATCATCGGCTTGCTGATACGTGGGTGGCAACTCATGGCATCTGTCATGTGCTCAATACCAAGTGCATAAGCTCGGGTGTGCAACTGGTTCATCCATGACCAGAACGTATCTTTCGACATGGCTTTCACCTTTTGGAATGTCCGGCGCTTTTGATCTTCATCCATACTGCTATCCCTCCTTAATGTCCATGCCTACATACAAGGCATTTATCAGATCCCCCAGTGTCATGCCGTTCAAGGCTTCTGCTTCATCCCGCCAGTCATTTGGTGCATTGGCATGCTCTCCAACCAGTTCATCCTCATTCCAACCGCCCTCGATAGGCTGGAGAAGGAAAACGATCGCTTTCGCCTGTTCAGGACTCACTTGGACCGTCTTTCCGCGTGGCTCATAGTTGATTTTTGGTTCGGCAATTACCTTTGGTGGTCTGCCGCGTTTTCTTTGACTTGGATCGACGTTTCTGTTCGCCAGACTGATAGGAGGCTTATCCTTTTTGCCTGTCATTGGTGGAGTAGGTGGTAAAGCAGCCAATTCTTCAGGAGTCAATTTGTACTTTATGACCTCGCTAGAACCCGATGAGATAGATTCAATTCTTCGGTTTGGAATTGGTGTTCCCAAGGGTATTCGCTCCTTTCTGGCTAAAATAAGCACGTCTGTTCCGTATTTTGGGCGCAACTGTCCGCCGTACGGGGCTTCCCCCGCCGTTGGTTCGTGTTTTCAGTTTTCTTTTTCCTCGGCTTCTTTTTAGGCGGAGGTGGATTAATAATCGAATCAATGACTTCCTGTTGATGCTTTGGATAATCAGATAACGGTTTTCCCTGCCGGACTCGGTAGACTGCCTCACATATTTTGGCGATGATATATGCGTCCACCACGTTATTGTTCGGATGAGAATATCCAAAGTACTTAAGCGCACCTTCCGACATTGCTCCCTTCTTTTCTTCTTCTCCCTCAAGCCTGACGCTCTTACCATCGACAATTTTAAAGCCTGTAACTCCGACGTATTTTTTAACTGCAGTCGGCGCCACTTCTTTAAGAAACAAACCTTTCCGAACGATCATGCTCTCAAGGCCGCCATGGATCTTAGCTGTGGTGATCAACATTTTATTTCCGTTCGCTATTCCTTCTTTCAAAATCTGATCGCCCGGTAGCAAAAGTCTAAACAATTGGTTTTCGAGTGAGATACGCTGTTCAAGGGTGATCCCTCCCGGCCGATCCTTACCTTTACCTCTAAAGCTGGTTTCAAGCACCGGGTTACCATCTTCGTCCAATGCTACTACTCCCGTTTCCGTTGCTGGATCTACACCAACAAATCTCATGTTCTTCACCTCTAATCATCCAACCATGATGATACTTTAGATGCTGTTTTTGGCGGCTCCGCCGGCTGTTTTGGAGCCTGTTTCGCCTCGGTCGGTGTATTTGTTTTCGGTGCTGTTTGAGGTGTCTCAGTAGGCTCTGAAAGGTCCTGATACGACCACCCCATCTGGTCGTAATATGCAGCCCTTGATGGGTCCGCCTGCACTTCCTTGCCTCGGCTATATTCCTGGACCAGTTTCGATGTCACAATCAGCACATTCCTGTTCTTCTCGTGTTTGTCGTGGTTGAGTGGGTCAGGCGTGTCTTCAAAGTCTTCGATCTCATCAGACAACCGTTGCATACCCTGGATAGCCTTTGCCAACTGTGTGTCATTCTCTATGCGACGACTCATGATGCCAGGTCCTTTTCTCTCCGCTGCTTCCTGATCTCTTCAGTAATGTTCAGGAACTTCATGAACGGTTTGTCGAAGACCATGCTTACTGTTCCAGTACCAGCGTTTCTACCTTTAGCAACAATCAGATCTATCAGCCCTTTCCTGCGGCTTGAAGCATCATAGTAATCTTCTCTGTGCAGAAGGATAATGACGTCGCCGTCAGACTCGATGTTTCCACAATCTCGAATGTCGCTCATACTCGGACGCTTATCTTGCTTCTTCTCAACCTCACGGTTCATAGCAGCCAGGGCCACAACCGGGATATCAAAGTCACGAGCAATCTTTTTGAGCTCTGCGGAAATGTGAGCATACTTTTCGGCGTTGCTTCTGAATTTCTCGTTCGTAGTAAGGTGTTGCAAGTAATCAACATACAGAATCATTTTCGGGTAAATCTTGACCATTTCAGCAACCATAGCTCGAATTGCCTCAATCTTAGGCGAAACTGTATCATCAATGAATATGTTTCGTTCTCCTATTAACTCAAGAGCCAAGAGGTATTTGTTCCAATCCGATTCACGCATCTGGCCTGACTTCATTCGGGATAGTTCAATCCTGCCAACTGCTGAAATCATTCTTTCAAGCATATTTATTGACTTGTCTTCACCGGATATCATCAGAGCAGCCGTACCATCTTCTGTACTGGCAAAGGCATCGTTACACATCCACGCCGACTTACCCATAGATGGCCTTGCAGCAACGATAATCAAATCCTGTTTCTGGTGGCCCTTGCTCAATCGGTTGAAGTCGTCCGAACAGCTCTTGATACCAGTGACCTCGCCCTTGATCATTTCACGCCTGCGAAGCTCCTTCTTGTGTTCAGCGAACAGAGAAGCGATATTTGCAGCAGGATTGCCCCTTGCCGTACGTTGCGCTATGTCCTCAATCCGGTCCAGTTCCTCCCGAATCTCCTTGGCACTAAGTCCACTGTTAGCAATTTCATTCCGAGCCTTTTCCATTTCCCGTCCAGCGTGGGCCGTGTTTATGATCTGTTCGAAGTGCCGGAAGCTTTCGATATTCTCTGTAATCGTTGCTTCATGAATCTTGAGAAAATACGATGGACCGCCGACCTCGAACAACTTTTCTTTCCAATGGCTTGCCATAATTGCTAAGTTAAACGGGTCGGGTTCTTTACCGAACTTCTTGTAAGCAAACTTGAGCATTTGAAAGATCGTTCCATGATTCCATGCAGGGCTGAATGATTGGCTTGTTAACCTCACATCTTCCATCCTGTTTTTGTTCTTTAAGATGGAACCCAGGTACTGTAATTCAGCTTCGTACAGTGGGTTGTACTCCGGTACAATCGGTCTGTCGTCACGAGGATCGTCAAAGTGGTCAGTCATCTATATCGTCACCACCGAACCGCGTAGCAGACATTCTACTTCCCATCTGATCAATAGCTCTTTCCACCGCATCCGGCATAGGCACACATTCATTTTCAGGTGTTTCGATGGAAAGCATGAGTTCTTTATGCTCTATCGCCTGCTGATCGTAAACTGATAACTGCTTTTTACCTTTTAAGATGTCTGAAATGGTTGGTTCAAAGTGGACGTTATCAATATGCGTGTTCAACGCCTCTAACGCTTCATTAAGCGTGATTCCGTTCAAACTCAACCGTTCATGCCATATCTCAGCAGTAGGGCTGGAAACGACTCTTCCTTGCCCATCCTTATTCGTTATAAGGGTAAAGTTCGGGTAAGCTCTCTTGATCTTGGACAGCAGTCCGATTGTCTCCGCCATCGTTATGACCATTACCGTTCACCTCGTTCATGTACAATTGTTTCATGTCCTCAAAATCATCATGAGCCTGTTGACTACGGTTTTTGTAACCACCTGATTTCTGTTGGTCAGAAAGATGTTTCTCGTATTTCATTCGCAGCCAACCACCTTTCTTGAAGACTGCATAATCGCTTGCGTAAAATTTATCAACGGAAAGTTTATAAGAGCTGAGTACATCTATCATCCAGGTAAATCCTTCTTGCCCAAACTCATTCAGTAGCTTTGTGTGTTCCTCCGGTTTGAGCCACACTTCCTCTGCGTACTCCTGCTTGCCTTCACGACTCTTTGCCAGCTTGGTTTTAGAAGCCATTTCTTTAGCAGCTCCCTTATTGTTTTTATTATCTTTCTTTATACTTTCTTTCTTTTCTTTCTTAGGTGGTCTATTGTCCACCACTTCTGGTGTATGATCGTCCACCTCATAGGTGGGCAACTGTCCACCAGTAGATTTATTTTCTTGTGGTGGACTATTGTCACCCACTAGCCATTGATCCGTGTACTTATTGAATCCAATATAGCGCCCATACTTTCCCTTGGCTGGTCTGTGAACCACCAACACTTTTATATCCAACAAGTGATTAAGTTCTTTCTTTACACCCCGTAGGTCGCTCTGCAAGGCAGTAGCAAGAAAGGTGGCTGACAACTCGGCAGATTTCCGGCGCCACCCGTATGTCTGGCGCCAGACGATCAAGAGAATTCGAAGTTGTGTGCCGTTAAATTTGTGCCTGGCAACCTCTTCAATGACCTCGTTTGCCACTCGGGTGAATCCATCGGAAAGCTCCGGTCCTGCCATTCAATTCACCCGCTTACTGTACTGTTGTATGACGTTCTGCAATACGTCCTCTCAGCCGATCTACCAATTTCTCTAAGTCAGACTCCTTCGCGTCAATGTCGTGCTCCTTCCACCACTCCAGCACCGTTTCTGCAATGCCTGAAGGGTCTTCCAACTGCGGCTCAACCACATATCCGTTAATCATTCCGTTAATGAGTTTCCGTCCATTCTCAATAGAGAACCTACGAAGAGTGTTGATTTCATCACGCCATATGTCATCACACTGATAAGGACTAATCATCCATCTCATGACCGTATCCAAGTCATCACCGTTACGCTTGAATGATTCCAGCGCCTGCACTACCTCGCGTGGTAACGTCTGAATTTCGTTGTGAGTGACGGCACGTTCCACAGTGTTAAGCAGTGCAAGCTTGTCGTTATGCAATTCAACGATTGTCTGACCATGCTTCGTCAGATCTGATAACGCCCTGTCACGCTGCCCCAGTGCTTCGTCCCGTTGCGCCAAGATTTCGTCATATTGCTTCTGGCTGTATGTTTTAACTTCTTTCAGGACGATTGCATTTTTATATGGGATTTCGTGACCAGAACGGTTCCCATCAATGAGTTGGAATGGAGTCGTTAAATCAAGCACTCCAATTGTCAATCTGCGGGCGTTGTATTTCTCCCCTGCATGGAACCACACGCCACCTTTTGCCTTATAATTTGCCACTATTTTAATTTGAACTGTATTCATGTGCTGACCACCTCGATTTCATAATGTGTTCCTGCTATAAAACCCTTCTGCCGGAGCGCCGCTTTCACGGTCATTTCCGCCAGGATCGGACTGTTGTTATTACTGGATAAGTGCGTCAGATATATGCGTTCTCCCTTGCCTCTGATAAGCTTCTGTAGGGCTTCCGCTGTCTGTTGGTTGCTTAGGTGTCCCAAGTCGCTGAGGATACGAGATTGGACGCTGAGAGGGTAATCCGATGCGACCACCATGTCTGGGTCGTGATTGCTTTCAACGATGTATATGTGTCCTTCCATGAGCGACAACATATCGTCATCTACCTTACCTGTATCAAACACCACACAAGTCCGTAGTCCGTTATTATCTGGTTCGATCGCATAGCCTACTGGCTCATATGCATCGTGGTGAGTCTTGAAGGGGTACAAATGCACCCCGCCAAGCTCTATCATTTCGTACTTGCTGTACCTGGTTTCAACCACCCGACGCAGATCCTCGTCTACACCAGAGATACCTTTCCACTCACCATCTGTTGCCCATACTTTAATCCGGTACTTGTTCGCTAATGGAAGGCCCTTGATGTGGTCACCGTGGGCATGAGTGATAAAGATGTCCGTTACCTGGTCTGGTCGAATACCACACTCAAGCAGCCGCTTGGCAATCTTGGTCTTGGCAACACCTGCGTCAATCAGGATCGTGCGTCCTTCATTTGTGAGTGCGATGCAGTTTCCGCCTGATCCGGATGCAATGATATCGACCTTCATGATTCGGATTGTCCTTCAAACAAGGCCGCCTTCTCTTGTAAACTTTTGAGCATGCTCGGGATATTCAATCGACCGATCATATCGGCAGACAACTGGTCACGCAGATTCTTTTCAAGTGTGTTAATCACGCTTTGTTCTGCCTTTTGCCGTGCTTCCGCAATTAATGTAGATACTTTACTCTCAAGTTCTTTGCCGAGCATATCTTTGACAAAGTACTCATGAATCGTGAACTTTGCGTCCCTGTCGTAGCTTGGAGTTCTGCCATGTTCGTCAAACACTTTCCGTTTAAGGAAGTCGTCATACTTCTCACCCACAAACTCACTAAACGATAAATGCTTGGTTTCAGAGCTCCAGGTACCTGTTTTGACTGGGATGGTGATGTCCTTAATCCGTTCTTCAAACACTTTCACAAGGAATTCATCCGATACTTTATCAGCAGCTTCTTTAATTTTTGTTTCAATAGATTCACGAGTCTGGGTTTCCACTTTACGTATAAGGCGATCCTGCAACCCGCTTATTACTTGATCTTTGATTGCATCTGAGACAGTTCCACTTTCCTCATCAAACCAATCTAATTCCAATTCAATTTTCAATTTAGCCATTTATATAGCACGCTCCCTTTTTATTCGATTCTGCCATTCCTTCGGATGTTTGCACCCGAGGGCAGGCTCTTCGTAATGCCGCTTGCCAAGCATGAAAGATACAAACTTGTCAGTGGCCTTTTCGTAATACATTCCGTTTAGTACTGGGGCCGGAGGCGGCCCCTTTGGTTCGGTCAAGCTGCTGAACAAGTCGAGTTGCACGGGCTTGCCGTCTTTCATCGGTTATCGCCTCCAGTGATGTCTTGCAATCGCCGCATACGCGCCGGCCCCTATTGTACTGCTCACGCCCTGACGATATTTCTTTCCCGCACACCTGACAGTCCGGACAAAGCCTGAATATTTCGACCTTGTACCCCATGGCTTACACAGGAAGGTCGTCGGCGGCAGCTTGGATTTGAAGATCCATAATTTTCAGATAGCCCTTGATCTCTGCAATGGTCGGTTCCGAACCTTTTGTCTTGCAAAACTCCTGCATGTGAGCTCCCATAGCTTCTTTGTCAGTAATTCCGAGCTGTTTATACTTCTGCTTCATTTCAGCTTTCAGTTTTTGTTTTTCCGATTCTTCTGTACCACCGTCAGTAGTTTCAGGCTGTGTAATAGCTGGAGTTGGTGGAGTTTCTGGTGTGATGTCTCTACGCTCATATGGTGAGTTTTCAGCAGGTGCTGCAGTTGGTTCATCCTCTGATACCTCGATTCCATATTGGCGTTTAAAGGCTCTTTTAATGGCGTGCTTTACGATCATGTCGTCAAAATAGTCCTTCCACATCTGACCATTACGGCCTTTAACCAAATGCTCAATTTGATCCCTACGGACGATGACCAGAATATTAGGTGCATCCTCTCTGTAAGCGATGCAGTACGCACCGATGGTTTCCCCAGGGTTCATTACATCCGGTTCGTGTTCCACTTCTCCCGTATGCATCTTAGCTTTGAAAAGGTCATTAGCTCGAATCTCAGAAGCAATAAAGCCTTTGTACTGTGGGTGCTTCTTCGCGAGGGCCACAATCCCCTCAACAGCAATCTGCATGCTCATGACAGGGCCGTCTTTTCCGTTGTATACGATGCAAAAGATTTGATTAAGAAACGGGTCCAAACCTGTTCTGACACAAGTCTGAACGAATAGAGCGAATTGCTCATTGCTCGTTCCTTTTGCAATGGTTGATTTCAATGTGTCCAGGTGTTTTTGTGTGTAGCTACCTACAACCACCTCTTCATTAATGGCTTGCAGTTGGTTATTGGAATTTGACATGGGCTTGTAGCCTCCTATGATTTAATGATTTTGGTGGATTGAGTATTGCGGTTAACGATGTGCAGTGAGCCAGGTTCTGCTTTGTATACGAGCCAGTTGTCTGGAACAAGTTTGGCAGCAGCAATGGCCTGTTTCTGGCGGCGTGATGGGTTCTTTCCGTTCTTCATCGAACGTTATCCTCTGGTGACCAGGCAATTGGCAATCCCAATATATCAGCGGCCATTCTTAACGCTATACGTGCTCCCCGATCTTTTTCGGAGTTGGTCGAAAATCTATCGAACAAGCCACTGAATGCACTCTGATCGGAAACAGATACCTGTGTTGGTGGAAACAACTCTGCTGCCGGGGCTGGAAGTGCAAGAACCTCTCCAATTAAATCGTTCAAGGCATCCCTCAGATCCATTGCCTCTGCTATAGTCAGGTCAAAATTCGGAGTATCTTCAAGGAAAGGGAATGCAACTTGGACAATTCCCTCCCGCTCCACTTTCCTAAGCACCATTAGGTTCAATGCTCTATTAAAGGCGGTCCAACCTTTGTAAACTACTGTTCTAATCATCGCAACGCTACCTCCGCATCTATTTTCAGTTCTTGGTCTTCAACTACTCGCCCTGTAATCAGTTGGTCGTACACAGCCACACGGCCTGTGTAACTCTCTATGTTGTCGATAAAGGTCGGTACGATCAGTTCTGATTGCTTGAACAAAACTTCTGTCAGTTCAAGACCTGCTTCAATGCGTTCACCAGTGGATAACGCCAGGTAATCCTTGCCGTCCATTTGGATGCTGAAATCAGGTTCGTATTCGCCTTTTGTCTTCACGTACTTGAAAAGGCGGATCGTAAGAGTTGTGAAGAGGGATTGCACCTTCTTGGCTTGCAGTTCAGCTTCTTTGGCTTTATAGGACTTAATTGCGTCCAGGATAAAGACCGATTCTTTCAGGGTAGTAAGCGTGTCTGTTTCGGCCTGCTTCGCTGCTGCAACATCTGCCTCAAGTTGAGCCCGGGCATTCTGATTTCGGATATCAGACAGAACAACTTCCAACTGATCCTCGAACTCACGAACCTGTTTTGGAAGGTCACCCACATCGATAGGAACAATGGCGGCGAGCTCTGTTTCCAGTTCATTGCGCTTGTCGATCAAGGCTTGATGTGCTTCTCGGGCTTTAGCTACACGAGCGTCCTTGTTTTCTCGTGCTGTGGTGACTGCCTTTTCATCTAATCCCTGATTACATGTCGGGCATTTATCTTCAATCGCTTCCCCGTGAAGTACCAGGAATCGTTCCTTGCTTTGTGCAATTTGATCTTGTTGCAGTGCAATCCGGCTTTTCAGTTCAAACTGGGCTTTCTGAACTTCATGTGCTTTAGCCGGAAATTCATCAGCCACCTTGATCTGCTCTCGCAATTCAGCTTCCAAAGCCTGCAATGACTCAATATTCTCACCTGAACTTGCGGGTAATTTATCAAGTTGCTCCTGTAGCGTCTTTGTCCGGCTCTGAGCGGCAATGTGCTGTTTCTCCAGCTTCGATTTCTGCCCCCCGGTGCCGCCGTGAATCTTCTGCAGATCATCCAGTGTGTGTTTCTTCATTAGCTCATTCAACTTCTCAGCTGCAGGGTTAAGTGTGATTTCCTTTGGTTTCTGGTCTGGTGCTGTCCGGCTCATTTCTTGAGAGACTTCTTTCTTGGCAGGCTGTGTGGTGTACTTCATAATCTGCTCCCGCTGCTTGCTCCAGTGCTTCCCGAAAAAGTAAATGGGGTTGTAGAAGGACAAGAATTCATCTTTGTCAAACAACTCGGCTACCGCAGCCTCGAACTCTTTGGCCTTCGTTGGAACGTCATTGATGTAAAACGAGTTGGTTCCGTTCTCGATCTCCCGAGCAAACTTGATAGGCACCCCATCAACTTGGAGAATCGTAGAAGCAAACACCCTGTCAAACTCATAGTTGGTTGGTGATGGGTTGTATTTGTTGCCGAACAGATCTGTTCCGTACAGTGTCCAGACTGGAGCTGTACCAATTGAAGTTTTACCCTGACCGTTCTTACCTGACAGGCGAGTAACATCCCCGTACTCCACTTTCTTGGACCGGAGTCCCGCGAAGTTGATAACCTCTGATTCGATTAAGCGCACATGCTTTGCCACTTGCTTTCCTCGCTTCCTGTGATATGATGATTGCGAATAGTTTTCTTATGGACCGCTCTCTAATGGGCGGCTTTTTTTGTGTCTTCTGGTCGTTCCATTTCCCACGGATCAAGTCTGCGAACCGGTATTGCTATCGTGCAATTGACAGCCACTAGCATGCACCTCAGACAGTGCGGCTGTGCTGATTCATACACCGCATACTCGGCACCCTTTTTGCCGCACTTACAATTTACTCTCACTGCTCCCCTCACCTCCTCTCAGTTCCTTTCTGATTCGGTTGTACTTCATCTGGTGAGCTTCGCTTGGGAAAGCGAACTTGGGATAGCGCAGATCGTACAAGTGCTGTCCTCCAGATTGAGCCAGTGCTTTAAGGTCCAACGGATCGTCACTTGCTTTGATTCGAATTGACAGGTGCATCGGATTGGATGGAGTGCTCATAACCATCACCGCTTGCCGGAAAGCTGCCGGTTGTACTTGTTGTACTGCCCCCGGGCATGCAGGGCGATTAGCAGACGGCCTTGCTGGTACATCTTGCCTTCGAAGGTTTCAAAGAATGAGCATAATTCCTGCAATTGCTGTTCCGTTTTCATTTGGTCACCGTCTTTCTTCTGGGTTTAGGCGCTGCTTTTAATCCGAGGCTGATCATTAATGGATGCTCCATCTGCTTCAAAATCTCAGGTGTGAGCGACCCGAACTGGTAATCTAATCGGGTTTTGTCAATCGTCCGAATCTGCTCAAACATTACAACCGATGGTTTGCGCATCCCCTCTTTGATCCCGATAGGGAAGTGAGTCGGCATCAAGCGTTTGTCCTCACCATCTGTGATCGCTACAACAATGACTGTTGGGGAAAACTCATTGCCCACATCGTTCTGGATAACCAGACCCGGACGGTAACCCTGTTGTTCGCTCCCTTCGCCGTCTCCGTAATTGATCATGAACAGCCCACCGCGTTTGATCATGTCAGTTGCGCCTCCAGCTCATCGAGTAATTGCGTGAAGTGCTGAACTAAATCCATTTGGTCATTGCACTGAGCGGCATAAGCAGCTTCTTTGTAACCATCTAACTTGTGGACCAAAGTGGCGTTAGCTTGCAGACAGTGCATTAACTCCATCCATTCGGCAGGTGGAAGTTTAAACGTTCCTCCTGTTTTTCCTGCTTTGATCGTCAGTTCTGCCAAGCGGCGATGAACCGGGTGAATTGCGATAGACATGTGTGTGTGCCCCTTTCAATTCGGTTTAATCTTCTGACCTAAGTTCGATCATGGCATCTACAATGACATCAACAATTGCCTGTGCCTTTGGTTGATCTTCTTCTGTCAGGTCGTTTATTTTTGGGATACCGACCGTATTCCTCACTATCACGGACAACGCATTAATCATTTGATATCGATTCGGTGAACTGAGAGGAGTAAGTCTTTCTAAAGCACTTTCCTTGATCGGTCTCCAAATCGCTGGACTTGTTTGATCAAGTTGAGTTAACGCCTTTTCCTGATCCTTCTTTTCTCCTAAAGGAAGCTTATTGAGTGCGTCTCTCAATTCTCGTAGCCCTTCTATGTTGTTGATGGAGAAGGAAGAAGCTGGCGTTTGTTTTCCTGTCTCAAAGTCCGAACATGCCACCTCCATAAGGTTCAAGGTGATTGCTGTACCTCGCTGTATGACTATCGCTGCCTGATCGTCAGTTAATGCAATTGCTTGTCGATTCATGTAACACCCCGTCTTTCTAAGAAAATACGGACAATCTAGTTGACTTTTCATACGGTTTTGCCGTATACTTCTATTAAAGTTATTCCTAGATTCTAAGAATTCTTAGCCAAAAAAATTTCCTTCGGGTCTAACTCAAGACCTTCAATCTTACATAAGAGTTCAACTTCATCTGCGCTCATCATAGAAGTCCCATCCATCAAGCGATAAAAACGCTTTTCAGGTATACCAGCTTTTGCTGAGATAGACTTCATAGAAGTGCCGGATGTAAGGATGTGAGCACGAATGCGTTTGATCAAAGGAGTCAGGTAAGGTTTGCTTTTATCCTCAGCAACTTGACTCATTAGGTCACCTCCAATTCTTAGGTATTCTGTGTGAATTCCTAATTTCTAAGAATCCGTGAGTCAAATATAACTCCTAGTATCTAAGAATGCAACCCCCTTTTTAAAATTAATTTTCTGATTATCCGAAAAACTAAGAATGGTTTCCATGTTTCTAGGACATTATGGTAATATCAATAACCAAGGAGAGGTGAAGAAAAACCATGCTCAAGTTGTACAGTGAACGCCTAAAAGAAGCGCGTTTAAAGGCGGGTTTGACACAAATTCAAGTGAGAGATCATACGGGGATCAACAACAAGACATTGAGTGGATACGAGAACAAAATCAGTGAACCGGATTATGAAACATTAAAAGCATTGTGCGACTTATATGGAGTTACAACGGATTGGGTTTTGGGACACACAAATAACCCCCACAGCAAGTTAACCGAGGCTGAGAGGGTTATGGTTGAAAAAGTGGAATTGAACGATGATTCTTTCATCAAGGGAGATTTTACTTTTGACGGAAAGGAACTGACAGAGGAACAGAAGCGCAAGCTACAGGCTATGGCTCGTCTACTTCTGAGTCAGTATCAACAAGGGAAATAAGAAACTCATCAATCAACTTTTGGTTTTCTGGCGTATCGGCTGCAATGGATTTCAAAAAATGCTCGGCATCAATGCTGTTCATAAGGCAAGACCCCCGGTATGTAGTATTGTAATTATATACGAACGATTGTTCCTATGGAAGACTTAAAACTTAATATGGAGGCATACATAATATGGCGCTTACCTTCGGGAAGTGCCTGTTGCGCGACATCCGCATCCAAGCCGGTTACACTCAGGATCAACTATCTGAGGCACTGCTTGAAGTGTGCGGATTAAATGTATCCACCACTCTATTGTCCTTTTACGAGACTAACAAGCGACCCATCCCAAGCCTTACTATGCGCGGGATCTGCATTATTCTCGGATGCAATGAAAAGGACATATACGAGTGGCCGATGTAGCGTAACAGGCCGGGGCATTTACTGCTCCACCCGGAGGTTTTCTTTACCCCGTTGTAAAGTTGATTAAACGTCAACAGGAAATCATGTTCCTATTTCCCATTTAACCCCACATCACAAGATTTGTAAATTAAAATTGGGTCGTCCGAATTGAATCCATTCGACACCACCATTCGACAACATATTACATTAGACTTGTGCTATAGTTTATAATCGAACGCAAAAAAGAGGGGCCCCCGCATTACGACGGAGGCCCCTCTTTTCATTGGAGTATTGGAACAAGTTTTTGTTGTTGTTTAGTCGCAACAGATAGTTCTTTTTCCAGATCGGTGTATCCTCTTGCGGACATAGAGCATCGCAATTCGTTTATTCTCCGGAACTTTTCGAAGTATGCATAATATGGCTTTGTCTCAGTCCGCCTTACCTTCATCACATTAACCGAATTATGCCGGTCTACGTCCATGAAATTTCCACCGCTGTTATTCATAACCTCAGTCCAATGCTCCTTGCTTCCCACAAAATAATAGGTTGCATCGGAAGTGTAAAAAGCGACCTTCCTATACGTTTTTATATAAGAAAGATACAGTATGTCGGCGATCTTAACCTGAATAACATCGGTTTTTCCTTTATGATCAGCCAGAAGTGATACGTATTCCATATATGTTGTCCTCCATTATTTTTTAAGCAAGTGTTGTGGTGGCTTAGGGTTGTTTACGAAGATCAAGCTTGCTGGCATTACAGACAGAGCTGCTACTGCACCCAATCCAGTTGCGATTGCACCATAGATAGCTGTTTTAAACATGTTTGTCACCTCCCTTCATGAAATGTTCGTTGGCTACTAATGTCAGAGCTTGTACGAAAAATGCTATTGCTGCCATAGACGATCCGAACCAAAGGTTTGATGCAACGATCAAAAAGGACACGATTTTAAGGGCTGGATAGAACCTCTCCGGAATACGGGTCTGGTTTTCAATTCCTGTTGGTGCATAGAAAAGCATAATAAACATACTGATTACTGTAAGGATAACAGTCCACTCTGAACCAATACTGAACATAGACAGTGCAGTTGCTGCACCAGCCGTTATGATTGCGCACCCCATGCTTGTCTGTAGGTGTACTCCCCCTGAGAACAAGCGTAGAAAGGCAAAGCATTTTAACAGCATTACTGCTTCATTCAAACGACCAGTTGCCAAGCCTGCCAATACTGTTAAAACGACCACTGAAACAAAATTAAGAATAATGATTAGCGAGTGCCGCATGCTGTCTTCTGGTACTGGGTGATTCGGAACTACTGACTTGATATGACGCGCCATTCTCCCCGCCACTACCTCAATCAACGTGCTTCACGATCCTTTCTGAATGCATAGTACAGAAACAGTGCAGATGCTCCCCCGAAAAACAATATGTTAGCCCATGACTCTTGCACGTACATTGTGATTGCAGTGAGTACGAATGCCGTAATAATGACGGTCACGACAATAGCTTTCTCTCGGGGGAGTTTCAGTTTTTGATATGGCGCCTCGATGCCCAAGCCGAATTTGTAGAGGAGATATGAAGCTATTAAAAACAGAATACTTGTCACAAGCTGTAGGAGCTCTCCGCCAATTTTTTCAAATAGCAATGCTTGTGCAACTCCGTAGGGAAAGAATCCACTACCGGATATAATTATTGACCATAGGATCGGAAGCCGAACAATAGTTGCAAGTATCAGGACATAGAACATTAAGTTTATCACCACAGCTAGAAATCCCAGATCTAGCCCTCGTAAGAAATGACTCTGCATGCCCATGAGTACAGACACTGACAGTGCCTGCCAGATGAATTCCATTGGATTCTCCCTGTATAACACCATCATGAATATAAATACCGTCAGTACTTCTATTGTTGAAAACAACATAAACGTGACCAGTTCCATCGTGCCTTATCCCCTTTATTCTGGCTTGTCTTTGCTACGCCACTCTTCCATGCGCTCTTGGTACTCATCAATCGACGGTTTAAACCAGAACGGCCTTGTCCCAACCATAACGTCAGGCTCTGGGAACATCTTGTTTTTGCGCACATGATGCATGTTCTTTGGGTCTGCGCCAATCTGTTCTGCTACTTCCTTACTCCCCAGGAGAGGTGGGTACTTTTTACCACGTATGATCTGTCTGGACTCTTCTAACTCTTCGACCAGTGCAGCGATCCGTTCTCCGACCTCTCCTCCCAGTTGGTCCGCCAAATCTCGGTACTGATTCAAGGTCAATGCTCATACCTCCTTAATTTTCCTGTTTGTTTGTCTGCCATAAATATACGGTAAAGCCGTATGTATTGCAAGAAGTATTTTCCTGATTCCCATAATAAATATAGAAACATTTTCCTAGTTCTGTTAGACTATACCCAAAACGTTCGAAGGGGAAATAACTATGCGCTATTTACTTTGTTTCTTGCCACCACTTGCAGTATTGTCCTGTGGTAAAGTTGGTCAGTTCTTGCTTAGCTGTATCCTAACGCTATTCTTTTATGTTCCTGGTGTCATCCACGCCATATTGGTCGTTAACTCCTACAACGCAGATAAACGTAACGACAAGCTTATCCGCGCCATTCAACATCAGCAGCGTCCACCAGTTTAAACTATCTACTACATAAAACGCCCGTATCCATTCTCTCTGGATCGGGCGTTTACTATTATTTAAGTGGTAGCCGACATAATATCAGCGATTTTTATATACTTCCAATCTTTATCAGGAAAAACAAGTTTGATTTCCATTCGAACCGTGTTTACAACAGATACAACACCCTCATACATCTTATCCTCTATTGGATCGAATTCAGTGATCTGTATACGTAACCGTTGATGAAAGGAATCATTTATTGCCCCTTGAATTAATTGCATCTCCTGTTCATCCAGAATCGGTTTTTCCTTCTCCAATGCTTTCGCTTGATGCTCAAGCCAGGCCTCCCTGTGCTCAGGCAATATCATCCGAGATGACTCAAACAATCCGTTTCCCGCCAACTTGCTACTCATAATAAGCGCCCCCTTAGTATTGAGTCCAATAGTCAGTATTACTGTTGTTGACTGGCGGCTTCCTGTGCTCAACCTTAGGACGTTCTCCCTCTCGTTCCCAACCTTCCAAAATGACTAGATTAGCCGTATCCGACTTATCCTCCCAATGTATGTATCGTGCAGTTATTAGAGCCTCCAGTGCGTCCATAACGTCTGCTTTATACTTGCCTGTTTTAACGGTTAATTCGTGGACAGTAGGAAAACGCCGCCGTCCGCTTTTGTAGTTATATAAGATCCGTAACACCTTTCGCTCGTAATCAGATAACATATTCATCCCTCCTGAATAAGAACAACTGTTTGTATTATATGCGAACAATCGTTCGTTATTCAAGAAGAAAATAACTCCATCAGCGATAGGCCAATGGAGTTAGAGTGTTGCCCATTCAAGGCTGAACTGCCTTTTCAATCTCTGCTCGCAACGCTTCAGTTAGTTGATCCGGATCCATAGATTTTTGATTTGGGATCTTGTCCAACTTAACCCAAGCCTCCTGTATCTTTGCCCTAATTACATCAGCACTAACCGTGATCCCCAAAGCCCGGAGACGTTTCACCGCATAATTAATAGCCAGATCCATTTTATCTGATCCAGCCAATTCACCAAGTGCCGCCTCAGCTTTAGCATATGCTTCCTGTGCAACACTCCACAATGCATTCTGGATAGACTCAGCAGACTTAGCTTCTGCCGCTGCCTTTCGTGCTGTGATCCACGCCCCAAGTTGACGCCACTCTTTCAGCAGGAACACGAACAGCAGGACAGCCAGCAAACACGCAATAGAGATAAGGGCATTTGTCACAACCGATTGGATTATTTCGTTCATCGTTTACACCTTCCTTTTGTATGATCTGACCATCTCAATGAACCGTGGTTCGAAAAGACCCATATTGTACATCATTTGAAGGATCTTCAATGCAGATTGATCCTTGTCATTCGTAGTGGTAATTGCTTTAACAAACTTAGCTGCCTCTAGCGCCTCGTGATAGACTTTAGGTGGTGTTTGGTCACCGTTGATGTTTACGCGCGTCTGAAGGTCCTTCACGTCCGCCTTGAGCTGTTCAAATTCCTTCTTTTCATCTGCTGTCATGGGTTCACCCTCCTTTGATGGTGTAGCTGGTAGGATTATCGGTTTAATCGCCTGATACAGACGAGTCCATGGGAACTTAGGACCTGGACAGAATGGTTTACGTTTCGGATCCACTTGGAAATGTCCAATGACATGTCGCTCATCCAGAATCATATCTTTGCCGTAGATCCTCTTAACTTCGGTTTGGATGTAGAAGTGCAGCCAAACAGATGCTTGGAACTGTGCATCTGTCAATTCACCGTCTGTACCCTCGTGCTCTATTGACACTGAGTATTTGTTTGGATTAGTCGGTGCGCGCTCTTTGATAATTGGAGCTGTCGCATTCTTGATTGCATCAACTTTCAAGCCGTTCGCCCAGGCCATCTTGTCAATTGCAACATACTGGTGAATCTCTCCGGACTTCGATACGCCGAAGTGAGCCGATGACACAGTGTTGCCGGAAGATTGGAACCATGAGTCCATAGAAGACATAGAGCCGCCGCTGATGTGGTTAACGATAATAACCGGGACGTTACCATCCCGGCTACTGAAATTGGTGTTCTTATTTCCCTTCTGAGTGATCTTATACAACTACAATCCCCCCTTAACAAAAATAGCCGTTACAATTGCAATGACTGTCCCGCCCAAAACAAACTGTAGGAAGCTCATCCACTGTTTCTGGCTGGTTGTCCTCTCCTTCACACTGTCCTGTTGTGTTTGCTGGAGCCAGCTAAACAACTTCATTTCAAGCGTATCGATCTTCGTCATGACCTGATCAAATTGCAGTTGCATCATGCGAGTGGAATCCTTGAGCTGCCGGATCTCGTCATCATGCCGGCCTGTTGTTTGTTCGATAAGTTTAAACCTGGCTTCGTCTGATAATGTCTGTGCTGTCAATCGTGTGAATTCAGCACTTAAATTACTTAATTGTGCTGTTAACTCGTCTGTCTTCGTGCGCAACTTTTCAATTGTCAGCACCTCCTCTGGCATGACCTTCTCCCCGCTCTCTCTCTGAATTTGATTTATTACAGACCACTCCAGACACAACAAAAAACACGCTCCGGATCCCGGACGTGTTACATACTCGATTAAGTTTCCAATCACCCCCTTGAAACTCTTTCTTTTTCTATTGAGCTATACACCACCAGGACATTCCCCTATCAATGAATTTTCCCGGCTCACAACGTCACACCCTTTCCCCCTGCTATCTCTCTATGCCGAAACCACCCTCACATTAGAACAAAAAAGTTGTAGATTGGCAGATGGATTAACTGTATTATATGACACGTATAAGCATAATTTCATGTTGCCCTTCATGTTAAAACCTGTTGGCATATTATTGGATACTGATGTCTTAGCTGTTGCGTTGCTCAATAAGGCGCTGTTATTTTCGAAAATACAAATTGCGCTTGTTGCTTCTGATATTTGCAAGGCATAATAAGAAATAGAAGTATTAGATGTAGCTCCCACTATCCATACTCGGTTAGCATCATCAAGCAAAGCTAAATGGTAGCTTAAGTTGGTGCTACTCGATGTAACGCCTATCTTCCCATTAGATGCGTTGATAGACGATATTGATATTAAACTAGACGGAGGTATATCAGCAATTGTACGTACGTTACCAACGGATGCAGGATTGATTGCTATAGTTTCACTTATAGAAGGAGTTTGTACTAGCGCACTACTTTGTACAAACCCACCCAACCCGTAATTGCCCAGTGAATAATTATCAAGTGTCGGCATTAGATCGTCACATCCTTTGTGACGATGTGACACCATATAACGTTACTCTCATTGACCCAGGCGGTTAAAGTATCTGTTCCTAACAAGATAGTATCAACAAACGGGATGTGAATTGTCTCATACGGGGCCAGTTTGTAATTTCTTATTAGTGTGTAATTGTCTGCGAAATAACCAATCCTCATATTCAAGCTGAGCGGTATGCTGTAACTGTTGCAAAACACCATTGATTTAATAATGCTAGGTTTTCCTTTTGTTGTTATGATTTCTCTTGGAGTGCCGTTTACACCCGATGAGGTAGCTATCAGATACAATCCGTTCTGATCCATTGTTCCATCTAGCTCAACGCCAGTGATTCGAACAGCGCAAGTACCAGAAGAAACCCACGCTCTGAGTTGTGCGGTAGGTCTTAAAACTAAGTCGGCAATAGGAATTACCAAAGTTTCGTAGCCCTTCAGCGGTCTGCTACCTATAACCGGGGTTCCCTCAATTTGCATGTTTAAATTGATTGGCGTGTCCTGTAAATTGCAAACTATAACGGATTTTAAAACAACAACTTTGTTAATCGGCGCTGTATAGATAACTGTATTTGCTGTAGTAGAGAGATTGTTTCCGTATAACAAAACTGGAGTTTCAGCCAATTACAACGCCCCCCATACTCTTTTGTTTTGCGTCACCCATAGGGACCATGTTGTTCCGACTAGACTTCGAACATAGGTTTCGGGTATAGCCGCTTGAAAAGTAGCTTTTTGAACTAAGTTAGTTGCACTCTGCGCCATGATTTCGACATGGTAAGGACCGAAACCAGCAGGACCATTCACCGGGTTAAATACGTAATAATGACCTGTTTCTTTGGCTGAATTAAGATCATAACCACCAGACAAGGTTTTCACCATGCCGTTATCCTGTGTCAGCTTGAATTTTTGCCACGGTCGTTCGTTGACGTAAGTAGCGGTGTTCTCTCCAGCTAAGTTAAGGATTGTTGTTCTTCCGAATTCTTCCGCCGCTATAATAGCCGCCTGCCTTGCGTCACTAACGGCCTTTGCTGTCGCCGCAAGTGATTGGCTAGTGCTGTCAATCGCATTAGATAGTTGTACCTTGCCCTTCTGTGTTAGTGATGCATCCGGTATAGTTGCGCTGGCAAATTTGCTATCCGTGTACGCTTTGGAGTCTGTGAGAACCTGGTTCATTTCTGTGATAGTCACGAATACAAGTGATTGGCTCACCGTAGAGCTTACATTTTGAGCAGTACCCACAAATACCATAGTGTCAAAAGTCTGTTCTAGGATTTCACTTCCGCCACCAACAGGGATCACGGTACCAGTCACATCGTAGCCGTACCAGTAAAGTATTTCTCCCTCGTCTGGATCAAGAGCGTACAATCCAATTTCCCTCCAAGTGAACGCCGTGGTCACGTCTGCATTCGTGAAGTACATGCCGACATTGGCCCGTTGATCAGCAGGGACAACAAATACTCTCGTTACTGTGACTGTCTTTTTGGGACTGATAACATTGGTTAGGTTGCCGATGGACTGGTTCCCGAGTACGCCATCACCCATGACGAATTTAGTGTATTTTAATTCCGCCCCGGCCTGAGCTTTGGCTTGGAGGTTACGCCCCTTGCTTGTTAAACCCTTTGCATCAAAAGCCATACTTCTACCCCCTCATAACTACACGTTTACCCGTGTGTATGCCCGTACCGATGTACAGGTCTAAACGTTCAGTCTGTGACAAGCTGACTCGTTCCAACCAAGCTGAAAGCCTGGTCACTGATCGAATGGCCCGAACAAACTCTTGCGCCCGTTCTTCTGTTACATCTGAATTGTTGGTGATAACCTGGTAATACCCAGGTTCGCCTCCATACTCAAACCATTCCTGTACGTATCCATCCCCGAAAAGTATCTTGACCAGGTTCTCGATTGCAGCAGGCGTACCCTTCGATTGATTAGTCTCGAATGCTGTCTTGAGCAATTCAATTTTAACTTCAATGGGCAACGCATCGTCATAGTAAGCGAGCTTGTACTGCCAGGCTCTTTCATCTGCTTCAGCATCCGTAATATTACCGTTCTGGAGCCTCCGGAAGAAATTGATTTTATCGATCCGCTCATAAAGGTCAGCCAACTGCCCGTCAAGTGACCGGGCAGCAGCAACGATATTGCGGTCACCCTGCACATTAGGCGGAAGTAAATCGTATAGGCTGGTGTCCTTGAGCATCTTCACTTGGACAGACCCCCGAACGTGATGATTGTATTTTCCGTTTCTCTCGCCACCTGCAAATCGGTGACCTCTGCATACAGCGGCAACAATCCAGTCTGTTCAACCCGATCAGCTCCGGCGTTGATCATACGCCGAACAAGCTCGGAAGGATTTATATCCCTCCCGAGCTTTGATTTCTGCCAAATAATATACTCGCCCACCGCTTGCTCCACTGCGGTCTGTATCGACAGCAGATTGGCAATGTTGTCCTCATGCACGTAATAGGTGACTGCAATATCGTACGCGACAATCTCCGGCCTTTGGACTGTAACCTTATCGGTCAGCGGCCTGCGGTTACGTGGGCTGAGTGCTGAAGTGACCGCATCCAATATCTCTTGAGTTGGGAGCTCGCCATTCTCCAGCAAAGGAATGATAGTGACTTCCATAGGGGCGGGAGTAACTGCGGCAACGTCAACAATTGCGGCGCTGGCTGTCTTGGCCCAATAGATGTATCCGTCTTCCGGTCCAGCGGTGGAATAAGAGTCATTTGATAACCGAATTCGTTCCCGGTACGGCTCGTCTTCCTCTTCATCTGCACCCGCTGCGCTCTCGGTCAGGTTGGATACTGATAAGACGAACGGAACGGGGTCAATCAGCGTGTTTATGACTCCCGGAAGGAATCCATTCCCGATGTCTCCAGCCTGCAAGCAACGAGCCGATACGGTGCCTATTAGCTGTCCGGCGGGTATTACAATTGTACTGTTGGTGGCGAAGTATATTTCACCCTCCGCACCCTCGGGGCTTACCCTGGTTCCTACTGGAATGGCCTGAGCTGAAGCAAGCGGCGCTGTCAAAGTGAACTGTAATGTGGTTGTTGCGAATGCTGCAGCCAGGCGTGGGGTGTTTGCGAAGTCTCCCAGGTAATCAAGCATGGTTTTTCTCGCATGCCTGAGTAGCTGCGCTTTGGCTGTCTGATCGATCAGCACCCGCTGAAGCAAGATCATTTTAGCCAGGGCATTCAGGACCAACATTTCCGGGTCTGCCCGGTTCAGTGTCCTACCTGTAGCCCCTTCGAATAATGTACGAACCTCGGATTGGATACTTAGTACGTCCTGTTCTGTAAATTCGATATCTGGCAAGTCTACCAAAGCCATTTATTCAGCACCCCTTTCCCGGAACCGGACGTATGCAATCGCGCTTCCTGATTCGTTCGCATCGTCAGACTCAATGTAATATACCTCTGTAACTTCTGCTTGCGGCTCAAATTGTTCCACCGCATCAATGATCCGACCCCGGAGCAGCAACCTAGCGCTCCCTTCCGGTTGGTCGAATATAGAACCATCGATACCCATTTCCCTGTCCAACACTGCCTCACCAGCCACAAGGGTAGCAATGATTCGCACCCTTTGTTTAAGGCTCTCAATGCCAGTCAGCCCGAATTTAGTTTCAGGCATGGTTGCCGGTACTGTAATTTCCATCAGGCGTATTCCTCCAAATCTATAGAGATTTCGCCGCGAAGAACATCGCCTTTGGGGTCTACGTGGGTCCAGGTCTGTGACAGACCTTTAATGACCCATTTGTTAACGCCTAGCTTCTTCCCGCCGATCTCAAGCGTCAGTGCTTTTCCATCCCGACTGTACCCCACGAGCTTATCCATTTCTTTGCGGGGATTCATGCCAAGGCTCACATCCAGCACGATGATGAAAGAAATCGCATCAAGCCCCGGACCGAGGTATTGTTGGCGCGGTTTTTTGAGGTGTATATCTGAGGCTGTCCAGCGATCAGCCGTTACCCTGGTGAAATCCTTGAATGTCCTAACTTTTACCCGGTTGCGGCTCATAACGGATATGAACCCGATGTCTCCGAGACTACCAAGTCCAGGCGATGCCATTGATACCCCCCCTTATATGTTCGTTCCAGACACCGTGCCTGTGACGCTCAGATTGCCGTCTATGCTCACATTGCCTTTAATGCTGGTTGTTCCCTCTAAAGCTACGGTTGTGGCCTTTAAAATTACGTTTTCGGCCTCTGCTGTTACGCTTTTGGCCTTTACAAGTACACTTTCTGGGCTTTCAAGTTCCGCGCCCCCCATGGCCTTGACCATGAGTTTTCCGGCTTCCTGATCGTAATAGACGTAACTCCCATCTTCGAAATACGTCCCTTGCTGTCCCTCTTCACCAGGCAAGTCATCGTCCGGCAACACGCCAAGACAAACGCCAGTAGACTTCCCGTTTGGGAGGAATAGACAGACAACGGTGTCTCCCACTTGCGGAAAATTGTTCGTAACCCCGAACCCTCCGGGCCTAACGCATTCCATCAATTCAGATACAGCATCTTCACGGTCGGCAAATGTGACGGTAACCATGTTGTTCTCTTGGTCAGAATAATCACACTCGCCAACCCTGATCATGTCTTCAGGTTTCATCCCCATGCTAACACCTTCCTAATCTTCACATCCGTTTGAAACGCTCCGCCGACAACCTTTTGGTCCACTGATAAAACCAGGTACTTGCCATCGAACATCCCGTAACCCTTCACCCATACAGTAACGCCGGAAGCAAGCTGCGTGTTCCCGTCCAAACTGAACGAGGCAACACCAGCGCCTTTGTTTTTCTCGCGAAGCTTGTTCTTTGCGAGCCTTTGGGCTTCGGCTACAGAAGCAACTTCCTGATTGATCCTCAATACCGGACCATCAACTCCAGGGATTCTGTATGTCGCCGTTATCGGTACCTTTTTCTTGGCTTCCTTCTTCTTGTCCGCTGCTGCTGCGATGGAGAATGTTTTGGGTGTAGGTAAGTCAGGATCAAGAGGAATGTCCGGCTTGTCGGTCTTCCCCTTTTTCTTCTTGTCCGCTGCTTTCTTTTTCTTGGCTGAAGAAACAGGAGGCTTGTAAGTGACCACACAAGCACTGTAAGCCGTGTCGGAATCGGACATTGAAAAGCTCCAACTCAGGATATTAGACTTGCCATATTCAAGTTGCATGACTGGGGTTGTCTTCTCGAACTCTGCTTCATCAAAAAGAACCAGTGACCCGGTTGTTATCTTGATCGCCACACCTTCGTCTGAACAAAGCTTGGTCAGAAAGTCCAGGTCAGTTTGTTCGTTCTGGTCCAACCTGTCGTATGTCGGATTGATCTTGATGTTATAAGACAGCTTGAGTTTGCAACGATTGGCAATCTCCTGGGCTACAGAACGGAACTTAACCTTTTCCCACCCTTTCGTCCTAACCTGTCTGAGTGCAGCCGAACCGCCTTTAGGCAGTGCTGTAGCTGTCAGGGTGACCAGGTTAGGAGGGCCGGACAGGTCAATTGATTCCAATTCAAACGATCCGCATTTGATTTTCCCTTTGTCCTTCGCCTTTTCCCAATCTGTTGTATTGACCTCAGCCACAATCCTATCACCAAGAACAGGTTTCCAGGCTTTTATCCACTTACGTTCCCTGTCGTCCAGGTTGATAGTGATTTTGTCTTGTTCACCTGGGGCAGCATCATTGTAAGAAAATCCAGTTAAGAACGCCGCCAGTTGTTGCGTGACGTTCTTCCCGGCGTATTTAACAGCAACAGTTGCCCTTCGAGCATTTTGGATACTACTCAACGCCTTCCGCCTCCGTTCTCCATGGTGGAAGGTCAGAAGCAACTTCCACCTCAAAATCAGGAACCTGAAGAACTATTCCAGCCGGGAAAATAACGTACTCAATGTAATCCGGGTTGGATTGCAGCAGTGCTGTTGTACCAGCGATGGAGCCAGTGAGCTTATACGCTATCTGGTCCCACATGTCGCCTTGAATAGTTGTGTATGTCGTCATTGCGATAAGCTCACCCGCTTTCTATCTCTTTCATATTGGGCCATGTAGTTCTTGAACTCTTGGAATCCTGTGGCGTTAGCCTGAGACAAAGTATTCTTGTCTGCATTGCCATGGATAACGATGTTCGGGGCGTATGTGACTTGCATTGGTTCAGAAGAACCGCCACCACCATAACCCATTTCTCTATTGGCAGAAGCCAAGAGAGCATGCGAACGAGGCTTGTTGTTCATCGGGATAACATACTCTGGATTTCCGCCCTCACCTATCTGAGCGATTTCAGGACCTGATACCCTTCCGCCTTTGGCGTATCCCTCAATCTCCGGTATCTTCGCCACGCTAACACCAAACGTACCTCCGCCGAGGAAATCAGGTATATCCAGGGAAATAGAGTTAATCCGGTCAATGGCTTTGTTGATCAACCGAATAACGGCGTTGATAGGTGTTGCCACCAAGCCCTTGAGCGTTCCCCAAATACCGCCGAACGTCTGGACGATACCTTCCCAAGCCGTGGACCAATTGCCCGAGAACACGCCTGTTATGAACGTGATTATGCCGCCGAAAGTATCCCACAATCCATTCACAACGTTCATGATGGTCGCTATGGCTGTTGTTACCGAATATTTAATGAGAGGCCAAGCATAATTAAACGCCGCTACCAGGCTGTCAAGAACAGGCTTTATGGAATTCCATATCGCTGTAATTAATGGCCCTATAAGGTTGACCACGTTCTGGATGTGCGGGACCATTCTTCCCCATGCAGCCAGAAATTGCGGTATTACAGACGTTCCAATGAATGTGAAGACCTGTCCGATGATCGGACCAACCTTACCAGCGATATAAGTTACGATTGGGGTCAAAGCACCAACAACCTGTTTACCTAGGTTGACAACGACTTTAGCCATCGCTGCAATCACTGGAGCCGCGAGCTTGACATTGTCACGGATAACATTGAACACGTTCATAAAGATCGTTTTCGCCTTTTCAAGAGCCGGAGCCGATGCCTTGACAAAGGATTGGACATCCTTCTTGATCTTGTCGAATCCCCCGCCTCCCCCGCCAAATAACTTCTTGAAATCGATGGCACCTATGAACTTCTTAACCTTCGGCATGACATCACCGAACCAGCTCGAAAATGCAGACAAGGCAGGCAAGGCCAGTTCCGTGATCGGGATAATAACAGAGGTGCTTATCTGTCTACCGATCCCCTTGAATGCATCTCCCATACTGCTGTACTTGATCTTGGCAATCTCATTCATCGTATCCTTGGTCTTATCAAACTGACCCCCGGCCTCACCCATGGCCTTGATCGCTGAATACTCCAGGTCTTCAAACTGCGTGCCAAATAGCGCAACACCTGCGGCGTTACGCTTAACTTTGTCATCCACTTTGGATAGGGCTTGGAAAATCTTCTGCGTCGCAAGCTTGGCGGCATCCCCGCCACCTGCGATGGCTTGTTCATACTGTACGGCATTGAGTCCCAGGGCTTCGTAACCTTCGTAACTTGTTTTAGATTGGTCCTTAGTACGGATACCAAGTTCCTTGATCGCGTCCATTTCTGTTCACATGGTGTCGCTAATACCATGCCGCCGATCGGCAGCTGTATGTTTCCATACAGATCAGACTATATCTTCATCCAAGCAATAAAAAAAGAAGGCTTGGATGCCTCCCGTTTCGAGCCGCTTGGCCCTACGTCTTTCGACTAGTCGTTGAAGGTTCTGCCCTCGTTGTATTTAAATAAAAGATCATCCATCGTATCTTTGTCAGTCACATCTTCTCTGAAAAGTTTGTATCCCCTGGTATGACGATACTTGCCTGTTAAGGCATTATATAAGTTGGAATAACTGGTCTTGGAACCGACTCGAACATCAAACCAACTTTTCAAATCAAACCACGAGTCAAACTTATAAATTTCTCCGTTTGATACGTCCACAGCATAAGAAGAGACTGATTTTGCATTTGGATGGATACTGCCTTGTCTATGATCTTTTATTACAACTGGTTCAATGATTCCGTGTTTGAATTTATGTTCAATCTCAGTTAGGACTCGGTGATCTGTGACATCTTGGCGAAAAAACATATGACCTTTAAAAGTCTTTCGACCTTTTCCGCCTCGCATGACTGCAAGAACACCGCTACGGCTCAATTTTATACCTCTCTTTTCAAATGAATCTCTTAAATCAAAAAAAGAGTTGAATTTCTCAATTAAACCAGTCGAACACTCCAAGGAATAACATATTACAGCCTTTATAGATGGATTAGCGTTACCTTTTAAGCGTCCTCTATTTGAATTACCGATCTTCTCTTTTGTGTCTATTGACATCTTAGTTCCAAATAGAGGATGGTTTATTCCGCTAACAAGGTGTCCCTTTCCATACTTAGGATTAGATTCCCCAGACCAGCTTCCGCGCTTCTTGTGGGTGACGCTGATTTTCTTCCTCGTCTCCTTTGAGAAAACCGCCCCATTCATTCCTTCGCCCCCCAAAGTCGCGTTATATCCATGCGCATCCTTGTTATGAGCAAAGGTTTTCATTTTTCCAATGAAGTGTTTTTCTCTTTCAGCAGCTTCCGCGAGTGTTTCGACTTGTTCAATTAACTCGGTATAAAATTGGTCTTTCCCATATTTCCTTATAGCTCGGCAGAGATACCTTTCGCTTGATCCACGAGATTGTTTGATATGATCATTGAATCTCGACTCATATCCCTTTGACGTGTATCCTACATATCTTTTGCCGTTCACTTTATTTGTGATTACATATATATCATACACGGAATAAATCCCCCTCAGGCAGCTTCCCTGCTGATTGTCTTCCCTAAACCAATCATACCAAACTTAATTCCTTGATGGTATCTTTTGGATGGGTTAAGACTTCCCAGCATAAAGAGAGGTTTAACGTGAGCTATACGATAACCCACCTTGTCGAGCTGGAATACCCCATCTTTAGCCCCTGCACCGAACATATCAAACATGTCCGTTGCATCATAGCCAAGCGTTTTAAAGTAAACTGAGTATTCGGAAATGCTATCTAAAAGCTCGCCGGAAGTGTTCAAACCCTGCTGTGTCCCCCGTGCCATGAGGTTAAATGCTTCGTGCTGCGATACTCCAAATTGCTTGGTCATTTGATCTGCTGCACGTATAGACTGCGTTACATCCTCACCGAACGTATCTCGGTAGGCGATAGCGTCCTTGGTGGCCTGCTGGAGTGCTGCACCGGACAAACCCGTGACTTGCTTTACCGTGGAGATGGATTGCGCCATGTCGTTCCAATTCTCGCCTAAACTTTGGCTGTACAAGTCTTTGGCGATATTCTTCATTTCCTCCAACTCTTTGTTGGACATACCTGTTGCAACTTGCATTTGGTTCATCGCTTTTTGATATTGGTCAGATGCACTAGCGATAGCGAAAGCGCCAGCACCTGCAGCAACTCCCGCCATTAATGACGGGTTGCCCAAAGCAACTATTCCTCCAGATCCACCATCATCACTGTTTTCATCGCCTCCACCACCGCCACCTCCAGGACCGCGGTTTTGGTTGATGCGCCTCATGCGTTCCTCAAGCTCTCTAATTTGACGAACATATCTTTCGATACCATCGTTAAATCTGTTATTAGGCTGACGGATACGGCTGATCGTTTCCATGGCACGTTGTATCTGGCGCAGCTCAGGCAAGACATGACCGATCTGTTGTTTCAGCTTGGTGAAATAATCGTTAGGACCAGGAATGCGGTTGATCTGCCTCATGTCCTGTTCCAGCTTAGCGGTTTCTCGCTGGAGGTTCTGTAGGAGGGTCCCGCTTATGCGTGTTCCCTCGATATCTTTTATCTGTCTCTCCAGCTTTTCAAAATCCCGTTCCACCTTGTTAAAGACCGTGTGAAACGTGGAGTCCATAGCCGCTGTCATGTCGAAATTAATCTTGTATTCCTTGCGACCTCCAGCCACTATTTATCCCCTTCTTTCTTGTCCTCAGGGCTTATGTCATTTATGGCCTTTTGCCACTGCCAAAGTTCCAGGAGTGGGCAGGACATGAAGTATTCAAATCCGCCGTTGAGGTGGTGAGAACACGAGGCGACAATTTTAAAAGCGTTTCGCCTCGGCTCATCCCCTAACCCCGCGAGAGCAAAAAACCTTGCATCTGACCCCCGAGTTCAAGAGCATCAGGTCCGTTGAGGTTGAGCATAACGTCAGGAGTGATTCCAGCAGCGCGAGCCGCCACAACCATCTGATAAGCGAAATTCGTTGCCTTGAGGATCATGGTCGCCACCTCTTGTGCAGGCAACACCTGGAGCAAGTCGCTTTCAGCAGCGATGAGGCCGCGCACATTCAGTTTGCTGTAATCAAGGTACAATTCATTGTGTACTGTGTCGCCATCCACCAAAGGTTCAGATAAGGGAAACTTAATCCCTGGTCGTTTCGCATCTTCTACTGCCTGTTCAGGTTGTTTTTTATCCAAGTCGCTCATGTGTTTACCCTCCGATTAATATCCTAAGATTTTTTTGATATCTGAATTCTGGTCCTCGCCATTGATCCGGAAGACGTAAGCGAGCTTGTCAACCTCCAGAACAGCAACGCCATCGATAAAGATTTTGATATACGTCATTTCCAATTCGGTCGTTCCGCCTGTCGACTCATTTTTAGCAAGCGAACCCAGGTTACTGTTTTTGCTGAGTCCACGGAATGTGATTTTGATACCTTCAGCAAGCACCGCACCGGATGTGTTATCCACGATCTGTTGAGCGGACCGGAATTCCAATGCAATTTGACCGGACTTCATCATGCTGAAAGCTTGCCGCACGATAACGTTCCAGTTGATGGTCAATGTCTGAGAAGCGAATTGACCAGGGGAAGGTACCTCGATAATACCCATAACCCCTGCGCCGCTGATCTCAGTTGTCAGTGTCTCAAAACCCGGAAGCTCGATATTTGCGGTTGCGAGACGGTCAGCCTTGCCTTCTTCGAAGACTGAGAAGTCGATTGTTTTCAAAGGAATTTCCATACTTCGTTAGCCTCCTTTATGCGCCGAAAAAGGCGTTCATATATGATGTGTCGTACTCGAAAATACCTTCGATTTCTTGGAAAGGTCCTGGTGGCGTGATAAAGAAGTGGAACCGTGCTTTACCTTGCATCAGGTCCGCGATTGGATTCTCTGTCTCCAGGAACTCAACACGACCCCCAAGCAGGTATCCAGAAGCGACCAAACCGTTAAGCCATATGTTTGCACCGTCCGTAACTTCTTGGACGACACGAGTGTTCATCATGTCATCAACCTTGCTCCAAAACTGAATTGCAAAGTTGTTTTCCACCCAATCGAACATGCCTCGAACCGGAATGAAACCGCGCTGCGGGTCACGGAAGTCAGGGAATGCACCAGTCCTATTTCCCCAGGCAACAATGGTACCTGTGAAGTTAATCGCGGTTACGATACCTTCGGCGTTGATTTCATCGGCAATACTCTTGCCGATAACCATTTCTGTACCATCAGAGTAAATGATTGCATCAGCCATCAAAGGCTTGTTCGATGCAGATTCAGCAGGTACACCATCGTTACTTGCGTCAGTTGCACATGCAGCGCCGGTGTATAAAGTGGACATACGATACCTGCGACCGGATCGAACCGCCATCGGGTACGTATTGATCTGGCGTTCATCTCGGTATCCATTATCCTGCTTCCACTGAGCGATGGCATTCCAGCGAACTGAAGCGTCAAGGTCAGTAACAGCACGAACCCTGAACATACCATTAAGGCTTTGTGAATTCCGAACCATAGCCGCTGCAACCATAGGCTCTTGTGAATAACCAGGAGCCGCAAGATAAGTAGGGGCATGTTGAAATCGTGGGAAAACTTCCTCCAGCAAGTCCAGTCCAGAACGGATCCCAGTTTCATCATCAGTACCGCCGATGATGTCAGTCCCGGTTACGCCAGAAGCGTCCAATTTACTGAATGCAACACTCAAGGAATTCGCATCGGCTGGAATTGTTCCCGATCCGAGAACCGAGATAACAATTTGTCCATTGGCATCGAATTTAACGCCGTAATCCGTACCGAGCGTGTATGTTGAAGCAGCATCGGCGGACTTAACAACCAGGCTGTTACGTAAAACGCCTTGCTCCTCGATTGTCACTGTCTTTTTAATGATCGGTTTGACTGAAGCAGCAACAACTTCTGTATGAACAGCCGGATCCAGAACGTTGATTAACACAATCGGGCTACCCAATTTATGCAACTCGAAATGTGAATGGATCGCCTCGGACAGCGTGAAGTTTTCGAAATCGTAAGAGAAACCAAATGCAGCAACAGCTTCGTCATATGAACGAGCCAACACCGGGACGTTGAGAGCCGATGAAGGATCATTCAACAAGTTCACCGGAGCCGTACCCACGAAAACAGGAGTGCTATACGCTGGCGGTCGTGCAGCCTGCGGCGACATCGGTTTTTCAGTGAGCGTAAAACCATGTTTTTCAATAGCCATTAGATCTCACCTCTCTTGATCATGTCTTGTAAATCTTTGTAGCATCCAGCCTCAAACGAGTCCGGTTCGTAGTTCATCGCGATGCTAGCCGACAGAGATCCCGTGAGGGGTAGCAACAATGCTCTGACTTGATAAAGCTTGTCATAAAGCGGACGTGCTCTTTCAGGGAAACCGCTCGTCATGTTTCCGGGACGGAGCTTGATGCTGGAGATTTGCGGACCCAACCACGTCCATGTTTCTTTACCTGTTGCGAACGTCTCCACTGGCGGAGATGCTGTTTTTGTAGCCGGCTTTGTCACCTTTACTTCTTTCTCATCTGGTGTAGCCATTAATAAAGTCCACCTTTCGTTCTAAAGTTGGTATCGCCCATGTGGTCATGAACTCACCAGACCAGTAAGGATAGGCTTGTTCCTCATGCAAAACAAAAGAGACGGGCCTTTGTAAATCGGCAGCCGCCCCCATTGTTCCAGTTGTTATGAAGTTCTGTCTGATCACTTGTGCCAGGTGCATAACATCCCGATACCCATCCTCGTCGTACGAATACGTGGCAATGAGGATTTTTACGGGAATATCAGCCTGCGCTTGTCCGTCTTGGTCGTATTCCGAGTCATCGACTCCGGTTGCGCGGATGATGATAAACGGGAAAACGTCCTTGGTAAGCTCCTTGTCTAATACCTGATTGTTTTTGTTGACCCCGGTGATTGTGACAGGAACAGCGGGATCGGGCGGTTGTTCTTTTGGACCTGAGATTTTTTGCGGCAAATATCCGATGTGTACATTGGGAGCCTTTTTGTTGTCTCCGATCTGCATATCTCTGGTCAATTCAATCAATCGCTCTTTCATGTAATCCAATAATTCAAGTGGCGTAAGGCTCATAGGTTAATCCTCCCTAAATTGCGTCCCAATTCGTGCATCATCCTTGTTTCAAAGGCTTCTTTCAGTACCTTTTCAGTCTCTTCTCGTACCTCTTGCTTGTTGACCATGACAGGGACAGCAGGCCCGAGCAATTCTTTGATCGGTAAGCGTTTCTTAGTCTTCCTTTCAAGGACACCGATATGGCTTCCTACCTTGGTCACAAATGCACCAGGAACGACCTTTTTGCCACCGTTTAGGATAGAGGCTTTTAGTACTTTAGGAAGCTTTTTAGGCGTTGGCTTGCTCGGGTAGGTCTTGAACCTGATCAGAGGCATAGAACCATCAGATGATACCAGCTTAGACCGCAAACTACCTGCGCTCGCTTTGCCTGCGCTGAACGTCTTGGTAATCGATGCGGCCTTGACTGTGTACTTTTCCCTCACCTTCCGAGAAGCGGCTGTACGAGCCATTTGTGTAGCTCTGTTCATGGCTGAGGCCGCTGATTTAGGGACGGAAGTCTCTACTTTCGATCCAAAGTTTCTTACTCTACGGGCATTACTTTTAATCCTGATCCTCATTTTAAAAAGTCCTGTTTGCTATCAATGAGATTTTAATGACTCCAAACTCGTTGAATGCGCCCGTAACTTCGTACTGCTGTCCGTCGACTTTGACAATATCGCCATCGGAAGGGGTGTAGGCCAAATGTTCATGGGGGATATGAACAACGGCGTTATTTACAACAACACCCTCAACCATAACAACAGGTTTACCGCTGAAATCGAATGACTCGAAGATCATCGGCAGGTTACGGGCAGTCCTCTCGTCTTTCGGATCGTTTTGCCAAGAATGAAGCTCAGCAAACTCCAGCGGATTAAAGAAAACCCTCTGGATATCTATCCTCATTTGATCCCTAAGAGACATGGACAATCACCCGCCTTTTTTAATCCTCTGTTGCTCCTCCTTCTTCAAGCTGCTTAAGGCGCTCTGCCTCAGCCTTTTTAACCCGCTCTTTTTCAGCATCAGGATTGATAATCGCCTTTGCTTTGATTAACCGTTCAAGGTCTGCCTTTTCCACACCTTTTGTCGGGAAATCAACATCCTTTTCGTACTGAACTCCATCGTGCTTGATTTTCATTGTCGTTTTATATGCCATGGTTAAATACCTCCGATTTTTTAATTACATTGCCTTAACAACGTACCAGCCATTGACGTTTTCCGGGATGCAAAGTGGCTTGGACAGCAGTTCCAATTCTCGTTTGATCGGACGTTTTTGCGTGAATACTTGCGGGTACATGTCTGTGTCTGCGTATTTCACATTACCTTCATCATCCATAACTTCGATTGCGCCGTAGTCAAACCGGAATGGTTCTCCATCAGGAAGCATTGCAAGTGTTCCCTCTGGAATATAATCAACCTCATTCCCCGCTTCATCCGTATAGGAATTGGTGTAGGACCAGATATGCAGCGCTGCTTGACGCAGGTAACCGTGATAGATAACACCATTGGGCAGGCCGTCCACTTGCTGATTCAGGTTACCGACATCAAGCGTTTCTTTCTTAGCATCGATTAAAGCGAGCAATGTTGGGTGAGTAACGATACGCTGTGCCACCTCGAATGTTGCCAGTACTTTACGGGTCGACAAACCTGAACCTTTCATAACATCCAGTTTCTTCTGTGTAAGGTATCCAACAACGTCAAACGAATCGTCAGCAAAAGAAGATGTACCGGACAGGATTTCAATGTTTTCGAATTCCCAATCAAGGATTTGAGATACACCTTCACCGATTTGTTCTGTTTTACCAGTGAACATGATTTGCGCCAATTGTTGCACTTTACGGCGGTGGATAGACGCTTTCAGATCAGCCAAATCTTGAATGATCAAATCCTCGTATCGCTCTGCTGGAGATTTAGGATTAATCAGTGTTTCGTTGACTCCTGCAACCTTCAAATCATGCTTCGAAATGATGCGAGAAGGTCTGAGCATCGCAGGTTTGAATGTCTTTGCAGACCATTTTCCACGAGCGATAACTTTACCTGGAAGTAGTTCGCTAACATATGGTGCAAGCGGACGGTTACCTTTCTTCGTTCTGATTTCCACCTCTTCTGTTTCGAACTTCGTTCCCTCTGTTGAGAAACTGTCGGTCAGGTAAGATGAATCTTGTGGGAAAGATTCCAGAGTTTGAATAAGTGTTGGAATCTCTAAAATTTCATGATAATCAGCCATTTTTATAATCCTCCCTTATTTAACGATCCGTTTTGTGATGATACCGATGCGGCGCAATGCTTGTTCATGCTGTGCCACTTTGTCAGTGCCGCCGAACTTAAGAGCATCGCGGTTAAACTCTCCGTCAAGGTAAACGGAGCAACGAGCATCCGCTGTAGTAGCATCAACGACAGTATCAGCCAGGACAGCATAGACATTCTGCGTACCATCCGTTTTAGTGGAGTCAACCGGAGCACCAACAGGTGTACCAGCGTACAAATCAGACTCAGCAAGCTGCGAAGAAACACCGACAACAGTACCGCGAGTTACAAGCCCGGAGCCAGCCTTGATGATAAAAGCCGTCATACGTTCCGATCTATCACCGCCACCTGCAAACAACTCGTCAAAACCTGGGGAAATGTACTCAGCCATTATTTACGACCTCCATTTTTGAACGCTGCTGCTTTTGCTGCCATACGAGCAGTTACAGCGTCTTTTTCTTCTTTTTTCTTCTGGTCATCGTTCTTAGCTTCCAAGTTCTCTACACCCTCTGCGCCAGAATCCTTTGCATCGTCCTTGCGGTTTTGAAGCTCGGCTCCGTTCCGCTTCATGGATGCTTCCATGAATTTGAGCGCTACACTAGCAACGTCACCGCCGTTAGCGATAGCCTCGTTCACGAAAGACTCTGCACCTGGATGCTTGGCGTAAGCTTGCAGGGCAACCACACGGTCGCGCTCTGCCTTCTCAGCATCGTTTGAAATCTGTGCGAACAAATCAGGATGTTCGGCTTTAAATTGGTTCATATCCATCTTTTTCGGTTCCTCCTTGTTTTCCGGCGTTTTCTCCGGTTGTATCGTTGTTGGTTTTTCTTGTTGTTCGCTGACCATGTTTTTAATGTCAGCCGGTGTTAACTTAGCCTGTATAAGCTTGTTTTTGATCTTGTCCATGACCTCATTAGAGAAAAGCGGTGCTGCAAAAGATGCTGCGACTTTCTCTGTTTGGGCAAACATAACTTCATCGGCTAAACCGTTGGCTACCGCTTCCTGAGCGTTGAAGAATGTTTCTTTCTTCATCAAACCCATGATTTCCTCACGGCTTTTCCCGGTTTTTTGCTCGTAAGCGTTAATGATTCCTTCGTCTACACTGTCCAGCATTTGCCCAGCCTGATCCATTTGATCCTTGTTGCCACGCGCCACGCTTAACGCCCTGTGGATCATAACCTGCGCTGTTGGTGACATTAGCACAGTGTCAGCTCCACACATTCCTACAGACGCAGCACTGGCAGCAACTCCCACAACCTTAGCGACTGTTTTTCCGGTGTACTCCCTTAGAGCTGTGTAAATCTCTGACCCCGCCCAAACATCACCACCAGGAGAGTTAATATATACCTCAACGTCCTGTCCGGCTGCCTGTTCAAGTTGTTTGGAAACTGATCGAGGTGTGACATGATCCATATCGAACCATTCATATAACCATGCATCATCGTTGGAAATGATAGCCCCAAACATATTAATCCTAATCGCCATTAGTTTTGTTCACCCCCTTCCCCGTCTTCATCGTCGTTGTCCTCATCGTCTATATTTGATGGTTCAGAAGGCGTTGCAGGTGCAGCGCCCTCTGTTAATCCAAGTTCTTTCAGGCGCTTTTTCTCGTAGGATCGTTGTTGGACGTTGTCCTCCCACGATCCACCGTTGATCTCGGCTGTCTCCCTGGTAGCGGTGGAAAGGTTGTTCTCCATACGCATGACTGAGGCTTGCACTTCCTTGGTTGGATCGAGCAACCCCTGGCTCGGACCATGCCATTCAGCTTTTGTGTACGCAGCAAAAATAGCCGGATCATCAAAGATTCCCGGCGCACTTATACGTCCTTTTGCTACAGCCTCAACAAACCATTCCTCATAGATCGGTTGACAAAAATTCTTTGACAACCAGGCGCGGCGCATGCGGTACATTTTCCAAGCTTCCAGGAGCGCGCCGCGAGAAGCGGAGTAAGAGCTGGTGAACTGCTTTGTCAAAATCTCATACGGAAGTTCCAGCGCCGCTGCTATTTGCTTAAGCAACGCCCGGACAAACGCCTCGTAGTTCGGGTTTGGTCGGGTAGGGTCTGCAAACTTAACATCCTCACCCGGATCGGTGCGGACGATAGCTCCAGCTCCCATTTTCAACTCGTTGCCTGTAGCATCTGGCCTTTCCTGCGCCTCCGGTAATTCATCCATCGGCATACCTACCGTTTCAAACGGATCATCTCCGTCATCCTCGGTTGGGGTTGTAATAAATACGGTGTACATTGACGTGACCACCGCGGCGGTCAACTCAGCGTGGGTGTATTGCTCCAGCAGCTTCAAGGATTCAATGATCGGAGACACCACGGGGATACCACGGCGCTGTCCAGGCCGTTCGGACTCGAACAGGTGGATAACGTTCACCCTTCCGGTCTTGGAACCGTATTTTTGCACCCTCTGCCAGTCATTTGCCCCGGTCAGATTGTATCCACTGGCTCCAGGATGTCGATTGCTAAAATGATACGCGACAACCATCCCGTCACTATCTACCTCCACGCCGGATTGAATCTTGTTTCCATCGGTGTTGGCGCTGCTGTTCGGTGTGTCACAGCGGTCAGCCTCAATCAAATTCACTTTGAGGTCATAAACCGACCACTTACGAGGCAGAAACGGCATAAGCGCGAACACATCACCGCTCATAAGGGTCGAGATAAAGGCCAGGGCTTGAAGCTCATAGAAGTCATTGACCCCGGCTGCATCACATTTGGTTGTCTCAGCCCACAACGCCCATTCACTTTGAATGGACCGGCGCAATTCCTCGGCCTGTTGTTCATCCAATCCCAACCTCTCAGCATCAAAAGCAGGGCTGAGTTTGAGTCCGGTACCAACAATGTTTGTACGTAAACCCTTATGGGCAGCGGCGACGATATCGGAACCCATGTGCAAGTCCCTGGAACGTTCGCGCAGGGTCTTAACATTCTTGTGGATATCCGTATCGGCATCCCCTGCCTTCGCTCCCCAAAAGAACATATTCTTTTTGGTGCGACTGGCTCCATGCTTTCCGTAACCTCTACCATTACTTCCGGCACTGTAGTTGTTCGTCACCTTACGGATGGCCTGTTGTCTGACAATTTCTGTACGTGCTATTTCGCGCCTAGCAGCTACACCAGGAGCGAAGGCTGCAATTGCTTTGTCGATAATATTCATGAGTCAACAGGGTACAACGATGATGTGCGAGAGCGGCGTTTCCCTCCATTTTCGTAAGCGTCAATGATCCTTCTATATCTCCGCTTCATCATCTGGATTTCCTCCATACTGGAGTACGTCACACCTCTACCACTAATGTTATAGCTGGCACCTGCTGAACGAGCGTCCTCGGCTTCTGACCACATTTGGTATTTCCGCTTTGCGTCCTCGTATGCTTCCAATGTAATCTTTCGCATTTTCCCTTTTCACCCCCTTATTTTGGTCTACACTCCACTAGAAACCATGCCGCCTTTTTTCTTTTTCGGCTGCTTCCGTCCTGCTCCTGGTTTACTCGGATCAGGCAAAGGAAGGTTAAAGTTAGGGTTTGCCATCTCGATTGCTGCTCGGTTATAAACCGCAAGGTCAAGTGCCTCGTTTCGTGCCCTTGTTTGCACCCATGCAGTATATGGTTTTCCGCCCTTGTACCTCGTAACAAGCTGCTCCGCTGTCATTTGCTTGAAATATTCCTCGTCATAAACGAACGGATCGGGATTGTCGGGGTGAGGCAGAGGGAAACGACACGAACCAAGCTCTCCAGGATCGAGGCTGAGGGACGCAAAAACTGCCGCCTTACCTTCGGATACCCCAACACGAATAACTGTCGCTTTCGGGACGTTGTTCGTGCTGAACCCGTTCAGTAGCGGGGTCTGTGTTCCGTCTCCGGCTTCCTCGCCCTTCAAGGCGTAAACGTTCAATGCTTGCAGCGGCCTGCAAAACTTGTACACCCTCAAAGTGTGGTGCCCCCCGGAGTCTATCAGCGTTCGAACAGATCTGAATGGCCTGCCCTCTGCATCGTGCCACGTCCTGGAGAGAAATTCCCGTAGCTCCTGCCAGACTTGCGGTTGATTGAGGTCGCCAGGGATGATGTGGCGCTGTATTCTCCAGCTTGTGAAGCCTGAACCCCACCCAACTACATCAATTTCAAAGCGTGTATCCTGCGTATCGACCCCGATTGTCAGGAATTTAACCCCTTCCGGCACCCTTGCGCGGTACATTTCGCGGCGATTAAGAAGGATTTCGTGTTCAAGCTTCTGCCCTTCTTCCTCCCAAAGCTCTGCCAAAACCGTATTTATGAAGACTTTTACGGCTTGTTTCCCCTTCTTATTTGCCGCTACCCACTCCGCTACTGCCATTTTCCATGTGTAATTGATGGTTGCAGCGAGTGCGGAAAGGTGAAATCCACGAGTTGTGGCGTGTTTTTTCTCGGCTATCCACTGAGTACGATCCGCATAATCTCGCTTCCACTCGTGTTCATGGTGCATTGCCCCGCATTCCTCGCAAGCGTGTGTCACTTCTGTACACTGGCTCGTTTCTTCATCGTAGGTGTATTTCATCCGTTGCCAACTCAGCGTTTGAAGGTGGTCGCAGCTCGGACACATGAAGTGCAGGCGCTCTTTGGTGCTGTCTTCATACTGCTTCTCAATCTCCGAGTGATCTTTGGTTGTTGGAGTGGAAACGAAAATCATTTTCCTGTTGTAAAAGGTTGTCGTCCGCTTAAAAGCAAGATCGATAGGCGAACCCTCGTTTCCTGCCGATGCTGCGAAACGGTCAACCTCATCCGCTAGTAGGATTCTGATCGGTTTGGATGCCAAAGAAGCCGGAGCATTTGACCCAGCTATATTTATCCGTCCGCCTTTGAAGCTTTTGTAATAAATAGTGTTCCTGCTGTCTCGCGTCTTGGCGGTTGTAAACAGCCTGTTGAGTTGTGGCGAGTCCCGATACATCGGCATGAGTCGGTCATTAGAGAAATCCTTGGCGACCCCTAGGTCCGGTTGAACCATCATGATAGGCGAAGGATCGTGACCAGTGTAATATCCAATGACATTGAGTTGAAAGGCTGTTTTACCAAGCTGCGCTCCCATCATTAAGACAACTTTCTCAACGGTGGGGTCAGATACAGCATTCATCGGCCCAACCATGTAAGGGACACGATCAGTACGCCATGGACCTTTTTCCGCCGAGTCCTCAGCAGACAAAACCCTGTGCTCATCCGCCCAATCCGTTAGGTGTAAAGGTTCAGGCGGAGCCACAAGGTACATCGTTTCCTTCAATAATCCGAGCGTTTGCCGTTTACCTGCATTCACTCTGCATCACCACCAGAGCCGTTCAACGGATCGTACTTGGATAGAGCGACCAAAGCTGAGGTTATTCGTTGTTCCAGCATTGTCCTAATCTCTTTTTCGTCTGTCATGTACGTTAACTTAGCAGCAATGGACGGAGGCAAAACCATGAGCATTCCGCGGAAATTAACCAGCAGGTCGCCCCACGCCTCCTGCACATCTTTGGTGCTGTGAAGGTTCTTCCGCTTTTCCTCCAGTTCCAACATGGCAATCTCTTTCTTGATCTGCTCATGCTGGGCTTTCTCGTCGTTGTAACTTATCTTCCCTTCCTCCGCCACGCCTGTAACGTGATTGATGTAAGCCTTGATCGTTGGGCCGAGCAGGTATTTACCTCTCGATATCTGGCTCAAAACTCCATCCCTCGTAAGCTGCGCAACCCACTGTGTTGTTTTACCAATACAAGCAGCAATATCGGAGGTTCCAACGATGGCTTCAGAGGATATTTTTTTTTCAATTTCTTTCGAGGGCTGTTTCCTTTTCTTCGTCATCTTACTTTCTGTTTTGAGCGCCATATTCACACACCTCGTCAGACCGATTTTAAGGCGGTTTTCAGGCCGCGCATTAGATGAAGGTAAATTTATATTGATTAGATATAAAAAAGGCGCTCATGACCTAATTATCGGCCTGTGAACGCCTTTCAAGTGAAAGTGATTTTGAAATTTAAAAACTGGCGGTATTTTGGGCTCGCAAGCACCCGCACTCATTTCCCAGCTCCAGAGGGACCCAAAGTTCTCAAAACCTCGGACGTTTCCTGAATTTCTCAGGCAAAATGCTATCAACTGAACCAATAATCTTGTCGTGTTTTCTACAAAGCATCCTCGCTGTTGGCTTGGCATAGGGCATGGGGTCAAGCTCAACAGGTTCGTTACAGAAGAAGCATAGAGGGACGCTGGTGTTATTGATGAGTACGTATTGAATCATTGATCTATCCTTACATCCTCACCTCTCAGAACAATGTGTTGGATGCGTTGGTTATCAACTGATCAGGTGAAACAATGATAACCTCGACACTATCTGTAACGGATGTGCTACCTAGCTGTACACGCCTGTATGCATGTTCCATAGTCTCGCCTGGCCTAACTTCTACAGGTGACCACTTATATCGACCTATATCACATCTGGCTATGGTGAACAGCAGCTTGAGTGCCCAATACTTAATCGGTGTACGTGTCTCGATGAGGTACATGATTGCAGCCTGCGCATCTGCCTGGTCTATATCAGGGTATAGATTGCCACGCTTGATATCCATGAGCCTATCCATAATAGCTGTGTTAATGGTCATATCGCTTAGCGTTACACTATGTGTGTATGAATAAGGCAGTGGTATAGTTACCTCTCCAGATATAGGCACTTCAGTAGGCCGATATACTTCGAACTCTCCACCATGAGCCATAACATTATTTATGAGTATCTTCAGTGGCACTTTGTATGGTTCAAATGGCATTTAAATCACAGTCCTTTTTGTTTAATAAAAAACACCCGCTTTTTATACGAGTGTTTATGCATGGATTGGATATGCAGTTGGTGATTCTCTTATATATATCTTTATATCTTTTATTCTTTTATTTCTTTTTTCTTTCTTGGGGGTATAATCGTCCACCACTAGAGGGGTACAATTGTCCACCACTAAGTATATTTTCATGGTGTTATTTAGTGGTGTATGATTGTCCACCACAAATATTCATGAATCTGCATAAAACATGAATAAAGTGTATAACAAGTCCATCATTTTTCGACGGATTCAATTATCTTCATTTACTCATGGCCCTATAAAACTCAAGTGCTTCCTTGTCGACCTCAAGGGACTTTTTCTGAACCTCAATGGAACGCTGAGACAATTCCTCATTGCGCTTGTTCAGTTCTTTTGTTTGTTGCAGCAGTTCCGTGCTTTCATTGTAGTATTCGATCCTTTCCAGGCGTTCGATCGAAAACAATATTCCGGAGATGAACCAGCAGACGACGGTTGCAAAGATTACACCTGTCAGCACATGTTGTCTGTACTCTTTCATGCTCTTCACCTCTTCATGTAATTTGTTAGCAAGTGCTGCGAGCGGTAGCCCGGACTTTAGGGAAATACGTCCGTTTCGGCATGTTGAATTTGGCTTTGAAATACGGAGTTTCCAGCGCGAACGACGGTACTTCTGGAGTGCTGATATACTCCATGTATTCCTCTTTCATTTCTAAAATACCCGCCGCCATCCTGCGAAGGCGTTCCAACTCCACGTCGTAATAGTCCACAAGTGGTTGTAAAGCGACCAACAAGGCTTTCTCTAACTCCCTCATTGATTGCCTGAGATTTTCAAATGCTTCCCCGACCGTGATGTCTGCTCTGATAACCTCCATTCCTACACCTCCGATATTTAAGGGTACGCCCTACTTCGCCGCCACCTCTAACAGCTTTTCAGGTATAGATTTACCCTGGTTTAGTTACTCCACAATTCCACCTTAACTTTAGATGTCTTGATGTATCGTTCTGGTTGTTCTGCTGGAAGTCCCAAAGGACTCAGACGAGCTGTGCAAATGTATTCTCCTGGTGTAAGTAATCCGGTTATCTCTTCATATGCTCCCACTTGATCGTCATTCATTACCAGTACAAATTGTCTTTCCTGTGCCGCGTTGTACTGTTTTCCTGTGAGCAACACCAAGGAAATGTTCTTTCTGTTCTGTCCTTCGTCGCCTGCAAGACCAACCGTGTGCAGTGCCATTTTGATAGGTCTGTCCACATTTCCACCTGCTCCTGCTGAACGATAAATCCTGATCACCGCACCAGCTCCCGATGTGTTGGACTGCAACATTGTGATGCCTGCGGTGCTGTCGGATGTCTTTATGCCTATTTGCGCTGTCTGCCATGTGTTCCCGGCGAACTGCAACGACTCAAGCGTGAATTTAATCGCTGTAAACTTGGTCGGATCGAACTTTACCTTGGTGCGAATATCTGCGTATGAGTTGTTGGTCCGTGGAGCTGTGACAGTCATTTCACCTCTGCCTGGCAATGGTTCGAATGTCGTACCAGCTCCCACAACCTCCGTAGCGTCCGCCGCAAGCTTGGTAGCCGTTTCTAGCCACGCTGGGATTGTACCGTCTGTGAAATCAGCCACCAAAGACTTGTACACCTTACCGTATGGGATTAATTTGCCATCAGGTCCAGTAATATGCATGACCTACACCTCCACTGAGTAGGCAAGGCCCACATTGTTGTCCGTATTGTAATACACATAGATTGTCCCATCGAAAACCGCGACTGTCATAGACTGCATGTTGGTTGTTTCCCAAGGCAGTGTCGGAATGTCCATAATAAGTTTCGGCTTATCCTTGAGCGTTCGCCAGTCATCCGATATTAGGGCAATGGCGGGACGGGCTACGGTTGTTACCCCGCCAGAAGCGTATGCGGAAAGCATACCCAACCACCACGTTTGTCCTCGGTACACAAATAATCCAGCATTGGACCGAGAGAAGTTTTCGGTACTATTGAGGGTTGCATCATTTCCGCCGAGCATCATTCTCGGATCACACAACCATTGTCTACCGTTGTGGGATACCCACATGGCCTTACGACCAAAGTCACCGCCGCCCATTACAGAAAACCCGTACCATTTTTCTGCTGTGCGGAACACTGCGAAATACCCTGTGTGTCCGTCTCCTGGGAAGTTTGGGGGCTTATCAAGCAAAAGTCCGACTCTTGTCCATGTGATCATGTCCGTAGATGTCGCAAGTGCCGTTGATTGATTTATACCAAGTCCACTTTGTTGGTAGTACATGAAGAACAGTTTTTCCGTCTCATTCCACATGACAAAAGGCGTTTCCGTTGAATTACCTTCGACTGTATCGACGTACACCTCACCATGTCTGATCCACGGCCCTTTAGGATCGTTGGCATAAGCTAATCCGATGCCACCACGGGCATTATGGTTCGTGGAGTACGTTGCATAAAAACGGCCTTTAGCGTTCGGGATCAAATGACCGACCTCAATAGGTCTGAACCAATATATACTCCCTGTTTGAGCCTTTGCCGCCGTATAGATTGGGTCACCCTCAAGCTTTACGAACTTAGGAATGTACTGTTCCCTGCCCCTGGTGTCGGAAAATCCATAAGGAGCAATACCTCTGTTGGCTTTCTGGGCTTCGCCCATCGCCGCCGCGCCCATCTTATAGCCTTTATCAGCCATCGCCTACACAACCCCCTTGATGGAAAGCGTACCGCCACCTGTTGGCGCTGTGTACTCAATACGTAGTCTGCAAAGAGCCGGGATAGTGTATGAAACAACGTCACCCACATTGGCTGTATTCACCTGCGAGATACTTGCCCCGTTTTCGCGAATGCCAGGCAAGGCCGTTTTCCGATCGTTGATGTCGATTAAGCATGATGTAAACGTTCCAGTTGTGCTTGCTCCACCACCAAAATAGATAGTGATATCCGTGTCTTTGGCTACTGCACTCTCGGCTGTCGGTGGATACGTTGCACTACCTGCCGCCGATCCAGCACCTAAAATAGTCACCGTTCTAGGGCCACCAGAAGAACCGCCTTCAACTTGCTTCATCGGTAGCGGGAAGTCTGCACCCACCGCCCTCATTTTCCCGTTTTCGTCTCGCGCATAAATCTGCTGATTTGCAAGCAAATGACTACCATCATACTTCGACACTGATACCACTCCTTTGTTATTATTTGTCTGACTCGTCACGTTGTAAGGCTCCCTGGTGGAATCGAACCACCACATGCCGGATCTCTCCGGACTCTACCGTTGAGTTAAGGGAGCGCAATAAAAAAAGCCGCCTTTGGCGACTTCGCTACTTACTCCAAACTTTATCAATAACTTTGCCTTTTAAATCTTCAATAACATTGACCCATACACCACACTTCTTGCATTCGTATGCTGTACGAAACTCACTACCCATTTTATTTGGTCCCGCAAGACGACCCATATGTTCGCCACAGTTTTTACATAACATGTACAACCCTCCTTATGAATTTCAGGAAGACTATACCACACTAAAATTTACATGCAACAAAAAAGAACAGCATTCCCGCTTTTGCTACCCTTGCGGCTCTGGACCGTCAAACAGGTATTGGTTAGTGTCGGGTGCTGTTCTCTTTTTGTTCCATGCTATAACTATAAACTATAAATAACCTAACGGTTTATAGGTTTATTAAATAAATCGTAAAACTTTCTTAAATGTTTGTTAATGCGATTTTCTAAGAATATGGCAGGATTGGAACGGTGATTTATAGAATTACCGTTTGAGGTGAACAGTATGAACCATACATATAGGGTGTTGAGAGAGGACATAGATTTTTTTGTTGCAGCGTTAAGTCAGGATCGGGTAGCGGTTTGGCATGTCTTGGAGGATGAGGATCATCTGATTGACTATGGAGGGATTGTAGAAGGGTATAGTCCAATAGCTGTAAATATCATGGGCAAGAGGTATTTGAGAGGAACTTTCGAGTTCAGAATAAAAGGATAAAGAGCAGTGAGGTTAATCCCTCCTGCTCTTTTTAATTATCCAACATTCTTTATGAGGTCTTCACTGTTGTTCCGCACATTACCGACTTCCTTCGGTACCTCGTAAGCTCGCATTTCTGACGCTCGATACGGCTTGAGCATTCCGAGCAATGACTCGACATCATCATTATCTTTTCCAAGCCACTCAGCCTCATCCTCGGGCCGCAGTATAACCGGCATACGATTATGAATGTCTTCCATGAGACTGTTTGGCTCCGTTGTAATAATTGTACATGTGCTCAGCTTGTTTCCGTCCGGATCCGTCCAGGTATCATACAGACCAGCAAGCGAGAATATACGGTCATCCTTCATCAAGATGCGCATTGGCTGCTTTGCCGTTCCTTCTTTCTTCCATTCATAAAATCCGTTCGTGGGGATGATGCAGCGTTTGGAACTGATCAGACGTTTGAAGGCTGGCTTCTCTGCCAGTGTCTCGGCTCGAGCATTGATCATCTTATTCCCGATCTTGTCATCCTTTGCCCAAACGGGTACCAGGCCCCATCGGAGCGAACCCAATCGATTTCCTTCCTTGCTGCCTATAATTGTCGGGATGTACTGCATGGGTGCTGCGTTATAATTAGGCTTGTACTCAAATCCTTCAGAAACGGAAGCATAGTACCTGTCCATTATTGCGTCTAAAGGGTCAGTAATTGTGAATCTACCACACATACAAAGCACCTCCTGTATTGTCTTTACAATATATAATCACACTATAAATTGATCAAACACTGGGATACGTAGCAAGCCGGATTTGGTCCAGTTTCGTATTTTGACCCTGGCTTGTATCCTTGGCTCCAGGTAAACGTTGTTCTTGTCCTCACCAGTAACGAGCTGCTGGCATACTCCACGAAACGCCTGCTTATGTTTAGGACTTGGGCCATGCTCGATGATTCCTACCGGACGCATCTTGCCTGACGGATCTGGAACAGCAGCAAGCCACCCGAATTCAGACTTTTTGTATCCTGTAATGAACACATCAGCATATGACCAGTTAATGACCTTCTGCCACTCTCTGGACCGCCTGCTGACGTACTGACTGTCCTTGTGCTTGCCAACCACACCCTCCATACCCATTGCCTCTATTTGGGCGTATAGTGCCTCTCCTGCGCCTTCAATATGCGGTACCACTCCAAAGCTATTAGACGGTAGTTGGAGCCCTAGCAGAATTGCCTTGCGCTCTATAAGAGGTAGTTTGCGGAGATCCTGGCCTCGAAAAAAGAGAATATCAAATATGGCGAACGTAGCCGGCAATGTCTTGGTGAGCTGCTGAACCTTCGAGTGTTGCCGAGTGCTGAACCGGCTCATGACTGCCTCAAAGTCGTTCAATCCTGTCTCTGGATCGGTGCAAGCAACCTCTCCGTCCAAGATAATGTCAGAGTCAAAGGGCAGTAGTAATTCAGGGTACTGCCGAGTGCAATCATTGTTGTGGCGTGTATATAACCGGACGTTGCCGGATTGTTGCGAATATATAAGCCGGTGACCGTCTACCTTCGGTTCAAAGATGTAATCCGAATGCGAGAATGGACCCGGTGCTGTTTCAAGTAACATAGGGCTAATAAACATAAAAAAACACCTCAACCCAATTATAGCGGTTTGCTACAAAGGATTGAGACGGTAAGTTTTGGTTTACTCAGAAAATGCTTTGCGAAGATCTGCCTTCAGTATATCTTTGAATTCATCAAGCAGACCTGGTAAGTTCTCTCTTATATCTTGAGCTTGCTTACGAATGTCCGAGTCGAATCTATAGTCAGGATGTAAATCTATCCAATATTCGTACAACTTTTGTAATAAGTTATGGGTAACTGTTGCGATCTCATCAGTTAGGAAAAGTTCATTTATCTTGAAAAAGTCCAGTGCTTTAGCGTGAATTTCCCCTGCCTTATAATAATTCTGTTCATGTATTTTTGAACGGATTAATTCAATGGCTTCATCCTTTCTCACTGTGAACAAGGCTTTGATCCGTAAAACATCCTTGCTAATAAAATTATGACTTCTTAAATACTCCTCAATTTCCAATTCATCGTATTGGCGTAAATCTACAGAATGGAACACTCCACGCAATCCAATCACTTCTCTATAAGCATGGTCGACTTCCTTATATAGTTCAGGGTAGATCTGATATCGTTTAGTGGAATATAAATCAAATTCTTTTAGTGCCTTTTGTTGCTTGTGTTTAACACCCTCAATCTCTCTGTTCACATCACCTTTGTGGGATTCTAACTTTTTTTGAAAACGATTTGTGATGTATAACTGAATAATTGCTACAAGAAGAACTATGATGACACTGTCCTGGTTTCGCTCAATGAACTCTAAAATGTAATTTAACAAGTGACCCCTCCTGTTCTCTGTACGCTTCCAGTATAATGCAAAAATAAGGAATTATAAATCTTTATTTTGAATTCAAATATTGTTATAATGATTTCATAAAATAAAGAGGTGAAATCTATGGAACGTAAAGTAGCAAATGTTTACGAGGATACGCGAGCACTATTGAACCAAGTGAAAGATGAATTTGATTTTAAGTCTGACGATCAAGCAATTAAGTTTTTATGCCAGATGTTTATGGCGGACAACCGTAATGATGTACTGAAGAAGTACATTGATGTCAAAAGAAAGGTGGCTGAGTAAATGCCTGTCTATAAGGATGAGAATGTAAAGAAAAATCCGTGGTTTTATGTGCTGGAAATTGGCAAGGGGAAAAATAGAAAGCGGACTAAAAAGCGCGGTTTTAAAACAAAGAAAGAAGCTCAGGCTGCACTTGTTGAAGCCGAAAACAACGTTAACAACGGTACGTTTATAAAACGTGAAAAGACACTCCTTCCGGATCTGATGAATCTATGGCTCAAGACCAAAGAACACTCTATAGCGGATGTCACATACAAAACTTATGGACGACACATATCTTTGCACATAAATGACTATTTCGAAGATTTCCAAGCAATGGATTTGACTGACGAGGACTGTCTTGATTTCATCAAGCATCTGCGTGTTGAGAAGGAACTCGCTTCTCGATCAGTTAAAGATGTATTCAAAGTGTTACGCTCGGCTCTTGATTGGGCTGTGCTGAAGAGTAAGCTTCAAAGAAATGTTACCCGCCTCATTGATATGCCAGCAGTCGAGCGTCAAGAAATCATGGTCTGGAACGCTGATCAGGTTCGGGAGTTTGATAAGCACATACAAGAACATCACGATTATGTTGCCTTCCTTCTTGCTTATGGGGCTGGCTTGAGACAATCAGAAGCATTGGCACTCAGATTCAAGGATGTCAATTACGAAAGCAAAACTATATCTGTTGTTCAAACCTTATCACATGATGGCAAGAAGATCAGAACGGGTGCAAAAACTGCCTCAGGAACGAGATTGGTTTCTGTGGATGATAAAATCATCAAGGAGATTCAAAAGAGAAAGCGGGTGGTTGCTGCTGAGAAGTTAAAAGCGGGTGGAGTATACCAAGACAACGACCTGATTGTGGCAACCTCTGTAGGAACTCCTGTTACACCCAGAAACCTACTCAGGACGTTCTATAGATACATGGAGAAGCTGGAGATACCAAAGATCACAGTCCACGATCTGAGACATACACATGCCACTCTGTTACTCAAGCAAGGTGAGCATCCGAAGATCGTTCAGGAGCGACTTGGACATGCCAGCGTTAAAATAACAATTGATCTTTATAGCCATGTTTTACCGAATATGCAGAAAGAGACTGCGGAACGATTTGGGGATTTCTTGTTTGGTACCAATTTAGGCACCAAAAATACGAATGGCACCATTTCGGCACCAGACACCGAAAATAGAGAACTTATTTAGACCCTATAAATAGTAAAAAACCCTTGTGTACCAAGAGTTTTTCGAGTATGGAGCCTAGGGGGATCGAACCCCTGACCTCATCGCTGCCAGCGATGCGCTCTCCCAGCTGAGCTAAGGCCCCGTATTTTACTTCGGAATGTCAACGGTCAGTCAGCGTACAAACCTCGTTGTATCAACGTTTTGTCAGCGTTCAGTCATCCGTTCTTTTTCTTTCCGCTCGATTAATATAGCATACGGGAGCGCATCGCTGCAACTATTAATTTCGTATATCTGCGCAATTCATTTCGTTCGACGTCGAACGATTTGTCCGCTTGTATATTCCGCCACTCCCGCGCTATACTAAGAACAAACGTTCTATAACGCTAACTACGAAGGAGAAAGCGAGGCCCGCCGCAAATGATCGACATCACCCCGCACGACCACGCGCTAATCAAATCGCATATCATACTGCCGCGCGTATTGACCGCATTCGAACGGGACATCGCGCTTATTAACGAAACGCTCAAGACGCCGGGTCCGTACGTCGACGTAATCGCGGAGGCTCAGCGTAAACTCACCGCAGACCTCTACGAGATCCGCAAGCAGTTCCGTACACGCGGTATCAAGGTCTACGAAGAGGTGGCGGATAACGACGGCGTAACGGCGCGCTATAAATGCCGCGGCTATGAGTCGGAGAAGCGGATACGGTGGGCGTTTATGGCGGCGGAGGCTGGCGTGTTGATGCGGAAGTATCTCGGTGTGAGTACGGACCAATACGTGGACCCGTCGGTTCCGGAATGGTTGCAGCGCGATCCGTAAACGTAGCTGGATGCTCCGCATACAAAAAAAAAGAGCGCCCACCTCCGGAGAGATGAGCGCTAGGTCTTGCGTTATGAAGTTACGAGTTCTCCGCTTGCTGCGCGAGTAACACGCGTTTTACACTTCGGACATTTGACGCTGCCGTCCATTAACCGGAAGGAGTGACCGCAATGTGGACACGATATCTTTTCCGAGCGGAAGTATTTTATGTTTACCCATATCGCTACTATTGGCGCGGCTACGAAAAGAGTTATAATAAATCCGATAAGAAACATTGCGGTCACCTCTCTTATTTACGTTACTTCCAGTATACACCAACTAATTGCGCGCGTCACGAAGTTTTCTTAATCGCCTTCGCCCGATATCATACAGTTTACACGCGGCCAGTCCCGTCATGAGCCCCGTCATAATTCCGTCCGCAACGGAGTCCACCGGAATGTAGAAGAGTCCCGCGCCTAATCCGAGCGCCATCGATAACAGCGGAATCCATTTCGCCGCCACGTATAACTTCGCAAACTCACCGATCGCAATAATCACCGCAACCACTACGCCGATTTCGTACATATTACTTCGCCTCCTTTACGGGAACAGCGTCAACAGCTCCGAAGAATCCGCGCCGATACATTACGGTAATAACGCGGTAAAAGTCATAGCTTCCGTCGTTCGCGGTATCAATTGCGCCAACCTTTTTCGCAGCCACGCACGCAGCTTCGGCCCACGCCGGCACTTTCGCCATTTTGTCGCGTCCCTCTAACGTTTCAATCCGTTTGGCCTGCGCGGCTACCGTTTCCTGTAGCGCTTTAAACGCGGCTTTCTCTTCGATTGTCATCGCGTCATCATCTCCGTTCTTTAATTTCGCAAGCTCGGCCACAATGTCCGGAATGAACGATTTCTGCGCAGCCTCTTTCGAATTGCCTGCGCCCCAAAACGCTGTGCCCGGACACGTCTTCGATGACTTTCCGGCCGTATAATCGCCGAGCCACGTTCCGTCCGCTTTATACCACGCGTGATAAACGATGGTGTTAACGGAAGGCGTAATCGATAACTTTTCGCACAGACAAGCGTACATGTGAGCGATTGTGTCCCGCTGCGCCTCCGTCATCGTATCCGCGCCCTTATCGAAGTTACCTACATGCTCGATACACAACGCGCCAGTGTTCGCGCCTTTAATGCCGGCTGGCGTTGAGTTGAGATTCCGGTCGAGACTAATCGCAATCTTTCCGTCCTCGAACGTCGTGATATTCTGGCCTGTTCCGGACCACCCTTGTGATAAGTGAAACCTCCGCATGCCTTCAAGACAATCGAAATGATCTTGTTGCGCGAGGCCGGCGACCATTCTACGCGTGATGTAGTTAGGCGCGGCTGTGTGGTGAACTTGGAGGCGTTCAATTTTACGCGTAATATTCTGCGCCTTGAGCCAATCGCGGAACTCTCGCTGATCCATTAGTAGGAAGTTACCCTTCGTAATCACGTTATCTCTCCCCTTTCATTACGGACTTGATCTCCGTTACATCTAACGAAAGCCCTTCATACTGAGACGCAAGCGTTTCGAATCGTCCCGTTAAATCTTCCGCCAAACGCATGAGTCGTTCTTCTCTCCGTAGCGCGTCCGAATACATCTGATCCTCGCGTTCTTTAGCGGCGGCCATCATGCGGTCTTCCCGTGCGCGCCCGTCGTCTTGTATCCGCGCCATCTGACGCCACAAAAGGAATCCCGCCACGACGAATAGGACTGCAAATAGGCCCTCTTTAACCGCGCTATTAAATATCGCTTGCTCCATCGCCGGCCGCCTCGCTTTCCGCCGCCGCTTTTGTTTCTAACGCAGCTAATGCCGTTCCAATTTCGTAATCTAATGCGCGGAGAATTTCCGCCTGACCGTCCGTATGATACGCAAGGACTGCGGATATGACTGCGGCAAGCTCCGGTGCCGGTTGCGCCAGGTCTACGGTACATTCGAGTAGTGTGCGTGATTTCATTGCGCGATTCCTCCGTTTCTATGCAACGCAAATAAGGCCCCGCCAATGTTGGCGAGACCCTGCGTTATTTATTCGTTTATTTTAGCGCGGCGAGTGCGGCTTCGGCTTGCGCGATATCCGCTCTTGTTGACGCGATTCTTTCGTCATAGCCCGCCAGTTGTGTTTCTCGCTCCTTGATTAGCGCTGAATCTGCGTTATCTTTCTTTAACGTAGCCAACTCCTCCGCGACCTCTTCGCGTTCCTTAAGATTCGGAGCAAGGATGCGGTCTTGTAGTATCGCCAAAGACTCCTGTATGCTCGCGGCTGATCTTCCGGAGTACTTATTCTCAGTTGCTTCGACCGGAGATTCCTCCTCGCTTGTCGTCACGTTTATAGTCTTTCCGCTCACTTTTATATCCGCCCCTAACGCCTCAGATATTCCGCGAACAGGTACGTTGGCCTTCCCGTCGATAACAACACCTTTGTCAGCGAGCTTTTCCCCGTTAACTATAACGGTATACTCTCCGCTAACCTTCTTGCCGACGAGTGACTTAACGTTGTCCGCAAACGCGCCGGCGGATGTCGAAAGAACGAATCCGATCAATATACCACCGGCGATGTATGCTACTTTTTTCATGCTTAACCCCTCCGCGAATTGGTGTATGGTTCATATTTCCTATACTACCATTACGCGGCGGTTGTTGTGAAGGTTCCACCGCCAGATGTAGCGTTATCTGGATTACCGTGGTTGTGGTTCGGTACCGATACAGTATGCGTATGCCCAACGGATGATTTCCCGCTTAGTGCGTTCCAGATCGAATCAAGTTCCGCACGCAATCCGGATATGCTTCCGATACCTAGACTCAATCCATTAACCGCACCGCCAAACGTAACCGCGCCCTGCAGACGGATAGGATTCGCAGTATTATTCGACCCGATTACGATGCTGTTTCCGTACATCGTTAGCGTTCCGTTACTCGCGTAGGTGTTGATCTCTCCGACGGACGAACCGTTCGTATCCCGGAATATAAGCGCTGCAGCCGTCGCGTCGTCTGTCGTAGCGATCTGAATACGTACGCGTCCGGAGGCATCGTATGAACGGAATCCTTGTACGTCCAACTCTACACGACGCCCACTCGCAGCCGTCCGGATGAGCGACCCGGTTATCGTTCCGCCGACCGTCGTACTTCCCTCCGCGTACATATTGCCCGCGCTATCGACCGTAAACTTCCCGTTGCCGACGTTGATCGACGAGCCGACGATCGCACCATTCGTAAAGTTAGACGAGAATATATTCGCTGAGTTCGCGGTCAAACGGTTAGCTGTGACGTTTCCCTGCATATCAACGCGGAAAGGCGCGGAGTTAAATACCGCGTGGCCTGACGCGATCCCGTTCGTGTTAATCTGCGTGACGTTATTCCCCGCGCCGATCAGTAGCGATACGAAGGAACCGAGTTGACCGACAATGGCCGGCGCTGCTATTCCGTTCGCATTGATCGCTGTCATCGCCGTAGCTCCGCCGTCCTTGCTGAAAATGATTCCGTTAGACGTCATGATGACTTGATTGCGCGCATCCGTTTTGTCCTGGAGAACGATACCGCGGTTATCGTACTTAACTTCGGTCTTCGAATTGTGTACATCATTAACCGCCGCCTTAGCGAACGCCTCGAATACATCCGTCCGGATTGTTCCGTTGCTTATCAGATTGCTAACGATATTCTTCGATTTCTCAAGATCCGCGATAATATCCGTCATATCCCGCAGCATCACGTTAGTAATCGTAACTTGCGATTGCTGCTCGTTACTATACGGGTATTCGACGAGCTCCGTAATCCGCGCACTAATCCCGTCAATGCCAAGCGCAGGATCAACGCATTTAACCGTATCGCCGAGGCCGGGCGCAGGTTCCGCGCTATCTAACTTGTGAATGTCCGCAGCCGAAACGGATATTTCTAGCGCCGGTATTTCGCTCTCACGGAGAGCCTTCCGTTGGGCTTCGAGCAATTCCGTATATGACGTAATGTTCTGCTCGATAATCTCTCCGTCATAAAACGTGTTCACATCGGTCGCCCAATATTGCGCATACGGAGAAATCAGGTAATTGACCGCGAGATTGCCGCCAACAATTGCGCCAGGCACGGAGTTTAGCAGCGCCCGCTCATCAGCCGTTAACATCGACGTAGGCTGTCCGATAAGAGTCCGCCCATCTTTCATCTGCGCAAACATACGCGTCACAAGCGTGTTCGCATCGTCATTGAACGTTGATGATACGATATTCTTACGGATGCGGTACTGCAAGCCGACATCTCGGCCGATCTTCTTACGCAAGTGGATCACGTAATTGTCCGGCTCAATCTCCGCGCCATACATTGATACGACGGAGTTCAGCGCCTCAAGTGCGTTGCCTCGCCCGAAATCCTTAACGTCGAATAGCGGGAATGTATCGTCAATACTAAACGTGTACTTGCCGCCAGTTGCCGCGCTGATTGCCGTCGTGAGCTGCGAAATGTGAACGCCGTAAGCTTCCGATATATACGATGCGTACGGGTATTTGTAATCCGCTAGTTTAAATAATACGTGTGAGCAATCGATGCGCGCGGTTAGTTTGCGACCTTCACGCACACGGCTCCGGTTGTTGATTACGTAATACTGGCCGCGATCATCCCGAACATGGCCTTTGAGTACGATTTTATCGAGGTAGTCCGCGGATGTCATCGGAACCGTAAACGATAGCGAGTAGTCCGAGTTGATGCGTCGGGTCCGCTGAATATCGCCCGCGTCTACGAGGATGCCGATACGCTTCCGATTCTTATCGTAGGATTCGAGGTATTTCTTCGCCAAGTGTGCGCCTCCTTTCCGTATTAATAGAGGAATTTATCGCGATGCGTTACGCGTGTCCGAACGTTGCGCGCCGTTTCCGAATCGCTATACGTCAGTTTATTCGCGCCATAAACGAGGTCGAAGAAGTCGCCGGTCATTAAGTGCAGCGCGTTCTCCCCGTTAATCGTAATCGTCTGACGTGCGGTATCAATAACGATGACGTCGCCCGGTCGAAATGTTCCCGTTAATCCGATTTCGTTAATATGCGCGTGAGTTACGGTAACGACGAAATCGGTCGCCGTAGTTATGGACGCGCCAAATAACCGCTCACGGACTAATTGCGCAAGCATCTCGGTGGCTGTCGTTATTTCCGCCGTCATCGCCATTTCGCGGATAAACTCCGCGGTTAAGTCCGTCGCACTTTCGAATGTAACCATAACGGGAAAGTCCACGCTGATTCGCGCAGACAAGTCCGTCGCTGATTCGATTGCTACGGTGAATAGCGCCTCGAATGAGAGTGTTCGGTTAAACGGCGAACGGTTGAACGGCGCGCGATTAAACATCAGGACCGCCACCGACCGTTTCCGCGTATTCATCCTCCGTGATCCATCCGTTAGCGAGAGCGCGGTCGAAATCCGTTTTGGTATACGTAGCCGACGCGTACTCTTTAACTGGCGTGACGTAGACGGTCATGATGTCCGGAAATGACTTCGTGCCGTGACGGTAGATTGCGGTTGAATACGCGACTTTTAGCGAGTTGATGATAGCCATTACGCAGCACCTCCGTTAGCCAGCGTTTCCCAAATGTCGATGATCGCAAGGTTAAGGCTGGCCGCTTCTACTTCAGTGGCAGAAACACGTTGTTCCAACTCCGTTAACCCCTCAACTGGTGTACCCTGCTCTGATTCAGATTTCAACGATTCGTCCAACACCGCTTTTCCGTTTTGCCAACGAAAGTATCCAGCGTTTATCCCGATGGGTAGCGGTGTTGGGATATCAACTTCCTGGTAACCTACATATTCGTACTCAATAATATCGCGGATGATGTCGCCATCCAATTTGATATAAAACTTCATAAGGCACCTCCTATTGAATTAAAGCGATGATCTTACGACTGTCTCCGGATGATCCGCCTTCTTTGGCGTAACCAATAACTCCAACGTCTGTCTCTGACATAAGAGCACCCATGCTGCCTACCTTTGCGACCTTCTCATTGGGTACTTTAAATACGTTGACATATGGAGAAGTATTAGATACGAGAGCTAAGTAACTTCCGTCAGGAGATATCGATAATCGGTTTGCAGATTGACTCTTTGCATCTCTTGAGTCAGTAGCCCGGCACACCTGATCTCCTCGTTGGCTATATGTCAGAATGTCTGGACTGTTGTTAGACTGGACTAAGAATAGTTTCATTTTGCTCGGATGATACACTACATCCGATGATTGAACAGGAGTTTTAGTCTGAGTATCAGGAACTTTACTGAAAACATCTCCTACACGCTTGTATGTTATTAATGTAGCTCCGCCGAAATGCGCAACTGTTAGATAATTTTCGTCATATGAAAAATCAAGACCTCCACCTAGTCCGGGAGGAACTATGGAAGGGTCTGTGATCTTTGACAATATGTCACCAGATCGTTTGTAAATCAAGATATACGGGGCTACTGTGTAAGAAATTGCTATAAATACACCGGAAGGTGAGATTGCAATATTTCTAGGTGTGCTAGAAAGCGGATTAACACTCGGGTCAGCCAATTTTGTGAAAGTGTCACCTGAACGCTTATACATCGCAAAATAAGGAGATACAGAAAGTGTCATATAAATATAAGTTCCGTCGTTAGCAGCACGGATGTATGTTACAGATCCTCCCGGTAACACTGTCGGGTCAGGCAACTTAGTAAAGGTATCACCAGAACGCTTATAGATCATAAAGTAAGGAGATCCATTAACACCTACATAAAGGTAATCTCCATTCGGCGAGAATGCCAATCCGTTTGGTATGCCTCCAGGCAGAACACTCGGGTTGGCTAATTTGGTGAATACATCCCCTGAGCGCTTGTATATCAATAGAAACGGGGTAGCATTCGACCCTACAGCCATATAATCGTTTGTCATGGCTATTCCGATGCTTGCCGCAGGAGGAGTTGTTGACAGAGCTGGTAACAGTTCTAATGGCGGAGTATACATCCTTACCATATCCCCTTGCGCGATATCCTCGCTATAGGTGACTGTCATTTCCGTCTGACCAGGTATTTCCACCTCCCCTCCGCCACTATCTGCTAAAAAATCCGACCCTACTTTGCGGAATGTGTACGGCTTTCCAACCAACAGATCACCAGATCCGTAGGCTGTGCCGTCCTGTTTCTTGAGCGAAACCGCACCTAGACCGTTGATATTGACAGTAGGGTTTGTCGCACTTGCTACGTGTGGTACTAGCGTTATCCCAAACCCGTCAGGTAGTGATCCAGGCGCAGGATTTAACGTAACTACATATGCGGAGGACGTTCCGGCAGTCGTGGCGTACCCCGGTTGACGGATGTAGTTCGCAGTAACCGCGCCAATCTTCTCGTCAGTATAGGTATTAGCGTCGTCCAACGCCTCATCCGCAAAGCTCTGCGCGGAAACGATAACATCCGAAATATTAGCGCGGCCGGCCTCGTAGTCATACGCCGTGTGATTCCGCGCCGCCGGTGATCCAGCCGCCCACCCTTTCGCAGTTCCTTCGAATCCACGCGTACATCCGGTGAGCGTGTTGCCCGTTTTCCCCGTATATAAGATCGTTTCGGCAGTCTCATCGCCGCCCACCGTTACGAGGTTCGGAGCCGTCGGCAGTTTAGACGCGTCGAGTACGTCAATGCTCGTAGCTGATGCGGTAATATCTGCGGCGAGCTCCGTTCCCGGACTGTTTACCATCGCCGCGTACATCGGTAATTGCGCCATCTAATCTACTCCTTTCTCCACCTTAATTCGTAAATTTAACGGATGTGCCGCCCGTTAGAAACTTCGGCTTGTCGCCCGTTTGAATCGTGCGCGGATTGTCGACCGCTTTTGACCACAGGAGATTTCCGCCAGTCAACGCGCTCCGTAACCCGACGTGAGTTACGAGGCCCCAATCCGCCGTAGCCGTAGGAAATTCGATGTCAGCCGCGTTTTTCACCGTTTGATTGCCGGTTTCTAGCGCAGGAGCCGCGAAGGTAATCGGAATCCTTACATAGCCACCGCCTGTTACTTCCGAGCCTGTGTCCGCCGGAGTTGGGTCGGACTTGTATAACGCGACGTATATCGTAGTGGGCGCAGTAAACGTAATTCCGCGCAATACGTGGTTGAGGATTGCGGCCGATAGATAATTCGAAATATTCAAAGTAACGCCTCCTAAATTGTGTATTCGTTCGTAATTCGGAAACTCCGGATCGTTGTCGTGCCGGTATTCGTCAGCGTAATGATCGGTTGCGCGTTAACGTCTGCCGCAGAATCAACGGTTATTGTTTCGGGCGACTTTGTGATCTCAACTTCCGTAACTTTCTCCGCGCCAGTCGGCCACGGGTCGTTCATCTTAAGTTCAACGGTAAGCTCTCGCGATCCGGTAGCTCCGAGCGCAAGCGTCCCGTTATAAACCGCTCGATAATACTTGCCGGGCATATCCGCAAACTCTAACGTAATTTCGCCGCGTTTTGCGTTGAACATACGCGCTAATTGCGCCAGCGTCGCATGGAACTGAGTGCCGGGCGACGTAATAAATAGCGTCAGTCCGATCGTCCTCGCTCCGTAGGTGCTGCCGAAATCCAATTCGCCGTCCGTGTCTGCAAGCTTAACGGTATAGTCGTCAGACTCTGGCAAAACAGGAAGACGCCGCTCAAGAAGAGCAGCGCCTACAGACGATAGCCATACGTTATTCACTTTTACATCCGGTTTCATCGCGTTTTCACCCCTTGCGTTTGAAGACGTTGAGCTACGCGGGCGCGCTCGTTATACAGTGTCTCAGTGTCAGCGCGATCCGTAAGTGTGACGTCATTAACGGACATATCGATATGGTTGACGACTTGCGTAGGAGCCGCAGTTGTATCCGAAGGACCTGCCGCAATCATCCGGAAGAGGTTACCGATTTGCGCGTCATTCAAGATCATTTCGCCTGCGTGCGCGATTACCGGAACTGCAGAACCTGACGCGCCTTGAACAACGCCGCCTACTTTAAATTGCTGCAGCTTCCCGGTATCCTTGTCGATGCCGTAGAGCTTACGCAGCTCCTCATTACGGGCCGTCAACCGCGCCATCTCTGCGCTATCACCTTTCGACTTAGCCGCCGCCCACGCGTCTTTATTCGCGTTGTACTCCGTAAGGTCGGACGACGCTCCTACGCCAGAAGGACCGGCACTGAGCGTAGCCATCTTCGCGTTATACTCGGTGACGAACGAATCTAGCGACGTGAGTATAGTTGCGTTGGCCTCTGCGTTAGCGTTCTTGCGGAACTCGGAGATTGCCGATTCGATAAACTTAACGTCATCCGCATGATTCTCGAACGCGTCCTTCAAGTTATCGTATTGGCGCTGCGCCTCCGTTTTCTCATCGTCAAAGGCGGAGCTGCGTTCGTCCTTCGCGTCCTGTAGCGCCTGCTTCTGCGATTCGAGTTCGCGCTTGCGGAGTTCGCGGTCGTGTTCGAGTTCCATGCGTTCAACCTCTTTGATGAGGTCTTCGCGCTCCTGGATTCCTTCCGGACCAACTGCGGACGACAACAAGTCTATGCGCGCAAGCTTTTCCGCACGTTGCGTTTCCCAATCCGCGTCAGAGTTGTATTCCGCTTCTTTCGCAAGCAGACGATCGATCGCCGCAATCTTCTCGTCTACTTCCGCGATGTACGCCTTCTTACGCTCATCAATCGCAGCGAGGTCGGCCTTTAACGCGGCGTCAATATTCGTCTTCTCCGTTTTCAAGAGCTGATCCGCAATCTTCTCCGTTTCGCTGACGAGTTTCTTACGCAGATTATAAAGCTGATCCTCCGCCTTCTCGTAGTACTCCGAATCCTTTTTATGGCGATCTCTTACGCGCGTCCAGGCGTCAATCTTCATCTGCGTAATCTCGAGTTCCGATTTGCCGGCGGTTTCCATACGGCGTTCTTCCTTACCGATCCATTTCTCGGATGCGGAGTATGCGTCGGCTACCGCTTGCTCGTTTGCCTTAACGAGATCCTTGCGCGCTTTGTACAGCGCTTCGTCAACGTCTTTGTACTCGTCGGAGTCTTTCTTGTAGCGGTCACGTACGCGAGTGAGGGCGGAGATCTTCATTTCCGCGATTGCTACTTCGGACTTGCCGGAATCCTCCATGCGGCGCTCCTCTTTGTCGATCCACGTCATCGAGAAGTCATAGCGCGATTTAACACTATCCTCCTGCAGCCGCTTGAGCTGCAAATTGAGTGTACGCGCATCCTCAACCGTTTCCTTGAGGTGCTGCGCGTGAGCCTTCCGCAACTTCTCGTACGCCTTAATCTGCTGTTCCGCCGACCAATCGTACATCTCCGCTTGATAACGAATAGATGCGAGGTCTGCATTATAGGCTTTATCGCGTAGGTCTTGAGCGACTTCCGCAGCGGATTTTTCCTTCTTAGCCTTGCTCGATGCTGCCTTCTTGGATTTCGGGGTCTTCTCCTTGACCGCGGAGAATTTACCGGTCGGATTCGCTTTCGCGTAGGCTGATCCCGATTTAAGCGACTCTTTTGCACGTGCCACTTCCAGCGCGGCTTGTTGAGCCTTGACCTGCTGATCGTACAATCCGGATAGCTGCTCTTCCGCCCCTCCGCTCGCAAACGTCTCAAACGACTTGTTCACACTAAATCCACCGACAGCAGTTACGCTCTTTTTGAAAGGAGCGGACTGTACGCCTGCAACAGCGCTCATCGCTTTCGCAAGACTTTCGAGGTTACTTATCTGCGCCTCAATAGACGCTTTGTTCGCGTTAGCCATCGCCTGCAGGTTGTCGATATACGCGTTAGCCGCTGCCGCAGACTGATCGATAAACGACCGTTCCGCCGCGATATGATCCTCGATAACGTCGATGTTCTGGCCGCGGATTCGTCCGGATTCGTCCATCTTGGCGTTTAGGTCCGGATACTGTTTGCGGAGTGCTTCCGTTGTGTTGATTAGCTCTTGTTTCTGCGCATCATCCAACGTCTGAGCCGATGACAACGTTTTGAAACGCTCCAGTAACGCTTCCATCGATTCCACTTGACGGTACTTCGCGGCAATGTCCGCAATCTCCGCCTCTTTCATCGCAAGGAGTGCCGGCGTTGATTCGTTAATTGCGTCATTCATTTCGCCAAGCTTGCTAGTCGCGTCCTCGATTCCGTCATATCCCATCGTGCGAAGCTTATTGTCCATTTCCGACAGTTGATCGTTGATTTCCAGCATCTCCGTTAACAACGCAGGTGTTCCGAGCCCTTGTTCTTGTAGCGATTCGATTTCAGATAGCCGTTGTTGGAGGTTAGCGCGCTCATCGAGTGCTGTGTTCAAGTCTTCGGTCTTCTCCTGTAGCAGCTCAACGTCCTTAATCGTACGCTCCATCGGAGACTGGTTAAGCGTCTGGTTCAACGACTTTTGAGCCTCGTCATGTTTACGTGCCGCTTCTGCCGCGGAGTTATTACTGGATACTAGTGCCGAAATCCCCGCCGCAACAATTCCGAGTGTTACAGATATCGCGAGTAAGATAGGATTCGTGACAACCAAGGCTTTAAGAGCAACCGATAATGCTCGGATAGCCACAATCGCGCCCAAGATAAGCGGAGTTACCGTTGCAAATGTTACGATTGACGCCTGCATAGCGGGATTAAGGTTGTTGAATCCGAGGAGAAGCCCCGTCAACTCTTCCGCAACCTTACGCACGGCCGGCGCAAACATTTCACCTACCGTAATTCCGACGCCTTCAAGCGCGGACTGCATTTCGTCAATGGCGCCTTTTAGCGTATCCATTTGGATCTCCGCGATCTCTTGCGCCGTACCTCCCGCGTTTAGTAGCGAGTTCGTGAACGAATCAAACGAAGCCTGCCCGTTATTGATCAGCGTTAATAGGCCCGAAGTTGACTCGACGCCCGCGATCATACCGGCCGCCTGTACTTGTTGCGCTTCGGTCAAATTCGCAAATGAGCGTTCCAACTGTCCGATTATGTTGCCGAGTGGGAGGAGGTTACCGGCCGCATCTGCTACGGTTATTCCGAGCTGTTCCATTGCGTATTGCGCCTGTTTCGGCGGCTTAACTAAACGAAGCAAGATCATACGTAGCTGCGTACCGGCCATTTCGCCCTGAATACCGGCGTTTGACAGAATGCCGACCGCTGCCGCTGTCTCTTCGATAGATGTGCTCAAGGATGCCGCGACAGGTGCGACGTATTTCATCGCGTATCCAAGTTGCTCAATATTCGTATTAGAGCTCGTCATCGCTTTTGCCATAACGTCAACTACGCGGCCCGTTTCGCCAGCTTCGAGTTGAAACCCCGTTAATATGTTCGATGCGATATCCGCAGTCCTTGCGATTTCCATCTGGCCCGCCGCTGCGAGGTTCAATACGCCAGGCATCGCGCTCATAATTTGTTCCGTCTTAAATCCGGCCATAGCGAGAAATCCCTGAGCATCCGCCGCTTGTGACGCGGTAAATACCGTTGTCTCACCGAGTTCTAGCGCCTGGTTACGTAAGTTTGCGAACTCATCCGCAGTTGCTCCGGAAATCGCCTTTACCTTCGCCATCGACTGTTCGAACGTAGCCGCCGTCTGTACCGCTTTTGTTATTACTCCAGCCATCGCAACGGATAGCGCGGCATACGCAACGCCGAGCGCTTTGACTTCGCCACTTACGCGGTTAGTTGAGTTTGCGTTCTTCTCTAATTCCTGCGTAACCTTGTCGATCTCCGCGCTACTTGCTCCGAGCCGCTTCATTTCCTCACGTACGGCTTCGAGTTGCTTGCGTAGTAATTCCGGATTGGCTTTCCGCAGGCTTGCGTTAATCTTCTCGATCTGTTTTGACGACGCGCCGACTTCGGACAAGCGAGAGTTTAGCGCCCCAAACGATGCGGACGCGGCCTTTCCGGAGTCACCGAGCTCGCGCGCCTTCGACTTCGCCTTATCAATCGCTTGGTTATATCCGTTGACATCTGCGGTAATAACCGCGCGTATTCCTCCGACATCTACTGTAGTAATCGTTATCACCTCTCGTTAATGGCCGCGCAATTGTCTCCGCATCGCCTCGAATCCTGATTCGTCAAATTCCGCCTTACTTGCGCCATTCATGCCGGCGCGCTCCCGCAAACCTCCGACCAGCTTCTTCATGTCATCGCCTGTCGCATGCTGAACGGATAAGGATGTAAGCCAATCCTCCGCTTCGACTTTGCGTTTAGCTTCCAGCGCGGTAAATAAGTCCATGACGAAATAGCCCGATTCGAACTCGACCTGCGTTTTGCCGAGACGAACCGCGCACTCTATGAAAAACTCGTCTATCGTTACTCGGCGTTCACTGCGTCCGGAGTCGGTATGCCGCTCAAGCCCGCCAGACTCAGGACGCCCCGTCCGTTTTTTAACAGATCACCGAAATTGTTAGCCTTTGCTACCGCGCCATAGAACGCAACTAGTTCGTCAATTGACGCGTTTTGTTCGATGTACTCCTCGTCAATGCCCGTCAGGACGGCCGTCACGCGCACGATATCGTCAAAGGATTCGCGGATAGCTGCAACGAAATAAGCCGCCTTGTCTCCGGGAGCAGCGGTCATTACACTCACGATGAGTTGCGGTACTGCGTGGATGCTATCGAAAAGGTCGCGCCACTGTGCAATCGTGATCTTGCGCGGCGTTACCGTCTTACCGCCGATCTTGTATTTGTTCGCGCCAATTAGTCGCAATATTATCGCCTCCGTTAATTTTAAAAAGACGACTCCGAAGAGCCGTCCCGTATATTTGTCGCGGTATTAAGGTGTGGCTGTAATAGAGCTGTCTCCCAGAATCGCGACTACTCCGTCTTCGTCTGGAGTTGAGCGGAGCGTAACGTTTGTGATCCGCTCATTATCGTTATCGTACGCGTAAGACAGGTCCGTCTCAGAGTACGCAAGCGGCATCGTCACCCAGTAATTCGGGTCATTACGCTTAGCCAGCGGCTTGATTACGGCTTTCTTCGCGGTATCGATCAAGTTCATGCCGACGCCGGTCATGATTTCGATCTTGGAATCCGTACCATCCGTTACTACTGCCGCGCCCGTCATGATCTTCGGAATAACGGACAACTCGTACTCCGCGAACGGAATCGTTACGCTGACATTACGTCCAGTAATCCGCTTGCCGACTACGGTCTCGCCCGTTTGGTCCGTCAGTTGATCACGGTACGTTGTCTCAGTCGTGAAAGATACGCCGCCGATCGTAGTTTCAAACGTAATCATGTCTACGCCGGTACCGTACTCAACGATTGCAGGACCGAGTTCAATCTTCGAAAAATCTTGTGCCATTTATACGTCCTCCTCGATTTTGGACAACGCAAAAAGGCCGCCCACTAGGACCGCCTTAGATTGTTGTCAATGTGAAATTAAGTGAAAACATCGTGCGCTCATTCGTGTCTTTGCCTAGATAGATAGGAGATGACTGATTGGCGCGGCATTTAACTATGCGAATAGCTCCGAAGTTAAATTCGCTCTTACTCGCCAGATCATCGAATATCGCGTCTGCTATTTGCGTAGCCTTAGCCGGTGACTTGGCGCGCACTAATACCTGAAACGCCGGCCTTCGTTTACTCGTCCATTCGCTTGGTTCATATCCGCCGCTCATACGCACGTAGGCGCAGTCGTCCGGATTGCCTGCTGCAAACTCGTTAGCTACGTAGGTAAATGGCACCGATACGCGCAAATATGAGGTAATGTCCGGTATCCCAAGGGTCGCCATTACTTCGCCAGCCCCTTCCGTATCGCGTCCGCAATCAGGCGCTGATATAGCGACGCGTTTTGCGTTAACGGATCTTCGAGGTACTTCGGCTTCGTTCCGGGCGTAGTCGGATTCTGATAACCGCTCATTTCGTGAACAATCAACGCATAGTTAACGCGTCCTCCTCCAGTGCCTTTCTCGACTGCGGAAAAGTAAACCTCCCCGCGTACACCGGTCGCATTCGCAGTAACCCGTTTACCTGACGTTTCCCTCAGCGTACCTTTATCTAGCGGTGCCTCATCGCGCGACTCCGCAAGCAGCGCGTCTGTTGCATCGTGCATCCCAAGGACAGCCGCCGCCTGTACGTTTGCTTTCGAAAAGTCCATCGCCTTAAAAAATCCGTCCATATCGAACTCGATCGACATTACACGTTCACCTCCGTCAATATCGGCTTACCGTTGATCCACCGCTTTACGCTTATCGATATGGGTGTGTACGTTATCGTCCGCATATTTTCGTCTGTGTACGTGAGTCTGTCCGAGATACTAATGCGTGGCAGCCTATCGAAGAGGAACGAGCCTATGCTAGCAACTTCCTCTCCGCGCAGGTTACGAACAAGATTGACGCCTTCGGAAAAGCGGCATTTCATTGCGTAATCGTCTCCGTAGATAGGCTCGTTGTAATCCGGATCATTACCGAGAAAGGGCGACACAATAACGGTTTGTTTGAGTTGAATAAACCCCATTACAACGTCACCCACTTCGCGGTTTTACGGCCGATCTTAACGCCGTTCTCCGCGCCAATAATATCGAGAGCTGCGTCAGGTATCCACGCTTCCTCTCCGTTCTTTGACCAGTCCTTAAACGTAAAGTTAGCGACACCGGTTACTCCGAATGACGCTACACCTTGTTGCTGCAGGCGGTTCGTATCGTTAAATGCCGTTGCGAGTGCGTTAGCAAATTCGTATACGGCTGCGTCAGGTATCGTATACTTCGGATATTTGTTCGTTAGCACGAAGGAAGCGCGCGTAACAATTCGTTGTTTTTTCGCGTCTTCTGCTTCCGCCCAATCTTCAATATCGATGCAATTCGCGTTGATATACTCATTTGCGTCGTCTACCGTAATTGCCATCCGTTACACCTCCGTTTATTTTGCGGAGGACGCAGCGTTAGCTTTGCGCTTAGCCGGAGCTTTAGCGGGTTTGTCTTCCGCATCCACTTCGTCTACTTGCGCAGGTTCCTCCGTATCTGGTTCAGCGTCAGATAAGCGGTTAAGTACCGTCACTTCTTCCGCAGTCTTTGCTTCGTATGCGCCACCGGAAAACTTGCGCTCTACGCCGTTAACGTAAAACGCGAGTTCCAGATAGCGCGATTTATACTTTGCCATCGTAAAACCTCCGTATTTAACGGGAGCTCCCGAAAGAACTCCCGGTTATTTGCGGTCGGCTTACGCCAAACCTTTGATGCGTGCGTGTGCTTGTTCTTGGTGCAATTCGAACGTGTACTCTCCGACGATCATACCTTGGTAGTAGTCGCCTTTTTTGCCGAGGTACTCGTGTTGGAAGTCACGGCCGTTCAGGTTACGGATGCTCGCGCGGTTTTTATCGACGATGAATACTTCGTTGGCCGCGAGGTTGTCGTTAATGGACACCGGGAACTCACCGAAGTCGGTAGTCAGTTGTGATACAACGGTACCGCGACGTTTGTCCGCTTGGTCGATGCGGATCTTATCGTCTCCGAACGAGGAAACTACGCGTTTTTGTTTCGCAGGAACGACGATTTCGTACATGCCGCCTGTTGCGAATCCACCTTTCGTATAAATCGCTTGCAGGCTATCGTTGACCATGTCCAGACTCAGCGCCGCACCTGCCGCGTCCTTAACGTTGGTATTGATCAAGCTACGTAGACCGGCCATTTGGCGAACGTTTCCGTTCTCATACTTGATACCGTTGATCAGCGCTTTTTCCAGTTGCAACGCGAGTTCCAACTGTTTCTTCGATTGCTCGTACGTGTACATGTCGGAAATACCGTAGTTAGCGACTGCTGCGGCTGTACCTGTGATCTCCACAGTATCCGTAAAGATTTGCGTCAGGTTCGACTTGCGCTCTCTACGCTTGAATCGCGCGTCGATTGCGTCGCGACCTTCTACGGATTCCGTGAACTGGAACTCGATTACGTCGCCAGTTACTCCGGCTGCTGCGGTAGTACCTGCGTATCCGCGCGTTACAGTCAACGTTTTAGTACCCGTGTTGATCGCGGTAACTTTCAGCAGCTCATCGCCGAGTTTTACTACGTCGTTAACGCGGAAAGGCTCTACGGACGCGACAACGACTGCTGTTGCGCTGTTTGCAATGTCCGCTGTGATTGTGGACTCCGTCGAGAACATTGCGTCCTCATACCAGTTGTGTTCAACCTGGCTAACGGCACCGGCGAATCCGAGCATTGCCAACATTGGCGTTTGGTGTGGGTTGAGTAGCAAAATCTCTTCTGTTACGGATTCCGGTTTACCGATCAGGTCTACGTTAAAAATCTTAGTCATTGTTTAGTTCCTCCGTTTATGTGGGTTTTTGAGTAAACAAAAAGGCTGCCCAGTTTTGGACAGCCCTTAGCTCAGTTCTCTTTTTAATTGTGTAAACTTAGCGATTACTTCTGGTGTTGGATTCTCGCTGGCCTTTGCTTTGGCTTCCGCCAGGATCTGCTCTTTTGTCTTCAAAGGTTTTGCTTCGCCTCCGGACGGCGCTCCGATTGTTAACGGTTCGACCGGTGCCTGTTCGACCATGTACGGATTATCTTCGATCAGCGCCTTAACCGCGTCCTGTAGCCCTTTTACGTTGCCGTCACCGTCTACTTCTACCGCGGATAGATCGACGAGTTTCAGCGCAGATTTAACGGCTTCCGGACGAAGTTTAAGCTCGCGGGCAACATCCCGGAACTCCGCTTTGATAAGGCGCTGGTTAGCGGCTGACATCGCGTCTTCCTTCGCTTTCTCGGCTTCTGCTGCGCGTTCTAACGCTTGAGTCCGTTCAGCTTCGGCTCTCTCTGTTGCGGACATCTCCGCTTTTTGCCGTTCTTCCTCCGCGCTCTTTAACTTGGCGAGCTCGGCCTTCAAATCGTCGTAGTCTCCGTACTTCTTGCGTTCTCTCGCAAGGCGCTCCGTCACTGTCCGGTCCATATCCTCCTGCGTAAATGTCTTCGGTGGCTGCGGATCAGCCTGCGGGTCTTGCGGAGTTGGTTCCGGATTCGGGTCTTCATCTGCGAAAAGTTGCAAGTTCATCGGATACTTAACGTTTGTCATATTGTTTCCTCCCGCGTTTTAGCGCCGCGTAGCGCATAGTATCCGTCAGTTTAGCGACTTATCGTAGGTCGTGTTGCGTTAATTGCTCCATAAATCGATCTTGACTTGCGATGCGACCAACGTCTTAGCTGCGGCAGCGCTTGTAGTGAGCCGCGCAATACACTGTAAGTCCCCGTCGGTAAACGAGTCGGTTACGTCCGCAAGGGCTCCGACCTGGTCGTCATTTTGTACGTAGACATAAACGCGCCTACCGGTTGACGTTGCGTACTGCTGTCCGGTAAAGAGGCGGACCGTCAAATTCTTGCGGTTCTGTCCTTCGTCTCCCGCCGTGTTAACCGTGAAAAATACCATCTTCGTAGGGTAATCAGTATAGGTCCCGTCCGCTTTGTATGCGCGGATAATGCCACTCGGCTGATTGACGTTGTGGAAAAACGTTATCCCCGCCTTGCTGTCCGCGCTCTTAATACCTATCTGCGCCGATATCTGGATGTTCCCGTTAAACTGCAGACCTTCGATTGTGTACGCAATTTCAGTAAACTGCGTACTATTGAACACTGCCGTCGATTTTAACTCTACGGAACTGCCTGCGGTTGCGGCCGTCGTCAGGCGAAGTAGCCCACGACCTGGTGGCGGCTCAAATGCCGGAGTTCCTACGGTTGTCAGCCACGCCGGCAGCGTGCCGTCTAAAAAGTCAGCGCAGAGTTGTTTGTGTATCTTACCGCTCGGTATCTCTTTACCGTCTAGTCCGCGATGTAACATTACGCCACCTCCGTATGAACAAGTCCGACATTGTTGTCCGTGTTGTAGTAGACGTAGATGTTTCCGTCCAATACGGATACCATCATCGATTGCATATTCGTCGTCTCCCACGGTAAAGTCGGAAATGGAACGAGATCTATCGGACGGTGAAGGAGCTGCCGCAAATCAGGACTTATGCGTGCAATGGCCGGACGGGCTACGGTTGTGACTCCGCCAGAAGCATACGCGGACATCATTCCGATCCACCACATTTGTCCGCGATACATGAAGAGTCCGGCGTTAGAGCGTGAGAAATTCTCACCGTAGGATAGCGTTGCGTCATTACCGCCGAGCATAGCGCGAGGATCAGAGTACCAAAACTTTCCGTCGTTTGAGTACGATATCGCTTTACGGCCATAATCTCCGCCGCCCATAACGCTGTATCCGACCCACTTTTCCGCGAACTTGAATACGGCAAAGTAACCGGTGTGTCCGTCTCCTGGGTAGCCATCCGGTTTGTCGAGTACGATTCCTATCCGCGTCCACGTCAACATATCGGGAGAGGTCGCAAGTAGCGTAGACTGGTTGATTCCTGCTCCTGATTGCTGATAGTACATATAAAACAGCCGTTCTTTTTCGTTGTAAATTACGAACGGTGTCTCGGTCGAATCTCCCACAACGGTATCAACGTAAATCTCACCGTAGTTCTTGAACGGACCTTTCGGATCGTCTGCGTAAGCAAGTCCGATACCGCCCCGCGCATTATGGTTAGTAGAGAACGTCGCGTAGTACTTGCCGAGTGCATTCGGGATCAGTCCGTCGACTTTAATTACGCGGAACCAATATATACTTGGCTTCCCGGACATCGCCGCAGTAAATATCGGTTGTCCGTTCAGCTTCGTAAACTTCGGCGCGTACGACTCAACTTGCGCACCAAATCCGTATGGCGCTACGCCATCATTCGCTCTCTTAGCGGTGAGGGCCGCCTTTCTTGCGCTATTCCTTGCGATCGTGTCACGTCCGGCCATTAGCCGACACCTCCCGGAATAACGCGAACATAACCTCGGTAGGCTGAATTTCCGCTAATAGAAAGCGTTGTGAACGGATCAACGCGCTCATCCAATGCGTCCCCGCCTTTTACTACTGTTACAAACTTTCCGGCTGTCACGGTAATGTCCGCTGTCCCATCGTTAAAGACAACGATGTAATTTGCGGTGTTCTTGATTGGTACGTTCGCCGTCCCCGTTCCTGAAAACGGGTCTCTTGCGATTGGGTCCGCCATCTAAATTCCTCCTCCGATATTTTCCGGATTGCGGACCGGAGTCAGTACGTGACGGCAACGTGGGTGAAATATTTCGCGACGAGGTAGGAAGCCTACGTAAGGATACTCTCCGGGAGCATCCGGTATTAACTTAACGATGCGTCCTTCCCATTGAGCACACGCATCGTTCGCGCCATGGCTTGATATCCTGGCGTAATATGCTTCGCGTCCGATCGCTTCGTTTATCGTTGCGTCTCGGTGCGCGGAATTCAGTTTAGTTCGCGTCACGGTATCGACGTATACTTCCGGCTTCCAGCGCCGTCCAGCCGCGTCAATAATGCCGGTGTCTGTCGCACTGCCTAGAGTCTTACGGATGCCTGCGAGCGTGTCCGCATTAATCGTACGGCGCCCGTTAATGCCTGACGCCATATTAGCGCGAAAAGATTCCGCAGTTGCTTGGCGGACGGCTTGACGAACTCGGCGGTCGATGTTTTGGGTTACCGCAAGTAAATCCGCCTGAGTATCCGCAATCGCCGACGCAACAAGTTCACGATTGATTCGATTAAACTTAACGATTTTCTCCGCCTCGACTACCGTCTTAGCAACGCCGAGTTCAACGATTGCCCGCGTTACTCCGTCTATTGCTGCCTTCGGAATGTGCTCCGCAACCCAGGCGGCCGACTCCGCGTTTAGTTCACGCAAAATAACCGCAACCTCAGCGAGGGCGGCCTTTGCGTTTGCGCGTGATATATCGGATATGTCTAAGCGTGATAGCTCCGTTGCGATGGCGAGGATTCCGCGTTTGTATGCGTCGACGAGGCGGGCGATGTCGCGGTCGTAATTCGGATCTGGTAGGATCGCCATTATACGGTGACCTCGTTAAATATTTCGCTATCGACCGTTCCGTTTACGCGTTTCTCATCGTCGTCAATACGGCGTATCGTTTCCTCCGCCTCTGCGTCGGTTACTCCGTCGAGGTCTTTGATTGCGTCTGTTACGGACCATGTCGGTTTGTTACCTGTACGGATGCCTGCGACCTCAGCCGCTTCTTTCTCGTTGCGCGGTATTCCATCGCGCCACCCTATCGTCGGGTAAACTTCATCGTACTTTTCGAACGTTGGAACGCCTTTATTCGCGATATTTTCAAGTAGCATCGCTTTCCAAAGTGCGTTTCTAACCGCGCGATCTACATGAGTGCGGATACGTTCGACTTTCTTGAGTATCGGCATGAAACGAGCTTTAATCGCCGCACCGTCAGTGTGAGACGTGCCTGTTCCGCCGCTATCGGAAGTGATTGTCGTCCCGAATAACCATTGCGGAGTCTCTGCCATTTGGTAGATAAGTCCGAGAAGGAGCTCAAGCTCTTTAAACGCGCCGTCTAGTTGCGAGTTCCATGTCATGTAGCCCGGCGTGACGTCGTCTTTCTCAAGCGGAATGTACTTGCCACCAAACCGTACAGATCGGTCGTCCTCTTCGTCGATGTCCGGACCAAAAGCGGTCGGATCGGAATGCTTCCAGAGAATATAATCGATCTGCACGAGGCGGTCGTTAATCGCGGCCAGCTTACTTTCCATTTTCTCAACTGTCGAGATACCGGCCCAGTGGTCATCCGTTGTCTTATGCGGAATATGATCGATGTTCAAGTGTGGCGTTCCGGTCTTCATGATGTTTACTTCGCGTCCTGTCTCGACCTTCTCTCCGACGATATATAGCGGAATTGGGACTCCTTCTGACGTATCGACTCCGTTCGGAATGAGCTTGTAACGTTCGAATACGATGTAACCGGGAATGTGTCTTTCAACGTTCAGAAAAGGCGCTTCGTTCAGCGTAACTTTACCGCGAATATACGACATAATGCTCCGGGTCTGCTCAATCTCCCACTCTACCCACGCAACGTTAACCGCCTTAAACCGTTTCTTTGATCCGCGCGCTAATTCCGGAAATACAATCGACGGGTCAACCGTTTCGATGATCGGTTCCTTCTTCGTAGGCGGACGTTCGAGTTCGAGCTGATCCGTTTCCGTAAAGTCGTCGCGGTAGTCATACCGGACTTTCACGAACGAGTCTCCGCGATAACCGCCACCAACCGTAGTCTCGTGAATCATTTGATTTAAGTCGTTTTCCTCTACGATCGAGTTTAACCGTGATTGCTCGGTCGAATCCGGCCCCTTTCCGCTGTTGTACGTAGGTTTTTCGCCGACTAATAGGTCCGCGGGCTTCGTTACGAGTACGTCCACGATATTCACCGCGATAAACAACGTCTTAAGTTGCGGTGCGTGTGGCGTATCTTTCAATAAAGCGGATGCTCTATCGTATATTTCAGCGTGTCTGCCTTCGAATATCTTACGTCCGCGTTCGTACTTAGCTAAGCGTCGTATCTCCGTTTGTGGCGGATATTGAGCGCCTGGGTAAAACAGCTTCGTTTCCTTCACCGTATAAAATTCGGTCAATTTGCGTCCTCCTCTCCGTTACATTCCGCGTGGTTTATTGCGGACTTTCTTGCGTCCTGATTTCGATATGCTGATCGCCATTTCCGCCGCATCCGGTAAATCGTCATGGCTACCGGTTCCGTAATACTCGAATTGTTCTAGTAACAGCGCGTGCCTCTTCGAAAACTGTATCGCGCCGCCTTCGATATCCGGCAGCATCGCCTCAATCCGAAGCTCTTTACGCGACCGCTGATGTATCTCCTTAACGCGAGTTCCCGCCGGATATCCCGCAGCTCTCAGCGCCTCTTTTAGCTTCTGTACGAAAAATTCCTGCGCTGCTTGTGCCTCAGCCGCGATTCCAACCGGCTGAAACCGCACGACCTTTTCGACGATTACGCGAATAAACTCGTCAGGCTTAACGCGTTCCCCGTAAGCATCGATAACGTACTTCGTGCCGGTCTTCTTGTGCCGCGCGATCGTAACAATAGCGGAATAGTCTCCACGCTGTTTACCCATCGCAAAGTCAACGCCGGTGTAGACGTCTGATTCTCGCAGGATCGCGTCAAGCTCCGTCTTTCCGTCCCAATACGTAAATGACTCCGGGTTAAACACCATCGATTCCTCGTCAACCGGATTGTTTTGATACTCCGTGTTAAACGCCTTCGATCCGTTGTCCCATTTGAATTTCATCAAGCGCCATATCGGTTGTGCTTCCGGCCACAGTACGCTGACTCCGCGCTCCATTTCCTCGCGATTCGCTTCGTAAAGTTCGACCGCATCCTTTGCGCGTTCTTCCTTCGGCCTGTCCGGATCTTTATAGACGAGCCGACACGCTTCCCACAAGTCCATCCGTTCAGGCCAATCGATAACTGCGCGATATATACGGCTTTTAAAGTCTGCGCGATTATAAAGCACGTCGACGAGGAGAGCTTCGTGGTGGACCGTTGTTCCCATGTAAACGAATGCCGTCCGTTTACCTTTCGGATCTCCGAGCGGTACGACCGTTTGAGCGAACCAGTCCCGCAGCTTCTTACGCAAGTCCGGCGTTGATGCGTTACCGCCTGGCCGCGCATCCTCTAAGTCGTCACATACGATCAAGTCCGGACGCACGCCGTTCCAGTTACGTCCACGGAGCGCCTGGCCCGTTGATGCCGCTTCAACCTTCGTAAGTAGCTTCTTAGTACCGTCTTCGCGCGGCTCCCATGCGATAAACTCCGAGCTGTTGTCCTTCGGATTCTCCTGCTGCTTCGGACTCAACAACGGACCGAAGTCTGCGCGCAGTTTAACGTTGCTTTTAAGCTGCATCGCGATCCAATCGAGGTTGCCGGAGCTGACCGTTGGCGTATCCGAAATAATGATCTCGTACTTACGCTTCCTGTACGCAATCTCCCGCAAAGGGAAGCCCTTGGATAAATACGTTGATTTCGCGTGAGAACGGGGCGCCGCCACCGCGACCTTATCGTTTGTCGTAACGTTGGAGACATCGTCCATTATCACGGCAATTTCACGGTGAAATACAGGCGCTAAGTCCGCGTCCGTAATATCGAAGCCGTCCCAGTTTCCGTCGTTGCCGGGATTCCGCGCTTCCGAGAAGTACTCTAGCGCAAATTCGATCAGATCCGTTTCGCATCGGTGAATCCGTTCCAACCGCTCATACTCCGCAAGCTGAGCGTCAATGTCCGCCGCGTCATCCGCTGAAAGTTCGGCGATATCTACGCCTTCGAGAACGTCTAATAGCGCGGACAGCTCGTTAAGCTTCGTCGCGCGCTCGTCTCGTCCGATCCATTTTCCGTTAGTCCATGCGATAGATACCGCCTCCTTTCATAATTACGTTGATTTAGCGTGAAATTAGCGTGTTTAGGCGCTGACCCCAACGGATACACTCCGTACGGGTGAAACGCGCTATTTGTACGGTGATTCTACGTGAATACTACGTACAGTAACCACGCAATCAGTCCGATAGGCACCGTGACGACTACGATAGCTCCCGTAATCAGCATAAACGCGATAAATCTCCAGACGTCTTTATCCGTTCCCATCCACGAGCACCTCCGTAAAGTCCAAAGTTCAAATTTGATACGCGGATTTTAAATGTACCTGACCGGCCGTCCAGCGCAGGCCCCCTTGGGGGTCACGCAAGCACCGCCGCCCCTCTCCGAAATCCATCCGCCTCGCCCCGTTTATTCATCCGTACTGCATAATCGTAACGATCCCGTTTAATCACGGATATGCACGGACATGTGCACAAAATCCCGTATACGGTGCAATAGTCCGCTCCGCAAACCCGCGCCCCGCCTACGTTTATTTCCGCTGCATAAACGCACCTTATACATCGCATATACATTTCCAGTTATTAACGCGTGCAACCCGCATTCCTACGCGGATTATGCCCGTTAGTAGCTGGAAGGTTATGCGCCTATTTCCCGGAGCCTATCGCGCCTATTATACGGGCAATATACAGCGAAAAATAAGCGCTATGTATAAACCTTTGTGCTTTACCGTGATGAAGCGAAAAGTTTCGGGGAGGCTGCGTGGAATGAGCGGCTTGTAGGTTATTCGGACCTATCCGAAAGCATCCGAAGTCCCTCCGCGCATCTTCCTTCATATAGTGCCCCACCTACTCCGCCATTTCGGATCTCACCTTCGCGGCCTCTATCCGTGCCTTCAACGCAGCCAGATCCGTTCCTTCGCCATCCTTCGTTTCCACTTCGATCTTGTCCGTCAACATACCGCTGATCTGTAGCGCTAGCTTCGCCATTGCCGCATTGCCATCCCGTATAGCTATCGTGGATAACGAGTCGACTAACTCCGGTAACTTAGCGCTGTTCTCACGCACAATAGCACGCTTAAACTCCGCTTCGAACGTCGCATCCTTACGCCAGTTCTCCAGTGTGCGCGCTGTTACTCCGCATATAGAAGCGATCTCCTCATACGTCTTACCGCCCTTACGCGGCTTAGCGAGCCATTCAATCGCGATGAACTGTTCAGACGTTAATTGCTTTGCCATAATTACGTCAGGCTCCTTCCGTGTATTTAACGCTAATAACGCGCCATCCCACGCTCAGGCAAGGCGTAAGATAGACGCGCTATTTGTACGTTGTTTAATCGATATTTACCGTGATAAACGCAGGACCTACGATTGTAAATTCACGCGGCTTATCGCTTTGCATTTCGATATGACCTCCGAATTGGCCCGCAACAGTAACGCGAATATCCGGACCTACATAGAGCGGATCAACGCTTACTCTACGTAACAGTTCCGCTTGTAAATCACGCTTACTTACCGTTGATAAATCGACCATATACGCTCACTCTCCGTTCGCTTAACGTAATTTAATCCGCGTAGTTAGATGTTTGACTACATGAGGGACTTCGAAGAGTACGCTTCATGCTTCTTACAGACAAAGGTTTGAGATTAAAGAATGCTGCGGCTTCGCCTTGCCCATCGCCTAGCGGCTCTGGAACATATATTTGATTACGCGTTATTCCTTATTCACAAGGACATGTTTTAAGTCCGAAGTGTCGGGCCGCTCTTGCCCGAATGTCTGTATTGTCTCGCATATCTAACTGCGCGTTAAATCCGTTATCTAAAGACTAAGAATAAATTTGACCCCATAAAACGCGCAAACCCTTGCGGCAGTAAGGCGGAGGCCACTTTTTTCGTGTTCGCGTTTTTACCGATAGATGCCCGTTTTTGTTCGCGTTTTTACCGATAGATTCACGCTGAGCGCTTCGCAAAGTTGTTTCGGATAGAGAACATCTCACGGAGTGTAGCGTCTGGTTGTCCGGATTTACGGTAGAATACGAACGGGTTAATCTTGTAATAACGCGCATTCCCGTAACTCACTTCGGCAAATACGTATTGATCGCCGAATCGCAAGTTACGCAACTTCGTATATACCGATTTCTCTGTAACACGCGTCAACTGTGCGATATCTTCTTTCGTAAGCGGCAGCGTATTCTCAACGTCACGCTCGTAAGGATTTGCGCAGATCGTATTCGTTTCGAGGTGCACGTGCGGAAGCAACTTATACACGAAGCCGAGATCCTTCGCGTTAACTTCCGTATACAACTCCTTCACCTTCGCAACGAACGTCTTGATTACCGCAGTGTTATCCGTTTTACCCTGGAAGTGATAGCGCGGATTAAGGCGGTATTTATCGCCGTCCTCCTCAATCACGCCAGCCTCCGTTGTCTCCCGCAGGAAGTGGTGCAGCGTAGTTCGGCCGATCTTGAGTGTACGCATCATGTCCTCGCGGCTCATAGCGGATTTGTCCGGATTCTCAAGGATCGCGTCGTAATTAACGAAGCATTGCAAATAAAGAAGGTACCCGCAGTGTTTATCGGATACCCTCTCGATTACTTCGTCAATATTGCGCATCTGAGTCACGGTAAACTCCGCTGTGCGCCCGCTCTGTTTCTTTGCGTAAGACTCTCGTTGTGCGGCGCTGGTAACACGGTCACCGTCCGCAAGTACCGCTGTTCGATCGTATATTTCGCCCGTTTCCGGGTCCATTAAGCGTTTATATTCGGCCAATCTTATCGTCTCCTTAACGTTGGATTAACGTAAGGGCGTGCGGAATATACCCGCATCGTTCGTTCCCCAAACGGGATGAGCCGCTCAGTGGCGGCCCCTATCTTCTAAGTCCGCAGAATGCGTAAAAAACAACCTCCCAAGAAGGATTTTCCGCCAATTTGACGAATTTATTTTCGTATGAAAACGCTAATTACAGACCGCCGCCCTCGCACAAGTCCGCGTTACTATTTACGAACCCGGCGCACATACGATCGCAGATTACGGAGGTACAGTCGAAAAGTATACGCCAGATTACGTTAAGATCGCCGGCACGTATTTCAGGCGCGATATCTTCGTATTTAAGGCGCAGCAGGCACGAAAAAGACCGGATTAGCTCCGGTCCCACCTTCGTATCAATCGCAATATCCTCCGCCATTTCCGCGCCAATCCCGTCTGCCTAGCGATCTTCCGCACATCAACGCGCTTTTTCATCCGACACCGCCGCTTTAACCTCACGCCACTCGCCGCCTGCTACCCGTATATAGCTCCGCCCACCTATACGTTTGCCTGCCGCAAACATCCGCTTATTCATACGCAAGTACCTCCTTGCGCGCATCGTTTAAGTTACGTAATTTCGCTATCTTTTGGTCGGTTGTATAGTCCGCTTGATTCACGATAGAGTCAACGATACCGATGAATGTCGCGGAGATTAGCGAAATGCGCTCTCTTTCGCTGGGATCGAACGCATAAACGTGTTGTAATAAGATTGACGCGTACATTTCTTTGCTCATCTTCCGCCCACCTCCCGAAAGTATTCGTTAACCTGGCGATCAAGTAACGTATGGCCGCGGATGATCCAGCGAGTCTCACCGGTGTAAGCGGCCGGCGTTGTCATGCGGGCGATTGCGAAGGTGCGCGGCGGGAATCCGAATTTAGCGAAAGGCTTAACGCAGATAACGCGCTTAGTCGGCGTATTAGCGTTGCCTGTGCCGGCGCATCCGTAGCATACGTAGGTTTCGTTGTAGCGGCCGGTTCCGTTGCATCGTTCGCAGCGTACGTAGGCTACTTCCGCCGACTGTTCCGAATTGATAGCGTCAGAGCTACGATGGATATCACCAATCCGACTACTCCGATGATCGTTATTACCGTTGTCATATCGATTACCTCCCATATATGTTTAACATGCGCGGTTCATTGTGGTATATTGGAGTGAGAAGGCGCTGTGTTAGCCGCCCTCTTTTGGAATCCCTTAACGCTTGCGCCGTTTACGCTTGTTTCGGGTTCCATTCTTCTTGCTCTTAGCAGTACTTCGTAAGTTGACGATAGCCGTCGTCATGTTTACGGTTGCCGTTAGGAGCAAGACCCACTCTAAAACCTGCATGTTGTTCACCTCCTTATATACTAATTATACACTAGTGTATATTCAATAGTCAATAGTTTGACTAAAATTAAATAATAGTTATAATTGAGGAGAACGGAGGTGTCACGTATGTTAAAAGTAACGCCACGCCTCGACGAACTACGCAAAGCCGCCGGCATGACACAGGTAGAACTCGCAGAAAAGGCCGGGATACCGCAGGCCGCAATATCACGTTTTGACCGCGCGTCACAAGGTTCATACGCTAATATTATCGCAATAGCCCGCGCGTTGAACGTTCCGGTCGAGGCGCTATTCCATATCGAAGAAACCGACGAAAGCGCCCCGGAATGAGGCGCTTCTTTTCGTTATGCGGCCGTTAATAGCTCGGCAACTTCTTCCGCTTCCTCACGCACTATCTCCGTTTCATTCATCGCGCCCATCTCGGTAGCCCAACGCTTGCCAATGCCGACGCAATTAACGAAGGGCTCCGTAAGTTCGCCGCCATTTTCGTAGAGATTATACGTAACTACTTTACCAGGCGCGATGTCGCGTAAGTATTGGATCGCACGTTTCCTATTCCGTATCTTAGCGGACGAGTCCACGTGTAACAGCTCGCTCATTGAACGAGTCCTGCGAATGGGTCTTCGGTAATCCTTTCCGTCAGTAGCCAGGTGTACGCCTGTTTTAGAGTGCATCTCCGCCGTCCCACCATCTCCTTCAACATTAAGACCGGTCTCCCCGCCCATATTGGTATCCTCGGTTCCTCTCCTCCCTTCTCTTCTGCGCGCCATCATTGTATCAGAGAATATCGGGTACTCATTATGCTCACATTTATAAGGGTCTTCGTCTACAAGCTCTTCGTGGAGGACGATGTTAGTTAGCCGATCCATTAGCTTCATATCAGTTGGTACTGCAGCAGGACGCTCTCCTTTAGCGCCCGCAGCGAACCACTCATCGACAATCCGTTGATTAAACTCACCATGACTGCCGTAGTATTCTTTTTGAATAGCAGCAACCAGTAGCATCCGCGTCTCCCGATCCCGCAAGTCATGCGTAATCCCTCCGTACTCGAACGGAATTTGCGGACAACCCGCAGCTTTGAACCTTGCGCGTAGTATAAACTCCATAGCCTCCGTTGCCTGTACCGTATCCTCGCGATATGTTGTTGTCATTAAACCGCCTCCTCTTCGTTATCTTCGATTTCTCCGTCAAACTCAACGCTAACCTCTCCGTACTCCCAACGCTTATAAACCGCCGCCATCTTCTCCGCCGCGTCATCGATCAACTTGGCGACTCCCTGCTGCGTAATTCCCATCTGACGCGCTGCTTCCGCTTGTGTAACGTCAATTCCGTATACAAACGCAATCGCTTCCGTCTGGCGATCTGTCAAGGCAGCGCTGTTAATTGCGCTATGCAAATCAACGAGGATACAGACCGCGTCATAATCGCCGCGAAAGCGAGCCGAGCTAATCCGGTGGCGATCGCGTAATAACGCCTTAACTCCGGCCGCGTCGTTTAGCGAGTATCTAACGTTGTAGCTGCGCGAACCCTTTTCTATGTCAATCTTCACATGACCGATGGTAATCCGCTCCCTTTTAACGATGAGAAGGCGCAGGCCGAGCGGATGATCTCACGTTAACAAGACACCGCCCGAGCCTGCCGCTCCTCTATCGTGAATTTTTTGAACACTTACGTTTTCATACGTATGACCGCGTAATCCCCAACTCGTTCTCTACGTACTGTACCTCGCAAAATCCGTCGTGTGTCTTCGCACCGCTTGCGTAAGATGTAACCGGATGACTGCGCTCAATCGGCTCGCCGCAATATACGCAGTAACCGACGATATCCACACGTTCATCTGGCGGCTGGAAACGGTCAAGGCTCACGTTCATCATCACGCAGCCTCCGGCAAGGATCGCGCCAAGGCTGCGTTAAGTTGCTCCGCAAGCGCGACTCCGATCAGGTAAGAGACGCGCGATGCGACTCCGTTGCCAACGATGCGGTATTGCGCGGATAGCGAGATTGTTTCCGGAAGCACGTACGAGTCAGGTACGGACTGGATGCGGAGGCATTCGCGGACGGTGAAACGGCGCGGCTGTAATTGCGTAGTAATCTCCGATTCAAATAACGCATCCAAAGGATTTGAAAATCGAGTTGTAACTGCTGAGCATGGTTTGTTCATTTTCTTGACCGGATGTTTTTTGATAAAAGAAGCATATCCGCCATTGTTGTAACGGCTTTGCACATGAGTAGTTAAGGGAAGACCTGGGTCCGGCAAATCTCCGATCACGTCACGCAATACCTGCGTACGATAATCCTCCGGTCTCGGCTCCGGAAACTTGAACGTAATTCCGATATCTCTACGCACACCTACGATAAACACGCGCTCTCTTTTCTGTGCAACTCCGTAATCCCATGCGTTGATTAAGCGCCAGGACACGTTATATCCGATCTCCGCGAACTTTTCGATAAGCGCGTCAAATGTCGGGCGGTGCTTCTTCGTAATCAAACCCTTCACGTTTTCGAATACGAAGGCTTTCGGCTGCTTCCGTTCGATAATATCGAGGTACGTCCATACGAGTTTACCTCGTTCGCCCTCTTCGCCGGCTCCTGATCCTGCAACGCTATAGTCCTGGCATGGCGGTCCTCCTGCGAATATGTCCGCGTCAGGTATCTTCGCCTGAATCTCGTCGCTCGTAATGTCGCCGCAGACTACGTAATCTCCGAGGTTGTGTGCGTAAGCTTCTGCCGCGCGTTTATCGAAGTCATTTGCGAATGTGATATCGTAGCCGGCCGCCTTGAGTCCAACGGCCATCAGACCGCCGCCACAAAAGAACTCGGCGACCGTAAGGCCATTCGGCGGTAATTGCGGAGTAACGTTATAATTTCGGATGGTCATCGTCTCCTCTCGTTTCTTCCGTATCCTTCCGCTTCTGCAGCGGAGTCCGATCGTCGTATTCGCGTCCTTCTAACGCGTCGATCCGCCCATTTACGTAGCCGGCCTCGTAGCCTTTTCGCCACTCTTCCGCGATGTTAAGCGTCGTTTTCGTACTCATGCGGCATCACTTCCGGATAACTGGCGTACTATCTCGTCAATCTGCGCATAAAGCTCCGGCAGGCCCGCATCGTTAACGACCGTAAAGTCCGCCGCGTAATCGTCGAGCGCCGTCTCCGTGCCGTGCGTAAGGTCGCGCAGGTTAAATCGGTCGCCTGACGTGATGGCGCGTTGGATGCGGAGGGCTTCCGGTGCTTCGACGCGGATGAGAACGTAGCCTTCCGATTTCAACCGTTCAGCCTCGTTTAACTGACGCGTGTCTGTAATAACTGCGCGGATGTCCGCATTATGACGCGCTAACTCAATCCCTTCGAGACATTCGTTGATCCAAACGTCTTCTCCGTAGTATTCGCGCATGAGCTGTCCGTGCATTTGGTAGCCGACGCGTGGTTTAGGTTCGCGTGGAATCTCGCGGTAACGGCGGTGGAAGTCGCGCTTAAGCTCGTCGCCGAATGCGAACGCGGTGTAGCCGTATTTTGACGCGAGGTAATCTCCCGCGGCCGACTTCCCTGAACGAAGCTTTCCGATCAATCCGATGTTAGGCAGCGCGCCCATATTACGCCACCTCCTTCCGTGGCTCTGCGCTGTCTGACTCGCGGCTGTCGTCGATAATAGATGCGTCGCATGAAATAGCCGTTGAGAGATACGTAAATTTACGCGTATCTAGATTAGTGAACGGAAAATCAGCGACTACGGCAGCGACACGCGCTGTATTACTTGCGCCATATTTAACGATATCCCCAACGCGTACTTCCGTAGGTTGCGGCGCGCTAACGTACTCTTCCGGAATCTCCAAGCCGAGCGCACGTCTTAACGCTACCACTTTACCGATCCACACGTTGAATACGTCGCCTGGCGCACATTTTGCGAAGCCTAACGCGCGTTTCTTTCGATTGCCGTACGCTTCAAATCCGAGAACAACGACCGTACGTTTACCCCGGTTAACTACGAACTCTTCGATAACAACGGTGTTAAACGGACCTCCACGTCTATGAGCGAATCCGTCTTCGTCGATAAGGCGTGACACGTCATCCTTCGCACGCTTAACGATGTCATCACGGATTTCTTGCGGAGACTTAATCGTGCATTTTGTAAACGAAGGATGTGACGCTGGCTTATCGGCTCTCCGCGGAGTAGGCTTAGCGTTGGCAACTTCGAGCAGGGACACACGTCTTTCGAGCGAAGCCACTCGCGTCGTTAAAGCCGCGATAATCTCGGCCGCTTGTTCAGGCGCGGGCTTGGCGGAGAGAGGTTCGGGTTGTTGTGCGGATTCTGCGCTTTCTACCGGTTCAAGTACGCGGTATTCACTTCGATAAACGAACACCCACGTTTCGTCCGTATATACGCCGTCTTTATAGTTCCCAAGCCGATTGACCGTCATAATATTACCGTTCCGATACGCGTCTGTAGCGGTCTTTGCGTCAATGATAATAACGCGCTCGCCCACCGTGGCTTTCCGATCGACCATGCGGAAGCGGGCGCCGTTGATGCGAATGATGTCCGATGGTTCGAGCGTTACGTACGAAGTGTGGTCCGTGTTAAGGAACCCGTCACTGTCGTGTGTTAGCGTCGTGTCGATAGAACCGTCATCGAACTGGTCATTGCGCGTACACTTTCCGATCGAATCTACGACAGCCGGACCATAATCCTCAGCAACCGTGGTCACCTTAACGTACTCACCAACGTCTGCCCACCGCTTAACCTCGCGATACTCACGCTCAACGACGCGTCCTGCACCGCTGAGGTTTTCGTCTTTCAATACGGTAATATTCGTCATATACAAATCCGCTCCCTTATCGTTTAGTTATCGATTTTAACGCGTACTTTCTGGCGACCGAACTGGCGCGCTTCCTTCTCCGACGCGACTAATACGTCAAGCTTGCGGCCTTTAATCAAACTTCCGGTATCCTCCGCAATCGCTGCGATCTCCGTACCGTCTGCCAAACGGATCGTTAGCGGAGTATGAAGCGGGATCACGCGCTTATCAACGGCCACAACGCGCCGCCCTTCGTGTGTGATCGTGTTCCTTACGTCGAGCTCCGTATAAGTCCAACCGCTGCATCCTTCGGAACATAGCGCAATATAAGCGGTCGCTTCGTACGTTGTCCACACGTCTTCCTTCGCAGATTTGCCTGTTACCTGCGAAGATTTTTCGGCCGGTTGCGTAGGTTCGTTCGGAGGGATTCCGTTAACTGCGTTCAATCCGATTGACATTGCGAGTATGATTTGCGCGATTATACTTAGCGAGATTAGTTCGCCTCCTTGGTTGTTAAACGTCGTAATCGTAAAAGTTAGCTATGCGCAGCTCCTCGATCAATAACGTTGCCTCACGTGGATTGACGCCGGAGCTTTCCGCCATGATTTCGCCGTTCAATACGTCGTCAGGCGTCTTGGCTGCGATAACTACTCCGGTGACTTCGCCAGCCCGCGCTAACTCTGCGTAACGTTCGAGCAGCGAAATGACGGCGGCCTGCGCCTCTTGTTCCGGAGTTGGACGTGGTACGAACGGGAGGACTTCGGCTAGGCGGCGCGGTTCATCCGTTTTGATTTCGTTTGTCATCCGCAGGCACCTCCGCCCATATTTGTTTCGCGAGGATAATTCCGACTAGGTAAGCGATAAAACTTTCCGCAGGGCTTGCGTCAAATACGATGAATGCGAACTGTTGCGTAATTGTGCCGAGCAATAACGTGGCGATCAGTTTCATTCCGCGTCCTCCTTTTTCGTAAGCAACTCGCCAATTGATACGGGGAACCGCGCCTCAATCAACGTGAGAACCGCCTTGGCGTACGCTTGAATTTCAGCCTGCGCATCATGTTCGAGACGTTGCGCCAGGAAATGCGCGATACTCTGCAGGCTCGCGGTCCAGTACCAGCGGACGTACATTCCGTAAGCGGGAAGGAATAAGCGCGCTTGCTCTGCGCAGATACCATTCGCAAGAGCCCATTCGTAAAACTCCATACCCATCGCGACTGAATCGTCAAGCTTCTTCATCGCCTCACTTCCGATCCGCGTGGCGACAGGTTCTCCGCTTCCTTGCTTCGAGTTTTCCGGAGCGCCGCGCCACTGACCAGAGGTAGGTACGTAGAACACCGGCTCCTCCGTAATGTAACGGCGGCTACTCTCGTTCCAGGCGTCAAGACTATCGCCGGCACCTTCTTGATGCGCGGAGCCTATAATGTATTTGAACCACTGACGAGCAACCATTAGGGGCGCATAAACCTCGAATTGAGCGATCGCGTGGCGGAATGGACTCGTGTGTCCTTCGCGTGCCAGGAACTTAATAAGGCGTACGTCGCGTTCCGTGAGTACCTGCGATTCCTTTGCGTATGAGACGCGGGCGGCATTAACCGGAGTCAAGTCCGTTCCCATTGCGTCGACTAAGCGAACATATCCGTTATCCAAAACGTTGATTTTAGCGGTCAATTAGCGTCATCTCCCTTGCGTGTGATTTTAAACTTCGCTTTAATCCCACCAAACAGGACGAGCGGTAACCAAAGTAGCGCGACAATTACCAGGAACATGCGTTGAATTAGCGGCGATCTTTCTAGTTCCCCCGCGCCTTCCATATCCGGATCAATTACGCCGAACTTTGCGAAGGCAATCGCGATAATCATTCCTATCGCTAGGTAAACGCTGATTACGATCATGAGCTACCTCCTATCGTATAATCGTCCGGACTATGAGTCCGATCCAAACCGTCGTACAGTATGCGGTGATGATTGCGTAGGTGTAGCGTTTAGTCAAATTGCGTAACCTTCCTTCGCGCTTGTTCCGTCCTGCCGCGCATGATTCTCCGCGTTCTTTTCGAGGTAGATAGCGTAGACATCCTCCGCCGTGAGTCCGACTTTATCCGAGAGGCTGACGAGGAAATGCCACATATCGATTACTTCGCCTTTTAGCGCGTCACCATCGATCGGCTTCGGATTCTTCCACCACTTCCAGTTAACTTCGCGCCGGATCTCGTCGATTTCCGATTCCATTGCGAGCGTGATTCCGATTACCCATTCGTCAACCGTCTTTTCGATTCCGCGCTCCTGGGTAATACGTCGATCAAGCGCGTTCTGCATTGCGAAAATGTGCGTTAGTTTGTCGTTCAAATACGATCACTCCTTCGTTATAGTAACGTCCATACCACGATTAATCCCGCAACCACTACCGCAATCGCCGCCCAATCACGCGCATCCTGTTCGCGTTCAATGCGTTCGGCTGACGTTGTTCTGACGCTGTAACCGGTCGGCGTGCGTTCGAATTTATACGCCATGGGACGCGCCTCCTTTCGTTATCCGGTATCCTCCGCTAATGTAACTTCTTCGTTGAGGCGGTCTTCTGGGATTTCGTTCAGAATCGCAAACTCTCCGAAATACATCCTAGCCGCGTTGTTATAAGCGATAGCTGCCTCTACTGGGTCGTCAAAGCACCCTAAATGAATCTTCCTGTAGTTGACAGTGATCTGAGCGGTATATCCTGGGTTTTTGCGAGCTTTGTAGACTGCTACTCCCTTAAAACCAGTTTTGTTAGTTGATGATATTTGCGTGTTAAAGGAGTTCTGTTGGTCTGTGACTACGCGAAGGTTATCCCGCCTGTTGTCCCATGGAACGCCGTTGATATGGTCTACGATTTGCCCAGGATTTGCTCCAACAATTAGTCGATGCATCTTCTCGGTTGTATTCCTACCATCCCTCACTCTCCGGATAGCGTAACCTCGTGAATCATCAGACCACTTTGTCTCGCTAAGCCAGCCGTAGTCCTCATCGTCGACTAGTGCCTTCTTACCGTTAGAGAGTTCTATTTCCCTTACCATGCTAATTCATCCGCCTTTTGGGCAAGTTGACCTCGGAAGTTTACGGTAAGTTCGCAAACATTCGCGTAAGGCTCGTTACGGAAATGGTCAATATATGGAGAGAAACCGGACTTACTCTCGTCTGGCAAATCGCACTGGATCGTTGATCCTTCGACCACAACTGTGCACGAATCATGGCAACGGGTTAATAACTTTTTGAGTTCCCCTCGAGTAAAGTTCTGCGCTTCGCTGATTACAACCGTCTTATCCTTGATATTTATTCCACGCGCAAATATATGGCTCATCGGATACACCCAGTGGTCTCCGCGCTTCATAGCCGCAAAGTCTTCCGGATTAAATATCGCTTTCTCCGGAGTCTCGCCGATCTCTGCCAGCGCATCGGTCAGCGGAGTGATATACGCGGCTTCCTTTTCGCGCTGTGTGCCGGGACGGAATCCCATGCGGCCTTCTTCGACCGGAGAGAACACGTATACTAGCGGCTTGCCGATCAACTTCGCGGCAGCTACGGCGAGCGTCGTTTTACCCGTGCCGGACTTCGCGTTAACGAACGTGATACGGTTATCGAAAATGCTATCGACGTATATGCGTTGCTCAGGCGTTAACTTATCGCGGAATCCGAAGAACATCGTATCTTTTGGTAGCGGCATGGATTGTGGCCTCCTTAGCGTTATTTGGCTTCGAGTACAACGTCTCCGTCGTATTTAACGTCAATATTAGTCGTCATCGTTCCAGCGTCATAACCTTCCCACACGTAGACTTTCGCGTCTGGCGGAAAGTCCGCTAATTCTTCGATCAATTCTGCGATAGTCACGCGCCCACCTCCTCGATTACGATTTGACCTTCGCCAACCTCACGCAATTGAATATCCGTTGTTAGACGTTGTCCTTCCGGCCGCCATACGAGGATTTGCGCACCGCCCGGGAGATGTGAGCGTGTGAGTGCGATGATGAGATCGTCTTTGGTCACGCGGCTTCACCGTCCTTAGCGCCTTCTTGCGTGTAGTCAGCGTCAGTGTCGTCGATGATTGCGCAGTTCTTTACCTCCGAGTTATATCCGTTAGTGAACACGTATGCCTTACCGTCCATTAAGGTACGTTCAACAACGCGAGTCGTACCGATGTGCGCGCCGCTAACCTTACGGATAATAACGCCGGCTACCGCTTTCTCCGGCTTCGGCGCATTCACAAACGCCTCCGTCAGCGTCAGTCCGAGCGCACGTTCTGCCGCGATTGCCTTGCCGATGTCTGCGTTGAATACGTCGTCAGGCGCACACTTTGCGATGCCTACTGCGTCGGGCTTGCGGCGGTTACCAGAAACGTGTACGAGCGCTGTTACGGTGCGCTTGTCGCGATTAACGTGAAACTCTACGTTGAAGTAGCGGTAATGAAACGGAGTACCCTTCGGAAGGTCTTCGTGGAGCGAGTTACCGATGCGTTTTAACTCCGCCACCCTTTCGCGAGCCATTTCGATAACCTTGGCGCGAGTTAAGGACTCCGTTACCTCTACGGCCGGCTCCGCTTCCTCCGCACTATCAACCGGATCGATCTCCGCCAAGTATTTACGTACGGCGCCGGCATTGTCACGGATGAATTGCGCGAAGAGGTCCGGGAGATTTGCGGTTGTCGGCGCGATCGGTTCGAGTACTACGTATTCGCGGTGGAAGATACCGGCACGCTCACTTTTCGATGTGACTGCGCGTACTCCCGACGGTTCCACGGAATCTACTACGAGTTCATCACCATTTTTGTAGCGGCCTCCACTAAGCACCGCGGCTACGATCTTAATGCGTTCACCTGCGTTGGCTTTGCGTTGAACTTCGCGGAATGTTTGAGTTGCGTTGGACATCGTATCATCTCCGTTTCGTTTGAGTGAGACGCGAGTGCTTTGCGCCTTATACTACCTTGTTGCCGGTCAAACGTATTTCGCACACTTTTACGTAAAATAAAACAAAAAAAATAACGGAGCAGCCTGAAGGCCCTCCGTTAGTGTCCATTTATACCGCGAAATCCGCGTCAGTAAGCGGTACGATATTGACCGCCTTCTGATATCCGTTACCCTTTTTCGAAAAGAAATCGTGTATCTTCGTTGCGGTATTAATCCCGTTGAGTACGATCGGATTGATATCTTCGTCAGGGAAATGCGTAGGCCGTCCGAGGTTCATCAACGCACGATTAAAGTTATAACGTAAGAATCGCAGCACGTCCTCCTCTAATCCGATTGGCGCGTACAAATCAACGGTATAGCCCGCTTCATTATCGTAGAGCCTACGCAATAATGCCGCTACCTCACGGTCAAGCTCCGCCTGAGTTTCCGCAGGCAGTTCCGCATATACCTCGCGCGCCAACGTTCCGATGTATTGTCCGTGCACCGCCTCATCGCGCATAATCAAATCGATAATTTCACCGCTAGCCGTCATCTTGCCGCGTCCTGCGAGTAGCAGCGGATAGTAGAATCCGGAATAGAACAGCGCTGATTCCAAGAACACTGACGCAACCATCGCCATGTATAAGCGCTCCGGTGACGTGATGGAGCGGTAGTAACCGCCGATAATTTCGCCTTTACGTTGGAGGAACGGATTGGCTACGGTCCATTCGAATACGCGGTCGGATTCTTCCGTTGACGTCAGTGTTGCGAAGATAGCGCTATATGACTTCGCGTGGATATGCTCCATCATTCCCATGAACGATAGGACCGCCTTCTTCTGCGCGGATTCAACGTGCTGCATGATTAGCGGCATCCCCTCCGAACCTTGCTCCGTATCCAGGAACGTCAGGCCGCCGAGTACCTTCTTATATACGTCGCGTTCCGTATCGCTAAGCGCCATCCACGCCATCTTATCGTCATCTAGCGGGATTTCATGTTCTCGCCATATCTGCATGAAGTTCTGATCGAGGAAATCCTCGGAGTAATCGTCGTCAGGTCGGTTCCAGTTAACAGCGCGGATAATGTTCGTCATGTAAAATATCAGTCCCCTTTCGAATTTAGACAGCGCAAGATGTGCACTCGGCTACGGATAGCAGTTTATTACGCGTATAATACAACGACTTAAGGCCGAGTTTGTGAGCGGTCAGATAATACCGGACGAGCTCGTTAGTTGGCGTTTTTGAGTCTACGTAAAGGATCGTCGATATCCCCTGGTCAACGTGGCGCTGGATTGTCGCAACCATTTCGAGAATCTTACGCTGATCCATATTGAACGCGCTAGTATACGAAATCATGTTATCGCGCGCCAGGAACGGAGCCGGATAATACGTCGTTGAGTTACCGTATGTCCGCGTCTCCATTACGTCAGAAATCGGCAATACGGAGCTCGTTGCGTTTTGCACATACGAGATACTTTGCGTTGGTGCGATCGCAAGTCTATACGCGTGCCACAAACCGTGTTGTTCAACTTCCGCCGCCAAGCGTTCCCACAAGTCCGGACCCGGCAATTCAATGCCTGCAGCCGCGAACATATCCGCTACTTTTTCGAATTTCGGACGGAAGTCATTTTCGATATACTGCGTGAAGTACTTACCACTCGCGTAATCAGAACGATCGAATCCGTAGAACGTACCGCCGCGCTCCTTAGCGATCTGCATCGAGCGCTCAATCGAGTAGTAGTTAATTGCGGCGAAGAATGCGTCGGCAAAGTCACGGCCGATTTCGGATTGATACGATATGCGGTTCTTCATCAGGAAGCCGTGAAGGTTCATTGCGCCGAGCCCTACGCTGTGCATCAAGTCGTTAGCCTTACGTACGCCTGGCGCATTGGCAATTGCAGTCATATCGGAGACGGCGGTTAACGAGTCCATCGCGGAATGAACAGCGCGGCGAAGGTTTCCGGAGGCCATTGCGGTAACGATATTTAATGACGCGAGATTGCACGAGATATCAAGGCCGATTTCGTCAGGCTGTCCATAGTCGTTGATAGTATTAGTTTCCATTAGCTGGAAAATTTCCGTGCAGAGGTTTGACATCTTCACCTGACCGATGCCTTTCAGCGCATGACCTTCGTTCGCATTGTCTTTGAACATGAGGTACGGGTATCCGGATTCTAGCTGCGTCGTCGCAATCTTCGTCAACATATCACGCGCATTTAGCTCACGTTTCTTAACGGAAGGATTCGCAACCAGCTCGTCATACATCGCGCTGATATCCATATCGTCCAGATGCGATCCATACGCTTTGAATACGGTGTACGGTGCGAATACGTAATACGGCTCGTTTGTCTCCGCCAGTTCAATAAACTTGGACGGTACGATTAGTCCGATCGACAACGTTTTAAGGCGGGACCGTTCATCCGCGTTAATCTTCTTCGCATCAAGCAGCTCCATTACGTCCCATCCGAAGATGTTGTAATAGACGGCGCCGCTACCTTTCCGTTGTCCCATTTGATCCGCGTATGAGAACGCCATTTCGAGCTGTTTAGCGACCGGGAGAATCCCTTTCGCTACGCCTTCCTCTTCTTTAATCGCCTCGCCACGTCCGCGCAGCTTCGATAGGTTAAGCGCAACGCCGCCGCCAATCTTCGAAAGTTGCATCGCAGTAGTATGCGCGTGTCCGATCGCGTTAAGGCTGTCGTCTACTTCCGTAAGGAAACACGATACCATTTCGCCGCGTCTCGCTTTACCTGCGTTAAGGAACGTAGGCGTGGCCGGCTGAACTCCGTTTAAGTAGCCCCACAGTAACTCCCGCGCCATCTCGTAATTGCCTTGCGCCAGGTATAACGCGGTGATTGCGTAACGTTCCTCCGGCGATTCCAGGTACGTTTTCTTATCGCGAGTCTTGAGCGCATAATCCGTATAGTATTTGAACGCGGCCATGTACGAAGCGAAGCGCAGGTTAGCATCGTCGGCCATGCGGTGAATCTCCGTGATCTGCGCCGGAGTGTATTGCGTCAACACTTCCGGATAGTAATATCCGTTGTCAATCATGTATTGAACGCGATCCATTGCGGAGTCAAACCGCATCTTATTATCGCGGATAAAGCGCATGAACTCCTCGACGGCCTCCGTATCCTTTTCGAGCTGGTAGAATCCGTCCTTCATTACGGTAACTTCGTTATTGAGTTCGATATATTTATACGTTTGTGACAAGCGCGCTCACTCCTTCGGTGAATTTTTGTATGTCGGTAGGCGTGCCCGCCAGTTCGAATTTGCAAACGATCGGCACTCCGTATTGATTCGATATTTGATCCGCGGCGAGTGCGTAAGCCGGTCCGAAATTACGGTTGCCGGACGCAGCCACACCGCGTAAGTATTCGTTGTTATGTGTGAGGAAAGCGCGAGTCTTGGCCGGTACTTCACCGATCTTATCCGTATATGTTACGAGGATATACGGTTCGTCTACGCGCAACTCTGTCGTAAGCTTTAGCGTAGGATACGGGAGACGCCGCGCAAATAGGCCGACATTTCCCGTACGTGATGCGTAAACGATTAGCATTATCAGCGCTCGCTCCCTTCGTATATCGCACGTGCTTCGGCAAGTTTCCGTTCGTACTCCTCCGCAAGCCCTCGGTAGATCGCGACGGACCGTTCGAGAGCTGCGATTTCCAGGCGTTGGTGGGTGGTGAGGCGTGCGGCTAACTCGTTCATTTTCGGTCAGTCGCGAGGGCGATTAACGTTATGATCGCGATAATCACGAGAAGGAGCGCAATTCCGCCCCAGAAGGGCAACGTTACCCACCACCAGGACCACGTGATAACTCCCGTCAGTTTCAACGCTACGAATAATACGCCGAGCAGTCCGAATATTCCGATCCCACCGTTGTTATTAGCGCGTACATTGTCCTGTTTACTCATGCCGCATCAGCCTCCGTATCAATTAGACTTTCGCGTATCAAGTACGCCAGAATTACCGCACATGCGTCGCTGTCATCGTAGCCGGCCGCGAACTTGTAGTCGGAGGGAAGGCGCAGATACTTCCGCACGCCCTCCGCGACATCCTTCTTCTCCGCCTTACCGTTGCCTGCTACGAGCTTCTTAACGGTGGTCGGCGCAAGGACCGGCTTGACTTCGTTCACCACGTAGCCAAACGAATGGAGTGCGCGATCAGCCGCCGCCCATGCGTTAAATATCGTTTGAGTAGCGCGCTTATTTCGACCCGCCGTAAAGTCCTCGCGTAGTATAACGTCGAACGGTAGGTGGGCGTATACTTGGTGCGCGATGAACGATTCGACGACGACTGAGCGCGTTGCGTCGTTGATTTCCGTATCAGTTGCGACTGAGCCTGCGTATACGAGCGTTGGGACGCGCTCCTTAACGTCGATTACCGCGAGGCCGGGTGACAGCGATAGGTCGAGTCCGAGGTAGCGTTTAGTCTGCGGTTTTGGCTTCGCTATCTCCGTCACCTCCTGACGTGTACCCTTGAATAAAGAGCGCCGCGAGTATGACTACGAGACCTATCCGAAACAATGGCGAGTTACCTACGTTCATAATCGATCCGATAGCTATTGTAAGACCGAAACAAGCGGCCGCAACGAGTCCTACATAGATTGTCGCGTTAATAATTCGCTTAAATGTCTTCATTCTACGCAGCCTCCTTCGTTTGGCTCTCCGCTTCTTCTGCCCTAATCCGCTCAATATCCGCAAGCGCCTCCGCTGGTCCGCGCTTCTTCCAATCCGGTAGATTCGATTTCATAATCGCGGCTACTTTCCGGCGCAACACTTCGACCTCATCTTCCGAAAGTGATAACGATACCGCCCGCTTGAAGTCGAGGAATAACCATTTATCGAGATCCAACGCAGGCGGCTCGCCTTTATTCGCAGCGTCAACGATTCCGGCGAAGTGGTCCAGCATTTCACCGCGCATCTCATCCGTAATGTGCAAGCCAAACGCCGCAATGTCCGGATACTTTTCGATATCTGCGTCAGGCATTGCCCACGCCTTCTTACTCGCGTTAACGTAGAGGATTACGTAATAATCAACGTCATACATGATCGAGTAGCAGACGCACTGTTTAACGTGATCCTCTTTCGCCCCGTTCCGCGTTGAGTATCCGGATGTCGCGGAGTACGTGCCTTGCTTCGATTTGATTTCGAGGCCAACGCGGAGGACTTCGCCGTCTTCGGAGACGTAGCGCATGACTCCGTCACCGGTACCGTAAAGCGCGAATGTCTTTCCGTTATGTGTGACGACGTGTCCGCGCTTGGCGAAGTCCTCGAATACCGGCTCGCCTCGTTCGTTACGGTCGAATACGAAGCGAGGCGGTCTTCCGTATGCCTTCTCGAAGTGTTTCTCCGCGAACAGAATATCACGCTGGATTACGTCCCCAATGGCCGTTCCTATCCGTACCCAACGTCCTTGATGCGCGGGCCGATCGGATGACTCACGTTTGGCGCCGCGCATCTTTTCGTAAAGACCGCGTGCGTCGGAGTTGGCGGAGCTTGGTGAGAAGTACGGGATGCCTCGTGGCGGCCATACTTTGCGCGACTTGTCCGTGAGGATATCGGAATACCAGCGATGAATCTGCGCGTCGAGAGCGTCGTCGTACACTTCTGGCGCGGAATGCCACTCGTTCAGGAATACCGTAAATTGCTCCGCGATTCTATTTGCGATCAGTTGGTTATCCGTAATTTAAACCGCCTCCTCTTCGTTTTTGACAAGTTCGTATTCTAGCGTTTCGCCGCGCTTACCAGCTTCATAAGCTAGACGAATTGCGTGTGAGATGCTGTAGGCTCCGTTAAGATCGCGGTAGAACACAGCGTCCTCCGGCTCACCTGCGCGGATTTCCAAGCTGACGGAGCCGCCGCGGTCATCTTCTGCTTTAATCGTAATCGCGCCTTTACCGTGATACTCGTACCCGTTCTCGTCAACTTCGCGCCATTCCGTAAGCTTCATCTACGCAACCTCCTTCGTTTGTTTCCGCGCAATCGTCCGCACAATCGCGCCAGGCGGCGAGTACGTTAACGGCCGCTCCGGACTGTCTACGACGACATTGCGGTAGGTGATTCCGTTAACTTCCGCCTTTTCACGGAGAACGGCATATAGCTGCAACGTAGCCTCCACGTCGTTCATAGCGCGGTGATGTCCGTTTAGCACGATTCCGTACCGCTCACATGTCGGCGCTAGGCTGGCGTTCTCGTCCGGATCAATTAGGCGAGACATGGCGCGAGTGCAACGGAAGTCGCCGCTTTTGAATATCCGCGCAATAAAGCTCAGGTCGAACGGAGCGTTCTGCGCAACCCAAGCGGTACCTCTAGCGAAGTACCAAAACGCAGTCAGCGCTCGTTCAAGCGTGGGAGCACCGCGCAAATCCTCCGTCTTAATTCCGGTCAACTCGGTAATCTCAGGCGGAACCTCAACACCGTCCGGCAGCGCAACGTACGTCTGGAACCGCCCAATCTCGCGGATATAACCGCCCGGCCCAACTTCCGCACGGATGGCGGCGATTTCCGAGATGTGATTGGTGAGCGGATTGAGTCCGGTTGTTTCGATGTCGAGTACGGTTATGATTTCGTTCATTTACGCGCTCCTTCCGTAGACATATTCGGTTCTAACGACTTCCTGTGGTACAACTTCGCGAATGATGGTGCTGAGGTCCATACCGTCCTGCATCTCAGTTGCGGGAACATCTCGCCCGATTTGGAAATACGCAACCTTCCCGTCCTCCTGTGTAACTTGATATACGTCCGTCTGATAATTCGACCAACGTCCGCCATCCTCAAACGTTGATTCTACGTTTTCAACTGCGTAACCATCAGGTTGTGGCGTGTCAAGAAGGGAGTCTACTTCCTCGTGCGTCTCATCCCACACTTCACCTTCGTAACCGTCTCCGATCAATTCGCGCAGCTTCTCAATAACGTTCTCCATTTACGCAGCCTCCTTCAATTTTGGACGTCCATTTTCGAAATCCCAGTCGCTCGGGCGGACCTCGTTCATCCATCGGGTTTCGATTACCGTGTCACAGTCAAGCGGACAGGCAAACGTAGCTGTGTTCGTCATGATGTCGGTATATAACGTGACTGTCTCTTCCGTAATCTGATCGGTCGGAGCCGCGTGTTTCTGCTCATCGTGGAGAGTTAGCGTAAACTCCCAGCCACGCGCCACGGTCAATTCGTAATAGCTGCGAATCATACATAGCTTGAGTACATTCGCGCCGCTACCTTGGATACGGTGATTAAACGCAGCCCTTTCGTCACGTCCCGTTAGGCGGATGAGTTGCCAAAACTCCGCGCTTCCCTCTTTACCTAGCTTGCGCGATTTAACTCCGAGTTGAGGATCGTTCTTGTCTACGATACCTACGCGCTTCATCAACACGCAGAGACGCTGCCAGTTCTTCCGGTATTCCGGAAACCTCCGTTTTTGCCCCCACAATGTCGCCGTCCATCCGTACTTACGTAGATGTTCGAATGACGCGTTAACCATCGTACTGAATCCCGGAAGAATCTCGTCGAACTTCGCGTATGCACGTTTACCTTGTTCCGTTGTGATACCACGTTTAATCGCCGTCTTAACGAACTGATCCTCAGCTTGACCGTATCCTTTCGCAAGGAACATATCTTTCGTCAGTTTACGATAAGGAACCGTAGTCAATCCGTTCTTATACGCCTTCTCGAAGCAAAGATCGCGGTCTACTTCGAACATGATTGACGCGAACTCTACGTAAGGATCGAGTCCTTTTCTGTACATATCCGCGAATATATCGTCACTGTGTTCAACAGCCATGATATGCGCTTGAAGGCGTGGCTCGATCGAAGATAAGTCGCTACCGAGAAACGTATGTCCTGGCGGCGGTTTAAACGTCATCCGGACACGTTCGCCTTCCTTCGTACGTGCTGGTATATTTTGTAAGTTGGTTCCCTTTGCTACGGATTTCTCCGCGCATTCAACGAGCTTCCGCATTGTACCGAGATAGTTCTCGTCGGTTACCGGACCTGATCGGATGTCGTTTGGCTTACCGCTGTATCCCTTCGAGGAGTATCGTCCGGTCGAAACCATATCGAGCTGCGTATGCAAGCGTCCGTCTACGTCGAGAGCTTTCGGTATTTTGTCTACGTATGTGTTCAGTAGCTTTTCGTACGCGGACACGTTTGCCAGCGGCTTGAGCGCTTCCTCCTCTTCGTAGTACCGTTCGAGAACGTCCTTTGATACCGCGCGTTCTTTCTTCTTGTCCTTGACGATCTGCTTCGTACGGTCCTCAATTCCGAGGTGATCGTAGATCAGATATCGCAAGTGGTTATCGTTGGTGAACGAGAACTCCGTTATGTTTAATGGCGCGTTCTCCTCGTCAGATGGCGCTAGGTCCTCCGCTTGTAGTTGCGCAAGCCTTTCGATCGCACTCGTATACTTCTTGAGCGACGTTTTGCCTGCCGCTTCACACTCCGCAATAATAGCGCGTTGTTTCGCCTGCGCCTCTTCGTTACGCGCAATCCTGCGACGCTGCTTATCAATCCAATCCGTTACCTTCGCGGAGTATAGTGCGCGGTCCATCTTTCGTAAGAACTCCGGATCGGTTACGCCATATGCTTCGATAACATCCGCCTGGGCTTGCGCTAGCTTCGGACGGAGTTCGTCTCCGAGCGCCTGCAGATCATCGAGGTCAATTACGAAGCCGGTACGCTCGATATTAACGTTGACTTCCGATAGATACTGCGTTATCTCGAAGAAGGACATCGCCAGGTTATCCGTTGCGACAATGTTATCGATCTGCCAGCGCGTCAACCACCAGCCTTTGAGTACGTCCCATATCGCGTATATTCCTACGACCTCGACCGGATGAAGCATCGGGGACTCCTTCGCAAACAGATCTTCAAAGGTTGTATCCGGAGCCTCTACGCCAATAATCGATTTGTACTTCGTTATCAGCGGCTTCAATGCGTAAGTGTCTTCGTTATCATTTAGCGTTCTTTGTGCGGCCACTGAGTCATAACGGATACCTTGCGGCGTCAGCCCGTCGTTAAGCATCATCGCTAAGTCAAACTCCGCGTTATGGAACGATTTAATCTGCGAGGGCAGCGCCATAAACTTCGCGATTGCTCCTAGCGCTTTCGACCGCGTACATTGCTTCTCGCCGGTCAAGTGTCCGTAAGCTACGTAATATCCTTCGTTGAGTAGCGGAAGCCAAACGGAGTAACCGCCGGTCAGGTCGAGCATCTTGTCGAGTCCGGATGTCTCCGTATCCCAAACGGTTAGTGATTCCGCGTCAGGAATATCGATTCCGCGTTCAGCGAGCTTCCGTTTAATCAACGTATTGTTAAAGAGCACGAAGACTTTGCGGAACCACTCATCATCCTTCTGTAGCCGGACTTCTTCCCGTAATCTCGCGATCATCTTCGGCAACTCCGCGTCCTCCGTCACGATATGGAAATTCGCCGGCTTCGACCGCAGCGTCTCCGCAACTTTATCCGCACGCGCATCCGTTTGCCGTTGCCGTAACAATACGTCTGCTGCGCGAATAACGTCATCCTTCGAAATGGTGCCGCCCGCAGTACGCAGGGCCGGACGATTGCCTGTTTCGCCCGATCCGTACGCCTGCCGCAGCTCTTCAACCATTGCGCGCTGTTTATCCGTTAGTGACATTCGTAGTACGCGATCAATCGCTTCTGCATCCGTCTCCTGCGCAGCCTTCTTCCGTTTGGCGGCGTCGGCCACGCGTTCCACCGCTCCGTCATCCGCAGGCGGCCGTAAGTTTAACGTTAATTTCGGTGGTATAGCGCTCACTCCTTTCGCTCAATTTGCGTAAAGACTTGCGGTTATGCAGCGTCCACCTCCTCCGTAACATCGTCGACAGGTCGATCGAAGCGTTGCTCAACCGGGGATACTAGCGCGATTATCCCGAATGTCTCGGAGCATGTTCCGAAGCTACTGTAGTACTTAACGCTCACTCTACCTCCGTTAGCATCCGCTTGAACTTCGCCAAGACCCGCTTTAGCCTTGCCTACGCACAGTACGATATCACCGCGCTTATACTCGTTCACCTTACGGCCGATCGCCGCCCATCTCGACTCTTCCGCTTGCTTGCGTTCGATCTCCGCGACTTCCTCTGCGGAGAGTTTAACGAGTTTGGCTGCGTCGATGCATCCGAGGCGACTAGTTGCCACGTTGGTTACGTAGAAATCATGCTGAGCTGCGGTAGCGCTTATTTTCAGTACGTCACCTACGTTATGTTCGCAGTACTCGACCGCAACCTTTACGTAATCGCCGACCGCGAATTGACTGCGCGGATCTTTAGCGGCTACTGCCTTCGCTACTTCCTCGTCAGTTGCGCGGACAATTTTATTAGCGGGTGCCCACGCTACGTAATTGTCAGACAAGCGTCTAACACGATATGGAACGGCGCTTTGGTCAATTTCCGTAATCTCTACGATATCTCCGGTAACCATACGGTTATTCCCGTCTCTTACGTAACGCGCATAATCTCCGACTTTCAGGCGCTCAGGTTCCGCCGGTTTCGCTGATACCGGTTTGAGTACGACGTATTCGCGGCGCAATACAAGCGCCCGATCGCTCCCTGCGGCATTTACGCGTACATCTCCGTCACTGTCTACGGAATTCACAGCAAATTCGTCCCCATCTACGTAGCGATCTTCTCCTATCACGCGGTTAGTTATTCGAATACGTTCGCCGACCACCGCTTTCCGTTTAACCTCGCGATATTCAACCGCCGCGCTATCCGTTACCTTCTCGTAGACTTCTAAGTTTTCCGGGCGATTCCGGAGTATCGAATAACGGAAGTCGTTCACGTTGTCTTTAAATCCAAGGGTACCTCCGCTACTTTTGTACAGCGGACCGTAAAACGCATCTTGCGCAATATCCGTGTCTCTCTTTAGCGCCTTAACGATATCGCCCGCCTGCGCCTTCCGATCAACCTTGCGATAAGTCACGCCACCCACCGTTACTTCTACTGCCGGAATTACCACGTTAAGTTTCGCCATTAATGAGTTTCCCCTTTTCGTGGGCTGCCGTTTGGCCTCCGCCCGGTCTTGCGTTGAGCTAGCGTACTAGGCCGCCGCTAGTAACTCCCGATTAATCGCGATGGATAACTCGACCCACCGTTCACTAGCGCGTGCCTCTGCGCACCAATACTCTCCGCAAAGTCGATTCTCGAACATGAATACGCGCGGCACTTCGCCATCGACCGCCCAGACTCCAACGATATAGTCAGCGTCGGCCAGGTCGTAGTTTGTTCCGTTACCTTTCTTCGCGTAGACAACGAGGTCGCCGCCGCGGTCCGTACGCTGCCTCACCGTCTTAACCTGGATCTTCGCGTAATCACCCGTTATAGGATCACGCGCCAGGATATCGTAAGCTTCGTCCGTCTCCGCCTTGTGTACGGTCCATCCGTTAGCTAACAGCGCAAGACGCGCCGCCAGCTCCGAGTACTTTCCGGTTGTTTCAGTTAAATGTGCCAAATATTAACCCTCCCTTAGTTTGTCAGTTACGTCGCTCCATGTTTCTCCACGCTTGATCCTCCAAATCGATGAAGTTCCTACTCCATATCTGTTAGCCAAGAAGGTAAGTGTGGCCCCTTGTTGAAGTGCTTGATAGATTTCAATTACCGAACTTTCGTTAAGGGTGGTGTTAGTCTTCCTATCTAACGAAGGGCGGCTTAGATGTGCGTCTGATATTTTCTTCCTAGTCTCTGGAGAGAAAACCCTGCCGTAGTTAGCCCGACGAATACCAGCGGTTGCGTAGTCGCTCTTACTTCTGCCCTTATGTGCAATGGACAGTTTACGTCTCGTCTCATCCGAAGTTGGTCTTCCTCTTGTCTTACCTGCAAAAGGCTGCATGTTGTAGAGAGGAGTAGGAGCCGTTTCCTCAACCATTTTGTCCATCCATTCCTGTTCTTTTTTGAATCGAATATCCTCAGGAATTGATTCCTCTGCTAGGATGAATTCGAAACATTCCTCACCGAACAGGTTGAAATCGTTCTGAATGTGGAGATTTCGGTGCTTACCTAAACGCATCATACTCCGGTGCTGTGATTTACGCGCTGTAGGTTTTTTACTAGAGCCGACGTATACGCGCCCCGTGAATTTGTTCCGCAGCAGGTAGATTGTTACAGTCACCCGTCCTCATCCCTTTCCGGTACGAAGACGATCTCAATGTCGCCCTCGTCCGCTGGCATTTCCGCTGGACCTAACGAAGTGTAAACGGTAGGCTCAACGCTCATTACGATGTCCGTCGTGAATAGTCCGTGATCTTGCGATAGCTCCGTTATAAACTTCGCGAGGTTCTTGCCGGCTTGCGGAAGCTTCTTTACGTCGTGAACGTTGAGCAATACGGTGAGCTTGCGTGATTCCGGACCCGCTACGTTGTTTGCGTTCATGCTACCGCCTCCTTAACGTTGTAGTTGCGCTTATTAGAACGGGAGATCATCGTCAGAGATATCGAGAGGCGCGCCGGCATCGGATGGAGTTTGCGCGTTGTTACTGCTACTTGCGTTGGCACCGATCGAGAGACCGAGTCGTCCGATATCAAATCCCGCGATTACGAGGTTCTTCGTTTGCTCCTCTTCGTCGGCTACGTATAAGCACGTTTCGAAATCCGCGAAGTCAAACGGTTCGTCTCCGATCTTAGCGAAGTTGGCGCGTTCCTCGTCCGTCAAGTCGCGCTCTACCTTAACGATAGCGTTAAGCGATACGACGGCCGCTGTGCCCGCGCCTTTCTTAGCGAGTTTGAACGTGATTACATCCAAGTCGTCTACGTTGTCTTCGATGACGGATTTAAGCGTCTGTTCCTGTTTAGGCGACAGGTCAACTACGATATCCTTACCGGTAGTCAGATCGTAGAATGCCCGGAGATAACGCTTCTTGCCTTTATACAGGTACGCTTCGTCCGTGATTACTTTTACCGCGTCCTCACTTGCGCCGGCCTCTTTAGCAGCGTTGGCCTCTGCGTAGAGTAATTCCGAAGCTTTATCCCATACGGTCTGCCCGCTGGAAATGAACCCTTTGGCGTTGCGAGTTGCGGGATTCTTCGGCACAAACGTATTCACCTTGTTGAAGATGCTATAACCGTAGTACTCCGCGACGTTGTTGATCGACTTGACTCCGACTTTGAAGAGGCTTCCGGACTTAAACGATGTCATCGGACTTTCCTTCGCGCCTCCATTGTCATTACCTGCTGCTGCGGCCTCTGCTCCAACCTTAGTAAACATCGACATTCAATCACGTTCCTTTTCGGTTTATTTTCGGGTCGCGATTTCCCACGCCCGCTGCACGGCACTAACCGGATTGTGCGTTAGTTAATACCGCGCAGCCGACGTAGGTGTTCGTTAGCCGGCTCATTTAAATAGGAAATGACACGGTTCAAACGTAAGCAACTACGCTCTTCATAACGTTTGTTTTTTCGCGTTGTACCAGTAAAATCTCGCGTTCCAGCGCCTTCAATTCGGAGTCAATTTCGGCTATCCGCGCAGTCATTTCGGCAACGATGCGGGCCGATTCGGATTTAACGCGGCGCAATTCAGCCTGGGCGCGTTCAACGGTAATCTCCGCCATCCGCACGTTAATACGTTTTATCTCGCGCTTCTCCTTACGTTCAGCCGCCTTCATTGCGCGGAGAATAATGCGCTCGATAGGATTGCGGACGGATTCATGCGCCTTGTGTTGTGGATATAGCGTGAATACGGTATCTTCCGTTGGATGTACGATGAATACGGTGCGTTTGTACGAGAACATTCGTCCAGGATTACCGTCCTCATCGACGACATGTTCGGATACAAGCGATGACTTACGCAACAAATCCATGACGTACATTGGCGCTTTGCTGCGTTCAACGCCGAAGTGCTCAACCGCTCGGTCACAAGCGTGTGGTCTAACGAATATCTTACCGACGAAATGCGTACCGGCCTTCGGATCAATTGCGTACATTACGGTCATTACGCGATCACCCGGCCCTTCATAATTGCGCGGACATCAACGAAATCGGCGGCGTCTTCGTATTCACGCACGCCTCCGTTGTAGCAAACGTCAGGATAGCGTGCGGACTGGCGGTGATGTTGCGGATACAAATCGTTAAGAAAACGTGAAACTTCGTTGTTAGATGAACGTATATTTATATTGTGAGCGCGTTTCAAAGCGGCCACCTCCGGTTATAATATAGTTAGATAGCGTTGACAAGCGTTATCAACCGTGGTAACATGCTAATTGTGAGTTAAGCGCGTTACCAAAGATTTACAACATACATATCGTATCAGTATTGGTTAATTGTTAAAAAAGTGTGATATACTCTTTTTGAGAAAAGGTCGGGCTTCTTGCCTGAAACTCCGACCGTTCTCATTTAACAGTTAAACCGCCAAGTATTCGTTAACATCTCCGAAACGATTAGCGTCGTATCCGCGAGATAACTTGCGAAGCTTACGTTTAACAAATTCCGGATGCATTCCTAGCGCTTTAGCGAGCGCATTGATGGACTTGTGTTCCGGAGCTCCTCCGCTTTTGCGTTGGAGACCATTCGATACAATTAGCGTTGTATCGTTATCGACCTTAGCCGGGTCACAGAGACTGCTCAGAAGTTGCCGCTTCTGGGCGTCTTTTTTTTGCGTTAAATTATCGATAGCTATTTCTTCAGCGGAAACCCCGTCAGTCAGAACGCACATTGCCGTGTGTGATCCGTCTTCTTGTTCCTCCGTTTGATCTGCCGTGATTTGATACCGTTTCTCTCGTCGAACGTTGCCGCGTTCTAAGAAAACTCGTTTAATTCTCAATGCTGCCGAAAGGGCTTCTCCAAAGTTTTCGACGTCATCCCTAGAGGCCAAGCTCATCATAGCCTCATCAAAAGACTCCTCAGCGTCGTGCTCATCCCCTCGTCGGCCTCTTACTGTCATAGCGATATGTATCTTGAGGAAGAGCTGTCTTGCCTCTTTGTACAGATCGTTGAAGGCTTCCTGTGTGCGGTTCTCTTTGTAAAGTACCGCTAGGCTATTCAGTTGTGTTAAGTTCAATCTTCATCGCTCCTTTTCGGCTTATACTACTATGTTGCCGGTCAAATCAGTTTCACACACTTCTAGAAGAAAATTATGTTAAAATGTTTTGTGTACCATTTGTAGCAAGTTGGAGGCATTGTTTTATGGGACTCTACCCCGGAGATTGCCGCCTCCAATACTTACTCGATCGTGCAGGTATGTCTCAGGCTGAGCTGTCGCGGCGTACAGGATTGAGTCCTCAGTATATCAATGGACTAATTAATGAACGCTGGAAAAGAGGAGTAATGAAGTTAGACAAGGCTAGACTTATCTGTGCTGCCTTGAAAATTGAAAACCCTTTTGATTTGTATGAGTGGAGATCTGAGAAGCCTGACTGATTGAGATTGTATTTCGTAGCGGCGTACGTCGGACTAGCCTCCGCGTACCCGCATTTCTACGCACCAGTGCGTACTTTCAAATATTACATGATATGACGATATGTGTCGATACTATGTTGCTGTTTCTTGAAAATATTTCTTCTAACAGCGTCTGCAACCGTATTCCTCACCGTTTCTTCATCGCCAACCTCGTTCGCATCCTTCGCGCCATTCGGCCACCTCGCGTCATATAACTCGCAATATACGCGCATCTTAGCCGCAACCTCTTCGCGTAACTTCTCTCCTGCGCTGTCGTTATCCGTCCCGATCACAAGCGCTGTCACCGGAGACATCCGAAGCATCTCCGCCTGTATGTCCGTAAACGTAGATCCGCCGACCGCAATCGCCGGTATTCCGCAGCTCCACAGATATAGAGCATCCGTCTCGCTCTCTACGATAACTACGCGGTCAATCTTACGTGCATAGACGAGGTGGATTCCGTATATCATGTTACGGACAGGCGCGCCTCCCTTAGCGTACCAAAACGCCTTGGACCACGTTGCTCGCCACTTTGCGTTAATGATCGTTCCTTCCGGCGCGTGCCACGGCATAACTACCGCATTCTTATCCGTATCATATCCGCAAGAGAACATACGCTGTACTTCCGGATCAATGCCGCGTCCTGTTAGATACGGAACGGCTACGGATTTATAAGCGCTAACATCGATCGGCTGCGGTTTAGGCGGAGGCCCTGGCGGCACTAACTTAACGCGCAGTTTAGGCGGACCATTCTCCGTTATCTCTCCGCCCATTAACTCATCGCGCGCCTCTTCGTACGTGATATTACGAAGGAACGCGTAAAGTTTGATGGGGCCGCCGCGCGCCCATTCCGGATCGTTTGCGCCTGAGTCACGCCAGCACCCGAAATCATCCGCAGCCGGATCGATAATTACGCTGAATGAAGGCGTCTTATCTACGCGGAGACCGAACGGAGATGATGCGTTAAGTCGTCCGCGTGAGTTCGGTTGTACATTGCGCCAGTCGTACGTGTCGAGCGCGGCCAGGAACATGTCAACGTTTATCTCCGTCAAGCCACCGCCTCCAATCGAATGATATCGCGAATATCGCGAATGTCTAGCGCGAGAGCGATCTTTTCTAAATGTTCAATACAAATGCGATCGACATAGCCGCGACAGAGATTGGAGATGGCCGCCGCGCGGATGCCGGTCATTTGCGAAAGCTGTTTCTGGTTCAGCCCTTTTTGCGCAAGAAGCTCTTTGAGAGTAATTGTAATTGTCATTGACGTACCTCCTTGTAAAGAATGATAATACGTATGGATCATGGTATAATGTGTGTAGTTTAGGATTACGCATTACCGTAATTCGCGTAACGCGTATTTCCGCCTAACATCATAGTAATCCGCGCCATGCGTATTGTCAAGGAGTGTAAGGGATGTCTCAGGAAAATATTATTAATCGTGTAAATGAATTACTTGCCTCATCTGATCTACAACAGAAACAACTAGCAGAAAGCTTACATATCAAGCCTCAAACGTTTAATGGTTATATGACAGGACACCGGCCATTCAAACTAGAAGTTATTATCGCGATCGCAGATTTCTTTAAAGTGTCCGTAGATTACGTATTAGGTCGGAGTGATGAGCGGTAATCAAAAACCGCTCACGCTCGCAAACTGCTGCGCCTGCCCTTGCGTATCTAACTCGCGCACCACACCGTAATTCGGCAGGTAGACGATCTCCACACGCGTATCCTCGCCGCCGTTCCGTCCTTTTCCGAGCTCAATAACTCCGCGTCCTTCTTGCGCAAGCGTATCGATACCGAACACGTTAGCCGCGTCCTCCAATATCGCTTTCGACTTCTTAATTCCTGCGCGTGGTGGTGGACTTAACTCACGCGTCCCGTCTTCGTTCTTTTCTTTCGCGTCTTCCTCGGCCTGCGTAACAACGTGTATTACCGTTTTCGTCTGACCCGCAAGTCGTTTGAGCTTAACGGAAGTCGCCGCAACATCTCCGCCAGCCACATTCGAAGTGTTACGCTCGAAGTCCATTAAATAAATCGGATCGACTACGACCACGTCCGCATCAATCTCCGCGATATCAACTTCAAGCTGCGCGATAGAACGTTGCGTAAAGTTCTCGCTGTCTGCAGCGCGTATGACGATTCTTCCCGGAACGACTTCCGCAAGCATATCGACGAATGCCGCAAGTCCACGCTCGTAGTCCGCATCCATCGTTCCCATTAACATAGCGCGGTTATCGAACCCTACCGTATAATCTACGCCGTCAATCCGTCTGATTGTTTCGCTGATCCGCGCACTTATCGACGAGTATGCACGCGCCATCCACTCGTACTCCGACATCTCTAGCGCCCATATGAGAACGTTTGCGCCTTGGAACGCGGCCTCAATCGCGTCCTCCATAACCATAACGGATTTACCGCGGCCGGATCTCGCATACCAGGCGTAAGTGTTGCCGGAAAAGTAGCCGCCGATCTTCTCGTTTATCGTCCCGAACTTGCTGAGCCAGATACGGAATGATGTGCCGGCTTTACGTGCGCGAAACTCCGTTAGAAATCGTTCGCCTGCGGTGGAAATATCCGTCATGTTCGGAACACCTGTTCGTGTTTCCATTTTAATCCGCGAAAGTCTATCGGTCAAGCTATTAATGAACGCTTCCGTCGGCAACGTCTCGTAAGACTGCGTAAACTCTGGACTGTTAATATATTCCGCTAATTCCCGCTTGCCGGTCGCGTCCTTTAGTTCGCCGGCCAGGTATTCGAAAGAGTCCGTTACCTCCGGAATATACGTTACTGTTCGTACATTCGCGGAGTAAGTTGCGTATGACGGCGCATCTCCGCCGTTTTCAGCCCCGAATTTAACGATAAAATCGTATGCCTCGCGTTCGGCCGGCGTCGAAAAGTCCGATCGCTTAACGTTGTATTTTGCGAGGGCTTGCGTACTACCCGTATCGATAATCTTAGAAAGCAATTGCTGACCTGTAACTGCCATAATTCCTTACACCTCCTGTTGTACACTGTATGGACACATACCGTCAAACCTCATATTAGGACAAATTTCCCCCTTGACAAAGGAATCGCGTTCGACATATATACCAATTTACGTAATTAATTGGACACATTTAGGAAATAAATTTCGTAAAGTGTGATTTATAACACTAATGTCAAGTCGCATTTTGTCGAACTTAATGTCGAACGTTTAGTCCGAGTTTTGCACAACTTCCGAATACTCTCGTTTACTGCCATTTACGTTTTTATGCTCGCTTTAATCCGCGATGACTAATTCCGACAAACTCACGCTCAATACAGCGGTCACGAATCCGGTCGATCAAACGCGGAGTTGTCTCGCGTAACACCGTGCCGAGGTCTTTTAGCGCAACGTTAGACGTATACACCGTCACCAATTCGTTAGTCACACGGTAGTTAATCACGCTATGCAAGTCGCTACGAAATCCCTCGGTATCTTCGCGCACACCGATATCGTCTAGCACCGCAAATGGCGTATTTTTAGCGTGCTGCATTTGCGCGTAATATTGGCGTGCTGCGGGCTCCGCAACATCGTCGGGCACTCTCGGTCGGTTGAACTCCGTATAGAGCGTTTGCCACGCGTTTACATCGAGAAAATACGCCGGTCGATCAAGCGCTTGCCTGTTGCGCTGGATTGATCCGATATAATGGCGCACGATGTACTCACCGATGATTGCGGCCGCCGTCGTAGTCTTACCGGTGCCCGGTCCGTCGCTGTGCAAGTATAGCGATTTGATAGGCTCATCCGGTGACTCTTCGAACTGTCGCGCAAATGTCTTAACGTACGCTTCCAATGCGCGGTAAATTGACGCCTGGCCTTCGCGTGCTGGCGAATTAGCTAGCGTTAAACCGCGATATCCTGACGGTAAGTTTGCCGCGCCTACACGTCCGCCTGCGCCGTTTAAACCGTGCGTTGCGATATAACTCGGGCACATCTTCGTACATTGTGCGCCGTCTGCTAACGAACAGTGCTGCGCGAGTATGCAGTTTTTAGCGTTGGACAATTTCCCACGCTCCTCTCCGTTCGGCCTCCGTCATTCCCGCATTATTCAGTGACGCATAGTGAGCGCCGACCCACGTTACGGCGAGCTGATCCGGAGTACAGCGGCGGCCTGCGTTTGATATTACGATGATGCCTTGCGCGCTGGCTTGCGCTGCTTCGAGGATAGTCATAAGCGTTGGCCTGCCAATTCTGGATTTTCCCAACGGTTACCAATGACTTCGTACGTTCGATATTCCGGCCATTTGTCGTATACCTGTCCGTTTACAAATCCGTACCCACCTGTCTTATCCTCGATTACATATGATAGATCGTGATTATTGAACTTTACTACTCCCGTGTATTTTCCTTCGTCAACCGTGAGGATATCACCCTCGTATATATCTTTTCCATTCTTATCCTTCAGTCCAATGTACTGCGTGATGTCTTCGTGGCTCAGATGGTATGTTATCGGTGCATACTCTTCAAAAGCTAGCGAATCACCGTCAATCATCTGTTTGTTTTCCGCGTCCCACATTCTAAATTTAATCTCACGCATACCCTCACATCCTCCTCTAATGTAGCGTATTTGAATCGTATTAACGGCTAATCTTCGTCTGATTTACGGATGATTTTCGTACGATTAAAATAGATCGATAATCTCATCGTCAGTCAATACGTTGTTATCCGCATTATTACCGCAATACTCCGCCTGTTTCGAAGCCCGCGCCTGTTCCGCTAATACCACCGGCATTATCCGTGGCAAGAGATACGCGATCAGAAATCCCGCCGTCAATTGCGGATACTGCGGCGTCACTCGATGCTCCCGGAATGCTCGCGTTATTGTCTCGCGTAAGGCTTCCGCACCGTATTGCGTCAGTGCGCGTTTGATTACACCTTGCTCGAATGCCCAGCCGCGCAGAGGAATGTACGTCTCCACTCCGTATAGCTCACGGTTGAGATCGGAAATCATGGCGTGGACGGTCGGCGTCTTCCATTCGGTGAGCGGGAGGTAGCGCCAGTCCTTGCGTTGGTCTGCGGTGATCTTTGGTTTCGGCGGCTTCTTTGCTCTTGGCATAACAATACCATCCTTTCCTTATTTGGCATAATCGCATATAGGTGCTTAAACCGGCGTGTGCGTGATCTAGTCCTATAAACGGTCTAGACCGATCGTAGGGTAAACGACTTATTACGGGCATTTACGGAATTTTCCACTCGTGCTAAAATTATCGGTTAGCATCCAACGCCTCCTTCGCGATACGTGCCATTTGAGAGCGTGGCATCATCGCATGTCTACGGTCGTCAAACCGTTCGAGTACAGCGCGTAACCGTTCTGCTTCCGCTTTCCACTCGTCCTGATACGCAACCGTCAGTGTGAGCGTGTGGTTTTCGTCACGCAACCGCTCAACCTCCGCCTCAGCTTCTTTCAGGCGCGCTTCTGCCGCGATCGCCCTCCGCAAAGATTCCGGCCATCCTTCGCGTGACTCGCAATAGAACTCAGCGTCGGTCAGCCTGTAGAACTCCGCGATCTCCATACCGTCGTTACCGACAATCACGACTTCATCTTCGCGATCCTCTACGTAATAATCCTCGGTTGTTACCGCCGCCTCACATAACGCAAGGTCCGCGTGTATATCTCGTTTAGTTTCCGTTGTCATCTCGTTGACACCTCCGTAGTATAAGTGGACTAGCGTATTTCTTTCAAAGCGCAAATTAGGCGATTATGGAAAATAAGCTGCGACCGTTCTGCGCGTTTTGGATCGTATTCCGCCTAACTCTCGAGTGGGCTGAGGTCGATCCGCGTTATGTTGCAGTTTTTACTGAAACGCTCCGTATTTCTTCGAATTACTCGGGCTTACGTACATTTTCGTTTTCTCTGTGAATTTCGTAAACTTAACGTACCATTGATTGGAAATAGACGCGAACGAGCTAGGAAGCGAGCCAGTGAGCATTCGAGAGATATTTCTAGGATCGGAGTTGTTTCTTTATAAATATTCGGACTATTTTCGGGTTTTGTTTAAAGTTCCTTTTACTGTATAGTTATAAATTTTCACCCAGGAACTATTAGGTATTTCCCGGTATTTCCCGCGCCATCATCACGCGTTCACTCCTTCGATTAGCATGCTGACTTCGCCGAGCACAAACTCGATTCCATCCGCAAATCCGTCGCAATATGTGTTACGATGGCGGCGGCTGTCTCGATTAATCCATTCACGTTTGATCGCGGCGTGTGTTCGCTCCTCCTCTGTCATCTCCCGTTCATACCCGTTAATCAATGCGGACAGCAACGTGTCGAATGGAATGGAACGCAGTGGTGCGAGGCCCGTCGCTGTATGGTCCGGGTTAAGAACGTAATACGCGATACGTTCATTGTCCCAATGACTAAAGCGCGCCTTTTCAATCGCGTCCGCAACCTCTGCGGGAATAGTCGGCCTTTTGGGCGCAAGCCCTTTATCTACGTTACTCATTCGCGTCACCCTCTCCGTTTTGTTTGCGATAATATTCGATGATATCGTCGATTGTTTCGAATGTTGGTGCGTTGTTCATTTGCGTTAATCCTCCGTTGATAGTTTTGCGATGATGGCCGCGAGTCCGATCGCTTCTGGCGCGCTGTATTCTCCGGCAACCGTTACAATGTAGGTTCCGTATTGATCGAATAGAGAACATTCGTGACCGTAGTCGTTATTAAAACGGTCTATCCGCGATGAGGGAAATAGGCCGATAACTTTCCACGCGGCATTCATATCCGATGTGTACGCTGAATACTGTCTCACGCCGGTCACACCGTACTCATACGCATCATTTGCGCGTTCGATAGCGATTAGATTCCATCCGAAGAATAGCTCCGCAATCCACGCGTCCCTCTCACGCGCTGACATTACGCCCCACTTTGCGATGATTTCTTCTCGTTTCATTTTACCGTCCCCTTTACGTGATTTTAGCGTCTTTCATCCGTACCCTACCGAATACCCTCCGCTTACTTCTACGCGCCCAATCTAACGCTAAACTCAGGTGATAAGGCCGCGTTAACAGCCGCGATAATCTCCGCCGTCGTTTCCCGAAATGCTGCGCCTAGTTCCGCCAGGTTCGCGACATCCCTTTCCGTTGCCTCACGCATCCTTACGTGTTCAATGAACGCGGTCAGGCCGGCGGTCGTCAGCGGATAATATGCGATCTCATCCCACCGTTCTTTTAGCGCAGGTGGTTCAGCGCCTTCAACCGCTTTGTAGCCGGGCGCCTTCGTAGGGTCGACGATCTTGCGCTGCAGCACGATGAAGTTGCGGTCGTCCGTTTTAAGTGCGTAATTTTGCGTGATTTTAACGTTGTTTAACATGCGGAAACACCTCCGGTATATTTGTGACTAGCGACGCGTAATCGACGTAAATCCACGTGATTATTGCGACAATAGCAAGGGCGTAGACGATGAGGATTGCGACGAGTAATCGGTTAGGGCGTATCATAGGCGGCTCACAACCTCCCGTCCCACGCTTGGAATGCGTCGATGGCGGCGGACTCCTCTTCCGCAACTTTGCGTCTCCTATCGCGCTCTTTGAATACCGCGCGCACGATATCTTCGTAGCTTCTGTACATATAGCGTGTTACTTTCACGGCGAATATCGACCAGGGCCACGTAATACCTCGCCAAGTAGCGTATATGAGTACCGCCGCATCTCCGCGCTCCTCTACGATCATAACGCGATACTCCGTGCCGTCTTCGGCAATGACGGGAAATTTCGTGAGCTTGCGGTTTGGGTTAGACATGCGTGATTCCTCCGTTTCTTTTAATTCGCTGGATTAAGAACTAACCGTGGTAGCTTACGTGGAGTACTTAGGGCGCGAACTTCCTGATTGATCACGCGCAACATCTCCGGACCCATTCCGTCTTTAAGTACCGTGTTGATTTTCGTAGCACGGTGAGGATTGTAATACGCGAGTATTGTTTTACGGGAGGCCACGTATCCTGTTTTAGCACGTAACTTAGCGTAGAATATCGTATAGTAGCCTCCGAGGGTATCCTCATTAACAACTCGTTTAGTTAATTGTGCAAACTCGATGATAGCCGCATTTATTGAGTAGCGGAGATCCTCCAACATGCGCTGCTCCGCGGTTAGATTCTCGTAAACGTAATCAACTACAGAACTCTTTTTAGAGACCTTAGGTAATTTCGCGGATTTCGCGGCCATGAATTTCTCCGCGTCTGAGAGTGTTGGCTTTGCGTCAGGTAGCGCCGTAGGCTCCGGAACTTGCGGTAACATTAACGCACCGCTCAACAACGTGAGAATCACACGTTTGCTTTCGTCTGTGTTCGGGAGGATTACTGCCAGGCTACCGTTTTTCGTCATTTTTACATTAAACATATTTAACACGCTCCTCTGGATTAGTTATATCGATTATGATTGCGTCATCCGACGTTAAGGTATTGAGATTGCAGCGGAAACCTACTACGAAATCCTCAAGCGCATCGATCGCGCTCCGGTATTCCGCTCTTGACGCGTCGCTTGACGTTGAAAACTCCGTGGAATAATTCGTTAGGTACGCGTATTCTTTTAGAAAGTCGCGTACTCTATCGGAGAAGGCGAGTGCGGCTCCGTTGACCTCTGTTTGGTTATCTATGCGATAAAGCCCATCGTCGGCATATGTCGTGCTGGCGGCGTCTAGCGCATCGCGTACAACGTCATAGTCCTCTTCCGCTTTACGTGCGCGGGACTCCGCTTGTTCGCGAGCGGCTTTCTCCGCTTTGAGTGCAGCTTTAACCTCGCGCAGCTCGCGGACTGTCATTTCGTCGACCGTTTTAGTTGCGCCAGAGCTGAGCGTGTGTAGCTGGCTTCGTTCCTCCGGCGGGAGTGTCGCAAGAGTATATAACTTATCGAGGCTATTCCCCAAATCGTTCGACGTCGAACGAAATGACGAATCGCGCTCACACTCCTCGTAAACCTCGATATACTTACGCGCCATAGGTGGTGATATCCTTGCCTTTTCGCGGCACCACTGCTCCCACTGACCGTGTGCTAAATCAAGGTCCTTTACGTGCTTTAGCCGGCGGCCTATTTCGAATATTGCCTCGCCAGCTACGCGTTTATATGCGTTGATTTCGGTGGTTAGCATGGGGAGATCGGATGAGAGTGTGGCCGCTTCGTTTACGGATTCATTCGTTGTCATTTCGGTGCTCCTTTCTGATCGGCGCGGATTCGTGCGATGACTGAACGAATCGTGCACCCATCCTTATTTCTCGAACCACGATGGGGAGGCGGATCACCCACCCATATCTTCTTTTTCTCTCACTCTTACCGCGCGGTTAATATGTTCTTACCTAATTCGTCCCGCGCAGTTTAGTTTGCGTTAGCAAAATCAACTAAGCGGTAATGTTTTATCTAGTTCTTAGTGGTTCTTGTTAAAGGTGGTTATAGTTAGTGTGCGCGCTCTCCATGTTGGGTACGTCCATGTTGGATTTAGCAGACATGGATACTAACCGCTCCCCAACGCCACCGGCTCCGCATCGAATATCGCGAGCTGACTTATCGGTAGCACCGTATAGCGCGTATTCTGCCACGTCCCTTTTTCCGTTCTATCCCGTACTGCGCGGATGACCGGTCGCCCGTTCCAGCGATAGTTGACGAGGTTCCTTACGTGGCGATTCGCTGTCGTCCGGTTAACTCCGAGATGCCTTGCGATTTGCTCCTGCGTTGGGTAACAGTTGCCCGCCGCGTCCATAAACGAGGCGATTACGCATATCGTCGTCCAATTTTGCGCACCCATGCTCGCAATGAGTCCGGCCTTAGCGGCGTCGACGTACATTTTAACGAAGATGCGCGTTTCGGTTGCGCCGGATGTGACGGAGTATTCCGTTTGTGATTCTACGCTGATAAGGCGTTGCTGATCGTTCATGCTGCGTCCTCCTTCCGTGATTTTCGATATACTACCTTGTTGCCGGTCGATTCTGTTTCGCACACTTTTTAGTAAAACTTTTCCGTATACTTAATATAGGCACACTATTTTGCCGATCTGGGACATCTTACTAATATTTTTCTCTACGTAATATATAAGGACACCAAATTGTGAAGTTGGGACATTTGGAGCAAAAAAAAATAACGCACATCTCCGAAGAGACATGCGTCAGTGTTTATCGTTTTATTTTGCGCGGCTTTTCTAACTTACCAATAACAGCGTTTAACGGAGAGAACTCGTCGTGATTCTTCTTTACGTTCTTGTCAGATAGGTGCGTATAGTGAGCCGTCATTCGGCCGTCAGCATGTCCGAGGATTACCTGCAGGTGGCGTTGTGATCCGCCTTCCTCAAGAAACAACGTCGCCCCGGAGTGTCGAAGTAAATGCGGATATACACGCTTCTCAATCCCGGCTCGGTCCGCATATTTCTTCAATTGATGGCGGAAGTGATTTGGAAGCAAGCGCTCACCGTAGTTGTTTAAAAAGATATACTCGCTGTCAAACTCCGTAGTCTCGCGTATCAACTCCTGCATCAACTTAGCGGTTCTTTTGGTGATCGGCACAACACGCGGCTTACGAGACTTCGTTATCTCTCTCCGTAAGGTAGCGTAACAAGCGCTCAGGTCAACGTCTTCCTTACGTAATGTCAACGCCTCATCTACGCGGAGCATTCCGTCAATTAACAGGTTCATAACAACGAAATCACGGAAGTCGCTATAGTTACGTTGATTAGGCGCTTTAATGAGGCGATTCATTTCCTCCGCGGTCAGTACGTCAATGTCGCGTCCAATATCCTGTACGTTCTTGAGATACACGAATGGGTCCGCATCGATTACGTCCTCTTCTTTTAGGAACTTGAACATCGTTTTCATATTCTTAATCCGCGTGTTAATTGACTTCGGTAGTAAGCCGACCGTTCGGACCGATTCAGGAACGTTACAATTATCGCTGAACTTTACTTTTTCATCACGGAGCCATATTACGTACTCCCGTCCGACCTCTACATCAATATTCCGTATGTCGCGGATAATGCCCCGTTCGTCCAGGAACTCGCAGAAGTATGTAAAATTCTGAACGTATGTTTTCAGCGTATTTTCTGCGCGGCCTTCCGACTTCTTCGCCTGATAGTAGTAATCAAACAAGTATTCTAACGAGTATTGAAGACGCTCCGACGTCCTCCCTTTTTTGACCGCGCGGCCCTTCCGTTTATCTTCGCTCAAACTAAAAAACCCCTTCCGATATTCTACGGAAAGGAACGATTTTATGTACGCATATCTACGCTAATTCTAAGCGGATATCCGCTGATGTCACCGTAACAGTCAACGCTACAGTCACCGCACATTCTACGGAGGAAAAGCGGGTTTTTAGCGAGTAAGCTGCCAGCGATGCGCTCTCCCAGCTGAGCTAAGGCCCCGGGATATGAAATAGATAACTTGTCCAGCGCTGCTAACGTTCCACAGGCGACTCCTATATCATATAAAATCCAGCTTTCGCTGTCAATCAAATTTTTAAGATCCAGAGTGATTGGAGAAGAACAACCGATTTCACTGGCACACATGGACTGGAACTCCAGACTGCTCTTCTCCCTTTCCCACTTCACTAATCCTCCAGAACGTCTTTGGACAACAGGGACTTCAGTTCTTTCATGAACATATTGATATCTTTGAACTGGCGATATACCGACGCGAAACGAACATATGCCACTTCATCGACTGGAAACAACTGTTCCATCAATAGCTCGCCAATCTGGCGACTCTCCACTTCAGCTTCAGCTGTATTACGCAGAGATTTCTCCACTTCAGATACCATCATCTCCAGCGTCTCAACGGAGACTGGACGTTTCTCACAGGCACGAATAAGCCCGCGGAGAATTTTGTCCCGGCTGAACTCTTCACGACTGCCATCTTTCTTAATGACGATCAGTGGAGTCTCCTCAATCATCTCAAACGTTGTAAATCTTCGGGCACACTGCTCACACTCACGGCGACGACGAATGGATTTTGCTTCGTTGGCCGGACGCGAATCAAGCACTTTGGTACCCATATAACCGCAATAAGGACACTTCAAATCAGATCACTTCCCACGTTTTACTTTTTACCACATATTCCCTGTCTTGATTTTGTAATGAAAAATGCATTGCCGAGACATAATACTTTTACCAACTCACGAGGAGGTGAACAGCAATGGCACAAAGCAACGGTAACTCCAACAACCTGGTGGTAACTAAAGCTTCCGCAGCACTCGAGCAAATGAAATATGAAGTTGCTCAAGAACTCGGAATCAGCATCCCACAAGACGGATACCAAGGTAACATGACTTCTTACGAGAACGGTTCGATCGGTGGATACATCACGAAGCGTCTGGTAACAATTGCAGAACAGCAATTGGCAGGTCAATACCAATAATATCTGCATCGTAATACGTTACACAGAGGAGCATGGAGCGGCCGGTGATTAACCGGCCTGCTCTGTGCTTCTACTTATATACTTAGAACGTATTATAGATCTTTACATACTGATTATAATAGTAAATGACTCTTTGTACATAGTGACGCGTCTCACCAAACGGAATATCTTTCACCGTATCGATCGAGCCATCCCATACACCATCTCTAAGCCAACTATTTACCTTGCCTGGACCTGCATTATAGGCAGCGATCATGACCACTTCATTGCCCTCAAATTGATTGGACAGATTACGCAGATACCATGTGCCTAACTGAATATTACGTTCAGGCTCGTGCTTCAATTCCTCCAACGAAGTGTCGGGAATTTTGGCTTGTTCCAGTATCCAGTTCGCCGTGTCCGGCATTAGCTGCATGAGCCCAATGGCACCACGTTTGGATTCCTTGCTTGTCTTGAAATTGGTCTCCACCTTAATTATCGAAGCAATCAGAAACGGATCAACCTCATAGCTCTGAGATTGGGCACGAATCTCTTCCTTATAATGTATGGGATAGAACCATGCCATCCAGTTAGTATTCAGAAATAACACCAGTACAAAAGACACAAACATCAACAACAGTACACGTTTCTTACGCAATATTTTCATAACAAACCCTTACGCTGTAGATATGAGTCAATTTGCTGCTCCGTCTCAGTCCATAAACCGCTGTTATCGATGACAATGTCAGCCAGCTGCTTTTTGCTTTCAATATCCATCTGTACATCCATCCGGGCCTCAGCCTGCGCTGCAGTCATTCCATCCCGACTCATCAAGCGATCTCGTTGCACCGACCTTGGAACATATACAACCATGACTTCCTCGAAACCATCTTCAAGACCCGATTCGTACAACAAAGGAATATCAGATACCACAAGTTTATCCGGATATTGCAACGCGTATGCAGCAGCCCGTTCACGCATCTCTCTACGGATCGCCGGGTGTGTGATGGCCTCCAATGCCTTTCGTTCCTCTGGTTGTTGAAAAACAATACTTCCAAGCTTTTTCCGATCCAGTGTTCCATCTTCGTTCAGTATGGCTTGTCCAAACCGCTTAACAGCGGCGGCCAACACGGGATGCCCGGGCATCATAACTTCCCGGGCAATAACGTCTGCATCGATGAGCAACGCTCCCTTACTGGCGAGATAGGCGGAAACACTGCTTTTGCCTGTCGCGATCCCGCCGGTTAAGCCTATATTCATCGTTTCACCTCATAACAACTTCATTATTCCCATAATCATTAACAATAGCGCTGGCAATACAGACAGTCTTCGCATCCAGCGCAGAGCTGAGAATCGTAGGCCAACCTTCATGCCGAGTGATAGAAACGCCCCACTAAACAGTGCAATAATGAGTGCTGTCCATAGTGTAGGGAATCCCAAAAGTGCCGCTCCCAAACCTGCTCCAAACGCATCCAGAGACAGAGCAATACCCAGCCACATCGCTTCCTGGGCAGATATACTCCCCGAGTTATCCATATCCGCCTTGGAGGGACTGCGAAGAATCTGAATGACAACGCCCAGCTTGCGCAACTCCAGTGTAAATACCATTCGTTCCAGTGATCCACTTGAAGCCGACTGTTCCAGATCCAGTGCAAGCACCTGATTCCTGCCCTTTGAATCCGACATTCTCTCTTGTGCTTCTACCACCCCAGTTACCGTTGCTTCTGTTCCCTCACCCGTTCCGGCGTCTGTTTCCATATGTTCTTTGCCTTGCTTTCGAATTAGTTGCAACAGTGACCATGCACCAATACCTATCAATATAACAGCTCCCACGATCGAAGCGATATCCGGTGACACCACATGGGACAACAACACACCTACTTGCATCGACAAGGCAATAACCAATCCCGAACAGATCGAAATAACAGCGATAGATAACAGGGGAATCTTAGTCCTCCGTAACCCATATGTAATCCCGACTCCAAAACCATCTAAACTAAGCGCCAAAGCAAGCGCCAGCAATGAAATAAAATGATGCAGCACCCCGGACTCCTCCTTTGTGCGGTACTCGTGCCAACTGAAGATGCCAGTATGGGTATACGCCCGCTTATTTCTGCCATATCAGTATATGGAGGGAGGAATCCAAGGGTGCTATGATTTCATCATTTCGTTCATTCAGTTCATGTTACAGCAGCTGACAGTTCGGACAAAAATGCGTGCCACGGCCACCAACCACCGTTTTTTCAATTAACGTACCACAAGTTGTACAAGGTTCTGATTTGCGTCCATAGATTTTCAGTTGATGCTGGAACATCCCCATCTCACCCTGTCCATTCACATAGGATTTAATGGAAGATCCACCTGCATTCACTGCATCTTGCAACGTAGCCACAATCGCTTCATGAAGCACCGTTAACTGAGCTTCGGTCAGTGTCTTGGCGATGGTCTCGGGATGGATACCTGCGCGAAATAGAGCCTCGTCCACATAAATATTCCCAATACCGACCACATATGCCTGATTTAAAAGTACAGCCTTGATTTTGGTTGTACGCTTGCCAACCGCCTCGCGGAATGCAGTTACAGTAAAGGCTGGATCAAGCGGCTCCAGTCCCAGCTTCAGCAAAGGTTTGGACACCAGTTCCTCACCTGCATTAAACAGATGCATCGTACCGAACTGACGCACATCCTTATAACGCAATTCCGTACCATCATTAAAATGGAAGATCACATGTGTATGTTTCTCCACATCTTCATGCTGCTCGTACACACCGTACCTTCCTTCCATCCGCAGATGGGAGACAAGCACCAGCCCGTCCAGCAAAATACGCAAAAACTTGCCGCGGCGCTCCACCCCAATGACGGTATGTCCCGCGAGTTCCATTGCAAATGCATCTATGTCGTCCGGCCGCTGAATAATCCGCGGCAAGCTAACGGTAACATGATCAATCGTTTTGCCCACAATAAGTTGATTCAATGTTCTTCTGACTGTTTCGACTTCCGGTAATTCCGGCATGATGTTCTCACCTCCCCTACATTATAACGGAAGATGGCGCTCAGCGGGACCCTTTTCTTATATCTCAAACATGGAAAGGCCTTTTGTAAAATACCGGAAAAACCGCGCGGCACTTGATTTATTTCGCTTCGTACCAGTTATCCCCAAAGCTGACTTCGGCTTTCAGCGGAACCGACAGTTCCAATGCTTTTTCCATAACAGAAGGCACTAACTCTTTCATCAGTTCCAATTCATCCGCAGGCACTTCGAATACAAGTTCATCGTGCACCTGAAGCAACATACGGCTCTTCAACTTGCGTTCCCGCAGCGCTTCATCCATCTGTACCATGGCCAGCTTGATGATATCTGCCGCTGTTCCCTGAATCGGTGTATTCATCGCCGTACGCTCTGCGAAGGAACGCAGATTGAAGTTACTGGCATTAATCTCTGGCAGGTAACGACGTCGTTCCAACAACGTTTTGACATAACCATCCTGACGAGCTTCCTTCACAATGTCATCCATATATCGGCGGACACCCTGGAATACTTCAAAATACTGATCAATAAACTGCGCAGCCTCTTTACGTGTAATATGCAGGTTCTGTGATAAACCATAATCACTTATTCCATACACGATACCAAAGTTAACTGCCTTGGCGGAACGACGCATATCCCCATCCACATCCTCAGGCTTCACGCCGAATACATCCGAAGCGGTCTTTGTATGAATATCCATATCATTGACAAATGCTTCCTTCAGGCGCTCATCGTCCGAAATGTGGGCCAGTACACGAAGTTCAATCTGGGAATAGTCTGCTGCCAAAATGGACCATCCGGGTTCGGAAGGAACAAATACCTTCCGGATTTTGCGACCTTCTTCCATCCGAATCGGAATGTTCTGCAAGTTCGGGAATTGACTGCTAAGTCGTCCCGTTGCAGCAATGGTCTGACGATAATACGTATGCACCTTGCCATCCCGATCGGATATCTCTTTGAGTAATCCTTCCACATAAGTGGATTGCAGCTTGGCAAGCTGACGATATTGCAAAATATGCTTGACCACATCATTATAAGGAGCCAGTTTCTCCAATACTTCCGCATCTGTGGAATAACCCGTTTTTGTTTTTTTCACCACTGGCAAGCCCAATCTATCGAATAAAATCTCACCCAGTTGCTTCGGTGAATTCAGATTGAATTCTGTCCCTGACAACTTGTAGATTTCAGCCATGAGTCTGCTGATATGCTCTTCAAATTCACTTCCCAGCGCCTGCAGATCGGCTGTGTTAGCCTTAATCCCCTGCTTCTCCATATCTGCCAGAATACGCGACAACGGCATCTCCAGCTCGTGGAAAAGTGAGTTCATCTCATCGCCCTCCAGCGCCTGTTCCTGAAGCGGAATAATCGCTGCCACGGCAGCAGCTTTCCGGCAGAGGAAATCGCCCAGCACAGCTGCTTCGGGTACCTTGTACTTGGCCCCTTTGCCCATAACCGTGTCATCCTCCACAAGTGACGGCAGACCATACTTGGTCGTAAGTCCACTAATCGTCTGGTTGGATTCCGTTGGATCAAGCAAATATGCAGCCAGTTGTACATCAAATGACGCACCAGCAAATTCAATGCCATGTGCATGAAGGGCCAGGTCTACGCGATGAAGATCATATCCGCGCTTCGGCTGGTCTGAATTACCAAGCCATGCCCGCACTGGAGCCGCAGCTTCAGAATGAAGCAATTCGGGAGATATGAACGTATATGTTCCAGCAGAACCCACTGCTAGTCCAATCAATTTCGCTTGGTGCGGGTTATCCCCATGTGTCTCCACATGGAGGACATCAATGGAATCCAGTGAACTGAACAGCTCACTGATGTTGTCCTCTGTTGCTATGGAAGACTCCACCTCGGCAGCAGGGACCGCTTCCTGTTCAGAACCAATGCTGCCACTGAACGACAGGCGTTCGAGCAAGGATTTGAATTCCAGCTTCGCCAATGCAGGGCCAGCATGTTCTTCTTTTAATCCCGCAAATTGCATATCCTCCCACGTCTGCTCCAGCGGAACTTCCCGGTGAATCGTCGCGAGTTGTTTGCTCATCCGGGCATCTTCGGCATGGGCCTCGATCTTTTCTTTCATTTTGCCTTTCAGTTCACTTGTGCCATTCAGCACATCTTCTACCGATCCGAACTGGTGCAGCAGCTTCAACGCTGTTTTCTCTCCGACCCCGGGAATACCCGGAATATTATCGGACGCATCGCCCATCAGGCCCTTGAGATCAATGATTTGCAGCGGCGTCAGACCATAACGCTCTTTAATCTGAGCAGGATCATACAACTCAATATCGGTTACCCCTTTGCGCGTCAGCCCGATATGTACATTTTCGGAGGCGAGCTGCAACATATCTTTGTCACCCGATACAACGAGCACCTGTCTGCCCGCTTCATCTGCGCGTTTGGTTAACGTTCCGATGATATCATCCGCTTCGAATCCAGCCAGCTCAAACTGAGCGATGCCAAGTCCTTTCAGCAGTTCTTTGAGCAAAGGGAATTGCTCTGACAACTCTGGTGGTGTTTTCTCCCGACCACCCTTGTATTCCTGATACCCTTCGTGGCGGAATGTGATTTTGCCTGCATCAAATGCAACCATGACATGTGTAGGCTTATGCTCTTCAAGCAGTCTCAGCAGCATCGTAGTGAAGCCATATACCGCATTGGTATGCAGACCTTTCGAGTTGGTCAGAGGCGGCATTGCAAAAAACGCCCTGTAAATAATGCTATTTCCATCTATGAGAATAAACTTGTCCATTCCAGCACCTCGCGTATTATATGGTCAACCTCTTCAGATTACATCTACTCTCATGATACCATACCCACCTGTCACATCAAAAAGAATAGCCCCTCTCACTTCACATTTAATCGCAAAAAAGAACCTTCTCCACAGACAGCTGTACACAGCCTACCTGAGAGAAAGTCCTTTTCCATTCATATGATTGCATTACTTAATCAGCACTGATTCCCCAATTCCAAAGCAATACTCTTCTATTGATTCAGATCCGGACGTTTACCTGTCACCAGGTACACCGTGCTCTCACCAATGTTGGTTGCATGATCGCCAATCCGTTCAATGTAACGTCCAACCATCATCAGCAGCATAGCCTGTGAAGCCTGATTCGGGTGCTCTGTCATTAACGTGTAGAGATCACTGATCATGTGGCTGTACAGTTGATCGACCTGATCGTCCGTTTGAGCCATTTTATAGGCCAGATCTGTGTTTTCTTTCAGGAAAGATTCGATGGATTCATCAATCATGGATTTCACGATTTCTGCCATTTGCGGGATATCCACCAGAGGTTTAATCAGCTTCTGTCCATCCATCCGGAGTGTCACCTTCGCCACATCGAGCGCAAGATCTCCCATACGCTCCAGATCACTGGAAATTTTGAATGCCACGATAATACGTCTGAGATCCTTCGCCACCGGCTGTTGTGTGATGATCAGTTTGGAGCCAAGTTCCATAATTTTGTCTTCAAGGGCATTCAGATTCGCATCATTCTTGATGATGACCTGAGCTTTCTCCGCGTTCATCGTTTGTAAACTCTCAATAGCACCATCCAATGCTGCTCCTACATGTTCACCCATTTGTTTGAGCAAGGTACGCAGCTCTTCAAGCTCCTGATCAAATTCTTTTCTGCGAATCATAGATTTCATGTCCTCCTTATCCATCATCTCCGGGTATGCCGGGATCATTCCAATTCAGCTCGCTTAACCGAACCTTCCAGATATATAATCCTCGGTCCGGGAATCTTGCGGTGTGGAGAATAACGTCTCCGTATCAGCTGCCTCCACCACTTCACCATTCAGGAAAAATACCGTGCGTCCAGATACCCGTGCCGCCTGGTGCATATTGTGGGTAACCATAACGATCGTATACTTGTGATGCAATTCCTTCACCAGCTCCTCAATCTTCAATGTGGAGATCGGGTCGAGTGCAGACGTTGCTTCATCCATCAGCAGAACGTCAGGCTGTACAGCCAGCGCCCGCGCAATACAGAGACGCTGTTGTTGTCCGCCAGACAAACTAAGTGCCGACTTTTTCAATACATCCTTCACTTCATCCCATAGGGCAGCATGGACAAGACTTTGTTCCACCAACTGATCCAGTTCAGCCTTTTGGGTTACCCCGTGCAAGCGCGGTCCATAAGCCACGTTATCGTATATGGATTTTGGAAAAGGATTCGGTTGTTGGAACACCATACCAACTCGTTTGCGCAGTGTCTCCACTTCAATCTCGTTACTGTAGATATCGGAGCCACTCAGCATAACCTGTCCTTCCACACGAACACCCGGAATCATGTCATTCATCCGGTTTAACGTGCGAAGCAATGTCGATTTACCACAACCTGACGGCCCAATGAACGCAGTAACGGTTTTTTCCGGCAGATCCATCGATATATTTTTAAGCGCGTGATGCGTATCATAATATAAATTAAGATTTTCAATGTGAATGAGGTCCTTCATGGATGTTCACTTCTCCTTCGCTGCAGGGACACTAAAACTCCCTTTACGTTGAGACCGATACTGATAATCTTTCATCGCTGCTCGGCCATCTTTAATATCCTACCCTTTCATTGTAAAAACAGTATCACTTTCATGTTAACGGAATGTAAAAAAGACATCCTTAACCTTCATGATCTGCTTGATGGATCAATCAGATTGCTGATGCCTGCCTTATTGACTGCCTTATAGTTTACTCACCATTCGAAACCATCTCATCCAGCTTCGTACGAATGTGCTCTGCCACTTCTCCAGCTTTCCCGCCTTCCATGGCGATCTCTTCTGCTATACGAGACAACTCTCTCACTGCACTGTTCAATTGTCGGAACGTTGCTCCCCCTGCGGTGACATGCACCGAACTGTCGTCAATCTCCGCTCCGCTTGCCTTAACCAGTTCAACAGTCTGAAGGGTCAATCCACCAACATTCTCTAACAATGAAGACATGTTCCCCGCAACCTCACGGGTCTGTTTTGCGAGCGCTCGAATCTCACCTGCAACAATCTGAAAACCTCGTCCATATTCACCGGCATGAGCTGCTTCGATGGAAGCATTCAGGGCAAGGAGACCACTCTGATCTGCCAGGGAGCGAATGGATTGTGCCATGCCTGAGCCTGTTTTGATCGAATTCAGCATGTGATCCGCATGTTGACCTTGACTCTCCATATGCTGATGTACCCGGTTATAGGAAGCATCAACGTGTTTCAAACTCTCTTCGCCCTGCTTGGACAATGCCATGATCTCACGGGCCTCTTGAACGGTCTCATTAGCAGCATGAACCAGCTTGTTGACCGCCTCGTTGATTCTGGATATCTCCTGCCTGCTCTCGGACACCGTACGTACCCGTTCTGCCGAAGAAGCCTGTTGCAATCTGCGGGAGAGCGACATTACGTCACGCATCGTCAGCACACCAAGCAGTCTGCCTTGTTCCGTAACCAGCAGACAATCGTAGAAATGCTGTTCATCCCGTCCAAGTGCGATATCAATAATTGTTGAGGCTTCCATATGAATATCTGCTATAACCGGAGATGTATTCACTACTTGTATGACCGGCTTACGGTAGAATAGATCTGCGGCAAAACGGCCGTTTAACATCCGATATAACGTCTCTCGCATTAACAATCCAGTAGGTTTCATCTGCTCATCACACAATACGATACATGGGTGCTCCTGATCCTGATTCATCATCGTAGCAGCTTCTCCACAGGTCGTATGGACCCCGGCGACAGGTACCTGCCGATAATAGTCATGCAAATGGATTACAGGTTCTTCAGCACCTACCGTTACTTCATGATGCTGCTGTTCGGGTGTCGCTATATCTTCATTATGTAAAACAACATGAGGCTGGTCAGGTTTCACTTCGAGCAACATGGGCATAAATGCGCAATCTCCTTTACGTAATACCTCCGTCTTGAGGTGGGTTATGTAGGTACAAAGTATCACTCAGATAAGTCCATGCTACTCCCTCTACGTAAAGAAAAATCTTCCTTTATGTTAAAAGAACGTAAAATAAAACTCCCCGATCATTGCTAACTTGAATGATGGGGAGTTTTTCTTTTGACAACCAATTTATAACCTACACCACGAATGGAATCAATATGAACCGATTCCGGGTCCAGCTCCAGCTTTTTACGTAATGAGCTGACGTGAACATCCACGGTTCGTTGACCTCCAATATAATCAAAGCCCCACACAGCGTTCATCAGATCATCCCTTGTCAGTACCACACCCGGCTTTTTAGCCAAATATAGAAGTACTTCGAACTCTTTCGGACGCAGACTGATGGATTGTCCACCCAGTGTCACTTCATATTTCAAAGGGTAAATCTCCAGCTCTCCCAGAATAATTCGTGAGCCGTCTTTGTCCTCAAGCTGTGGTAAATCTTCGCCATTGGAATAACGTCTTAATACCGCATCCACTCGGGCTAATAACTCAGATACACCAAACGGTTTGGTAATATAATCATCGGCACCCGATTTCAGTCCCTGTACAACCTCGGCTTCACCGTTCTTGGCCGTCAGAATGATAACAGGTGTACTGACACCCTGTATTCTTAACTTGTTCAGAATGTCCAGACCATTCATGCCCGGAAGCATCAGATCCAGCAAAATTAGATCAAATTCCTGGGACAAGGCCCGATCATATCCTGCAGATCCGTGATCCTCTGCCGTAACGTCGTAACCTTCCTGTGTCAGGTTATACGTGAGTAATCTTGATAATGTAGGTTCATCTTCAATAACTAGTAAACGCTGTGCCATGATACCCCTTCTCTCTTCATAGGTTGTCTGTTGCCACAACACTTTTTCTATCATAGCACTAATTTGTTAACGCGGTGTAAAACAATACAACCTTTTTACATTTTGATACCAGACGCCTACATCTCTTCTTCCTGAATGAATGGAAGGATCACACGGAACGTTGTCCCCATGCCCAGTTCACTCTCTACAGCCAATTTGCCATGATGCAATTCTACCAGATGTTTAACGATGGAAAGCCCAAGGCCCGTGCCCCCTGAATTACGGGATCTGCCTTTATCAACACGATAGAACCGTTCGAAAATTCGCGGCAAATCTTTTTTCGGTATGCCAATTCCTGTATCCGACACCGCAAAGACCACTTCATCGTCGTTATCCATCGTCACCTGTAACTTCACTCGTCCACCATCGGGGGTATAGTTGATTCCGTTGGATAACAGATTGATGAAGATTTGCTTCATCTTGTCCTCATCTGCTTCAATGTACAACTCCTCCGGAACATGCATTTCCAGACGAATCTGTTTTTTCTCCGCCACCTTGGACAAGGTGCCCAGCACCATTTCAAAGAAAGAGTGTACATGAACAGGAGAGCATTGCAACGGTGCCCGTTTCGATTCAATTTTGGATAACTCCAGGATATCCCCAATCAATCGGTTAAGTCGATCTCCTTCATCATAGATGATTTTCAGGAATGATCGCTCTGTTTCCTTATCCTGTACCCCCCCACTGAGCAACGTTTCGGCAAACCCTTTGACCGCAGCGACTGGTGTCTTAAGCTCATGAGAGACATTTGCAACAAACTCACTGCGCATTGACTCCAATCGGCGAATCGCCGTCACGTCCTGCAACAGGAACAACATGCCTCGATAACTACCATCATCTTCGGACATCGGTACTCCATCAATACGAATCAGTTTTTCCTCCGGGTTGAACACACTCACTTCTTCATGCATCCGTTCTTTCAATGCAACACTCTCTTCAATGGTACGTGTTAATTCGTAGTGTCTCTTCAATTCAGTATAAGGCTTACTCGTAACCTTTCCTGCCTGAATACCAAGCATACGCTCCGCTTCCCGATTAACCAATGCAATGGACTGCCCTGCATCGATCATGACAATGCCTCCAGTCATGTTAGCAAGGACACTCTGTAGCAACGCTTCATTGTCACGAATCGTCTTCAGCTGGGACTGCAAGCTGTCTGCCATTCCGTTGATCGCAAGCCCCAACTGTCCGATCTCATCTCTACGCGTTACATCAACTCTGGCATCGTATTCCAGCTTGGTGATACGATGAGCTACTTTTGTAATATGCTCGATCGGGGAGGTTAGTCCGCGTGCAACCCGATAACTGACAAACGCGACAATTAAGAACAATAGTCCAAGTGCAGCAAACATAATCATCCAACCACGCTGGAGGCCCTGATCTACCGCATGCAGACTCATCGAAAGGCGGATGTAGCCATCAAATTTGCCGCTGGGCATTTCAATCATGTCACTTTGATCCGAATTCACAGGTAGCGCTACATACAGCATGTCTTGTCCCAATGTCTCACTGTAACGTATGGATTGCCCGTATCCATCTCCGACGGCACCCTTAATCTCCTCACGGTTCAAGTGATTATCCATGGATGCCGGATCACTCTCGGAATCTCCAATGACCATGCCGTCTTTATTGATGAAGGTTACACGGGAATCCGTCAGTCGATCCAGTTCCAGCGCTCGATCTGAATAATACTTTCGTGTGGCTTCCGAGGTTGGATCACTTGCATCATGGAATGGAAAAGTGGCTTTGAGCAAATTAATCTCGCGCACCATGGTTTGCTCTAATGCGGTTATATGCGTAGTCTTAAACACTCTGCCCATCGTATATCCAGCCACAATGACGGATACACCGATCAGCACCATCATAATGATGGCAAGGCGAATTCGAAACGGTCTCATCTATCTCTTCCTTTATAATCAGATTAACATCTTATGTCTTGCTCTACCTTGAATCCAGTTCAATTCGGTCCCCACGGGTGCCTGGATTGGAAATAACGAGAAACTCCACTTCTTCGTTGCTGCGATTCATCATTTGATGCGGTATTCCGGGGGCAATCTCTATTCCTTCATGGGTTTCCAGCACGAACATTTCACCATTAAGTTCCATACATGCTTCACCGCTGAGGATGAAAAAAAACTGCCGGCTTACCGAATGGTAATGTCGTGTTTCAGCCGTTCCTGCAGGCATTCGCTCATGAATGATGCTCAATTTATCGTTTTGAACAAGGTGCCAGCCATCGCACTGTCCACCCCATATATAATGCGCTGCATTCTGTTTGCTCATTTTCATATGACTTATCCCTCCGAGTATAATTGCTCGATCTATCATATCACAGATTAGGGAGATTCCAGTCAGCCAGGCTATTCGTACAATATCATATATGTATCAACGCAGATGCAGACTTTTGTAAACAGCTGCTAACCGCATCTTAAACTTGCACATTCCCCTGATATGAAAAAGACGCACCGCTCAGCCATGCTGAATGCGATCCGTCTCTCTATATAATCAAATTAATCCTATCCTGAGTCTAAACGTTCTTAAAGAATTACCCGTTCACCACTTCGCCGCCGTTCACATGTATCACCTGTCCACTCACATACGATGAGTCATCCGAAGCCAGATACACATATGCGGGAGCCAGTTCATCCGGTTGCCCCGGACGTTTCATCGGCTGGGTTGCACCAAACTCACTTACTTTTTTCTCATCAAATGTGGATGGAATGAGCGGTGTCCAGATCGGCCCTGGTGCAACAGCATTGACACGAATTCCCTTCTCAATCACATTCATCGATAGCGAACGTGTAAACGAAGTGATTGCTCCTTTGGTAGATGAATAGTCAAGCAGTGTTGGGCTGCCACGATAAGCTGTGATGGAGGTTGTATTAATAATCGTACTGCCTTTCTTCAGATGTGGCAGGGCTGCCTGCGTCACATAGAACATGCCGAAGATATTGGTACGGAATGTTCGCTCCAGTTGTTCTGGTGTAATATCCTCCAGTTTCTGCTGTGGATGCTGTTCTGCTGCGTTATTCACGACAATGTCCAGTTTGCCCAGTTCATCTACTGTCTGCTGAACCGATTTCTTCGCAAAGGCATCATCACCAATGTCACCTGCAATCAAGATGCACTTGCGTCCTTCCTGTTCGACCTGACGCTTCGTTTCTTTGGCATCTTCGTGCTCGCTCAGGTATACAATGGCGACATCCGCGCCTTCCTTGGCATACGTAACAGCAACAGCACGTCCAATTCCGCTGTCACCCCCTGTAATAAGCGCCACCTTACCCGTAAGTTTACCTGCTGCCTTGTATTCAGGCTTCTCAAATTCCGGTCTGGGATGCATCTCTGATTCGATTCCGGGGCGTTGATCCTGGTGCTGTGCCGGCATTGTTTTTTGATTTTGTGGTGTAGTTGACATCTAACATTCTCCTCTCAAAATGTGAACATATTTGGATTACAGAAGACATGGACATAACTGCACACTTCCTTGTCTTTCGTTCTCTGAAAAAGTCTCATTCTGTAGGATGGCAGTAACTGTCCAGATTATTCTTCTGCGATCAACAGCAACTCAAGTCTCAGTGTGCTGTCTCTATTCGTTATTTACCACGATCTTTGGACATCAAACAATCGATTTGCTTCAATACCTGTTTTCCAAAAATTCGAAATTTATTCGAAATTAGACTGTTTCATGATACAAAGTGTATTCCTATGCTGCTTGGGCTGATGTACAATGTACAGTATACTGATGTGCTTTAACTTTCATTTTTACTGGTTTAATCATTCTAACCTAACATGGAGACCTGACAATGGAATCGCATATTAATACATATATAACACTCGTAGCTACTTCAGCCGTGCTGAATGTCTTTTTGTGTTTATATACCTATTTCAGAAGATCCGAGATCCCCAGTTCCAAAATATTCATTCTCTACACAGCAGCACTCTCCATATACACTTTTGGGTATGCGATTGAGCTCGCCAGCAACACACTGGAGCAAATGAAGTTCTGGACCACCGTGGAGTATATAGGCATGCCTTTCTCCGCATCCCTTGGTCTCATGTTGATGATAAAGTACACAGGAAAAACGTTATCCAAAAAGGTAACTGCCGCATTGTTTGTAATCCCTTCCATTACTTTAGTTATGGTTGCAACCAATGACTTTCATCATCTTTTTTATAAAAAAGTATGGCTGAGAGAAAATAGTCCCGTACCTCTGATGGATATCGCAGTGGGTCAATGGTATGTTGTACACGGCGCATTCACGTTCTCTTGTCTGTTGTGTGCCTGCCTCATTCTAATCGGACAATGGAAACACACCAAGAAGATGTACCGTCGTCAATTACTTACACTGATTACTTCACAGATTATTCCTATGGTCGCAGCTTTTCTGTATTTGCTTGGCTTGACACCTGGCGGGATGGATCCCGTACCGGTTCTCATGTGTATCACATCTGCCATGTATATCTGGGCGATTCTATCCTCACGTCTACTGACCATCGTCCCCATCGCCAAAGACAGTATTTTCGAGAGCATGCGTGAAGGTGTTATTGTACTGGATAGTTTCAATCGACTGGTCGATTTCAACAGATCTCTGCGTGACATGTTGCCAGAGCTTAATACAACCATGATAGGTCAACCCTTGGATGATATCTGGCTTAATCTTGCTGGAAAGACGTTTCCAGTTGAATACGGAAGAGAAGGACTGCAAACCGATCTGTACTGGCAGTTAAATGGAGAGACCGTCTGTTATCAGGTCAGGACATCTTACGTGTATAACAAGGATGCACAGACTGTCGGCAGTCTAATTATGTTAATCGATATAACAGAACAACGCTTCTTGCAAGAACAGCTGAAACAACTGGCTTATTTCGATGGTCTGACCAAAATCTATAATCGCACTCAATTTTTGCATAGAGGACGGGAGATTTTGAGTGAAGCTCAGCTTAATCCGCAACCTGTTTCATTTATTTTATTTGATATTGATTACTTTAAACGCATCAACGATACCTACGGGCATGATGTTGGCGATCAGGCCATCATTCATGTGGTCTCTGTTTGTAATCGATATTTAAGCCCTGAGATGTTATTTGCCCGTTATGGAGGAGAAGAGTTTGTGATCGCTCTTCCGAATACCTCACTTCAAGAAGCCGAAAAACTTGCCGAACAACTGAGAGTTGCCTTGTTGAATGACCCCTTGGATGTTAAGGGAGTGCCTATTACACTGACCTCAAGCTTTGGTATTGCCCAGTACAATGGAGGGTCAGATTCGCTGGAGTCCTTGTTACGCGACGCTGATACTGCCTTGTACGAATCCAAGCGCAATGGTCGAAATGCAGTGCATGCGTATACTGCGAGTACAACCTAACCAATGTAGACCGTGTCTGATGGAATATGCATGCTTATGAATGGTAGTGATCCCTCTATAGTTCCAGTTCAAATAAACCGAGGACTGCTAATTTCATCATCTTGGTAATAACAAAAAATAGACAGCCAATGAGGCTGTCTATTTTTCATTTGTTTCAACGAAACACCATCTTACATATCATCCGGCTTGTCCTAATTACTTCTGCAAACGCTTAACCAACGACTAACAATACATCTTTGTAGGGTGGATTAACCGTCCACAACGCACTTAGATCACCTGATTATTCACCATCAGGTACACCATGATTAGCAAGAATACAGCCAGAAGTGTACTGAACATACGGATCTTGCTTTGCTCAGGACCCACATCACGCTTGTTTTTCACACCTTCTGCAGCGAGTCGGAGCGGTTTACCCATAATTCCTCCAATAGCCGCAATAGCCAAGAGCAGAACAACAACGACAGCCATCCAGACATGAGAATACTCACCTTTGGTCATCAGGTAACCACCAGTAAGAAGTTGGATTACAAGTCCATACTGCGCGACTTTGTTCAAAGAACGAAGCGATGCAAAGGCTCCCTCCTGTGCTGCAGCATTCAAGGTACGGATCTTACCGACCACAAATGGCAGAATCAAATAGAATCCCATCGCCAGTGCTCCAATAATATGGAGAAGATACATAATCATTGTCAAAATTTTCATCCTCCTCAACATTTTCGGTGTGCTATACATCACATCCCATTATACTGGGGATCTTATCCAAAGAAAAGAAAACCTCCGGGTTTACCGGAGGTTTTCTTTTAGCTTCTGTTCAAAAAGTTTTCAAACTTACAGGTTTACTACCGAAATGACATTGCGAACCGAATCCGCAGATTTATCCAATCCTGCTTTTTCTTCCGTTGTCAGGTCAAGTTCGAATATTTTCTCAATGCCGTTACCACCCAGAATGGTTGGTACACCGAGGAACAGATCATGATAGCCATATTCACCTTCAAGATAAGCGATGACTGGAATGATACGTTTCTTGTCCTTCAAAATCGCTTCGGTCATCTGAACAAGTGAAGCCGCCGGTGCGTAATATGCACTGCCGTTACCGAGCAGATTCACAATCTCACCACCGCCAACACGGGTGCGCTGCACGATGGATTCGATCCGGTCAGCCGGAATCAGCGTATCGATCGGAATGCCTCCCACGCTCGAATAACGAACGAGGGGTACCATATCGTCTCCGTGGCCGCCAAGAACGAATCCACGAACATCTTCAACAGATACGTTCAGCTCTTGCGCAATGAAGGTACAATAACGTGCTGTATCCAGAACACCTGACTGACCGATAACACGGTTTTTAGGAAAACCAAGGGTCTGATAAGCAGCATAAGTCATCGCATCCACCGGGTTGCTTAGAATAATGACGATGGAATCAGGGCAATATTTTTTCACATTTTCACAAACGGACTTCACGATACCCGCATTCGTATTGACCAGATCGTCGCGGCTCATACCCGGTTTACGGGCGATACCAGCGGTAATGATTACAATCTCAGAACCTGCAGTATCTTCGTAGTTGGAAGTGCCGACGATATGACTGTCAAATCCTTGAACAGGACTTGCTTCCATCATATCGAGTGCTTTCCCCTTCGTCGGGTTCTCCAGTTGAGGAATATCAACCAGCACAACATCTCCGAGTTCTTTTTGGGCAAGCATTAATGCGGTCGTAGCACCGGTAAAACCGGCACCGACTACTGTGATTTTTTTGCGCTGAATAGTCAAGATTCACATCTCCCCTTACAGGTTTTTAATGATTTGATCCGCGAATTCAGAACATTTCACTTCAGTAGCGCCGTCCATCAGACGTGCAAAGTCATACGTTACTGTTTTATTGTTAATGGATGTTTCCATACCTTTGTAGATCAGGTTAGCTGCTTCTTGCCATCCCAAGTGCTCAAGCAACATTACTCCGGACAGAATAACGGAACCAGGGTTCACGACATCTTTATCCGCGTATTTAGGTGCAGTACCGTGAGTTGCTTCGAAGATAGCATGTCCTGTTACGTAGTTGATGTTCGCTCCAGGAGCGATACCAATTCCGCCAACTTGCGCTGCAAGTGCATCGGACAGATAGTCACCGTTCAGATTCAATGTTGCGATAACATCAAATTCGCCTGGACGAGTCAATACTTGTTGCAGAGCGATATCGGCAATCGCATCTTTTACGATGATTTTACCAGCATCTTCAGCGGCTTTTTGTGCTGCATTCGCTGCATCTGTACCTTCGTTATCTTTGATGATGTCATATTGTGCCCAAGTGAATACTTTGTCAGCGAACTCTTCTTCAGCCACTTCGTATCCCCAGTTTTTGAAGGCACCTTCGGTAAATTTCATGATATTACCTTTGTGTACCAATGTAACACTCTTACGGTTATGATCAATTGCGTATTGAATTGCTGCACGTACCAAACGTTTCGAACCTTCGGAAGAAACTGGTTTGATACCAATACCGGAAGTCTCAGGGAAACGGATTTTGTTAGCACCCATCTCCTGTTGCAGGAATTGGATCACTTTTTTCACTTCTTCAGAACCTTCAGCATACTCGATTCCTGCATAGATATCTTCCGTATTCTCACGGAAAATGACCATGTCTACCAACTCAGGACGTTTAACTGGAGAAGGTACACCGTCGAAATAACGAACAGGACGCAAGCAAGTGTACAGGTCAAGCTCTTGACGCAGGGCTACGTTCAGGGAACGAATACCGCCACCGATTGGCGTAGTCAACGGGCCTTTGATCGCTACAATATACTCACGAATGGCTTCCAGTGTATCATTCGGCAACCACTCACCGTATGTATCGAATGCTTTTTGTCCAGCAAACACTTCATACCATGCGATTTTTTTGTTGCCATCATAAGCTTTTTCAACAGCTGCATCCAATACACGTTTGGAAGCTTTCCAGATATCACGGCCTGTACCGTCACCTTCGATAAATGGAATGATTGGATTACTAGGTACTTGAAGTGTACCGTTATCAATTTGGATTTTTTCGCCTTCAGTTGGGTGAGCAAATTTTTCTAATTTCATAGTTAAAATTCCTCCTAGGTTTCGTATATGCAGTATTCATCATACCACTAGTCTTGTTGAGAGAAGGGTCCTGAGAGCTCAAGCCAGTAACGCTCTGCTTTCCAACCCTTCACCTCGTCTATATTATTATACTGTTTTTGCGGCTATTAGCGAAGTTCAATAGAAACGTATTTCTGTTCTGTAGGGCCAGTGTACTCCGCACGTGGACGAATAATGCGATTGTCCGCAAGCTGTTCCAAAATATGCGCAGTCCATCCAGAAACCCGGCTGATAGCAAAGATCGGAGTGAACAATTCCTGTTCGATCTCCAGTTGGGTATATACAGAAGCAGAATAGAAGTCTACGTTAGGCTTCAGTCCTTTTTGTCCTGTTACCAGTTCCTCGATCTTCACAGACATATCATACAAGCGCGTATCATTGTTCATCTCGCCAAGTTCCTTGGACATCTTCTGTAGATGTTTGGCGCGTGGATCACCGTTTTTGTACACCCGATGTCCAAAGCCCATGATCTTTTCACGATTATTCAGTTTTTCCTGAATTGCCGCTTCAAGACGATCAGGCGTACCGATCTCATTCAACATTTTCATAACGGCTTCATTAGCACCGCCATGCAGTGGTCCCTTCAGTGCGCCAATGGCGGAAGTTACACCGGAATAGATGTCCGACAGTGTCGCAACCGTTACACGGGCTGCAAATGTCGAAGCGTTTAACTCGTGATCCGCATGCAGGACAAGGGCTTGATCCAATGCTTTCACTGCGGTCTCGGATGGTTCTTCACCAGTCATCATATATAAAAAGTTCTCTGCGATGGAAGCGCCTTCTTTTGGAGCCACAGGTTCTTTGCCCTGACGGATACGGGCGATGGCTGCCACAATCGTTGGCAACTGTGCTTGCAACTTAACCGCTTTGTTCTCATTCGCTTCCGTTGTCATCTCATCCGCTTGCTCGTCGTACAGTGCAAGTGCAGAGACAGCGGAACGAAGTGCTGCCATGGTACTGACGTTTTTCGGATACAATTGGATTTGTGCAATCAACTCGCTCGGAATCGGCGCGTAATCGCTCAGGCTTTTACGAAGGGATTTCAGTTCATCCGTTGTTGGCAATTTACCAAACCACAACAAATAGGCAACTTCTTCAAAGCTGGCATGTTCAGCCAAATCGTCGATATCGTAACCACGGTATGTGAGCACACCGTCTACAATAGAACTGATCGAAGAGGTTGTTGCAACGATGCCTTCCAGACCTTTGGTAGCTGTCATATACATCTCTCCTTTAATAAGCGAAATCAGGAACCATTCCAGAGTGTCATATAAGTGCCAAAATGCACCTATTCTCTTTTTGTAAACATTTTCATTTTAGAATTAACAAATATTTCAAACTGCGGTTTTCCTATCTGTCAATCGGTATTTACTTATAACATCATACTGGATTTTGTCGTTTATGTGAACATGATGAGAGTTCATTCGCACATCAAACTTCTTTATCGGACCGATAAAGCATTTTTGAAAGCCTTTACAAAAACAAGGTTGACATTTAATGTTTTTTAACCAATCCTGTCGTATGAGGAACTTTCTATTGCTATATTCTGTAATACTAAGGCATACTCTAGGCAAAAGAAAGAATCCTCGTAGATCTTGTGCAAAAGTCCGCTTTTGAACAAGATCTGGTAACATCCCCGCGTTTCAAAACCTTGTAAATGCTCTATATTAATTAAGATAGCCATCTATTTCTAATACTGCTTCATGGATCATACATAGGTCGGCTTAATTGAAATAAGGAGAGTTGATGCTTGGATAGAATAATAATGAAACGCCTGCTCCGAGGCTTATGGGTTATCATTGCGGCAGTACTGATTGCCGTTGCCATATACTTGCTGTTCCCGCTTTTGTACCCTTTTGCAATTGCCTGGATTATCGCCTATGCCATGAATCCATTAGTGAAACTGCTTCAGCATCGAGCACGATTCCCGCGCTGGCTGGCTGTGACTCTTTCATTGATCCTTTATTTTGGAGCCATTGCGGTGGTGCTGTCTGCGGCGATTACCCGCATGGTAAAAGAAGTTATTTCACTTACGACAAGCTTTGATCTTCATGTTGATGAGATTAAGGACACGTTTGTACGTTGGACCCAGAATGACACCATTCAAAATTTGACTGCGCAGATCAATGAATTTTACAAGGAAAATCCCAACTATCAGGAAACCATCAACAGCAATATTAGTAAAACGACCGAAACGGTAGGTACAGCCGTGACAGATCTGGTCACCGGATTTTTCAACATGATTCTGAGTCTGCTGACATCACTGCCTAACATGGGCGCGGTATTAATCGTTGTGTTATTGTCTACATTCTTCATTAGCAAAAGCTGGACCCGGCATAGCATTACCGTATCGGGCTGGGTGCCCTCTTCCATTCGCAAGCCAATATCAGACATATGGACTGACCTTAAGAAGGCACTGTTCGGATACGCAAGAGCACAATTGATCATGATCTCGATTACAGCACTATTCGTCATGATTGGACTGCTTATATTGCAAGTCAATTCAGCCTTCACCATCGCTCTGATGATTGGTCTGGTCGATCTGCTTCCTTATCTGGGTGTTGGTCTGGTCATGGTGCCTTGGGCAGCATACCTCTTTATGAATGGGGATCTGTATCTGGGTATTGGCATTAGTATTATCTATTTGATCTTATTGATCGCCCGTCAGATTATTGAACCGAAGGTACTTGCAAGTAGTGTAGGGCTCGACCCACTCGCCACACTGGTTGGCATGTTTGTGGGTTTGAAGTTGTTTGGTGTTCTGGGCTTGATCATTGGCCCTGTCAGTCTCGTGATTCTTGATGCGTTCAATCGGGCTAACGTATTACGTGACCTTAGAACGTATATCATCAACGGACGTGTCCGATGAGGCATCATCTTATAAGCACATAGGTAAAATAGAAAAAGGCTTCGTTCAACAGAAATCATCTGGTGAGCGGAGCCTTTTTCCATTATGCATAACAACTGGTGTTTCATTTCGGACGACGATAAAACGTAATTTTTCCACTTTTCATTTTTTTCTCCAGCCATCCCAGGAAGAACAGACGGTAAACCGGACGTGTTAATGGAAATACCAGTGTAAACCCGATCAGATCCGTCACAAAACCTGGAATCAAGAGCAGGAAACCACCGACAAAAATAAAAAGACCATCGACCATTTTTCTTCCAGGTACCTTGCCACGCTCCATCTCGGATTTAGCGTCCACAAGTACTTTTCGCCCTTCAAACTGCAACATTGCTATACCAATCAAGGACGTGAGAATCATGAGAAGCAATGTCTTTCCGGCTCCGATCCAGTCACTCATCAGAATAAAACCAAATAATTCAATCACCGGAATGATTAAGAGTAAAGCCCACATCCATTTTCGCATTGATGTATTACCCCTTTCCCGAAAGCCACACCTTTTCAAGCGCGCTGTATAGCTCAGAGGCTGCCTTATCCAGCCGAACTGGCTTCCATTCCCCGTTCACCCATACATGCTGAGTAGAACCTGTAACTAGCCGTTCACCAGGGAGTGATTCATCAGCTGACCATACCCGTTCCCCAATCGCCATATGCTCATCAGGTTCTTCAGACATGCGTCTTACGTCATACTCATAGTTCAGTCGCAGACCACTGAATGCAGCAATACGGGTGAAAATGATAATCTTATCATCATATCGGGCAGGCTTGTGATACTTCACATCCAGTCCGGTTACGGGAAGCAGTAACCCCTGTTCCTCTATTTTACGATATGTATACCCCATTTGGCGAATCATCTCAGTTCGACCGATTTCAAACCAATTCAAATAGTTCGCGTGGTAGACCACGCCCATCTGGTCACTTTCTTGATAGCGTACACGAAGACGTGCCGCATACCAGCTACCATTGCTCTGTTCTCGCACGTTATCGGCCTCCTTCGTTCTATCATTCATACGTGTTACATGGTTGTAAAGTGTCAATAAGATGGAAAAAAAGCAACGGGACAAGAACGCCCCATTGCTTCTTTCCTGTTGCTTCTCCATCCAAGACGCTATTAAGCGTTGTTTGGAATTTGGCTTACTTTAATCAGGTTGGTAGAACCGGAACGACCCAAAGGTACACCAGCTGTGATCACAACCAGGTCTCCTTCTTTAACAAGTCCGGATTTTACGCCGCCTTCAATTGCGTTTTCGAACAAAGCATCCGTGGAATCAACCAGTCTTCCTTTGACAGGAGTTACACCCCAAGCCAGAGCCAAACGACGGGAAGTTCTGTCTTCCGTTGTCACAGCGATGATTGGAGATTCTGGACGATACTTGGAAATCATGCGTGCAGTGTGTCCTGATTCAGTCGAAGTGATGATCGCTTTTGCGTTCAAATCTTGAGCTTGGAGAGCAACCGATTGGCTGATTGCTTCTGTAACTGTTGTTTGTTGAGCAACACGTTGTTTCAGGTACAACTCTTGGTAAGGCAGAGCAGATTCTGCTTTTTCAGCAATACGGGACATAGTCAGAACAGATTCAACTGGGTATTTACCCGCAGCTGTCTCACCGGACAACATGATTGCGTCCGTACCGTCGAAGATCGCATTCGCCACGTCACTTGCTTCCGCACGTGTTGGACGCGGGTTACGCTGCATGGAATCCAGCATTTGTGTAGCTGTGATAACCGGTTTACCTGCAACATTACATTTTTGGATCATGCGTTTTTGTACCAATGGTACTTCTTCCGCAGGAATCTCAACACCCAGGTCTCCACGAGCAACCATCAGGCCGTCAGACACTTCAAGGATTTCGTCGAGGTTATCGACACCTTGTTGGTTTTCGATTTTGGAAATGATTTGGATATGTCCAGCATTGTGTTTTTCAAGCAATTCACGAATCTCAAGTACGTCACTTGCTTTACGTACAAAAGAAGCCGCGATGAAATCGACACCTTGTTCGATACCAAATACGATATCGTTAGCGTCTTTTTCGGTGATACCCGGCAGAGAAATGGCAACGCCCGGAACGTTAACACCTTTTTTGCTTTTGATCGATCCGCCGTTAACGATACGACATTTGATCTCGGTGCCTTGCACTTCCACCACAGTCAGTCCGATCAGACCGTCGTCGATCAGAATTGTAGATCCCGGTTCAACATCATTCGGAAGATCTGTATACGTAATGGAAAGACGTTCTTTGGTTCCCAGAATTTCTTCTGTTGTCAAAGTGATGTACTCGTCTTGAACCAATTCGATTGGTTCAACTTCGAGTTTACCTGTCCGAATTTCCGGTCCTTTGGTGTCCAGCAGGATCGCTACTGTTTTGTTCAACTCTTCGCATGCTTGTCGAATCGCAATGATCCGTCCGCCGTGCTCATCGAAATCACCGTGGGAGAAGTTCAGACGGGCCACATTCATACCGGCCATAATCAATTTTTTGGTGTTCTCCAGAGATTCACTGGATGGACCAATGGTACATACAATTTTCGTTTTACGCATTTTGGGTTTCCTCCGATTTTAAAGGTATTACTCTTTATCTATTTTTCTTTTTCCAACTATTAAATTTACTATACTTTTGCTCATTTGTATAGGAAATTCGTCACATTATTCAGCATTTCCCGACAAATTACTCGCAACATCGACTTCTACAAGCTCTTGAGGGACTTCAATGGATGCTTGAGGTTCAAACGTGACCGATCCAATTTTACGGAATTTCTCATAACGATCCTGTTTCAGCTGCTCACCGCTCCAACCCTTCATATCGTCGAGATGACGGACCAAAGCTTCACTGATGAAAGCAGCAGACGCTTCATAATCCCGATGAGCACCGCCGCGTGGCTCAGGGACAATCTCTTCAATGACTTCCATCTCCAGCAGGTCTTTGGCTGTTATCTTCATTGCTTCAGCCGCCTGATCTGCCTTGGATGCATCCTTCCAGAGAATCGAAGCAGCGCCGTTCGGAGAGATTGCAGAATAGATCGCATGTTCCAGCATTAACACACGATTACCCACAGCCATAGCGAGGGCACCGCCGCTTCCACCTTCGCCGATGACAACAACAATAACAGGAACCGATAGCTTCGCCATCTCCATCAGGTTGCGAGCAATCGCTTCCGATTGACCTCTCTCTTCTGCAGTATTACCCGGATACGCCCCTTTAGTATCAATAAACGTAATAATAGGACGGCCAAATTTGTTCGCTTGTTTCATCAGACGAAGTCCTTTTCGGAATCCTTCTGGATGTGCACTACCGAAAAAGCGGGCGATATTATCCTTCGTGTCTTTCCCCCGCTGTTGTCCGATAACCGTTACTGTCTTTCCATTCAACTTGGCAAGCCCACCAACAACCGCAAGATCGTCTCCGAACATGCGGTCACCATGCAGCTCAATGAAGTCTGTAAATATCAGCTGGATCAGGTCCAGCGCCGTTGGGCGCTGCTGATGACGGGCCAGGTGCATTTTCTGAGCTGCTGTTATGCCAGTGTAGATCTCTTCTTCAAGTCTATGGTAACGTTCTTCCAGGCGGGCAATCTCGTCCGTAAAGTCGATGCCTTTTTCCTGTCCAAACTGTACAAGTTCATCAATCTTTTTGCGCATCTCAACCAGAGGCGCTTCATATGGCAACTCACCCGCCATTTAGACCCCTCCTTTTTCACTATGCATATCCAAGAGCTTGCCAAGAGTGGCCCGAAGCTCTTTCCGGTGGACAACCATGTCCAACTGACCGTGCTGCATATTAAATTCAGCCGTCTGGAAATCATCAGGTAACTTCTGACGGATGGTCTGTTCGATAACAATTCTGCCGGCAAAACCAAATACAGCGCCAGGTTCGGCAATATTAATATCGCCCAGGCTCGCAAAACTTGCCGAGACTCCACCTGTCGTTGGGTCCGTAATGACCGAAATGTACAGCCCGCCCTGTTCATCCAAACGGGATAAAGCTGCGCTTGTTTTGGCCATTTGCATGAGGCTGAGAATACTCTCCTGCATCCGGGCACCACCTGATGTTGAGAAAATAATCAATGGTAACCGTTTCTCTGTGGCATGCTCAATGGCACGGGTAATTTTCTCCCCTACAACAGAACCCATGCTGCCTGTGAAGAAATCAAAGCTCATGACAGCCACAACTACAGGCAGGCCATCAATGGTTCCTTCCCCCGTAATTACAGCTTCCTTAAGACCTGATTTCAGGCGTTGTTGTTCCAATTTGTTGCTATATCCAGGAAAGCCAAGTGGATCAACCGATATCATATCGGCATCAAACTCAACAAATCCTTGATCATCAAGTACCATAGCAATGCGCTCCATAGCGTTAAGACGCATATGGTAACCGCAGGCAGGACATACTTTCAGATTTTTCTCCAATTCCTTGCTATATTGAATGGTGCCGCATTTGCTGCACTTGTTCATAAGCCCTTCAGGTATTTCACGTTTTGGGCGTTCTAGGACTTCCTGGCCTTCGCCGGGAAGTGCACGCTCGGAAGGTATGGTAGCGTACTTCCGTTTCTTCTGGAATATATCTTTGAACACAACTACACCTCTCCAGCCGTTGATTTGATGGCCGCAACCTGCAGAGCGCTGCTTGTGGCAGCTTCATCCGCGTGCTACGGTAAACCGCTTACGACCCACACGCTGCCATGGGCCTTGTCCAGCATTCACAACAAAAAAATCCGCCGGTATAGGGCAAGGATCACCGGCTTCTGTCAGCACGATTGATGTTACCTGCAAAAACCGAAAGATTGTTGCGCCGATGTTTGAATCTATCTTGGTAGGGTCTCCGGGAGCAACCAGGTCGGTCCTTGTCCTAACAAAAAAAGAAGGAAGGACAGCAGCATACAATACATGCAAGTCGATTCCTCTCTCCGCTTACGCGATTAGTCCCTTATGTACCGATGGTACTTCTTCATCTGCCAAGGCACGTCGATGTCGAACAAATCAGGAATGCAGAATGGAATTCAGCACTTCCTGGACCTCTTCCAATTCCCCAGAAGGGACGCGAATCTCAAATTGCTGCTTGGATAAACTGATGGGACGGGTCTGTACCAGAAAACCTTCTTCCGAAAGCTTGGTCTTGATCTTGTCCGCAACCTTTGCTGTCGGTGCAATGTAAATCACCGTCCACATGCCTTGTCCGCCCCCTAAGCTAATGTTCAGAGCCCGTATATTGGACTAATGATAACATACCTCACTTTTTTTCTGCAAGAAAGGGTTCGGGACCTTTGGGGAGAATTTGGGATCATGAGGGACATTAGTCCCCCACGAATAACTCATATGGTTGACGAAATCTTCTTGTTCATACCTCTTCCATAAGCAGCCGCAAGCTTATCAGGGCAGCGTCAGCTGCCCTTGAAGACCTTCATATGAGCCATTAGATTGACCATAACAGACAAGCATGGAAATACAGGGGGTTAAAGGTCTGAGGGGTATTTTTTGGCTTTAATGTTTTTGTGAGCAATCCGGGCAGAAGCCGCAGCGGCCACCCCTGCGACCAGATCATCCAAAAAGACATGAATGGCTGTTGTGTGTTCGTTCAAATCATGAATTACACCTATTTTTTCTTTATCCAGGTAACCAAAGCTGGTTAAACCGATCATACCATACACATGAGTAATGCCGAGGGCCAGAGTCTCGTCCACTCCATACAGGGATTCATCCGCTTCCATAATAGCCTGTAACGGTTGGGGCAAGAGTTTTTTCTCCGCAAGTTCGTCGAGAGCAATACCCGTATAGAGCGTATATTGCACCTCTCGTTTCTGCAGAACGGATTTCACGCTGGTTACACAGTCGTCCAAGGTCAGTTCGGGGTGGTACCCTTTTTGCAGACGGTATACAATTGCTGCGATTGCATCAATCCGTACACCCCGCCGGGCCAGCATGGCTTCTACGATTTCATATGACATATCTCGACCTCCCGCATCAATCCCCCGAGGACCGCGAGGTCCTTCGGTGTTCTCAAGTGTATGCAGCAACCTGTTAAAATGTTCATAAAATGTGCGGATGGTTGAAATCAGCAACCGCGCTAAAATAATCACAAAAAAACCTGTTCAGCATTGAGCCAAACAGGTTTCATACTATGGATAAGTGCTATCACTTACGGGACAGCCTCTTATTTAATTTTGACTGTACCTTCACCTAGCATCTTCTCCATATCGGAGAACAAGGTTGGTGATGGCTTAATCCGGTAGGCATCACTCAGCGCAAGCAGCTTCTGCTGCTGCTCATAGAAGAGCACTGTCGCCACAGGTCCGGGGTGCTCCTGAAGCAGTTGCTTCAGTCGTGCCAGAAGCTCAGGCTTCTCCGCATGCGGGGCAATCTTCACGAACACCCGCTGCTCCACGGCCCGCGGTTCGCGGCTCTGCTCCGGGCTGCCAGCCGCCTCAGCGGCACCGCCAGGCCGGGAAGCCGCCGCCGTGGCTGCGCCCTTACCAGCCGCATCGCTGCGCGTAGCTGCCGAGCCTTGGCTCCCGCGGCTACGCACAGCGGAAGCATCCCCGCCTGCGCTGCTGCGCTGCGCTTCGGCTCCTGCGCCCGCTGGCCGCCGCGGCGAAGCCGCCTGCGCCGGGCGCGAAGAGCTAGCGCTACCGGGCTTGCCGCGCCGGTCGCGGCTGCGCAGCTGCTGTTCCAGTGCCGCCGGTGACAACGGCACCACTTCCTCAGCCAGCAGCTTAAACCCTTCGTCCTGCTGCTGCACTTTGGCACGAACGACGAGCAGTTCACCTTTCCCGACATGTTGCTGGCTACGCCGCCATACCTCGGGAAAGAGAACGACTTCACAGCGTTCAATCTGGTCTTCCAGCTCCATGAACGCCATAGCCTTGCCCTGTTTCGTCGTAATCGACTTCACGGACACAACCATACCCGCGGCGACGGTCATCGTGTCGTCTGCCGCCTCGGTCAGCTCCATGATCCGGTCAGCCCCACTCGATTCCAGCACATCTTCATAGTCATCCAGCGGATGCCCGGAGAGATACAAACCTAACAACTCACGCTCTAGCTCCAGTTGCTGCCCTGAGGAATAAGGAGGAATTTCCGGGTATTCAATCTCCCAGTTTGGCGTCTCAACAAAGTCGAACAATTGAATCTGCAGATCCTCACGTTCCTTGCGCCATTTCAGAGCCGCCTCAACAGTCTCATCCAGCATCGCCAGCAATTGGGCCCGGTGCCCAGGTAATGTGTCAAAAGCTCCGGCCTGAATCAGCGATTCAATCACACGTTTGTTGCATACACGCAGATCCACACGACGACAAAAATCGAGCAAACTGTCGAACGGTCTCTCCTGCCTTACGATCATAATGCTTTCCATTGCCTGGGTACCGACATTTTTCACAGCGGCCAGACCAAATCGTATTGCACCCGTTAATTTTTCCTCATCCGGACTATCATTAGACACTGCAACGTTCTTCTCCGCAGAGGACAGTTCACCTTGCTCCGCGCGCGAGGAAGACACCTCCTGTCCTTCGTTATTACCATTTTTCATTGAAGAAGCCGTCACCAATCCCGGTTCCTTCCGGTTGTCGGATGCCTCAGGTATGGATGTCGCTGCCTGCCACTCATATTCACCACTGTCCTCTTCCGGTCCAGGACCGGGATCATCCGGCAGAGGTGCTTCACCATATTCTGCTTGTCCTGAATGCCCATCATCCTCATGAACGCGATCTTCCCTGAAGGAACTCCCGTTACCATTCGCGGCATGTTCTTCGGCAGGGCTTCCAGCGTGACTCTCTGCATCTGCTCCCGCAGTCTGCTGCGATGCGCTGCTCTGATCCCCGGCTCCTGCGCTGCCGGAAGGCACAAATACAGGTGTAAACAGAATACCGCTCTCATTCACATCCGGCGGAAGCACCTCCATGTCCATACGCCGACATTCCACTACGTACTCTGCCACTTTCCGATGACTGCCCATTACAGCTGTTAACATGGATGCCATAAAATGAACCGGATAATGTGCCTTCAGATATGCCGTCTGGAACGCAAGCACACCATATGCCGCGGCATGAGCACGCGGGAAGCCATAGTTGGCAAACTTGACGATCATATCATAGACCAGGTCTGCCTCTTCTTCGCTATACCCTTGTTTCAGACTGCCTTGTACAAAGTGTCCACGCTCCAGATCCAGCACTTCCCGTTTCTTCTTGGAGACCGCTCTGCGGAGCAAATCTGCCTCACCCAGCGAGAAACCCGCCATCCGGGAGGCTATCTGCATGATCTGTTCTTGGTATACGATGATACCGTACGTATCTTTCAGGATAGGCTCCAGATCCACATGGGGGTAATCCACTTCAATCTGTCCATGCTTGCCCTGGATGTATTTGGATATGAACTCCATCGGACCCGGACGGTACAAGGCAAGTACAGAGATTACATCTTCAAAACTACTGGGCCTCATCTCTTTAAGAACACGGCGTACCCCGGCAGACTCCAGTTGGAATATGCCCATCGTGTCCCCTCGCCCAAGCATCTCGTACGTTAACGCATCATCATCGGGGATAAGACGGAAGTCCGGAATTTCTCCATGTTCTCCAATCCAGCGTACACACCGCTCAATGATCGAGAGGGTACGTAAACCAAGAAAGTCCATCTTAAGCAACCCGATCGACTCCAGGTTTTCCATGGAATACTGGGTTAACGCTGTTCCTTCACTGCCCTCCTGAAGTGGCACCGCATCCGTCAGCGGGTCACGGGAGATGACCACTCCCGCTGCATGCGTCGAAGCATGACGTGGCATACCTTCGACCTTCATCGCCATATCCAGCAGCTCACGTGTCTTAGGCTTGGTTTCATACAGCGCCTTCAGTTCAGGTGTAGCTTCCATGGCCCGCTCAATGTTAATGCCGAGCTGCGCCGGAATCAGCTTTGCCGCCTTGTCCACTTCGCCATAAGGCACATTCAGTGCACGCCCCACATCACGTACAGCTGCACGGGCAGCCATTGTTCCAAACGTAATAATCTGGGCGACATGGGCTTTGCCATATTTATGCGCGACATAATCAATGACCTCATCCCGCCGCTCATCACTGAAGTCAATATCAATATCCGGCATGGAGATCCGCTCGGGATTCAGGAACCGTTCGAAGAGCAGGTTGTATTTCATCGGATCAACATCGGTAATATGCAGCGTATACGCTACCAGACTTCCTGCCGAGGAGCCCCGGCCTGGTCCAGTAACAATGCCTTGCTTATGCGCATAGGCGATAAAATCCCAGACAATCAGGAAATAATCCGAGAACCCCATGCTGTCGATCACACCCAGTTCATACGCCAGGCGTTGTTCGAGTTCGGATCGAAGCTCCGCATCTGTCCAACGTGTGGACTGCGCGTAACGCTCTTCCATTCCTTCTTCGCACAGCTGACGCAGATACGAAGAAGGGCTGAGTCCATCAGGAAGCGGTCTGTATTCCGGCAAAATCGATTTGCCGAATTCCAGCTTCAACTCACAAGATTCCGCAATGCGGACGGTGTTGGCCAGAGCCTCGGGCACATGAGGAAACAAATGAGCCATCTCTTCTTCACTTTTCAGATAGAGCTGATTGGTTCCAATTCGGAGCCGATTCTCATCATCCACAGTCTTGCCCGTTCCGATACAGATTAGCACGTCCTGAAGCTCAGCATCCTCTTCCGAAAGATAATGCGCATCATTGGTCGCTACAAGCGGAATCTCCAGCTCAGAAGCCAGTTTGATCAACTGCGGATTTACCCTTTTTTGCTCGGAAAGCCCGTGATCCTGAAGTTCCAGATAGAAGTCGTCACCAAAGATATTTTTGTAGCGTAACGCCGCACGTCTCGCCTCTTCTTCTCTTCCATGCAATAAGTGCTGAGGAACCTCGCCCCCCAGACAGGCGCTAAGACAGATAATGCCCTCATGATGGGCAGCCAGACTTTCCATATCAACACGGGGTTTGTAATGAAAACCCTCGAGATGTCCAATGGAGCACAATTTCATCAAATTACGGTAACCCGTCATATTTTTGGCCAGCAAAATCAAATGATGAATCGGTTGATCCTTGCGGCTTCCCCGCTCTTTGCGGGACCCTGCTGTCATGTATGCCTCGCACCCTATAATCGGCTTGATGCCTCGCTCCATACATGCTTTATAAAAAGGAATTGCACCATACATCACGCCATGGTCGGTCAGCGCAAGTGTCGTCATTCCGAGATCTGCAGCCTTATTCACGAGATCCGGAATACGCGCAGCGCCGTCCAGCAAACTGTATTCGCTGTGAACGTGCAAATGCACAAAAGAACTCATGTTTTTTTCTTCCTTTCGCCGCAGATAGTCGCAGCATCGATCTTCTGATCCGTCTGCTACCCTATCTATCTCATATATATATGAATTAAATAAATAAAAAATGGAATCTCCTTATTAGATTTCGTGACAACCTCTTAAAAGGAGACTTTATTATTCTATTTTATCATAACGTTCGGGGGCACGCCCATACAATAGAAGTACAAGCCGCTCCCCCTGTGACAGACCAAAGACAGGAGGTGTGCTGCTAGGTCTGAAAGGGGTGTTGCCAGTGAGCACATTTTTGTCCAAAGCCATTCTTGATTTCTTTATTGCGTTTGGAATCGTGCTGGGCGGCGCGATGATCGGAGGTATTGGAGCAGTGATCTCTCTTCAGCCTCCGACACAGACGATGCTCGATATTTCCGGAAAAATAAAGATATGGGCACTCGCAGCCGCTGTTGGCGGCACAATAGATCCCATGCGTGTCATCGAGAGCAATTTCCTGGATGGTAACCTGTCTCCGGCGGTCAAACAAATCCTTTATTTGATCTCTGCTTTTATGGGCGCGCATATGGGAACCGAGCTGGTGAAATGGGTGTGCGGCGGAGGCCGGAGCTAATATGAGACAGGAACAGCGTTCATGAGAATTCCGCCATTTTCCCGTTACCGCCCGCTGATGCGAATGACCGCTGTGTTTGTTCTGGGAATGATCGCTGGATGTGTCGTCTACAACGGCGTATTTCACCTGAGTTACAATGCGTTGTGGCTGAACAATCAGGAGCTGCAGCTTCAGCTGCATCAGAATGAGGAGGATATCAAAACGCTGAAAAAATACAGTAAACGCCAAACCGTTATCAAGGAAATCAAGGTCCGTGCAGAAGAATCGGATAAGGGGCCAGATGAGGCTTCTCTGAAAGTGATGTTACAGAAGCTCGGAGACGAACTTGAGGTACTTCGGGGCAGAGATGTATTCAACATCGACGAGTATAGCAAAATGACGAGAATCATGCTGAATCAGAAAGTGTACTCGGTTAGGGAAAAGGAGTACACCGTTCAGGTCAAAACGATGCTGGTTATGGAAGGCGTACTGCAAGTTTGGGTACAGATTCGCATGCACGTTCCTGCGTAACAGCAAAAAACTGCCCTTGTCTGCGTCTCTCCATGGTACAATAAAGGCAGTAAATGCTTTCCAGAAAAGGAGCTGCGTCTTTGTGTTCATTGATGTACTCAAATATGCTCTAATTGCCATCTTTGCTGTTGCCATGGTTTTTGCAGCGTTGAACAGTATTCGTTCACACAGAAGCTCGGATGCTGCCAGTGCCGGTTTGTACCGTTCGTGGACAAATATCTGGATGGGTGGCATGCTTGTTGTGCTTGCGCTGATCCTGATGTTTGTCTTCACGGGTTCCACTTTATCTGTGGTTGTGGAAGCGCTATTTCTGATTATGGGTGCGTATAATGTATTTGCCGGAATACGTAACCGCAGTTATTATGCCCGGCTTCAACAACGATCCAGTAATGGATCAGGAAAAACTTCCGGACAATCTGCATGATTTGTTGAAGCGCTATGGTTGTGTTTGCAAAAAGAGAGTACTTCCCCTTCGTTAAGCTCTGCCAGAACCGCGCGACAGGGCAACCTGGCAGAGCTTCTCGATCAGGGAGTACTCTCTTTGTATATGCCCGAGGCAACGCCCCCTGCTAGGCATGGTCAATCGACTGCAATGTCATTACCGCTTTGCATACCACACTGCCTTCACGGGTAACCACAATGTCCATTTTGCACGTTCGACGACTGGTTTCCAGAATTAACGGTCGAACCAGGATCTGATCCTCAATCTGTACCGGTCGAACAAAATACGTCGTTACATTATCCACCACATGGTCGTTTCCTGTAACATCCCACGCTGCACGCCGGCCAGCCTGTGTCATCACATTCAACAGAACACCTTCGGAGATCGTACCCAGATCCGTTGCCATCTGAGGAATGATGAATCCGTGAAATAACAGTTCGTTCTGCTCACCGCGCTCCTCGGCAAACCCGTTCCAGATCAGATGATCAAACGTCTCTCCCAGTTGTGGCTGCTTCTGTGCATCCCGCATGGCCTGAAGCACTTCCTTGCGAGTGACGGACGCAATCAGTTTGCGGTTCCGATCCACGATTGGCAGAAAATCGATGCCTTCCCAAGTCATAATCTGGGCAGCAGAAGCAAGAGATGTCTGCAATGAGGCCGTAATCGGGCGGCGTATCACAGATTTCTCAATACTTTGATCTTCTTTCAGCTCACTGACATCCTTCAGACTCACAATGCCGATGACCCGGTTCCATTCATCCACCACCGGGAAGCGATGTTCACCCGTCTCCGAAACCAACATATGAAAATCTGCGGCTGAACTGGTGACCTTCAATACCTGCAGGCGAGGTTTCTGACCAATGATATCCTCAACAAGCATAATTTTTTTCTTAATCAGCCGATCGAAGATCGCACGGTTAATCATTGAAGCCACTGTGAATGTATCATGTCTGGATGAAATAATCGGTAGCCCAAGCTCGTCAGCCATAATTCTTACTTCCCGGCTTGTCCCAAAACCACCCGTAATCAACACGCCCGCTCCCTGTTCGAGGGCAAGCGAGTGAGCATCTTCACGGTTACCTACAATCAGTAGACTCCCAGCGTCAATATAACGGGCCATTGCCTGTTCTTTCATCGCACCAATCACATACTTGTGCAGCGGTTTGGCGAGACCTTCGTTCCCCCCCAGCACATGGCCTTCCACAATGGTCACAACATCAGCAAAGGTCAACTGTTCCGACATGCCCCGAGGTCTCTTCTCGATCCGCACCGTTCCAATTCGTTCCTTGGTCACGACCAGCCCGAAGTTCTCCGCCTCTTTCACCGCACGATATGCTGTCCCTTCACTTACACCCAGCTCCCGCGCAAGTCCACGTACTGATATTTTGCTGCCAACCTTCAATTGTTCAATATGTTGAAGTAACTGTTCATGCTTCGTTACGTTCTCTTCCTGTCCGTCCAACTGTACCACCCCCGAAGATGCATCTGTACTATACTGTATCTATTATAACACGGCTTTAGGAAAATAACCCCACCCCTCCCCCATTCTCATAGGCAAGTTCGCCATCTGAATTTAATCATCTGATTAACCTCTAATTCTGTATGTACCAAAAAAGACCGGCCCCCTTGTGTTAAGGGATTCCGGTCTTTCATGTTGGATCTCATACTGTACCTTATACTGTACCTTATACAGACTCGCTCCGCTCCTGCTTGTCCAGCAGTTTCATCTCCCACTGCCGCAGCTTCGCCCGGCGAACGGCTTCCAGTGCACGCTTCTTCTCTTCATCTACACCGAGAATAAAATGCAGATGTGCACCAACGATTAATAAAGAGAACAGCACCCATACGATGCCAAAAATATTAACCCAGTCCATTCCTCCAGCAAAGGAAATCCGCGGCAGTGCAATGACCAGCATCGACAACGCAATAAGCAGATAGATCACATGTTTTGCTTTTTTCAACCTCTTCACCATTCACAGCTCCTTCGTTCTTGATCGACTCTATATGTCTAGTCTATGAACGATAAGGAGCCAATATGAAAGGTTCAGGTAAAAAAACAAGACAACCTTTTAGTACGTGTTCAAAAAGATCCGTTTTCAGTACCGAGAAGATGGAATGAAGCTAGAAATGGAGTAGCGGAGCGCAGGAAACTACGTGAGCAACTACAATGTTTCCGAAGGAAACAACCTTCGTAAGCATCTGCTTATTCGGCTGAATTTCATATTCGATGCTGATGATGCCGCTAGGCATCCTTCGTAATCAAAAGTGGACTTTTTGAACTACCTTTTTACGCTTCAGCGCCACCGTACAGATGACCCAGACTATCAGCAATAATTTTGTTCACGTCTTCAATGATGACACTGAGGCGACGCTCCGCATCAAACAAGCGACGGATGTTCAGGTTTAAACTTAGTACTTCAAACAGTTTCTCCATTTTCTCCATCTCATCCGGAGCTGGCATATCCCCGCTCATCATACGTTGTTGCAATTCCATTTGTTGATCACGGAAGTTATCCAGCATTGCTTTTGCATCCGGATCAGCTTCAATCAGCTTCATCGCGGAAGTAATCTCTTCCACCTCGCTGCTTTCTCTCAGTGCTTTGGCCAAATCATTGGCTTTGTCATAAATGTTCACTATTATTCCTCCTCAGATTGTTTTGTTCATCCGTGTTAATACACGCTTTTCTTCGCTGTCAAACAAGGGCGATCTGAAACAGGCCATCCATAACCTGCCTCGAAATCAAATGCATTTAATCCATATGGGTCAATCACCAAGGGTTATATGTCCTCATATGATGAAGCACATGCCATGTTCAGATGCCGTTCAACTTCGAGATCAGACATCAAGTTGCCGCCCGGAAGGAGATCCGTGATGTCCACTAAAAAAGTAACGATTCAGGTTACCGGCTCGGGCATCCTGCAGGACGACGTCATCATGCTGGGCGAAGGGGTGCTTAAGGCGCTTAAAATCCCTTCAGGAAGGCCGCTTCAGCTGCAATTTGGCTCTTTCCGCCGCGAAGTCACTGTTATTCCGGTACCAAGGTATGACGGACTGCGCATCAATCAGACAGTTGCCAGCAAGACCGGTCTCGTTCCACGTTCGGTCCTGAGGGTATCCTATCGTTCAGCCAGCCGTACGCTTCGTCTTGGCCCCTACATCAGTGTGCTGGTTAGCCAGGATTATCCCGATCAGCCCGATCGGCCCTTTGGCTCCATCACGATGTTCTGTCAAGAACTGGTGAACGCCTGCCGTAAGCAAGGCGCCTATGTATCCTTTTTCACACCGGAGGATATTGGAGCGGTAACGGGTTATATGAAAGGCTGGGTGTATGATGACGGCTGGAAAAAGACTGTTCTGCCTGTAGCAGACGTCGTCAATAACCGGCTAACGTCCCGCAAGCTTGAGAACAAACCTAGCGTACAGCATTTTATGAAAGAAGTAAAATCGCTCTACGGCACGCAAACCTTCAATGAAAAGTTTCTGGACAAAAACGAAGTGTTTGACGCACTCAAGTCCATTTCAACGCTTAAACGAGTTCTTCCCGAGTCTCATTTGCTCAAGACGTCCGCCATGCTCAAGACGATGTGCAACCGACATCCGGTTGTATTTCTGAAGCCCGTACGCGGCTCTTTGGGTAAAGGGATCATCCGGGTCTCACGTCAGACGGACGGAAGCTTCCTGACTCTGGCGACTGGCGTCGGGGGTACCCGGAAACAAACCTATACTTCTCTGGATAAACTGTATGCCAGTATGTCTGGGAAAATGAAAACAACGCGTTATCAGATCCAACAAGGGCTGACTCTCATTGACAACAGTGGCAGACCCGTGGATTTCCGTGCGCTCGTGCAAAAAAACCGTACAGGTAAATGGAGTGTAACCTCCATCGTCGCCCGGATTGCAGGCGGGAGTCACTACGTATCCAATCTGGCACGGGGTGGAAGTCTCAGCACCGTCAAGGATGCTGTTGCCAAAACACAGTTGTCTGGATCAGCCAAAGCTTCCGCGTATGCAGGATTGCACACCGCAGCACTGGATATCGCAAAAGGGATCGAGAGTGCCATCCCTGCTCATTTTGGTGAACTTGGTATTGATCTGGCTCTGGACACTACTGGGCGCGTATGGCTGCTCGAAGTCAACTCCAAACCATCCAAGAATGATAATACACCACTGAGTGAGAGCAAAATCCGCCCTTCTGTCAAAGCCATGCTTGAATATTCTACGTACCTGGCGGGTTTCTGAAAAGTTATTCCTTATTGGAAACAAATCTGATAGAGGAGAGGTGCAGCGTAATGTTTCCATCATCTCAGACCAAGACACTGGCCATTCTGGTACGTGCAACCGAAGGCTCACCTCCCTTTACAGATGAACTTTTCTGCCGTCGTCTCAGTTTGGGGAGCATGCGATACGCCCTTCAGATTATTGTGATCCCGATATCGAATGATGCAGTCCATCTCCCTCTTCAATGGGGATATGTCTATCATCAAGGGAAGTGGAATTCGGTACCTGTTCCTGCAGTCGATCTCATTATGGATCGTTGTCTTCGCCCTATCTCCAAGTACGTCAGACAACAGCTTAAGGAATGGATACCAACCAACGGCACAGATCAACACCGTTATTGGTCTGCTTCCCTTCCAGGAAAATGGGAGGTACATCGTGTGTTGTCCCGAAATCCTGAATTGAGGTCACAGCTTGCTCCCACAACCCGGATAGGATCGCATATTCCTTGGGAAACATGGCTGGACCGTTGGCCCAAAGGACTGTTCTTCAAACCGGTATCCGGGACTCATGGCAAAAATACCTTTCGCCTGTCTCAGGGAGCGACTCCATCAACATGGGTCGTGGAGGGGCGTAACGAGGACAATGAACCCTTTTTTCTTACATTCAACCATACCCAGGCTGTATCTTCCTGGCTAGCATTACATCAGGCTGAGCGTAAGATGATCGTGCAGCCATATCTGGAGCTTAGCCATCATGGAAGAGCATTCGACATACGGGCTCTAATACAAAAGAATGGGCAAGGTCGCTGGACACTTACCGGATGTATGGTACGGGAAGGACCCGAAGGTTCACTCACGTCCAATCTTCACGGTGGGGGGAAAGCATATCCTGCCCACGCATATCTGCTCCAGCGATATGGAACGATCCGCACGGAAACTCTGCTGAAGAGCATCCGGCAGACTGCTACTCTTATCCCCACCCTGCTGGAAAGCCGTTTCGGCAGGTTAGCCGAATTGGGGCTTGATTTCGGAGCAGATGCAGAGGGCCAACTCTGGCTAATTGAAGTCAACTCCAAACCAGGCCGCACCTCATTCGCAGAAGCGGGCGACCGACGCATGCATACCCTGACTTATACCCGGCCGCTTGCCTATGCCCGTTATCTGTTGCAACAACATGTTCTCACGGACGTCATACGTCCATTGAAATTGCCGAATACATCCAGCAAAGCTGGCCTGAAACCCATCCCGATTCACGGCGGCTGAGGCCCGCAGCGCCCGCTTGCCATGGAGCCCAAGGATCTTTTCAGGATAGGAGGATAAATCATGAGTTTGACCTTTTGCAATCTGCATTTCACCAAGCAACCGGATAAAGTGGTTTATGTATCCAACGCTTTAATGAAGAGCCTCAACCTGTCCGGCAAAAAAACGGTGCACCTTCGCTTCGGGCGTGACCGGGTACCTGCAACGATCAAACCAATCAAAAAAGCAGGTAAACATCTGTATCTCGCTTCAGGTATCCGTAATATGATGAACGTTCCCAAACGGGGCAGTATTTATCTCCGGAATTTGCAAAATGATGAGGTCCAGTTAGGTCCACTGATCGGCGTACTCTCTGATGGGCCTGCGACGAGCACTAATCCATTCGGTTCCCGTACTGGTTTCATCAAACAGTTACTCCGTGAAGGTAGCCGTAAATCCTACATTTACGCATTTACTCCTCGGGATATCAATTGGCAGAACGAGACTGTATCGGGTTTTTTTCTGAATGATAACGGAAGCTTCACCCGCAGAACGGTACCTCTGCCCGATGTTGTCTACAACCGATTGCCGAGCAGACGCTCAGACTTCTCACCAGCAATCAACCAACTGCGGGAACGATTTGTTCGCCGAAAAATTCCGTTCTTCAACTGGAGCTTCTTCAACAAATCGGATATCTATACCTTGCTGGAGAACGAGCCGGCAGCAGGACGATATATCCCTGAATCGATTACCAACCCTTCCGTTGAACAGATGAAGGAAATGTTGGAACGCCATCAGTTCGTCTACTATAAGCCTACTGCAGGAAGTCTGGGGAACGGGATCTACCGCCTGACTTATTCGCCCAAACGTGGATATTTCGCACGTTATCGCAAAAAAGGCGGTAATGCACTCCTGCGTTTTGGGTCCTTCAACAGTCTGATGCGCATGCTTCAGGGAAGACATGGCAAACAGCTACGCGGATATGTAGTTCAGCAGGGAATACGTCTAATTGAGATTGATGAATGTCCAATTGATTTCCGTTTTCACATGCACAAAAATGGTAACAATCAATGGGTTGTTGTCGGGATTGGAGCTAAAAAGGCAGGACGTGGCAGCGTCACAACACACATCAAAAATGGCGGCTCCCTAATGACTCCTGAGCAGGCGCTCAGTCGCAACTTCGGCGATCGTGCGGGAGAAGTTCTTCAGCATGCCAAATCCGTCGCTATTACACTGGCCCAGGCGATTGAAACCCAGCACCAGCATCTGATTGGTGAGATTGGCTTTGATCTGGGCATTGATCAGGAGGAACATGTATGGATGTTCGAAGCGAACGCCAAACCCGGGCGCTCCATTTTCCGTCACCCTTCACTCCGGGTGGAGGGCAAATCGTCGGTGGAGCACATCTTGGAACACTGCCTGTATTTGAGCAAGTTCCGGAAGAAGGAAGAAATTTGATGAGCCTTCATGATGATTTCAAACCTGTCATTGCTGTTTTGACCATGCATGATAAACAGCGCATGTTCAGGGGAAATCATCAAAATTTTCAGGATATCTTACAGACAGGCGAGAGCATGGGATACGTGGTGTACATTGTGACTGTAAGGGATCTGAACGTGAGTGGTCCCACCGTGAAAGGATATACGTACAACAAGGGAAGTGGAAAGTGGGTTTCACAACCTTTCCCCCTTCCCCATGTTCTGTACAATCGTATTCCCAACCGGGAAGACGAAGGAAAACCTTCCGTTCAGCGCAAAATTGACGAATGCATGCAATCAGGAATCGAACTGTATAACCCATTCTTTTTCAACAAATGGGATCTGTTCGAATGGCTTAAGAAGTCCAAATCGACTCAGCAACTGATCCCTTATACTCGGCGGATGCGAAGTGCTTCTTCTCTGGGTGCCGTTCTACGGTCGTATCCCTATCTGTACCTTAAGCCCGAGAGCGGCAAAGCTGGCAAAGGAATCATGATGCTTAAATTCCAGGAAAAAGAACGGCTTCCCTATCGACTCAAAATACAAACCACACGTAGAAGCACGACCTATAAAGCATCTACACTTGCCAAGTTATGGGCACGAATTCGCAAAGAAACCGGACATACGCCCTATATCATGCAACAAGGCATTGAATTGGCCTCCTCTCGTAAACGCCCCTTCGATTTGCGTGTTCTTGTACAAAAGAACACCAAGGGCCAATGGAGCGTAACCGGTGTAGGAGCGAGACTTGCTGGCTCCCGCAGCATTACAACGCATGTACCGCGCGGCGGGAGCGTAGAAGACCCTGAGAAGCTGCTGACCGAGCTTTTTGGCGAAGAAATGTCAACAACCCTGATGAAACGTGTGAAATCCACTTCATTAATGATCGCAAGACAGGTAGAACGGGGATCAGGTTACACCCTCGGAGAAATGTCCATGGATCTGGGCATTGATGACCTGGGGGAACTCTGGTTCTTCGAAGCCAACGCAAAGCCCATGAAGTTTGATGAACCACAGATCAGACGGCGGTCATTGGAACGTATATTTCACTACAGCGCTTATCTTGCCCGTCAGTCCAAACGATGATAGACAGGAATACTGCAAAAAGAAGGTGATTGTTTGTGTCCTCACCTGTTCTGGGCATTATGACGTTGTACTTAAATGAACATCGCGCTCTTGAAGAACGAAGCGTCTATCGCAGAATGATTCTTGAAGGGCGCAAGCGGGGACTCGATATCTATGTATTCACACCAGCCGACGTACACCCCGGCGGCAAACAAATTGAAGGCATGGTTTTTCATGAGGGAAAAGGCTGGTCCAGAGAGTGGCGATCATTCCCGGACCTGATCTTCGATCGCTGCCGGATTCAGCGTAACCGAAGGTTCCAGCAATTGCTTGCTTTTCGTGAGAAATATGGGCATCTGCTCTTTCTGAACAGGCCGCTGCGCAATAAATGGACCATCCACCAGACCCTTTTACAAAAAGCAAACTTTCGTGAACACCTGCCGGAAACCGCTCTATTTCAAGATATGTCCGATGTAAACCGGATGCTTAAAGTTTCTTCTCTGGTCTATCTCAAACCCATTAATGGAACAGGCGGACGTGGTATTCTGCGCATTGAACGCAGCAGTAGCGAGGCTAATACAGTGCTTGTTCAGGGGCGGGATCAGAAGCGTCGTATCATCACTCCACGTAAAGTTCATTTATCACGACTTGGCGCGTTGCTCCAGCACTGGAACATGAAAGACAAGTATCTTGTGCAAAAGGGCATTCAACTTCAGCTTCCGAATGGACGTGTGCATGATTATCGCATGCTCGTTCAGAAGAACGGTGAAGGACAATGGGAGCTTACTGGATGTGCTGGACGCATGGGTGCAGAAAAAAGCGTGACCTCCAATCTGCATGGCGGCGGTCAGGCAATAGCGATGAACCGACTCATGAAGCAATGGATCGAAGATGACGACCTCCGGGCAGAAATTAACACAACTGCAGAAACGTTTGGCATTGATGTTGCTTCGTTTCTGGAAGATACGTATGGGGACCTGTGTGAGCTGGCACTGGATTTGGCGATTGACAGAAGCGGACGTATCTACCTGCTTGAAGTTAATCCCAAACCTGCGCGTGAAGTATTCGCTCGTATCGGTGAGCGGGACATCTATTATAAAGCCATCACTCAACCGCTGGAGTACGCCTTATGGGTATATCGTAACAGACCTCCCGGAACGTCCAGAAAGCCAGCCATTCCTAGGCCCGCTTCGCAAAAATCCGCCAGAGTAAAAAGAAAAAGGAAAGTCAAATGAATGGATAAGACAAAGCAGGAGTGTATGTTCGCCAAGTGCGAGCATCTGCTCCTGCTTCACTGTTTTTTATTTCTGTTCTTTCGTCCATTGCAGTGTTTCGTTGTCAATCACAATATACCCTTTTTCCTCACCTTGCACATAAGATAATGCCAATCTCATCCGGTCAGGTTCCAGTTGGCACGTGGTAACACGTGTAACCTGGTCTGTATGATCCGCGGGCAGGCACAACGTCAGAATACCCACTTTACCCGAGAAATCAGTCTTGCCCTGGATGACCGATGTTTCCGACTTGGAACCATACACCTCAGATACCCAGCCGGGCTGCTCCGTCAACGCGAAGGCTCCCTTCCCTATGCCTGCCGTAACCCATTGCATCGTCAGCGTTATAGAAGATGCCTCATAGCTCATATCCGCCGTCATTTCTCCAGCTTCATTGATCCTCAACACAATATCCGCTTGCGGATGCAGGTGAAAACGTTGCTCCAAAGTATGCTCTGCTTCTGCCTCCAGCCAATCCACAATTAGTAGTATATGGGTTTCGACCCCTGCCAGCATCCACCGACGATGTGTAACTGGATCTGACAAATGCGTATATCCATCCTGCGAAGCATCAATGAAGTGATAGCTGTCATTGCTCTCCCAACGTAACGTTGTGGCCTGAGCCTCCGGTTCACCCCATTGCTGTGTGGAGAGATAAGGTGTCTGATCCAGACCATCGCCCCACAACGTGGTATTTAGCCCCAGCTTAACCATGAGGTCGAATTGCGGACGCAGCACAACCGCGCCTATGGAAATAAACAGAGTAGATGCCATGAGCAGGGTGTACCCCTGTTTCCCTTTGAAATTCACTCGATCCACAGCGTAGGCTGACATCGAAGCTACCAGCAACGTGCCAACTGTTGTACTGATGCTAACAAACACGCTGTTAATCGTAAAACCCGAAAAATTGGCGGTTTTCCAAGCCTGAGCATAGTTGGAGAACTGCCAAATCTTCGGCCAGATGGTAGCTCCTCCGGTCAATTCCTGGTTTGTTTTGAAGGAACCGAGCAATACAAGTATGATGGGGAAAAGCGACAGCAGAGCGATTGCGATCAAAAACAGCCAAAGTACCGTTCGTTTGGTCCAGCGAATGAGCTGGGGAGACCCTGAGGGCGCAAGCACGTTTTGAGTCATCATCGTTTCCTCCTGATTGGGATTAGTAGACATCATTTAGCTTTTTGGATATCCGGAAATAAATGAGCGTCACAGCCCCTACGATGAGAGCCGTTGTGAAACCGACCGCACTGCCATAACCGAGCTGCTGGAGTGATTGGGTGTCAGCCGACACGGGAAACAACAGTTTGAACAAATACAGATACATCACCTCTGTTTTGCCATACGACCCCCCTTCGGTAAGCACCATAATACTCTCGTAACCTTTCAGCGCCGTGGTAATTGCCAGCATGATGATCATCTGCAAGACAGGACCCAGCAACGGAATCGTTACATTCCGCAGTTTCTGAAATTCACTCGCTCCATCCAGCGATGCCGCCTCATAAAGCTCTTCAGGAATGCTCTGAAGACCCGCAATGAACAACAACATATAGTTGCCCACGGCCCCCCAGATGGCGATGATGATGGTTGTTAACATGGCATGTTCAGCCCCCAGCCAGCTAATGGATTCGGAGATGACATGATACTTAAGCAGCAATTGGTTCAATATTCCGTTATAGGAGTTGAAAATAATAAAGAATACAATCGCCATGACCGAAGCGCTGAAAATAGTGGGAAGATAATAGATCGCCCTAAAGAGGGATCGCCCTCTCCATTTGCGATTCAGAATAATCGCCAAAGTTACGACAGTGGAATCGTAACGACGAGTTTGCCCAGGGCATACACACCCGTGTTGCCTACAGAATCCCAGAATTGCCCGTCACGCAAAACGCGTCCAAAATTATCAAGCCCGATAAAGACAGGCGTCCCGATGCCTTGATAATCATAGAACATGTAACGAAGCGCCCGTAACAGCGGATAGATCCCGAATACAACAGTTAGAAAAAGACTTGGAAAGTTGAACATATAGGCATGTATTTTGGATGGTTCACCAGAATCGGACCCCCTATAGCTTTTGAATGAAGTATAGAGGGAATATGAAGGAAAGCGGGATAGGGAAATCAACTTTCTACAGGGGAGAATGTGACTGCATGACCAAACAAAAAAAACCTGTATTCAACGGATTTCCGTTGAGTCTACAGGTTCATATCATGCGGTTCGTAATCTTAAATCTCAGTATACGTATACGGCGTAGAGGCTACTCTGCTTCATCATACAGACGCAGCAGTTCTGTAAAATCAGAGATGAGCACATCTGAGCCTGCAAGTTCCTCATCACGACCAAACCCGGCATAGGCACAGCCGATGACTGCCTGCCCGTTCATTTTACCAGCTTCCACATCAGAAGAGCGATCCCCTACCATCCATGCGTCCTGAATACGATGTTTCTCAAGCAGGATCTGCACCAGATTAATCTTAGAAGGAGTCTTGTACTGGCCTGCACTGTATACCCCTTCAAAGAAAGGCATAATCTCGTGTGCAAACGCTACACCCTTCACATAGTCCTCCAGCCCATTACTTGCGACAAAAAGACGCACTCCTTGTTGTTTTAATGCTTGCAACGTTTCCTTCACCCCAGGATACAATTGAGAACTTCCTTGATCAAGCCCCTCAATCTCCAGTTGAAGCAACAGTTCGTCTGCACGGCGATGTGCCGCTTCCGATGCCTCAGGCATAACCACTTTCCATATATCTTCGAGCAACATGCCCAAACTTCCCAGCATCCGTTCCTCGGGTGGAGTTTCTCCTTCAAAGTGCCCTTCGGCACGCAATGTATCAAATAGTTGCTGGTAAGCTGGCAACAACAGGGTCTCTGTCTGGAACAGCGTACCATCCATGTCAAAAATCATCGCTTCCGGTTTGAGCAATACCTTCTCTTTATTCATGTCCAATGTTCCTTTCGGATTGGGATTTTGTATATGTAATTGGAATCGTTCCCTTCCCATGATAAACATAACGTTTGAACGTGTAAACCAACGATTGTAAACATCATTAACCCCAACCTTATACAACATCAACCAAACGTTATATTGTAGTTAAACAAACTATATACAAAAAAAGTTTCTTTACGTATAATACTAAAAAATAGTACTTTAGACACCTAATCTAAAGACCTATAATTATCACATTTCCGGTTTTTTCGACAACTACATATACCCCATAGAGAGGAATAACAAACATGAAAAAGCGAAAGACCTTTAAGATTTTTTATAAGATCGGATTAGGATATTTACTTGTACTAGCTGTACTGGCTGGTTGCATCCTGCTGATTCAGAACAGCACAAGTCAGCTCCAACGGGAACTGGATTTTCTGGTCGATCATGATATGAGGGTACACGCCCTCACCTATAAACTCGAAAGAAACATGGTAGATATGGAAACAGGTCAACGCGGTTACATCATCACGGGTCAGGACAATTATCTCGATCCCTACACCCAAGGAAAAGCGCAACTTGTTACACTCAGAGATGAACTTGCTGCTTTAATATCGGATAATCCGGCTCAGCTTGCACTTTTGGAAGACATACATACTAATATGGAGAACTGGGTCCAGGTCGCTGGTGAACCTATGGTCGCCCTTCGCCAAGTCAATAATACACAGGCCATTCGAGATTTTTTCGCAGATGATCCAGGTAAAAGAGACATGGACCAGATTCGCACTGCTCTCGATACGTTTCGAACCAACGAGCATACGTTAACCGATAACCGTACAGAAGCACTGAAGCAAAAAAACACACTGCTGAACTTGGAACTGTATGGGGCACTTATCGTTGTCGCCATTATCTCGTTCATCACTGCTTTGGTCCTGTCACGTGCCATTGTTAGAAACATTCGTACCGTAAAGCAGGCATTAAATGACATCGGTTCTTCCAATGGTGACCTGACACTGAGAATCGCTACGCCAATGAAAGACGAAACTCGTGAACTCGCGGAGGCAGCCAATACAATGCTTGCTGGTTTGCAGCAAATGATGCTGGACGTTCAGAGCAATGCCATGATTCTGAGCACAGCTTCGGATCGATTGGATAAAGGGGTTGCCGATAGCCATCTTGCAGGAAAAGAAGTTGCCACTGCCATGGAACGCGTCGCTGAAGGCGCTGATGAACAGGTTGCTCTTACGCAAACTATGGTAGCTGCGATGCAGCAATCCCTCAATGGCCTTAATCGCGTCGCCTCATCAGCAAGTGACGTGGCAGGCCGTGCAGTTCGTACCGAATCCATTGCCGTGGATGGGCAACAGCGCATTGATAATGCTGTAGGTAAAATGAGTTCCATTGAGCAATCCTTCCTCTCTGTACAGGAAGCCATTAATGAAATTTCGAAGATGTCTGATCAAGTGATCAACATTGCAGATTCAATGTCGGGTATTGCGAGACAAACCAATCTGCTCGCACTTAACGCCGGAATCGAAGCGGCCCGCGCTGGGGAAAATGGACGCGGCTTCGCTGTCGTTGCCGCGGAAATCCGCAATCTTGCAGACCAAAGTGCAACATCAGCTAAAGAGATTACAAGTATATTGGAAACCGTGGTAACAGGTGTTCAAAGTACGGTGCAGGTGGTTGATGAGAGTACTCTACATGTGAATGAAGGGTTGCGGACCATTGAGGATGCAGGTAATGCTTTTTCAACTATTACTCAGCATATTCATAACCTCAGTGGCGAAGTTCTGGAGGTATCTGCTGTTGTCGAGGAGTTAACTTCCGGTAGTGAGGCTGTGATGAGGTCCATCAATGAAGTATCGGCTGTTGTGGAAGATACTGCATCAGCTACAGAAGAAGTATCTGCGATGACGGAGGAACAACTTGCTTCTCTGCAGGAAATGTCTGACACGTCCAAGCAGTTGAATGAAATGTCGGATGCACTTGATCAGCTGGTTAAGCGATTCAAGCTGGTGTAAAACTCTTGCTGATACGGCTGAGTTGAAAGAAAAAGATGATTTCTGTATTTACAGAAATCATCTTTTTTAGTTCCATTTCAGAAGTATATAGAAACACCCTCAGAATGAACGCTCCTCAACTCCAAGGGCGTATTTGAAGAGGAATGCTCGTTATTTTTATTTTTGCAAAACAAGAAAATCATTAAGCTTGTTATTCGTGCCTGAATCTGCAGGCCTCGTAATCCACTCCGACAACAACGCCTGTAAAGTTTCTACCTCTGGCACAGTCAACTTATGCTGGTAGCGTGGATAATCTCTAAAAAATCGTTCAAGATTCATAGAAACATTGCGTACTAACGGCTGCTCACTGTAATAGGTTGTACCTGTAGCTACCGCATTTAATTTGGAAGCTTCCGCTTGATACTGGTATATTTCTTCCTCCAAACCCCGTTCAGCATTTTTTCGCAATTGATCCTGAATATTCTCCGCATACGTTGTGAAAGATTGATTCATTTTGTCCTGAAGTCGATCATATTGAGTGTTCGAATTCCAGAGCATGTAGGTTACAGCCAGATTGGAGAGAATGAGTAGGATGATGATATAGAAAGGCCATTTTTTTGCCCCCATCTGCTTCACTCCCTTGAAAGTATATTATTTATATTGTAGTTGAGCGAAACTATCCACTTCTGAAAACTTATCTTGTTGATTTAATGACAAAGAACCTCCTATTGGAATGGAAACGCTAGGCGAAATTGAAAAAACTTTCTCTTGGTGCCTATAGTATCCTAAAGTATCATAAAATGAGTTTAAGGTCCATTTACCACTTTCCCTAGGTTTGACAGTAAAACTAAGATACCCTCTCTCATCCCTGTAATTCATTGCTGGTGAAAACAAATTAAACTGAGCAGTGACTCCACCAGGATGGTAACGTAATGTTGCATTATTCTCTGTATACTCACGCCAGTCCATATTCAGTGGATTATAAGTATCTGTTTTATGAACGAAACTAGCTGTATTATTTAGAGGTGCTACATTATTACTAAGGCCAATGGCCAAGATATCCTCTTTATTATAATAAGCATTTTTAAGCCATTGAAATCTCACCGAAACCTGACCATTAGTATTGTAATAAGTCATATTTGTTTCAAGTCTTAGCCACGATGTTGTTGTAGTTTTACTGTCCCCAACGCTCTGTGTTGAAATTTCACTTTGCATTTCTTTCGCTATTTCATTCAAAGCTTCTTCTCTAGTCACTTTGGTAACTACTGTATTGGTGCTGTCCTCGCTAAAAGATCTCATCTTTTGATTATCATCGTTTATTAAGTGTACAAGTTTAAAATATTCATCTTTATTAGATTTCATTCTTGGTTCCTTTGCCAGAAGTTTCTCTAAATCATTGTCAGTTAAGTCACTAGCAAATTCAGATGAAATTCCGTAACTTTGCACAATATGTCTTTCCTTTTCACTTCGACTGTCTTCTTCTGCAAAAATCTGAGTGGGGACACATAAAAATAAACATAAAGATACTATTAGTCTTTTACCTTTTACCATAATATACCTCCTTTGTAGTATAACTTGATTACCACAAACGAAGAAAAATTAAACATTCAAGACAGACTTAATTCCAAATCATACTTAATTAAGTTGGTCATTGTTCCGTGTTCCGTAGCGCTTCCAGTATCAATTGTGCCTGATACCCATCGTTAAAATCATATATCTTAGCAGGTTTGCCTTGTATACGGGCAATGACATGTTTAAGAACCGGCAATTCACTGGTGGATTCAAGCACTTCCACAGGAGTAAGTGGCTGCCCCACCATGCCAGTCTTCAATTCTTCCCAATTTTCCAGGGCAATCGTGCCTTTCATGCCGTACACCACCATGGATACACGTTCTTCCCCCGCAAATTGAGAGATGCCGTTCAGCTGAATTCGGGTTCCGTCTTCCAGTTCCATTGCAGCCTGTACTTCTAGTTCACAGTCTCCATTCTCAGGATATTGAACCTGAGTGTTCACTACCCGGATGGCACCAAACACCTTTTGAATCATATGAATCCAGTGAATCCCCACTTCAAGAATAAATCCACCCTGTTCCCGGCTCGTAATCCATGCATTCTGTTGCCATGATCGTGGCCACTGCGGGAATTGCAGAATCAGATCTATTTTGCGAATGGCCCCCACAGTACCCTGCTCAATCATCTCTTGCAACTTCAGCACAGAAGGTTCAAGCGGCATAGAGAAGTGGATGGCATGAACAACGCCCGCCTGCTCCGCTGCATCCAGCATTTTTTTGGCTTCTTCTACACTATTGGCAAGTGGTTTCTCGCAGAATACATGAATTTTGCGCTCCAGTGCTTCCATGACAACCGGATAATGAAATTTCGGCGGAACTGCAATATACAACAGATCAATCTGATGTTCATTCATCAATTGCTTATAATCCGTATACGTCCTAACTCCCCGATGAGAAGCTGCAAAAGATGCCAAACCTTCCTCATTCGCATCACACACCGCTACAATCTCAATCTCCGTGTCCATCTTTGTATTCTCGATTAGATGAACCATATGTAATCCCATTTTACCCAGCCCAATCAGAGCCATCTTGATGACTGTCATTCCATCCCCTCCCAATTCCTTTCCAGTATAGCAGAAAGCAAAGAATTGCGAATGCGATGCGTTGATACGAAAAAAGATAAATCTCTAGCTTTCAAGTCGCTATTAGAGACTGAAATTCATCATTGGCAGTCATATTTTTACATTATTTGTAACTTCGTAAGTATTGGGTAATTCGTTGCAGGGATATTTAACCAATTATTTTTACTTTATCCAGCAACACTTAAAGCGTTACCAACTTAAGAATCAGGAATTTAGACTCACAAAAACAGGTTGACAAAAAACCACAAAAAAAGATACTCTTCCTAATAACAATGAATATTTCCTCTTACAACCTTAGACTGTAACTTGCATTCAATAAATGGAATATGCGCATGGTTCTAATAACCTATTTCATGAAGCGAGGTGTCCCGCATGAGAACAGTTGCGGACTATTTGGCAGAAACTCTGCGTAATCTAGGCGTTACTCATGTCTTTGGTATTATTGGTAAATCCATCTGTCCTGCTGTACTGAAAATGGTGGATTACGGATTAGAGTTCATTCCAGGCCGTCATGAATCCAGCTCAGGTTTTGCCGCATCCGGTTATGCATTACAGACAGGCAAACTCGGCGTTGCCTTTGCCACATCCGGTCCAGGCGGAACCAATCTGCTTACTGCAGCAGCCCATGCAAAGGCCAACAATCTGCCTGTACTGTTTATTACGGGTCATCAATCCATTCAGGAACTGGGGCTTCCCCAGTGTCAGGATTCTTCTTCTTATCTGGCTGATCTGGCCGAAATGTTCAGGCCTGCTACGCTATTCAGCAAACTGGTTGAGCGTGGAGATCACTTCGGCACACTGCTGAATCATGCCCTTTCCATTGCACTCGGCCCTAATAAAGGCCCTGTTCACCTCTGTATTCCTTTTGACGTACAGACCGAATTGTTATCCCAATGCCGGATTGTCATTCCCGAACCGGAACATCTGCTTAGCGTATCTAATCTGAATCGCATTTTTCCTCTCATTCAACAATCCAACCGCCCTTTAATTATTGCTGGTAAAGGTGTAAGTCGCGCCAGAGCCCATGATGAATTGCTTCAATTGGCCGAATCGTTCAACATTCCCGTCATTACTACGCCTGGTGGAAAAGGATCGATTGCGTGGGACCATCCCCTGTACCATGGACCTTGTGGTGTTGGAGGTTTCCCGCATGCAGACGACATGTTGAACCAAAGTGACCTTTATATCGTACTCGGTTCACGTCTGAGTGACATGACCCTCTGCAATCTGAAGCCTGAACATCATCCGGTACACCTCATTCAATTTGACGCTGATCCTACATTTGTAGGCAAGATTCTGAGCGCTCAAACCTTACATATCACCGGTGATTTGAAGGACAACCTGCAATATTTGCTGGGCACATTAGAAGACCCCCCTACTCCTGTGAGAACCACTGCACCCATGGATTACACTGTCCCTTTACCAGATCTCCCCCAACTGTCTCTGGCTTCTGTGCTAGACGGAATGAGCGATCTGCTTCCGTACGATCATAAGCTGTTTGTTGATGATGGCAGCCATGGATTTCATGCGGTCCAGCGATATAAAGTCAAGAAACCAGGCAGCTTTGTGTTTGACGCGTACTTTGCCTGCATGGGGAACGCCATTGGTATGGCGATAGGTGCAAAGGCCGCTTCACCTGAAGAGACCGTTGTATGTATCACCGGTGACGGATGTTTCATGATGCTTGGGACGGAGATCCATACCGCGGTATGCAACAATCTGAACGTCATCTTCATTGTTGTTAACAACAAACAACTGGACATGGCACTCAAAGGAATGGAAAAAACAACGGGCAGAATCGACGGCACTTTATATGAAGTTCCTATGGATGCAGCCAAATTCGCCGAATCTCTCGGTGCAGTTGCGTTTCGAGCAGAAACCCTTGCTGAGTTCTCATCTGCGCTGAACACAGCCCAGACCTTGAATCAGGTAACTGTTATTGAGCTTCTGACCGATCGAGATGAAATTCCACCCACGGCTCACCGCACCGTAACTTTGAATTAGGAGGAGCAGATCATGAGTGAACATGTAACTCAGGGGCTAGACCGTTTCGCGAAGCTTTCTGGTGAGTACGGTGCAAGAGCCCTCGCCCCCATCAAAGAACATTTTCCCGAATTGTCGGAATTTATTATGGGGACGGCATACGGGGATATTTTTCAGCGCACCACGATTTCGGAACAATGGAAGGAAGTTGCTATCATCTCTTCGTTGATCACCCAAGGACAGTATGAACAATTGGGCGTACATTACACGATGGCTCTAAGCGTGGGAGTGACGGTGGATCAGCTCAAGGGAATATTGCTACATCTGGCGCCATGTGTGGGTGCTCCACGCATTATAAGTGCATTTAATATTTTGCTTGCCACCTTGGACGAAATACAGTAATTCACTTTTCTACATTTTTATACATGATTCGACTTTTTTATTGATCTTTTTACATTCCTACCTTTATAATATGGTTAAATTATCCTTCGAATCAGCTCTCATCTTAGAAGCTTTCAGCAAAGGTCCTATGGAGCTGTATATCCATTAACAGGATAGCCTTAACTCATTTAAAGGAGAGAGATCAAGCATGGGAAATTTCATTCTGAAGACAGACGTTCCAAACAAGGTGTTAAACATTGAACTGGAGGGTTCATTCTCTCAAGAAGACGGTTTGCGTTCCATCTCGGCCTATCAGGATACGATCGCTCCTATTAACACCAAGGAGTATGACCTGAACATCGATTGCAAAAAGCTGAATGTTACTGCTCCGGAGATTGTTCCTCTTCTGGAAGGCTGTCTTCAATTGTTCAAAAAAGATGAATATAAAAAAGTCGTGTTGACCCTCGAGAACAACGCGATTCTAAAAATGCAATTGTCCCGACTTGGTCGGTCTGTCGGCCTGGACAATCTCGAAATCATATCTACCGTTACCACTTAATAAACCAGGCGGACAAGCTGTGAATTCACCCTTCCGCTCAAGAGGAGAATGAAGATGGCCGGAATTCGTATTGTAGATATCGATATCTATCATCCAGCAACCAAGGTGCACAATGATTTTTATATTGAACATTTTGATGCAAGAGGTGTAGATATTCGTGGATTGTTACAGGCACTTGGTCGTGATACACGTTATAAAATTGACAACGATGACGAAAACTCACTAAGCATGGCCTTTGAAGCAGCCAGTAACCTACTGGAAAAAACCGGACTCACCGGTGCAGATATTGATCTGATTGCTTATGCAAGCCAAACGCCAGAATACATCTTTCCTACGAATTCCCTGATGATCCATCGCCTGATTAACGGAGCTTCTCACACGATCTGTATTGACAGTAACGCGAACTGTGCAGGCATGACCGCTGCTTTCGAACAGGTTAGCCGGCAGATGCTGGGCAATCCTCGAATTCGCCGGGCATTAATCATCGGCTCGGATTACGTGGCTCCTCACGCCAGTCCAGATGATCCCGTATACTTCGCTAATTTCGGTGATGCAGCAGCGGCGGTTATTGTAGAGCGGGATGAACATGCTGTCGGTTTCATTGATTCCATCTATCAGACGGATACCTGTGTGTATGGTAATTCTCTTTTTCCTGCAGAAGGCTTGGCAAAGCTCGGCAAAACAGGTGTGGATGCGGGTGCCTTTCATGTGAAATTCATCCCATTTGATGATTCCATCTGTGTGGATGCCGCTTCCGAGTCCATTCGTACTTTGCTGACACGTAACGAGATTGGACCAGATGAGATCAGAGCCGCCTGCTTCTCCCAACTATCTATTAGTAACATTCGGGCTGTATCCGAAAACATCGGCATTGGTAACGATATTGCCGTCTATATCGGAGATGAGTTCGGATATACCTCAACCAGCAGTCCGTTCATTGCATTACATCGAGCGGTTACAACCGGTCAGATTCAGCGTGGTGACAAAGTTCTGTTCTGGACCGTTGGAGCCGGGTGGCAAAATGTTGCCATGGTGGTTGAATATTAGGCTTTACTTCACCAAAATATAATAAACAGGACGGTTCTCTTTCTTCCAAAGAGGATCGTCTTTTTATATGTAAGCAATCCACATTTCAGCACATACACTTCTTCTAGCCTCTCCATTTCTTCAAAGCAAAAAGCAGCCCTCACCGGACTGCCAGGTTCCTATTTTCCACCTGTTCAAAAAATCTTCTTTGTATCCCGATCGTCTTTCAGAATCTCCACGGCCTCCCGGAACCTTAACGAATGCACGATCTCCCGTTCCCGCAGAAACTTCAGACTATCCTGTAAATCCACGTCATCGGTCAGATCGATTAACCATTGATATGTAGCCCGGGCTTTCTCTTCTGCTGCAATATCCTCGTACAAATCCGCGATCGGATCTCCCTTCGAAGCAATGTATGCTGCAGTAAAAGGTACACCTGAGGAATTCGTGTAAAATAAGGCAGAATCACGCTGAGCATAGTTAGGCCCGAGTCCCGCTTCTTCCAGTTGCTCTACCGACGCGTCCTTGGTCAACTTGTAGATCATGGTAGCAATCATTTCCAAGTGAGCGAATTCCTCTGTGCCGATATCATTTAATAACCCGATAATTTTATCCGGAATGGTATACCGCTGGTTCAAATACCGCAGAGCTGCCGCCAGCTCACCATCCGCTCCTCCATATTGTTCAGCCAGCAATTTTGCCATATGAGGATCACATTTGCTAACCCGAACAGGATACTGCAATTTTTTCTCATACACCCACATGCAGAGCCCTCCTTTTAGAATGAATTTGAAATTGCTGGCATATTCCCCGAGTCCCCGGCTTTACAGTTGTGCACGGAAACCCGAGGCGTTATTTCACACTTGCCATGGCCACGGTGTCTGTGACCACTCCCAAGGATATTTGGAGAATGCATGACCAAAGTTCATCAGCGGTCCGTACATTTGTTGAAATTCATGTGCAACTCTCATGCGCTCCTGACTGAATTTGTTGTACTGTTCAATACTCTGAAAGTCACCCGGATGGGTGTCCAGATACAGGTTCAGCTCAACTAATACAAAGTCCAGTGCCTGGAGCTCCTCTAACAGCTCATAATACCTTGCATCACAGGCTTTGGGCACTTCAGGCTCCATCCAATTCCACCTTCCTCCCTTTCGATCTTGCTGGTGTATAAGGGCTGTATAATGCAGGCCACAACGTTCCAATTCTTAAGGCTTCTGCTGGGCTGTACTGCGGCCAGCCCATAGGCTGAAATGGAATAAATAATTGCGGAGGAACCAGATACGTTCGAATCTCTACAGGCGGACAAGGGTCAAACGGCCCCACAAACGGGGCGTAAGCACGAAGCTGCGGATCTTTCACAGAACAACTCTCCTTTCTCAATGCTTGCATGCATCCAACATACATTTCAAACGATTGCTTCCCGTCTCTATATCCATATGTTTCAAATCGGTAAGTTAATCCCCTTTTAGCTCACACATCAAAAAAACCTCTGTAGCCCCACACAATGGCGGTACTTTCAGAGGTCTGTTTGAGGTCTGTTTGAGGTCTGTTTGAGGTCTGTTTGAGGTCTGTTTGAGGTCTGTTTATTGTGTTGACTGATCTTCCGAATTCATGTCTTGAGGAACAGATTGCTTGTACACTCGAACCCGAGTAATTCGCAAACGAGAAGACTCTTCCACTTCAAAGACGTATCCATTCAGCTCCCGAGTTTTACCCTTGGCTGGACTACCTCCAAGCTCTTTAAAAAGCCATCCGCCAATGGTATCCACTTCTTCATCCTCAATGATGGCTCCGGTCCACTTATGAACTTCTTCAATAAGCGAACGACCATCAATGGAAAAGGAATCTCCACTGCGTTCCATATGCGGACGCTCATCCTCAAACTCGTCATACAAGTCTCCAACGATCTCTTCCAGAATTTCTTCCGCAGTCAGCAATCCAGCTGTGCCGCCATATTCATCCACAACCAGCGTCATCTGAGAATGTTTCTTCTGCATCAGACGCAGCACATGGCTGATTTCCATGGATTCAGGAACGTTTAAGATTGGACGGACGAGTGAAGCCAGATCATGTTGTTGCTCCGGTTTAGCCAGCAACAGATCGGTGATGTGTATAAATCCAATGATCTCATCCTTGTCTTCTACTGCTACGGGATACCGGGAATGTTTGGTAGCATTAATGATCTCCAGGTTCTCTTCCAAAGACATATGTGTGTACAGACAATCCATGTCTGTACGTGGCAGCATCACTTCACGTGCCAGCATGTCGGAGAAATCAAAGATGTTGTCCATCAGTTTGATCTCATCTTTATCGATGACACCACTTTTAGCACTCTGCTTCATCAGAATTCGAAGTTCATCTTCCGAGTGAGCTTCTCCTTCACTGGCAGGTTCGATACCCGCCAGACGCAGCAATGCATTAGCCGATACATTCAGTACCCAGATGAAAGGGAAGAAGATTTTGTAGAACAACAGCAAGGGCGCAGATAGAAACAATGCCACTCCGTCTGTTTTTTGAATTGCTAACGATTTGGGCGCAAGCTCACCCAACACAATATGCAGAAACGTAATGATACAGAAACCGATAATGACCGACACGGTCGAAATAAGCCCTGTATCTCCTACACCGAGCTTAAACATGAGAGGCTCAACGAGCAATTCAGAGATGGCTGGTTCTCCCAGCCACCCGAGTCCAAGCGATGTCAATGTAATCCCGAACTGAGTTGCCGATAGATAGGAATCCAGTTTACTATTCACCTTCAGTGCATAACCAGCCAAACGATTTCCTTCACTCTGCAATTGAGTTAAGCGTGTCTGCCTTACTTTCACAAGGGAAAATTCCGCTGCAACAAATACGCCATTCAAAAATACGAGCAAAAAGACACAGACCAGATTAAATACCAGCTGTCCAAGATGAAATTCGGTATGAATATCCAAGTTGAAACTCCCCTTTTCTATCTATTTCAGGAATACACCTGGAATATCAACGTGTGATTGCCTTTCTAGATTTGAAATCTACACCCTTGTAATACATATCTGCCACTAGCAGGTTTGGTCCGCAACAGGATGCAATATCGCAATGGCAATTGACCGTTTGATTCAACGGATGTTCAGCTGACCATTCATGGAACACTTCATCCAGTTTACGATCACGAATGTTACCAAACGCCGGGATATCCGCAAAATCCGTCACATACACATTACCCGTGAACATGTTAACGTTAACGCGGTTGCGTCCGTCCGGATCGTTACGTACTGTCACATTTGGTTCGCTGTATAAACGGTTGATCAGTTCACGATCCTGCTCTGCTGCACTGCACGCGAAGAATGGCAGAGTCCCGAATAACATCCACATATCTTTGTCACGCACATCAAGCAAACGATGAATCGCTGCTCTCATATGATCCAGTGATAACACGGGCAGTGACGAAGCAAAGTTCGAATTATACATCGGATGCACTTCATGACGGACACAGCCCATCTCACGAATCAATTGGTGAATACCATCCAGCTTGTCGTGCGTACGGAAGTTAATCATCGATTCCGCAGAGATAAACATGCCTGCTTCACTCAGTTTGCGTGAATTTTCAATCATTTTCTCATACATCTTCACCGCTACTTCACGTTTCACAGGTCTGCCACTATTCGCAAATCCAACTTGATGGAAATCGTCAGCATTCAGATAGTTGAATGAGATATGCATAACGTCCAGATAAGGTAAAAGTTGCTCATACCGGCTGATATCCAGTGTTAAATTCGAATTGATCTGGGAACGAATTCCACGTTCCTTGGCATATTTGAGCAGCGGGATAATCATCTCATCCACTGTTTTCTGGCTAAAGCTTGGCTCGCCACCCGTCAGACTAATTGTCTGCAGATGCTCCACTTCATCCAATCGTTTCAGCATCAGAGGAAGCGGGAGAGCCGGCGCTTCACGCATCGTAAGCATATCTCCCACGGCACAATGCTCACACCTCATATTGCACAGATGTGTCACGGTCATTTCTACACTGGTCAGCACATGGCGTCCATATGTACGCAGAGAGCCGATCGGATCCCATGGATCATTCGTTGGCGATAAAGGCATCAGTTGTACCGATCCTGAGTTTAGCATGGTCATTGTTCCTCACCTTATTCCTTTTATTAACCTAAAAAGTTTTATTTACATCATACCTTGTGTTTTTCTTTTTGGAGTTATCTTTTATCATAGCACAATTTTGAATGCTCCGGCATACGCAGACCCTGTCCATTACATGACAAAGAACGCTCAGGCAACTCTGGACCGAATTACGAAACGGCCCGGATATTACGACATGAGCGCTAATCATCCTTCAAGTTGTTCAGCTTTCCACCTGTTCACTTTGAGCCGCTGAAGGTGTATCCTCCACACCCTCTACACCTGTGATCATCACAGACAGCGCTGTCAGCAGGTTAATTTCATAAGGCGAAGATAAAGTCTGGCCGTCCGCATCTTTTAGAACACGGATAAGCGGACGTTGAGGAACACGTGAATGAATTGATGCAACTACTCCAACCTCTCCCGTGCTGAGCTTGACTGAAATACCTACTGGGTATATCGCAACACAATCCCTGAACTTTTCCAACATCCGTTGTTCATAGAGGGTTCCTGAACCTGTATACAACACCTCTACTGCCTGATGCGGCAGCAAGGCTTGCTTGTACACCCGATTCGTTGTCATGGCATCATACGAATCAGCAAGCGCAATCCATTTGGCATATTCATGAATTTCCTTGTCTTTCAAACCAAAGGGATATCCACTGCCATCAATTCGTTCATGGTGCTGCAATGCACAATGCGCGGATAGAAGCGGTATACCTGGTTCATCTTTGAGAATACGGTGTCCATATGTAGTGTGCTGCTGAATGACTTTGAATTCCTCGTCACTCAATCTGGAGGGTTTATGCAAAATTTCTGGTGCAATCTGTGTTTTGCCGATATCATGCAACAAAGCGCCCAGACCAATCTCCATTAATTGCTGGCGTGTGTAACCCGAAGCAACACCAAGAACCAGCGTGTACACACATACATTCAGAGAATGGTTATACAGGTCAAAATCACTGGAGTTCATGTCCATCAGCATAATCATGGCTTCCTTCTGACTGCCGATGTCTTCCAGAATCGCATTCATCACACCACTAAGCGCTTTACCGAAATGAGGAATCTGATTTTTGGTTTTCAGTCCTGACATACTCTGAAATTGCTGTTTGATCTCGACCAGTGCTTTCCTTCGGGTCTCCTCCTGCAACATTTCAGGAACGATGATGTCCTCTGTCGCAGCATCTTTAATATACACATAACCGACCCCGAGATCCTTAAGGCGTCCAATCAATCGACTGGTTAGCTCTACATCCTCACTAAGTAATACAAGGCCTTCTTCACTATAAATACGTTTTCCCAGCTTCATGCCAGGCTGCAATAAGTTTATATGTACTAAACGCACAGCCTATCCTCTCCCGCTCCGTAGATGTAATTACCACTAGCCGCCGCTTCAGCAGAAGGCAAGTACTTTAATTTAGCTTTGATGCCAGCGGGCTCGCAGGCTGTCGTCCAGAGCCCCTGGTCGTTTTATTTCCGTTTCCAGCAAATCGCGTATGAATTCCGGAAGATGATAGAGCGTACGGGTTCCATGAGCCAGAGGAGGATACCCCACATTGAACGTAAACATGTCCAGTGTCCCAACGATATACTCACATTGTTCGTCCATAGGCTCCCCATTGATGGATATGGTCTGGATCTTCTCATAGGCTGGCGCATGTGGATTGTATTGAACTTCCATTCCGTCCATACATAACGTGCCTAGAATATGACCACGAAAACCAAATCCCACAATGGGCTTACCTGAAAACTCGTCCAACAAGGACTGCTCAAGTGCTTCACGAATATGACTTCCACTCAAGCATATTGTACAAGCATTTATAGGAGATGGACATAGGGAATGCAACATTCCTTTTGTAATATTAGCTTGTGGAAGATCTCCGAGAAGCTGACCTGCATTCACCAGAGACAGCTGTGCCCCCGTGAAATGACGAACAGCTTGTGCAAGCAATGTTGCAAACGGGGATTCCCGGTCATACGCGATGGGCAGCACCCGATCCGTTATCACTGCCGTCTGATTGAGTGTCCTTTCGGCTTCCGTACGATTTGTAGCGATTGCCAGAGCGACCCGATCATCCAGTAATATACTCTTGGCAGCCATACAACCGCTACTTACCAGTTGGAGAGGTGCTCCCACGCTTGTTCGTTCCAGAACCACTTTCCCAAGCCATTGACCAAATTTCCCGGCTGCACCCAGCACGGTCTGACCAATGACTAATGGTTCTTCAAGAACATGATGGGTATGTCCACCGAGAATAACATCAATTCCAGTAATCTGCTCCGCCAGTCTCCGATCTGTCGAAAGTCCCAGATGTGAAAGAACAACCACCACATCCACTTCATCACGTAATGCTTCCACTTGAGCTCTTAGTGACTCCACAGGGTCCAGAACATCCCACCCAAGCAGTTCGTAAAACGTGGTAAAAGGGGCAGTTGCCCCCAGCAGACCAACGCGAAATGGACCTTTCTCCACAATCAGAGAAGGTTTCATCCACACTGGTGGAAGTCCAGTATCTTGCTCCACAACATTGCCGCATACCACAGGACACAGAAGACCAGCGTAGGACTGCGAGAGCTGATCTGGCGTAAAGGTTAGTCCTTCGTTGTTACCGATTGTAATGGCATCGTAGCCCGTCAGGTTAATAACATCAACATTAGCCGTACCCAGTGTTCCTTCTGTTTCAACGGCCATCCGGTCCATATGATCGCCGATATCCAATACAAGGAAGTTGCCACCTTGGTTACGTTCCTCATTGATCATAGCGGCGATGGTGCTCATGGAACCGAAGTGGCTATGGATGTCATTGGTGTGTAGAATCGTCAACGTTTGCTTCTCCCTGGTGCTCATCACACCGCCTCCCCTGCTCTTCAATAAACGTTCATTCTTCTAATGGATAAGCATAACATTTTCCGCGTCGTTATGATATATTTAAAGGGTTTAGAGATCAAAAAGAGGTGAGTCATATCTATGAAATTGACAATTCAACTATTTGCAGGCATTGCAGAACGTTTAAATACATCCCTTCTGGAGTTTGAGTACATTGGAGACATTCCAACTGCTGCCGATTTAAAAGAAAAACTGAGTCTTGCCTACCCAGAGGCAGCTTCTCAGATAAGGACATCCTTTTTGGCAGTTAACCAGCAGTACGCTCCTGCCGATACTATACTTAGCTCAGAAGATGAACTTGCGTTGATCCCTCCCGTCTCTGGAGGCGATGGTACGGATATAACTGATGAAAAGCTTCGCTCTACCATCCAAGAGCATCGGACTGAAGATGGCTTATTTCTGATCACAGAGTCCACCCTGTCCGTGGAAGCAACAACGGCGCTAGTGATTACCCCGAATCACGGGGCAGCTCTTACTTTTGTAGGTACGACTCGTGAAATGACCGGTGAACAGCGCACCGTCCACCTTGAATATGAGGCCTATGTGCCGATGGCTCTTTCTCAGATGGCGGCCATTGGTGTGGAAATCTCCGATCGCTGGCCTGGTGTGTTATGTGCAATCAGTCACCGAATCGGCAAAGTGGATGTGGCAGAGATTAGCGTAGTCATTGCCGTTTCCTCGCCTCATCGCAACGACTGTTATGATGCAAGCCGTTACGCTATAGAGAGACTCAAACAGACCGTTCCGATCTGGAAAAAGGAAATTTGGGAAGATGGATCTGAATGGAAAGGACACCAATTAGGACCATGGAACCCCATGGAGAACTAAATAATGAGCCTTTACACCTTTTAGACCGAGTGGGTTAATAGTAAATAAGTCGTTGTCAACCCATTTTTTTCTTGTTATTATAATTATATGTGTCGATATTAGTCGAGAAAAGGTGGTTTATACGTGAGAGTGCATGTTACTGATCTTAAACCGGGTGACCTGTTAAAAAATGATGTATACAACAGTTCGGGTCTCCACATGCTGATGAAAGGTTCCACCCTCAGTGAAGATGACTTATCCAAACTGTTGCAACATGGAATCGAGTACGCAGATGTAGAACACACAACATCCGACCTACACTCTGATGCACAAACCTTACCTTCCGATCAAACCCGTCTGTTAACTAACTTGTTTAACGATACGATCAAAGGTACTGAATCTCTATTTCAACAAGCAATGGAGAAGGGTTTTATTGATGAGACACAGGTCGATGAGATTTTGTTTACCCTAACAGAACAGTTGGAAAAACAAAAAGATGTTGTCTCCTTGTTGCTTATGCTGGACGGGGATAGCGATTATACGTACAACCATTCATTGCAAGTCGGAATGCTCGCTTTTTATATCGCCGGCTGGATGGGTTACAACCCCGAGGAATGTCTAACGGTAGCCAAAGCAGGATATCTTCATGATATCGGCAAGTCCAAGATTCCTTCTGAAATGTTACATAAACCTGGTAAATTGACCACGGAAGAATTTGACGAAATGAAGAAACACACATTCTATGGGTACAATATCATTAAAGAATCCACGCAGGATGAAATTCTGGCAACGGTTGCACTTCAGCATCATGAGCGCGAGGATGGAAGTGGTTATCCTCATGGACTGCGAGGAGACGAGATCCACCCATATGCCCGTATAACGGCTGTAGCAGACGTTTACAGCGCCATGACGACGAATCGGGTGTACCAGACCAAACAGGAACTGATCTCTGTTCTATGTGAACTGTACAGCCTCAGCTTTGGTCAGTTAAATGCTGAAGCAACACAGGAACTGATCAAGCATATGCTGCCTAATTTTATCGGTAAAAGGGTTCTGCTCACCACGGGTCAGACGGGACTCATTGTCATGAATAATCCTGCGGATTATTTCCGACCACTCGTTCAGACCTCTACGGCCTTTATCGATTTAGCGAAAGAAAGAGATATTGCTATCGTTGAGATCTATGTACAGTAACTGTTCATTGTACAGAGCATGTATACGAAGAAACCCATAGGTAACTGAAATAACCAACTCATAGGTTGGCATATGACAAAAGGGAAGCCGTAATCGGCTTCCCTTTTGTCTATTCCGATTCAATCATGTTGGATTACACGCAGAATGCTTTTGTGATGATAACCAACAGAATGAACAGTACCAAGATTGCACCAGTGTTTGTGAACATATTGTACCCGCCAACGCCGCCTACTCCGCCTACGTTGCCACCACAGCCATATCCTACTTCGCTCATGTGATTGCCTCCTCTTCATCAGGTATACCCTAACATATGACGTTTCCGGTGGAATGAACCGGGCGAATAGGCAACATTCGATAAAGGGTTGTCTGTCTGCATCTGCCTGAGTGGATCAACCTTCTGCTACTCCCTTGTTCTTTGCAGGGATCTATGTGTCGGAATCCGAATGAACCTGGATGCCTTTTTCCTTGCGGTACATGATAACAAGTAATCTCCAAAATTCATAACTGCCTTTGTCGTTCATAATAAACGGTCGATAATAATCAAATGCTTGCTGTGCCCATGCGGGACAATCCATATTGGATAGTTGCTTCTGTTGCTGAATCCATCCCCCTTGAATCTCCAGCGTTTTCTGCATGGCTTCAAACATTTTCTTCTGCTCAGTGGTCATCGGCGGAGCCTCCTGTTCCTGAGATGCAGTTCCGTATTCGGCCTGTAGATACGCACCCGGTTCCGTCACACCATCTTCGCTGGCTGTATATCCGTAAGATGGTGCACTTGTTTTACGAATCTCATAATGTACATGCGGACCAGTACTCTGACCCGTGCTCCCCTGATTACCAACAAGCTGGCCTCGCTTCACCTGCTGTCCAACGCTTACAGCAATACGTGAAAGGTGCGCATAACAATGCAAGTAGCCACGATGATCTTGAAGGGCAACTGTAAGCCCGTAACCGCCGAATCCGGAGCCTGTAACTCCTTCGGAAGCAAAACGTACCCTACCTTCCATAAAGGCATAGACGGGGCCATTCCAAGGCTCTGTCACGAGATCAATCCCGCGGTGAAATGTCTGTCCACCATGAATAGGATGAATTCGATAGCCGAATGAACTTGTAATCCGATAGCCCTCGAAAGGGTTTACGCTCATACACTCACATCCTTTTCTATCATTAAATGCTTAAATCTATGAAATGGCTTGTGCTATTGGTCTTATTTTATTCCACAAAAATACCGCTCAGAATATCATTAGGGAAACCTTATGGCCTCTCCAACGTATATCCCAAGCGACGCGCTCTGCTAATATGATTCTTCTATCAGTTACATATACTATGTTTTTATTTTAACCACTACAAACTCCTAATTGAGAGGTCTGTATATGACCCCTAGCTGATCCAATTCCTGACCTGCTCTTCCATAAAATCCGGCTATATACCACCCTGCTGGTGCCTCAAGTTTAATTTGATCCGATGTCTTTTGTCCGCCTTCAATCTCATTTCCAAGATTGATCGACAACTCCACGTAAAAGATCCGTTTATCTCCATTTCGTGTCCCCTGACTAATGGTTGCCTGGGTTAAGTACTCTCCGTCTGCCAAGTTCAGTGTGGCAATGTTGGATTGACCACCATGTGCCAGGTTCGTTCCATCCTTGTACAACGTTGAAATGCCGTCTACACGGTTGCCCGAGTTAAGCACCACTGAGCTAGGTCTGGACTCCGGAATCTGATTTAGATCATTAAACCCAGTTCCTCCAGACCCTCCGATTGTTGAACTTAGTTGGTACTGAGAAGATGTGCTGTACACAAATTCCGCTGTATTTGGATAGTGATCAGATAGTTGCTTGCCGCTCGGGTCAAGAAACGTTTGATTTTCCAAACGGTAGCTCTGGATTTCAGTCAGAAATATCTGACCCCTTGATCCCACATACCACTTACTCATCGTCTTGTTTGGGCAACAAAAAAAAGATCAAGGGAGTATCTCCCTTGATCTTTCTTATATTCATAAGCGATCACCTGAACCCTACTACCGCTTAACATCAACAGTAAGATTCAGCTTCACGGCTTCAAAACGCGCTGTATTGAATTAACCAATAGAGCCTTCCATTTCGAATTTGATCAATCTATTCATCTCAACAGCGTATTCCATTGGCAATTCCTTCGTGAATGGCTCAATGAAGCCCATGATAATCATCTGTGTTGCTTCCGCATCAGTCAGACCACGGCTCATCAGATAGAAGAGCTGATCCTCAGACACTTTGGATACTGTAGCTTCATGCTCCAGCATGATGTTATCATTCATGATTTCATTGTAAGGAATTGTATCCGATGTAGACTCATTATCGAGAATGAGTGTATCACACTTGATGTTGGATTTCGCGCCCTCAGCTTGACGTCCAAAGGAAGCCAAACCACGGTACGTTACTTTACCACCATGTTTACTGATGGACTTGGATACAATCGTAGATGTTGTATCCGGAGCCAAGTGGATCATTTTCGCACCTGCATCCTGATGCTGGTTTTTACCAGCTACAGCGATGGAGAGTACGGAACCTTTAGCTCCACGGCCTTTCAGTACAACCGCTGGATATTTCATCGTCAGTTTGGAACCGATGTTACCATCGACCCATTCCATCGTTGCATTTTCTTCTGCTACCGCACGTTTCGTAACGAGGTTGTAGATGTTTGGTGCCCAGTTTTGAATCGTTGTGTAACGAACACGGGCATTTTTCTTACAAATGATCTCAACAACCGCACTGTGCAGTGAGTTCGTGCTGTAGATCGGAGCTGTACAGCCCTCTACATAGTGAACGAAGCTGTCTTCGTCCGCAATGATGAGTGTACGCTCGAATTGTCCCATATTCTCGGAGTTAATCCGGAAGTAGGCTTGCAAAGGCACTTCACATTTAACGCCCTTAGGCACGTAGATGAAACTTCCTCCGGACCATACCGCACTATTCAAGGCAGCAAATTTGTTATCTGCTGGCGGAATAACTGTTGCAAAATATTCACGAAGGATTTCCGGATGCTCTCTGAGAGCCGTATCCGTATCCATGAAGATTACACCTTGGTCTTCCAATTCCTTTTGCATGTTGTGATATACAACCTCGGACTCATACTGAGCCGATACACCTGCAAGGAATTTTTGCTCTGCTTCAGGGATACCCAATTTATCAAAGGTTTCCTTGATTTCGGAAGGAACTTCCTCCCATGTTTTACCTTGTTTTTCAGAAGCACGAACGTAGTACTGAATATCATTGAAATCCAATCCGTCGAGATCTCCGCCCCATTTCGGCATTGGCATCTTTTCGAATTGTTTCAAGGATTTCAGACGGAATTCCAACATCCATTCCGGTTCATTCTTAATCTTGGAAATCTCGGTAACCACTTCTGCAGTCAGACCTTTACCGGTTTGAAAGATGGATTTGTGCTCGTCGCGAAAACCATATTTGTACTCTTCCATTTCTGGTGCTTTTTTAGCCATCTTGCTCTACCTCCCTATCGTTATTGTACTTTGTTCTCTTCGTCAATCCCTTTGCGTAATGCATTCCAGGCCAGAGTGGCACATTTGATGCGTGCAGGGAACTTGTTCACACCGGATAGGGCTTCGAGATCTTCATAATCGTCGAAATCGACTTCTTCACCTTTCATCAGTGAGGAAAAACGGTTAGCGATATCGAGTGCCTGTTCCATCGTTTTGCCTTTGACAGCCTCCGTCATCATCGATGCAGAGGACATGCTGATGGAGCAGCCTTCACCCGTATATTTGGCTTCCTGAACGATTCCGTCTTTCAGCAAAATTTGCAGTGAAATCCGGTCGCCGCACGTTGGATTGTTCAAATTCACCGTGACAGCGTCATTATCGAATGTTCCGCGGTTACGCGGGTTTTTGTAGTGGTCCATTATAACACGTCTGTACAGATCATCAAGTTGCATCGCCAAAATACTCCTTTGTCTGGATTAAGGCGCTGACAAGCCGATCTACATCTTGTTCGTTATTGTATAGATAGAAGCTGGCACGAGCTGTTGAGCTAACTTCAAGCCAGCGCATTAGCGGTTGACAGCAATGGTGTCCGGCACGAATGGCTACGCCACTCGCATCCAGCACGGTTGCCACATCATGTGGATGAACATCCCCCAGATTAAAGGTAACAACACCCACATGCCGCTTGGCTGGGCCATAGATGGTTAACCCATCGATCTCGGCCAGTCTTTCTGTTGCACAAGCTGCCAGTACACTCTCATGATGTGCGATCTCATCCATACCAATCTGCTCCAGAAAATCAATGGCAGCTCCCAACCCTACCGCACCTGCGATAATCGGGGTTCCGCCTTCGAACTTCCAGGGAAGCTCTTTCCAGTTGGATTCGTACAGACCCACATCATCAATCATTTCACCACCGAACTCAATGGGTTCCATGGACTCCAGCAGCGCCTTTTTGCCGTAGAGTGCACCGATTCCGGTTGGTCCGCACATTTTATGACCGGATAATGCATAGAAATCACAGTCCAGGTCCTGAACGTCCACCTTCATGTGAGGTGTGCTTTGTGCGCCATCAACAACGATGACAGCACCATTGCGGTGTGCAATTTCAGCAATTTGTTTCACAGGATGGATCAGACCCATAACATTGGATACATAAGCGATTGCTACAATTTTAGTATTGTTCGTAATCGTCTTCTCGACATCAGCCAATTCAATATGACCATCAGGCTGAAGCGGGATGTATTTCAATGTTGCACCTGTCTCCTTGGCAACCTGCTGCCAAGGAATCAGATTACTATGGTGCTCCATTTGCGTGATAACAATTTCATCGCCTTCTTTGCAATTGGCGCGGGCATATGATGAAGCCACCAGATTCAGGGCTGTCGTTGTGCCGCGAGTAAAAATAATTTCCTGTGTACGACGGGCATTGATAAACTTGGCTACCTTCTCACGTGCGCCTTCGTAAGCGTCGGTTGCACGACTTCCAAGGGTATGAACACCGCGATGTACGTTGGAGTTCTCATACTCATAATAATGTTTGACTGCTTCGATCACAGCATGAGGCTTCTGTGAAGTCGCAGCACTATCTAAATATACGAGCGGGTGTCCGTTAATTTCCTGGTGGAGGATCGGGAACTGCTCGCGAATGGACGGGTTCATTGTCCCAGCTTCTTCTCAATCAGGGACTGCAATTGGGTGCGCAGTGCTTCCAGAGGAATATCCGCCACCACCGGAGCCAGGAAGCCATAGATGATCAGGCGTTCGGCATCCGTACGGTTAATTCCGCGCGACATCAAGTAATGAATCTGCTCGGCATTGACTTGACCAACAGAAGCCGCGTGACCTGCTGTTACATCATCCTCATCAATGAGGAGGATTGGGTTGGCGTCTCCACGTGCTTTAGGGCTCAGCATCAACACTTTCTCTGTCTGCTGTCCATCGGCTTTGGTAGCGCCTTTCTCAATCTTCGTGATCCCGTTGATGATTGCAGAAGCTTCTTCACGCATAACTGCACGTGTAATCATCTGACTTGGTGTATTCTTGCCGAAGTGACGAGCTTCCGTTGTGTAGTTGATTTTCTGCGAACCGGAACCTACAGCGATGACTTTGGAATCAGAACTTGATCCATTGCCTTTCAGCACGGTCATCGTGTTGCTCGCTGTGTCGCCATTGTTCATTTCGCCTACAATCCACTCGATGGAAGCATCATTCTCCAACACTGCACGACGGAATGAAACATCAGTTACATTCACACTCAGTTGATGAACCGATGCAAAACGTACTTTAGCACCAGATTTTGCGAATACTTCCACAACACCATTATGGAAGACAGGTGCGGACAATTCGCCAGATACATAGTTATCAACATAAGTTACTGAACTGTTTGCTTCTGCAACTACAAGCACGTGAGGTGCAAACGTTGCAGAAGCGTCATCCGTAAGCAACACTGCTTGCAGTGGTACTTCGATTTCGACATTTTTCGGAACATACAGGAAGACCCCGCCATTCCAAAGTGCCGCATGCAATGCAGCGAGAGAATGCTCATCCGCTTTCACCGCTGTGTTCAGATATGGTTTTACCAGATCGCCATGTTCGCGAACCGCTGTAGCCAGATCCGTAAAGATAACCCCTTTTGCTGCCAGATCAGCAGACACCTTGGAGTATACCGTACCGGAATTGCGCTGGATAACCAGACTGCCTTCAGCTTGATCCTGAACCAGATCTTTGATGGAAGCAGGTACTTCTGTCAAAGAAGAAATAGCTTCACTTGTTTTATATGTTCCGTACTCGCTGACATTCCAGCGTTCGATTTTTTGTTTTTCCAGTTTAGGAAGCGCAAGCCCGCTCGCAAGCTTTAAAGCTTCGAGCCGCTGTTCGGTCAACCAGCCGGGTTCATTGTTGCTTTCCGACAAGGCGCGAAGCGCTTCAGATTCAACCGGAAGAATTGTTTGTGTAGTCATTGATTAATCCTCCTCCGTTTTGTCTTTACGCTTCTTGACCTACAGTTTCGTCTGTAATTCCCAGCTCTTCCTTAACCCAGTCATATCCTTCAGCTTCCAGACGGTGTGCCAGTTCAGGTCCGCCGGATTTCACGATACGACCTTGCATCATAACGTGTACGTAGTCAGGAGTAATGTAGTTAAGCAGGCGTTGATAGTGAGTGATGATCAAGAAACCACGATCTTCGCTCTTCATTGCATTTACACCGTTTGCTACGATTTTCAGAGCATCGATGTCCAGACCGGAGTCAATTTCATCAAGTACTACGATTTTCGGATCAAGCAGCATCATTTGCAGAATCTCGTTACGTTTTTTCTCACCACCGGAGAAACCTTCATTCAGGTAACGGTGAGCGAACTCAGGGTTCATGTCGAGTTCTTTCATTTTACCTTCCATTTGACGAATGAACTTGATCAGGGAAATCTCGTTACCTTCGCCACGACGTGCGTTAATTGCACTACGCAAGAAGTCGGAGTTTGTAACACCTGCAATTTCACTTGGGTATTGCATAGCCAGGAAAAGACCTGCACGTGCACGCTCATCTACAGCCATATCCAATACATCTTCACCATCAAGTGTAATTGTACCGTCAGTTACTTCATATTTGGGATGGCCCATCAATGCAGATGCCAGAGTTGATTTACCTGTTCCGTTCGGACCCATGATTGCGTGGATTTCTCCACCTTTCATTTCCAGGTTGATGCCTTTCAGGATTTCCTTACCTTCGATCGTCGCTTTCAGACCTTCAATGACGAAATTCGTAGCCATGTGTATTGTTTCCCTCCATTGATTAAATTGATGTTTACTGTCGAAAACGAAAAAGCACCTATTATATCTGAACAGGGCTTCCCCTGAATTTCTCTTGTACTCGATTCCTTAAAGCAAGAACACTTTAGAATAATTCTAAACTGATTCTCAATGATAATCAAGCTATTTCCTCAGAGTGTATATTCCTTGCAGGTAACATTATTCTTTCTGATTCTATAATAAATACCAGATTGAATCAAATGAGAAAACATCTCCCGCCGAGATAGACAGTGAGAAAAATCACAGAAAATCAAGCTTTTATCGTATCTGCTATACACTAATCTAAAAAGGACTTATCCATATTATGGACAAGCCCCTTCATTAATAATATTACAAATAATATTACAATTTGAGCATCTCGTTAATCTTCTGTACCTGTTCGTCAAAATCCGCAACGTCCACTGCCGGCGTCATTTCGCGCGGCACCGGACCATTCGGAATAGAAATCCATGAACGACAACCGTTATATCCAGGCAGTACGGGGATTTCCATCGGTTCTTTCAAAAGGTACACACGTAGAATCAATACATGGAGCGGATCTTTCCGTTTCCATTTCAAACGGTCTTCGGCAAAATCCGCTGTCCACATATGAAAGTCAAGAAGTCGATCCAGCATCTCCTGATCTCGTATCTCCAGATCCTGCGTTACTTCGGCATATGCAGTAATACGGATTGTCGAAGCTTCGGGCACCCATTCGGCCAGTGATTCTTCAACATAGGATTGATCCGAGGACTTAATCAGTTCTTTACGCTGATGTTCATAAGTCGGATACAGGTAAAACGCCGGACTTTTCAGCTCAAAATGTCGGGTTTCCTCTACAATACCACCCTTGCGCATCACCATAATTTGGCGACCCGTTTCCAGTGCTTTGATTGCAGAAGCCCATTCTTTTAAAGCAGGTATCGTTGGTTCTAACATAAGCGGTTCCCTCCCCTATCGTTCTTGTCAGCAGTATAGACGCTCATAGCGTTTCTGACAACAAAGATCCGAGCTCAGAAAGCTTACGTAAGAGAACCACTTGTATTAGGCAAAATCTTGGCTATATTAACCCAGGAAAGAGCGAAGCATCCACATGTGTTTCTCAAGATCAGCCTTGAAGCCTGTCAGCATATCGGATGTTGGTTGATCTTCAGCTGCATCTGCAACTTCGATACCTTCCTGATATTCATTCGAAAGTGTAGCGAAGTCCTCGATCAAGTTTTGCACCATCGTCTTCGCGTCTTCTCCGCCTGCTGCTTCCTGGATAGAAGAAAGCTCCAGATACTCTTTCATTGTAGCCGCTGGGCTACCTTTCAGCGTAAGGATACGCTCTGCGATTTCATCCATTTGTACTGTAACTTCGTTGTAGAACTCTTCGAATTTCACATGCAACGTGAAGAAGTTAGGTCCTTTAACGTACCAGTGATAGTTATGGATTTTAACATACAATACGTTCAGGTTAGCAACCTGACGATTAAGTACTTGTTCCACCGATTTTGCTTGATCTGTTTTGTTTTTTGTAGCCATATTAATCCCATCCTTTATTTAAAATTAGTCTGTCATGCCGTGGTAAGCAGGTTGTCCCGCAATGCATAACAGAGAGTTAATAATGTTTCACCGCACGTAGCGGAGAGGCTTGCTAACGGCGTTTCTCTCAACCGTCCGGCCTATTTGTTTTTACCCTTGAACAGGAAGTTCGAATCAGGATCAACTTGACTTGTCTCAAAAAAAAGTTCAAAAACCGTGCTTTTTCCGATATACTGACATATACCAAGCAAAGAAGTGGGTTTTCCTGTTTCTTCATATATATGGAGGTGGCACCTTTGTCCCAATATCGCCCGTTTACCCCCCAGGATGCAATTGAACTGGCCAGAACATTACCGGGTCCATTTGCGGCAGATGCGAATCTGGATTGTCACGAGATCGGCGACGGCAATCTGAATTTGGTTTTCCACATCACGGATCAGAACTCCGATAAAAGTATCATTATCAAACAGGCGCTTCCTTATGCGAAAGTGGTTGGAGAATCATGGCCGCTCTCTCTGGTACGTGCCCGCATTGAACGTGAGATTCTTCAGGAAGAGTATCGTCTGTGTCCAGGGATGGTACCCGAAGTGTATCATTACGATGATGACCTCGCGTTAACGGTTATGGAAGATCTGAGTGATCATGTGATCATGCGCAAAGGCTTGATCGAAGGTGTTTCCTATCCTCTTTTTGCACAGCATATTGGGGAATTCATGGCAAGAACGCTGTTCTTCACATCCGACTTGGGCATGGATCAGCAATTGAAGAAGGAAAAACAGGGCAGATTCATTAATCCGGACCAATGCAAAATAACGGAGGATCTGATCTTTGATGAACCCTATCGGATCGCCGAGAAAAATAATTATGATGCTTCCATTGAAGACGAGGCTGAAGCCCTTCGCACAGATGGAGAGCTTCACCTTGAAGTGGCATTACTACGGGAAAAATTCCTGACACATGGGCAGGCACTGCTTCATGGAGATCTGCATACAGGCAGTATTTTTGTTACACCTGAATCAACAAAGGTCATCGATCCCGAATTTGCATATTACGGCCCCATGGGATTCGATGTCGGTGCAGTCCTCGCGAACCTGCTCTTGAATTACGCATCCCTGCCAGGATGGATTCAGAATGAGACTGCTTTGCGTGAGCGTGAGACGATTATGCTGAATATGGTTCGTGATGTATGGACTGAATTCGAATCTCGTTTCCGTGTCCTCTGGGTTAACGACCTCGTTGATCCGATGGCAAAAACGCCAGGCTATCAGGATCTGTATGTGCAACAATTGTTCAGAGATTCGATCGGCTTTGCAGGTGCCAAAATGGTTCGTCGTATCGTGGGACTCGCTCACGTGGCGGATATAGATACCATTCCAAATGCGACCGAACGTGAACATGCTCAGCGTAAAGCGTTGTCCATTGGTAAAGCATTGATCAAGAACAATCGTCGCTTGAATACCATCGGCGAAGTAATGGATATTGTATCCACAGCTGTTACTACTACTAAGGCTTAACATAAGGAACGGAGGAATCACCCATGACAACCCCTGAATATCAGCCTCTGTCCTCTCTCATTTGGAAAAAGGACAAGCTTGAAATGCTTGACCAGCGTCTGCTGCCCGAAACGATCCTCATGTTGAAACTGTATACACCCGAGGAAGTATGGGAATCCATCCACTCCATGAAAGTACGCGGTGCTCCGGCGATTGGTATTGCTGCTGCATTTGGTGTTGTATTGGGTGCCAAATCATATGACGGAACAACTGTTCAAGGTTGGTTGGACCACGTGAAATCCATATGTGCTCATCTGGCTACTTCCCGTCCAACCGCGGTGAACCTTTTCTGGGCACTGGATCGCATGATGCAAAAAGCAAATGAGGTCGTTGAATCCGGCCTGAGCCTTGATGAGGGCAATGTTGCGCTTGAAGTAGAAGCTCTGTTAATTCAGAAGGAAGACGAAGAAGTATGCCGCATGATCGGCGAAAATGCACTGCCTTTATTCGAAGATGGCATGGGTGTTCTCACTCACTGTAATGCAGGCGGACTGGCTACTGCGAAATATGGTACGGCAACTGCTCCAATGTATCTCGCACAGGAACGTGGCATTCACCTGAAAGTATTTGCAGACGAGACTCGTCCCGTACTTCAGGGTGCGCGCCTAACTGCATTTGAGTTACAGCAAGCCGGCATTGACGTTACGCTGCTCTGTGATAACATGGCAGGCATGGTGATGTCTAAAGGCTGGATTCAAGCCGTTATCGTCGGAACAGATCGTGTTGCTGCGAATGGGGATGTGGCTAACAAAATCGGAACCTACAGCGTAGCCGTGCTTGCCAAGGCTCACAATATTCCGTTTTATGTAGCGAGCCCATTGTCAACCATCGATTTGTCTACTCCATCCGGAGATCTTATTCCGATTGAGGAACGGGCTGCGGAGGAAGTGACTGAAGGATTTGGCAAACGTACCGCACCACAAGGTATCAAGGTATTCAATCCAGCATTTGACGTAACGCCTAACGAATATGTAACAGCTATTATCACGGAGAAAGGCGTTGTTCGCGCACCTTTCCAAGAAAATCTGGCTGCCTTGTTCGCAAAGGAAGAAGCTTAATTTAATAAGAGTATTCAAGAAAAAAGTTCGTGTGTAGAGCTAGTAGCTACTGATGTGCCCGGCTCTGTATTAGAACGCTAAGACGCTAAAGAAGGGCTTCCCATATGGGGAGCCCTTCTTTAGCGTCTTAGATCATTCTCAACAAAGCCTCTACCCCCGTCATGCCAACCGTAATGCCCATGGCCTCGGCTTCTGTTGTCACCGACTCCATAGGTGCATGCAACAATTGCTCCAGTGTACGCACACCAACCGCCCGAGCCGCAATAATTTTGCGATCACCGAGCTTCTCATTAAGTAATCCCACGTCGAGTGCTCCGCACATGATATATCCTTTGGATGTGTTAATGGTCAACAACGTTGTTTTGGGCAGTTTGACTTCTACCCCTACCAATACATGCTCTCCAACTACAATGGGCTCCATCGTCACCATAATTTCCCGATCCACCTCCTCTTCCACAGGTCACGATAATTGTATGCCTCATTGTGGATTGTCGTGTGGACACCTGCCGTGTTTGAGAAAATGTAGGTACTTACAGTTCAGACGGCTAAAAGGTTGCCCCCTCCCAATAGTGTCGGAATATTTGTTTAGCTAATTCACACACAACATGAACATATAATAAAAAGCCACCTCAGAAATGAGGCAGCTCTCATAATAATCATTAATATTTTTGATCGTCTATAAGTTCATCAAGGTCATACTTCAAATTATAATCTGTGTATATTACTCTAAGTCTTACAGCATCAGTAACCCTGGCCAACATCAAACTAATACTGGTTTTTTTCTTGTCAATCACCCAATTAGATTCGAGAGCAACCGCACCCGAGAGTAGATTTTTTTCTATATCATCGTCATAATGAACTCGTTTTCCATTTGGAGTTAAACCATCTTGGAAGTTAATTGAAGCATCATATTCGTCAAAGAGGTCACGTTTTATACTGAAGTATTTATAGACCTTGTCCATAGTAGTTTTTTTAGAATCATTAGGATAAATCTCGTATACTGCCCGTACTAATTTATTTTTATAGAATATGTATACTAGTTTTGCGTTTACTCTGAATCCCGTTGTTTTGTATTCCAGTAGTGAGATATCCTTGATTTTGGTTGTATCCAACAATTTCGACTTCTCTTTCTTTTTAACCTGATTAACTGTCATTCCCCAATTTACGTTCTTAAAATCATACTTAGTAGTTGCTGTTGCTGGTGCATATGTAGTTGAAACGACAAACAATAATAAAACTAAAAACGACAAAACTAACTTCTTCATATGTAGACCTCATCTCCTAAATTATGGAATGATTATACCATGCCAAAAGGAGCGGGTCTATGGGATTTGATAGAAGGGATTAGAACGCAGGGAATAAACACCAATAAAAGCCCCCTCACCCAAGGTGAGTTGAATTGGGCCAAACTTAAAACGTATGCTCATCATTCTTTAATCGCCTTATCTCCGTTAAATCTCTTCTAATTCCCAGTACACGTCTATGAAGTACACTTCGATCTATTGATTCAGCTACCGACTTTTTGAACTGAACATCCAATTCACTTAATTGCTCCTGAGCTAGTTTCTTTTTATGTATTGGTTTCACTTGAACTTTTGTAGTTTCGGGCTTGACAGGCTTCAATCTTTTCTGCTTCATAATCTGTTCAAATACACTGTCCGCTTGATGCATGTTCTTCATTCCTTAATGTGTGATGAGCATATTGTAACATAATAACGAGAAGACAGTTGTTAAACGTCAGAGTACAAACATTTAGAGCGGGCATGAGCTATTGGAGATCAACATAATAAAGGGAAGTTAAGCAAAAGCACAGCCTTTACGGGGGTCGTCATAAAATACAGTCACAATTGATTTTTTTTTAGCGTTCTCAACTCCTTTTAAACACTTTTGAAAACTAATGAATGTTGTCTCATATGGGTTCATTATTTACGTGTAACAGCACTTTGCGACTCTACTCCAAAATGAGGTACGGTAGTTGCTCCGTACATGCCAATGCGTGCTCTCCAACAATAATGGGCTGCATCGGTCAACAAATTTCCCGATCCACCTCCTCTTTCACAGTTCACGAATGTTGTTTTCCTCATTCTGGATTGTCTTGTGGACACTTCTAAAAGACGTGAATAATAAGGTTTATTTGTGATATTCACCCATTTGTTTCGGCATATTTCTGCGTCTCTAGCACTATGATAATTTCCTTTTTAATGATATAGTGAATTGAAGCGTTTTTTTGAGCTGACATACTTTTTAACGGGGCTGGGATGAATGAAAGAAACCTTATCCAATCAAGAGGACATCGGCTTTTTATTTAATGTCGATATACTTATTAAGAGCCGCTCAAATGCATTGGCACTGCAGTCCCTGTTGGAGTTCATAAACAATGAAGAACAAATTGCGGACTTTCGGATTCAATCCGGCATAGAGCTAGGCAAAATTATTGAAGCGACACTCCAGTCCAAGAAGGACTCTTTCGTCACACTTCACAACGAACGCAAAAAAGCCAACGCAGCACAGAAGGCGTCCACTGCAGCTCAAACACCTGCCTCACCTGCTCCAGTCAAAACACAGAATCAACAAGAAAAACCGGTTAGCGAGAAAAAGCCTGCCACCCAAACATCCAATGTCTCCGATGGAAACTCGTTTGACGCGTGGATTGACACGCTCATTAAAGAGAATAAACTCACCCGTATTGTTGTCAATAACAAAAACGGTAAACATCAGAGCATTCCTTGCCGTATTCTGAATTTTGATCGAGATACCAGTATTGTGAGCATATATCATGTCGATGAAAAACAGGTGTATACGTTCCGAACCAATGAAATCGATGAGTTTCTGTAACTAACTTCATCGGATTAAAACAAAAAGCAACTTGCGTTAGAATGAGGGGACATTCTAACGCAAGTTGCTTTTTTAGTTCTATGGTTCATGCAGGATTGAACCCTCCGAGATTTGTTTGGACCCATCAGGAGCGATCCTTACCTCGCTGCCATACATCTAATGCCAATAACAACCATCCGGCAATGAAGGCTACCCCACCAATCGGTGTGATGGCACCCAGAATCTTGATGCCAGAAATACTAAGCACATACAAACTGCCAGAGAACACGATAATTCCGATAAACAACAAACGCGCTGCCCACTTCAGTTTTGTCGATGCTCCAAGTTGACCAGCCGTCAAGCCAATAATGAGCAGACCCAATGCATGAATCATGTGATATTGCACACCTGTCTCATATGTAGCTATGGCCGCCGGTCCAATCGTATCCTTGAGCATGTGAGCACCAAACGCACCAATCGCCACCGACAGCATGGTCATTACAGCTCCAAGCATCATCCATCTTCGTTGCATGTAAGTTCTCTCCCTTAATTCAACTACACTTCACTCCTATTATTGTAGCGAATCCACTCCTCCTTTACCAGTTCGGGTGTAGCTTCATAGATCATATGTCTGTTTATACTTACTAAACCTATCCCTACCCTAAATATCGTAGAAAACTGGCGTAAATCCTTGATTTTTATCAATAATTATGGAAAAGTAAACAGGTATGTAATCGTTGTATTTTAAGAAAGAACTATTACTCATTGATTAGGTTAATAACACTCAGTACGATGATTAAGGGAGGCAAGTCAACATTATGGATAATCGCGATTCCTATAATTCAGGTTATAACAACACGGATCAGAATCCTGGCCATGCAGATCCATACAATAACAATGGGTATGAAGCATACCCGTCAGATCATGAGAGGCAACCAATGGTACCACTGAAACATTCCGGACCTGGAATCGCCAGCTTCGTCATTGGGTTGGTTGCAATCTTGGGTTATATTCTGATATTCTTTATTGCCACCATGGCTGTAAACGAGTCCATAGGAGTTCTTACCCCGTTGCAGACAGAAGAGATAGCCTTGCATCCAGCAGTGGTTCTGGCTTCATTAGCCATCCTGGTCTGCCTGATTCTCAATCTGGCCGGAGGCATCGTCGGAATTATTGGTCTTGTCCTCAAGAATCGAAAGAAAGTTTTTGCCATTATCGGAACCATATTAAATGGGATCATGATTCTGTTATTCGTTGGACTTATCTTGGTAGGCATGACGCTGATGTAACGCTTTGCATCAGCGTCATGTTTCCTTATAATTAAAATGAATGGGTTTACACATAAGTATAATCTATATTATTTGCCAAAATCATTGTTTTCAAAGGAGATTGACATGTCACGAATCAAAATTTTTGCGGACAGCACAAGTGATCTGGCTCCAGAATGGATCCAGCAGCACGATATCGGAATCATCCCCTTATATGTCGTGTTCGGTGAAGAATCACTGAAAGACGGTGCTGAGATTAAACCTGAACAGCTGTATGAACGTGTTAGCCAAGATGGGCGTCTTCCCAAAACAGCTGCACCTTCCCCCGCTGATTTCATAACGGCATTTCAACCTTACATAGATCAAGGGGATGAGATTTTATATATCAGCTTATCTTCTGAACTTTCTTCTACCTATCAAAATGCACGACTAGCGAGTTCCGAATTCCCGGAAGGTCGAATATCGGTCATTGACTCACAGAATCTCTCATCAGGAATTGCGCTGATGGTGATGAAAGCTGTATATGCTGCCGATAAAGGACAAAACCTGACTCAGATTACACACCTGATTGAGGCGATGAAACCAAATGTACGCACCGAATTTGTCATCGATACCCTGGAGTATCTGCATAAAGGCGGACGCTGTTCGGGCATGCAGAACCTGATTGGTAGCCTGCTCAAGATTCGCCCTGTCATCCGGGTAACGGATGGTAAGATGGCACCTGCTTATAAAGTACGCGGTAAACGGGAGAAAGCGCTGGAACAAATGCTGAATAATACACTTAGCCAGAAGGATCAGATCGATCCAGACCTGCTGATCGTTGTGCACACCATGGCCGAAGAGGATGCGCTGGACTTGCAGAAGTCTTTACAGGAACAGACGGGTGCCCGAGTGGAACTAACTACTGCTGGGTGTGTAATATGCAGTCACTGCGGCCCGAAAACGATTGGAATCATCTATAACACTGTTTTATAGTATTACACGCAACATCGTATCGTATTACCCAATCCTTTCTTCTGGATCTGTATGTGGGTACATCCAATATTTGGACTGGATACTGATATAACTAAAAAGGGCATTCCGAGCTTAAACGCTCAGGATGCCCTTTAATATTTTTGCTAAACTTTTGAATGACCTACACTTGGTCCATTGCTCATTATGATGATGGATCAATAACTTTTGGTCCGCAGATCATCCAGACTTTTGAATGCATATCCTTGCTTGCGAGCCTCATCAATGATGGAACCCAGAGCTTCCGTGTTATCTTTGGATACCGAATGAAGCAAAATAACAGCACCCGGATGGAGTTGTTTCAACACCTGTTGATGAGCATATTGTGCGCCACGCTGTACATTGGTATCCCAATCTTTATAAGCAACAGACCAGAACACATTTACATAACCCTGAGCATGACTCTCTGCAAGCGTACGATTGTTAAAGATCCCACGCGGTGGCCGTAAAAAGGTCGCTTGTTGACCCGTCAGCCGATTGACCTCCGACTTGACCTTCTCGAGTTCCTCTCTAAGCTTTTCATTGGAGATGCGGGTCATATCCGGATGACTCCATGAATGATTACCGACAATATGACCTTCAGCCGCCATACGTTTGACCAACTCAGGCTGATCTTTCAGATAATGACCTGTCACAAAGAAAGCAGCTGGCACCTTCTTGGTGCGCAAAACATCCAGTATGGCAGGTGTGAATCCATTCTCATACCCGTTATCAAACGTGAGATACAATTCCTTTTGTTTTGTATCCCCCAGGAAAATGGCATCGTTATGTTGTAAGATCGATTTAAAGCCTTCCTGATCAATGGAGGGCAGTTGACCGTTTTGACTTTTTTTGAAGCCAAAGTGATACGCTCCGGTAACCGGTGATGCTTCAGTCTGTGCCGGTACCATACTGATGGATAACAGTGCCACCAGTATATATAGAACCATTCGCTTCATTCCATCCGCTCCTGTTCCTGAAAATTCGGTTAGTCGTTTGCACACACGAACACCTTCAGGTAATATGCCACAGGAACAGCTAATGTATGTAAATCCTTAACGATCAAAACGTTTATTTGCAGGTTGTGGCGGAGATTGATGGAACAATTCAAGCAAGGTCTGGGGTTTGCCACTGGAGGCAAGCCATTCCCTCACTGTCTGTATGGCACGAGTTTGTCCATCTCCCCGATCACGCCATGTAAGCAACTCGATAACTTTGATAATCAAGGCAGACATATTGTGATTATCCAGTTCAGATCGTTCTGCTCTCAGCTTGTGATATAACGCCTCCTGTTCCCAATCCAGAAGAATTTCATCACCAATGGTTGGCTTCAAAAGGGTGTACGCTCTGTCACAACCTTTACAACGAACTGTGCTGACCTGTTCATCTATAAATTCCACTCGAACCTCCTGATGGCAATCCGGGCATTTGAATCCAACTTTTATGTTTTGTATGTTTTCGTTCATGACATTGTTCCTCCTGCGATGTGAGCATTTTACATCATTTCATGCAAAAAACTCCTTGGATATATGCATAATGCTTATGTATGTACTACATCTATACCCGATATTTTGTCGATTCACGCTTATTTTGAAGAAATCTGTAAGGTGCTATAATCTTGTAAATATGTTAAAATATTATACATATCATGGTAGGGAAAAGGCGGGATACTCATGTCGAAGGAAGAGCGCAATATAACCTGGCAATCATCCAGCATCAACAGACAGGACCGGGAGAAACATAATGGGCACCGTAGTCGTGCCATCTGGTTCACCGGGTTATCAGGTGCAGGAAAGTCATCCCTTGCATTTGCCCTGGAGCAGTATCTTTACGACCAAGGCGTACGCTGTTATGTTCTAGACGGGGATAATGTACGTCATGGACTGAACCGTGATCTCGGTTTTACAACAGGGGATCGTCAAGAAAATTTGCGGCGAATTGGAGAAGTATCGAAGTTAATGGTAGATGCCGGGTTGTTTGTACTTTCGGCTTTTATCTCTCCTCATGAACAGGATCGGGAGATGGTTAGACAGTTATTTGAACCAGATGATTTCATTGAAATCTATGTGCGCTGTTCAATTCAAGAATGTGAGCGTCGTGATCCCAAGGGTCTATACAAAAAAGCCCGCAATGGTGACATCCCGCATTTCACAGGCATTTCCGCCCCCTATGATGTACCAAAATCTCCTTCATTTATTATCGATACAGAGCAATGGTCCATTGAGGAAGCCGTGCAAGAGATCGTACAGCATTTGGAGCAGATCGGTGCTCTTCAACTGCCGCTTCCTACGAAAACAGCTGTTATTCATTAGTCCTTGCTCAATATACGAACCACCAACATGAAAGGCGCGCCCATCGTGGCGCGCCTCTTTTACGTGATACCATTGCTCGTTATACCATCAATAAATGAATACAGAGAAGAAGATACACACGCTCTACCATCGCGTTTGAACGTCTTCTAATGTCCACTCACTCACTTATTGCCCCACGACACCCGCTTGCATATTAAGAAGCTTTCTGAACGTCCCTACCGGATCTGTAGATAACTGCTGGTACCCGCCTTCTTGAATCACCCGACCTTCATCGAGCACTATTACACGATCTGCCGTCCGAATCGTGGACAATCGATGTGCAATCACGATAATGGTCACATGTCCTTTTAGCCGTTCTAACGCCTCATGAATGTACTGTTCATTCTCACTGTCCAGCGCACTCGTTGCTTCATCCAGTACCAATACAGAAGGATTACGCAGCATAGCCCGGGCAAGCACCAATCGCTGACGTTCACCCCCGGATAGACGTATACCCCGATCACCAATGATCGTATCCAGACCCTGAGGCAACTTCCGTACAAATGACGCAGAGGAGGAAAATTGCAAAGCCTGCCACATCTGTTCTTCACTTGCATTTGGATCAACAAGACGCAGATTCTCACGAATACTCGTATGAAACAGGAATGGGTCCTGGGAGACATATCCGATGGAACTTCGCCAGCTCAATAATCGTTCTTCTGACAGAGGCACTCCGTCAATCAGAATACGACCAGATTCAGGCCTCACGAGGCCCATAATCAGATCTATCAGCGTGCTCTTTCCTGCTCCGGATTTCCCCACAATTGCGGTCATCCCCCTTGCTGGAATCGAAGCTTGCACATTTCTCAATGAGTAAGCATCACTTCCCTCATAGCGATAGCAGACATCCTCACATGTGATAGATTCCTTCAGTTCCATAGGTTGAATCCCATCAGTTCCAATGTCTCCTGCCGAAGCAATCTCTGCACTAATCTCACGACTTTTCGCCGTCTGCGCTTGCAGTTCTCTGACTACCCGAAATGCAGGCAGCATGGAGCTGATGTACTCCAGATTGGACTGAATCGCCGTAAACCTTGGCCATAACCGGGAAAAGATAAGGATGATGAGCAGCAGACTTGCGGGTGGCACCGTCATTACACGAAGGGAAAGATAGATGAATGCCGCAATAATGATTGCCGCGGACATCCGGTGAATCAGCTGTGTCCCACTGTTCAATTGGCTAAATTGAATGACATTGCGTTCTATCTGTCTGCACATGCGCTCAAACCAGTTCATGTGTGAACGCTCGAGCATGTTGCTCTTAATATCCTTAATGCCGTTGAAATGCTCGGTAATGCCGTTATAATAACTTTGCGAGAATTCAGAAGTCTGGTCCCCGATCTGCTTGGCCCGCTTGACGAATTTTCGTAAGACGATAAATAATAACAATCCACAGACCAGCACAAGTGCCGTCAATTTGGCGGATAACCAAAAAGCAAGACCGATCTGAATTCCCGTAAAGATCAGAGAGGCTGCCATTTGCAGCATAATGCTCGTTCCCTGGCTCACACGTGCAAGTTCAGTCGTTAATATATGGTTAAAATCGGATTTTCGTTTTTGGAGAAAAAATGACCACTGCGCCATAATAATAGCACCATAGGTTTCCATGCGCAGCGTTCGTACAAATTGCTGCTGGATTCGAGTATTACGGATCGTCTGGAGACGCTGCATCCAGGCCTGTCCGGAGACAATCAACACAAAGGTGAACAATACGAGTAACAATTGGCTATTATCAGAAAAACGATTCAACACTTCGCCAATCCAGGGAATGTTTAAGCCTGTGGAGCCCATCTCAAATACGCCAATCAGACTCAGCATCGGAACAAGCATGTAGATACCGATCCCTTCCATGAGACTGATACAGATCATCCCTAGCAGATTCCAATATAAAATGGGCCCCGTGACATGATGCAACTTTCGCATGAAATACCTTAATTCCGAGATCATACTTTACCCCTTTCCGTCACCGTATACCTTTTAATGCGCCGCCAGAACCAGAGAAACGGACGTAACGGAAAGTATAGAAAAAACAAAGAACGTGGAAGTGGCAATTGATCTACATCCCATGTACTTGGATATAAACGTTCAATAAAGAAAAACCATTTCTGTTTTGTACTTCGAAGTTTAAACAAATACGATTGATAAGACTTCATATCAGCCGGACTTTCCAGCATGTCGTTCATGAACATTGCGCCTTCGCTGGCCAATCGCTTGCCTGTACGGTCACTTAAGGACATCAAGGACCTGTACTCTACATCCAGCGGCGTATTCAGCAGCTCCGAAGCCAGATAAAGAGCCTGTGAACCGATCGATAAACGTCCCTCCGCTTTCAGACGTCTCTCTACTTTCTTCACATCGAGTGGCATGCTGCGGATCATCTGGTCGATATCCAGTAACCAGCGCAGTCTGAACCAGCCGTGTCGTGCACCATGGGTTACGAGATAGGCCCATAGATCTTCTTGTTCAAGCATACGGACAGGTGTCTGTGTGTATGAACTGAACCGGCTACGTTTCCACAGCAATTCAAAATCGGTTTCTTTGCCCGAATCCGGGTTCAGGCGCCAATGGATCTCCACTTGAGTCCTTTTGACCGGATGGGTGTAACAGATATGATGTTCCCGCCATTTCCAGCTGCGCACCGTAGGTGCCCGCTCCCCTTCCTTGGATACATACCCGAGGGTAGCCAGAATGCCTTCAGCCGCTTCCACATCATCGAACGGAATCAGGATATCCAGGTCTTTGGAGGTTCGCATCGATACATCACCATAGAGATCATGGGCGAGCGCTGGTCCCTTTAGTGTAATATTGCGGATACCGCGTTCACGAAAAGCTCCACACACCTGCTCCATTTCAGCTGTCAGATGTAACATGCGGAACGTATTGACCGTATATTGTTGTCTCAGACTCTCCATAACATCTTCAGGAATGGTTGCAGAGTTCAATTCTTTCATTTTCAAATAAAGGACAGAGTATAAGCGGTGATGATAGACAAGCCGCAGAAAAAGCTGCCAATCGGTTCCTTGCAAACCCGCCTTGAGTTCTTCAGGGGATAGAGCCGTCAGATCACCTCTAATCATGCTCAAAATCAGCTTAAGCTCCTTTGGAAACCCTGATGAATAGAGTTCACTTTCATGTATCATAGACAATCTCCCCAGATCCCTTCTCCGGACACCGTTTGCCAAACACACCGACAACCGTATATTGGTCCATAGTATCAGCTCCGGTCACGATCAATTTACCACTTCGCAGCCAGGCATGAGCCATCATATGTCCTTGCTTATTCCGTGCAGTCCCCATGTATAACGTACTCTCTATCTTACGTCGCTCAAGCATCTTCATCCCGGCAATCGCCATTACAAGGCAGCGGCTTTCCCATAACGTATATTTGCTGGCGAGCGAAATCGCTTTGGAAATATTCCGTATAGCAATGACCTCGCTGCGATCAAGTCCTGTCATCGGTGTTTCTACCATAGGCGTACCCAGCCCTGGCGCGATTTTGGCAAATGGCATAGCCTTCTGTATGCGTGCCCAGCCAAGGAGGATATAGGCCTCCCATACCAGTCGACGCATTGACCGCGGGAGCGAGAGATAAGCCTTTATTTTTCGCAACATGATTCTACACTCCGCGAGTAACGTCGATTAAACCTTCACGGGACAGATGTTCCAGGAATTGCACCACCTGCTCACGACATACATCTGGCTCAATCTCGTACTCCGCAGCAAGTACCTCAACAACTTCACCCAGCGTGCGTTCTTCTGCGATCAGGTCCCAGATTCGTCCACCGGTACTCCCCAGATTGTAGTATTTTCCAGAGCTAATGCTCATCATGACTTTCTCACTGCCCATATCACTGACCAGATTGCCTTCCTTCCGGGTTACCCGGTCTTCCACATTCATCGGCGTAGTCGCTGTCATTGTCCTGTATGCACTCCTTTACGTATATGATCTGTGATCCGATCCACCATCTCAAATGCTGTAAACTCAGCACCCGTTCTGACCAATCTGCCAATCTCCACACTTGCTGAAAGCCTTGAAGCCGTCTCAAACAACCATTGTGCCAGCCCCTGTCTTGCAACGAGTCCACCACGGAACGTATGAGAGCATAACAGATGCAGTCGTTCTAGCCCCGTCACTTCAACCAGTTGAACAGATGTATGGTTTTCCTCCGGTTGGGGAGCAAGTTCGAATATTCCACCAAGTGGTACGGCCATCTCATGAAAATAGTGCTGAACAGGTATCGCATACTTTGTAATCTCTGCGTGAACCGTTGCATAATCCTGTTCCTTCATGCCGAAACCATCCAGACTGGGCTGCCACAATTTCTGCTGCGGATAACCAGGTGATACGATGGCTCTTCCCCCGGCATCCCAGGTCAGTGCTACAACATCATCGGTGAGAAGCGGATACCCGCGTGATGCCAGTGCAGCCGACAACGTCGATTTTCCTGCCCCCGAATGTCCGACAAATGCGTAAGCCCAGCCATCAATAACCACAGCACTGCCATGCAATGGAAGAATACCACGCTGCATCATAATGACAGCCATACATGTGCCCAGGATGAATAATCTGACCTTTTTCTCGTCCGCTCCAGGCTGAGGGGATACAATGATACGCTTTCCATGCTCCATTAGAAACAGGCCTGCATCTTCGATTTTGAAAAAAAGGCTGCCATCCCGTGCCACAAAGTTGTCGTTGCCTACATCCCAATCCTCCCACAATGGGGTCAGATCTGAAGACTCGATGTGCACATCCACGCCATCAAAATCAGTCTCCGCATCCTTGGGTGCAATCTGTAGTTCAGGCATTCGAATTTGGCTCGACCAGCGCAGACCATACGCCACATAATGCACAGGTAACAATGAACGACGCCTCCTTCGTAATAAAATGTAAAAAAAGCCCTTATATTCATGTTGCTCAATATAAGGGCGGAGGCGAAAAGCTGGATTTGTTGCATTTCCGCCCTTTAAGTATGATGACACGTTTTGGAACTAAATAACTTAGGAAGTTGGATCGTACAGATCCGCATCGTGAACCGTGATCCAGTCAATTTGTCTGTAGCCAGTACCGGCCATTGTTTGATTGACTTCCAACACTTCAAGAGCTGGTGCTTGCCATTCCTTTTTTTCCATTTGCATCGTATTCACCTCCTTTCATGTGCCCTCATTCAGAATTTTCGAATGAACCGATAGACGATCAGACTATGCATCATCAATCGCAGATCTGGATGCGAAGCAAGTTCAGGTCTTGGACTCGGAAAATTGGCCAGGGCAGACTTGATACGCTCCGTGTTTAATATGCCAGCAACCTTGCTGTCAGAACACAAAGCACGTAACTCAGCCGTAAAGGCATCCCAATTCGGAATGATGCGATGTAACCAATCTGCAGGTTGCACACCACGTACCCGTTGATTCAGTCTGACCTTGTCAGGCAACTCCGGTGAAGTAGCCCGGCGAATCAATGAACGATCCGTCCCTTGTTTCACATATTGTTCAATCGGAACGGACAGACAGAACCGGATGACTCTGGCATCACTTGTCGGATCACGTTCCCAAGCGCGGTAACGCAGAGAACATTTTGTAGCTACAGCACCGTTTTTGTTCGCAATGGCCAGGTTATTGAATTTCTCGGCACGTACTTTGAGTGCATCAGCCTGGGCCCCGCCCTGCAGAACAATAATGGATTTGAGCCTTTCCAGTACACCTGTTCTTTGAGCAAAATCAGGATGGATCAACTGCACGGACGCGGCCTGGCTTGCTCCTTTGGACTGGGCCTTGAACCATTCCGGATATGCCTTTTTCCCGGTGATCTTGGCTATACGGGAGAAGGGCATGCCCGTTCGTTCACTATACTGCTGCATCTCACGGAACCAGCGGTACCACCGACCACTTTTCAGTAGACTGGCGTAATAATCCAGAGCCGGCCCCCAGGAGATGGTGAAATTACCACGTGCGCCTGTGAGCAGGATGCCTGCATCTTGCTGGCTCGCTTTCTCATAGAATCCGCGAATCCAGAATGAATTTTCAAAGTATTTATAGGGCATTTCCATAATGTCGAGCCAGGTATCTACTTCACTGAGTGGACTTCTGCCTTCAAAATCAAGGTAGTTCTCTGTGATATTGCCGACATGATTAATGGTTGAACGTATGAAGGGCCGTTCGTCTGCAAGCAACGTTTTCGACGTATAATCTGTGAAATCCGGTACGGGAACATAACTATAGGCCTGCAGCCGTTTACCCTGACTTCTCAGTGTACCGGAAGCAAAACCCACCACGGCTCCCGAGTCCAGTCCGCCACTTAAAGCAGCAGCCACCTGCCTGTGCGTTCGCAGTCGCGATCCAACCGCCTGCCCAAAGACCTCTCGAAACGCTTCTACATACTCACCATCGGATTTCAGCCTTAGAGGTTCCACTTCATTCCAGCGATGATATTGCTTCAGCTCCAGTCTCCCGTCCCGGAAGACAAGTGTATGTGCAGAAGGTAGCTGGCTTATTCCCCGATACACGGTCGAGTTGATATCTGCTGAATCATGCATGTCAGGAATGGCAAGGAATTCGGACAGCCAAGTCTCATCAAGTTCTTTATGTACCCCTTCAAGCCCAAGCAACGGATTCATGAGTGTGCAAAAAGCAAAACGTGAACCATCATGTCGGTAATAAAAAGCTCTCATGCCTGTAATGTCTCTCGCTGCATACAGTTTTCGATTCCGCTCATCCCATATCGCGAATACAAAATCCCCCAGCAATCGAACAGCCACATCGTCTCCCCAGCGCTGATAGGCACGCAGGATCAATTCACTATCCGATAACATCGCCAGTTCAGCTCTGGATATCTGTAATTGATCTGCCAGTTGATCCCGGTTATCCAGAATGGCATCTGCCGTGATGGTCAGACCACTTTCCTCATCATATAAAGGCAACTTCTCGCTAACCGATTCCGGTGTAATCCATTGGGCATGACAGCTGAGGAACGCCTCGTTGCCTTTCCACACCCCTGTTGTATCCGCAGGGACATGCCCCAGGCTTGCGTACAGACGCCAGCTGTCTTCCCATAGCGCCTGCTGACCATCGTTGTGTACAATTCCTGCTATGGCGCTCATGACTTGCCTCCCCGTAGAATCTTGCGCTGTGAAGCCCAGGCGCTGATCTGGTGACCAAATGGTACCCATGATTTGATACGCTGTATTTTGCTTTGAGCAGAAGCCAGCTGGACTTTCAAGCGTTCTCGCTCACTGTAACCCCGTTCCAGACGATGATCTGCTGCCCGTAGTGCGGCTTGCAGCTGTCTGATCGTTACCAGTGCAGCTAGCGTCGGGTCTGTTTTTTCCGGTTCCTCGACAACTCGATCATTAAGATTCCCAAGTGGATCATGAACGACAGAATCTGCTGGCTGCATTCGGTATTGCGGTTGCCACTGGCAACCGGTCGCTGCTGTCAACTGATGCGTGATTCGATCAATGACCTCTTGATCCGGACTTGCATCATAATGTACACCCGTCCATTGTTCGGCTTCTGCCAGCTGTTCACTGTATCCCATCCGATGGAACAGATCTGCCCCCATCACACGGCAATACAGTTCAACTTCATGCGGTTCTAATATGTTTTTCCAGTTGTTAACAGAACCCTGATGTGCCTTTTGATGCGAAGAGAGGAATGGATCACCCACGCCCATACTGTAGAACATGTCAGACTTGGCACTGTCCAGAAACTGTCCATACTGCTCCATACCCTGTTCATATCGAATTCCCAGAAACGCGCATAGTTTCTCAAGTTCTTCCTGAGGATTGGAAACCAATCGTTCATATTGCAATTCATATGCATTGGAATGTGGTTCGGCAAAATACTCATTCAAGCGGAGCATACCCAGTGTAAGATCTACAGATTTCATATTTAATTTGGAGCTCTGCAGACTATGAGTCAGGTCGAATCCTTCTCCAGTGTGGCGGTTTACCTTTTTGAATGATGCTGCTATGGCCAGAGGATTACGCTGGAGATGAATGCGCTTGGACTGAGGGAACAGACGATCCAGCCATTCCAGCATGTAATAGTATCGTGGAGATTTATCAACGATGAAGTCTGCTCCGCTCCCTTCCAGGAATCCATTATAGATCTCAAGAGCAAAACTCCTGCACGCCTTTTCAAAGACATCCTCGGATACCATGGCATTGTAGAACTGACGAATGATGGAGCTGCCACCATATGCACGTGAATCAGCCTTGTTCAAATCGACAAGATTCATCAGAAACCACATTTCCTGGGTGGCAAATATACGACTATGATTTTGCAGCATTACGGTGGATAAGGAACTACCACTGCGGGGAACACATAGTAAGAAAACAAGTCCGTTACCTTGAGTATCGATCAATGGCAGCCTCTCCTCTGTTCATTAGTATAAATATGTAGCTGGGATAGACCAGACTCTACCTTTGTGTTTGGCAAAACGAGTATTATGCACGCTATAGGTCAGCGTTTTGCAATATTCCGTCGGGTGTTCACCAGGGAATGAAGCAAAACACATGGTTACATTCGACAACTCTCGGATACAATATGTATTTATAGTTTTACTCTATGATACAAAATGTATCATGTCAATCTTTTATTTTCACCTTTTCATAAATTCTACTCTTTCACTGTATTCTGCTGTCTGTCGTTTAAGCACTTATTCATGATCAATTATCTTCTGATTGCACAAACGCGAATAAGCTCCGGACATGTTCTATGAGGAACAATGCCTGAAGCCATACACGTAATCCGTTGAGGTGCTTACTATAAAAACCGTTGGACAATCATCAGGTGAATTTTACAGTTGAACTTTTTCCAGGAGCTCCGACACTCCTATTTCTCTCTTCTTCCTGATCTGCCAGTGTAGCATCCTGCATCCCCTTCTGTGCCTTCACGGTTAACAATACAGCAATGCCCGCGACGAAAAAGAAGATGAGCGACAGAATACCCCAACGCGTGGAACCCGTGATCTGCCCAACATAACCAAACACAAATGGACCGAAAATTGAAGAGAATTTGCCTGTAATATTCACAAAACCAAAATACTCTCCAGTTCTGCCAGCTGGCATCAGATTGCTAAACAGAGAACGAGCTGTGGATTGACTCACACCCTGCACGACTCCAACCAACCCGGCGAGCACATAGAAGTGAATCGCTTGTGTCATAAAATAACCCAGAATCACGATACATATATATACGGATAAGCTAACGATTAATACCTGCTTTGCTCCCCAACGCTGTGCCCACGCTCCCAGTAACAAAGTGCATGGGAAACCGATGAACTGGGTTAACAGTAACGCGAGCATCAGGTCGGCTGTGCCTATGCCTATACTTGTCCCATAGATTGTAGCCATTAGAATGATGGTATTAATGCCGTCATTAAAAAACCAGAAAGCCACCAGCATGCGGATTAACTGGGGAAAACGCCGCATCTGACGAAAGGTTTGGCGCAGTCTGCGCACGCCCACCGCAGCATACCCTGTCCATGTTCCGGGCAGATCCGGTGATGCAGGCCGTCTCGGAGCATGGCGAAAGATCGGTATCGAGAACAGCAACCACCACAACGAGACAGAGATAAACGCAAGTCTTGTGCCTGCCAGTGTACTGCTCATCCCGAACCAGCCCGGTTGCTGAATCATCAGCAGGTTCACCGCAAACAGCAAACCTCCGCCAATATAACCATAGGCATAACCTTTGGAGGATATCATGTCCCTTCGTTCCACGGGTACCAGATCCGGCAGCATCGCATCGTAAAAGGTGTTCCCACCCGCAAAACCAATCGTAGATATGACCAGCAACGCGGAAGCAAGGAACCAGTCCCCTTCACCGATTGTGCTGAATCCCAATGTAGCAAGGATGCCTATAATTGCAAATACACGCAGGAAGTCGCCTTTCCGTCCTGACAAATCAGCCAGCGTGCCTAACAACGGTGTTAGCAGAGCTACGCACAACATGCCAATGGAGTGTGTATAGGCCAGGTAGGAGGCGGCGGTATCCGTATCCAGCGTTGCTGCAGCCACCGAAGCATAGAATACAGGCAGTACTGCGGCCAGCACAGTTGTTGCATAAGCCGAATTGGCCCAATCATACATAATCCAAGCCTTGATCGCCTTTTTATTCACATGAATCCTTCCTTTACATGCATCTCTATATTAGTGCGAGTTCAACAAGTCTAAGTGACTTTTTAAACAACCGCTATTAGATGCCAGATCGGTCTCTTTCTCCTATTGTATAGGAAGGATATCACACTTGTTCACTGTTTCTGTAAAAAATGGAGCAATTCTGTTCTTGCGACTCACCTTACCTCTGAGGTGAACTTGCGTAATTGTATCATTTTATATCCACTCTCATCACATATCGTCCTCGCCCGTGAATATACTTAATTACCGACAGGCCAAACTGTGCCGCGTAATCAATGGGGGGTGCCTACATGTCAAATTCACACCAGCCTTACTCGTTCGTCGTGTCGAAGGAAGATTGGTCGCTTCACCGCAAAGGGTACCAGGACCAACAACGCCATCAGCAAAAGGTGAAAGATGTCATCAAACAGAATCTGCCTGATCTGATTACGGAAGAAAACATCATCATGTCTGATGGAAAACAAATCATCAAGGTACCAATCCGCAGTCTGGATGAGTACCGTTTTGTGTATAACTACCAGAAGCAAAAACATGTCGGTCAAGGAGACGGTGACAGTCAGGTCGGAGACGTCATCGGTCGTGATCCCTCTGCTTCGCAGAAACCCGGCAAAGGCGAAAAAGCTGGCGATCAGCCTGGTCATGATATTGTGGAAGCCGAAGTGAGTATTGAGGAATTGGAAGATATGCTCTTCGCTGAGCTGGAATTACCCGATCTGAAGCAGAAAGACAAAGACCTGATTGAGACACATACGGTAGTTTTCAACGATATTCGCAAAAAAGGCATGCAGTCCAATATTGACAAGAAACGTACCATTCTGGAGAATCTGCGTCGCAATGCAACGACCGGTACGCCAGGTATCCATCACATCAGTCCGGATGACCTGCGCTACAAGACATGGGAAGACAAAATCATTCCACAATCCAATGCCGTTATTATTGCCATGATGGATACATCCGGGTCCATGGGTTCTTTTGAGAAATACTGCGCGCGCAGCTTTTTCTTCTGGATGACCCGTTTTCTACGCCGTCAGTATGAGAAAGTTGAGATTGTTTTCCTCGCCCATCATACAGAAGCCAAGGAAGTTACCGAAGAAGAATTCTTTACCCGTGGCGAGAGCGGAGGCACCATCTGCTCATCTGTATATATGAAGGCACTGGATATTATTGACAGCCGTTATCCTCCTTCAAGTTACAACATCTACCCTTTCCATTTCTCTGACGGGGATAATCTGACCTCGGATAACGAACGGTGTGTGAAGCTGATCGGGGAGTTAATGAAGCGTAGCAATATGTTTGGATACGGAGAAGTGAATCAGTACAACCGCAGCAGCACACTGATGTCGGCTTATCGTCATATCAAAATGGATCAGTTCATGTATTATGTGATCAAAGAAAAAGGCGAAGTGTACAAAGCTTTGCGCAGCTTTTTCCAGAAACGGGAAGGAGGCAGCGTTAGATGACAGATGAGATTCGCGACCTAGAATACGCTATTGCCGAGATTATGGAGATTGCCAATGGTTTTGGTCTGGATTATTACCCCATGCGGTACGAAATCTGCCCATCGGATATTATTTATACATTTGGAGCCTACGGCATGCCTACCAGATTCAGTCACTGGAGCTTTGGTAAAACATTTCATAAGATGAAAATGCAGTACGATTTTGGGCTCAGCAAAATTTATGAGCTTGTCATCAATTCCAACCCTTGTTATGCCTTCCTGCTGGATGGAAATTCCCTGATTCAGAACAAATTGATCGTAGCCCACGTCCTGGCACACTGCGATTTTTTCAAAAACAATGCCCGCTTCTCCAAATCCAACCGTAATATGGTCGAAAGCATGGCTGCTACGGCGGATCGGATCAGCAATTATGAGATGGAGTACGGAACGGAAGCGGTTGAAACATTTATCGATGCCGTGATCGCGATTCAGGAACATGTGGACCCACAGTTGATTAAACCCCGCCATTTGGACAAACAACGCTACATGGAGATGAAAATGCGGGAGCAGCGCGGTGAGAAAAAACCACGGCCGGAAGGTCGCTATGATGATCTATGGTCACTTGATGACGTGCAGACCGAAGAAGCACCCGCCGAAGGTATTCAGGTCCATCATTTTCCGCCTGAACCGGAGAAGGATGTCATGTGGTTTATTCAGGAATTCTCCGAAGTGTTGACCGACTGGCAGCGGGATATCATGAGTATGATGCGTGAAGAGATGTTATATTTCTGGCCACAGATGGAAACCAAAATCATGAATGAAGGCTGGGCATCCTACTGGCATCAACGCATTATCCGTGAGCTCGATCTGAACAGTGAGGATACGATCGAATTTGCGAAGCTCAACTCCTCCGTGGTGCAGCCATCCAAACAAAGTCTGAATCCGTATTATTTGGGACTGAAGATTTTCGAGGATATTGAACGGCGCTGGGATAACCCAACCCGTGAAGAACAGGAACGTTGGGCCCGCAAACCGGGGCAAGGTCGTGCCAAAATGTTCGAGGTGCGTGAATTCGATTCCGATACCTCCTTTATCCGCAACTACATGACCAAACAATTAACCGAGGATCTGGACCTCTACGTATTTGAGAAAAAAGGCCCGGACTGGAAAATCACCGACAAGTCCTGGGAGAACATACGGGATCAGCTCGTATTTTCACGTGTCAACGGGGGCTCCCCTTATCTGGTCGTGCAAGATGCTGATTATCTGCGGACAGGGGAACTCGTGCTGAAACATCAATATGAAGGCATTGAGTTGGACCTGAAATATATGGAACGCACCATGCCTTATCTGTATCGCCTCTGGGGGCGTACGGTACATGTGGAGACACGTGTCGAGGATAAACCGATCTGGTTTACGTATGATGGCAAAAAACACCACCGCAAGTTTATGTAAGGTTTTCGATTATCGTTGTTGGAAACGAAAAAAGAAATGCTCTTATCATGGATGAGTTCAATGATTAATAAAAGATAAGACATAAAAAAGCGGCAAGTTCCCGACTTACACGGGAACTTGCCGCTTGGCATACATAAAATTAGGATGGTGCCGGCCGTGTACCATTACCCTGCAATCGCAGCGGCACAAAAAAATCATGCTCCACTTCACTTGCCGGCAGTGGACGACTGAAATAATATCCCTGAATCTCCCGGCAATCATTCTGCATCAGAATATCCAGTTGGCCTTTCGTCTCAATGCCTTCCGCAATGACTTCCATCTTGAGATTCTGTGCCATCGATATAATGGTCGCTACAATTGCCTGATCGCTGTGACTCTCTGTAATGTCCGTCACAAACGAACGATCAATCTTGAGCTTGTGAATCGGGAAATGCTTCAGATAACTGAGTGAGCTGTATCCCGTACCGAAATCATCCAGGCTGATCTTGACACCCAGTGCTGTCAGTTCATTAAGAATCGCCGTGGATACGGCTGCATCCATCATCATGCTCTCTGTTATTTCCAGCTCCAGATATCGAGCATCCAACCCTGTCTCCAAGAGTGCATACTTGACCTGTTCTACCAAGTTGGATTGATGGAACTGCTGGCTGGACAAGTTAACCGATACCGGAATAAGTGGTCCGCCACTGGCATGCCAGAGTTTCATCTGCCTGCATGCTTCCCGCAGTGTCCAATTGCCAATCTCATAGATCATGCCTGTCTCTTCTGCAAGCGGGATAAACACGTTGGGTGCGAGCAGACCTTTGAGTGGATGGTTCCAACGTATAAGAGCCTCCACACCAATCATGCGGCTATCCTCGGTTCGAATCTGTGGTTGATAGTACAGGACCATCTCATCGCGTTCCAAAGCTTTACGCAGGTAACCTTCCAGCTCAATGCGTTCATATAGTTCCGAATCCAGTTGGGCAGTGTAGAATTGGAAACCATTTTTGCCGTTTTTCTTCACTTCATACATGGCGGAGTCCGCATGTTTCAGCAAAGCATCCACGCCCACTCCATGATCCGGGTACATCGCAATTCCAATGCTGGCGGTTACGTAAAAGTCATTCTCCTTCAGTCGATAAGGTAACTGAATGGCTTCAACAATCTGTTTTGCAAGTTCTGCCACTCTTACTTCTGTCGCTTGATCCTGGGTCACAACGAGTGTGAACTCGTCCCCGCCCATCCGGGCCAGCATGACATTCTCCATAGCTAAGGGATCCGAAGATTCTATGGCTTTCATGATCCGGTTGCTGACTTCTCTTAGAAATACATCTCCAATGGAATGTCCCAGCGAGTCATTAATCATCTTGAACCGATCTATATCCATCACCATAACCGCAAAAGAATTCCCTTTTTCCGCTGAATCGTTAATCGTACAAGCCAGCACATCATCCAACTTGCGCCGATTGGGCAACCCCGTCAACGGATCATGCAAAGCTTGGTGACGAATCTTCTCCTGAGCCTGTTTCTCCTCCGTAATATCCTTGATCAAAATGTGGCTTCCCACATGGTTACCATCAATGACTACAGGAACCACAACAATACTAAGATCCAGAAGTTCACCCTGTATATCTCTCATCTTAGCCATATAATGCGCCTGCTCCAGCTTATGATCATCCCAATCGATTGAATCGAATTCACTGATCCATTCTATATCGATCTGCTGAACAATTTCATCAATGGAGCGATCCATGACCCTTGTTTCAGGATAACCGGTGATTGTTGTTACCGCAGCATTAATGCCTTTGACAATACCTTCCTTGTCCACTGAAATAATGGCATCCGAATGGTTATGATACAGGGCCTGATACCATTGCTCATTCTCATGAATCCGTCGATCTTTCTGTGACATTCGCTGATTGATAAATATGCCAAACAACGTCAAGCCCAAAGCAATAAATGTGCCCGATGCGATCAAGTAGGCGAGAATGCCTGGCTCAATCTGCATACCTGAACTTACCATCGTGCCATGTGAATGATGGAAATGTGCGGCTGACATCCCGGTATAATGCATGCCAGAGATTCCAACACCCATAATGAGACCGCTGCCCATCTTGTAAACCCATGTATGTCTTGATTGATGATACTGGAAGAAAAACATGAGCCACAATGCCGCAAATGAAGCAAGCGCTGCAATCAGAATGGATAACACCACTCTGCCTGGTTCATACGTAACCGGAGTTGACATCGCTGCCATTCCCACATAATGCATCGAGCTGATCCCCGCTGTCATCAGTACTCCAGCAATCATGAGCTTGCTTATCCTGCCCGATTGTCTACCCACAATGTTCAAGGCCACCCCAGATGCGACAATAGCAAGTAGGACAGATAAAACAACCTTACCGGTGGAATAGGAGACTTGCGTAGGCAGAACAAAAGCCAGCATACCTACGAAATGCATGGACCAGATTCCCAGCCCCATCGAGACTGCACCGCAGGTAAGCCATACATTCCGCGCCATCCCGTTAGCCTGACTTACACGGCCTGCAAGGTCAAGGGCAGCGTATGAAGCTAACGATGCAATAATATAGGATAAAATAACAAGTTCTAAGTTGTACGTGCCATGTAGGTGCTCCACTCACTCTGTCCTTTCGACCGGGAAATGCCTTATATGTATGCAAAAATGTAAAAAAGAAGCGAGTGCGCTGTCTGGATGACAGGCACTCCCTCCGCATCATTTGACTCGTGACCACAGACTTAGTTGAAGCCGTTGTCATACATTGGAACCCGTTTATTTGAATGTATATAGTCTAAACGTCCCAGCCTTTAAAATCAACACTTATTTCCAGATATACAATGTTGCATAGCTAACATTCTCATATTCTAATTCACAACTGAATATTCTATTTGCGAGTCAGTAACAGACTGCCAAAACCGGAAGTATCTTGATAAGAATTACCTGATGAATCACTCCAGATGGATACACTGCTTCGCTTGCCATCTCCCGCGCCATCATCATTAACTTGAAGATCAAACCCAATCCATCTTTGCCCTTCAGTACGAACACTATCTAGTGGGATTGCCACTTCAACTGTATACCCTCCGCTTGTTAATCGGGTAGCTGATTTGAAACTTTCTTTCCGTGCATTTCCACCAAAAGAAGTCTCATTATCAAAATTGACCCGGTACTGGGCGTCATCCTCCTGATAGAATGTTGTCTGATCTTTGCTCGGGTCGATAAAAATCTCGATCGAATCCTGCTCATGTGCATTGGAACTTAATTTGCTTCGCAAAGGATCCTTCACATCTGCCAATACGTACAGGTATTTCTCATCCCATAACAGCTGCGCAGTCGCCGTTGCACCTGAGTTTCCGACCACCCAGACATCCGTCTTGACAGATACAGCCTTTTTCCAGACGTTATCCTGTTTTGCATCAATGACAGGTTTGCCATAAGTGACCTTGGTTTGTTTCAAGACAGAACCGAGCTTCAGTTTGCCCCGGTTGGCTGGTTTGTCGGGCTGTTGATTGGAAATATCATTCCAAACAATGGTCGCTGTCTTTCCAGCAGCATGTTCATCCGTAATCCGAAAATCCAGAGACAAGACCTGGCCTTCGGTAAGTAGAGCAGCTGACATAGGCAGTGATGCGTATACAACATAACCGGTTTTGGTCTCCTGTACGTTGTAAGTATTTTTATCTTTGCCTTTACCCCCATCCCGTTTAAATGTATATTGACCATTTGCAGAAGGCGGATTTTTCTTCTTGGCAGACAGATCAGCTTCAGAAGTTGCAGCGCCTGTCCCCTTGACTTCTTCCGCGAGGAAAACCTGCACCTGGTCCCCTTTGCGACGTGTGGTATCCTTCACTTCCAATCGTAAATTCACCTTTTTGGCATCCCACATCATACGAGCCTCACCCGTAACCACAGATGTACCATCTGCCAGATGATTAATTTCAAGTCCTTTCACAGCACCCCACAGAATATCTTCCTGTCCTTTGTGATTCGGGAAAGAAGGGCTGGCCTTCAGTGCTGTCCATTCATTACGATAGATCGGAAGAGTGGTAGCATCCACCAGTGCCCAATAGGCCGGTTTCGCTTTCAATTTACGATCAAACAACAATGGTGCATCTTTGCGTCCTTTGACTGGATGATTGTCAAGCCATGTACCATCATCCGCAAGTCCCCAGACCGTAACACTGTCCATTACGCCGCGTTTTCCCAACTCGTCGAACAGGTCGAACAGTTCACGATAACGGTAAGCTTGTTGCAGCATTAATTCCTCTGTGACAGGCATCTCCAGTTCGGAATTACTTGAATAGATCGAAACGTCCAGCTCTGTAACCTGTACATTCACACCAAGAGCAATCACTTTCTCAAAAGCCTCACGAATGAGCTTTACATCCGGTCCGTACATCGACACATGCATCTGGAATCCAACCGCATCAATCGGTGTTCCTTTGGCAAGCAGCTTCTCTACAAGCTTCACCATATCATTCACCTTGTTTCCATTGCCCTCCATTCCATAGTCATTAATCACCAATACCGCATCAGGGTCAGCCTCACGTGCATATCGGAAAGCCAGCTCAATGTAATCACTGTCATCTCCGTCGCCATCTACATCCCCAATAATATCTCTCCACTTGGAATTACTGGCCTCATTCCGCAAGCCGCCTCCGTCCGAGATGACTTCATTGACGACATCCCATGTATGAACCTTTCCTTTGTACCGGGTCACGATGGTTTGAATATGGGTTTTCATCCGTGAAAGCAACTGTTCACGCGTGGCAGGTTTGGAAGCATCATTCGGATCGGTAAAGAACCAGTCCGGCACCTGACTATGCCATAACAGCGTATGACCTCTGATTTCCATATCATTTGCTTCGGCAAACTTCACCAGGCGATCTGTCTCTGACCAGACAAACTGTCCTTCCTGGGGCTGCATCGCATCCATTTTCATAAAGTTTCCAGCTGTAATACTATTAAAATGTTTCGTCAACAGTTGGGAATGCGGATCTTCCGCATCCAGTGCAGATTGGTCGATTGCCGCTCCCATTGCATAGTGTTGTCCCACAACATCCACTAGATTCGGAATGTTCGGCTCTATTTCAATTTTTTCGGCTTCCGTGATCAGTACATCATCCACGTAAAAAGTAATCGTATCCGCCGGCGTCACTTCCGCTGATGTCTTCCAAGGTGTCTCTGCATACATGCGGAATCCGGTGATGCCGCTATTTTCTCCAGGGATCACCACATCTGCCTCGATTTTTTTCCACTGTCCCTTGTTCAGAGTTGCAGAGGCAAACGTAGCATATTCTCGACTTGAAGCGTCGTTATTGTACTCTTTCTCCAGTGAACCGTTAATGACCTGACTGTCCGGTCCTTCATCGTACATGGCCCAAAACGAAATATGAACCGTGCTGCCCTTCTGTACATGTTCTATTACTTCAATTAAGGGTCCATGGAACGTTTCGGTACGGGAAGAGGTTCTCAGGCTGCGTGTACTGTCGTGACCTACTTGCGTTACGATATCAAGCTTTTCACTCGCACGTGGACGCCATTGTCCCAACACACCATCTTCAAAATTAGCCTCGAACAGTACTCCATCATCGCCAGTCTTAACGTCCGCAGCCGCAGCACGTGTCCCTCCTGTTCCCACACTTGGGAACAAACTGAAGATCAATACAGCCGACAAGCACAAGCTCCACCATTTTCTCAAATGCATCCGATCTCCTCCTTGGTTCGTTGTTTGTGAAGAATAACCTTTGCTCTGCCATGTGCCAGCCTTTTACAAGATCGTTATTCAGGATGGATAGATGCTAATGGACAGAAAATTGTAAGCACTTTCATTATACGATTGCCAGTAAACTTTGTTTACCCGTTAAACTATAGGACTTATTCTAAAAAAATTCACAATAAATAAAACGACAAAAAGCACAGCTTGTTAGCTGTGCTCCTTGTCAACGTCTTTAGGCTTTTAAAGGTGCTGTCGTCTGACGGACAACCAGATTGGAAGGTTCCGTCACCACGGGAGGAGAATAAGATGGATTCTCGATCATGGCAATCAGATATTCGATGGACTTAATGCCGATGGAATAGATATTCTGATTCACTGTGGTCAACCCCGGTTTGAATACCTCAGCATAATACGTGTTATCGAACCCGACAACCGAGATATCTTCTGGTACACTCAGTCCATGCTTTTCAATTTCATGAATCGCACCAAAGGCAGACATGTCTGATGCACAGACAATTCCCGTTGGTTGATCCTGAAGTGCCAGCAATCGTCGGGCAGCCTTGCTTCCTCCGTCGAAGGAATAATCGCAGATCTCCAGATATACCGTAGAATACGGGATGCCGCATTCTCGCAGCCCTTCCCGATATCCTTCCAATCGCAGATTGGCTACGGCAGGTCCAAGTGTCCCTGAGATATAGGCAATTTTGCGGTGCCCAAGCTCATACAGATGTTTGACACCCATCGAGATCCCGTTCGCGTTATCCGTAGTAATGTACCCGGCACGCTTGCCCAACATGTCCGTATCGATAAACATCGTTGGAATCTCTGCATCCACCAGTTCCTGAATACTCTCGTTTTCTCTGCCTTCCCCGAATACCACAACGCCATCCACATTACGACTACGGCAATGTTTGATGAACGAGTACGCCGGATCATCGAATCGAGTAGACAACCGGACCAGATCATATCCACTGTTCTCCAGCGCTGTCTTGATCCCTTCCAGCAACTCAGACACAAAAGGGTTCGTAAACGGAACCGTTAACAGTACTCCCACCGTCCATGAACGGCGTTTGACAAGTCCACGTGCGACCACATTGGGTTGATATTTCAATAATTCGATGGCTATATTGACTTTTTTGCGTGTTTTTTCACTTACATCAGGATAATCGTTTATCACTTTGGAAACGGTTGCAACAGATACTCCCGCTTCCTTGGCTACATCATGGATAGAAGCCATCTGATCACCTCAACCTCTTTCAAATCCCCTGTCTCCGGCTGCATTTTCTATAACATCGGCAGGTTTGTCTACCCATTATAGCTTAAAACAGCCTGAAACGGTACGGAAGGTTCCTAATGCTTTTAAGCTCTATTCCTGCTGTTCCAGATTCTTCAAATCCAGAGACAGTTTCTCCATTGTTGTTGCAAATACAGCGAGTTCAGCCGAGCGTGAAGCTTGGCTACGTGCTCCGCGAGACGTATGATCTGACTCCTGCTGCACACTGCTCAGTTTCTTCATGATCTGTTCCAGATTAGACTGAATTTTACCCTGGGCGTCCCGAGAACTGGCTGCAAGCTTGCGCACCTCACTGGCGACTACTTCGAAGCCACGTCCAAACTCTCCTGCATGAGCAGCTTCAATCGCTGCATTCAGACCGACAAGATGACTCTGTTCCGATATCTCGCGAATGAGTTCACCCATTTTTCCGATCTGCTGGATCTCCCCTGTCAATTCGGTAAGCAGAACTTGGGCCTGATCCTGAGAAGCCGCTGTTTCTTTGGCTACACTCGATATAGCCATTGCACTTTCATTTAATTCACTAATCATGCCTGTAAGCTCTTGGGTAATCTGCGTAATCGCCTGCAATGTATGCTGTTGGTCATCGGCAAGCTGATGTAACTTTTCTTTTTCTTTCTTCTCATATGCCTCAAGGACAAGCTGTGAATCCAGATTGAACATTTTGCTGAGCGCCTGAATGACAAGATGCCAGGAATCAGGGATAACCTGTTGGAATATGCTCGTTGCAATATCAAGGTATACCATATAGGTACCCAGATAATAATCTTCCGACAGGCCAATACGGGAATGCACAAGCCCAATCGCAATCCGTTGCTCAATATATGCGTCGTCCACGATTCCATCTGTCATCGATAACCAGTACATCTTCTGTGTTTCTTTTAGACGATCAATGGTAGAGAATCGAGCGATCAGATCTACCAATTCAGGATAATTCCCCACATGATTGTAGAAATGATCTACCACTTCATTAACGACTTTTTTAAAAACAGGTCGATGATCGGCAAGCAGTTTTAGATCCCCTGCGGTTAAACCCATGTAATCAAGTTGCTTCTGTCTTGTTGCGGAAATACTGCTCATATCTGGTTCAGTCAGCTCCTTAATAAACACTAAATTACTTTAAATTGTAAATATATGTATTGATTATAGACTAAAATACCTAAATATACATATACCATTAGAACTAATTCTCTTTAAAATTAACCTTATTTGTCAGCTTTTTAGACTAATATGGACCTTCATGTAATTAAAAAGGCCCTGACCCTGCTGTGAAGGAGCCTCACAGCAGACATCAGGAGCCTGATCCGGAATGGTTTGTTGCCGATTAGCGATTAAGCAAACTGCCCACATAACGTAACAGTTCATTCGCGCTGGCTGCGGTATATCCATGTTCCTCAATTAAGCGTTTAATGACTTCATTCATACGTTTCAATTGGGTTGCATCCGGTGTTTTGGTTGAGGTTGTGATCTTGACGATGTCTTTCAGATCGGTAAACAACTTCTTCTCAATCGCTTCACGCAAACGGTCATGGCTGCTGTATTCGAACTTGCGCTCCTTGCGGGAGTATGCCGAGATTCGAATCAGAATCTCTTCCCTGAACGCTTTCTTTGCATTCTCGGAGATCCCGATCTGTTCCTCAATGGATCGCATCAGACGCTCATCCGGGTCCATCTCTTCATCCGTGAGCGGGTCACGAATCTTGGACCAGTTGCAGAATGCTTCAATGTTATCCAGGTAATTCTCGAATAACGTTCTTGCCGACTCCTCGAATGAGTACACAAATGCTTTCTGCACTTCCTTCTTGGCCAGTTCATCATACTCCTTGCGTGCAAGAGCGATAAAGTTCAGATAACGCTCCCGCTCTTCCTTTGTAATCGAGGCATGCTGGTCCAGACCGTCCTTGATGGCCCGCAGAATGTCCAGCGCGTTAATGCACTGAAGATTTTGCTTAATCAAAGCACTGGAGATCCGGTTAATGACATACCGTGGATCAATGCCGGACATCCCTTCATCCAGATACTCATTTTGCATCTCGCGCAGATCGGCTTCTTTGTATCCTTCCACTTCTTCACCATCATACATGCGCATCTTTTTAACGAGATCCATGCCTTGTTTTTTCGTTTCCTTCAAGCGGGTAAGTATGGAAAAAATGGCTGCAGTCCGCAGTGCATGCGGTGCAATATGAACATGCTTCATGTCACTTTGCTGAATGAGCTTGGCATAGATTTTCTCTTCCTCGGACACTTTCAGATTGTACGGAATCGGCATGACAATCATCCGGGATTGCAGTGCCTCATTTTTCTTGTTGGAGATAAAAGACTTATACTCCGATTCATTCGTATGCGCCACAATCATTTCATCCGCACTGATTAAGGCAAAGCGTCCTGCTTTGAAATTCCCTTCCTGAGTGAGCGACAGGAGATTCCAGAGGAATTTCTCATCACATTTCAACATCTCCTGGAACTCCATTAACCCACGGTTCGCCTTGTTCAACTCCCCATCAAAACGATAGGCACGTGGATCGGATTCGGAACCAAACTCCGTAATGGTGGAGAAGTCGATACTACCCGTCAGATCGGCAATATCCTGTGATTTCGGATCGGATGGACTGAACGTTCCTATTCCCACGCGATTATCTTCGGAAACAATGACGCGTTCCACCGGCACCTTGCTGATATCACCACCATATTCGGTACGGAGTCTCATCTGGCAGGATGGGCAAAGGTTACCCTCAATACGGACTCCAATTTCCTTTTCCACTTCAGGACGAAGCTCCAGTGGAATCAAATGCAGCGGTTCCTCATGCATCGGGCATCCATCAATGGCGTATATGGCACCTTTCTCTGTCCGCGAGAACTGTTCAAGCCCCCGCTTCAGCAGCGTCACCAGCGTCGATTTCCCCCCACTTACGGGACCCATCAGGAGCAAAATCCGTTTACGTACATCCAGACGACGTGCTGCCGAGTGGAAGTATTCTTCAACCAGCTTTTCAATCGAACGGTCCAGTCCAAAGATCTCCTGTTCAAAAAACTTGTACCGCTTATGCCCACCTACTTCTTCCACCCCAAACGATTCAATCATCTCATACACTCTGGCGTGAGCCGTCATTGCCGGAGTCGGGTCCTCTCTCAGCAGTGCAATATAATCTTCAAATGTTCCGTTCCATGTCAAACGGTCACTCTCTGCCCGATGTTCCGCAACGCGTTCAAAAATATTCATGCTTGGTACCTCCCATGGCTCCTTTAGTGTGATTGTCAACCATTCCGAATGGTATGAAGAAATCAATAGAATTGCGGCTCCTGCTTGAATACCAATCTTGCGGTCCTGTGTAGTCCCGCCACCCTCTGTCCAAACGTCTTGTTTTGTTGTGAAAAGTGTATTACATACCTATGCGGCAATTCGGATAAGTTGACCTCTTTTTTT